>JAXHLP010000003.1:0-530607 GCA_034522155.1 Acidimicrobiales bacterium | reverse complement strand
GAGCCTGACGGCGACGCCCACGTTCGTCGGGCTGAACTGGAGCCGGACACGGTCGGCGGTGCCGTCGTTGAACCAGCGCTCCTCGACCGCCAACAGCGTGCGTGGGTTGCGGGTCGTGGCCGATCCGCCGCGCTCCGGTCTCAGACCCCGTCCTGCACGCGATGGATCCACTCGTCGAGTTCGGCCCTGGCTGAGCGGGATGATCTGTCCCTCATAGGCGGACCCGAGCCACTCGACACGGTCCGCTTTCCAGTCGTCCGCACGCTCACGCTTGTCGACGGTATCGATGCGGAGTACGGGCTCGTGGATTGGCGCGGCCCGGGGACGGGACGCTTGACATATGCGTGCGGTGGACTTGTTCCACCGCACGCCAACGGCAGGTCGGGGCGGTGGCACGACTTCGTCTCGCTGAGGAACGACTCCGGCGTCGACGCCACGGAGATGATCCCGCCGTGAACTCGCCACGCTGCAGAACGCATCGGTGCTTGAACGCGACGGAAGCTTCGGCACGCCGCCACCTCTGCCGGATCTGGACGCGTCTCGGACGCCGGGTATCGCTCCGGTCAGGGACGATGTTCCGGGCACCTCGATGCCCTCGCACCGTCCCGGCACTTTAAGGGGACACCGCGCCATGGCGTCGGGGGCTACAGCGAGCGGGTGACGTGGTCAGAACCGGCCGACGAACACCTCGGCTGTTGGTTCGATGGGGTGGTCAGCCGCGTGTGTGGGCCGTACGACGCCAAGGATGTTGATGGCGGCTGCCCAAGGATTCCGGTGGCGTACCGAGCCGGTAGCTGCATCCCGTTCGCGCGCCGTCCTCACCCGCGTCGCCCTTGGGTCGGGACCCCGAGCTCGCCGTGATGCTTCCTCCGGCTTCGAGGATCACGCACGTCCAGGACGTCGGTCGGGACACGCCGAGCTCGGTATCGTCGGCTCCGTGATCGAGGACGTCGATCGCGGCGGGACTCGAAGGGGCGATGCTGGGGAGATGATCCGGAAAGCTCTTCGGAGGTTCTTCGGGGTCAGGCGCCAGGCCGCCCTCGAGCCGCTGATCTCGGAAGGCCGGGAGCATCGTCTGGTTCGTAGTGATGTTCGATGGTGTGCGCGATGGGCCGCTTCGGGTTGTGGTCCACGGAGCGTCGCAGCGCCGTGTGGTCGCCTGGTGCGAGCGCGGGCGGGCGGCATGGGGTTCGATGCAGGCGCGTCGGCGAATCGGAGCGTCGCCCGGTCGCCGCGCTTGTTCGTGATCCCGAGGGTTGTTCGCCGCATCGCAATCGGAGAAAGTCGCACAGGGCCTTGTCGAGTCGGCGAGCGGGGCCGTTGTGGCGGTTGCCCATGCCGAGGACGCCCGGCGGCAGCGTTGCAAGATCGGCGTTGCCAGCGTCTCCGGGAAGATGCTGCGCGGCCGGTGAAGTCGCCCTCGCTGTTCTTGCAGAACAGGCACGGCTGACGCTCGGCCACCCGACAAGCGTAGGAGTCTCGGCTCCGCTGTCCGAGCGACCTCGCCGACCGTGGCTGCTCGAACCCCATTGGTCGTCGCCTCGATCGGCAGCGATTATCGGTCATGCCCTACAGCGTTCCCGAGCCCGGCGACCCCGTCCTCGTCATGGAGAACAGCGCCTGCGACAACCGACCTCGGCATCGACTGCGGACCGCTGACCGTCGAGTTGCCCCTTGCGAGCGGGATGCGAGGGTCCATGGTCTTCCGAACCCGGGTGCGATCGGACACCGGCTCGCTTCGCCTACGCCACCCGGACCTGGGTCGAGGTTGAGGTCGCCGTGTTCGTCGAGAGCACGGACGGCTTCGGATCACCCGAAGCTGCCACGGTCATCGGGAACGTCGACGCGGAGGTCACTGAGATCACGGCGCTGTGGCTGAATCTGCCTACGATCCTCGGCTGGAAGGGTAAAGCCGAAGCGGACGGCCGTCGACGTTGCGGTCGGGGGATGGCGTTTCACGCTCGAACCGAGGCCTGACCACTCCGCGGCCGAACGTGCCAGCACGGCGACACGTTCCGGTTACTTCGCTACGCGCTCGGGGACGCTCACGAGGAACGGTCAGCCGTTCTCCACACAGGACAGGTTCGAGACGTTGTTCGGCTTCCAGGCTGCGATCTCCTTCGGCCTGGGGCGGTTCGTGGCTCCGGTGATGCCCAGGGGCATGGCAGAAGGCAGAGCAGTGGCGTGGGAGGGCTGGCAGGACTGGCGATGCGATCAACGCTGGGGCGTCGAGTCGTGGCTCGCTCCCATGCGCCGAGACGACGTTGCCGAGTTGCTCTCCTGCTTCATGTCGGCGTGGCTTCACCCCGCCCGTAAGCCGACAATTCGGTACGGCGCACTCGCTTCGATCTGTGCGCACAACCCGAAGCCGACTGCGGAAGCTGGCGTAATGCTGGCTCAGGCCGAGCTGGAAGCCCTCGCCTGGCGAAAGCTGGTCATCGACGGGCCGTACTCCCGGGCCGAGTACGAGAGCGTCAACGCGACCGAACGCATCACGGAGATGCTCGTAACGTGTTCGATCGACGCGTCCATCCCCGACGACCTCGAGGGGCTACTCGAGCTAGCCACCGAGCCCGGGTCAACGGCACCACACACCGGGCCAGGAGTTCGGCCTGGGTCCGAAACCGTCTCACACATCCGAAGAGTCCAGAGGCCCCCTACGAGATCGAGCATCTCGTGTTCCATACGAAGCTCCTACTCCTCGAGTACCTCGACCTGGTTCTCCTCCACGAGATCGGATACTCGAAGGGGTGGTCGAGGCTGTATCCACCCGGGCGCTGGTCGGGCACCACGGAAACCGTTCCCTGGGTGTGAGCCTGCAAGATGCGCGGCTCCGCTGCAGCAGCGACCCATACGCAGGTACAAGCCTTCGGTACCGACACGGGCGGACTTCCTGCAGATCTGGTCGGGAGTTTGGAGGCAGTCGGCGGCAGCGCGACCGACCGGCGCCGAGGGATGAGGCGGCGGTCAGCAGTGCGAGCGAGTGATGGGGGCTATCAGCAGCTTCGCCATCGCCGGATTTCCCAGGTCGAACCCGCTGAAATCCAAAACGCCAGCGACCCAACCCCGCCCGCCAACAAACCCCAGCCACCCGAAGGGCAGTCGGGGTCTCATCAGACGATCTTCCGTCCACAACTGGGCTCAGGACCCCATCCTTGCTTGTACCTACCGGCGGAGTGCCTATTCAACTGCGATCTGCCAAATGCCTGGGCAGCGTTGAAGGCATCGGGCTTGTAGATCACGTAATCGGTCCCTGCGCCGACCTCGAAAGGAAACCTGACCTTCGACACTGCCACCACCGACCAGATCACCAGAACCGAGGTTGTCGCCCATGAACGTTGGATCGAGCACCTGACCGTTCGGTGTTCTGGATCTTCCAGTCGAAGGTGTTGTACGGCTCGGCCTCGTCGTCTCGGTTCTCAAGCGAAACGTCCATGACGACGATCTGATCGTCAAGTGGGGTGGTCTGAAGTTGAGCGCCGTGAACGGTTGCCGTGTACCCGGCCAGCCGCACGCTTTCGCCTACTGCAGCTTCGTGGTCCTCGTCTTGCTGGTCCGGCCGGTCGGGGTCGAGATCCGTGTTTGAGTGTCCCCGTCGTCGCTTGACGCCCCTTCGTTGGAATCGCCGGGATCCAGTGTCAGCTGCTTCATCACTGCTTGTGGCATCGCCACGCAACATCCTCGTCACCATCACTGCCGCTGCCCAATGCGCCACCGATGATGATGAGCGCAATGAGAACGAGCGGAATGACGAAGCGCTTCTTCTGTACCAAGGGCGCATGCTTGGCACGCGCCCTTCCCGCCTTCCCTGCGGCCTTGGCCTCTCTGGCACTACCAGATCCGGAGCGGGAGCGGGCTGGTCACCTGGCTGTTGCTCAGGTGGATACCACCTACCATCGCTTGCTTGCCACCAGCCGGGTCCTTGAGATGAATCACTCATTCAGCCGTTCTCCCTACTTTGGATGCGTCTACGCCGAAGAGGCTCAACCGAACATGTCCCCATCCGCCACGCCCCACGCCACGGGTCAGTGTACGCAGGTCGTATCGCTAGGAAGCCTCTGACGGTACGAACCGTACAACGTTCCACCCTATATCGCTCGCCTATACCGACGGCGGACGACATCCCGAAGGGTTCGCGGCATTACGGCGTGGCCGAGCGGGCCAGTGCCGCCTAATCGCTCGGCGGGTCCGAATCGATGGCATCCCGATCGCTGGTTGGGTGGGGCGGTCAGGCGATCGCCGCCGACTGTCTCGGATATTAGGGCTCGCGCGTCCCAGAACGTCGGATGCGCCCGCGCTAGCTCATGCCTGCCGTCGCTCCAGCAGCCCGTTCCAGGCGTCGACTGCGTGCGGCAGCGCCGGCCGAACCGAGTGGCGGTAGCCCTCGGTCGTCCTCGTGTCGACATGGCCCGGCGAGGTCGGCGACCTTCACCAGGTCGTCGAGCTGATCGGAAACCAGCGAGACGAACGAGTGGCGCAGCTCGTAGGTGGTCCAGTCGTCGCCGAGGCCGGTGTTCTTGCACAGCGTCTTGAAGGCCCGCCGCAGGTTGGACATCGTCATCGGCGTCCCGTTCCTCGTCGGGAACACGAAGCCGTCGCCCTCGTAGAGCCCGAGCATCTTCTGCTCCTCACGGTGCCGGATCAGGGCGGCGACGAGGAGCGGGTGGAGCGCCATGCGGCGGTTGCCTCGTTCCGTCTTCGGTGATGCCTGCCCGACGTACTTGTCCTCGACCTCGAGCACGCGTTCGGCGATCGTCAGGTTCGGCTCGTCGGAGTCGATGTCGACGAACGGCCACCGCAGGCCAGCGAGCTCGCCGGGCCGGAGACCGCACATGAGCCCGGTCAACCACATCGCCGGGCGAGGGTCCTCGGGGATGCCCTTGGTGATCAGCTTCTCGGCCTGCTCGAGGGTCAGGCTCCTGCGCGACTTCGACGGCCGGCACGCCGGCAGCAGCACATCGGCCGCCGGGTTGGTCTTGATCCGCCGGGCCCGCTGGGCGTGCTGGCACGCCTGGTTGAGGTAGTTCCAGGTCCGGTCGATCGTGCTGGTGGCGTAGTCCCGGTCGGCCATATCTCGGAAGAGTTCCTCGAGCCGCTCGGTCGTCGTCCGGTCGATCCACTGGTGGCCGATCACCGGCCGCACGCTCGTCCCGAGGAGCTGGCGGGCGTTGGCGATCGTGTTCGCCGACTTCTGCCGGGCGTGGCGCGAGTTCCTCGTCGGCGCCACGTTCGGGCAACCGGCCTCGAACCAGTCGTCGAGCACCTCGTTGAAGGTGAGCTGTCGCGTGCGCCTCGGAGCAGGCGCCTGCTCCTGGGCTCGCAGCGCCAGCAGCTCGTCGAGGTCGGCCTGGGCGTCGGCCTTCTCGACCCGCTCGACCTTGCGGCGGGTGCCGTCCGGGAAGCGGACCCAGGCCATCCACCGCTGCTTCGACTCGTTCCAGCGGACGCTGGGCTTCCCGGCCACCGCGACACCCCCGACGTAGCCAACCGGCCAAAAGGCTACGTCCAGAGTGGCTACGTCGGCAAGACTCTCTTCGATCAAAGGTCAATTTAGGCCTCTGACCTGGGCTTTTCTGGTGGAGACGATGGGACTCGAACCCACGACCCCCTGCTTGCAAAGCAGGTGCTCTAGCCAGCTGAGCTACGTCCCCGAGAAATGCTGCCTGACCAGGCAGTTCGCGGATTTGAAGGCTTCCGCAACGCCTTGCACAACGCTCGCGGAGACCTGCGGCCGAGCGGCGCTGTGAAGAGGTCAAGGCTACACGGCCAACAGCTTCAGTCGGTGCGGGTCCTCTCTCGGCCCGTCGTTGCTGGTGTATGCTTGGTGTATGAGTCGCACCAACATCGACATCGACGACCGAGCGTGTGAGGCAGTGATGGAGCGCTACCACCTCACATCCAAACGTGACGCCGTCAACTACGCGCTCCGACTCGTCGCAGCCGAAGCGCTGGAGCTCGACGCCGCTCGGGCGTTGCGCGGCTCTGGGTGGGATGGCGACCTCGACGAGATGCGCACGAGTCGAACTGCATGATCCTGATCGACACCTCGGCCTGGATCGAGTTCCTTCGAGACACCGGCTCGCCAGCCTGTGACGAGGTGGACCGACTCCTCGCCGAGGACATCGCAATCTGCGACGCCATCCACATGGAGATCCTTGCCGGAGCGCGTGACGACGTTCACCTTCGACAGCTCCGCGGCCTCCTCGCCCGAGCGACCGTGCTGCCGACCCTCGCCGTCGATTACGAGTCCGCAGCAGCGCTCTACCGATCCTGCCGCCGTCGAGGCGAGACCGTCCGCAAGCTCATCGACTGCCTGATTGCCGCCACCGCAATCCGCCAGGACGTGGCCGTGCTGCATGCGGACGCCGACTTCGATGCGCTCGCTCGGCACACCGCTCTCCCAGTCCACGAAGCGACACCCTGAGCACGGTTGTTCGGCGGGTCAGTCACCCTGGGCCCCGAGGCGGTCCGGCGCTCCGCGTTGCTGTCAGAACTCGGCGACGTCCACCTTCGCCACGATCTTCGTGGGGGTCACCCGCACGACCATCTCCGGCGGAACGGCGTTGCGCCGGCCGAAGTCCTCGGCCTGGTCCTCGCCCATGTAGCGCCCACCGTTCCGCGTCCCCCAGCGGAGGAGCTCGTCGGGCTCGGTCGAGGTCGTCGCTGTGCCAGCGATCGTGAGGAAGGCGAACGGTGGCCGTTCGTCGTCGAGGCAGAGTGACACCCGGTCGTCCCGGAGGATCGCCTTGCCCTTGATCGTCTCGGCGCTGGTCATGAAGACGATCTGGTCGCCGTCGAGGTCGACCCACACCGGTGCGACGTGCGGGCTGCCGTCGGCGCGAACGACGGCGAGCTTGGCGGTACGGGCGGGGAGCTCGGCGATGAAGTCACGCCACCAGCCATCGGGTGCCTCGCGGTAGGCCATGCCCAGGAGAACACCGGCGGCGGTTCCTTCATTTCCGGCGCGAAGCAGGGCGACGTGACCGACCATGGCCGGGCGGCGCGACGACCGGGTGCACCACGCCTCGCCGGTGAAGGATCACACGCCCAGAACCCTGGCGCACCGAAACCGGGCGCACCACCCGCCGAGCAGGTCATCCCCGAGGTGCACCGGGCCAACGCTTGCGCGCGGGTCACCAGCGCTGGACGACCTCGGGCCCGAGCGAGTCGAGCGTCGGGTAGCCGGCCAGGCTCATCACGAGATCGAGCTCGGCCAGCAAGCACCGCAACACGTGGTCGACACCCGCCTGGCCGTCCAGCGCGAGGCCGTAGAGGAACGGCCGGCCGAGCAGCACCGCGTCGGCGCCGAGCGCCAACGCCTTCATCACGTCGGTGCCGGTACGGATGCCGGAGTCGAACAGGATCGATGCCCGGTCGCCCACGGCCTCGGCCACGGCCGGGAGCGCGTCGAGCGCGCCCACGCCACCGTCGACCTGGCGGCCGCCGTGATTGGAGACCACGATCCCGTCGACCCCGTGGTCGACCGCGGCGCGCGCGTCGTCAGGATGGACGATGCCCTTGAGCACGATCGGGCCGTCCCAGCGCTCGCGCAGGAACGGGAGGTCGTCGAGGGACAAGCCCGGGTTGGGGAACATGCCGGCCCACAGGAACGTGGCCGCACCCGGGTCCTCCTCCACCGGCTGCTCCAGCCGGGACAGGAATGCCGGGTCGGACAGGTAGTTGGCCACGCCGACGTTGTCCAGGAACGGGAGGAAGCCACGGTCGAGGTCGGCGGGCCGCCAGCCCAGCAGGGTCGTGTCGAGAGTGACGACCAGGGTCTCATAGCCCGACGCCTTCGCCCGCTCGAGGAAGCTGGCGCACACGTCGAGGTCGGTCGGGTAGTACAGCTGGTACCAGCGCGATCCCGCGCCGCTGGCTTCGGCCACCTGCTCGAAGTCGTGCGACGCCGCGGTGGAATGCACGTAGGTGAGCCCGAGCTCGGCGGCCGCCCGGGCCGTGGCCAGCTCGCCCTCGGGGTGAGCCAGGGTCTGCACCCCGATCGGGGCGATCATCACGGGCGCGGCCATCTCGGTGCCGAGCACCGTGGTCGACAGGTCGCGCTCGGTCGCGCCGCGGAGCATCCGGGGCACGACTCGCCACCGGTCGAAGGCCTCGCGGTTGGCGCGGGTCGTCGCGCCGTCGCCTGCGCTCGGGACGATGTAGCCCATGGCCTCGGGCGTGAGCACCTCCCGCGCCTGGTCCTCGAGCCGGACGAGGTTGGTGGTCAGTTCCCGCGTCTGGCCCCCGAGCATCCCGTCGAGGTAGACGCCGACCTGGAAGTCCCCGAAGTTGGTCACGGTCCGAGCATGGCACCCGACCGCACCCGCTCGCGCCCGCAGGGGTGACGACCGGCCATCTCGCCGGTACGGGGGGCGATCGTGGGACCGGATAGCGTGGGGGCGCTGCGATGGCCCTCCTCGACCCGTTGACCGCCGCCCGCGACGAGGGCCGTTAGCCGACACCGTGCTCGTCCTCCTCCTGCTCCATGCCACGGTCGGCGCGGCGATCCTCCTCGGTGCCCGTCTCCTGGGCCGGCGGGCGTTCCTCGTGGGCGCGCTGCCGATGCTCGGCGTGCTCGCCGTCGTGGCCGGCGACTGGTCCACCGTCACCGGCGGGGGCGTGGTCGAGCAGTCGGTCACCTGGGTCGAGGGCCTGTCGCTGGTGGCCGACACCCGCCTCGACGGCTTCGCGCTGCTGATGACGCTCCTCGTCTCGGGCATGGGCGTGGTCGTGCTCGCCTACGGACGCTCGTACTTCGCCGACAACCCCGCGTCGGCCCGCATCGCCGGCCTGCTCGTGCTGTTCGCCGGGTCGATGCTCGGCCTCGTCCTCGCCGACAACCTCATCTGGCTGTACGCGTGCTGGGAGCTCACGTCGATCACGTCGTACCTGCTGATCGGGCGCGACCAGCGCACGGCCGGGCAACGGACCGCCGCGCTCCAGGCCCTGCTGGTCACCGGCGCCGGCGGCCTGGCGATGCTCGCCGGCTTCGTGATCCTCGCCCAGGCCGGCGACACCTGGTCGATGTCCGAACTGCTGGCCGACCCGCCATCCGGGGCCACCGTCGGCACCGGCCTCGGGCTCGTCCTGATCGGGATCTTCACCAAGTCGGCCCAGTACCCGTTCCACTTCTGGCTGCCCGGTGCGATGGTCGCCCCGACCCCGATCAGCGCCTACCTGCACTCGGCCACCATGGTGAAGGCGGGCGTGTACCTCGCCGCCCGCTTCGCACCGGCCTTCGCCGCGCTCGGCATCTGGCGACCGGTCGTGATCGGCGTCGGCGTGGCGACCATGGTCTTCGGCGCGCTGCGCGCTCTGCGCCAGGACGACCTCAAGCTCCTGCTCGCCTTCGGCACCGTGAGCCAGCTCGGCTTCATGATGGTGCTCGCCGGCGCCGGCCATCCCGAGGCCACCAAGGCGGTGTGCGTCCTGCTGGTGGCCCACGCGCTGTTCAAGGGTGCGCTGTTCCTCGTGGTCGGCGTCGTCGACCACGAGACCGGCACGCGCGACCGACGCGAGATCGGCGGCCTCGGCCAGGGCTGGGCCGCGGTACGGGTGGTCGCGGTGCTGTCCGCGGCCTCGATGGCCGGGTTGCCGCCGCTCGCCGGCTTCATCGCCAAGGAGTCCGCCTACGAGGCCTTCGTCCACCACGGCGGGACCGGCGACCTCCTCACCCTCGTGGGCATCGTCGCCGGCTCGGTGCTGACCTTCGCCTACAGCAGCCGCTTCGTCGCCCCGTTCCTCGCGCGCACCCCCGCGAGCGCGTCCCGGCCGCACCACGTCCCGCGTCCGGTGTTCGTGGCGCCACTCGTGGTCCTGGGTGCGGGCACGGTGCTCGCCGGCGTGACCGTCGCTCCGGTCCTCGATGACCTGGTCCGGTCCGCAGCCAACGCGCTCGACAGCGAGGTCGGTGATCCGAAGCTCGCGCTGTGGCACGGGTTCAACGCCGCGCTCGGCCTGTCGGCGCTGACCATCGCGCTCGGCGTCGGGTTGTTCGTCGCACGCGAGCGCCTCGCACGCGCCCAGGCCGCGCTCGCGCCCCCGCTGCGGGGCGACGAGGTGTTCACCGACCTGCTCCGCGTCCTCAACGCCACCGCCCGTCGCGTGACCGCGTTCGTGCAACCCGGTTCGCTGCCGCTGTCGATCGGGGTGATCCTCGTCGTGGTCATCGGCACCCCGAGCGTCGCGCTGGCGCTCGAGGGCACCTGGCCCGGATGGGGCGAGTTCTCCGAGGTCGCCCCCCAGCCGGTGCTGGCCGGTGTCATCGTCATCGCCGGGCTCGCGGTGGCCACGGTCCGGCGCCGCTTCGCCGCCGTGTTGCTGCTCGGCTCGGTCGGCTACGCCATGGCGCTGGTGTTCGCCTTCCAGGGCGCGCCCGACCTGGCCCTGACGCAGTTCGCGGTCGAGACGCTGTCGATCGTGGTGTTCATGCTCGTGATCCGCCACCTGCCCGAGCGGTTCCGGGCCCACCGGTTCCGGGCGGCCACCGCGATGCGGGTGGGCATCGCGAGCCTGGTCGCCGCCGGGGTCTTCGGCATGGCGATGATGACCGCCGGCGGCACCGACGAGCGGGCCGTCTCCGACGAGATCGTCGAGCAGGCCGAGCCCGAAGGCGGCGGGAAGAACGTCGTGAACGTGGTCCTCGTCGACGTCCGGGGCCTCGACACGTTGGGCGAGATCACGGTGCTCGCGGTCGCGGCCGTCGGCGTCGTCGCGCTCGCACGGATCGGCCGTCGGCCCAGGGACGAGGTGGGCGCGCCCCCGGAGAAGGACGCCGCACCCACCGGAGCGGAGGCCGAAACATGAGGCGCTCGATCATCCTCGACGTCAGCACCCGCATGGTCACGACCTCGGCGCTGGTGTTGTCGATCTACCTGTTGGCTGCCGGCCACAACCAGCCCGGCGGTGGCTTCATCGGCGGGCTCGTCGGTGGTGCGGCCATCGCGCTCGCCTACGTCGGCGGTGGCCTCCCGCAGGTGCGCGCCTTCTCCCGTCTCCGGCCCTGGACGATCCTCGGAGGCGGCCTGGTGATCGCCGCGGCGTCAGCCATCGTCCCCCTGCTGTTCGGTGGTGCGGTCCTCGCGCAGGACTACGTGACCTTCCACCCGCCCGTGCTCGGCGACATCAAGCTCACCAGCGCCCTCGCCTTCGACGCCGGCGTCTACCTCGTCGTGGTGGGCACGGTCTTCATGGCCTTCGAGGCGCTCGGCGAGGACACCCGGCCCGAGGACGCCGTCACCGAGGAACGCCCGTCGGAGATGTCCCGATGACCGTCGTCCTCGCCGCCGCGGCCTCACTGCTCTTCGGGTGCGGCACCTACCTCCTGCTCCAGCGCGAGCTCACCCGCATCGTGCTCGGCCTGGCCCTGCTGGCCCACGGCGCCAACCTCTTCCTGCTGCTCGCCGCCGGCGGGCGCGGTCGGCCGACCTTCGTCGGGTCCGACGATCCCAACGACTTCCTCGACCCGCTCCCGCAGGCGTTCGTGCTCACCGCCATCGTCATCACCTTCGGCGTGACCACGTTCCTGCTCGGTCTCGCCTACCGCAGCTGGGCGCTCACCAACGACGACGAGGTCCAGGACGACGTGGAGGACCGCCGGGTCGCGGCGCGCACGCGCCCCACCGAGGAGGAGATCGACTTCGCCGAGGTCGAAGCCGAGCGCGACGCCATCGAACAGACCCGGGCCGAGGAACTGGGCCCGTGAACGCGCTCGTCCCCGCCCCGATCCTGCTGCCCATCGCCGGCGCGGCCATCTCGATCGTCCTCGGCCGATGGCGCAACGCCCAGCGGATCCTCGGCGTGGCCGTCCTCACCGGCGTCCTCGGCTGCTCGATGGCGTTGCTGCTGCTCGTGGACCGAGACGGATCCGAGGTGGTGCAAGCCGGCGGCTGGCCGGCACCCATCGGGATCACGCTGGTCGTCGACCGCCTCGCCGCCACGATGTTGGTGCTCGGCGCGCTCATGCTTCTCGGCGTGTTGGTCTACAGCATCGGCCAGGGCCGCCAGGACGGTGCCGAGAGCCGCCACGTGAGTTTCCATCCCGTCTATCTGGTGCTGGCCGCGGGGGTCTCTGGCACGTTCCTCACCGGCGATCTGTTCAACCTGTTCGTGTCCTTCGAGGTGATGCTCACCGCCAGCTACGTCCTGCTCACCCTGGGCGGACGGCGCGACCAGGTCCGCGCTGGCATGACCTACGTCGTGATCAGCCTCGTGGCGTCCGCGCTGTTCCTCACCGCCATCGCCTTCATCTACGCGAGCACGGGCACGGTCAACCTGGCGCAGCTGTCGACCGCGATGGGTGAGCTCCCCGACGGGCTCCGCACCGCGCTGCCGCTGTTCCTGCTCGGCGTCTTCGGCATCAAGGCCGCCGTCTTTCCCCTCTTCTTCTGGCTACCCGACAGCTACCCCACCGCGCCCACCGCGGTCACGGCCGTGTTCGCCGGGCTGCTCACCAAGGTGGGCGTGTACGCCATCATCCGCACGCAGACGCTGCTCGTCGACCCGCTCGACCGACCCGCCGGGCTCCTCCTGCTCATCTCGGCCCTCACGATGGTGGTGGGCGTGCTGGGTGCGATCGCCCAGAGCGACATCAAGCGCATCCTGTCGTTCCACATCGTGAGCCAGATCGGCTACATGATCTTCGGTCTCGCCCTCTTCTCGGTCGCCGGGCTCGCCGGCGGGATCCTCTACATCGTCCACCACATCGTGGTGAAGACCACGCTGTTCCTCGTGGGCGGCCTGGTCGAGCACCGGACGGGCTCGTCCAACCTCGACCGCATCGGCGGCCTGTTGCGCACCACCCCCGTGCTCGCGGTGACGTTCCTGGTCACGGCAATGAGCCTCGCCGGTCTGCCGCCCTTGTCGGGCTTCGTCGCCAAGTTCGCGCTGGTCGACGCCGGCGTCGCGGCCGAGGCCTGGATCGTCGTGGGCGTCAGCCTGGCGGTCAGCGCGCTGACCTTGTTCTCGATGACCAAGATCTGGGCCGGCGCGTTCGGCGGTGAGGTCGAGCCGCCCGCCGGCCAGCAACGGTCGATGCCGCCACTGATGCTCGGCCCGACGGTCGCCCTCGCCGGCGTGGCCGTCGTCATCGCGCTCTCGGCCGGTCCCCTGTACGAGTTCACCGAGCGCACGGCCGAGGACCTCCTCGACGCCGAGACCTACCGCACGGAGGTGCTCGGACCATGACACGCGCGTTGACCATCGCCTGGCTGACCGTGCTGTGGCTGCTGTTGTGGCGCGACCCCTCGGTCGCCAACCTGCTGTCCGGGCTGGCCGTGTCGCTCGTCGTCACCGCCGGCACCTCGAGCGAGCGGGCGGAGCACCGGGTCCGCCCCCTGGCGCTGGCGAGCTTCGTCGTGAATTTCGCGTGGAAGCTGGTCGAAGCCAACATCATCCTCGCCCGCGAGGTGGTGACGCCGCAGAACCGCATCCACACGGGCATCATCGCGGTGTCGATGGCCGGTTACCGCGACTTCGTGGTCACCGTGGTCGCCAACGCCATCAGCCTCACCCCGGGCACCCTCACCCTCGAGATCACTCACGAGCCCGAGCCCACCATCTACGTCCACGTGCTCCATCTCCTCGACCTCGAGGACTCCCGCGCCGAGGTCGAGGACATGGCCCGCCGCGCCGGCCGGGCCTTCCCCATCATCGACCGGGGTGGGGTACCTCGCCAGCCGGAGGTGTCCGAATGATCATCGCTGCCTTCGTCCTGCTCGGTATCGCCGCCGTCGGCTTCTTCCTCCGCCTGCTGATCGGGCCGTCGCTGGCCGACCGGATCATCGCCATCGACGGCGTGCTGCTCATCGTCATCAGCATCCTCGCGGTCGAGACGGTGCGCGCCGGCGACGCCGTGTTCGTCGACGCGATCGTGGCCGTCGGCCTGCTCGGGTTCGTCGGCACCACGATCGCGGCGCGCTTCGTCGAACGGAGGGGCGGCTGATGGACACCGTCGGCGAGATCCTGCTCGTGGCCGGCGCGGCCTGGTCGGTGTTGGCGGCCGTCGGCGTGAACCGCTTCGGCGACGTCTACGCCCGCATGCACGCCGCCACCAAGACCACGACGCTCGGCGTGCTGCTGGTGCTGATCGGCGCCACCGTCGGCCTCGAACCCATGGAGGCGGCCAAGCTGCTCCTCGCCGGCGTCCTGCTGTTCCTCACCGCCCCGGTGGGAGCCCACCTCATCGGCCGGTCGGTACACCGCAACGTGGGGTCCGCGCCCATGCGCATCGATTCGGTCGACGAGCTGCGCGCGGCCAACGAGGCCGGACCGGACGACCAGCCCGCCGGGGGTGTGGAAGGCTCGACCTGATGAGCACCACACCCTCGAGCCCCTTCTACACCGACGAGCACGAGGCCTACCGCGACGTCGTCCGCCAGTTCACCGCCGCCGAGATCACACCGCACGTGCACGAGTGGGACGAGGCCGGCGAAGTTCCCCGGGACCTCTACGTCAAGGCCGGCAAGATCGGCCTGTTCGGCGACGGGTTCGACGAGGAGCACGGCGGGCACGGCCAGCGCGACGCGCTCATGCGCCTGGTGCTGATGCAAGAGCTGTGCCGTGCCGGTTCCGGTGGTGTGGTGGCCGCCCTCTTCTCCAACTACATCGGGCTGCCGCCGATCCAGCGGTTCGGCTCCGACGAGATGAAGGCCCGGGTCATCGAGCCGTGCCAGACCGGCGAGAAGATCGCCGCGCTCGCCATCACCGAGCCGTCCGGCGGTTCCGACGTCGCCCGCATCAAGACCACGGCCCGCCGCGACGGCGACGAATACGTGGTCAACGGCTCGAAGACCTTCATCACCTCGGGCATGCGCGCCGACTTCCTCACCACCGCGGTCCGCACCGGTGAGGAGGGACCGGCCGGCATCTCGTTGCTGCTCGTCGAGGGCGACCGGCCCGGCGTCGACCGCACCAAGCTCGACAAGATGGGCTGGCTCGCGTCCGACACCGCCACGCTCTACTTCGACGACGTGCGGGTGCCGGTGGACAACCTCATCACCGACGAGAACGCCGGGTTCTCGGCCATCGTCAACAACTTCAACGCCGAGCGCATCGACCTCGCCGTCCAGTCCACCGCGTTCAGCCGGGTCTGCTTCGACGAGGCCGTCGCCTGGGCTCGCGAGCGCGAAACCTTCGGCGCGCGCCTCGCCGACCATCAGGTGATCCGCCACAAGCTCGCCGAGATGGACCGAGCCATCAACGCATCGCAGGCGTGGCTCGAGCTGCTGAGCTGGCGGCTCAACCAGGGCGACGATCCGGTGGCCGAGATCGCCGAGGCCAAGGTCAACGCCACCCTGTGCTTCGAGTTCTGCGCCCGCGAGGCCGCCCAGATCCTCGGCGGGGCCAGCTACCTGCGCGGCGACACCGTCGAGCGCCTGTACCGCGAGGTGCGGGTCCAGGCCATCGGCGGCGGATCCGAGGAGATCATGCGCGACCTCGCCGCCCGCCAGCTCGGTCTCTGAAACACCCCGTGGTCACTGGCCGGCGGCGACCAACCGGTCGAAGGCGGCGGCGAGGTGGTCGCGCAGTTCGGCGGGTGCCTCGACCGCGCCGGCGTCGACCACCAGGCCCATGTCGAGCTTGCCGTCGTAGGACATCGTCGTCAGGTTGAACGCGGTGCCCGAGATCGGACCCATCGGGAGCAGGGCCTCGACCTTGGCGCCGGCGATGTAGAGCTCGACGGGCGAGCCCCGCACGTTCGACACGGTGAAGTCGACCGAAGCGGCGGTGTCCTTGGCCACCTTGGTCAGCACCGAGGTCGGGAGGAGGTTGATGATCATCGACAGGCTGCCGAGGACGTCGACCGAGGCGCCCGACTTCGCGCCCGCGAGTCCCTCCCGGACGACCTCGAACGCCTCTTCCACGTCCGACACCGCCGAGAGGTCGGCGGTCGTCAGCGAGAACTGGTTGCCGCCGACGCTGCCGCCGCGCCGAGTGCTCACGGGCATGGCGACCCGTAGGCGGTTGGGTGACGCATCGCGGGACTCGTGGTACGCGACCGACCCGGCCAGCGCGCCCGCCACGAAGAAGTCGTTGATCGTGCCCCCGAGGGCCTTGGCCGACCGCTTGGCGTCGTCGAACGACACGGTGATCGTGCCGAACCAGCGCTTGAGGCTGCGCTCGCTCCACAGCGGCGAACCGACCACCTCCGCCGGGTCCTTCGAGGGGAAGAGCGTCCGGCGGACCTCACCGACCACGTCGCCGACACCGCTGGCGGTGCCGAGCGGGTTGGTCACGACCGACTTCGTCACCCGCTGGGCCACGCCCGCCGCGCGCCGAACGTTGTGTCCGAGGGCCGCCCGGGCCGATTCGCCGAAGTCCTCGCCGACGGGCCGGTCGTCGACCTCGAGCACCGGGTCAGGATGGGCGATCTCGCGCTCGAGGTCGACGAACTTCTCGGCCAGCCGGATCGCCCCCTCGCCGTCGGAGATGGCGTGGTGCATCTTCTGGAACAGCGCGGCGCGGCCGCCGGTCAGCCCTTCGATGACCACGAACTGCCACAGCGGGCGGGACCGCTCGAAGGGATCGAGCAGCAGCTTGACCGCCAGCTCGTGCAACGTGGCGTCGTCGCCGGGCTGGGGCAGCCCCATCCGGCGGATGTGGTAGTCGAGGTCGAACTCGGGATCGTCGGCCCACATCGGGGGCGACAGCCGACCGACGCTGGCCACGACGCGCTGGCGCAGGCGGGGGATGTCGGCCACGGCCACGGCCATCCGGCGGCGGAACGCGTCGAACGACGGGACGGCGTCGAGGACGGTGATGCTGGCGAACCAGGAGGACAGCGCCGGATCCTTCTCGAGGTTCCACATGAGCGCCTCGCTGTCGCTCATGTGACGCTCGAACGTCATCTCACGCTGACGGTCCACGTCGCGGACTGTAGGTCCGTGGCGGCCGCCACCGCACCGGAACCCGGGATCAGGGGGTCGGCGTCGCCGGTTCGGCGGGCCCGCCCAGCGAGTACAGCGCCCCGTCCCGGGAGCCGATGTAGATCCGACCGTCCCAGACCGCCGGGGTGGCTTCGATGCAGCCGCCGAGCTCCTTGGACCACAGCTCGGTGGGTTCGACCCCGGGCTCGGACACGTCGAAGGCGTGGAACACGCCGTTGCAGTCACCGATGAGCAGCACGTCGTCGACCACGACGGGCGACCCCCACACCGGCCCCGGCAGCGGGATCGACCACAGCTCCTCGCCGGTGTCGGCGGCGACACCCAGGAGCTCACCGCCGTCGGTCGCGGCGTAGACGACCCCGTCGACCACGGCGGGCGTGGCCCACATGCCGCCCGGGCGGACCTCGTTGTCGAAGAACGACCAGACGAGCGGGTCCTCGCCGGCCTCGACGTCGGCCGACGGGTCGAGCTTGATCAGCTGGCCGACCTCGTCGGACCTGCTGGCCGTACCGGCCCGCTCGTACTCGCTGGCGACGTAGAGCATCCCCTCGTCGTCGGCGACGATCGAGGCGTCGGTGTCGTCGCCGGTCCAGAACCGGAAGGTTCGCTCGGGCGTCTCGCCGTCGGCCAGGCCGTCGATGTCGTAGCCCTGCACGAGTCCGCCCGAGTTCGCGAAGTACACCGTGTCGCCGACCACGGTGGGCGACACCTCGACCGACACCGTCTCGTCGCCGATGGCCGACAGCAGCTCCTCGTCCCAGGACGCGACGTTGAACACGATCTCGGGGTCGACGGTGACGTTGCCGTCGGCGTCGTAGGCGCGGTTGAGCTTGAGGATGAAGAACCGGCTGTTCTCGCCGCCGACGAACAGGTAATCGTCGATCACCATGGCCGACGAGTCCCAGTCGTCGTTCCACAGCACCGGCGAGAAGTCGTCGGCATGCATCGACCACCGCTCCACCGCCTCGTCGCCCTCGATCGACAGGATCCGGAACTCGTTGTCGCGGGAACCGGTGTAGACGAGGGGGAACCCGTCGGGGTCGATGGTCACCGAACCCTTGATGAGATCGCCGGTCGGGAAGTCGGGCAGGATCCGCTCGCCGCTGTCGGCGTCGACGAAGTGCACGGCGCCGTCGTAGGCGCCGAAGACCACCCACGTGCGGTCGTTGCGCTCGAACACGGCCGGCTGGCCGGTCCAGCCCATGCCACACCACACCTTGGTCTCGCCGAGGTTGGTCGACTCGCCGCACATGCCGCCCGTCTCCGGGAAGCGGAACGCGACCTCGGGCTCGCTCTTGGACACGGGGCCGGCGCCGTACCAGCTGCGGGTGGGGTTGCCCCGGAAGGTGAGCAGTCCCTCGACGCTGGCGTCGGGCCACGGCTCACCGGCCCGGGCGGGGTCGGACCAGCCGTCGTAGGGGGCAGCGGTGGTCGTGGTCGTGTCGTCGGTGGCGACGTCGACCTCGCCGGCCGTCTCGGTGTCGGGATCGTCGGTGGCCACGTCGGCGCTGCCCCGGTCGTCGATCCACCAGGTCCCCGCGATGACCAGCACGCACACGAGCGCGATCGGCAACAGCGGTGGCAGAGGGCGCATGGAGCGCACCACTGTAGGAGGCACCTAAGTTCGCGACGTGCGCGCCGAGCGATTCGAGGAACTCCCCGAGGACCAGCAGGCCCGGTGGGCCAACTTCGGCCGGTGGAACGACCGCACCTACTTCCCCGCGCTCGTCGGCGTGGAGGTGGAGGAGGTCCGCCTCGGCTACTGCCGCATGCGTCTGCCCCACAAGCCCGAGCTCGACCAGCCCCACGGCATGGTCCACGGCGGTGCGCTGGCGACCCTCATGGACACCGTCGTGGTGCCGGCCATCGGATCCGGCCTCGACCCCGACGCCGGGTACGCGACCGTGACGATGAACATCAACTATCTCGGCGCGGTGCGGGACGAGGACGTGGTGGCCGAGGGCTGGGTCACCCGCCGGGGCCGGACGATGGCGTTCTGCCGGGCCGAGGCCAGCTGCGGCGACCGGCTGGTGATGGAGGCATCCCTCGTCTACGCCATCCGCAACAGCTGACGGGTCGTAGCATGCCCACGTGACGGAATCGGCCACCGACCCCACGGCGAGGGAGATCCGCTACGTGACCCGTGTCGCGCGCGGCTGCCCCTCGTCGACGGCGAGGGGGCGGCCATCGGCCAGGTCGGCGACGTGGTGGTGGCGCCCGGTGGTCGGCACGCCCCCCGGGTGCTGGGCTTCGTGACCTCGGTGCACCGCCGGCACATCTTCGTCAACGCCAACCGCGTGAGCGCGATCGATGCCACCGGCGTGCGCATGCACCTCGGCACGATCGACGTCCGGCCGTTCCACAAGCGCGAGGGCGAGCTGCTGGCCCTCGCCGACATCGTCGACGAGCCGGTCGGCGACCAGTACGTGGTCGACGTCGGCATCTGCGCCACCGACGCGCCCGGATCGTCGTGGGAGCTGTCGACGCTCGCGCTCGGCGGGCGGGGGCGGTTCCGGCGGCGTACGCCCACGATCGTGCCGTGGAGCGACGCCCCCGAGCTTTTCGACGTGGGCGCCGAGGCCGAGGAGGTCGCCCTGTTCCGGGAGATGCGCCCGGCCGACGTGGCCAACCGGATCCGGGCGCTGCCGTTGGCCAAGCGCCAACGCTTGGCCGAGATCATGGAAGACGAGCGCCTGGCCGACCTCCTCGAGGAGCTACCCGAGGACGAGCAGATCCGCATCATCGACGGCCTCGATCTCGAACGCGCCGCCGACGTGCTCGAGGAGATGGACCCCGACGATGCCGCCGACCTGCTCGGCGAGCTCCCGGTCTCCGAACGCACCCGGCTGCTCGAGGCCATGGAACCCGGCGACGCCACCCCGGTCCGACGGCTGCTCACCTACGAGTCGGCCACCGCGGGCGGCCTGATGACGCCCGAGCCGGTCGTGATATCGCCGCTGTCGACCGTGGCCGAGGCACTCGCCCTGCTCCGCCGTCGCACCCTGCCCGTGGCCCTCGCCGCCCAGGTGTTCGTGGTCGAACCCCCCATGTCCGTGCCCACCGGCCGGTACCTCGGCGCCATCGGGTTCCAGCGCCTGCTGCGAAATCCGCCGTCCACCGTGCTCGGCGACCTCGTCCCCGAACGGCCCGACTACCTCGATCCAGACATGGAGAAGATGAACGTCGCCGGCCGGCTCGCCGCCTACGACATGGTCGCCGTGGCGGTCTGCGACGCGTCGCGCCGCCTGATCGGGGCGGTGACGATCGACGACGTGATGGATCACATGCTGCCCAAGGGTTGGCGCCGCCGGTTGCTCGCCGGTCGGTCCGCGGGCCCGCCCACGTCGGGACCGGAGACCTGAGCCGTGGGCATCTTCCGTCGCCCCGACCTGACTCGCCCGGCGAGCCCGAGCGTGATCGGCGCGCACTTCGACCCCGACGCGTTCGGCCGGTTCTCGGAGGGCATCGCCCGATTCCTCGGCACCGGACGGTTCCTGGCCGGCCAGACCGTGTTGGTCGGGTTCTGGATCGCGTTCAACGCGCTGGCCGTGAAGTACCGCTGGGACCCGTACCCGTTCATCCTCCTCAACCTCGCGTTCTCGACCCAGGCGGCGTACGCCGCGCCGTTGATCCTGCTGGCCCAGAACCGGCAGGACGAGCGCGACCGCGACGAGGCTGAGCAGGACCGTGAGGTCAACGCTCGCACCCAGGCCGAAGCCGAGTTCCTCGCACGCGAGCTGGCGTCGGTGCGGCTCACCCTGTCCGACGTGGCCACGGTCGAGGAGCTCCACGACGCCGTGGAGTCGTTGAGCGAGGCCATGCAGCGCATCGAGTCGAAGCTCGACGACCGGGGAACCGACCCCGCCCCATGAGGGCCACGCGAACACGGCGCCTCGCCGCCACCGTGCTCGCCGCCGCCGCCCTGATCTCGGCGTGCAGCGACGACACCGACGTCGAACGCTCCGACGAGGTGACCACCACGTCGGCGGCGGAGACGCCGACCGGGGAGACGACCACCCCCGAAGCCGAGGCACCCGAAATCGCCTGGCAATCGTGTGGCGGTGCGGAGTGCGCCACCGTGGCCGTACCCCGCGACCACGACGAACCCGACGGCGCGACCATCGACCTGTTCGTGCGGCGCCTGCCCGCCACCGGCGATCGCATCGGCGCCCTGTTCCTCAACTTCGGCGGGCCCGGTGCGGGTGCCGCCGATCTGGTCAGCCGGTGGCCCGTGCCCGCCGAGATCCGCGAGCGGTTCGACATCGTGGGCATGGACCCGCGCGGCGTCGGCAGCTCCACACCGCTGGACTGTGGGCTCGACCCGGCCACGCTCTACTCGGTGGATCCCACGATCGAGGACCAGGGTGACGAGCAGGCGCTGCTCGACGTGTCGGAGCGCTACGTGGAGGACTGCGCCTCGTCACGCCCGGAGCTCCTCCCCCACCTCGGGACCCGCGACGTCGCCCGCGACATGGACCTGGTCCGAGCCGGGATGGGCGACGAGCAGCTGTCCTTCCTCGGCTACAGCTATGGCACCTCGATCGGGCAGGTGTACGCCGAGCTGTTCCCCGACCGGGTCCGGACCATGGTGCTCGACGGCCTCGTCGACACGGCACCGTCGGGCATCGAGACCGCGGTGGCCCAGGCCGAGGGCTTCGAGCGGGCACTGCAGAACTGGGCCGACGGCTGCCCGCAGCGGGCCAGCTGCCCGTTCGACGATCCCATCGCGACCGTCGAGCAGGTGATCGCCGCCGCCGAGAACGGGATCAGCTCATCCGGTGGCACCCGGACCCTCGGTCCCGGCGAGACGGCGATCGCGCTCGCCTACCCGCTCTACCAGCAGTCGCTGTGGACCAGCCTCGACGCGGCACTCGCCGCGGCCGGGCGCGGGGACGGGAGCGGGATGATCTCCCTCGCCGACTCCTACATCGGGATCGCCGACTTCTCGATCTACTTCGCGGTGTCGTGCCTCGACTCCGCCTGGCCCCGCGACACCGATGTGTTCCTGGCCGCCGCCGACGCCGCCGACGAGGACGCGCCGCGGTTCGGCGAAGCCATCGTCAACGACTACATCCGGTGCGCGCTGTGGCCGACCGAGCCCGACCCCATCGGCGCGCTGCGCGCCCCGGGCGCCCCACCGATCCTGGTGGTATCAGGCACCGGCGACCCGGCCACACCGTACGAGAGCGGGGTGACCGTGGCCGATCGCCTCGACTCGGGCGTGCTGCTCACCTACGAGGGCGAGGGCCACACCATCGTGTTCCAGGACAACGCGTGCATCGACGACCTGGTCGCCGCGTATCTCGTCGACGGCTCCGTCCCCTCCGACGGGGCCACCTGCTGAGCCCTACGGCAGGTAGCCGCCGTCGCTCCACCACCGGAGCAGGTCGGTCATGGTCTGGCCGTCCTCGCGGTCGGACACGGCGATGGACCCGATGCGGCTGCCGTCGCGGACCCAGAACAGCACGTTCTGACCAGTGGTGTTGACGAAGCACAGGATCCGCCCGGACGAGCCGTCGTCGTCGTATCCCATGATGGCGGCGTCGGGCACGGGCGGGGCCGGCTCGTCGTTGCCGTTGCCGTTCTCGTCCTCGGGCGGGGTGTCGACCTGGCCGAAGCCGGCGGGCGTGCAGCCGTCGTCGGTGGTGTCGAAGGTGTTGGCGAGCGACGCCTGTCGACCGTCGAGCCACGCGTCCATGGTGGACGAGTCGCCGAACTGGACCCAGGAGACGATGCCGGGTTCGGCATCAGCCGGCTCGCAGGCCGCGGCCACGGACCCCGACGCCTGGAGCGCGAGGCCGAGGTCGCGACGGCAGCTGTCGAGCAGCTCGTCGGGCAGGGCATCGAGCAGCCGCTGCTCCTCGGCCATGGGGAAGTCTGCGTCGGTCCGTTCGGCGAGCTCGTCCCACGCCCGTTCGTAGTCGACGTAGCTGCCCCCGCCGGTGGCCCGCAGCAGCACAGGTGCGTCGTCGCGGGTCCAGACGAAGTCGACCCGGCCGCCGCCGGCTCGGCAGGCGACCGTCCCCGCGCGGCCCTCGGACTCATAGCCATGCCGACCGAGCCGCCCCAGCGCGCACTCGGCGTCGTCCCGTCCGGGGACCTCGAGCTCGTTCACCAACGCGTCGAACTGGGCGTCGCGCTCGACCGTGGACGGGAAGAGCTCGAGCGTGACGAGCTCGGGCACGTCATCCATCGGGCACTCGAGCGCGACCGACGACGGCGTGGCGTCGCCGGCACCACCGTCGGCCCCGTCCTCGGCGCCGGGGGGCCGCACGCAGCCCGTGACCCCGGCCGGGACCAGCTCGCGGAGTGCCTCCTCGGTGGGCGGCTCGGGCGCGACCTCGGGGCTCGTGGTGGTCGAGGCCGACGAAGGGCCGGGCAGCGTGAGCTCGGCGTCGGTGTTGACGGCCCGCCAGACGAGCACACCGACCGCAAGGGTACTGAGCGCCAGGAGCGCGCCGACGACCGCGGGCGCCCGCCGTCGGGGTCGGACGTCCTCGTACAGACCGAAGGCGGCGCCATCGACGGTGCCGTCGTCGCGCCACGCCGGATCGTCGGGGTCGGTGGGAACGACGGGCAAGGCCTCGGTGCCACCGCCGGATGATCCCCACGGGGCGATCACCGGCGGATCGTCGAACACCGACCGCCCTTCCTGCACGATGGCATCCTCGGCGGCGGATTCGACTGGTCGGGTCGGGTCGGTCGGGCCGGTGCCGTCGTCCGCCGCGCCGGCCGCAGCACCCGCCGCGGCCCCGGCCACCGGTCCGATGCCGGTCACGCCCGCCCCGGGGCGGGCCGGCTGGTCCCCGGGTTCGACCAACGCCACCGCGTCGGCCAACGAGCGGGTGTCGGCGTACCGGTCGCCGGGCTCCTTGGCCAGGGCGGTGGCCACGATGTCGTCGAGCTCGGCTGGCAGATCGGGGCGGAAGTCGGTGATCCGGGGCGGGTCGGAGTGCAGGTGGTGGCCGGCCACGACCTGCGACGTCTCGCCCGGGAAGGGGACCCGTCCCGTCAGCGCCTCGAACAGCGTGCAGCCGAGGCCGTAGATGTCGGTGGCCGGCTCGACCTCCTCGCCGCGGAGTTGCTCGGGTGCAGCGTCGTGCGGCGCGGCCGTGGTCTCGCCGGCGGCGGTGCGACCAGCGTCGGGGGTCTGGGCGAGATCGCGGGTGATCCCGAAACCGGTGAGGTAGACGTCGCCGGTCTCATCGGAGAACAGGATGTTGGCCGGCTTCACGTCGCGGTGCACCAGCCCGTTGCGATGGGCGTGGTCGAGCGCGCCGGCCACCTCGCCGATCACCAGCGTCGCCTGCTCGAGGGTCAGCGGCGAGACGTGGATGTGCTGGCGGAGGTCCCCGCCGGGCACGTAGCGCATGATGATGTAGGGCACGCCGTCCTGCTCGGCTGCCCGCAGGATCGGGATGATGCGGGGATGGTCGAGCCCGCCGACGATCTTCGACTCACGCAGGAACCGCTCCTTGGCGGTCTCGCCGGCGTCGGCCGGCAGCGCCTTGATCGCGACGCGCCGCTCGAGGTCCGGATCCCAGGCTCTGAACACCCGGCCGTACCCACCCGCCCCGATCTGTTCTTCGACACGGAAGCCGGCCCACTCGGCTCCCGGTTGCGGCATCCCGGGCACGCCGAGAGGCTACCGACCCACCCCGGGTAGGCAGCAGCACACCCTCACGACGGGGAGTTCCGAGGCCCTGGCCGGCCCTTCGGGCCGGATGGAGAACGCCAGCGCCTCCTCAACCGGACAGGCCTTCGGCGACGAGGGGCTCGAGGATCCAGTCGGGGTGGTCGGACTCGACCCGCTGGAGCCAGTAGATCGATTCGAACAGGGCGAGCAGGGCGCCGTCGGAGCGCTCGAGCACCCGCACGCCGGTCATGCCCCGCAGCAGGGGCATGGTGTCCTCGTCGGTGAGGCGGGCGATCGAGTACTTGGTCATCGACAGCTCGGCCGGGGCGCCGAACTCGTCGGCGAGGCGGGCCGAGGCGACCTCGAACTGCATCTGGCCGACGGCGGCGAGGAACGGTTCCTGGTCGCCGAAGTCGGGGTCGCGCAGCACCTGGACCACGCCCTCCTCGTCGAGCTGGGCGATGCCCTTGCGGAACTGCTTGAACCGGCCGATGTCCTTGGGGCGGGCGATGGCGAACAGCTCGGGGGCGAAGGCCGGGATGCCGGGGAAGGTGACCTGCTCGTCGAGCCAGAGCGTGTCGCCCACCCGGACCTCGGTCGCGTTGACCAGGCCGACCACGTCGCCGGGATAGGCCTGCTCCAGGGTCTCGCGCTCGGCGCCGAACACCGAGTGGGCATACTTGGTGGCGAAGGGCTTGCCGGTGCGGTCGTGGGTGACGACCATGCCCCGCTCGAACTCGCCCGAGCACACCCGCACGAACGCGATGCGGTCGCGATGGGACGGGTCCATGTTGGCCTGGACCTTGAACACGAACCCGGAGAACGGGGCGTCGAGCGGTCGACCCTCGCCGTCGACGTCGGGACGGGGCAGGGGCGCGGGCGCGATGTCGACCACGGCGTCGAGCAGCAGGCGCACGCCGTAGTTGGTGAGGGCCGAGCCGAAGAACACGGGGGTGGCATCGGCAGAGAGGAAGAAGTCGCGGTCGAGGTCGGAACCGTCGGCCTCGAGCAGGTCGATCTCCTCGACCGCGGTGTCGTAGCTGTCGCCGTCGCGCTCGCGGGCCTGGTCCGGAGTGAGGTTCTCCTCGCCCGCCTCGGTGGCGCCCCGGGCGGTGCGGGTGAAGCGCACGTAGTCACCCGAACGCCGGTCGATGAGGCCCCGGAAGTCGCCGGCGATACCCACGGGCCAGGTGACCGGCATGGTGGCGAGCTCGAGCGTCGACTCGATCTCGTCGGTCAGCTCGAGCGCCTCCTTGCCCGGGCGGTCCCACTTGTTGACGAAGGTCAGCAGCGGGATTCGACGCTCACGACACACCTCGAACAGCTTGAGGGTCTGGGCCTCGATGCCCGACGACGCGTCGAGGACCATGATCGCCGCGTCGGCCGCGGCCAGGACCCGGTAGGTGTCCTCGGAGAAGTCGCGGTGGCCCGGGGTGTCGAGCAGGTTGAGCACCGTCTCGCGGTAGGGGAACTGCATCACCGTGGAGCTGATGGAGATACCGCGCTGTTGCTCCATGTCGAGCCAGTCGGACCGGACCCGTCGCCGCTCGCCCCGGGCCTTGACCTGGCCGGCGTCCTGCACGGCTCCGCCGTAGAGCAGGAACTTCTCGGTCAGCGTCGTCTTACCCGCGTCGGGGTGGCTGATGATCGCGAAGGTCCGCCGGCGGGCGGCCTCGGCCGCGACTCGGCCGGGGACGGTTCCGGGGACGGTTCCGGGGGCGGGATCGGGCACGGATCAAGTGAACCGGCCGACCCCACCCGCCACCAACTCCGAACCGCTACTCGGCCTGGACCTTCTGGTCGCGGCGGACCGAGATCGGCGCGAACACCGCGACAATGACGACGATCCAGCCCACCGGGCCACGTCGCGCACCTGCTCGGGCTCGGCGGTGACGGTCACCTCGGCCGTGAACGGCATCGCGAACGGGACGCTGGATACGCTCGTTCCCAACGCGCGCTGCACCACCACGACACCGGGGGACCCGATGAGCCGCACTGACCACACCGGGCGAACGATCGTCACCGTGCTCGAGCCCACGGACGAGTACACCCACACGCCCGACGCGGCCTCGAACTACAACGAGTCGATGTACCTCAACGCGTTCGACGCCGACCAGGAGCTCGGGGGCTGGTTCCGGCTCGGCAACCGGGTCAACGAGGGCTACGCAGAGCTGTCGGTGTGCATCTACCTGCCGCGCGGGAAGGTCGCGTTCGTCTACGCCCGCCCGGAGATCGAGGACAACGACGCCATGGACGCCGGCGGGCTCTCGATCCAGGTCGTCACCCCGTTCGAGCACCTCCGCGTCCGCTACCAGGGCAAGATCTGCGTGCTCGACGAGCCCCGCCAGATGGCCGACCCGCGGACCGCGTTCAAGGAGAACCCGTGGGAGAGCTGCGAGGTCGACCTCCACTACCGCGGCGTGTCCCCCATGTACGGCGGCAAGCCCGTGTACGAGGACGACGGTTCCGAGATCGAGATCGATCCGGAGAAGAGCTTCGCCAAGGCCCACTACGAGCAGCACTGCGCGGTGACCGGCACGATCCGGGTCGGTGAGACCACCATCGACCTCGACGGGCTCGGCCTGCGCGACAAGTCGTGGGGTCCCCGCTACTGGCAGGCGGTGTCGTGGTACCGCTGGCTTCCCATGGTCTTCTCCGAGGACTTCTCGATGATGGTCTCGGTCGTCGGCGGCAAGCCGGGCGGCATGGTCCTCGAAGGCAACGAGTACCACCTGATCCGCGACTGCTCCATCGAGTCCGACTGGGACGACGACCACTACCAGACCTCGATGCGCTGCCACGTGGAGACCGACAACCAGTCCTACGACGTCACCGGTGAGGTGCTGTCACTGATCCCGCTGCGCAACCGACGCAAGGACCCCGAAGGCAACGAGCTGTTCACCCGGATCACCGAGGCGATGACCCGCTACGAGTGCAACGGCCAGCGCGGCATCGGCATGAGCGAGTACCTCGACCAGATCGTCGACGGCCGCCCCGTCGGCGCGGACGTCGCTCCTCGGCCCTGAGGGGCCTCGTCGCTCACCGAGTTGTTCGGCTGGGCCTCACAACTCGCAGCGCACGATCGACAGCGAGTCTCAGAACTCGGCGTAGGCCGGGGCCGCTTCCTCGGCCTCGGGCCCGATGCCGAGCTGTCGCATCTCCTGGCGCCGCTCCTCCTGGAGCTCGAGGGCCTTGGCCTTGCCCGGCTCCCACTGGGCCACGATGACCGCGACCACGAGGAACCCGAACGCGACCAGGAACACGGTGCGGAACGGCGACATGGCCTCGGACGCCGTGAGCGACGACGGGTCGGCGTCGATGCGGATGGTGGCGAAGATCGACGCCATGATCGCGGTGCCGATGGCCGAGGACATCTGGCGCGACACCTGGCTGAGCGATGAGCCCTGCGAGACCTGCGGGGCCGTCACCGAGTTCATGGCCAGGATGTTGGGCGGCATCATGGCCAGGCCGGCGCCGATGCCGCCGGCGAACATGACCGCGCCCACGACGGGCAGCGGGGTGTCGATCCGGAGGCTCGCGAGGCCGAGGAACGACAGTGCGAAGATCGTGAGGCCCACACTCACCGGGATCCGCGCCCCGACCCTGTCGGCGAGGCGACCACCGACCGACATCGTGAGCGCGATGCCGAGGGCCGAGGGAAGCATGACGAGCCCGACCTGGAACTCGTCGACCCCCCGGACGGTGCCGAGCTGGAGCGGCACGTAGACGAGCCGGGAGAACTGGGCCACCGACATCAGCGCGATGGTCGCCATGCCGACCGCGAACACGGGGTGGGCCAAGATCCGGATGTCGAGCAGTGGATGCGCGGTGCGCAACGCGTGGATGACGAAACCGGTGAGCAGCACGACGCCCGTGGCGAGGAACACGACGACGCTGGTGTGCGACCAACCCTCGGAGGCACCGCGCTCGAAGCCGACCAGCACCGCGCTGACACCGACGCCGGCGAGCACGAAACCGAACACGTCGAGCGGGCGGCGCTCGCGGTAGCCGGTGTCCTTCAACAGCTTGATGGCGACCGGGAAGCCGACGAGGCCGACGGGAATGTTGATGAGGAACAGCCAGCGCCAGTTGGCCGACGCCACCAGGCTGCCGCCGAGCACCGGTCCGATGGCGGGGGCGGCCATGACCGCGATGCCGAAGTAGCCGAGCGCCTTGCCCCGTTCGTGGGGCTCGAACAGCTCGTAGATCATGGCCATCACGACCGGCATGAGCATGCCGCCGGCGACACCCTGCAGGAGCCGGAAGCCGATGAGCGCGGGGAGGGTCGGCGCCATCGCACACAGCAGCGAGGCGAGCGTGAACATGCCGAGACTGAACACGAACATCTGCTTGCGACCGAACCGGTCGGCGAGCCACCCGCTCATGGTGAGGGTCACGCCCACGGCGGCGAGGTAGGCGGTGACGACCCACTCGATCCCCTCGATGGTGCCGAAGTCGCGCTGCATCGACGGCAGGCCCAGGTTCACGACCGTGGTGTCGAGGGCGACCATGAACGTGCCGAACAGGACCACGAACATGGCGACCCAGCGGTACGGGATGCCGAAGACCGAACCGTCCGGCACGGCTGGCGCTTCTTCGTCGGGCTCGTCTTCCCAGCGCTGGTCGGAGGAGGCATCCATTGCCTCGAGAATATAGTTGGTTCGTACAACCAACAACAACCGGCTAGCGTGTGACATGTGCCCGAGGTCCCCGCTCACGACATGGACGACGACGCCATCGCCCGCATCGAGGCGGCGCTGATCGCGCTGCTGCGTCGTACGAACGATCCACGCGGCAACCAGCGCATCAACGACCGGGCCGGTGTCGACATCGAACGCTCGGGGTCGGTGATGCTGGCCCGCATCGAGGAGTTCGAGCCGGTTCGCCTGTGCGATCTGGCGGACATGGGCGGCATCGACACCTCCACCGCCAGTCGCCAGGTCGCGCGCCTGGTCGATGCCGGCTACGTGGAGCGCCGGCCCGACCCCGACGACGGACGGGCCACCGGCCACTACCTCACCGAGTCGGGCCAGCGGATCCGGGGCAAGCTGAAGCGGGCTCGGCGTGAGTGGTTCGAGGAGGTCGTGGCCGAGTTCTCGCCCGACGAGCGCGACCAGTTCGCCGACCTGCTCGTCCGCTTCGTCGACCGGATGGATGCCATCCGCGAGGCCCAGGACGCCGTCGGCGTCTGAGTCGCTTGTCGCTCCCTGAAGGGAACTCCTGCGCTCTCGAGTTGTTCGCCTGTGGCTCACAACTCGCCTGGCGGCAGGCTCCATTCCGCCGCAGGTCTCGAGCCGTTCGTCGGCCGCCGGCTTGCCGGCACGGCCTGGCCTGCGCTAGGCTTGCCGGCGCGGGCCTTTCCTCGACTTCGAGAGTTGTTCGCTGGCGCTCACAACGTCTCCTGGCGTACACCTCCCATTCCGCCGCATGTCTCGAGACCGCTCACGCGTTGAGGGCGGCACTGATCGGGCGCAGCGCATCGAAGGCGGCCTCGAACTGGGGCTGGTGGCGGGCGTAGACCGCATGGTGCTCGGCGACAGGCTGGACGGGCTCGCCGCCCCCCGCCGTCGAGGACACGGCGAGCGCCGACAGCCCCTGGCGGTCGAGCACGCCATGGCGGTGCAGTGCCAGCAGCGCGGTGGCACGGGCGATGGCGAGCTCGGGCCGGTCGGGCACCAGCACGGGACGGTCGAGCACGTCGGCCACGATCTGGCGCGCCCCCACCGACCGGGCCGCGCCCCCGACGAAGACGACCTCGTCGATCCCGTTCCCGGTCAACGTCTCGGCGTGGGGCAGCAACCAGGCGAGGTTGTGGGCGACGCCTTCGCAGGTGGCGCGCAACAGCTCACGTCGCCCGACGTCGAGGCCCATGTTGACGAAGCCGCCCCGCATGTTCGGATCGGCCGCCGGGGCGAGCGAACCGCGGAGCCAGGGCAGGAAGAGCACGCCCCTGCTCCCCACCGGCGTCGACGCCAGGATCTCGTCGAGCGTGTCGAATCCACCGGTGTCGACCACGTGGTCGACGACGTGCTCGACCGACCGACCCCCGAGCCCGTTCTCGGCGAAGAGGAGATAGGTGTCGTCGAAGGGGCCGGGACACGACAAGATCTCGTGATCGAGGTCGACACGCTTGTCGGCGATCGAGTCGACCAGCACCGAGGTCGTCCCCACCGACAGCCCGCCGCGCCCGGGCCGGCGGGTGTCGGTCGCCACCGACCCGGCCTGCGTGTCGTTCACGCCTGCATGCACGATGGCGCTCGCCGGGATCCCGAGCTGGGCGGCGACGTCGGGCTGCACCGTCCCGACCGGCTCGTCGAGCGGGATCAGGGGCGGCAGCCGCGAGGGGTCGACGCCGGCCCACTCGACGAGCATCTCGTCGTAGCCGGTCCGGCCCAGCGCCCGGTTGTCGATCACCTGGCTCATGAACTGCGTGGCCTGGTTGGCCGCGATCCGCCCGGTGAGCCGGGCGTTCACGTAGTCCATCGGCTCGAGGTAGGCGATCGTCTCGGCGTGGACCTCGGGGCAGTCGTGTTGCAGGTGGAGCACGTGCCCCAGGCTCAGACCCCCACCGACCGGCGGAATCCCGTGCCGCTCGATGAAGCCGAAGAAGGCGTCCTCGTCGGCGAGGATCGCCATGCTGCGGTCCGTGCCGCGCCGGTCGGACCACAGGCGCATCGGCGCAACGGGTACGCCGTCAGCGGCGACCGGCACGATCGACGAGTACTGGCTGTCGACGCCCACCGCGACCACCTCGGCTGCAACCTCGGGCACGGTTCCGACGCAATCGCGCACCGCGTCGACCACACCCGCCCACTGGACCTCGGCGTCGAGCTCGGCGGTATCGCCGTCGATCGTCACCTCGAACCCCCGGCTGGCCTCGGCGCGGATGACACCGTCGGCGTCGACCAGCGCCACCTTGGCATTGGTGGTCCCGACGTCGATGCCCAGCGCGGCCGTCATGGCCGTCATTGCAGCACAGCCATCGAGCCCACGGGATCTTGGTTCAGGTCTGCTTGGGGCCGACGACCACGGTCTTCTGGTTGACGAACTCCTGGATGCCGAGGAAGCTGAGCTCGCGCCCGTAGCCCGAGTCCTTCACGCCGCCGAAGGGCAACCGGGGGTCGGAGGCGACGAGGTCGTTGACGAAGCAGCAGCCGGCATCGAGCTCCTCGGCGGCGATGCGCTCGCCCTTGGCCAGGTCCTGGGTGAAGACCGCGGCGCCGAGCCCGAAGGGCGTGTGGTTGGCGATCCGGATCGCGTCGTGCTCGTCGTCGGCCCGCATGACGGCGGCGACCGGGCCGAACAGCTCCTCGTCGCCGGCAACCATGTCGGGCGTGACACCGGTGAGCACGGTGGGCGGGTAGTAGGCGCCGGGACCGTCGGGCAGCTGGCCACCGAGAGCGAGCTCAGCTCCTTCCGCGACGGAGCGTTCGACCTGGTCGTGCAACTCGTCGCGGAGGCTCGCCTGCGCCTGGGGGCCGACGGTGGTCGACTCCTCCCGCGGGTCGCCCATGACCGCCTGGTTCATCTCGGCGACGAACGCGTCCACGAACCGGTCGTGGACCTCGTCGACCACCACGAAGCGCTTGGCCGCGATGCAGCTCTGGCCCGAGTTGATGAGCCGACTGGCCGCACAAGTCTTGGCGGCCGCCTCGACGTCGGCGTCGGCGAGCACGACAGAGGGATCGGAACCACCGAGCTCGAGCACGGTCTTCTTCAGCAGACGGCCCGCCGTGGCCGCGACGGCCCGGCCGGCCGGCACGCTGCCGGTGAGGGTGGCGGCTCGCACGAGGTCGTTCTCGAGCACGGCCTCGACCTCGGGAGAGCCGATCTTCAGGCTGCGGAACAGGCCGGTGGGCGCGCCGCCGGCCTCGAACAGCTCCTGGATCGCGACCGAGCAGCCGGTGACGTTGGACGCGTGCTTGAGCAGCGCGCCGTTGCCGGCCATCAGCGCCGGGGCGGCGAAGCGGAACACCTGCCACAGCGGGAAGTTCCACGGCATCACCGCGAGCACCACGCCGAGCGGCTCGTGGTGGAGGTAGCTGGCGACCCGGTCGGCGTCGATGGGCACGTCGGCCAGATGGGCCTCGGCGTTGTCGGCGTAGTAGCGGCACACCCAGGCGCACTTGTTCACCTCGCCACGGCCGCCGCTCACGGGCTTGCCCATCTCGGCCGCCATGAGCTCGGCGAGCTCGTCGACGCGAGCCTCGAGCGCGTCGGCGACACCCCGGAGCACGCCAGCCCGGTGGTCGAAGTCGGTGCGGCGCCACGTCAGATGTCGGGCATGACACTCCTCGACGAAGGCCTCGACCTCCTCGCTGGTGTGCTCGTCGTGGGTGGCGTGGGTCTCGCCGGTGGCCGGATCAATGCTGGTGAGCATGCGTTCATCTCTAGCGCGACCCGCGTCGCTCCGCTAGCCGAGGCAGTTCCCGGCCGGGGTGACGACGATCTCCGCCGTCTCGGTCGCGAGGTTGCCGGCCCGGTCGAAGGCCTCGACCTCGACGACAACGGTGGTCGCCTGGTCGTGGTGGCCCGACGGGTAGGGCCCGACCGTCACGTCGTAGGGGGCGTCGCGCACCAGGCGGACCTGCTCACCGTCCGGACCCGGCCAGCGGAAGCGGACGGCAGACACACCGCCGTCGTCCTCGACGGCGGCGACGACGGTCGAGGTGGACGGTCCCGTGCAGAAGCCACCCCGCTCCTGGATGGTGTCGGGGTCCGCGGTGACCTCGAGCCTGGGCGGCGTTCGATCGATCGGGGCGGTGACCGGCGGTGGTTCCACGATCGACGTCGGCGGTGCCGTGGTGGTCGTCGCGGGAGCCGTCGTCGTGGTCGTGGTGGGGTCGGTCGTGGTCGTCGACGTGGTCGTGGGGTCGGTCGTGGTGGTCGTCGAACTGGTCGTGGTCGCGGTCGCCTCCACCACCGGATCGTCGTCGGCGAAGACGACCCCGAGGATGGCGCCGCCGAGGAACATCGCCACGACGACCAACCCGGCCACCGCGGCGACGAACCGACGGCCAGCGCCAACCCCACCGGCCGGGAAGCCCGACGGGTCCCAGGTCTGGGGCCCTGCTGCACCCGAAGGTCCCTCACCGGCCTGGATCGAGGAGATGAGCCGGGTGCGGAGGTCGTCGGGGGCGGATGCGATCGGCATCGCCGCCAGCAGCGCGGCCGGCGTCATGGACCGCTTCCGCTCTTCGTCGCAGGTCTCGCAACCGTCGACGTGGCGGGAAACGCGCTTGCGCAGCAGCGGGGTCAGCTCGCCGTCCCAGTCGCCGAGGATCGACGCCAGTTCCTCGCAGTCGTCGGAGCCGCGACGGGCGACCACCAACGCGGTGAGCGACCGCTCGAGCCGGTCGCGTACGCGCTGGGCGATCTTGCGCGCGTTGGCGGGCGTGACCCCCATGGCGTCGGCCAGGGCCTGCCCGTCGAGGTCGTGACGCAGATGGAGGTGGAGCGCGGCCTGGTCGCGCTCGTCGAGGCCAGCGGCGGCCGCGTGGACCAGTGCCGCCGTCTCGGCCTGCTCGGCGCCCCGACCCGGATCCTCGTCGGTCACGGCGGGCTCGAGCTCGTCGCTCGGGGCGGTGCGCTTGCGGTCGCGCAACCGGCCCAGGCACTGCGACCGGGCGATGGCGTAGAGCCAGGCCCGGAGCTTGCCCGGCTCTCGGAGGGTGCCGGCCCGACGGGCCGCCAGGAGGAAGGTGTCCTGGGTCGCGTCGGCGGCGTCGGCTCGGTCGTGCAGCATGCGGGCGCAGAAGTCGTGGATGCGGTCGGCGTAGCGGTCGTAGACGGCGGCCAGCGCGTGCTGGTCGCCGTCCACGAGCCGCGTGACGAGATCCTCGTCAGGTGCCGTCGCCATCAACCGACGGTCACCTCGTCCATGTGCCAGACGGCGTCGGCCGGATCGTCGGAGAGGCTCGGCCAGCCCACGACCACGTCGTAGGTGCCCGGCGAGGCCGGGGTGCACTCAGCGGTGAACTTCGAGTACATCCACATCAGACCCTCGGTGACGTCGGAGAAGTCGCAGACGAGGGAGTCGTCGGAGGTGTCGAAGACCTGGTACTCGAAGTGCGACTCGGGCGCCTTGGCGTAGCCCTGCACCACGATGGTCCCCGAACCCTCGACGTCGACGGCGAGGTCGACGAAGAGGCCGTCCCAGTACGGGCCGCGGGGCGTGCGGTGGTAGGGCTCACCCCCGTAGCTCGGGCCGGCGAACGCCGGATCGCTGCCGACCTGCTCGCGGACCGAGACGGTGACGGCGCTGCCGTCGACGGCCACGTGGCTGCCGAGCCCGGCGCTGACGTCGCTCGGGTGGTAGAGGACCAGCGTGATGCCCTGGGCGTCATGGGTCACGACGGCGGTCGTGATCCGGCCGTCGATCACCTCGAAGTCGATGAAGTCGTTGCCGATCGGCCCGGGAAGCGGCCCGCTGCCCTCGAAGCGCACCGTCGTGGTGTTGAGGACGGGCTGGCGCACGACGCTGAGGTCGGAGGCGTCGCCGTCGACCGCGAGCGTGACGCCGGCACAGTCGCCGCCGAAGGGAGCCATGTCGGTCACGGCCACCGCGTCGCCGGGACCATCGACGGTCCAGCTCCCCTGGCCGTGCGGCGCGTCGCAGCCGGAGGCCTCGGGCTTCTCCGGGTCGGGATCCGGGGTGGGCGCGGGGTCAGGCGATGCCGTGGTGGTGGCCTCGGTCGTGGCGGGCTCGGTCGTGGTGGCCTCGGTCGTGGTGGGCTCGGTGGTCGAGGTCGTTTCGGGGTCGGTGGTCTCCGACGGTTCGGTGGTGTCCGACGTGTCGGACACCTCGTCGGTGACCACCTCGTTGTCCTGGGCGAGGGACTCGCCCACGAACACGCCCATGAACAGTGCCAGCAGCGCCGCGACGGCGGTGGCCAGGATGATCAGGGTGCGTCGTTGGTTGATGCTCACGGTTCTCGTCTCCTCGGGTGGTGGGATCTTCCACCGGCATGAGCGACGAACCCTGGTGACTGTGACAGAAAAGTCGGCCGACCATCCCTGGGTTCGGCCGAGACGAGATCAGTACTCGAGGTCGTCGGCCTCGGCTTCGTCGTTGCCCGACGAGCCACCGTCGGCGCCGGACCCCTCGATCAGGGTCCCGTCGGGCGCGACCGCGAACCAGTTGCCGCCGACCCCTTGGCCGTTCACGTCGCCGGCCGAGGCGTCGGCTGCGTAGTAGTAGAGCGGCCAGCCGCCCGCGGCGAGCTGGAACTCGCCGCTCGGGTGCTCGACGACCGAGTAGAGGGCCGGGTCGAGGCCTTCGGGCAGCTCGGCGGAGTCCACGAAGAGCGGCGGCCATGTGCCGGCGCAGGCGTCGGTGCAGGTCGGCGTGCCGCCCTCGTCGGGCGTGAAGCCGTACAGCGTCAGGCCCTCGGCGTCGACCAGGGTCGGGCCGAGGCTCGTCTCTGCCTCCTGGACCGGCGCATCGGACGCGTTGGTCTCGGACTCGTCGTCGGTGCGTTCCGTCGTTCCGTCGTCGGTTGCGCTGCCACCAGTCTCGGCGGTGGTGTCGTCGTCGCCACAGGCGGCGACCAGCAACACGGCGGCGAACACGACGCCGAGGACTCGCATCGTTCGGGTGGGCATGGGATTGCTCCTTGGTCGGGGACTGTCCGTCTCCTCCCTCTACGGGTGAGGGGCCCGCTCGGTTCGCGCCGGGCATCGTGGGAGGATGGCGGGTCGTGGAGGACCTCCAGCGCCGGTTCCGGACGGGTGACCCCGACGCGGTCCGCGCGGTGTACCGCCACTACGGCGGTGCGGTCCACACCGTCGCCCGGTCGATCGTCGGCGACGAGCTGGCCCGCGATGTGGCCCAGCAGACCTTCGTGAAGGCGTGGCAGGCCGCAGCCACCTTCGACGCCGACCGCGAGCTCGCCCCGTGGCTGTACGCCATCGCCCGCCGGACCGCGATCGACGTACTCCGGGCCGAGCGCCACCCGACCCGCGGTGGTCACGCGCCGGCGGTCGACGTGGGCGTCGAGACGCTGTCGATGGAACGGACCTGGGAGGTCTTCGAGGTCCGCCGCGCCATCGACGACCTCCCCGACGGCGAACGTGAGGTGGTCCGCCTCTCTCACCTCGGGGGCTGGACCCACGCCGAGATCGCCGAGCAGCTGGAGGTTCCCGTCGGCACGGTGAAGTCGCGCTCGGCGCGGGCGCACCAACGGTTGGCCGCCGCGCTCGGGCACCTGCTCGATTCGCGAACCGACCCGGCGGTCGGCGACGTAGACAGCAACGAGGACCCGCGATGACCGAACCACCCGAGTACCCGGACGAACCGCCCGTCGGCGACGACGCGCTCGCGCCCCTGCTCGGCAACGGCGCGGTCTGGACTGATCCCGACCCCGACCTCGAGGACGACATCGTCGCGGCCGTCGGTTCCGAGATCCGTTCCGGAGAGATGCCGCGACCCGACCGGCACACCGGAGACCTCCGCCGCTGGCTCGCGCCGGTCGCGGTCGGGGTCGTCGCCGCGATCCTGGTGCTCGTCGGCGCATCCGTGCTCGACGGCGGCGCCGAGCAGGGGACGACCGGTGTCGCGGTGGCGCTCGCCGGCACCGAGGCCGCGCCCGACGCCAGCGCCGTGGCCACCGTCACCGATACGCCCCTCGGCACGCGCATCGACCTCGACGTCTCCGGGCTGGCCCCCGCCGGTCGGGATCAGTACTACGAGGGATGGTTGTGGAACGACGACGGCGACGCGGTCAGTGCCGGGTCGTTCCACCTTCGTGGCGGTGTCGGCACGATCGAGCTGTGGGCCGGTGTGGGTCTCGACGAGTATCCACGGATGACCGTCACCCGGGAGACCGAGGGCGAGGGTGCAGCACCGTCGGGCGAGGTCGTCCTCCGCAGCCGCTGACCGTTCGGCGGCGGACGCCGGGAGACCAGATCAGGTCAGGTCAGGCCGGACGGGCCCGCTCGACGATCGGAGCGAGGTCGAGGCCGGGCGGAAGCGTGCCGAGGGCCAGGCCCGCGTCCTCGGCGATGCGCGACGCCACGAACGCGTCGGAAACCTCGGCCGGTGCGTGCTGGACCAGGAGCGACGCCTGGAACACGATGGCCATCTTCTCGACCACCCGGCGGGCGCGGTGCTCCATGTCCTGGAGGTCGCCGAGGTCCTTGCGCAGCCCGGCGACCGCGGCGTCGAGGCGGGGATCCGCCCCGGCGGCGAGCTGGACTTCGGCCCAGTAGGCGTCGAGTGCCTCGGGGGCACGGAGCAGGGCCCGGAGGACATCGAGGCAGATGACGTTGCCCGAGCCCTCCCACACGCCGTTCAGTGGCGACTGGCGGAACAGCCGAGGGAGGTCGGACTCCTCGACGAAGCCGGCGCCGCCGAGGCACTCGAGCGCCTCGGCGGCGAGCTGGGGCGCCCGCTTGCAGGTCCAGTACTTCACGACCGGGGTGAGCAGGCGCTTCACCAGCTGCTCGTGCTCGTCGGCCGGGCCGTTGTTGTCCGGTGTCGAGTCGAAGGCCCGGGCGAGGCGCAGCGCGGCATGGGTCGCGGCCTCGGACTCGATCGCCAGGTCGGCGAGCACGTTGGTCATGAGCGGCTGCTCGTCGAGGGTCTTGCCGAAAGCCGCTCGGTGGTGCGTGTGCCAGGTGGCCTGGGCCACGCCCTGGCGCATGATGGCCGTGGACCCGAGGATGCAATCGAGGCGGGTGTGGTTGACCATCTCGATGATGGTCCGCACGCCACGCCCCTCGTCGCCGATGCGCTGGGCCCACGTGTCGAGCAGCTCGACCTCGCTCGACGCGTTGGAACGGTCGCCGAGCTTGTCCTTCAGCCGCTGGATGCGGATCGGGTTGCGCTCCCCGTCGGGGCACCACCGGGGCACGAGGAAGCAGGTGAGCCCGCCCGGTGCCTGGGCCAGCATCAGGAACGCATCGGACATCGGCGCCGAGCAGAACCACTTGTGCCCCGTGAGCCGGTAGGTGCCGTCGGAGGACTCGACGGCACCCGTGGTGTTGGCGCGCACGTCGGAACCACCCTGCTTCTCGGTCATCCCCATGCCGCAGGTGGCGCCGGTCTTGTCCGCCGCCAGCTGATCCGACGGGTCGTACTCCCGGGCGATGAGACGCGGCTCCCACTCGTCGGCCACCGACGGTTCGTGGCGGATGGCGGGCACGGCCGAGTACGTCATCGAGATCGGGCAGACGTGGCCGCCGTCGACCTGGTACCAGGTGATGACCTTGGCGGCCCGGGCGACGTGGGCGCCGCGGCGATCGTCGGCCCACGGGCCCGCGTGGAGCCCGTAGGTGATGGCCGTGCGCATCAGGTCGTGGTAGTTCGGGTGGTAGTCGACGACGTCGATGCGATGGCCGTAGCGATCGTGGGTCCGCAGCTCGGGTGGGTTGCGGTTCGCCCGGCGTCCCCACTCGATGGCGTCGGGTGAGCCGGCGAAGGCGCCCAACGCGGTCAGTTCCTCGCGCGCCCAGCCGCCACCCTCCCGCTCCAGCGCGTCGCCGAGCGCGACGTCGCCGTTGAACACGTCGTAGTCCTCGAGCGGCGGCGCCTGGTTGGTGACCTCGTGGGTGGCGAAGGGCGTCGCGTGAGCCATGGGACCGAGGCTAGGAGGGATCACCAACGATCACTGGCCCCGACGGAGCCGCCAGGCGACCGATCACACGAACCGTGACCAACAACTCCGTGTAGGTCTGGCATGTCTCCTGGCGGAGCCATGCCAGGTCCTGCAACTCATCTCCGACTCCGTCGTCGATTTCGTTGTACGTGGGAGTGCCCGCAGCGAAGCGAGGACACTCCAATCAGTACGGCACGCCCTGGTGCTTGTCCATCATGTCGGCCATGACCGCCCGGATGAACTCGTCGGCCTCGTCGGTCATGCCGCCGGCGACACCGCCGTAGACCGCGGCGGAGCTCGGGGCCTCGTCCCGGTGTTCGACGGCGTAGGGCACGGCCTCGGCCAGATCAGCGGCGAAGGCCTCGACCACCCCGGGCTGGGTCTGGGGTCGGGTCACGGCCATGTGGATCGCGTTCGGGTACTGCTGGCCGTTGAAGCGCCATCCCCGCAGCTTCATGAAGTCGTTGACGTGGTAGATGTCGAACTCGACGCCGCTGCTCGGGTCGTTGGTGAAGCTGAAGCAGAAGGTCGGCTCGCCCAGGATCTTCAGCTCGGGGTGTGCCGTCACGGCCTCCTGCATGGCGAAGGCGGTGTCGAAGATCTCGCGGGCGTGGCCGAGGTAGCCCGCACGTCCGAGGCTGACCATCGATGCCCACGTCGCGGCGAGCAGACCTTCCGAGCGCGAGCCCTCCATGCCCGGCGAGCAGTACTTGCCGCCGGTCCAGTCGGTCCGGAAGAAGTACTGGCTGTTGCGCAACGCCTTGTCGCGGAACAGCAACGTCGAGGTTCCCTTCAGCCCGTAGCCGTATTTGTGGGTGTCCGCCGAGATCGTGGTGACCCCGGGTAGGCGGAAGTCGAACACGGGGATCGGTCCGTACCCGAGCTCCTCGCCGAAGGGGAGGATGAACCCGCCGAGGCACCCGTCGACGTGCAGCCCCACGTCCCGCTCCTGCGCGAGCTCGGACAGCTCGGGGATCGGGTCGATGGTGCCGTAGCCGTAGTTGCAGGCCGAACCGACGATGGCCACGGTGTTCTCGTCGATCTGGTCGGCCACGACCTCGGGCCGCACCGTGGTCGTGTCCGGATCGACGGCCACGTTGCGGGCCTCGATGCCGAAGAGGTGACAACCCTTGTCGAACGCGGGATGCGAGGTCTCGGGCTTGACCACGTTCGGGTTGGTGATCCCCCGCTCCTGGCGGGCGTGATCCCGGTAGGCGAGGAGGGCGTGCATGATCGACCCGGAGCCGCCCGAGGTCACCATGCCTGCGGTGTCGTGACCGCGGTCAGCGGCCTCCTCTGCGTGCATGAGGTCGAGGGCCATGGCGATGATCTCGCCCTCGAAGCGCGTGGCCGACGGACACATGTCACGCTGGAGCGCGTTCATGTGGCTGAAGAGGCCGAAGACCTCGTTCATGAACCCGTAGTGGTCGTGGTCGCCGCAGTACATCGACCCCGAGCACTTGCCGTTCTCCCACGCGGCGCCCTCCTCGCGGGCGAGCTGGCGCAGCTCGTCGACGATGGCGTCGCGGCTCCGGCCCTCCGACGGGAGCCCCCGGTTGACGGGGAAGCGGTCGGCGTAGGGGTACAAGCTGCTCATGCGGACGGACGGTAGCGGTCGCCCGCCGGCCATCTCGTCTGGTCGACCTACTCGGGCGTGACGTAGGCGCTGCTGAGCCCGCCGTCGACCAGGAATGTCGAGCCGGTCATGTAGCTCGAGTCGTCGGTGGCGAGGAAGAGCGCGGCCTTGGCCATCTCCTCGGCGTCGCCGAAACGACCCATCGGCACGTGGACCAGCCGACGCTGCTTCTTCTCCTCGGTGTCGAGCGCATCCATCAACAGTTTGGTGTCGAGGGGGCCGGGGCACAGGGCGTTGACCCGGATGTTCTCGCGGGCGTGCACGACCGACAGCTCGCGGGTGAGGGACAGGACCGCGCCCTTGGACGCGGTGTAGGCGAGCTGGGCAGTGGCGGCGCCCATGACCGCCACGAAGCTGGCCGTGTTGATGATCGACCCGCCGCCGGCGTCGCGCATGGCGGGAATGCCGTACTTGCAGCCGAGCCACACCCCCTTGACGTTGATGTCGAAGGTCGTGTCCCAGACGTCCATGTCGGTGGTCTCGGCGTCGCCGTCGCCGGGCAGCATCACGCCGGCGTTGTTGAACAAGACGTCCAGGCGGCCGAAGTCCTCGACGGTGGTGTCGATCATGGCGCGCACCTCCTCCTCGGAGGAGACGTCGGCGGTGAGCGCCTTGGCCCGGCCGCCCGCGGCGGTGATCTCGTTGGCCACGCCGTGCACGCCGTGATGGTCGCGGTCGACGCAGACGACCATGGCGCCTTCCTCGGCGAACAACCGGGCCGAGTGGGCACCGATACCGCTGGCGGCACCGGTCACGACGGCGACCTTCCACTGGAGCTTCACGTCACATCCCCTCCTGGGCCGCGCGGACGAGCGCGTCGAACAGTCGTTGCTGGGTCAGGTCCCGGTCGGCGGTCAACTCAGGGTGCCACTGCACGCTGGCGAGCCACGGATGCGCCTCGTGCTGGGTGGCCTCGATCGTGCCGTCGGGCGCCCAGGCGACGGCGCGAAGCCCCTCGCCGAGCCGGTCGACCGCTTGGTGGTGCCAGCTCATCGGCGCGACGTGCTCGGCCTCCATGATCTTGGCCACGAGCGAGTCGGGCTCGACGGTCACGTCGTGCGGGAGCGGCCCGGGCATTCCCTGCCGGATGGCGGGTTCGTCGCGGTGGACCACCGTCTCGCCGACGACGTCGGGCAAGTGGACGTGCAGCGTGCCGCCGAGCGCCACGTTGAGGACCTGCGATCCCCGGCAGATGGCCAGGGTCGCCAGCTCGGTCTCGAGCACCCGTCGAGCCATGACGAGCTCGTCTCGATCGCGATCGGGATGGAGCGAGTACACGGTCTCGTGGGGCCCACCCCCGAACAGCGCAGGGTCGACGTCGCCACCGCCGGAGAGCACCAGCCCGTCGAGGCGGTCGAGCAACGCCGCCGGGTCGCCTCCGCCCGGGGGGACGAGGATCACGTCGGCGCCGGCACGGCGGACCGAGGCCACGTACTCGGCCGGCAGGTCGAACCGGTCCCGGTCGTTCGGGGGGTAGGTCGTGATGCCGATCAGCGGCCGTTGGCGACGATTCGTCGACGATTCGTCGCCCGACGAATTCGCCGTCGCCCCGAGGTTCGGCGCGTTCGCGCGGCCCGATTGATCGAACGCGCCGATCGGCGCGTTCGTCGGGTCGGGTCGGTCGCCAGGCGGGGGCGGCGGGGACATCGGCTGCCCGTCAGATCCGCTCGAAGTAGCGGGTCCGCTCCCAGTCGGTCACCGCCGACTCGTACGCGGCGACCTCGGTACGGAAGAAGTGGACGTAGTGGTCGACGACCTCGTCGCCGAACACGGTCCGGGCGAAGCTCGACTGGTCGAAGCGGTCGGTCGCCTCGGCCAACGTGCGGGGCACCGGTGGGAGACCGGTGGCGGTGTAGGCGTCGCCCTCGAACATCGGCGGTGGCTCGGTGCCGTGCTCGAACCCGTCGAGACCGCCGGCGATGGCCGCGGCATAGGCGAGGTAGGGGTTCACGTCGGCTCCCGGGAGCCGGCACTCGATCCGCTTGCCCGGCCCCTCCCCCACGATCCTGAACCCTGTGGTGCGGTTGTCGGGCGACCAGGCGATGGCCGTCGGCGCCCACGACTGCGCCTGGTAGCGCTTGTACGCGTTGACCGTGGGGGCCAGGCAGACCATGAGCTCGGCGGCGTGGGCCATCCACCCGCCCAGGAAGTGACGGAACGTGTCGTCGCTGTTGAGCACGTTGACCTCATTGCGCCACAAGGACACGTGGAGGTGCGACGACGAGCCGGGTTGGTCGGTCTCGGGCTTGGCCATGAATGTCACCGACGCACCGTGCTGGTCGGCGATCTCCTTGCACGCGTGCTTGAGCACCACGTGCCGGTCGGCCATCGGGCCGACCTCGGTGTAGCGGATGTTGATCTCGTGCTGACCGCGGGCCGCCTCGCCCTTGGTCGATTCGACGGGGATGCCCGATGCCGCCAGATGCCGGCGGATGGCGCCGTTGACATCCTCGGTCCGGGCCGCCTGGAGCAGGTGGTAGTCCTCCACGTACCAACCCGCGGGCGTGAGGTCGCGGTACCCCGACCGGCCGGCCTCGAGGTAGTCGTCGCGGTAGAGGAAGTACTCGAGCTCGCTGGCAGCGCGCACGTGGTAGCCGGCGTCGGCGGCCCGTTCGAGCTGGCGGGCGAGGATCGTCCGCGGTGCCACCTCGACCGGCGCGTGGTCGTCGCCCACCGCGTCGCACAGGACCATCGCCGTGCGGTCGAGCCACGTGCACACCCGCAGGGTCGACAGGTCGGGGACGAGATGGACGTCGCCGTAGCCCCGGGCCCAGTTGGCGAACCCGTAGCCCTCGACCGGCTCCATGTCCATGTCGACGGTGAACAGGTAGTCGCAGGCATGGGTGCCCGCGGCCGGGTCGTCGAGGAAGTACGACGCATCGAGACGCTTGCCGAGCAATCGGCCGTAGAGATCGGGAAACGCCGCGATGACGGTGTCGATCGAGCCGGCGGCCACCATCGACCGGAGGGTGTCGAGGTCGAGCATCGGCGCCATCCAACCACAGCCCGCGGCCGCCCTCCCCCGGCCCGGCGATTCCAAAGGTTCGGCGCGTTCGCGTCCGATCGACGGCCGATCGGCGCGTCTCGCGGGTCCGATCGGCGTTCGCGCGCTTCCGATGGTCGAGCGCGCCGATCGGCGCGGTCGTCCGTCAGGTGTCGAGGAGCGGGAGGACGATGGCGGCGGAGTCGTTGCAGTGCTCGTGCTCGGCCAGGAACGACCGGAGCTCGGCACGCGGGACCACGCGGGTCTCGACGACCTCGCCGTCGGGACAGGGATAGGGCCCGTCGTGCACTCCCTCGTAGACCCGGCCGACCACCGCGTTGGCGTCGTCATCGAAGCCGCCCCCGCCGAGCAACGTCAGCTCGGCCTCGATCCCGGCTTCCTCGGCCAGTTCGCGGACCGCGGCGTCCTCCCAGGCCTCCCCCACGTCGAGCACCCCACCGAAGCAGAGGTCCCACGCGCCCGGGTAGACGTCCTTCCAGTCGGCCCGCCGGTGGACGACGACGCCGTCGTCGCCGGTGCGAACGAGGACGTAGACGGCGCGGTGGCGCAGGCCCTGGCGCCGCATCTCGGCTCGGCTGACCTGTCCGACCACTCGGTCGTCGACATCGACGATGTCAACGAGGTCGTCGTCAGCCACCGACGGTGCGGCTCAGCGCTCTTCCTTGAAGACGACGTGCTTGCGCACGACCGGGTCGTACTTCTTGATCTCGAGCCGCTCGCGGGTGTTCACCTTGTTCTTGCGGGTCACGTACGTGTACCCGGTACCCGCGGTGCTCTTGAGCTTGGTGATCGGTCGGCGATCGTTCTTTGGCATCAGACCTTCTCCCCTCGACGGCGCATGTCGGCCAGGACCGAGTCGATCCCCTTCTTGTTGATCGTCTTGATGCCCTTGGCCGAGACCGTGAGGCTGACCCAGCGCCTCTCGGACTCGACCCAGAAGCGCTGCCGCTGGATGTTCGGGTTCCAGCGGCGGCTGCCGCGACGGTGGGAGTGGCTGACGGTCTTGCCGAAGTTGGGCTTGCGACCGGTGACCTGGCAGATGTTCGACATGGCGTGTTCCGTGTTCCGAGTCCGAGTTCCGGGTCCTGAGGACGAGCGCGCGTGGGCGCCGGGACGAGCAGCGGATCAGTTTCGCAGCTCCCCACCAGAAACGACAACCCGACCGGACGCTCGACACGGCGGTCCACCGCCTGTCCCCACCGGTGGAAAACCACACCGGTGTAATCTCGTCCGTGTAATCACAGGTGTGGAATGCCTGTGGAAAACCCGGTGCGGGGCCAGGCGACACGGCGGCTGGCGTTCGGTCCGCACGGCCGGGAGGGTCGGGCCGTTCAGAAGTCCTCGGGGTCGGGGGCGAACTCGTCCCAGTCGGGGTCGGACCCGGCCGGCTCCGATTCGGCGGCCTCCGACCCCGCCGACGGCGACCCGGTGGACGGCGACACGGCCGACGGCTGGCGACGTGCCCGACCGGTCCAGCTCGTCGGGATGCCGGTGCCGGTGACGACCACGGCGGCGAGCGCGGTGGTGATCGGTACCGCGGCCACCAACCCGACGCTGCCGACCAGCGTGCGGATGACCTCGACGGCGACGATCTCGGAGGTGACCGCTTCCGACAGCCCGATCCCCACGTTGGCATAGAACAGCAGCAACGGAAGCGAAGCGCCGGCATAGGCGAGCACCAGGGTGTTGACCGTGGAGGCGATGTGGTCGCGGCCGATCCGGACCCCGGTCCGGTACAGCTCGCCCACCCCGTACTCCGGGTTGGCCTCGCGCAGCCGGGCCACGGCCGACACCTGCGTGACGGTCACGTCGTCGAGCACGCCGAGGCTGCCGAGCACGATGCCGGCCAGCACGAGCCCGCTGATGTCGATCCCCTCGGCCGACACGAGCAGGAAGATCTGGTCCTCGGTGGCGAGACCGGTGATGCTGGCCGCGGAGGTGAACACCGCCGCGAGCAACCCGGTGAGGCCGAGCGCGGCCATGGTGCCGAGCAGGGCGACCGTCGTGGTGTGGCTGACCCCGTGGGCGAGGTAGAGCGCGGCGAACGCGATCACCGACGAGGCCGCCAGGGCCACCCCGAGGGGCGCCTGGCCGTCGAGCAGGGCCGGGAACACGTAGCCGAGCAGGACGACCGCCGACACCGCCAGGCCCCCGATCGCCCGGATGCCCTGGAAACGACCCAGCGCGACGACGGCGACCACGAACAGCGCGGCGAGCAGGAGCATCGGCGTGCTGCGCTGGAAGTCGGCGAAGGTGTGGGCGATCTCGCCGGTGTCGCCGAGCTCGTACTCGTTGACCACGAGGCGGTCGCCGGTCTCGAAGTCCGGGGTGGCCATCTGGGCATCGGGGAACTGCTCGAAGCTCGACGTCGTCCCCGCACTCGGACCGCTCGTGATCTCGATCCGGATCTCGCGGCACTCCACGCTCGACCCGAAGTCGGCGCCGGCACACTCCACCGACTCGTCACCGATGACGGTGGCCTCGACCCGCTGGCCCTGCGCATCGAGTCCCTGGGGCAGCTCGACCCCCGTGCCCGGCCGGAACCAGAGCAGGCCGGCAACGGTGAGGACCACGAGCAGGCCCACCGCGACCTGCAGGAGGCGCGCGACCCCTGGCGAGGCGTCGAGGTCGTGGGAGTGGTCGTGCCCGTGATCGTGCGCGTGAGCTCCCATCGAATCCATCGTGGCCGATCTCCCGATCGCGAACGGGGACCGTGCCGATACGGTGCCCGGACGTGTTCGATCCGACCGAGTACCTCGACCACCTGCGCACCGAGTTGGACCGGATCATGGCCACCTCCGAGGAGGTGCTCAACGCGCCGGTGACAGCGTGTCCGGGCTGGAGCGTCGCCGACCTGCTCGCCCACCACGACGGCGTGATGCGGTTCGCGACCGCCCAGCTGCGGGCCGATCCCGGCGCCGACATGGCCAAGTTCGACCCGCCCGAAGACGGCATTCCCGTGCTCGAGTCGTTCTCCTCCGCAGCCGACGCGTTGTGCGCCGAACTGGTGGCCGTCGATCCCACCGAGCATCGCCCCAACTGGATCGGCGCGCCCGAGTCGCGGTTCTGGTGGCGCCGCATGGCCCACGAAGCCGCCATCCACCGCTGGGACGTCGAAGCCGCGTACACCCCGCCGGCACCCATCGACACCGGCCTCGCCCTCGATGGCGTCGAGGAGTTCTGCGACGTCTTCCTCGCCCACGCGGCCCGGCGGGGCATCACCGGCACGGGCGAGAGCCTCCACCTCCACGCCACCGACGACGACATTCCCGACGGGGCGGGCGAGTGGATGTTCACCTTCACTCCGGACGGCGTCGACGTCGAGCACGCCCACGGCAAGGGCGACATGGCGGTTCGCGGCCCGGCCCACGATCTCGTGCTCTTCGTCTGGAACCGTCGTCCGGTCGAGGTCCAGACCTTCGGCGACATCGACCCCCTCGCGTGGTGGTCCGCCAAGGTGACCATCTGACGGGCACCTGAGCACCCGCGAAACCGCTGGTCAGCGAGCTGCGCCCGTGACCGATTGCGGGTTGCTCAGCACTCCTAGGAGCCGAGCGGATCGGGGCAAGCGAAGCGCGCCCATCCCGCCGGCTCCGGGGCCCGAGCGGCCCGCGCCGGCACGCCGGGCGACGAAGGAGCAGCAAGAGCGGGGAGCACGGGGACCTGCGATGATCGCCCTTTCCGCGCAGGTCCTTCCGTGCTTGCACAGTTCTTCGGGTGGGGCCAGTCCCTCACCCGGCGTTCGTGCGCCGGTTCCGGGGTGGGCGAGCCCGGCTGGCAGGCTTCGACCATGCCCGAGACCCTGTCGCCCCCGCCCGTGGATCTCGACCTGCTGCGGTGGGCGGTCGAGCTCACCCGCGAAGCCGGCCGGCGCACGCTGACCCGGTTCCGGTCCGACGACCTGGCCGTGGAGTCCAAGGGCGACGGCACGCCGGTGACCGCGGCCGACAAGGACGCCGAGGCCTACCTGCGCGCCGAGCTGGCCACCACCCATCCCGACGACGCCATCCTCGGCGAGGAGGAAGGGGCGACAGCCGGCTCGAGCGGGCGCCGCTGGATCATCGACCCGATCGACGGCACCAAGGCGTTCATGCGGGGCGTGCCGCTGTACACCAACCTCGTCGCCCTGCAGGACGAGCACGGCTGGGCCGCGTCGGTGGTCAACATGCCCGCGATCGACGAGTGCGTCTACGCCGGCCGGGGTCTCGGCGCCTTCCAGGACGACCGCCGCGGCGAGCGACCGGCGACGGTGGGCGACCGCTCGGCCACACCGTTCCTGATGTCGTCGGGCTACACCCGCTGGGACGAGGACGTCCTGCTCAGCGTGAAGCGGGGCGGCTGGGCGCTGCGGACCTGGGGCGACGGCTACGGCTACGCGCTCGTCGCCACCGGCCGCGCCGACGCCATGGTCGACCCGGCCGCCGCGCTGTGGGACCTCGCCCCGATGCCGCTCCTGTTGGCCGAGGCCGGCGGGTCCTTCACCACCATCGACGGCGGCGAGCTGTCGATCGACGACCCACTCGACTGCAGCGGCGTCGCCACCAACGGCGAGGCCCACGCCGAGCTGATCCGTCTCCTCAACCCCTCGCCCTAGCCCAGGCCAGATTTCACGTGCTGCCGACGAACACCGCGGCCCGCACCCCGACGGCGGCGAGCTCGTGGAGGAAGGCGGTCGAGTCGACCACCGACGCCAAGCCGTACGCGCCGGGTACGAACGCGTCGGCGACCGCGTGGCGGACGGTGAGGCCCGCCACGGCCCCGGCGGCCACGGCGGGACGGTCGATCACGCCGGCCACCTCGGTGACGCAGACGCCGTCGCGACGGCCCCGAACCTCGACCCGAACCGCGCCGATGCGGCCCTCCGGGTGCGGGCGCCGCAGCATCGGCAGCCACGCGGTCAGCCGCTGACGCCGGTTGGCGGCCTGGCGGGCGGTGATCCGCTCGGCTTCGGGAAACGCCCGGTGGAGGAGCACGGGATCAGGGAGGGCGGCCCGGTAGCAGTCGATCGACCCCACCGGATCGGGGAACACGCACAGCTCCCGGCCCGAGCCGGCCTGGCGGCGGCTCCACTCGCCGTCGCGCCAGTCGGCGGTCCGGGTGGAGAGCGCGTCGTGGTGCTGGCGCGCGCACGCCGGGCCACCGGTGCCGAAACGGGCGACGTGGATCTCCTCGACGGTGTCGAGCCAGCCACGCAGGTGGCGGGCGAGGACGCAGGTGAGTCCGGGTGCGAACGCAGCCCCGGCGACGACGCTGACCCCCCGCGCGACGGCCAGGTCGTGGAGGTCGAGCAGGGCGACGACGTCGTCGACGGCGTCGCTGGTGGACACCACGTGGAGCCCGGCTTGCACCGCCTTCCGGGCCAGCTCGAGCTGGGAACTCGTCGCGCCGGCGAGCACCACCGCGCCCGTGGCGTCGAGCGGGTCGGCGAGCGACGCCCGGTCGCCGAGCGAGCGGCGCATGGCCGCGGGCCGTTCGCCGTGGCCGGACAGCAGCACCTCGTCGACCTCGGCACAGCCGACCAGCTGGCGGGCCGCCCGCGCCCCCGTGGCCCCGACCCCGGCGACCGCGACGGTGGCGGTCCGCTGACCGACCACGGTCACTTCAGCTCAGGACCCTGCAGCTCGCGCCAACCACCACTCTGGGGTGGCGTCCCGCCCGTGCCCCGCACCCGCAACGCCCCTGCGATGACCGCGGCCACCCCGAGCGCAGCGATCGCCCGACGCAGCAGTGTCATGGGGCCTCCGATGGGTTCTCCAATAGTCGGACCGTTCGAACGGGCTGCGGTCGTGCGGCGCTGCCGAACGACTGCACGAACCGTAGACCGCCTGCTCGTGGGCTGACGGGCTGACGGGCGAAGTTGTGAGGCACAGCCGAACAACTTCAAGCTCGGCGAAGCCGAGCCGTGGGGCTAGCAAGAATCGAACTTGCGACCTCACCCTTATCAGGGGTGCGCTCTAACCGACTGAGCTATAGCCCCGGAGAGGCGAGTCAACCTAGCAGTCGTCAGCTCGCTCGCTTCCAAGCCGATCCGGACGTTCAGCCCGACGAGGTGCCCGCGGACGACGACTCGGCGCCGCCCGTCGTGGTCGTCTCCTCGGCCGACGGGACGGCATGACCGTTCACCGGTGTCGCCTGCTGCCGGCGGGCCGGATCTGCCTCGGGCCGGCGGGCCGGATCTGCCTCGGGCCGGCGGGCCGGATCTGCCTCGGGCCGGCGGGCCGGCGTCACGATCAGATCCTCGTCGATCGCCGTCATCCGGATGCCGCCGGTGAGGTCGCTGATCAGGTTGAACAGCACGGCGGCGAGAATCACCATCGCCACGAACAGCACCGCCACGACGGCGCCCCCGATGGCGGCCGCTCGGAAGACCACGTCGCCCAGGATCACGAACGAGTCGTAGCCGCCGGAATCCTCCATGAACCCCTCGATGCCATCGATGGTCCCGACCCGGTCGGCGGCCCGCCACAGCAGGTAGCCACTGACCATGCCGATGATGTAGCCGCAGATGGCGAAGACGGTCACGACCTTGGCGACCGACCACACCTCGACGTGGCGGACCACCCGGTGGACCATGCGGGCCTTGCGCCGTCGACGGGACGGAGGTCGACGGGCGCCGGCGCGGGACGAATCCGTCGAGGCGGTCGACGATCCGCCCTCGGCTTTCGCGATCGCCCTCGAGCGGCGGGCGGGCGGCGGTGCCGGCGCCTCGTCGGTCCGTGGCGTCGGTCGCGCGTCCCCGCTGACTGCAGCATCGCCACGGAGGCTCGTGGGTTCCGTCGACATCTGGCTCCAGTGTACGGAGGTGAAGGGGCCCGCCCGTGTGCAAGGACGAGATTACCGGGTCAGGACGGGTAGAATCACCACTGTGCAATTCGCGCCGTCGGGGGCGCGAGTTTCGCGTTCGACGCCACCCACAGGAGCACGCCGTGTCCGACCAGAGCACCGGGTCCGAGCACTACGACATCGAGCCCATCGAGATCCAGGACGAGATGGAGAACTCGTTCCTCGAGTACGCGATGTCGGTCATCATGCAGCGGGCCCTGCCCGACGCGCGCGATGGGCTCAAGCCGGTGCACCGCCGGATCATCCACGGCATGGACGACATCGGGGCCCGCCCCGACCGCAGCCACATGAAGTGCGCCCGCATCACCGGCCACGTCATGGGCCACTTCCATCCCCACGGCGACGGCGCCATCTACGACGCCCTCGTCCGCATGGCCCAGCCGTTCTCGCTGCGCCACCCGCTCGTCGACTTCCACGGCAACTATGGGTCTCCGGATTTCGGCCCGGCCGCCGCCCGCTACACCGAGTGTCGGTTGGCCCAGCTCGCCACTCGCCTCCTCGACGGGATCAACGAGGACACCGTCGACTTCGCCGACACCTACTCCGGCGAGTTCACCGAGCCCACCGTCCTGCCGGCCAGGTTCCCCAACCTGCTGGTCAACGGCTCCGAGGGCATCGCCGTCGGCATGGCCACCAAGATCCCGCCCCACAACCTGGGCGAGATCATCGACGCCACCGTCCACCTGCTCGAGAACCCCGGCGCCTCGGTCGAGGACCTCATGCAGTACGTGAAGGGTCCCGACTTCCCCACCGGCGCGCTGCTCATGGGCCGCCAGGGGATCATCGACGCCTACACCACCGGCAAGGGCACGGTGAAGCTGCGGGCCAAGGCCGAGATCATCGAGGGCAAGCAACGCGACGAGATCGTCGTCACCGAGATGCCGTACCAGACCTCGATCTCGGCCACCGCGTCCAAGATCAAGGAGCTCGTCAACGACAAGGTGGTCGACGGCATCGCCGAACTGAACGACGAGTCGGCCAAGGGCGCCACCAAGCTCGTGGTCAAGCTCAAGCGCGACGCCCCGGCGCTGGTGGTGCTCAACAACCTGTACAAGCACACGCCGCTGCAGACCAGCTACGCCATCAACATGGTGGCGCTCGTCGACGGGGTGCCCCGCACCCTCAACCTGCTCCAGACGCTCGAGTCCTACGTCGGCCACCAGATCGAGGTCATCACCCGCCGGTCCGAGTTCCGTCTCGACAAGGCGCAGAAGCGGGCCCACATCGTCGAAGGCCTGCTCAAGGCACTCGACATGATCGACGAGATCATCGCGGCCATCCGGGCCTCGGCCGACAAGCAGGCGGCGCGCGACGCCCTGCAGGCCGAGCCGTTCGAGTTCTCCGAGACCCAGGCCGAGCACATCCTCGACATGCAGCTGTCCCGGCTCACCCGTCTCGGCCGCTCCGACCTCGAGGAAGAGGCCGCGCAGCTGCGCGAGACCATCACCGAGCTCGAGGAGATCCTTGCCAGCGACGAGAAGCTCCGCCGGGTGATCATCGACGAGCTCGGTGAGATCCGGGAGAGCTACGCCGGGGAGCGTCGCTCGATCATCACCCTCGACCCGGGCGAGCTCGACATCGAGGACCTCATCGACGACGAGGAGCTCGTCGTCACCATGTCCCAGCGCGGCTACATCAAGACCGTCGAGGCCGATTCGTTCCGCCGGCAGGGCCGGGGCGGTCGCGGCGTGGCCGGGGCCAAGCTGCGCGACGAGGACTTCGTCACCAAGATCCTCACCACCACCGCCCACGCCTACCTGCTGTTCTTCTCGAACCAGGGCAAGGTCTACCGGCTCAAGGCCCACGAGATCCCCAAGAAGGACCGCACGGCGCGGGGCACCGCCATCGTCAACCTGCTCCAGCTCCAGCCCGACGAGCGGATCCAGGCGATCATCGACACCCGCGACTACGAGACCGCGCCGTTCCTGTTCTTCGCCACCAAGCAGGGCCAGGTCAAGAAGACCCGCTTCGGCGAGTACGACAGCTCGCTGCGCACCGGCCTCATCGCCATCAACCTGCGCGACGGCGACGAGCTGGTCCGGGTCATCCCCACCACCGGCGACTCCGACATCCTCATGGTCTCCAAGTTCGGCATGACCATCCGCTTCAACGAGGGTGACGTCCGCTCGATGGGTCGGGCCGCGGCCGGGGTGCGGGGCATGAAGCTCAAGGAGGGTGACGAGGTCGTCTCCTGCGACGTCGCCCGCGACGACACCGCAATCCTCATCGTCACCACCGCCGGCTACGGCAAGCGGACCCAGCTCGACAAGTTCAACGTGCAGGGCCGCGGCGGCCAGGGCGTGCGGGGCATGAAGATCACCGAGAAGCGCGGCGAGGTGGTCGCCGCGTTCATGGTCGGCCTCGACGACGAGATCTTCGTGGTCGCCTCCGATGGTGTGACCATCCGGATGGAAGCCCGGACCATCTCGTCGCAGGGCCGCGACGCCACCGGTGTCAAGGTGATGGACGTCAAGGACGACATCCACGTCGCCGCGGTGGCCCCGGTGCTCTTCGCCGAGGACGCCGAGGACGACGAGTAGTCTGCCGGCCAACGCCGGACGAACGTGGAGACGGGCACCAGCATTCGTCTCGTGCCCGAACGGCACGCCTTCCCCCAGACACTCGATCCGGAGGGAAGCCATGTCTGTTCACCGACACGAGCGGGGCCAGGTCACGCCGCTGTGGGCCATCGTCCTGGTCCTCGCCGGTCTGGCGCTCGTCCCGCTCGGGCTCGTCGCCCGGGCCGCGTTCGAGCGGTCCGAGGCCCAGAACGCCGCCGACGCGGTCGCCCTCGCCGGCGCGCTCGATGGCGAGGACGCCGCCCGCTCGCTCGCCCGGCGCAACGACGCCCGGCTGGTGGGCTACGAGGAGTTCGACGGCGGCGTCGAGGTGACCGTGGTGGTCGGAGACCGTCGCGCCACCGCCCGCGCCGAGCGGGAGACGGTCCGGGTCCCACCGGACATCGGTACGCTCGGGTCATGAGCGAAGCGAATCCGGGCGCGCGAGCGCCAGCGAGCCGTACGACGATGGGGTCTGGGGGCGCAGCCCCCAGCGAGTTGTGAGCGTTTCCGTCGAACTCGAGGAACTGGCCGCGCGGATCAGCGAGCGGTCGATGGACCCGTACCTGCTCACCTCCGACGACGACGGCCGGCCCCACGCCACCGCCATCGCCCTGCGGTGGGACGACACGGGCGAGGGCACGGTGCTCGTCGGCCCGTGCGGACGCAGCTCGGGTCGCAACGCCACGGCACGACCCGGCGTGTCCGTCCTGTGGCCGCCCGACGAGGTCGGTGGCTACAGCCTGATCGTCGACGCCGACGCCGACGTCGCCGAGAGCGACGACGCCCGCCTCGTCCGGCTCACGCCCACCCACGCCATCCTCCACCGCCCGGCCGAGGTCCCCGACCCGACCACCGACTGCGCCCACGACTGCCAGCCCGTCCTGTGACACCGCGCGCGGCTTTCACCGCGCGCTGGTCCGGTGTCAGATGTCCACGAACTTGACGTCCTTGGCGTTGGTGACGATGAAGTCCTTGCGGGCGGCGACGTCGTCGCCCATGAGGACCGACATGATCTCGTCGGCGAGCGCGGCCTGGTCGACGGTGACCTGCAACAGCGTGCGGGTCTCGGGGTTCATGGTCGTGGTCTCGAGCTCGGCGGCGTCCATCTCGCCCAGACCCTTGAGGCGCTGGAAGTCCTTCTTGTGGTCGGGGTTCTCGGCCATGAACGAGGCCCGGGACCGGTCGTCCTTGAGGTAGGTCTTCTGCTTGCCCACCAACGTGGAGTACAGCGGCGGCTGGGCGATGTAGACGCAGCCCAGCTCGACCAGCGGCTTCATCTGCCGGAAGAAGAAGGTGAGCAGCAGGGTGCGGATGTGGCTGCCGTCGACGTCGGCGTCGCACATGGCGATGACCCGGTTGTAGCGGCGCTTGTCGACTTCGAACTCCTCGCCGACGCCAGCGCCGATGGCCGAGATCAGCGCCTGGACCTCGGTGTTCTTGAGCATCTTGTCCATGCGGGCGCGCTCGACGTTGAGGATCTTGCCCCGGATCGGCAGGATCGCCTGGGTGCGCGGGTCGCGGGCCGAGACCGCCGAGCCGCCGGCGGAGTCGCCCTCGACGATGAACAGCTCGCGCTCTTCGATCTCCTTGGCCGAGCAGTCCTTCAGCTTGTCGGGCATGCCGGCGCCGTCGAGCAGGGTCTTGGACCGGATGGCGTTGCGGGCCGACTTGGCCGCCTCGCGGGCCTCGGCGGCCGAGTACGCCTTCTTGATGACCTTGTTGGCCTCGGTGGGGTTCTCTTCGAGCCAGGCACCGAGCAACTCGTTGGTGACCTTGGTGACCAACGAGCGCGTCGAGGTGTTGCCGAGTTTGGCCTTGGTCTGACCTTCGAACTGGGGGTCCTGGAGCCGCACCGAGATCACCGCGGTGAGTCCCTCGCGGACGTCGTCGCCGGTGAGGGAGAGGTCCTTCTTGGCCCGTGACGGCGGATGCTCCTTCGCGTACTTGTTGATGGTCGAGGTGAGCGCGGTCTTGAACCCTTCCTCGTGGGTACCGCCCTCGTTGGTGGCGATGCCGTTGGCGAAGGAGTGGATGCCGTCGCGGTTGTAGCCGGTGTTCCACTGGAACGCGACCTCGACCTCTTGGATGTCGTCGGCGCCCTCGAAGTGGCCGACCTTGGACCACAGCGCGTCCTTGGTCTTGTTGATGTGCTTGACGAAGTCGACGATGCCGCCGGAGTACTTGAACGTGTGCTTGTCGTTGTCGCGCTGCTGCTCGGCCGTGCTCTCGCGCTGGTCCTGGACCCGGATCTCGAGGCTCCGGTTCAGGAAGGCCATCATCTGGACCCGCTCGAGGATCGTGCGGAGCATGAAGTCGGTGGTCTCGAAGATGGTGGTGTCGGGCCAGAAGGTCACCGACGTGCCGGTTCGTCCGTTGGGCGCGTCGCCGACGACCTCGAGCTCGGTCTGGGGCTTGCCGCCGTTGCCGAACTCCATGCGGTGGCGCTTGCCGCCGCGGTCGACCTCGACGACGAGCTTCTCGGACAGGGCGTTGACCACCGAGACACCCACGCCGTGGAGGCCACCGGAGACCTTGTAGCCCTCGCCGTCGAACTTGCCGCCGCCGTGGAGCTTGGTGAGGGCGATCTCGACACCCGACATCTTCTGGGCCTTGTTGCGGTCGGTCGGGATGCCACGACCGTCGTCGACCACCCGACACGCACCGTCGGGGAGGATGGTGATGTCGATGCGGGTGCAGTACCCGGCCATGGCCTCGTCGACGGAGTTGTCGACGACCTCCCACACGCAGTGGTGCAGCCCGATCGGGCCGGTGGAGCCGATGTACATCCCGGGGCGCTTGCGGACGGCCTCGAGACCCTCGAGCACCCGCATGTTGTCTGCGTCGTACGTGGTTGCCTCAGGGGCCACGTCGTTCCTCCTCCGGGGGGTTGCGATCGGGGTGCGCACCCCAAGTCACACGCTTGTCATCCTACCAGCGCGACCCCCGCGTCCCGGCCATCGAGCGGGAGCTCCGACGCCCCGGCCTCGGGTCGCCGCCCACCTGGCCAAACCACGCGAAACGGGCGGTCCCCGGACCGCCTCCGGCAGCTGGTCGGTGCCGAGTCGAGCTCAGCCCGAACCTGAAGAACGGCGTCCCCGCCGGTCGACTCGGACCTCGACGCCGCGGACCCGGCCCGCACCGAGGAGGTCGTCGAGCTTGCGCAACAGGTCGGCCTCCAACCACCGGACATGGCTCACCACCGCAGGATCGTCGGCGGCGAGCACGAGGCACCCCTCGTCGAGCGCGACGGGACGCGTGCGCGACGCCAGCACCGAGCCGACGACGTCGTCCCACCGGTTGAAGACGAGGTCGACCGCATCGGTCCCCGGCGCACCCATCCCCCGCACGACCCGGTCGAGCAGGTCGGCCATCTCGACCAGGTCGTCGCTGCCTCGGGCCGGCGGGCCGGACTTGCCTCGGGCCGGCGGGCCGGACTGCCTCGGGCCGGCCGGCCAGGATCGTCGCGCGTGGCCATCACCGCTGAGTGTGTCAGGCCTCGTCGACCACCGAAACCATCCCGTCGGCGACCTCGACGGTGAGCGACGGCGCCGTCGACGCCGGCAGGGCCGTGGCCGAGGTGAGCAGCGTCTGACCCGGTGGCAGGTGATCGAGCAGCCCGGCTCCCCGGCCGTCGTCGAGCTCGGAGAGCACGTCGTCGAGCAGCAGGATCGGACTGACGCCGTGGGTCTCGGTCATGGCCCGATGGACGGCGAGCCGCATGGCCAGCGCCAGCGACCGCTGCTCGCCCTGGCTGGCATGGGTCCGGGTGGGGAGCCCGTCGAGGGAGAACGCGATCTCGTCGCGGTGCGGGCCGACGGTGGTGACGCCCCGCCGCAGATCCTGGTCGCGGGCCGCGGCGAGCGACGCTGCCAGCCCGTCGGCCGCCCACGCGGCCTGGTACTCGGCACCGACCTCGAGCTGTCGTCCGGCGAGATCGTGGTAGGCGACCGCCAGACGGGGGCGCAGCGCATCGAGGACCCGGCGGCGGTGCTCGACGAGCGCCTCGCCCGCCCGGGTCAGCCGGTCGTCCCAGACGTCGAGGGTGAGCGCGGCCGACTCGTCGAGATGCCCCCTGACCCCCTTGAGCAACGCGTTGCGCTGCTTGAGTATCCGGTCGACGTCGCTGCGCAGCTGGTCGGTGCGGGGGTCGAGACCGACGACGGCGTCGTCGACCCATCGACGCCGCTCGGCCGGCCCACCCTTCACGAGCACGAGGTCCTCCGGACTGAACAGGGTGACCGACAGGGCTTCGAGAAGGTCGCGACGGCGCTTCACGGGCTGGCGGTTCAGCTGGGCCCGGCCCCGACCGCGGGCCGCCAGCTCGGCCTCGATGAGCAGCTCCCGGTTGTTGCGGACGGCCTCGGCCCGTACCGCGGCTCGTTCGGCCCCGATGCGGACCATCGCCTCGGAGGTCGCGCCGCGCAGGTCGGTCCCCGCGAGGTGGGCCACGGCCTCGAGCAGATTGGTCTTGCCCTGCCCGTTGCGCCCGAGAACCGCGGTGGTGCCCGGCGGCAGTTCGAGGTCGACGGCGGCGTAGCTACGGAAGTCGCTGAGCCAGAGGTGCCGGAGGTGCAGCATCGAGACGGCTCGCCCGCGAGGGCGAGAACTACTGCACGCGGACCGGCATCAGCAGGTACAGGAAGTCGTCGGTGGTGGGGTCGCGCACGACCGCCGGCTTCAGCGAGTCGTTGGTGGCCAGGCTGATCTCGTCGGCGTCGACGGCTTCGATGCCAGCGATCAGGTAGTCCGGGTTGAACGCGACGGTGAGCTCGTCGCCGGTGTAGCTCGCGTCGAGCGACTCGACACCCTCGCCGACGTCCTGGGTTACGGCCCGCAACTCCAAGCCGTCGCTCGACATCTGCATCCGGACCGGCGTGGCGTCGCGGGCGAGGAGCTTGACCCGCCGCAACGCCTCGATCAGTGGCTCGCGGGCCACGGTCAACAGGTTGGGTTGCTCGCGGGGGATCAAGCCCTGGTAGTTGGGGTAGTCGCCCTCGATCAGACGGGTGGTGAGCACCACCCCGGGACCGTTGTCACCCAGGACCGCGAAGCTGGCATCGCGTTCTCCGAGCCGGAGCGTGATCTCACCGCCGTCGCCGAGCGACTTGGTCAACTCCGACAGGGCCCGGGACGGCACGAGCACCGAGTTGCCCGACGACAGCACGCTCACGCCCGGCAGGTCGACCACGGCCAGCCGGTAGCTGTCGGTGGCCACGAGGCGCAGCCCTTCGCCCTCGGCGGCGAGCAGGACCCCGGTGAGGATCTGACGGTTGTCGTCGGTACTGGCCGCGGGCAGGACCTGGCGCAGTGCGGCGACGAGTGCCGCGGCGTCGAAGCGGACCTCGTCGCCCTCGACCGGCGGGACCTTGGGGAACTCGTCGGCCGGCAACGGCTTGAGCGAGAACTCCGAGCGGCCCGAGGCGATCCGGGCGGTCTCGTCGTTGGTCTCGAGCTCCACCGCGCCCGGCTCCAACGCCTTCACGATGTCGTTCAGCAGGCGGCTGGGGACGACGGCGACGCCGTCGGCCAGCCCGGCCACGGTCACCTGGACCGAGACGGTGAGTTCGAGGTCGGAGCCGGTGAGGGTCAACTGGTCGCCGGCGAGCTCGAGGCGTACACCGGCGAGCACGGGGAGCGCACCGCGAGTGGCGACCGCACGCCCGGCAGTGGAGAGCGCGTCGGCCAGCACATCTCGTTCGCATCGCAACTTCACGGTGTCTGCGCTCCTTGTCGTGTGCCTTGTCGTGTACCGGTCTGCAGCTTCTTCCCAGGTGGGAGATCACATGAGTGGAAGTGGTGGTGGGTGCTGTGGACTGTGGATACTGCCGCATCCGTGCAGGTCACGCTGACGATCATCGTCCCACCGGTGTCCCCAGTGGTGCAGCGCGATGTTGCCGCGTCGGGGAGTCCCGGCCGGTCGTCCCCAGATGGCCTCGGTTGTCCAGAGGTTGTCCGCCCGTCGTGCACGTGTCGTCCACAGGACACGCGCACCGCATCGAGCACCCCGACGGGGAGCGGACGCGTGCGAGACGACACGCTCATCCGTCGGCCTTGAGCTGCTGGATGAGCTCGGTGACCTGTTGGAAGACCTGGCGCCGTTCCTTCATCTGGACCTTGATTCGTTCGACCGCGTGGATGACCGTGGTGTGGTCGCGGCCCCCGAACACCTTGGCGATGTTGGGAAAGCTCAGGTCGGTGAGCTCGCGGAACAGGTACATCCCGACGTGGCGGGCCGTGGTGAGCGGCCGGGTGCGGGAGCGACCGATGAGCTCTTCGACGGTGTAGCCGAAGTAGTCGGCGGTCGATTCGAGGATCGCCTGCGGCGTGATCGGCCGGGCTTCGCGCTCGGAGACCAGGTCCTTGAGGGTGTCGGCCGCCTGCTCGATGGTGATGACCTCGTCGTTGAGGCTGGCCCACGCGGTGATCCGGGTGAGCGCCCCCTCCAAGGACCGGATGTTGTTGTCGTTGATCGATGCGGCGATGAACTCGAGGATCTCGTCGGGTACGGGTGAGACCTCGTCCTCGGCCTTCTTGCGCAGGATCGCCAGGCGGGTCTCGAGGTCGGGCGGCTGGATGTCGGTGAGCAGGCCCATGACGAACCGGGTGCGCAGGCGATCCTCCAGCGTGGGGATCGCATCCGGTGGCCGATCGGAGCTGAGCACGATCTGGCGGTTCGAGGTGTGGAGGTGGTTGAAGGTGTGGAAGAACTCCTCCTGGGTCTCCTTCTTGCCTTCGAAGAACTGGATGTCGTCGACGAGGAGCACGTCGATGTCGCGGAACCGGCGTTTGAACGCCTCGTTGGTGCCGGCCCGGATCGAGTCGACGAACTCGGAGAGGAACTGCTCGGAGGTGACGTAGCGGACCCGGTAGTTGGGGTAGTTCTCGATCACGTAGTTGCCGATGGCCTGGAGCAGGTGGGTCTTGCCCAGCCCGGCGTCGCCGTAGACGAACAGCGGGTTGTAGCTCCGTGCCGGGGTCTCGGCCACGCGCAGCGACGCGGCCGCGGCGAAACGGTTGGAGTTGCCGGTGACGAACGCGTCGAACGTGTAGCGGTCGTTGAGCGTCGATCCCGACTGGGGTGCCGCGAGCGGGCCACCGGCGGGGGTGTCGGGCGCATCGGGCGCGGCCGGCATGTCGGCGGGGACGTCGTCGTCGGGGACCCCGGCCCGGCGACCGCCTTCGTGGTGGGCGCGGTTGTGGGCCGACCCGTCGTCGCGGAGGACCGCGAGCTCGTCGAAGGACGGCGCAGTCGGGGCGGCCGCGGGCGCGCTCTGGAGCACGATGTCGACACCGTCGAGCCCGATCTCGGCCAGGCTCGAGCGCAACAGCGACAGGTAACGGTCGTGGACCCGGTCGCGGACGACCGAGGACGGGAAGGCGAGGGTCAGACGCTGGCCGTCGAAGCCGACCGGTTCGACGTTCTGGAACGAGGTGCTCCACACGCCACTGGAGACCTGGTCACGGAGCAATGCCGCACAACCGCTCCAGACGGTCTCCGCGTCGTTCATCGACGATGCGCCTCCACTGTTCCGCTCCCAGGAATCCACAACCACGTCCACACCTGTGGACAATACGAAAACGACGCCAACCACTGCCGGGAGGCGACGGATCGTCAGTTACACGCTTCTGGCGGGTTGAACCGCTGCATCTTCCAGTTGATCACGGGGGTGAAACACGGTGGAATCACACGTCCGAACCCGCTGCGGCGGCGAACCGTAGCAGCCGGTGGATGGCGGGGCGCAAGGGGTCGGAAAACCGCAGGTCAACACGGGCTGTCCCGGCCGCGACGGCTCGAAGTCGTTTCGGGGCCCGGCCTCGGTTGGCCCCCTGGCCGGCCGGGCGGTATCCTCGTCGGTTGGTTCGGCGCGCCCTCGGAGCCTTCCTTGTGCCTCTGGTTCGGGTGCCGCCGTCGTTCTCGAGCATCCCCACGGAGCACATCCATGAAGCGCACCTATCAACCCAAGCGGCAGCGCCGGGCCCGCCGGCACGGCTTCCGGCATCGCATGCGGACCCGCGGCGGGCGAGCCGTGGTCCGCAACCGCCGCGCCAAGGGCCGCGCCCGACTCTCCGCCTGAGCCGGGTTCCCGTGCCCTGGCTCCCGTGCCCCACCCCGTCCGCTCCCGTCGGGCGTTCGCCGCGTTGTCGGCCCGCCGCGACCGCGGGCGATCGGGGCCGTTGTGGGTCGCCCACGCCCCGCTCGTCGACGGCGACGGGGCGAGCGACCGCGTCGAGGTCGCGTTCGCGATCGGGCGCGCCGTGGGTGTCGCGGTCGTGCGGAACCGCCTCCGGCGCCGGCTCCGCGTCCTGATGGACGAGCGCGTCGCCGAGGGGCTCGTCCCGGGTCACTATCTCGTCGGCGCTCGTCCCGGGGCGGTCGAACTGACGTTCGACCAGCTTCGCGACCATCTCGGACGAGCCTTGGGGAGGCGGTCGTGACCACGCCCACCCCCGCTCACGGCACGAACCCGCTGGTGAGCGCGCTCGACGCGCTGGTGCGGGGGTACCAGTGGCTGTTCGCGGGACGGATCTCGCCGTGCCGCTACGTGCCGTCGTGTTCGACCTATGCCCGCGAGGCCCTGGCCGCCCACGGTGCGGTGCGTGGGACCTGGCTCGCGGTCCGCCGGCTCGGCCGGTGCCATCCCTGGGGTGGACACGGCTACGACCCCGTTCCGGACACCGAACCCCCCGCCCCCACAACGGACTGAGAAGGACCGTTCGCATGGACATCTTCGATCCGATCCTCGAAGTCGCCGCCCAGATCCTCGACTTCTTCTACGGGATCGTCCCCAACTACGCGATCGCCATCATCATGATGACGATGCTGGTGATGGTCATCACCACGCCCCTCACCCTCAAGGGGACGAGGGGGATGATCAAGATGCAGCTCATGCAGCCCGAGCTGAAGAAGATCCAGGAGAAGCACAAGGGCGGCGATCGTCAGGAGATGAACGCCGAGATGATGGCGTTCTACCAGGAGAACGAGCTCAACCCGCTGGGGGGCTGTCTGCCGCTGCTGGTCCAGGCGCCGGTGTTCATCCTGTTGTTCAACGTCATCCGCGGGTTGACCCGGACCACGGCCGAGGCCTGTGCCGCCAACCCGAATCCGGAGTCGCTCAGTTCGGGGACCGAGTGCTTCGACCCCGACCACGTCGAGGCCGGGAGCAACCTCTACGACGCGTTGTACGGGTCGACCGAGATGACCAGCTTCGGGCTGGACCTCGCCGAGTCGACCACGGAGGCCGTCGGCGATTCGATCGCCCACGGGCTCCCCTACCTGGTCCTCATCCTCATCATGATCGGCGCCCAGTACCTGCAGCAGAAGCAGGTGTCGGCCCGCAACAAGGACGGCGACGTCGCCATGCCCCAGCAGAAGATCCTGCTGCGGGTGATGCCCGCCGTCTTCGGCGTGATCTCGATCAACTTCCCCGCCGCCCTCGTCGTCTACTGGCTGACCTCGAGCGTCTATCGCATCGGCCTGCAGTACTACATCACCCGCGCGCTCTACGGCCATGAGGAGTCCGAGGGCGCCAAGGCCCAGCGGGCCGCCAAGGAAGCTCGGGAGATCGGCAAGAACAAGACCGGCGGTGGCGGCGCGGCCCCGGCCACGGGCGGCAAGGACACCGGGTCCGACGGCCCGGGAGGCTCGTCGGGCAACGGCGCCGGCACGGGTGGGGGCGGGCCGTCCACCAACGGTGGGGCCGGCAACAAGCCGCAACCGGGGTCGAAGAAGAAGAAAAAGCCGCGGCGGCGGTAGCGGCTGGTGCAGTGGGTCGTCACGACCGGTCGATCGGTCGCCGCAGCCAAGGAACGGGCGCTCGATGCCCTCGGGATCCCCGAGGACGACCTCGAGTACGAGGTCGTGGCCGAGGCGACGACGTCGCTGTTCGGGCTGCGCACCACCGAGGCGCGGGTCCGGGCCCGTGTGCGTCCGACCCGGCCTCGACCCAAGATCGACCGTCGCAACCGTCGGTCCAAGCGCGATGGGCGCAAGCGCAAGACCCGCACGGGCGGCACGGGCGGCGACGCTCAGAAGGCCGCCTCGGGCCCGTCCGGTGGTGGCCGGGGGCGGGGATCCGGCGGCGACCGGCGCGGCGCGGCCCCGACCGAGAAGCCGACCTCGCCTGCGCCGAAGGCCGAACCCGCGGCCACGACCGAATCATCCAAGACCCGCACCGGCGGGCCGAAGGGAGCAACCATGAGCGACATCCCCCTCACCGAGCAGGAGCCCACCGCGGTGGACTTCGTGCGGGGCCTCGTCGACGCGTTCGGCGCCGAGGCCACGATCACGGCCGAGCACCTCGACGAGGACGAGGCCATCGAGATCCGGGTCGAGGGTGAGGACCTCGGCCTCCTCGTGGGCCAGCGGGGCAACACCCTGTCCTCGATCGCCGAGCTGACGCGCACGGCCGTGGCCCAGGAGCATTCCGGACGACTCGAGGGACGGTTGCGGGTCGATGTCGCCGGGTACCGGGCCCGCCGCAAGGAAGCGCTGGTCCGCTTCGTCCACCAGGTGGCCGACAAGGTGCTCGACACCGGCGACGCGGTGGCGCTCGAGCCGATGTCGCCGCCCGACCGCAAGATCGTGCACGACGCGGTCAACGAGCTCGACGGGGTCCACACCTCGAGTCGAGGTGAGGACCGCCGGCGCCACGTCGTCGTCCACCCCGACGACTGACGATCCCGCGACGTTCCACGTGAAACACCGGTCGCGGGCGCGGCCCCGGTGAGCGTCGACGACTGGATCGATCCGGTGCTCGAGGCCTGGCGGACCGGCCAGGGTCTCGGCGCCGTCGGTCCGGGGCCGGTCGAGGCGCATCTCGCCCATGCTCGGGCCCTGGCCGACGTGCTCCGTGCGGGCGGGGCGTTCTCCCGGGCCCTGGACCTCGGGACCGGGGTCGGGATCCCCGGGTTGGCCCTGGCCGGGATCTTCCCGGAGACGGCCTGGGTGCTGCTCGACGCCTCGACGCGGCGCCTCGCCGTGGTGCGGGACGTGATCGACCGGCTGGGCTGGGCGCGGCGCGTGACCACGCTGCATCGACGGGCCGAGGACCTCGACCCGGGGGTCACGCCCGTCGATGTGGTGGTGGCCCGCTCGTTCGGTCCGCCGGCGGTGACGGCGGAGTGCGCGGCACCGTGGGTTCGGCTCGGAGGCCGGGTGGTGGTGAGCGAGCCGCCCGACGTGGCGCCGGATGCCCAGCGTTGGCCCCGGGACGGCCTCGCGCCGCTCGGTCTTCGGGTCGGTGTGCGAGCGACGGATCCCGGTGTGCAGGTGCTCGATGCGGTCGGGCCGACCGAGGACCGGTTCCCCCGCAAGGCGGGGGTGGCCGCGAAGCGACCCCTGTGGTGATCCGCGGGTGTTCCACGTGGAACATCGCGGGCCGGGGAGCCGGTGGCGCCATGATGGGGGCGGCGTACAGCACGAATGGTGAGCGGGCGCGGTCCGTCGTGTGGGTGGCGCACACGACGCCCGCTTCGTCCTCGTGGGCTCCGGTTGCGCCGGCGTGCGCCCACGCCGCAACCGGTGGGGTCGACGCCCCGGGCGGAGCTCGTCGGCTGCGACCTCGACCGGGCGTGGACCGCCGAGGGCCGGGCGGCCGGCGTCGTGGCGAGCGATCACGTCGGCCAGCACGGTCTCGGGGTGTGCTGGGCGACCAGTTGTCGGACACGGACCTGGCTCGCGGACCAGCGGGTTCGTACCGGGTGACTCGATTCCCGGGTCGCCCACGCGTCGCGCAGCACCCACCTCGATGAGGCGGTCGCCGGGGTCATTCGTCACACGAAGTCGCGGTTGTGGCACGGGTACCGCCACGGACCGGCGGGACGCGGTGATGGTCGCGGGTCCCCGTGCCGGCCAGAACGGCCGAGGGACGGGTGTCCGGGTGTGGTCGCCAGGCTCGAAACGCCCGATGTTCCACGTGGAACATCGGCGCGTCGTCGCGGCACGATCTGGCACCGTTTCACGTGAAACCCTGGAGTGGTGCTTGACCCCGGCCACCGCGGGCGAGCACCATGGGGTCGTGTCCGATCCGGAGTCCCTCGCGTCCCGCGGCGCCACCGTCTCTCACGAGCTCCGACGCGATGCCCCCGAAGACCCGGCGGCCGGCGACGAGTCGAGCCCGCGCCCGCCGATCATGCCGGCCGAGGTCGAGTCGGAGCTGCCGTCGTCGGGCCTCCCCGGTCTCGACGCCCTGCCCGAGATCGACGATCCCGACGGCGCAGCTGCGCCGGAGGCCGCAGTCGAGCGGGCCGATGCCGCCGGACATCCCCTGCCTCGGATCATGGCGGTGGCCAACCAGAAGGGCGGTGTCGGCAAGACCACCACCGCGGTCAATCTCGGCGCGGCCCTGGCCGAGGCCGGGTATCGCACACTGGTGGTCGACCTCGATCCCCAGGGCAACGCCAGTACGGGCCTGGGGATCAACATCCGCGATCTTCAGCTGTCGATGTACGACGTCATCATTCACGAGGCGAGCATCGATGACACGATCGAAGCCACGGCGATGAAGAACCTGTTCGTGGCGCCGTCGAGCCTCGACCTGGCCGGCGCCGAGATCGAGCTCGTGCCGGCGTTCAGTCGCGAGTTGCGGCTGCGCCAGGCCCTCGAGGAGATCGGCGACGACTACGACTACGTCCTGATCGATTGCCCACCCTCGCTCGGGCTGCTGACCGTCAACGGGTTCGCGGCCGCGGCCGAGGTCCTCGTGCCGATCCAGTGCGAGTACTACGCACTCGAAGGGCTGGGCCAGCTCCTGCGCAACGTGGCGTTGGTCCAACGCAACCTGAACCGGCGCCTGCAGGTCTCGACCTTCGTGTGCGTGATGTACGACGCCCGCACCAAGCTCGCCGACCAGGTCGTCACCGAGGTGCGCTCACACTTCGGCGAGAAGGTGTGCCGCATCGTCGTGCCCCGGACCGTTCGGCTGTCCGAAGCCCCGTCCTACGGGCAGCCGATCCTCGCCTTCGACCCTGGGTCGAGGGGTGCCATCGCGTATCGGGAACTGGCCCGGGAGATCTCGGGCGGCGAACGTGACTGATCCACAGGGGGACCGATGAGCAGGAAGTCCGGCTTGGGGCGGGGGCTCGGATCCCTCATCCCCAACGAGTACATCGACGACGGCGCCGGGGTCGCCCACCAGCAGGAGGGGGCGGTCGAGGTCGCGGTTGCCGCCGTCACCCCCAACCGACGCCAGCCCCGCTCCCATTTCGACGAGGAGTCCCTGGCCGGGCTCACCGCCTCCATCGGCGAGCTCGGCGTGTTGCAACCGATCCTCGTCCGCGCCGAGGGCGAGGGCCGCTACGAGCTGATCGCCGGCGAACGGCGGTGGCGGGCAGCCAAGCGCGCTGGGCTCCAGACCATCCCGGTCGTGGTCCGCGCCGCCGAGAGCGACGGCGACATGCTCGAGCAGGCCCTGGTCGAGAACCTGCACCGCGCCGACCTCAACCCGATGGAGGAGGCCGGGGCCTACCAGCAGCTGATCGAGGACTTCGGTCTCACCCAGGAGGCGGTGGCGACCAGGGTCGGAAAGAGCCGGGCGGCGGTGGCGAACACGCTGCGCCTGTTCCAGCTCCCGGCCGCCATCCAGTCCCTCGTCGCCGACGGGGAACTGAGCGCCGGTCACGCGCGAGCACTGCTCGCAACTCCGGACCGGGCCGTGCAGAAGGACCTCGCCCAGCGAATCGTCCGCGAGCGTCTGTCGGTCCGCGAGACCGAGGAGCTGGTCAAAGGCTCGTCGGAGGAGCCGGCCGACGACGAGTCCGGTGACGCGTCGTCGCGTCGGACGACGCGTTCGACCAAGAAGAAGGCGTCGCAGTCCGAGTCGTTGCCCGAACCGGGATTCCTCGAGCTCGAGCAGCTCCTGTCCGACCATCTGGCGACCCGGGTGTCGATCTCGGCGGGGGCGGGGACGGGCAAGCTGGTGGTCCAGTTCGCTGATCTGGCCGATCTGGAGCGGATCTACCGGGCCATGGTCGGCGCCGCTGACTGAGCCTGCACTCGAGGCCGAGGTGATCGAGCCCGGGTGTAGTCAACATCGAGTCTCCACAGCTGTGGAAATGCCTGTGGACAACTCCGGTTCGAGGCGCTCGATCCTGGCCGCGCTGGGTTGGTCCGATGCCGGACGAGCGCACGTAGCGTCGCCAACCTGGGGCACGAAAGCGGGCTGACACCTGGGTTTCCGCACGCTCTGTGGTCATCCGACGGTGGTGCCCGTGTGGGGCAGACTGCGTCGTCGACGGGCACCGTTCTGGCCCGGTCGCACCGGTTCGTTCCCCGCGCGGACGCGACACGGCCCGGCGGCGAACCGCCGGGCCGTGTCGCCCGGGACGAGGACTGAGGCTCAGAGGAACTCGGCGAGGTCCTCGAGCAGGGCGCCCTTGCCCTTGGCGCCGATCACCTTCTTGGCCGGCTGGCCGTCCTTGAAGACGATGAGCGTCGGGATCGACATGACGTCGAAGCGCCGGGCGGTGTCCTGGTTCTCGTCGACGTTGAGCTTGACGACCTTGACCTTGCCGGCCTGCTCGGTCGCGATCTCGTCGAGGATCGGGGCGATCTGCTTGCACGGGCCGCACCACTCGGCCCAGAAATCGACGATCACGGCCTCGTCGGCGGCGGCGATGGTCTCGTCGAAGGTGCTGTCGGTGACGGCGGTTGCAGCCATGGGGGTTGCCTTTCCTGTGGGTACGCGTCGTAGAACCGGTCGGCGAGCGCAGATGTTCCCGCCGGCGCCGGCATCTACCAGTCGGTCTCGGTGCGCTGCTCGTCGATGTCGCCCTGGGCTTCGAGCCAGCGTTCGGCGTCGATGGCGGCCTCGCAGCCCGATCCGGCGGCGGTGACGGCCTGGCGGTAGACGTGGTCCTGCACGTCGCCGCAGGCGAACACGCCGTCGACGTCGGTGGCCGACTTCGTCTGCCCGTCGCTGGAGCCGGTGATGAGGTAGCCGTTGTCCTCCATGGCGACCTGGCCCTTGAACAGATCGGTGTTGGGCCGGTGGCCGATGGCGATGAAGATCCCCGAGACCGCCAGATCGGCGACCTCGTCGGTCTTGACGTTGCGGACCTTGATGCCGGTGAGCTTCGGGCTGAGCCCGGAGTCGTCGGCGAGGTACTCCTCGACCACGGTGTCCCAGAGGAACTCGATCTTGTCGTTCTTCTGGGCTCGCTCCTGCATGATCTTGCTGGCGCGCAGCTCGCCGCGTCGGTGGATGATCGTGACCTTGTCCGCGAACTTGGTGAGGAAGGTGGCCTCCTCGACGGCCGAGTCGCCGCCGCCCACGACCGCGATGTGCTGGTCGCGGAAGAAGAAGCCGTCGCAGGTGGCGCAGGTCGACAGGCCGTGGCCCATCAGCTCGTTCTCGCGGGGCAGCTCGAGCATGAGCGAGCGGGCGCCCGTGGAGATGATGACCGTCTGGCCCCGGTAGGTGGGCTCGGGGGCGTCGGGATCGCCGACCCACACGCCGAAGGGCCGGGCCGAGAAGTCGACCTTGGTGGCCTTCTCGGTGCGGATGTCGGCGCCGAAGCGCTCGGCCTGGCCCCGCATCTCGGCCATCAGGTCGGGACCCATGATCCCGTCGGTGAAGCCGGGGTAGTTCTCGACCTCGGTCGTCACCATCAGCTGGCCGCCGGGCTGGTCGGTGGTCGACGACGGCTCGCCTTCGATGACCAGTGGTTCGAGGCTGGCTCGCGCCGTGTAGATGGCCGCGGTCAGCCCGGCCGGGCCCGATCCGATGATGATCACGTTGTGGATGTTGTCGGCTGCGCTCATGGTTGCTCCCTGTGCGGTCTCCACCCGTACAACCGGGGCTCGGTGAGAATCATTCCCGGCACCGTCCTCGTCGACGATTCAGCGAGCGTCGGGCTTGGGGCGGGTCTTGACCGAGAACAGGACCAGGCCGACGATCAGGAGCACGGCCCCGAGGATCGAATGGGCCGCCCACATGTGGGTCTCGCCGAAGACGGCGTCGGGCAGGTAGTTGTTCAGGGCCCGGACCGTGCCGATGAGGAAGATGATCAGGGCCACCGATCCGAGCGAGATCGCGAACGCCGCGAACACCGCGTACTGTGCGGCCTTGCGGGCGGGGCCCGTCGTCTTGTCCCGGATCCTGCCGACCTGGGTGACGATGGCCTCGGTGGCCTGCGTCGGCCAGTCCTTCTCGGCGTCGGCGCCGGGTGACGTGGCGTCGGTGGAGGTCGTGGCTGTCGCAGACGAGGTTCGAGCCATGGTTCGCCACCCTAGCCAGGGGGCAGTGCGGTGGGGTCACGCCGTCGGACGTCGTACGGTGTCGGCGATGGTCACGGTCCGGGTCCTGGTCGCCATGGTGCTCGGCGCACTGGTTGCCGCGGTGGGGGCCCTCTTCCTCGGTGAGTACGAGTTCGACGAGCTCCTGCCGATCGTGGCCGGCCCGCTGCTCGGCTTGATCATCGCCGAGATCGTGGTGTCGGTCGGCCAGCACCGGTCGGCCACGATGGCGGGGATCCTCGCCGTCTGGGCCGCGGCGGCCGTGCTCCTCGCCGGCTACCTCGACACCAACCTCAACGAGCCGATGAAGGCCGGTGCGTACCTGTCGGCCGGTCTCGCCGCCCTGGCCGCAGGGATCCGGGCCAACGACTGGCGGCGCTACAGGGGCCGGTCGTCGTCGACCGAGCACGACGTCGTGGCGACGAGCGAGACCCGCAGCCCGTCGGAGGCCGGATAGACCACGGCGGTCACGGGTCGGCCGCCGATCGTGGCCGGGACGATCGCGAGCGCGTCGGCGGGGTCGACGCCGCTGGCGGCGAGGGCGTCGCAGCGGGCGCCGTCGGCCGGTGCGGTGGTGGTGGAGGTGGGCGCCGACTCGGATTGATCGCTGAGGTCGTCCCAGTCGCCGCTCTCGCCCGACGCCGCGGTCGGTCCGAACCGATCCCGGAGATCATCGATCAGGTCGTCGGCGTCGTCGTAGGTGGCGGTGCGTTGGTACGTCTGCTGGTTCGAGGTCGAGTCGAGGTCAGCCGCGGCGTCGTCGCTGGTCGTCCCGCCGGCGCTGCCCGCATCCCCGTCGTCGGCGGTGGCCGAGTCCTGCTCCCTCTCGGCCTCGGCGCTCTCGGCGGAGTCGTCGTCCCCGGCCGTCGCCATCTCGTCGATGCCCGTGCCGAGGTCGGTCAGGGCGAACACGCCGACGAGCGCGATGACGATCAGCGCGGCCGCGACCGCCCCGAGTGGCACCCGCTGGTACCAGGCGCGTCGCGCGCGGGCCGCCGCCAGGTCGTCGACCCGGGCGGCCGACGAACGCGTCGCGTGGTGCTCGTCGAAGGCCGCCATCGCGGCATCACGGGCGCGGTCGAGCGCCCCGTCCGGGGGCGGGGGCGCATCGAGATGGATGCCGTCGTCGGGGACGTCGTCGGTGGGCTCGTCGGTCATGGCTGTTCGCTTGGACGTTCGGTGGTGCTCGGCTGGTTCCCGCCGACTCGGCGGTCGGAGGCTGGGCGCGCCTCGTCGGTCGACGCGACCTCGCCCGTGGACCCGGGTTCGCCCAGTAGCTCACCCAGCCGACGTCGGGCCCGGGCGATGCGGGACCGCACCGTGCCCGGCGGGATGTCGAGGATCTCGGCGATCTCGGCGTAGTCGTGACCGCCGAGGTCGCGCAGGATCACGGGCACGCGGAAGTCCTCGGGCAGCTCGGCCAGGGCGGCGTCGACGGTGAGCTGCTCGGCCACGGTGGCGTCGACGGGACGGGCGTCGTCGGCCAGCGTCCGGCGTGGGCGGTCCGACTCGTCGTCCTCGTCGTCGGGCAGGCCGTCGACGGGGCGGCGGTTGCGTCGACGCAGTTCGTCGAGGCAGGCGTTGGTCGTCACCCGATGCGCCCAGGTGGTGAAGCGGGCCCGGCCGTCGAAGCTGTCGAGTCGACGGACGACGAGGACCATCGCCTCCTGCAGCGCGTCGGCGGCGTCGGCGTCGTTGCCGGCGAGCCGCCGGCAGATCGCCCACATGCGGTCCTGGTGGCGCCGCAGGAGCGCGTCCATCGCGTCGCGGTCGCCGCCCTGCGCTGCGGCCACGAGCACCGCGTCGTCCCGGGCGTCGGAGTGAGGTGCGCCGCCGATGGAACGAGGTTAGTGGCGCGTGCGATCAGCTGGCGGTGACCGAGAGCTCCTGGGCCTCGAAGCGGTACTCGCCGTCGTCGCCGAGGTCGGTGATCCAGAAGAGCACGTACGATCCCCGGGCGTTGGAGAGGTCGACGTCGGTGGTGCCCGACGACGCCCCCTCGATGCTCGCCGCCGGCTCGCCCCAACCGGCACGGGCATCACTCGGGGTGTCGGTGACGTGAATCGTCGCCGACCAGTCGGCGTCGGGCGAGGTCACTTCGAGGCTGTCGAGGTCATGGCTCTCACCGAGGTCGAGCATGAGCCCGACGCCCGACTTGAGCCCACCCAGATCCCGGGTGTCGTACCGCTCGGTCGACCACGAAGTGTCGACGTTGCCGTCGACGGCGAGGACGGCCTCGGCGTCGTTCTCACCGTCGCCACCGAAGCCGGTCTCTGGATCGACGGGGTCGAACGCCTCGGCTCTCAGCTCGACCGGTGCCGCGCTCGAACCGCCGGGGGACACCCGTCCGACGAAGTCGGCGAGGTCGCGGCGGGCGTCCTGGCCACCGATCAGCAACCACGCCAGGCCCAGGGCGATGGCGACCACGCTCACCAGCAGTGCCGGCACGAGCCAGTTGCGTTCGGCCTTGGCGAACGAGGTCGCGCCGGCCGCGTCGATCGTGGTGGCGTCGACGGGGGCCACCGCGCCGGTGCTGTCGCTGTCCGGGTCGGCGGGGGTGGCCTGGAGGTCGGCCCACAATGCGGCGGCGGACTCGTAGCGCGCGTCGGGCTCGAGGGCCATGGCCCGCATGACGATCCGGTCGAGGTGGTCGGGGATCGTGCGCAGCACCGACCGTGGACGGGGCGGGGCCGCGTGGAGCCGCGCGGTTGCCGTGGCCAGGTCGTTGTCACCTCGGAACGGGGGTCGGCCACAGAGCATCTCGTAGAGCACCGCCCCGAGCGCGTACACGTCGGTGCGCGCGTCGACGTCGCCACCCGACACCTGCTCGGGGGCCAGGTACTTCGCGGTGCCGACCATGGCGCCGATGGTGGTGAGGTCGGGCAGCTCGGGGTCCTCGTCGGCCCGGGCGGCCTTGGCGATGCCGAAGTCGGCGACCTTGAGGCGCCCGTCCCCCGACAGCAGGACGTTGGCCGGCTTGACGTCGCGGTGGACGAGCCCCGACTTGTGGGCGACGTCGAGTGCCTGGGCGATCCCCGAGGCGATCTCGACGGCCTCGTCGGGTGGCAGGAACGAGCGGGAGTCGATCTCGGCCCGCAGGGTGCGGCCCTCGACCAGCTCCATGACGATGGCCTCGGGATCGGCGCAGGTGTCGTAGATGGCCACGATCGAGGGATGGGCGAGACGGGCCGCGGCCACGGCCTCGCGCCGGAACCGCCGGACGAAGTCGGGATCGGCGGCCAACCGGCTGTGGAGGATCTTGACCGCCACCGGGCGCGTCAGGACCTCGTCGGTGGCCCGCCACACCGTGGCCATGCCGCCCACGGCCAACTTCGATTCGAGCCGGTAGCGCCCGGCGAGCGTTTCGCCGTCGCCGGGCTCACTGTCGGATACCGGGACCCCACTCACCTCGGTTCCTCGAGCGGGGCGATCGGACACGTGGCCGACGCTAGTCCCGTGCGGGCACGACCCAGCAGGCACCGACGACCCTCGGGCCGCCGTGGGTACCGATGACGGGACCGATGTGGCCCACGCGGTACTCCCGGCCGTCGGCGTCGAGGAGGTCGGTCATGACGTTCACGTCCGGGGCCATGCCGTGCATGACCGCCAGGTGCTCGACGCCATCGCTCTGGTCGATGGCAGCCTTGAGCGCGGCGAGGGCCTTCTTGCGGGTGCGGTGCTTGCCGGCCTCCTCGACGCTCCCGCTCGAGATGTCGAGCATCGGCTTGATCGACAGCATCGAGCCGACCAGGGCCTGGGCGTTGCCGACCCGACCGCCCTTCTTCAGGTTGTCCAGCGTGTCGAGCGAGCCGAACACCCGGGTGCGGCCGCGGATGTCCTCGACCAGCGCCACGACCTCGTCGGCCGATGCCCCCTGCTCGGCGGCTTCGGCGGCGAGGATGACCTGCGTGCCGAGGCCGGCCGTGATCGACTTCGAGTCGACCACCCGCACGTCGAGGTCCTCGCACGCCCGAGCCGCGTTCTCGGCCGCCGACATGGTGGCCGACAGGTCGGAGGAGATGTTGATGCACACGACCGTGTCGGCGCCGGCGTCGGCCTGGCGCCGGAACGCGGCCTCGAACTTGCCGGGGGAGGGGGCGGCCGTCTCGGGCAGCTCCTCGCGCTCGGCCATGAGGTCGTAGAACCCCTCGACCGACAGCTCGGAGCGGTCCTCGAACTCGTCGTCGCCGAAGCGGATCGACAGCGGGACGACCTCCACGCCGAGCTGCTCGCACTCGGCGGGCTCGAGGTCGCAGGCGGAATCGGTGACGATGCGGACGGCCATGGTGGCGGTGTTCTCCCTGGTCGGCGGACGGTGGCGGGTGCGTCAGGGCGCGCGCCGCCGTGTCTAGCCGACCTCGTTCACCCCCGCCGGGTTACGTGGAGGTCAGGGCGAGCCGGTCAGCCGCCGGGCGGCGCGTTCGGGACGAGCCGCACCGGGTCGCCGAGGAGCTGGACGGTCCAGGTCGTGCGGTCGCCGCTGAAGTCGCCGTTGTACTCCACCTTCCACCACGTCCGGCCCTCGTGCACATCGGCGATGTCGTCGGGAAGCTCCACGGTGAGGCGGATCAGCCGGTCGGAGTACTTGCCGGACTGGACGTTGCTCGAGTACGTGCGGTACCCGGGCGGCACACCATCAGGGTCAGGGTCGGCGTCGAGGTCGGGATTGGAGACGTCGAGGACGCTGGTCGGTCCGCCGGATCGTGCGCCCGGCCCACCGGGATAGGGATCGTTTTCGGGAGGCGTGCACGGGGCGCTGTCACCGTTGGAGCACAGGATCTCCCACGTGAAGTTCACGTAGTCGCCGACGGGATTGACGAGCCGGAGGTTGTCGGCACCCTCGGCGGTGTCGTAGAAGGTGACCTGCATCGTCTTCGAGTTGTGGCGTTCGTCGATCGACGCCAGGAAGAACCGCGCGGTCGTTCCGGCGGGCTCCCGGGCGTAGATGGGCAGATGGGTGAGCCCGTACACCTGGGCGCACGTGTCCAGGAAGGCGGGATCCGACCCGGCGGGGACCGTCTCGTCGCTGGTGCAGGGATCGAAAATCGCGCCCGTCTTGGCTCGGAGCGAGAAGATGTCGTGGCGGGTGTTGCCGTCCGCGAACAGCGGGTTCACCTGCACGGTGTAGTTGCCGGGCTGGTTCACCGTGGCGAGTGTGTGCCAGCACTCCCGCAGGCGGTTGTCGTCCTGACACTCGAGCAGCGCGTTGTCGCCGTTGGTCTCCTGGTCGTCGCTGGTGTCGAATCGGCACAGCCCGCTCTCGTCGTCCTCGCCGCCGAAGGTGACGGTCCCGTTGCCGACCTCGTTGCCGCCCTCGTCGAGATGCGTGCCATCGAGGGGGTCGAGGTCGTCGTAGCGACGCACGGTCACCTCGACGTCGAACTCGGGGATGCCGTCCTGGTGCTCGCCGAAGATCTCGTTGGCTTCGTCGTCGACGCACACCGGGGGGTCGAACATCTGGATCGCGACCGGGGTGCTTCCGGGGGTGTCGGGCACCGTGACGCCGAACAGATAGCCGTTCTGGTCGTACTCCGGGTTGGCGATCGAGGTCCCGTTCCCAGGTGTGCAGCCGTGGGGACTGGAGCTGTTGCGGGTTGCCTGGACGGCGATCCGGTCGCCGTACTCGCGGCGGGTGCACTTGCCCGACACCGCGAGGTAGAAGTTCTCGACGCCGTCGCCGCTGACGAGGTCCTCCATCAGCTCGTTGGTGCCGAGGTAGTTGCGTGGGCTGCCGAGCGGAACCGGCTGCACGTACTGCGAGCTCGAGGTACGCGAGATGGTCGTGGGGTCGTCTCGGACCACCTGCGCGAAGAACTGTTGGACGTTGGTCCGAGTGATCGTGACCGAGAGCGATTCTTCGTCGCCGAGCACCTGGACGTCGACCGTGACGTCCGGGTCGTTGTCATGGTCGTAGCCGTTGTCGGCGGCGATCTGTCGCGCCCGTTCGCGGGCGGCCTCCTCACCGTCGGGAAGGCGAACGACGCCGGCGAGCGATGCGGCGTCGGCGGCCTTCTGGAGGTTGCTCGCTTCGACCTGCCACCCACCGACGTCGACGACGAGCGCCGACATGCCGAGGAGTGCGACGAGGAGCAACGACATCAGGACCAGCGAGATGCCGGCCTCACCACGATGCGGTCGGAGTCGATTCAACATGTGGAGTCTCCTGCGACGCAGGGTTCGAGTTGGAAGACGGCCGTTTGAGTCAAGGCGATCGAGCCCGGAAGCACCTTGACGGCCTTGTCGTACGACAGCTCCACGAACATGCCCACGCGGTCAGGGTCGTCGCCCGTCCGGATGCGGTTGGTGGGACACCAATTGGCGTCCCACTTCATCCCACCGCAACCACCCGAGAACTTGGAGGGATCGTCCGTGCGGACCTGCGTCGCCGAGTAGACGTTGCACGAGCCCGGCTGTCCGATGGGTCCAGCGTCGGATGGTGTGAGGGTCTTGCAGCTCGCTGGTACATCGCCGCCGGTGGCGGTGGCGTCGAAGATGATCACCTTGGTGATCGAGGACGCGTCGATGGCAGCCAGAGCCGAGTCCAAGGTTCGCAGTGCCTCGTAGTCGGCCAATCGTCCGTCGGCGACGCGAGCGTCGACGCGTGCCGCTGCTTGTGTCGCGCGTGCGAGCGTGTTGCCGTCTCGGTAGGCGAATCCGGCTTCGATCGCACCGAAGGCGAGGAGCACGAGGAGAGGAACGACGAGGGCAGCCTCGATCAGGGCGATACCCCGGGAGTCGCGACGCCGGCTCATTCCTCGATCACTCCGGGTTCGAGGCGGAGTGTCGTGGCGCGGTCGAGCGTCCAGGTGTCAGCGAACAGCCCGGTGACGCCGCCACGCTGCACACGGACGTACACGCCGAGCGTTTCGATGTCAGCACTGGTGGGCCCGTCCTGGCGCGTGGCCGGATCCCATCCGCACGCAGGATCGCCAGCCATGTTGCACTGGAAGTACGTCTCGTCGCCGCCTTCGACGGCGTTGAGGGCGCCGGCGGCATCGTAGGAATTGCAGATCGAGGGAACGGACACGCCGTTCCGGCACGCCACCGGGACCTGGGAGAGCGCGCTGTCGCTGGTTCCGGAACCCTTGAAGACCACGATGCGGTCGATCTCCTCGTCGTTCAGTGCGGACAGGCCTTCCCGTACAGCCTTGGCGACCTCGAAGTCGGCGTTGGTGCCCTTCGCGGTCACGCCCGGTCCGACCACGGCGCCGATGCGCGCCGCATCTGCGACGGCGTCCGATGTCGTCAGGCTGTCGCGAAACACGGTGCCGAACTCGAAGATCGCCAGGAACAGGAAGAAGACGAGCAGTCCGACGATGGCGGTCTCGATCAGGGTCGTCCCCCGGTCCTCGGTATGGCCCGTCACGAACCGTGTTGGGCGGTGGTCCCTGCGTCTCATGGCGTGTCGGGTGGGCGGTCCACGACCACGGGAGTGACGTCTTCGAATTCGTAGAACTTCTCGGCACCCACGTACAGGACTTCGAACTCGATCTGGGTGACCTCGGGCCAACGGGAGTCGAACTCGATCTGGCATACCCCGTCATCGTCCGTGGAGCATTCCACGAAGAAGAAGTCACCGATCCGGTTGCCCGTACTCGACTGGGTGACGGTCACCCTCGTACCCACCAACTCGCCGGTGATCGGGCCCTCGTCAGCGGTGAGGGTGACCTCGGCTTCGACCTCGAACACGGAACCGGATGTCGTCGCCGTGGGCACTCCCAGCGTGATCTGGGCTTGGATCGGATTCTCGGCGCTACCTGAGGGGTAGCCGCCCTCAGGTGGTGGCGGTGGGGGTGTGACGGGGGTCAGGGCTTCGGGCTGACATGACGATTCGGGTGGCGGTCGCTGCGAGATGCACTCGGCTTGTCTGTCGACCTCGTCCTCGGTTTCGTCCTCGAGGAACTGGATGGCGCCGATCGATCCCACGACGAGGAGCGTGAGCGCGAGGGCGTACTCGACGAGGACGGCACCGCCCTCGCGGCGCGCTGATCTTCGAGTCCACCCCGGATTCCACGCCATCTCGGAAATCGTACGGGGCCCCCCATACCCCCACAAGGGAGGGGTCAGGAATCAGGGACGGATGAGCCGGACGGCCCATCCGCCGGTTCTTCCGGATCAGCCGGTTCGTTCCGGTGGCGGCGCCAGCTGCGGAACCACCACGCGCCGAGCACGACCAGCGCGCCGAGGCCGAGGGCGAGGCCGACGCCGGAGAACGCGGTCGAGCGGACATTGAGCTGTCGATCGTCCAGAAGCGCCGTTCCGTCGGGGGTTCGCAGCTGCACGAAGACCGGGACCGAGCCGGTGGCGAGGGCCTCGACCGGGATGTCGATGCGGGTCACACCCGGCTCGGCCTCGACCAGCAGCTCCTCACCCTCGGGAAAGCGCAGTCGATCGCTGCTGATCCGGATCATCACCCGGATCGGGAAGTCGTTGCCGTTGGCAACACCCACGGGAAGGGAGCCACTACGCGACGTGAGGTTCAGATCGGTCTGGCCGGTGATCTCGATCGAGCCCACGCCGGTCCGTGCCGCGGTCTCCACCGCGTCGAGCAGGGCCCGACGCTCGTCGAGCGTGAGGTCGGTGGCCAGGGCCGTGACCAGCTGGAGCTCGAGGTCGATGGTGCCGGGCGTGTCCGCGCCGACGACGCCTTCGAGCATGTCGAGGGCGTCCGCGGCGGCGCGGTACTCGTCGGCGATCGGGGTCAGGTCGGGCTCGTCCTCGGGCACCGGCGATCCGAGCGGAGCGGTGTCGTCCACGGCGGGGAGGTCGAGCGGCGCGAGCGCGACCGGGGCGTCGTCGGCGGTGAGCAGATCGAGCGCGGTCGACAGGCGCGAGTCTGCAGGGACGTCGTCGACGCGCACCGCGACGGCCGACGCCTGCCCCCGGTCGCGCAGGAGGAGCTCGGCCACGGTCAGGTGGGCGGCATCGGTCCGGTCGGGCGCGGGGTCGAGCAACCGGTGGGAGGTCGGGCCGTCCACCTGGATGCCGCTGAGCCCGCCCGCGATCTCCGACGGAATCGGCCGGGGACCCAATGGCTGAAGTGGCGCGGTCGGTGGATCGGCTCGGGTGGTCGCGGTCGAGTCGAGCAGGAGATGTCGGACCCCGAGCGTCGAGAGGAGCTCGCCGGCCGCACGGCCCACGTCGTCGTCGGGCCAGATGGTGGGGTCGGGGGCGGTGCCGAAGCGATCGGTGAGGACCGGGGTGCCGGCGTCGAACGACCGGCCGAGGGCGGTCCCGATGGCGGCCTGGGTCAGCGACCGGGCCGAGGTGGCTACATAGGGCATCCGCACCGCGCGCCGGTTGGCTCCCGCCGGTGCGAGCGCGTCGAGCAGGGCCTGGGCGCGTGGGTCGTCGCTCGCGGTCAGCGCGTCGATGGTGTCGGGCACGGCGAGCATGGTCGCCGGCAGCGTGGGGTCCTCGAGCAGGGCGGCGAGGCGCTCGGCCCGGGCCAGTTCGGATTCGCCGAGCGCGCGGCGTCCGTCGGGTTGCACGCTGGGCTCGGCCGCCACGTCCACGAGCAGGGTGAGGGTGGGCGCGGCCAGCGGGTCGTCGTCGGTGCCGAGGCGGACGGCGGGTGTGCGGATCACGTCGATGACGGTGCCGTTCGGCTCGCGTATCTCCACCACCACCGGGTGGACGCCGGGGTCGCCGAGGTCCTCGGCCCGCACCTCGACCCGGCGGGTGCCGTCGTCGAGCTCGGGCAGCTCGGCCGTGGGGACGGGATCGGATGCGAAGACGACCGTGCCCTCGTCGCCGTCGAGCGAGTCGGTCAGCTCCGTGACGTTCTGGAGCGCGCGGTGGACCCGGACCCGGACGGTGGTGTCGCCGACGTCGCCGTCCACGGCCACGTCGAGGGTGAGCGGCTCGCCGTCGCCGGCCCAGGCGCTGCGGTCGGCGAGGGACAGCGACACCGCCGGCTGCTCGTCCTGGCCGGCCGCTGGGGGCGCGCCGCCGAGTACGGGGAGGCTGAGGAGCACGACGGCCAGCGCGAGCAGCGCGCGCCGGGTCATGGTCGGAGGTCCGCCTCGAGCACGGCGAGGCCGCCGGCGCGTCGTCGGAAGCCGAGGTGCTCGTACAGGGCCACCGCCCGCTCGTTGGACTCCTGGGTGTTGACCAGCACCTCCGCGATCCGCCAGCGCCGCAGCCACCACAGTCCGTCGACCACCAGGGTGGTGCCGAGGCCGCGACCCTCGGCACCGGGGCGCACGGCCAGGCGTTGGACGTAGCCGCGGTTGCCGGCCCGGCCGAACAGGGCGTAGCCGTCGCCGCCGCGGTGCAGGCGGAACCGCGACGATGGCGTGGCCCGCTCCGCCTCGTCGAGGGTCGCCTCGTCCATGCGCCAGAACGGCTGGAACGCGCCGTGGTCGATCTCGAGCACGGTGGGTCGGTCCCGGCGGCGCACCTTGCGGAGCCGGTGCGGGCCCTTCCCGGGCAGGTCGAGCAGGTCGTGGGCGAGGAGGTGGAGGTGCTCGCGCCGCTCGAAGCCGGCGTCGAGGTAGGGGCGCCACTCGAACGGCGGCAGTGCGGGGGTGACCATCGTCCGGTACCCCTGGGCACGCGCCCGGTCGCACGCGGCGCGCACGAGATCCGGCGGGACCAGCGCGCCGATCGGGGCGGCCAGGCACTCGGCGACGTCGTCGCGGCCGCGCCAGGAGCGCACCCGGAGCCGAATGCCGTCGGCCGAGGCGGTGTCGACCATCTTCATGTCACCCGAACCCTGCGACCGACGAGAGGAGCGCCGACCGCGAAGGCGGTCGGCGTACGAGCCTGTCCGACGGAGTCGGGACAGTGCGGATCTGGCTCGCAGGACCTGGTGGGGCCGTCACCAGGCAGACCGACCGGGCCGACGGCCGGCCATGGCCCCGTGGACCAGCCGCGAGTGGTCGCGCCGGCGAATCGAGGCACACTGGGGTGACCATGGCCGTCCTGCTCTACACCGATCCGCGGTACCAGCAACACGACACCTCGCCCGGTCACCCCGAACGACCCGAGCGCCTGGCCGCGGTCGACCAGGGGGTCACCGAGTCGGGGGCGGCCGACGACCTCCTCCACGTCGAACCCCGAGTGGCGACCACTGACGAGCTGCAACGCGTGCACGACGCCGACTTCCTCGGCGCGCTCGAGCGGTTCTGCGCCAACGGCGGGGGCCATCTCGACCCCGACACCGTGGCTGGCCAGCAGTCGTGGGACATCGCGCTGCTCGCCGCAGGCGCCGGTCTCGACGCTGCCGAGCGCCTGACCGCGGGTGAGGCGGACACCGCGTTCCTCGCCGTACGACCCCCGGGCCACCACGCCACACCGAGCCGGGCCATGGGCTTCTGCCTCCTCAACAACGTGGCCGTCACCGCGGCCGCGCTGGCCGAGCGGGGCGAGCGGGTGCTGATCGTCGACATCGACGCCCACCACGGCAACGGCACCCAGGACGCCTTCTGGAACGAGCCGCTCGTCACCTACGTGTCGCTCCACCAGTACCCGATGTACCCGGGAACCGGCCCGGCGAGCGAGACCGGCGGCCCCGAAGCCCCGGGAGGCACCGTCAACATCCCCGTCCCGGCCGGCACCGAGGGCGACACGTACCGCCGCGCCGTCGACGACATCATCGTCCCCCTCGCCGAACGGGTGCGGCCCACCTGGCTGCTCATCTCCACCGGCTTCGACGCCCACCGCGCCGACCCCCTCGCCGGTCTCGGTCTCAGCAGCGGCGACTACCACGACCTCACCGCCCGGCTGCTCTCGCTGGTGCCGGCGTCGCGGACCCTCGTCTTCCTCGAGGGCGGCTACGACCTCGGAGCGGTGGCCGATTCGACGGCCGCCACCCTCGGCGCCCTGTCCGGTGTGGTGACCCGACCGGAGCCGGCCACCAACGGCCAGATCGTGCCGGTGCTCGACCAGGTCCGCCTCCTCCACCACCTGAGCTGACCGACGGCTCGGCCCCTCAAGGTGGACGACCCCGCCGCCGATACAGCGGGGGTGCAACGCGAACAACTCCTCCGCGCCGTCGTCGAAGCCGAGGCATCGGACGTCCACTGCCGCCCTGGCGGCGTGCCCGTGCTGCGGGTCAACGGCGATCTCGTGAAGATGGACATCGATCCACTCAGCCCCGAGGACGTGGCCCGGATCGCCCAGTCGATGCTCGACAGCGAGCAGCAGGAGGACCTGATCCGCATCGGATCCGTCGTCGGTGCCCACTCCGAGTCGGGCGTGGGCCGGTTCCGCTTCAGTGCCTACCGTCAGCGCGGTTCGGTGGCCATCGTCTTCCACGCGGTGCCCGACACGATTCGCGACGTCGACGAGCTCGGTTTGCCAGCAGCGGCCCGGACGCTGGCCACCGCGGACCGCGGCCTCGTCCTGGTGGCCAGCCCGGTGGGCCACGGCGCCACGACCACGCTCACCGCGCTGGTCGACCACGCCAACTCGACCCGTGCCGGCCACGTCGTCACCGTGGAGGACCCGATCGAGGTCCTCCACCGCGACGATGTCGGCATCGTCAGCCAGCTCGAGGTCGGTGCCGACGTCCGCTCGTCGGCCGACGGCATCCGCGTCGCCTCTCGCCTCGATGCCGACGTGGTCGCGGTGTCCGACATCGTCGACCGCGAGACCGCGTTGGCGGTGATCGACGCCTCCGCCCGCGGCCGCCTCGTCCTGGCGACGATCGGGGGCGACTCGGTGACCGGAGCGATCCACACGTTCCTCGAGCTGTTCACCGTGGGCGAGCGCGAGATCATGCGGGCGGCCTTCGCGCGCGCCTGCGGCGGCGTGCTCGCCCAGAAACTGATCCCGGCGACCGAGGGCGACCAGGTCGCGGCGGTCGAAGCGATGGTCCACACCCCCAAGATCGAGAGTTGCCTGACCGAGCCCGACCGCAGCGCCGACCTGCGTCATCTCATGGCCGACGGTGAGTACTACGGCATGCAGACGATGGACCAGGCGCTGGCCCTGCTGGTGCGCGCCGGGCGGATCGACCGCGAAACCGGACTCGGTGCCGCGGTCGAGTCCGAGGAGCTGCGCATCGAGCTGCTCCGGTGAGCGTGCGGTGGCGGACGGGACCCGAGCGGCGTCGCCATCCGACCACCGGGTCTCCACGGCGAGGTGACGACGGAGTCGGACCGATCAGGTCCTAGCATCACAACCGTGAAATTCTCGGTGTGGCCCGGCACGAACCAGGCGTGGTCCGATCTCGTCCAGGTCGCGCGTCACGTCGAGCTCACCGGGTGGGACCGCGTCTACGTGGCCGACCACTTCATGCCCAACGACCCCGACGGCGCCGAGGTCCAGGCCGGGCCCATGCTCGAGTGCTGGAGCGTGCTGTCGGCCCTCGCGGCCGCCGTGCCCCGCATCGGTGTCGGGACCCTCGTCTGCGGCAACACCTACCGCCACCCGGCCGTGCTCGCGAACCAGGCGGCCACGGCCGACGTCATCAGCGACGGGCGGGTGATCCTCGGGCTCGGGGCCGGCTGGCAGCGCAACGAGCACGCCGCCTACGGCATCGACCTGTGGTCCCTGGGCACGCGGATGGACCGTTTCGAGGAGGCGTGCCAGGTGGTGCGGGCCCTCCGCGACACCGAGCGCGCCGACTTCGACGGCGAGCACTACCGGCTCACCGACGCGGCGATGGAGCCCAAGCCGGTGGGGCCGATGCCGCTGCTGATCGGTGGCGGCGGCGAGAAGCGGACCCTGCAGATCGCGGCCCGCTACGCCGAGGAGTGGAACGTGTGGTCCGAGCCCGAGCGGTTCATCCACAAGTCGAGCGTGCTCGACCAGTGGTGCGACGAGGTCGGACGCGACCCGGCCTCCATCCACCGTTCGACCCAGGCGCTGCTGTTCCTGTCCGACGACGCCGACACCCTGCAGAAGCTGCGCGACCGGGGCATCGACCGTCCCAGCATCATCGGCACGGTGCCCGAGGTCGTCGACATCGTGGGCGCCTACCGCGACGCCGGCGTCGACGAGCTCATCATCCCCGACTTCACCCTCGGCACCGGCGAGAAGCGGCGCGAGCGGCTCGACCAGTTCCACGACCAGGTGGCGGTCCACTTCATCGACGACGCCGGTCCCGGTGTCACCCGAATCGACCCGGCCGCCTCCTGAACCGGTTCGCTCCACCCCCGATCACGCCCTAGTTTCGATCGACTGTGATCCCCGAGCGGTTCACCCCCGTCCTCGAGTCCGTCCGGCCCCTCGCCGACGCCTTCGCCGCGGCCGGCCACCGCCTGTATCTGGTCGGCGGGGTCGTGCGCGACCTGTTCCTCGACGACGTCGATCCGGTCGACCTCGACTTCACCACCGACGCCCTGCCCGACGACATCGAGGCGGTGATCGCCGGCCTCGACGGGGTCGAGGCGGTGTGGACCCAGGGCAAGCGGTTCGGCACCATCGGCGCCCGCATCCGCATCGGCACCGCCGACGGCGAGCGCATCGTCGACCACGAGATCACCACCCACCGGGCCGAGGCCTACACGCCCGGCTCCCGCAAGCCCGAGGTCGTCTTCGCCACTGGTTCCGGGACTGGCGGGATCGAGGCCGACCTGTCGCGGCGTGACTTCACCGTCAACGCCATGGCGCTCTCGCTCCCGGACGCGACGCTGGTGGATCCGTTCGGCGGGATGACCGACCTGCTGGTGGAGAAGGTGCTGCGCACCCCGCTGTCGGCGGAGGAGTCGTTCGAGGACGACCCGCTGCGGATGCTGCGTGCCGCCCGGTTCCTCAACCGCTACGACCTCACGCCCGACCCCGCGCTGGTGATGGCGGTCGAGGCCATGGCCGAGCGGCTCGAGATCGTGTCGGCCGAGCGCATCCGCGACGAGCTGTGCCGGTTGGTGGTCCTCGACGACTGCTCGGCCGGGCTGTGGTTCCTGTGCGACACCGGCCTCGCCCACGAGTTCTTCCCCGAGCTGCCCGAGATGCGGGTGGAGCAGGACCCGATCCACCGTCACAAGGACGTGCTCGCCCACACCATCGCGGTGGTCAACAACTGCTCCCCCGACCTCGTGGTGCGCCTGGCCGCCCTGTTCCACGACATCGGCAAGCCGGCCACCCGCTCGATCGGTGCCCACGGGGTGAGCTTCCACCACCACGAGGTGGTCGGCGCCCGGATGACCCGCAAGCGGATGAAGGCGCTGAAGTTCTCCAACGAGATGATCGACGACGTCGCCCAGCTCGTGTTCCTCCACCTGCGGTTTCACGGCTACGGCGACGATGCCTGGACCGACGCCGCGGTGCGGCGCTACGTGCGCGACGCCGGCCACCTGCTCGACCGGCTCAACGAGCTCACCCGCTGCGACTGCACCACCCGCAACCAGAAGAAGGCGCGGATGCTCGCCCGGCGCATGGACGCGCTCGAGGAGCGGATCGAGCGCCTGGCCGAGCAGGAGGAGCTCGAGGCGATGCGCCCCGATCTCGACGGCCGCCAGGTGATGGACCTGCTCGGGGTCGAACCCGGCCGGGTGGTGGGCGACGCGCTCGACATGCTCCTCGAGGCCCGCATGGAGGAGGGTCCCCTCGGTGAGGAGGAGGCCATCCGCCGCGTGAAGGCGTGGTGGGCCGACCGCGACCCCAGCTGATTCTCGACGAAATGCCTTCCGGAATCCGATGGTGATCGAGTCGAGTTCGCCGGTCAGCGGAAGTCGGCGTCGATGGCGGCGCGCAGCTCGCCCAGCACCGTGGTCCGCGCCCGGAGCTTGGACGTGTGGTGGGCCTGCTGGTCGAGCGTCGACGCGAAGCCGGCCGCGGTGTCCTGCGCGGTCTGGACGACGTCGTCGGGGGCCACGATCCGGTCGAGGTAGCCGCCGGTCACCGCGGTCTCGGGGGTGAACACCTCGGCCAGGCCCACGGCCCGGTCGAAGGCGGGCCTGGTCAGCCGGTACCGCATGATGGCCAGGGCGGCCTCGGGCAGGGCCATGCCGATGGCGACCTCGATGGCCTGGATCCGGAAGTCGCCGGCCGCGCCGATCCGGTAGTCGCCCGACAGCATCAGGAACGACCCCATCGCGATCGAGTGGCCGGTGCAGGCCATGACCACCGGCTTGGGGAACGACAGCACGCGCTCGGCGGTCACGAACCCCGCACGGAGCATGCCCCGGGCCGCGCCAGCGTCGTCGCCCTGGAGCACGCTGAGGTCGAATCCGCCCGAGAACCGTCCCGGACGGCCGGCGATCACGACCGCACCCACGTCGTCCTGCTCGGCCCGGTCGAGCCCCTCGTCGAGCTCGGCCCACATCAGCGGCGACAGCACGTTGACCTTGCCGTCGTCCATCGTGATCGTGAGCACCCCGTCGGCGACGTGCTGCGACGTGCGTTCCATGGTCACCCTCCTGGTCGGCCCACTGCCTACCGCACCGCGCGTGCGAGTGGGTCAGATGCCTTCTTTGCGGGCACGGATGATCAGGGTGGCGGGGACCTGTTCCATCGCCGGCGACCAGTGTGGGCTCCCGCGGTCGGTGGCGGCGGGTTCGAGCACCTGGTCGACCCGGAACCCGGCCCGGCTGAGCTCGGTGACCATGGTGGCGACCGGGCGGGCGAACGAGCCGGTGCGCTGGTCCTCGGGCGGGTAGGGCTGGTCGTCGAAGGCCGAGCGTTGGATGCGCAGCGGGTCGTCGCTGCCCGGGTCGAGCAGGGCGAACGTCGGGTGGGGCAGCGACACGACGAAGGTGTGCTCGGGGCGCAGCACCCGGTGGACCTGGCGGAAGACCCGCCCGATGTCCTCGACCCGGGTCAGGGCACCGACGCTGATGACGGCGTCGATGGTGTCGGCCCGCAGGAACGCGAGCTCGGCCAGCGGCGAGTGGTGGAGCTCGATCCTCTGCTCGGCCGCGTCGACGCGGGTGCGGGCGTGGCCGATCTGGTCGGCGTCGTCGTCGACGGCGATGGTCCGGGCTTCGCCCCGTGCCAGCGCCACCGAGTTGGCGCCCGCACCGCAGCCGAGATCGAGCACCCGCTTGCCGGACACGTCGCCCAGCAGGCGCAGCTCGTCCTCGCGGGGGATGGCCGGCCCGTAGGTGACGGTGTCGTCGGGCAGCGCCGACCCGGCGGGCGCAGCCACGGAGAACGGGGTCCAAGCCATGGGCCCAGTCTGCCGCCAGTCGGACGGAGGTACGGGGACACCGGGGCTCGCGGGTCGTGGTCGGTCGTCCTCGCTACCCTCGCACGGATGTCCTTCGACCCCGGCCAGCAGGGCGGCGCCGTCATCCGTGGCGCCGGCGGCGGGCGCACCATGGGCGCGGTCGACTACCGGATGGCCCGCAACTCGGTGGTCAACGAGTACAAGCGCGGCCGCCTCGCCGCCCACGAGGTCTGCGACGCCCATCCCGAGCTGCGCCGGGTCGCGGCCAATCTGTCGCGGCAGTCGTCGGAGGTGTGCCCGATCTGCGAGGACTGCCTCCTCGTGCTCGTCACCTACGCCTTCGGACCCCACCTGCCGAAGTCGGGATACGCGGTCGAGGACCGCGCCGACCTCGACAAGGTGAAGCGCATCACCACCGAGGCCACCTGCTACGTGGTCGAGGTGTGCTCGGCTTGCGGATGGAACCACCTGGTGCAGACGTTCCCGGTCGACGGGCGCCGGGGCCGGTGACCGCCGCCGCGGCCCCCGGGTGGGGGCGGCGGCGGGCACCCGTGCTGCCGATGGTTCGGGCCAGGGGTCCCGGTAGGATCGCCCGTCGCCGCACCCCCGCGGTCGAACCCCTCCATGGCCACGCGATCCACGACGTCGAGCGCGAGGTCTCGGTCGAAGAAGAAGACGGCCCCGAAGAAGCAGGGCCAGACGTCTTCGTCGACCGTGGCACAGCGCAACCCCCTCTGGCGGCACCGGCGCGGGCTGTTCCTCGTGGGCCTGCTCGCGACCGCCCTCGTCGCGGGGGCCGGCTTCGTGGTCGGCCAGGTGGAGCTCCCGGACGAGGACCCGCTCCTGCAGTCGACCTTCGTGTGCGCTGCCGACGTGACGGAGAACTGCGGGCCCGACAACGCGATCGCCAAGCTGGCCGGTGAGGAGGACCGCGTCTCGCTGCCGCTGTCCGAGATGCCCCAGACCTTCATCGACGCGGTGCTCGCGGCCGAGGACCGCCAGTTCTTCAGTCACTCCGGCGTCGACCCGGTCGGGATCGCCCGGGCTCTGTACCAGGAGACACAGGGCAGCTCTCGCCAGGGCGGGTCGACCATCACCCAGCAGTACGCCAAGAACGCCTTCCTGACCTCCGAGCGGACCGTCTCCCGCAAGCTGAAGGAACTGGTCCTGGCCATCAAGCTCGAGCGCGAGCTCGACAAGGAGGAGATCCTCCAGCGCTACCTCAACACCGTGTATTTCGGGCGCGGTGCCTACGGGGCCGAGGCCGCGGCGCGGAGCTACTTCGGGGTGTCGATCCGCAACGTCGACCTCTCGCAGGCCGCGTACCTCGCAGCGTTGATCCGCTCCCCGGAGACCACCGACGTGGCCGACGATCCCGAGACGGCCAAGTTCCGGCGCGATTCGGTGCTCGACGGGATGCTCGAGGAGGGCTGGGTCACGGCCGAGGAGCACGAGGCCGCCACGGCCGAGCAGTTGGAAGCCGAGGTGCGTCAGCAGTCGTCCCGCGCGGGTATCGAGATGCTCCGCGGCAGCGAGGACAGCGGGGCGGAGTACTACGTCGAGTACATCCGGCGACAGCTCTACGACACCTACGGCGCCGACCGGGTCAACGGCGGGGGCCTGCGCGTCTACACGTCGCTGGACATGGACCTGCAACAGCACGCCTTCAACGCGGTCTACGGCACTCTCGACCAGGAGACCGACCCGGCGGGTGCGCTGGTGAGCGTCGACGAGTTCGGCCGGGTCGTGGCCCTGGTCGGTGGAAAGGACTTCGACACCTCGGAGGTCAACCTCGCCCTCGGCGCCGACGCGGGTGGGTCGGGCCGCCAGCCCGGCTCGGCGTTCAAGCCGTTCGTGCTCGCCACCGCACTGGGCCAGGACATCTCGGCCCGCTCGAAGTACCGCAACGAGAACTCGATCGTGCTCCCGAAGGCGAACGACGGCGAGGACTGGGAGGTCAGCAACTACGAGCCCCGCCCCGAGCGCCTCATCGACTTGGTCGAGGCCACGCGGGTGTCGTCGAACACGATCTACGCCCAGCTGATCCGCGAGGTCGGCCCGGCCAAGGTGGTCGAGACGGCGAAGAAGCTCGGGATCGAGACCGAGCTCCCGGCCGTCAACGCACTCGCCCTCGGCTCGGGCGAGGTGTCGGTGCTCGACATGGCCACCGCCTACTCGACCTTCGCCCGCCGGGGCGAGCACATCCCGCCGATCTTCATCGCCAAGGTCGAGCAGGCGACCGATGGCGAGCGCAAGGTCATCGATCAGACCAGCACCAACGGCGATCAGGTCATGCGTACCGGCGACGCCGACCAGGTCAACGCCATCCTCCAGGGCGTCGTGCGGGGCGGCACCGGCACTGCCGCCGACTTCGGCATCCCGATCGCCGGCAAGACCGGTACGACCCAGGACTACCGCGACGCCTGGTTCGTGGGGTACACGCCCAAGCTCACGACCGCGGTCTGGATGGGCTTTCCGGACGTCGACGAGGACGGGAATCCGGTCTTCATGACCAACGTGCGGGGCCGGCGGGTCACCGGCGGTTCGTTCCCCGCCCAGATCTGGCGGGCGTTCATGCAGGCCGCCACGGGTGGGCAGTCGCAGGGTTCGTTCACCGACCCGCCGCCGTACGGGGGCGAGATCCTCAACTCGGACCTCACCACGACCACCACCCCGACCACCGAACCCGACGACACGACCACCACCTCGACCACCGAACCCGACGACACGACCACGACCACGACGACCACGACGACGACCACGACGACGACCACGACGACGACGACCACGACGTCGTCGTCGACGACGACGGTCGTTCCGTCGTCGACCAACTTCGTCGAGCCGTAGCTCCCATCGGTCGCGGTGCCCGCGAGGTCGGGCGCACTGGCACGCCAGCCCTCCCATCGGATCCGTCTTCGCCGGTCCCGAAGCCTGGGAGAAATCGGAAGCCGTCGATTGGAAACCTTGCCAGCGTCAGGTTCTGGTGGGGTCGGGCTCAGCCGGCGTCCGGGTCCTGGTGGGGATAGTGGCTGCGGCAGGGGTAGCACCACTGCTCGGTGCCGGGCTGGGGTTCGACCTTGCCCTCGGTGTCCCACGACTCGGGCGTGACGTACACGCGCCGGACGGTGGTGACCTCCTCCTCGGCGCCGCAGCTGTCGCAGATCCCGATCTCAGCCATGGGCGCCGACGGTATCGGGGTCAGTAGGGACGTTCCTCGGTGAGTAGACGCCGGACCAGATCGTGGAGCGGCGGGCCGACCTCGAGCTGGGTCAGCTGGCGGTTGAGGATCACGGCGACGAAGAGCTCGGCCGCCACCGCGGTGTCGCGGTCGGCGGGCACGTCGCCCGAGCGCTTGCCCCGCTCGATCAGGTCCTCGACGGCGGTGTACCACCCGCGGCGTTGCGCGCGGGTGATCTCGGCGAGCTCGTCGTCGACGCCGGCGCCGGCCAAGAGCTCGGCCATGATCTGTCGACGGCGGCGCTGGACGCGCTCGTCGGCGGTCGACCGCAGGATGCGGTCGAGCAGCTCGTTGAACGGGACCGCTGGATCGAGCGTGGGGACGCGGGCCGCCACGTACCGGAAGCCGTCGACGATCAACGACCGACGATCGGGCCAACGCGTGTACAGGGTGGTCTTCGACACGCCCGCCTCGGCGGCGACGTCGTCGATCGAGGTGGTGGCGAGCCCACGTTCGGCCACCAGGTCGACGAAGGCGTCGAGCACGCGGTCGCGGACACTCGGATCCGGCGATGATCCCCCGGGCCCTCCCCGGTCCATCGAGGTCATTGCCCGGCGACGGTAGTGCGATGGACCCGGAATGGAAGAACGCTGGTGGTCGGCAGCGAGGGAGGGAGCCGCTGCCGACCACCCAGGTTCCCGCCAGTGTACTCACGGTAGGTGAGCTGAACTGGACCGTCCAGATCACGGCGGCCAATTGAGCCGAATGGCCCATGCGGGCCCGGTGGGTCGTTCGGCCCACGACTCGTGCCCGATTCCTGGGGCCGCTATCCTCGGAGGGACCGCCGGCAGGCACCTCGCCGCTGGACGGAGCAAAGGAGAGCGACATGGGTTCGTCCCCAACGAAGTCCTGGACCGCGCCCGCGATCCGAGCCCACGCACGGGTCGAGGATGCGACACCGCTTGTCATGGTCACCGCCTACGACGCTCCCGGCGCCCGCACGGCCCACGAGGCCGGTGTCGACATGATCCTCGTCGGCGACAGCCTCGCCATGGTCGTGCTCGGCTACGACGACACGCTCCAGGTGTCGACGGCCGACATCGCCCACCACACCGGTGCCGTCCACCGGGGTCTCAAGGCGAGCGATCACCACAGCCCGCGGCCGCTGGTGGTGGCCGACCTGCCGTGGATGGCGTACCACACCGATCCACACGAGGCCGTCCGCAACGCCGCCGATCTCGTCCGGGCCGGCGCCCACGCGGTCAAGCTCGAGGGTGGCCGCAAGCGGCTCCCGATGATCGAGCCGATCCTCGACGCCGAGATCCCGGTGATGGGCCACCTCGGCCTCACGCCCCAGTCGGTCCACGCCATGGGCGGTTTCAAGGTGCAGGGCAAGGAGCACGACGCCGCGCTCGAGCTGGTCGACGACGCCAAGTCGCTGGCCGCCGCCGGCTGCTTCGCCATCGTCCTCGAGGGCGTGCCCGACGCGGTCGCCCAGCTCGTCACCGACGCGGTCGACGTCCCCACCATCGGCATCGGTGCCGGCAACGGCTGCGACGGGCAGGTGCTCGTCTACCACGACGTCCTCGGCATCGAGGACCGGGTCGCCCCCAAGTTCGTCCGCCGCTACGCCGACGTGAAGTCGGTGTCGGTCGACGGGCTGGCCGCGTTCGCCGCCGACGTTCGGTCGCGAGCGTTCCCCGACGACACCGAGACCTACCACCTCGGCGCCGACGCGGCCGAGACCCTCGCCCTCTACGGCTCTACGCAGACGAAGTCCGAGTAGAGCCGCAGGACGTGATGCGGCCGAGCTGATCTTCCGGGCGTGCCGACGGCGGCGCGCTCAGGACGGGAACGAGATCACGTCGAGACCCAACGGGAGCTGGTCGGATCGCTCCGACTCTCCGGGGTCCTCGATCTCCCACGGACCGCTGATGTCGTCGGCGAGTCCCCACGCCTCGTCGCTCACCTTGCCTCGGAGCGAGAACGACTCGAACACGTAGGGGATCGAGTCGGAGGCGAGGGGATCCGGCGTGGTCATCAGGTGCAGGTGGAGGTGCGGCGCCGAGGTGTTCCCGGAGTTGCCGAGCTCGCCGATCTCGTCGCCGGCGGAGACGCGGTCGCCTTCGGCGACGGCCACCGATCCCGGGCTGAGGTGCGCGTAGAACGCGTACACGTCCTCGCCGATCTCGAGGACCACGTGGTTGCCGTCCACCGTCTCGAGCGTGATGTCGGCCGGGTCGGGGAGCGTGCCCGGTGGTTGGTCGTCCAGCGCGTCGGCGACGTCGACCACGGTGCCGTCGGCGACGGCGAGAACGGGTTCGCCGTAGCCGTGGTAGGCGCTGAGCTCGGCCGGGTCGCCGCTGGCGAGGTGGCCGGCGTCGTCCAGCTTCATCCAGTCGATGGCGAAGCGCTGGGCATCGAAGAGCTGTCCACCCACCGACTGCACCGAGCCCCGGTGGACCCCGGTCGTCGAGTCGAGGCCGTTGACCGCGAGCCACCGTCCGCCGCGCAGCGGCGCGGCGATGATCGCCTCGGACCGGTTCCGGAGCGCGAACGGCGCGGTGACGTACTCGACCGGCGACGCCTCGGATGTCCCCGGGTTCGCGGCGGCATCGCCCACGAATCGGTGCGCGACGACGTCGGGAACGTCGTCGAGTGCGTCGAACACCAACTCGACGTACAGCAACCGGGCTGCGTCCGGAGCGATGGTCGTCGACGGTTCGGGCGCGCCGCTCAGGCGGTGGAGGCTGCTGGTCAGGTCGTCGTCGGCGAGGGTGGCGACGACCGTCCCGAGGTCGTGTGCGTCCACGACCTCGATGCGGTCGAGGGAGGCGGGTGCGGGCTTCGAGTTCGTCAGGACCAGCTCGTAGAGCACCCGCCACCTGCCGTCGCTGCACTCGACCGGCGCGGTCTCGGCGCCGACCGTCGAGAACAGCACCGGGGTGAAGGCGACCGGGAGATCGACCGACGTCGTGGGACCTGCACCGGTGCCGGCACTCGTGCCGGTGGCGTCGTCGTCGCTGCTGCAGGCGAGGCCGGTGGTGGCCGCCGCTGCGCCGGCCGCTGCAGCGCCGATGAAGGTACGCCGGGAAACGTTCACGGTGCCCGTCATCGCCCGCACCCTAGCCATCGGCTCCCGGGCCGAGCGCAGGTCCCCGAGCGACGTCCCACCACGATCCGGTCCACCGGCGTGCCTTCCGTGGCGGGTGCTGATCCGACTGACACGGCGCTGGGCCACACTGGCGGCCGTGCCCGCGCCCGACCCGTTTCTCGACCGCCCGGCCTGGTTGCCGCGCTGGTTGTCGGTCGACGACGTGCGGACCATGCGGTGGTTGCGGCGTGCGCTGGTCGCGGTGTTCGCCGCCGGATTGTCCGCGTGTGTCACCGAGGGGGCCGACCGCCCCGCCGACCCCGAGCTCGGTGGCGACCCGACGGTGTCGACCGCGCCCGACGACGGTGGCGGCGTCTCTGCCCTGGCCGACCGGTTCGGGACGATCGTCGTCGACCTGGTCACCGCGTCGGGCGAGCTGCTCGAGCTGTGTCTGCTCGACGCCGACCAACCGGCCGAGCGGACCCAGGGCCTGAAGGGGGTCACCGACCTGGGTGATCAGGACGGGATGCTGTTCCGGTGGGAGGAGCCGACCCGGGGCAACTTCGTGATGATCGACACGGTCACGCCCTTGACGATCTCGTGGTGGGACGCCGACGGCAGCTTCGTGTCGAGCACCGACATGGAGCCCTGCACCGAGGCCGATGACGCCGACTGCGCCCGCTACGGCGCCGACGGTGCCTACGAGTACGCCGTCGAGGTGTTCCAGGGCGAACTGCCCGAGGCCGGCGCCGGTGCCCGCCTCGAACCCCGCATCGGGAGTTCTTGTCACACCCCCTGAGAACACTGGTCCCCATGCATCCGAACGCCGCGAACCCCGAGCCGAGCTGGCGGGCTGTGAAGTCCCGGCCACCTGGCACTACGCTGGCCGACTTCGTATCCGTCCTGCCCCACGTCGGGGCTCCGGCCGTGCCGGAACCAGAGGAAGGAATCTCCTAGGCATGCGCGCCTATGAACTCATGGTCATCATCGACGGCGAGCTCGAGGAGCCCGCCGCGCAGTCCCGGGCCTCGGACATCGAGACCCGGCTGAACGAGCGTGGCACCGTCGGGTCCAAGGACTTCTGGGGCCGTCGCCAGTTCGCATACGAGATCGACCACAAGAGCGAAGGCACCTACGTGGTCTTCGAGATCCTGGCCGATCCCGGAGCGCTCGACCCGATCGAGCGTTCGCTGCGCCTCGCGGACGACATCGTCCGCCACAAGCTCCTCCGCCTGCCCGATCACGAGGCCGCCCGGCGTGGCCTCATCGGCTCGGCGGCGGACTAGGACCAGGAGAGACCAATGGCATTCGACAACACCGTCACCATCGTGGGCAACGTCACGCGCGATCCCGAGCTGCGCTACCTGCAGACCGGCACGGGCCTCGCCACCTTCGGCGTCGCCGTGAACCGCCGCTACACGCGCAACGGCGAGCAGGTCGAGGACACGTCGTTCTTCGACATCACCTGCTGGCGTGATCTGGCCGACAACGTGTCGGCCTCCATCAGCAAGGGCGACCGCGTCATCGTCTACGGCCGTCTCGAGCAGCGTCAGTGGGAGACCGACCAGGGCGACAAGCGCTCCAAGGTCGAGATCATCGCCGACGAGGTCGCCCCGTCCCTGCGCTGGGCCACCGCCCAGGTCGAGAAGATCCGCCGCGACGGTCCCTCCGATGGCGGTGGCGGCGGCAACGCCGGCCCGCCACCCCGCACCGACGCGCCCGCCTACGACGAAGCCGAGGAGCCCTTCTAGCCATGGCCCGCCCCCGCACCACCAAGAACAAGGACAACGCCCGCCGGTCCAAGAAGCGGATCAGCATCCTGACCCAGGAGAAGGTCACCTACGTCGACTACAAGGACGTCAACCTGCTCCGCCGCTTCCAGTCCGACCGGGCCAAGATCCGGGCCCGCCGGGTCACCGGCAACAGCTCCCAGCAGCAGGCCGAGGTCGCCAACGCGGTCAAGAACGCCCGCGAGATGGCGTTGCTGCCCTACACGAGCCGGGTGACCCAGCAGCGTGGCGGCCGCGGGCGCGACGGTGGTCGCGATCGCCGTGACGATCGCGAGGATCGCGATGAGGGGCCGCGCGAGGAGACCGACGAGACCACCGGCGCCGAGGCGACCTTCGCCGTCGATCGCGGCGCCGAGGAGTCGGCGCAGGCGTCCACCGACGAAACGCGCCCGGCCGAGGCCGAGGAGGAGACCGAATGAAGGTCATCCTCCGCCAGGACGTCGATCAGGTCGGCCGGCGCGGCGACCTCGTCGACGTCGCCGACGGCCATGCCCGCAACTACCTGATCCCCCAGGGGCTGGCCATGCGGGCCACGGCTGCGGCCGAGGCCCAGGCCGACCAGATGCGCAAGGCGGCCGAGGCACGCGACACCAAGGCGGTCGAGGCCGCCCAGGAAGTGGCCACCGCCCTCGTGCCCACGCCCATTCACATCACCGCCAAGGCCCACCAGGGCGGCACGCTGTTCGGTTCGGTCTCCGAGACCGACGTCGTCGAGGCCGTCAAGGCCCAGACCGACATCGAGCTCGACCGCAAGGCCATCACCATCGAGGAGCACATCAAGGAGGCCGGGACCCACTTCGTGATGGCCAAGCTCCATCACGAGGTCCAGTTCCCGATCACCATCGAAGTGACGGCCGAGGAGACCGACTGACGACGCGAGTCGTCACCGCGACTGGCCGCTGTGTGACGGATTCCACCAGAACGCCATCTTCCGGTTGCCAGGTTGTGCGCAGATCCGGGTTCGCGTTGACACTTCTCCACAGTTTCCACAGGCGTATCCCCAGATTGCGCCCCTAGCGGCCCACAAGCTGGTGGCGCGAGGGTGAACGCCGTCCCCCGGGTCCGTCCCGACTCCGTTCGTCCAACCCCCTCCACGAGGCCACTCGATGTCCAGTCCCGCCCTCGAGCCTGAGCCGGCGCGCCCTCGCGGCGCTTCCGGCCCGTCCCGCGGCCCGTCCGGCCGTGTCCCGCCGTCCGACCTCATCGCCGAGCAGAACCTGCTCGGCGCCATGATGCTGTCGAAGGAGGCGATCTCGGCCACGGCGCCGATGCTGCGGCCCGACGACTTCTACAAGCCGGCCCACGCCCACGTCTTCGACGCCATCCTCAGCCTCGACTCCTCGGGCGAGCCCGCCGACCCGGTCACCGTGGCCGACGAGCTCCAGCGGGCCGGCGTGCTCGAGTCGATCGGGGGCCGGTCGCTGCTGGCCGACATCGTCACCACGGCGCCAGCGGTCAACAACGCCGCCCGCTACGCCAAGATCATCGCCGACCACGCCCTGCTGCGGCGCCTCATCGGCATCGGCGGCCAGATCTCCGACATCGGCTACGACCTGCCCGACGACGTCGACAACGCCGTCGACGAGGCCGAGACCCTCGTCTACGACCTCGGCCAGCGGCGGGTCACCGACACGATGGTCCCGATCGAGGGACTGCTGTCCGACACCCTCGATCGACTCGAGGCGCTCGTCGAGCGGGGCGACGCCATCACCGGCCTGCCCACCGGTTTCGTCGACCTCGACCGGATCCTGTCGGGCCTGCAACCCTCCACGCTCAACGTGATCGGCGCCCGACCGGCCATGGGCAAGACGAGCTTCGCGCTCAACCTCACCGCCAACGCCGCGTTCCAGTCTCGGCGGCCGGTGCTGTTCTTCAGCCTCGAGATGGGCAACCTCGAGCTCACCCAGCGCCTGCTGTGCGCCGAGGCCCAGATCGACTCGACCAAGGTCCGCGACGGCCGCCTCCAGGACGCCGAGTGGGACCGCATCGCCCTCGGCGTCAGCCGTCTGGCCGAGGCCCGCCTCTACCTCGACGACAACCCGAACATCTCGGTGATGGAGATCCGGGCCAAGGCCCGGCGTCTCAAGTCCCAGATCGGCGACCTCGGCCTCATCGTCATCGACTACCTCCAGCTGATGCAGGGTCGCCAGCGGGCCGAGTCCCGCCAGGTCGAGGTGTCGGAGATGTCCCGCGGCCTGAAGATCCTCGCTCGTGAGCTGGAGTGTCCGGTCCTGGCGTTGTCCCAGCTGTCCCGGACCCTCGAGTCCCGCACCGACAAGCGCCCCATGCTCTCCGACCTCCGTGAGAGCGGCGCGGTCGAGCAGGATGCCGACGTCGTGATGTTCATCTACCGCGACGAGGCCTACAACCCCGACTCGCCCGATCGGGGCATGGCCGAGGTCATCGTCGCCAAGCACCGCAACGGCCCGGTCGGCAAGGTCAACCTCGCCTTCCGCAACCACCTCACCCGCTTCGACAACATGGCCCAGCTCTAGCGCGGCCTCGCCGGGCTCGCCGGGCTCAGCGGCGGTGGTAGGCGAGGTCGACGATGTCGTGGCCGGCGTCGAGACCGGTGCGCTCGTAGCGGGTGATGGGCCGCCACGCCGGCCGGGCCGACACGCCGCCGATGAACTCGGGGTGTTCGTCGAGATGCTCGACGGCCCATTCGGCGTAGTCGGCGTGGTCGGTGGCGACGTACACCGGCGAGCCCGGCACCAGGCGGTCGGCCAGCAGGTCGAGGACGTCGGGGCGGACGAAGCGGCGTTTGTGGTGCTTGGCCTTGGGCCACGGGTCGGGGAAGGCGAGGATGAGGCCCGCGAGCGAGTGTGGGCCGAAGACGTGATCGAGCAGGTCGAGGCCGTCGGCCCGCTCGGCGAACAGGTTCGGCGGCTTGCCCACCTCCATCTGGTCGAGCAGCTCGACGATGCCGGGAACGTGGACGTCGACGGCGAGCACGTCGAGCGCCGGGTGGGCCTCGGCGAACCCCCATGCGGCTTCGCCGTGCCCGCAGCCGACCTCGAGCACCAGTGGTCGGGTCGGGTCGGGCCGGGCGTCGAGACCGTGGTGGGGCTCGAGCTCGGCCAGCACCCGCCGCATCCGGTCGGTGGTACGACCGTGGCGACCGGCGGCGGTGCGGATGCGGGCACGGCGCCACTCCTCGGGGGATCGTTGCTGCGATCGCACGCCGAAGATGCTGCCAGCTCCCTAGAGTCACGCCCCATGTCCGATGCCCCCGCCCCCCGAGCCGCCGCGAACCGGGCCGTCACCGAGCAGCTGTGGGCCGACCTCTACCGCCGCGACTTCGACGCGGTCGGCGCGCACTTCCATGCCGATGGCACCTACACCGACGTCCCCACGCCGGCGGAGGACGTCGCCGCCGGCCCGGCAGAGATCGCCGCCCGGCTCCGCCTCGGGCTCGGCCCGCTCGAGCGCATCGAGCACGACATCGGCCACATCGTGGCCGAGGGCGACCTCGTCCTGACCGAACACGTCGAGACGTGGTTCTGGGACGACGACACCTCGGTCGCCCTGCCCTTCGTGTCGGTGCACGAGTTCCGCGACGGCAAGATCGCCCGTTGGGCCGACTACTGGGACCTGCAGACCCTGCTCGGCGCCGCGCCCCAGTGGTGGCTCGACCACATCATGGCCGGCTGGCAGACGTGATCGGGCGGACTGGTCCGGTCGGATCATTTCGGTACGGAACGCAGGGGGACCCCCACACAACGTGACGCGCGTTCGGTACGCTGGCGCTCGTCGTGGGCGGAGACTCGACTGCCGGAGCGCGCCCAACTGTGAGAACACCGCCGACGAACCCCCGAGCTGCGAGGTCATTCGCCGTCGCGATCGTGGTCGTGTCGCTGTCGTTGCCGATCGCGGTCGGCGCGCAGTCCGGCCCGCTCGGCGAGGCACGCGACGAGCGTGACGAGGTCCAGGACCGCCGGGCCGAGGTCGCCGACGACATCGACGTACTCGAGGCCAGCGACGCCGAGATCGACGCCGTGCTCGACGGCATCGACGCACGCCTCGCCGCCCAGCAGGCCGAGCTCGATGGCGCGCGCGACGCCGCCGACGAGGCTGCCGCGGCCGAACAGGCGGCCCGGTCCGACCTACGCCAGGCTCGCCGCGACGTCGAGACACTGCGGACCGCCATCGCCGAGATGGCCGTCGAGTCCTTCGTCCACCCGCCCACCGTCGATCTCGTGCAGTCGCTGCAGGCCGCCTCGCTCTCCGACGCCCTCCTGCAGCAGGCGTACCTCGATGCCCGGGCCAAGCGCGACCTCACGCTGCTCGACCTGCTCGAGACCGCTGAGGACGAGGCCGAACGACGTGCCGCCGACCTCGAGGCCGCCGCGGCGGCGGCCGCCGAGGCGGTCCAGGCGGCCGAGGCGGCGCTCACCGAGCTCGAATCCGAGAGGTCCCGACAGCAGGCTTTCGCCGCCGACCTTCAGGATCGGATCAACTCCCGGCTCGCCGAGGCCGCGGTGCTGGCCGAGCTCGACGCCGAGCTGGCCGACCAGATCCAGGCCGAGCAGGCCGCGCTCATCGAACGGATTCCGCCGGCGCCCGACCCGGTCGTGCCCACCAACGCCCCCGACGACGGCGGTGGCACGACGACCACGAACCCGCCGGGGTCGTCCACGCCCCCGACGACGGCGCCGCCCACGACCCAGCCGCCGCCACCGCCCCCGAACCCCGACGCGCCGCCATTGCGCACGGTGCAGGGAATCACGGTCCACGCCGAGATCGCCGATGACCTCGATGCGTTGCTGACCGCGGCCGCCAACGACGGCGTCAACCTGTCGGGCTGGGGATACCGCAGCTCCGCCAGCCAGATCGCGCTCCGGCGCGCACACTGCGGCCCGACCAACTACGACATCTGGTACAAGCCCGCCGGCCAGTGCTCGCCACCCACCGCCATCCCCGGCCGGTCGCTGCACGAGCAGGGCCGGGCGATCGACTTCACCCACAACGCCAGCACGATCACGTCCCGGTCGAGCCCCGGCTTCCGGTGGCTCGCCGACCACGCCGCCAGCTACGGGCTCTTCAACCTCCCCAGCGAGCCGTGGCACTGGTCGACCAACGGCGGCTGAGTCGCTTGTCGCTCCCGTGCGGGGCCTGCGCTCCGAGTTGTTCGGCAGGGCCTCACAACTCGCTGGCGGTCGCAGGTGTTCCGCCGTGCGTGTTGAGTTGCTTGTCGCTCCCGTGCGGGAGCTCCTGCGCTCTCGAGTTGTTCGGCAGGGCCTCACAACTCGCCTGGCGGTCGCAGGTGTTCCGCCGCGTGTGTTGAGTCGCTTGTCGCTCCCGTGCGGGAGCTCCTGCGCTCCGAGTTGTTCGGCAGGGCCTCACACTCGCCTGGCGGTCAGGTATTCCGCCGTGGTGTTGAGTTGCTTGTCGCTCCCGTGCGGGAGCTCCTGCGCCCTATGGCCCGAAGGAGCCGTGGCGGCCCTCGCCGGCGGTGAAGCGGCGGGCGCCCTCCAGTGTCTCGCCCGACTCGATGGTCGCCAGGCCGAGGCGGGTCTCGTGGGCGAGTGCCTCGTCCTCGGGCAGTGACCACTGCTCGAGTGCCGACCGGCGGTCGGAGCGCATGCACCGGGGCGGGAACGACGCGATCTCGGCGGCCAGCGCGAGCGCGTCGTCGAGCGCGGCGCCGGGCGCGCTGAGCCGGTTCGCCAGTCCCCAGTCGAGCGCCTCGGGGCCCTGAACCGGACGGCCGGTGAGGATCATGTCCAGCGCCCGGCTCTGGCCGATGAGGCGGGGAAGCCGGACGGTGCCACCGTCGACGAGGGGCACGCCCCACCGGCGGCAGTACACGCCGAACGTCGCGTCCCGGGCCACGACCCGCAGGTCGCACCACAGCGCCAGTTCGAGGCCGCCGGCCACGGCATGGCCCTCGACGGCTGCGATCACCGGCTTGTGAAGCTGCATGCGGGTCGGGCCCATGGGCCCGGGGACGTGGTCGTCGCGGTCGCTTCGGGACGGGAGCGGCTCGACCCGGTTGCCCTGCTCGCTCGACACCGCTGTGAGGTCGGCGCCCGCGCAGAACGTGCCGCCGTCGCCGGTCAGCACCGCCACGTGTTGGTCCGGATCGGCATCGAAGCCAGCGAATGCGCCAAAGAGCTCACTCGCTGTGGCAAGATCCACTGCGTTCCGCACGGAACGTCGTGATATGGTCACGACCGTGGTGGGCCCATCGAAATCCACGCGCACGCTCATGGAGCCTGATCCTGACAGGCGCGGGGGAGGCGGAGCATTGCGAGCGTCTGGCGACGTGTCGCCGATCCGCGTCCTCGATTCCACCGGTCGCTGGGTCGGGCTCCTCGCCTGCGTGGCCGCGGCCGTCGCCGCGCTGGGCGACGTGCGGCCCGAGGCCGTGGCGGCCTTCGCCGTGCTCGGTGCGGTCGGGATCCTGGTGGCCGACGCCCATGGTCGGCGCCGGCCCGGACCGTCGCGGGGGCCCGCCGAGGTGGCCGACGCCATCCTCGACGCCGGCGACCTCGCGTCGATCGAAGCGGCCATCCGCGCCGAGATCGCGGCATGGCCCGACGTGGCGGTCGAGTGGTGCACGCTCACCACGATCATCCCCTCGTCCACGCGTCCGGTCGACCGGGCGCTCGAGCGCGACCTGGCGCGTGTCCTGGCCCGGGTCGGCGATCGCGGTCTCGACCCGGTGCGGGTGGCGCTTCCTCGCGGTGACGCCATCGCGGTTCCGTGCGGCGCGAGCTCCGACCTCGTCCTGGTCGCAGCCGGCCGTTCGCTGCCCGTCGGCATCGAGGACGCACTCGCCGACCTCGCCGTGCTGGCCGGCATCGCGTCCCGCCAGGCCGCGCTCGCGGACGAGCTCGCCGGCCACCGCTACGCGTCCCGCTTCGAGAAGCTGGTCAGCTTCGCGTCCGACGCCATCTTCATCATCGACGTGAACGGAAGGATCCGGTACGCCTCGCCGTCGGTGACACCGGTGCTCGGCTACTGGTCGGTCGACGTCGAGGGCTCGTCCTTCGTCGACCTCGTGGTCGAGGCACAGCGCGACGACGTCGGCACCTTCCTCGGAGACGTGCAGCTCCAGGACGCTCGCCATCCGTCCTCGGTCGAGCTCGGGTTCCGCTGCGCCGACGGCACGACGATCGCGGGCGAGCTGACCGGTTCGAACCTGCTCGCCAACCCCGATGTGCGGGGTGTCATCGTCACCGTACGAGACATCTCGGCCCGCATCCGGCTCGAGGAGCAGCTCCGTCACCAAGCGTTCCACGACGCCCTGACCGGCCTCGCCAACCGGTCCTTGTTCCGTGACCGACTCGACCATGCGATGCGCTCCCGTCGTGACCCGACCGACCTGGCGCCCGCCGTCGCGTTCTTGGACCTCGACGACTTCAAGTACGTCAACGATTCGCTCGGCCACGGCGCCGGCGATGAGTATCTCCGGGTCGTGGCCGAACGGGTCCAGGCCTGCATGCGGGCGGGAGATACCGCCGCACGCGTCGGCGGTGACGAGTTCGCGCTGATGTTCGAGGAGGTCCCGGGCGTGTCGCAGCTCCGCTCGCTGGTGCAGCGGGTCGTCGATGCCGTCTCGGAGCCAGTGATGATCGGACAGGACGAGATCGTCCACGCGGGCGCCTCCGCAGGGATCGCGACCTCGACGCCGGACGTTCGCAGCTCCGAGGATCTGCTCCGCCACGCCGACATGGCCATGTACCAGGCCAAGGTCCGGGGCAAGGGACGGGTCGTGCGCTACGAGCCGGAGATGCAAGGCCAGGTCAGCGAGCGGGTGGAGCTCACCGCAGACCTCGACGCCGCCATCCGCAACGACGAGCTCGAAGTCCACTACCAGCCCATCGTCCAGCTCGACACCGAGCGCGTGGTCGGCGTGGAAGCGCTCGTGCGGTGGCCCCACCCGGCGCGCGGGCTTCTCGAGCCCGACGCCTTCATCCGGCTGGCCGAGGACACCGGGCTGATCGTGCCGCTCGGCGTCGCGGTGCTGCGACGCGCGGTCGCCGACCTCGCCGGCTGGCAGGCGCAGGGCGTCAGCGGTGTCCGCCTGGCGGTGAACGTGTCGCCCCGCGAGTTCGTCCATCCGGAGTTCCAAGCCGCCGTGTTGGGCGCCCTCGAGGCCTACGGCATCGTCCCCGAGCTGTTGCAGATCGAAGTCACCGAGGACGTCCTCGCCGGCGACGGCACCGCGGAGACCCGGATGCGCGCCCTCGCCGGCCGGGGCGTGCACGTCGCGCTCGACGACTTCGGTCTGGGCGTGTCCAGCCTGCAGGCCCTCCAGCGCATGCCGCTCGACCAGCTCAAGATCGACCGTGCCTTCGTCTCCCCGCTCCGGGCGCCGCACCAGGCGACGATGGCACGGGCCATCGTCGAGGTGGCCGAGACGATCGGCGCCGACGCGGTGGCCGAGGGCATCGAACACCACGACGAACTGGCGGCGCTGCGCTCGCTCGGTTGCAGCCTCGGCCAGGGCAACCTCTTCGGTCCACCGTCACCGGCCGAGTCGGTACTCCCCATGCTGCTCGCCGAGCAGAAGACCTCTGCCGCCGGGAGGTTGTGAGGCACCGCCGAACAAGAGCGGCTGACTCAACCCTTGGCCTTGGTCCTGGTCCGGCCGGGAGCGGCGTTCTTCTCGATGAACTCGATCATCTTGCCGGCCACGTCCACGCCGGTGGTCTCCTCGATGCCTTCGAGCCCGGGAGAGGAGTTGACCTCCATCACGACCGGGCCGTGATTCGAGCGCAGTAGGTCGACGCCGCACACGTTGAGCCCCATGGTCTTGGCGGCCCGGACCGCGGTGGACCGCTCCTCCGGGGTGAGCTTGATCCTCTCGGCCGACCCGCCGCGATGGAGGTTGGACCGGAAGTCGCCGGGCGCACCCTGCCGGCGCATCGACGCCACGACCCGCCCGCCGATCACGAACGCGCGGATGTCGCTGCCGCCAGCTTCCTTGATGAACTCCTGCACCAGGATGTTGGCGTCGAGCTGACGGAAGGCGGCGATGACCGACTCGGCCGCCTTGCGGGTCTCGGCCAGCACGACACCCACGCCCTGCGTTCCCTCGATCAGCTTGACGATCAGCGGCGTCCCGCCCACGAGGTCGATGAGGCCATCGATGTCCTTGGTGGAGTGGGCGAAGCCGGTGACGGGCAGGCCGATGCCGTTGCGCGACAGCAGCTGCAGTGAGCGGAGCTTGTCGCGTGACCGGGAGATCCCCTGGCTCTCGTTGGTCGGGAACACGCTCATCATCTCGAACTGGCGGACGACGGCCGTGCCGTAGAAGGTGTGGCTCGCACCGATGCGGGGGATCACGGCGTCGACCGGGCTGAGCTCGGTCCCGCCATAGCGGATGTTGGGCCGGTGTGAGGTGATGTCCATCACGCACCGCAGGTAGTCGATGACCCGCACCTGGTGGCCGCGCTCCTCGGCAGCCTCCTTGATGCGGTTCGTGGAGTAGAGGTTCGCGTTGCGGGACAGCAGACCGATGCGCATCGTGCGCGGACGCTACCGCGCTGGTCCGGAAACGCCGCCGCCGGTGCGGAACGACGCGCTCGGATCGACGAGGACGCGTCGCTTCATGGCAGTCCGGCCGAGCAGCATCCGGAACCCCATCTCGTCGCGGTTGGCGAGGGTCAGCTCGATCGGCCAGACCTCGTCGCCGAGCGCCAGGTTCGTCGCGATGACGCACCGGCTCTCGATCTCGCCGTTCGACGAGCGGACCTCGCGCTCCTCGACCAGGCGTGCCTCGACCTGGACGACGTGTTCGTCGTCGTCCTGGCGGGGGTGCAGCCAGAAGCGGACCCAGCGCGCACCGTCACGCTCGACCTCTTCGATGTCCCAGGCGTGGATCGCCGAGGTGCGTGCCCCGGTGTCGAGCTTGGCCTTCACCGGCTCGCTGTCGGGAAGGAGATCGGGGAGGCGGACCCACTCCCGCCAGCCGACGACCGTGGCGGTCACGCGGGCGCGTGCTCCGTGGCCGGGTGCTGGGCGGCGGCGTGTTCGGTCGCGGAGTGGAAGACCGGCGCGGGGGCGTCCTCCAGCTCGGGGGACGGCTCGCGCAGCACCGCGAGCGCGTGGTCACGGTCCTCGGTGGTGTAGGGCGCGGTGTCGGTGCAGAACTCCACGAGGATCCCGTTCGGGTCCATCGTGTAGATGCTGGTGCAGAACCCGTGGTCGATCTCCATCACGTCGGTGCCGGCGTCGAGCCACTGGCGCTTGCGTCGCTCGATGTCGTCGAGATCGGCCGCGGCGAAGGCGACGTGGTTGACCCAGGCTTCGAAGCCGAGACCGGTGGAGATGGCCGTGTCGTTGCCTTCCATGCGCTCGTCGTGGAGCTCCCAGAACGCGATCATCCCGTTGCCGGGCACGGCGGCGCCGGGGTCGTCGCCGATGGCGTAGAAGAGGTGCTTGGCCCAGCCGCCGGGCTGGTCGGTCGGGGCGGCTTGGGCCTTCACGAGCTCGAAACCGAGCACGTCGGCGTAGAAGCGATGGGTCGCAGCCAGGTCCCGGGACGCGAACGCGAGGTGATGGAAACCCATGCGTGGATTGTCCCACATCCGCCGGGATCAGAACCCGTCCCGACGCCGACCTTTCCGCACCGCTTCGAGTGGCCCTACGATCCGGATCGCATGTTCCTCGGCGAAGACATCCTCGCCTACCTGGTGCTGGCCATCGGGGGCGCGATGGCGGTCGGTTCGGTCGTGGCCATCGTTCGTCCTCCGGAGCAGACCAAGGACGGCGATCTCGACCGGGCCCCGGTGGCCCGAAGCATCGTATTCGCCGTGGTCGGCGGCGTCGGCGCCGTCTGGGCACTCGCCAGCCTGGTCAGCGGGTAGATCCGACTCCGTCGTCACTTCCCCGTGGCGGTCAGGCTTGGCGCAGCTCCAGGCCGAGCGCCTCGAAGGTCTCGAACGGCCGGTTGTAGCCCCGCTCGAGGTGGTGGACGCCGCCGATCACCGACGAGCCCTCAGCCGCGGCCGCGGCGATGACACCGGAGAACCCGGCGCGCACGTCGGGGATCTCGACGTGGGCACCTCGCAGCTTCGACACGCCCCGCACCACGGCGGAGTGGACGGCGTTGGTGTCGTGGAATCGGCAGTCGGGACCGCCGAGGCAGGTGTCGAAGAGCTCGATCTCGCCGCCCATGGCGGCGACGACCGACGCGGGATACTGGACCCGGTCCTCGAACACGGTCTCGTGCAGCACCGACATGCCCTCGGCCTGGGTCATGAGCACGAACAGCGGCGACTGCCAGTCGGTCATGAACCCGGGATGGGTATCGGTGTGGATGGCGACCGGGTGCAGGCCCTGGGCCGAGGCGCTGAGCCAGGCGTCGTTGATGTCGAACTCGGCACCCATGCGCTGCAGCGTCGAGATGGCAGTCACCATCCGGTCCTGGTGGCAGCCGGCCACCCTGACCTCGCCGCCGGTCGCCAGCCCGGCCACGAGGTAGGAGAACGCCTCGAGCCGGTCGCCGGCGAGCGCGGTCCGGGCGCCGTGGAGGTGCTCGACGCCCTCGATGAGGAAGCGCCGGCCCGGTTGGAGCTCGAGGCGGGCCCCCATCCGTTGGAGGAACAGCGCCAGTTCGATGATCTCGGGTTCGGTCGCGGCGTTGCGCAGCACCGTGCGCCCTTCGGCCATGGCCGCGGTGAGCAGGACCGACTCGGTGGCGCCGACGGAGGGGTAGGGCAGCGTGATCGTGGTGCCCTGGAGGCGACCGCTGACCTTGGCCCGCACGCCCTCGTCGTCCTCGACGACCTCGGCCCCGAACGACCGCAGCGCCTCGACGTGGAAGTCGACGGGTCGGGCACCGATCCTGTCGCCCCCCATGACCGGCACGAACGCCTCGCTGCGCAGGTGGAGCAGCGGGCCGAGCAGCAGGATCGGGATGCGGTTGAGGCCCGAGTAGCGGACGGGCACCTCGGCCTGCAGATCGTCGGCCGGGGTGATGGTCACGGTGTCACCGTCGAGGTCGACGCCCACGCCGAGCGACTCGAGCACCTCGGTCGTGATCCCGACGTCGCCGACGTCGGGCACGTTGGTGATCGTCGACGGGGTGTGGCCCATGATCGCCGCCACCATGTGCTTGGTGATGGCGTTCTTGGAGCCGGACACTCGGATCTCGCCCCGCAGCGGGCCGGACGGCTCCACGGCCCACGACGCTGACGGGCTGACGTCGGGGGGACTCATGGCCGCGAGTCTACGACCGCTCACCTCCTCGATACGGGTGCGTGGATCAACGCCGGGCGGTGGTCAGGTCACGGTTCATGGCGTCGAGGGCTGATCGTGCCGCCCCGCCCCAGTCGTCGGTGACCGCCGCTTGCCAGGCGCCGATGATGTCGCGACTCGAGGAGACCACCACGCCCCGCCCGTCGCCCCGTGCTCCGGCCAGCGCATCGGCGGCCGACGCGCCCTGAGCCCCGTAGCCCGGGACGAGGAAGACCGTGTCGGGCATCCGATGCCGGAGGGCGCGCGCGTGCTCCGGGTAGGTGGCCCCGACCACGGCTCCCACGTCGGACAAGCCCCGCGCTCCGAGGCGGTCGGTACCCCACCTGTGCACGAGGTCGGCCACCGTCTCGGCCACGGTCACTTCGCCCGCCGGCGTGTCCTGGAGGTCGCCGCTCGAGGGATTCGACGTCCTGACCAGGACGAACACGCCGGCGCCGTGGTCACCGAGCACCGGGAGGACCCCGTCCGCTCCGAGGTAGGGGTTCACGGTCACCCACGATGCACCGATGCCGTGGGCGGGCGCGTCGTCGAGTCCGGGTGCACCGCCGAAGGCCATCTGCCCGTAGTGCTCGGCCGTCGAGCCGATGTCGCCGCGCTTGGCATCGAGGATCACCGGGACCCCGGCCGACTCCGCGTACGCGGCTGTCTGCTCGAGGGCCCGCCAGCCGGCCGCGCCGTAGGCCTCGTAGCAGGCGGCCTGGGGCTTCACGCACGCGCAGGCGTCGGCCACGGCGTCGATGACCGCCTCGTTGAAGACCCGGAACGCCTCGGCCACGCCGTCCGGGCCCGGGCCGTGCGAGGCGATCGCCCGGTGGCGCAACGCCGGCGGTAGCAGCGTCGGCCGCGGGTCGAGCCCGACGCAGGCGAGCGACCCGGTGGCCTCGATGCGGGCGTCGAGACGGTCGGCGGGGTGCACGCCGCTGGACGGTACCCGGCGACGGGGAGCGCTCCGGGCCGAGCACCGGACATCACCGGAAATCTCTCAAGTCGGCCCGTCCAGATGCCGATACGTGCACCAAGGCGCACCCTCGATGGGCGCGCCGGGAGGGAAAAATGCATCCGAGAAACCGACTGCGGTCCCGTCGCGGGCCCGCTGACGATGGCGCCGCGCTCGTCGAGTTCGCGCTCGTCGCGCCCGTCCTCGTGCTGATCGTGTTCGGACTGATCGAGTTCGGGATGGCGCTGAACGACTACCAGTCGATCCGCAACGGGGTCCGCGAGGGCGCGCGCCAGGCGGTGGTGCAGCAGTACGGCTCGGCCGGAACGTCGTGCACGAGCATCGCTGCACCCGACGAGGTCAAGGAGGTCATCTGCGTGACCAAGGACCGCATCGGGCTCGGAGACGACGTCGCGGTGCGGGTCGAGTACTTCCCGGTCGTCGACGAGGACGATGCCACCGACCACGGGAGCGTGTTGGTGTGCGCCCAGCAGAACGTGGATTCGATCACGAACATCGTGCCGGGCATCGACGGCATCAGCCTCGAGTCGTCGATCCTCATGAAGATGGAGAAGCCGATCTCCGCGGGAATCAGCACGTCGTCTCCCTACGAAGAGGCGGCCCCGAGCGGACAGGACTGGTCGGGATGTTGAGTCGCCGCCGGAGCATGCGCCAGGACCGGGGCGGCGTGCTGGTCCTGGTCGGACCGATGCTCGTCGCGATCCTCGTGATGGTGGCCTTTGCCGTCGACCTCGGCAATGCCCGCCAGGTGGCCCGGCACTCACAGGCGAACGTCGACGCGAGCGCGCTCGCCGGCGCCCGTGAACTGCCCCTCGCCGAGGCCGACGCCACGGCCGCGAGCGAGGCCACCGGTGCGGCCGCCGCCGTCCTGTATCGCAACGTCACCAACTCGGCCGGCACCCCCACGACGGTGAGCTGCGCCGGCGACGCGCCGATCAACTCGACCTGCTACGAGATCGACGACGCCACCATCGTGGTGGCCACGCCCTACGTCGGCACCTGGACGGGCGCGCCGCTCTCCCACAGCCTGATCTTCGTCGAGATCTGCCAGCCCACGAGCACCAACTTCGCCGGGGCCGCCGGGCTGACCAGCCCGACCGTGTGCCGCGACGCGGTGGCCCGCCGCTTCAGTTCCACCGGCGGCTACGGCTTCGGCCTCGTCGTGCTCGAGCCCACGGGGTGCAAGGCGCTCGAGTTCAGTGGCGACTCGGAGACGGTGCTCTCGTCGAATGGCTCCGTGATGGTCAACTCCTCATGCACGATGTCCAATGGCGGTGCCCTCGATTCCTCCGGGAACAGCTGGGATCTGATCGCCAACTACATCGGCGTGGTGGGTACTGCCACGTTGTCGCCGTGTGACGAGGACTGCATCACGAGCGACCCGGTCGAGGGGATCCCACCGTTCGACGATCCCCTCGCGCTCGATCCGCCCGACCCCACTGCCATGACCGAGTTCAGCAACTGCAACTCGACGGTGATGGAACCGGGCCGCTACACGAGCAACTGCAAGGTGACCAGCAACAACGATGACCGGATCCTGCGACCAGGGACCTACTACTTCGATCACGGCTTCGAGTTCAACGGCGGCAACATCGTCTGCAGCAACACCGCGACGAGCCTGCCGCTCCCGGCGGACGACGCCTGCGACGGTGTCACGCTGGTGATCGGCGGTGGCGCCTTCACGCTCAACGGCAACGGGACGGTGAAGCTGCCCCCGCCCGACACCGGCCCGTACGCGGGAGTGAGCGTGTACCAGCTCACCGGACAGGAGTCGACGATCAACGGCACCGCGGACTTCGAGCTGGGTACGATCTACGCACCGAACGCCCCGCTCAAGTTCACCGGCAGCGGTGGGGGCGAGGCCGTCAACATCACCGGTCAGGTCATCGGTAGGACAGCGAGCATCAGCGGCACATTCGACTTCAACATCGTGGTGCCCGAGGACGCGCCCGATGCCGTGCCCGAGGAGAGCATCGGCCTCGAGCGCTGACGCGGCTCAGGCCCGTCAGCCGGCGGGCTCGGGCGCGAGCTGGAGGTCGAGGCGGCGTAGGAGCTGGGCGTTGAGGGCGACGACGATGGTCGAGGCGCTCATCAACACGGCGCCGACGGCGGGAGGCAGGACGAAGCCGGCCCAGGCGAGCACGCCGGCGGCCAGAGGCAGGGCGAGCACGTTGTAGCCCGCGGCCCACGCCAGGTTCTGGACCATCTTCTTGTAGCTGGCCTCGGACAGCCGGATCACGCCGAGCACACCACGGGGGTCGCTGGAGGCGAGCACGACACCCGCGGACTCGATGGCGACGTCGGTCCCGGCACCGATGGCGAGCCCGACGTCGGCGCGGGCGAGGGCCGGCGCGTCGTTGACGCCGTCGCCGACCATGGCGACCCGGAGCCCGCGTTCCTGGAGCTCGGCGACCTTGGCGTCCTTGTCCTCGGGCAGCACCTCGGCCATGACCTCGTCGATGCCGAGCTCCTCGCCGACCGCGTCGGCCACCTGCTGGGCGTCGCCGGTGATCATGACGACCTGCAGACCCCGCTCGTGGAGGTCGTCCACCGCCCGGCGGGCTTCGGGGCGGACCTCGTCCTCGAGCGCGAACGCACCGATGACCTCCCCGCCGGCGGTGAGGTGGAGCACCGCCGCACCTCGCTCGACCCAGCGGTCCACGTCCGACCGCAGCGAGTCGGGCAGCGCGAGGTCCTGCTGGCGGAGCAGCGCCGGCCCACCGATGGCGTAGTCGGTGCCTTCGACGGTGGCCTCGACACCTCGCCCGGTCAGCGACCGGAAGTCCTCCGCCCGCGCGAGCTCGCCTCGTTCCCGGGCGGCAGCGACGATGGCACGGGCCAGCGGATGCTCGCTGTCGGCCTCGACTGCGCCGGCGATGCGGTACACCTCGTCGAGGTCCTGACCCTCGGCCGCGGCGGCGTCGGTGACCGCGTGCTCGCCCTTGGTGAGGGTGCCGGTCTTGTCGAACAGCACCGCGTCGACCGTGCGCATGCGCTCGAGCGCGATCCGATCCTTGACGAGGATGCCGTTGCGGGCCGCCATCGCGCTCGAGAGCGACACGACGAGCGGGATGGCGAGACCGAGGGCGTGGGGGCAGGCGATGACCAGCACGGTGACGGTCCGTACGACTGCGTCGTCGGTGCTCCCCAGCCCGACCCAGGACGCGAAGGTGATCACGGCGGCGGCGGTCGCGACGTAGAAGAGCAGCGCGGCGGCCCGGTCGGCGAGCGCCTGGGCGCGACCTCGGCTCTCCTGCGCGGCCGACACCATGCGTTGGATCCCGGCCAGCGCGGTGTCGTCGCCGACGGCGTCGACCCGGACGCGGATCGAGGAATCGGTGGCGATCGTGCCCGCGACCACCTGGTCGCCTTCGTCCTTGGCCACCGGGTTCGACTCGCCCGTGACCATCGACTCGTCGAGCTCAGCCGCGCCGTCGACGATCTCGCCGTCGGCGGGCACGCGTCCGCCCGGCCGGACGAGCACCACGTCGCCCGCGTCGAGCGACGAGGCCGCCACCGTTTCGACGGCGCCGTCGTCGCCGACCCGTTCGGCCTCGTCGGGCAGGAGCTCGGCCAGCGCCTCGAGCGCGGAGCTGGCCTGGCCGATCGCCTTCATCTCCTGCCAGTGGCCCAGCAGCATGATCGTGATCAGCGCGGCCAGCTCCCACCAGAACTCGAGGTCGAACCAGCCGAAGGTGGTGGCCAGCGACGCGACGTAGGCCACCGTGATGGCCATCCCGATGAGGAGCATCATCCCGGGCTGGCGACGACGGGCCTCGGACCAGCCGCCCTCGAGGAACGGCCAGCCGGCCCAGAAGAACAACACCGAACCGAGCACCGGTCCGATCAGGTCGATGCCGGTGAAGTCGAGCTCGTATCCGAGCCAATCCATCACCGTCGGACTGGCGACGATCACCGGGACCGACAGCACCAGGCTCCACCAGAACCGACGGCGGAACATCTGGGCGTGGTCGCCGTGGCCGTGCCCGTGGTCGTGGTCGTGGTCGGGCTCAGCGCCGGTGGACGTCTGCTGCTCGGCCGTGGTCATCGGTGGGCCTCCTCGGTGCGCCGGGCGAGGTCCTTGGGTCGGCACTGGCCCGGGGATCGGCAACTCCCTACCCTCACGAGCCCGAGGGGTATCCCGCCAGGGTAATCGTGACGCCACACTGGGCCTTCCGGTCGCCGTCTCGCCGGCGGCGTCGGTCATTGGGGGGAGCGCACCGGATCCAGGCTGGGCCGCAGTGTCGTCGTGGCCCGTCAGCTGTCGAGTCGGGCTCGCGGCTGTGCCCGAGCTCGACAACGCGTCGTCCCGCCGGGTTCTGAACAGAACACCACTCGGGTACGGCCGTGACGGAACCGAGGGCTTGGCGCCGGGTTCCGGCGCGCCGCTGCAGGCATCCCTCGGCATCGAAATCGTCTGTACCCCCGATCCCTTCCACAGCCTCGCGGAGCGAATCATGACGACAGCACCGAACCAGCCTCATCTCACGGAGCGTTCGGCCCCCGCGCCGGGCGGAGCGAACGGGCATCGCCGCCACGACCCCTATCCGACACGCTTGGGGCTGAAGCCCCATTTCGTCGACCGCATCGAGCCCGTCGTCCGGGGGGCGGCGGCTGACGGCCCCCTCACCGCCGCCCAACTCGACGAGTTCGGCGAGCGGGGCTTCCTGCACTTCCTCGACATCTTCTCCGAGGGGTGGTCGTCGATCGAGCGTCGCACTACTCGTCGATGTCCTGTTCGGGGTACGGCATCGCCTCGAGCGCACCGAGGTACCGCTCGGGATCGCCGGTCCACCTCGCCGAGAGGACCTGGTTGCGGCTGCGCCGGTTGGCGAGCAGGCGGAACAGCTCGAAGCGGTCGCCCGCCAGCGTCACGGACGGGTTGCCATCGCCGCACACGACCTCCTCCTCGGCGTCGTCGATCCGGACCCGCACGGCGGCGAGCTCGTGCTCCCGCACCCGGTCGCCGAGTTGGTCGAGCAGCGCCTCGAGCCCGATCTGCACCGCCGGCGTGTCGCGAGCGCCCGGGCGCCCCAGGGCGTGACGGAGGTCGTGCTCGTGCACGGCGACGTCGTACACCACATTGCGCAGGGCCTCGCCCATGCTCTCGATGATCCCCTCGAAGGCCGGTCCGGCCTCGTTCCACTCAGTGAGCAGGTCAGCGACCGAGGCCTCCCGGCGCCTCGCCATGCCTTCGTCCATCCACGCCTGCTGATCGTTCCCGGGAAGGTTGCCCGCCACCGGTTCGGCGGCGATGACCGTGAGGTGCGAGACGAGGTCGCGGACGCTCCAGTCCGGCGTGGCCGGCACGCGGCTCGACGCCACGTCGGGGGAGATCCCCTGGCACAGCTCGGTGATGCGTCCCCTCGTGTCGCGGTAGGCGGTCGCCAGGTCCTGTGGTGTCGCCATGTCCGGAACGTACAAGCTCATCGCTGGGCCGTGCCGAGGCGGCCGACCGTGTGGGCTGCCGTCTGCTTCACCCGCGCAGCCGCCCGCAGCTCGTTGAGCATCTCCGCGCCACTCTGGCTGATCGTCACCTCGATCGCATCCGCCCGATGTACCCGACACTCGCAGCGGGGTGGGTGAAGGATCGGCGCGGTCGTCACCCGTTCCGACGTACCGATACTCGTGGTCGGTGCTCGCCCGCGAAGATCGCCGAGGATGGGATCACCGTGTTCGGCCCGGACCGGCCGGAGCCTCGCAGCTCCGTGACCAGGGCGGTTGAAGCGAAGCGAGCGGGTGACGGGAATCGAACCCGCGTTGTGAGCTTGGGAAGCTCATGTTCTGCCATTGAACTACACCCGCGAGGGGCGCCGACCCTAGCGGGTGCGTTCCGGGTGGGCGAGTGGCCGACCCGGTGCAGTCGGGCCCGGCCTGGGTCGGCGTCGCCGCCGGCGAATCGCCGATCGCGTCGAGGCCTTCGCCGGGCTCGGGCTCGGCTCGGGCTGAGGCTGAGGCTCGGGCTGACCTCGCTTCCGACTCCTTCGTGCTCTCCGACGATGCGCTCACGCAGGTCGCCCGTTCTGAGGTTTGGTTTCGACCTGAATCCCCGATTCCGGTGATCTGTGCTGGCAGACTGATGGGGATGGACGGCGCATCGAGAATGGATCCGATCGCAGACACCGACACCGAAGTCGAGATCGAGATCGATCTCGCGGCCGACGGTGTGGCGCGGGCCGGTGTCGTCGAGTTGTGCCACGGCGACGACGAACTCCGACTCGAGGCGGCCGCCCGGTTGCGCGAGGCCGCCGACGACCTCGTCACCGAGTTCGTCCTCGCCGCCCGGGAGGCCGGGTCGACCTGGGCCGAGATCGGCGAGGCTCTCGGGGTCTCCACGCAGGCCGTGCACCAGAAGTACCGCTACGTCGCCGCCGAAGCCTGAGCATCCCGCCTCGGGGTCGCGGGCCGCCGACGCAGCACGTCTACGCTGCGAGTCGTGAGCGTCAGCGGACAACTCGGGAAGCGAGCGGGGCGAGCGACGTGATCCTCTCCGACCGTACGCTCCGCGAGCAGCTCGCCGCCGGTCGCATCGAGATCGAGCCCCTCGACGAGTCGTGCATCCAGCCGTCGTCGATCGACCTCACCCTCGATCCACGGTTCCTGGTGTTCCGCAACCACACCCGGGGGCTCATCGACGTCAAGCAGGACCTGTCGGACCTCACCGAGATGATCGAGGTCCCCGCCGACGAGCCGTTCATCCTCCACCCCGGCGAGTTCGTGCTCGGGGCCACGTTCGAGCGCATCGCCGTGCCCGACGATCTCGTCGCCCGGCTCGAGGGCAAGTCGAGCCTCGGTCGACTCGGCCTGCTGATCCACTCCACCGCCGGCTACGTCGACGCCGGCTTCGACGGCCAGATCACCCTCGAGCTGTCCAACGTCGCCAACCTGCCGATCACCCTCTACCCGCGCATGAAGATCGGCCAGGTCAGCTTCCTGCGCATGACGACCCCGGCCGAGAACCCGTACGGCACCGGTTCGCTCGGGTCCAAGTACAAGGGCCAGTCCGGACCGACACCCTCCCAGTACTGGAAGAACTTCCAGTAGAAGCAGTCTCAGCTGCGGGCGGTCTCGTCGGTCATGGTGTAGGCCTCGTCGCCGGCTTCCTCGCCGGCCTCGATGGCTTCGAGCACGTGCATGGCCAGGTCGGCGACCTTGACCTCGTCGTCGTCCTTGCCGGCCGCCTTCACGCCGTCGTCCATCATCACGTAGCAGAAGGGGCAAGCGGTGGCGACCCGGCTGGCGCCGGTCTCGACCAGCTCGCGGGACCGGTCGTCGTTGACCTTGGTGCCGACCGATTCCTCCATCCACATGCGGGCGCCGCCGGCGCCGCAGCACATGCCCTTGGTGCCGTTGCGGGGCGCCTCGACCACCTCGACACCGGCGAGGCTGCCGATCACCTTGCGCGGCGACATGTAGATGTCGTTGTGGCGACCGAGGTAGCAGGAGTCGTGGTAGACGATCCGCTCGTCGAGCCGGGCCCGGCTCATGTCGAGCTTGCCCTCGTCGATCAGGTTCTCGAGCAGCTGGGTGTGGTGGATGACCTCGTAGTGCCCGTCGAGCTGGGGGTACTCGTTTCCGAGGGTGTTGAAGCAGTGCGGGCACTGGGTGATGATCTTCTTCACGCCCATGCCGTTGAGCATCTCGACGTTCTGCTGGGCGAGCATCTGGAAGATGTACTCGTTGCCCGAACGGCGGGCGGGATCGCCGGTGCACATCTCGTTGGGACCGAGGATGGCGAAGTCGAGGCCGGCCCGCTTCATCAGCTTGGCCATGGCTTCGGACACCTTCTGGTTCTTGTCGTCGAAGCTGCCCGCGCAACCGACCCAGTAGAGGTACTCGTGCTCGAAGGCGTCGCCGGGGTCGATCACGTCGACGCCCGTGACCTTCTCGGACCAGTCGCCGCGGGTCTGGTTGGAGATGCCCCAGGGGTTCGACTGGTTCTCCATGTTCATGTAGGCGTTGCCGAGCTCGGTCGGGAAGTTCGACTCCATCAGCGACAGGTACCGCCGCATGTCGAGGATCTTGTCGAGGATCTCGATGTTCACCGGGCAGATCTCGTCGCAGGCCTTGCAGCTCGTGCACGCCCAGATCTCCTCGGGCGTGATCCGCTCGAAGAGGTCGTTGGCCTCGACGGTGATCTCGGGCACCGTGCCGATGGGCGGGCTGACCCGGGGCTCGCCGGAGGCGGCCATGACCTCGCCCGACTTGAGGACGATCTCGCGGGGATCGAGGGGCTTGCCGGTGGCGTTGGCCGGGCACACCGAGGTGCAGCGGCCGCACATGGTGCACGCGTCGAGGTCGAGCAGCTGCTTCCAGGTGAAGTCCTCGACGGTGGAGGCGCCGAAGTTCTCGAGCTCGGACTCCATCAGGTCGGGCATCGCCTTCATCGCGCCCTTCGGGCGCTCGCGATCCTTGTAGTACATGTTCAGCGGGCTGGTGAACATGTGGCGCAGCATCGTGACCGGCAGCATCGCCAGGAAGGCGAGGAACGTGATCACGTGGGCGATCCAGAACACCTGGTGCCAGCCGGCGACGGCGCCCACGTCGTCGACCAGCGCGGCCAGCGGGTAGCCGACGACGCTCCAGGTCTCGTGGTCGGGCCGGCCGTCGAGGGCGATGCGGAACATCTCGGCCAGGAAGCCGGTGATGCCGATGGCGGCGAGGATGAACAGCGACGCGGCGTGCTCGGGCGTGGTCTTGACCCGGATCCGGTACGGCTTCTGGATGTAGCGCCGACCGATGGCCCAGAACACACCGACGAGGAAGAGGACGCCGGCGACGTCGCCCACGAAGGTGTAGGCCCGGTACACGTCGCCGTGGAGGAACTTGGCCGACTCGGGGAGCTGGTGGTCGATCTCGAGGACGGTGGTGACCGCCAGCAGGATCAGGAACGGGAAGTAGATGAGGCTGTGCATGACGCCCGCGGCGGGGTCGCGCAGCAGCGTCTTCATGTACACGCCGGCCCGGAAGTCCTTCATCCGCTGGGCGAAGTTGGCCTTGGTCGTCGTCCGGCTCTCCGGCGCGCCCCGCTCCCAGTTCCTCATGCGCTGGCTGAACATCACCGCGCCGTAGAGGATGGCGATGGGCACGAGCGTGTAGAAGGCCAGCTTGACCGGCGAGGGGATGTTGCCGAACACCTCGCGCGTGGCGTCGCCCTCGGCGTGGTGGAACGCGAAGACCGTGGCCGCGATGCCCGAGAGGACGGTGACGACCGCGACCAGCCCACCGAGCCCGAGGGCCAACTGATGCGGCTTGATCTTGCGGGCGGTGTCGGTGTCGTCCATAGCGGCTCGAAGGCTAGTTCCGGACCGGGACGCGCGGGGAAAGGTGGTGGTGTCGCGAAAACTGATGGGCACGGACGCGAAACAGTCGCGAAACGCTTCCTCCGTACCGTTCCAGTGCGATGGACGAGGTGATGGTGCTGCGGTGGCCGAGCGAGCGCAGCAAGCGTGAGGAGCTGGCCGAGCTCGGCCGGGCCCGACTGCTGCTCGTCGAACCCGATGCGGCACCGCCCGTGGCCGCCGATCCGCTCGAGGACTGGGTGCGCGAGTCCGAGACCGACCTCGACGTCCGTGCCCGGCTCGAAGGGCTGCGGATGCGGCTGGAGCAGACCCTCGAGCTCGTGCCCGAGCTCGACGAGGACGGCGTCATCCGCTTCGGCGAACGGTGGGCGCCGCTGCCCCCGGTCGAGGCCCGGCTGACCCAGGCGCTGGTCCGGCGCTTCGGTGCGGTGGTCAGCCGCGACGACCTCGCCGCGGCCGGCTGGCCCGAGGGCGCCCCGGGCCGCAACGCCCTCGACGTGCACGTGCTGCGCCTCCGTCGCCGCCTCCAGCCCGTGCGCCTCGCCATCCGCACCGTGCGCTCACGGGGCTATCTCCTCGAACCCACCGCCACCGGCAACGGCTCGTAGAGCACGAAACATCGGCGACACAAAGCGTTGCCATTCCCGTCATGCCGACCGAACAGAGGCGAAAACCGCGGGTCTTACGGTCAGGTGCGAGTCAGATCCCCGTCATCCATCCCCCGTGGACGGCATGGCAACACCCCTGTGCAATCAGCGTCGATTGGACGGGGCCCACATGAGAAACCAACCCCCGTCAACCGCAAGGAGTCAGCACGTGAAGCGCAAGTTGCTCATCGGAGCGGGCGTCGTCGGAGCAGCACTGTTCCTGCTCGCGAGTCCCGCCGCCGCACAAGGGGAGGCTGCGGCGCCGCAGGTCTTCCTCGACAACATCTTCATCTTCTTCTGCGGCGTCCTGGTCTTCTTCATGCAGGCCGGGTTCGCCCTCGTCGAGGCCGGCCTGACCCGGGCCAAGAACGTCTCGAACATCATGATGAAGAACCTGATGGACATGTCGGCCGGTGTGCTGGCATTCGCCCTGGTCGGCTACGGCATCGCCTTCGGCGGTGACGAGCTGCTCGGCGGCTGGTTCGGGTTCGACATCGGCATCGAAGGTGTCGACAACATCTCCCAGTCGGAGGGGCTGTACCCGGTCACCTTCTTCTTCTTCCAGGCCGCGTTCGCCGCGGCGGCCGCCACGATCGTGTCGGGCGCCATGGCCGAGCGGACGAAGTTCCGGAGCTACTTCATCTACAGCTTCGTCCTGACGGCGCTGATCTACCCGATCGTGCTCCGCTGGACCTGGGGCGGCGGCTGGCTCGCCCAGCTCGACATCCCGTTCTCGGACTTCGCCGGCTCGACCATCGTGCACGCCACCGGCGGCTGGGCCGCCCTCGCCGGTGCCATGGTCCTCGGGCCCCGCATCGGCAAGTACGGCGCCGACGGCAAGCCCCGGGCCATCCCCGGCCACAACATGCCCTTCGTGGTGCTCGGTGCCATGATCCTGTTCATCGGCTGGTTCGGCTTCAACCCCGGCTCCGAGCTCGCCGCGGACAACTGGATCGCTTGGCTCGCCGCCAAGACGCTGCTGGCCGCGGCGGCCGGTGCGGTCGTGGCCATGGCCGTCAACTGGCTCATGGACGGCAAGCCCGACGTCTCCATGGCGGCCAACGGGCTGCTCGCCGGCCTCGTCGCCATCACGGCGCCGGTCGGTACCGTCCAGACCTGGGCCGCGGTCGTCATCGGCGCCATCGGCGGCCTCATCGTGGTGCTCTCGGTCAAGGGCATCGACCGGGCCGGCGTCGACGACCCCGTGGGTGCCATCTCGGTCCACGGTGTGGTCGGCACCTGGGGCACGCTCTCGATCGCCATCTTCGGCTACTACGACGACGCCTTCCTCGGCCGTGAAGAGGTCGGGCTCATCTACGGCGGTGGCATCGACCAGCTGTCGACCCAGGCCCTGATGGTCGGCGTGCACTTCGTGTTCGTCTTCGGTGCGGCGTACCTGTTGTTCACCGCCATCAAGTACACGGTCGGCCTGCGGGTCACCGAGGAAGAAGAGATCGCCGGTCTCGACGTCGAGGAGCACGGCCATCTCGGCTACGCCCCCGATGCCGGCGGCGGTTCGTCCGAAGGTCTCAAGTCCGGCTCGTCCGTGTCGGTCTGAGCACCGCATCCACGAAAGGAGAACACCATGTTGAGTCTCGTGACCGCGGTGATCAAGCCGCACAAACTCGACGACGTCAAGGAGGCCCTCAAGGGGGTCGGCATCCAGGGCATGACCGTGTCCGAGGTCAAGGGGTTCGGTCGCCAGGGCGGCCACACCGAGACCTACCGCGGTGCTGAGTACACCATCGACTTCGTGCCCAAGGTGAAGATCGAGCTGGTGTGCGGCACCGACGATGCGGAGAAGGTGGCGGAGGCCGTGGGCACCGCCGCCCAGACCGGCAAGATCGGTGACGGCAAGATCTGGATCACCAGCGTCGACCGCCTGAGCCGGATCCGCACCGGCGAGATGGGCACCGACGCCGTCTAGGCGATTCGAGATCCACGACCCGTTGGCAGTGCCCCGGCGCAGGCCGGGGCACTGCCGCGTCCGGGCGAAATCGGCCACCGACGTCAGGATTCCGCCAGCCGCGGGTTCCGAAGGGCGGCGAGGGGTGGTAGTGCTGGACGACGGGTACGGGCACTCGAGCTGCGACCGAGACTGAGATCGCTGGAGGAAACGTGCCGTCACCACTGTGGATGCTCGCCCAGACGGGCCCGGACACCGATGCCGTCGAGGCGGCCGTCCCGGAAGGGTTGGGGCTGAGCGACTGGATCACCGCGCTGGCGATCTTCGCCATCGCGATCGTGCTGTCGATGGTCATGCGTCGTCTCGTCAACCGATGGGTCGAGAAGCGCACGCCGGTCTCGGCGTCGGCCTCGGCATCGGCCGTCCTCCTGTCCCGCGTCGTGGGCATCTTCATCGTGATCGCCGGCTTCGTGTACTCGCTCACGGCGATCGGTGTGGAGGTCGGGCTGTTCCTCGGTGCCCTCGGCGTCGGCGGTATCGCGCTGGCGTTCGCCTTCCAGGACATCCTCGAGAACTTCATGGCCGGGGTGATCCTGCAGATCAAGCGGCCGTTCAAACCAGCGGACTACGTCGAGATCGGTGAAAGCCAGTTGTTCGGCATCGTCAAGGAGATCGACTCGCGCTCGGTCGTGATCGACACCTTCGCCGGCGAGCGCATCATCGTTCCCGCCGCCGAGGTGCTGACGAGCCCGATCGTCAACTGGACCGCCCGAGGTCGGCGTCGCCTGGCTGTGGAGATCGGGATCCACTACCGCACCGATCCCCAGGACGCCATCGATGTCATCAACCCGGCCATGTCGGCCATCGACGAGGTCCTCTCTTACCCCGCACCCCGCACCCTGCTGACGGGCCTCGGGGAGAGCAGTGTCGACCTCACCGCCTACGTCTGGCACGACGCGTTCGCCGACGTGTTCTGGGTCCGCCACCGTGCGGTCCAGGAGGCCAAGCGCGCCCTCGACGCCGCTGGCATCGAGATCCCGTTCCCCCAGCGCGTCCTGAGCTTCTCCCCCGATCAGGGCGCCAACGTCGTCGACGTCAGCGGCCACCGCGGCGTCACCCTCACCGACGACTGATCGACGAGCCGCATCGCGCGCGGAGTTGTGAGGCACAGCCGAAAAACTCCCGAAGTGGGAAACTCCCGTAGGGCGCGACGAACGGCTCAGCCTCTGGCCTGGTTCGCCACCGCTGTGTTGTTGCGAGAGGCGGTGGCCGGTCAGCCTCTGGCCTGGTTCGCCACCGCCTCGGCCGCGGCGGCGATCTCGTCGGCGTCGGCGAGATAGCGCTGGTCGATCGGCTTGGCCTCCGCCGGCAGGAAGTCGTCGCCGAGCTCGTACACGAGGGGCTGGCCGGTCGGGATGTTGAGGCCGGTGATCTCGTCGTCGCTCATCTCGTCGAGGTGCTTGACCAGCGCCCGCAGCGAGTTGCCGTGGGCGGCCACCAGCACGGTTGCGCCGGTGGCGAGGTCGGGGACGATGGCGTCGAACCAGTAGGGCAGCATCCGCTCGACCACGTCCTTCAGGCACTCGGTCGTGGGACGGAGCTGGGGTGGGATGGCCGCGTAGCGGGGATCGTCGTTGGGGTTGTGCGCGTTGTCCGGCGCGATCGGTGGGGGCGGGGTGTCGTAGCTGCGCCGCCAGACGTGGACCTGGTCGTCGCCGAACTGCTCGGCGGTCTGGGCCTTGTCCTTGCCGGTGAGGTCGCCGTAGTGGCGCTCGTTGAGGCGCCAGTGACGACGCACCGGGATCCAGGAGCGGTCGCAGGCCGCCAGCGAGAGCTCGGCGGTGTGGATCGCCCGGCTCTGCAGCGAGGTGTGCACCACGTCGGGCAGCAGGCCCTTGGTGGCCAGCGCCTCGCCGCCGGTCCGGGCCTCGTCCCGGCCGAGGTCGGTGAGCTGGGCGTCGTACCAGCCGGTGAACAGGTTCTCGAGGTTCCAGGTCGACTGACCGTGTCGCAGGAGGACGAGCGTGTGGGACATGGCCGACGACGGTAGCGCCGGCGCCGGCCTGTTCGATCCCCCCGGAACCGAGCGGTGCGCCCCATCCGGTTCTAACCTGAGGGATGAGAGGAGAGGACGGCTGAGCCATGTTGGACGTGGACACCCCGGTCGGGCGCACCGAGAACGCGGCGCGGCAGCGATACCTGCAGCCGGGTCTGGCGTTGAGCGTCTCCGATCTCACCGACACCCTCGGTGGCTATGTCAGTCGGCTCGTGCGGGTCGACGACCGACACCTGTGGATCGGTCTCCCGATGCGTCGGGACGGGATGCTGACACTGTCCGAGGGCCAGCTCGTCAGCGTTCGCTTCGACCGTCCGGGCGACGCCGTCTACCTGTTCGACTCGGTCGTGGCCGACCGACGCGAAGACGACGAGGCGCCGTTCGGGATCGCCCTGCCCGTGACCATCAACCGACGGCCGCGTCGCAGCAGCGCCCGGCTCGCCCTGGTCCTCGACGCGTCGTACGAACCGGTCGCGGGCGGTCCGGGTGCCGCGGCCTGGATCGTCGATGTGGCCGCCGGCGGGCTCGGCATGATCTGCGAGGAGGAACTCGCGATCGGCGACGAGCTGGTCGTCCGCTGCGCGCTGCCCGGCGAGGGCGACGGCGTCGACCTCGCGGAGCGAGCCAGCGTGCAGACCAGCTCGCTCTACGGACGCACGCCGGGCGGTTCGACCCTGCACCACCACGGGCTTCGTTTCACCGGCATCGACGACGACGTCCGCGAGCAGATCCTCGAGACCATCATCTGGAATCTGACCTCGCGTTCCGGGTCGGAGTGATCCGCACCGAACGACACACCACGGGTCCATGAGCGACGACGAGACGGAAGACGACGCCGCGCAGGCGCGCCCCGCCGCTCCCGCGCTCACCTGGGCCGACCACACCGCGACGGTGCAACAGGCCATGGAGTGGGGGATCGAGCTGTGCGGCCAGCTCGCCCACGTCCACGACGAGGACGAGGTCGTCGGCAACATCGCCCCCGCCACCATCACCCGGACGCGGTTCGGTCAGCCTCGGCTGCCCGAACCCGACCCGCGTGCCGACCACGCCGCCTGGGCCGACGTGGCCGCCCTCGCTGGTGCGCTCGAGGCGCTGGTCCCCGATCCCTCCCCCGAGTTCCTCAACGCGCTCCTGCCGCCGTACGCCTCGGCGTTGGCGCTCGGTGAGGAGCTCCAGGACGCCCAGCGCGCCATGGGCCTGCCCGTGGCCCCCATCCCGTTCGACGGCGCGCCCGTGACCCAGCTCGGTGGTCTTCCGCTCGAGGTGCCCCCGGACCCACCCACCACGGCCGAGGCGCCTGCCGACCGGCGGCCCCCGGAGGCGGCACCGGATCTCCACCGTCGGCCCAATCCGTGGGTCCTCCTCGTGTTCGCCGTGGTGGTGCTCGGTGTCGCGGTCGCCGTCGGCCTCGGCTGGCGGTAGCCGCATACCGATCCGCCGTTCGCCGGGCCCGCCGGCGAGCGGCTCAGGACCTGCGCGGAAAGGGCGATTATCGCAGGTCCCCGTGCTTCCCGCTCTTGCTGCTCCTTCGTCGTCCGGCGTGCCGGCGCGGGCCGCTCGGGCCCCGGAGCCGGCGGGGTAGGCGCGCTTCGCTTGCCCCTATCCGCTCGGCTCCTTAGTCCCGGGTGCCGGTGGGCTCGAGGCGGCGGAGTCCGCCGGTCGTCAGGGCGACCAGCACGGCGGTGATGATGGCGAGGCGGACGACCGCGCCCCAGCCCGCGGGGATGCCGGAGCGGACGAGGTCATCGGGCACGTCGGCCAGCGACATGTAGACGGCGCGGGCTTCCCACGTGGGGGAGAGCTGGGCGATGCCGGTGAGCGCCGCGCCGAGGAGCCGCTCGACGAGCAGGACCACGGCCAGCGACCAGATCGCGGCGCGTCGGGTCACCGTGCCGATGAACGTGAACAGCGCGATGTGCGCGCCCGTTCCTGCCGCGGTGGCGAGCGCGATCGCCGGTGCGGCGTCGGCGACGCCGGCGATGATCGCGGCGAGGACCGTGGCCGGAACCAGGGTGGCGAGCGCCAGCAACCACCCGCCGAACCACCGGGTCACGGCGAGCTCCCAGAAGCGGCTCGGTGTGAGCCACGAGAACGCGAACGTCCCGGCGCGCACCTCGGCGCCGACCACGGCATCGCCGATGACCAACGCGCCGAGGGGCAGCGCCAGGCCGAAGACGAGACCGTCGGCCACGCGAGCGAACGCCTCCGTGGCGGCGACATCGGTCACGGTCCGACTCAGCACGCCGGCGAGGACGATGGCCAGGGCGGGCAGTGCCAGGACCCCGAGCCGCTTGCGGGGCATGCACGCCGACAAGACGTAGGTCACCAGTGCCGTGAGGCGAGTGCGGCGGGACCCGACGGTCGAGGAGGTGGCGGTCATCTGGTCAGCTCCGTGAACACCGATTCGAGCGAGTCGTCGAGCGGGAGCACCTCGCGGAGACGGATGCCCACGCCGGCCGCGGTGACGGGCAGGGCCAGGGCCAGCTCGCTCGCGCTCGACGTCGAGACGGTCACCCCACCGGTCGTCCCCGGCTCGGGCCCGGCCTCCACGGTGACCGAGACGACGGCGTCGTGGCCGATCAGCGCGGCCGCCAGCGCGCGGTCGTCGTCGCTGCGCACCCGGACCCGCCGGGGCACGTCGGCCATCGCATCGCGGATGGCATGGCGCTCGCCGGCGGCGGCCAACCGGCCCCGGATCACGACCACGACCCGCTCGGCCAGGCGTTCGACCTCATGGAGCACGTGGCTCGACACGATCACGGTCCGCCCTTCGTCGCCGAGGCGGTGGAACAGCTCGATCAGGGCCAGCCGTTGCACGGGATCGGCGCCGTTGAGCGGCTCGTCGAGCACCAGCACGCTGGGCTCGCTGACCAGCGCGGCGGCGATCTTGGCTCGTTGGCGCATGCCCTTGGAGAACCCGCCGAGCCGGCGATCAGCCACGTCGACGAGGTCGACCGTGGCGAGCGCGGCGTCGATCGCGTCCCGGTCCCGCACCCCGCACAACCGGGCCTGGTAGCGGACCAGGGCACGCGCCGACAGTGCCACCGGGACCGCGTCCTCCTCGGGGACCATCGCGATCCGGGCGTGGATGTCGCGGTCGCGGCGGGGATCGACATCGAGCACCGACACCGAACCCTGGCGGGGCGGCAGGAGCCCGCAGACCGCGCGCATCAGCGTGGTCTTGCCCGCGCCGTTCGGGCCGAGCAGGCCGGTCACGCCCGCGCCGAACGAGCACGAGAGCTCGGACAGGGCCACCTTCTGACCGAACCAGACCGACACGTCGTCGACGATGACCGTGGGGTCGGTCACGAACGCGGGATCACTGCTGCTGGTGGTGGGTCCCGGGACCGGTGTGTCGACGCTCATGGCTCGACCCAGCGGTAGCGCCACCACAGCGTGCCCGCGGACGTCATCACGACCAACAGGTAGACCGAGACGGCGAGCAGGCCGGCCCCGTCGACCCCCGCGAGGTACACCTCGATCACCTCGCCCTCGAACACCAGGTCGCGCACGTGCATGGGGGCGTCGAGCAGGTCGACGGCGCCCCAGGCCGAACTCGGGTCCTCGTACTCGCGCAGGATCGGACCCGGTGCGATCGTGGAGTTGGGTCCGGTGCCCACCGGCGCGTCGCCCTCGACGCCATCCTCGTCCAGCTCGACCTGGAACCCGTCGGGGCGTTCGCTCGCGCCGCTGGCCTCGGACAGTCCGGCGGCGAAACCCGACGAGCCGAGCAGGAGAATGAGCAGGGTCGCGGCGGCGATGATGCGGCGGGTCGTGAGCGAGGCGATCGCGCAGGCGAGCAGCGAGAAGTACGCGGAGAACGCCACGGTCGCGACCGGGATCTTCCACAGCACCTCGAGGTTGTTGCCGAAGTACTCGAACGCACCGTCGCTCACCAGCAGCTGGCCGACGTAGAGGACGACCTGGGGCAGGAAGCTGAACGCGAAGACCAATGTGGCGATGGCGCCGACCTTGGCGACCGCGTAGTCGGTGCCGGTCAGCGGCCGGGCGAAGTAGAGCGGCAGGGTGCGGTGGCGTCGGTCGGGGCACAGGACATCGGGTGCGGCGAAGGCCACGAAGACCAGCAGCGCCGTCGACACCCCCAGGTACTCCCGGTAGGTGATGATCTCGACGGCCTCGGCCGGGGTGCCCCGGGTGATGTAGGCAACGCCCACCCACACGACCGCCGGCACCGAGGCCACGGCGAGCAGGAACCACGGGAACAGCTTCTGGCGCCACGAGCGGCGGAGTCCCACGGCTCGCCGCAGCGACGCCCGGTACACCGCGGCCCGGGCGGCGCGCCGGCCACCGAGGGTTCCCTCGAAGGGCCGGTAGCCACGGTCGTACACCGCACCGGAGGGCGCGGTGGCCGATGACGCGGTCACCCGACGTCTCGATCGGTGATGGCGAACAGCCCGTCGAGGCTCGCCCGGCGGCTCGACAGGGCGTGGAGGGGGAGGCCGGCACGGGCGACGGCGTCGACCACCGCGTCGATCCGGTCGTCGCCGGCGGGCAGTTCCACCGACCCGTCCGGGAGCAGCGTCGCCACCGCGCCGAGTTCGTCGACGAGGCGGGCGCCGTGTCCGCCGACGTCGACGCGGACCACGCCGGTGGTCTCGAGCAGGTCCTCGGTGCGCCCCGAGCCCACGAGCCGTCCGCCGTCGATCATCACGACCTGGTCGCAGGTCGACTGCACGTCGTCGAGCAGATGGGTGGCCATCATCACCGAGATCCCGAACCGTCCGAGCCGGGCCACGAGGTCGAGCATCTCCTGACGACCGGCCGGGTCGAGTCCCGCGGTCGGTTCGTCGAGCAGCACGAGGGTCGGGTCGGCGACGATCGCCTGGGCCAGCTTGGACCGTTGGCGCATGCCGGTGGAGAACCCCTCGACCGGTCGGAACCGGGCCTCGTCGAGCCCCACGAGGTCGAGGACGTCGGACGCCCGCTGGCGGGCGTCACGGGGCGCGAGGCCGGCGATCTCACCGAGCGTCGACACGATGTCGGCCGCCGACTGGTCATCCGGCAGGCAGTCGTGCTCGGGCATGAACCCGAGCCGGGCACGGACCCCGATCGGGTCGGTGGCGACGTCGATCCCGTCGACCACCACGGTGCCGGCGTCAGGCTCGGTCAGCCCGAGCAGGATCCGGAACAGCGTGGACTTGCCGGCGCCGTTGGCGCCCACGAGCCCGACCACGCCGTGGTCCACGGTCACGGTCAGTCCGTCGAGGGCGCGAACCGTCCCGGCGTCGTAGGTCTTGGTGAGCTCGCGAGTCTCGACGAGGGCCATGGAGGGCACAGTCTCCCACGCTGTGCCCGCGGCGCGGCTCGGTGGGGCGGGACCAAACTGCGCCGGAGAAGTTGTCAATCCCCCACTCAACTTTTATGCTCATCTCTGTCGAGCCGCTGCGAATGCCCGTTTCCGAACAGGATCGGGGCGGGCAGGCTCGAACCTTTCCCCAACCATCTGCGTACCCCCACGGAGGCCACTCCCATGCCCAAGGCCGTCGGAATCGACCTCGGCACCACCAACTCGGTCGTCTCGGTCCTCGAGGCCGGCGACCCCGTCGTCATCCCCAACAGCGAGGGGTCCCGCACGACGCCGTCGGTGGTCGCCTTCTCCAAGAACGACGAGGTCCTGGTCGGCGAGGTCGCCAAGCGCCAGTCGATCACCAACCCCGACCGCACCGTCCGCTCGGTCAAGCGCGCCATGGGCACCGACTGGTCGATCAAGGTCGACGACAAGGAGTACACGGCCCAGGAGATCTCGGCGCGGACGCTGCAGAAGCTCAAGCGCGACGCCGAGAGCTATCTCGGTGACACCGTGAACCAGGCCGTCATCACCGTGCCGGCGTACTTCGACGACGCCCAGCGCACCGCGACCAAGGAGGCCGGCCAGATCGCCGGGCTCGAGGTGCTGCGCATCATCAACGAGCCGACGGCGGCCGCACTGGCCTACGGGCTCGACAAGGAGGGTGACGACGACCAGACGATCCTCGTCTTCGACCTCGGCGGCGGCACCTTCGACGTGTCGGTGCTCGAGATCGGCGACGGCGTGTTCGAGGTCAAGTCCACCCACGGCGACACCGACCTCGGCGGCGACGACTGGGATCAGCGGGTCATCGACTGGCTCGTCGAGCAGTTCAAGAACGCCCACGGCGTCGATCTGTCGCAGGACAACATGGCGCTGCAGCGGCTCCAGGAAGCGGCCGAGAAGGCCAAGATCGAGCTCAGCCAGGTCCAGTCGAGCCAGATCAACCTGCCGTTCATCACCGCCACCCAGGAAGGTCCGCTCCACCTCGACGAGACCCTCAGCCGGGCCAAGTTCCAGGAGCTGACCCAGGATCTGCTCGACCGGTGCAAGAGCCCGTTCGAACAGGCCCTCAAGGACGCCGGCGTCGAGAAGGGCGACCTCGACCACGTGATCCTGGTGGGTGGCTCCACCCGCATGCCCGCGGTCGCCGAGCTGGTCAAGGACTTCACCGGCAACGACCCCCACAAGGGCGTCAACCCCGACGAGGTCGTCGCGATCGGTGCTGCCATCCAGGCCGGTGTGCTCAAGGGCGACGTCAAGGACGTGCTGCTCCTCGACGTCACGCCCCTGTCGCTCGGCATCGAGACCAAGGGCGGGGTCATGACCCGCCTCATCGAGCGCAACACCACGATCCCCACCAAGCGGACCGAGGTGTTCACCACCGCCGAGGACAACCAGCCTTCGGTCGAGATCCACGTGCTCCAGGGCGAGCGCGAGATGAGCCAGTTCAACAAGACCCTCGGAAAGTTCCAGCTCGTCGACCTGCCCCCGGCCCCCCGTGGCGTGCCCCAGATCGAGGTCACCTTCGACATCGACGCCAACGGCATCGTCCACGTGTCGGCCAAGGACCGGGCGACGAACAAGGAGCAGTCGATGACCATCACCGGTCAGAGCTCGCTCGCCAAGGACGACATCGATCGCATGGTCAAGGACGCCGAGGCCCACGCCGAGGAGGACGCCCGGCGCCGCGAGGAGGCCGAGGCCCGCAACCAGGGCGAGAACCTCGTGTACCAGACCGAGAAGCTGATCAAGGAGCAGGGAGACAAGCTCGAAGGCGACGAGAAGGCCAAGGTCGAGGAGAGCCTCGCCGCGCTGAAGACCGCGCTCGAGGGTGAGGACGTGGCCGAGATCAAGCAGGCCACCGAGAACCTCATGACCACCTCGCAGGACTTCACCCAGAAGCTCTACGAGTCAGCGGCCCAGGCCGATGCCGAGTACCCGAACTCGGGTGCCGCCGACGCCGGCGCCACCTCGGCCGACGACGACGAGGTCGTCGACGCCGAGATCGTCGACGAGGACGAGTGATCGGCGGGGATGAGCGAGCCCAGCGACGACGGCATGAGCGAGCATCCTGAGGGCGGCGGCCCGCCGGCCGACGCCGTGTCCGACGACGCCTCCGACAACGTCGATGACCCGGTCCGACCCCGGGTCGAGGGCGACCCGAAGGTGTCCGAGGGCGCGCCGTCGTCGGTGACCGAGGGCGGCGACGGCGTCGAGTTCACGCCCGAACAGATCGACGCACTCGTCGCCGAGCGTGACCAGTTCCTCGACGCCTACCAGCGCACCGCCGCCGACTTCGACAACTTTCGCAAGCTGTCCCAGAAGCGGATCGCCGACGAGGTCACCCGCACCCAGGGTGCCTTCGTCGAGCGGCTGCTGCCCGTCCTCGACGCCATCGACGCGGCGCGGGCCCAGGGAGACGGCGACCACGCGGGCGGTGTCGAGGCGCTCGCCGGCCAGCTCTTCGGCTTCCTCGAGAAGGAAGGCCTCGAGCGGGTCGACCCGCATGGCGAGGACTTCGACCCCAACGTGGCCGAGGCCGTGGTCCACGAACCCGGCGAAGAGGAACGAGACCAGCCGGTGGTCACCGAGGTGCTGCGGACCGGCTACCTGTGGAACGGCCGGGTCATCCGCCCGGCGATGGTCAAGGTCGCCGGCTGAGTCCCGAGATCCCGTGCGCACCGGTGCGCGGGTGACCCCCGCCCACGAGATTGCTGATGACGAGGAGGTGAGATTCCCAGATGGCGCCGCAGCGTGAATGGTTCGAGAAGGACTACTACAAGGTGCTCGGCGTCTCGGAGTCCGCCACCAAGTCCGAGATCACCAAGGCGTACCGCCAGATCGCCCGGGACAACCACCCCGACCAGCACCCCGGCGACGATGCCGCCGAGGAGCGCTTCAAGGAAGCCTCGGCCGCCTACGACGTGCTCGGCGACGAGGAGAAGCGCAAGGAGTACGACGAGGTCCGCCGCATGGGCCCGATGGGCGGCATGGGCGGCGCCGGCGGTCCGGGCGGTCCGGGCGGTCCGGGCGGAGGGTTCCGCTACGAGGGCGACGTCGGCGACCTGGGCGACCTGTTCGGGGGCCTGTTCAACCGCGGCCGTGGCGGCCGTGGCGGTCGCAGCGCCGGGCCCCAGCGCGGCGCCGACCTGGCCGCCTCGCTCCACCTGTCGTTCGAGGACGCGATCCGCGGACTGACCACGACCGTGCACCTCACCTCCGAGGCCGCGTGCTCGCGCTGCGACGGCAACGGCGCCGAGCCGGGGAGCACCCCACTGGTCTGCACCGACTGCGGCGGCCGGGGTGTGCTCGACCAGAACCAGGGGTTCTTCTCGTTCTCCCAGCCGTGCCCCACCTGCCAGGGACGCGGCGTCACCATCACCGACCCGTGCACCAACTGTCGCGGTTCGGGCATCGAGCACCGGCCGCGGGAGATCAAGGTCCGGATCCCCGCCGGGGTCAAGGACGGCCAGCGCATCCGGCTGGCGGGTCGGGGCGGGCCCGGTCGCAACGGTGGGCCTCCCGGCGATCTCGAGGTCACCGCCTCCGTCGGCACCCATCCACTGTTCGGGCGTTCGGGCGACGATCTCACCATCACGGTGCCGGTCACCTTCCCCGAGGCCGCCCTCGGCGCCGAGATCGACGTACCGACCCTCGACGGCGATCCGGTCAAGATCCGGATCCCGGCCGGCACCCGGTCGGGCAAGGTGTTCCGCATCAGCGACCGGGGTGTCGAGCGGAAGGGGAAGCGTGGCTCCCTGCTCGTCACCGTCGAGGTGGCGGTACCTGCCAAGCTGTCCAAGGAGGAGCGCAAGGCGATCGAGACGCTCGCCGACCTCTCCGAGGAGTCGCCTCGCGACCATTTGGGGGTCTGATCCATGTCGCAGCAGAGACCGACACCCGGTTCACGACAGCCCGGTTCACGACAGCCCGGCCCGGCCCGGCGGCGTTCCCGCGCCGTCTATGTGATCTCCGTCGCCGCCGAACTGGCGGGCGTGCATCCCCAGACCCTGCGTATCTACGAACGCAAGGGCCTGGTCGACCCCGCCCGCACCACCGGTGGCAGCCGGCGCTACTCCGACGCCGACATCGCCGTGCTCAAGCGCATCACCGAGCTCACCGACGAGGGCCTCAACCTCGCGGGGGTCAAGCGCGTGGTCGCCCTCGAGGCCGAGGTGGCCCGGCTCCAGCAGGAGCTGGCCGACGCCGAGCGGGCCGTGAGCCAAGCCGTCGAGACGACGCATCGCCAGTACCGGCGCGAACTGGTGCCGCTGCGCCAGGAGGTCGCGGTCTACGGCCGGATGGACCTGCCCGAGGTCTAGAGGAATCCCCCGGTTCAGGGCGTGAAGACGATCTTGCCGAACACGGCACCGGCCTGGAGCTGCTCGAAGCCGGTGCGGGCCTCGGCCAGCGGCAGCACCGAGTCGATCGTGGGCCGGACGCCGGTGAGCTCGCAGAAACGGGCGAGCTGGCCGAGCTCCTGACGGTTGCCCATGGTCGAGCCCACGACCCGGAGCTGGAGGAAGAAGACGCGGGTGAGCTCGGCCGGCGGGTTCGGCCCGGTGGTCGCGCCGGAGATGACGATGGTTCCGCCGGGCTTCGTGGCCTTCACCGAGTGCGACCACGTGGCCTCGCCCACGGTCTCCATGACGGCGTCGACCCGTTCGGGCAGCCGGGCACCGGATTCGAAGGCCTGCTCGGCGCCCGCCTCGAGTGCCTGGCTGCGCTTGTCCTCGGTCCGAGACGTGGCCCACATCCGGTAGCCGGCGGCCGCGCCGAGCTGGAGCAGGGCGGTGGCCACGCCGCCGGTGCCGCCCTGCACCAGCACCGTTCCGCCGGGCTCGACGCCGGAGTTGACGAACAGCATCCGGTACGCGGTGAGCCATGCGGTCGGCAGGCACGCCGCCTCCTCGAAGCTGAGCGCCGACGGCTTGGGGACGAGGTTGCGTCGGGGGACGCACACCTGCTCGGCGAAGGTGCCGTCGTGGCGTTCGGAGAGCAGGCTGCGCTTCGGGTCGAAGGTCTCGTCGCCCTGCCAGTCGGGGCTGGCGATCACCGAGTGGACGATCACCTCGTCGCCGTCGGCGTCGATGCCGGCGGCATCGCACCCCAGCACGATCGGCAGCTGCTCCTCGGAGATGCCGGTGCCCTTCAGCGTCCACAGGTCGTGGTGGTTGAGGGACGTGGCCCGGACCTCGACGGTGGTCCAGCCTTGGGGTGGGGTTGGCTCCGGACGGTCACCGACGGCCAGTCCCGACAGCGGGTCGTGGGCGTCGATCGAGGTCGCGGTGACGGTGAGCACGGGCAGGGACCGTAGCTCCGGTTGGTCAGGCCGTCACCGAGCAGGCCGTCGCAGAACAGTACCAATGACCTACTGACAGTGGCAGGTACTTCTCTTAACGTGGTCGTCGGCACGGTCGCCCGTGTGGAGAGGCGTTCGGGGCACCGGCCGACAGTTCAGTCAGGGTGACGATGCCGGGAGACGTCGTGCCGGGCTGGGCCGATCCTGGGAGGGCGCCGGCGCGTGGTGGACGCCGGCGCCTCCCGGCGCGTCCCGGTGGTGCCGCCCGGGTGCTGAAGAAGTTGAGTGTTATGTAGTCAACTTTCCTGAGTGGCGATAGGCTGCATCCATGCCGTTGGACCCCAACACGTGGACCCTGAAGACCCAGGAGGCGTTCTCGACCGCGGTCGAGCAGACCAAGGCGCTGAACAACCCCGAGGTCACGCCCGACCACCTGCTCGCCGCCCTCCTCCGCCAGAGCGAGGGCGGCATCACGCTGCCCATCCTCGACAAGCTCGGGGTCGAACCGCGCAGCGTCCGCAACGCCGCCGACGAGGCCGTGGCCAAGCTGCCCAAGGCCTACGGGGGTTCCGAGCCCCGCCTGTCGCGCGACCTGCAGTCGGTGATGGACACCGCCGACGAAGCCCGTACCGAGCTCGGCGACGAGTACCTCTCCGCCGAGCACCTGCTGCTCGCCGTGGCCGACCGCATCCCCGAACAGGCCGGCGGTCCCGTCAGTCGCGAGGATCTGCTGGGTGCCCTGCGCGAGGTGCGCGGCTCACATCGGGTCACCTCCCAGAACCCCGAGGACCAGTACCAGGCCCTCGAGAAGTTCGGTCGCGACCTCACGGCCGCGGCCCGGGCCGGCAAGCTCGACCCGGTCATCGGTCGTGACGAGGAGATCCGCCGGGTCATCCAGGTGCTGTCCCGCCGGACCAAGAACAACCCGGTGCTCATCGGCGACCCGGGCGTGGGCAAGACCGCCATCGTCGAGGGGCTCGCCCGCCGGGTGGCCGACGGCGACGTCCCCACCTCACTCGAGGACAAGCGGGTCATCGCGCTCGATGTGTCGGCGATGGTCGCCGGCGCCAAGTACCGGGGCGAGTTCGAGGAGCGGCTCAAGGCCGTCCTCAAGGAGATCACCGACTCCGAGGGTCAGGTCATCACCTTCATCGACGAGATGCACACCGTCGTCGGCGCGGGCGCATCCGAGGGCTCCACCGGCGCGGGCGACATGCTCAAGCCCATGCTGGCCCGGGGCGAGCTGCGCATGATCGGCGCCACCACGCTGGACGAGTTCCGCAAGTACGTCGAGAAGGACGCCGCGCTCGAACGGCGGTTCCAGCAGGTGTTCGTCGGCGAGCCCTCGGTCGAGGACACGGTGGCGATCCTGCGTGGCCTCAAGGAGCGCTACGAGGTCCACCACGGCGTCCGCATCCAGGACGCCGCGCTGGTCGCGGCGGCGGCGATGTCCGACCGCTACCTCACCGGCCGCTTCCTGCCCGACAAGGCCATCGACCTGGTCGACGAAGCCGCGTCGAAGCTGCGCATCGAGATCGACTCGCTCCCGACCGAGATCGACGTGGTCGAGCGCCGCGTCCGCCAGCTCGAGATCGAACGGGTCGCGCTGGCCAAGGAGACCGACGAAGCCTCCGAAGGTCGTCTCGCCGACCTCGACAAGGAGCTCGCCGACCTGCGCGAGGAGCGCGACGGCATGCTGGCCCACTGGGACCGGGAGAAGGAGGCCATCGGCGCCATCCGCTCGCTCAAGGAGCAGCTCGAGACGCTGAAGGAGGAGGCCGAGCGCGAGCAGGACCTCGAGAAGGCCGCCGAGATCCGCTACGGCCGCATCCCCGACCTCGAGCGCCAGGTCGACGAGGCCACCGCGCGCCTCGACGATCTCCAGGCCGAGTCGCGCATGCTCAAGGAAGAGGTCGACGAGGAGGACGTCGCCGAGATCGTCAGCCGGTGGACCGGCGTGCCGGTGGCGCGGCTGATGGAGGGCGAGATGGCCAAGCTCGTGCGGATGGAGGAGGTCCTCCACGAGCGGGTCGTCGGCCAGGACGAAGCCGTCGCCGCGGTGGCCAACGCCATCCGCCGGTCGCGCGCCGGGCTGTCCGACCCCAACCGCCCGATCGGCTCGTTCCTGTTCCTCGGCCCCACCGGCGTCGGCAAGACCGAGCTCGCCCGCACCCTGGCCGCCTTCCTCTTCGACGACGAGCGGGCCATGGTCCGCATCGACATGTCCGAGTACATGGAGAAGCACTCCGTGTCGCGCCTCGTGGGCGCGCCCCCCGGCTACGTCGGCTATGACGAGGGTGGCCAGCTCACCGAGACGGTGCGCCGTCGTCCCTACTCGGTGATCCTGCTCGACGAGTTCGAGAAGGCGCACGGCGACGTGTTCAACATCCTGCTGCAGGTGATGGACGACGGTCGGCTCACCGACGGGCAGGGCCGGACGGTCGACTTCTCCAACTGCGTGCTGATCATGACCTCGAACATGCCCGGCGACCCGCGGGATCACCTGCGGCCCGAGTTCGTGAACCGCATCGACGACATCGTCCGGTTCCGCGAGCTCACCGAGGAGGACCTGGCACCGATCGTGGACATCCAGCTCGATCACGTCCGGCGTCGCCTCGACGAGCGCAAGATCACCCTCGAGGTCACCGACGAGGCCAAGGTCAAGCTGGCAGCGCTCGGCTACGACCCGGCCTACGGCGCCCGCCCGCTCAAGCGGGTCATCCAACGAGAGGTGTCGGACCGCATGGCCGGCGCGATCCTCGAGGGCCGCCTCGTCGACGGCGACACCGCCACCCTCGACGTGTCCGGCGAGGGCGACGACGCCGAGCTCACCCTCGACACCACCCAACCCACCCCCACGGACTGACGGGCGGTTGTCCCGGCGACCGCCGGGCATCCGCCCGACGAGGTTCGGCGCGTTCGTCCCCTCATGTGGGTGTTGCGCGCCGATCGGCGCGGTCGTCTTGCGCGAGCCCGTCGAAGGTTCGGCGCGTTACTACCGTCATAGAGGAGGAACGCGCCGATCGGCGCGTTGCTCGGCGGGCGGGTCGGGGTTCAGGTGTCGGCGCCGAGGCCGTAGGAGCCGAACGACCAGACGTTGCCCTCCGGGTCGCGGACCGAGAACCCCATGGTCCCAGGGGCGTAGTCCGGCTCCTCGGGTGCGCTGACGACCTCGATACCGGCGCGCCCGCAGCGCTCCCACACCGACTCCGGATCGGCGGTCACGACGTAGAGCGACTGGTCGCCGGGTCGCTGGATGAACGGGTCGTCGGCGGGGTCTGCGTAGCCGTGGTGGCTCGGCCGGTCGGGATCGAAGGAGCCGACCTGGACCACGCCTCCTTCGGGCCAGCGCAGCTCGCTGTGGACGACGTAGCGGTCGTCGTCGCCGGTCACCACCAGCTGCTCCTCGAAGCCGAAGGTGTCGACCAGGAACCGGATGCCGGCGAGCGCGTCGCGGTAGAACACCGCCGCCCAGATGCCACCGCCCGTTCCGGGGCGGTCGGCGACGGGGATCGACTCACCGCCGGCGAGGCCAGGGATGTCGGCGGCGACGTCCCCGTCAGGAGCCCGGACCTCGAAGCCCGAGCCCCGTGCCCGTTCGGCGTAATCGGCGACGGACAGGTCCTCGACCGGCTGGGACAGCATCCAGCGATGCCCGTACGGGTCGACGAGGGTGCCGTGGCGGTTGCCGTGGGGCTGGTCCTCGGGGTCGCCGAGTGAGGAGGCGCCGGCCGCCACTGCCCGGGCGAAGAGGGCGTCGACGTCGCCGACCGTGAGGTGCAGCGACGTCGCTGTGCCACCGAGTCCCTGGGGGGAGTGCACACCGATGTCGGGGTACTCGTCGGACAGGTAGAAGTGCGCGTCGCCGATGGTGAACTCGGCGTGGCCGAGTCGGCCGTCGTCGCCGACCACGCGCATGACCTCGACCGCACCGAAGGCCTCGGTGTACCAGTCGAGCGCGCCGTTGGCGTCACGGGCGGCGAGATACGGGACGACCGTGGTGGCCGTGGCGGCGGGAGCCGGGGTGGTGGTGCTCATGGTGCGCTTCCTCTCGGGGAGCTGAACGGTGGGTGGGGGTTCGTCGTCGAGTCCCAGGCGCTCGAGCAGGTGTGCCCGCAGCTCGCGGGCGAAGCTCGAACGGGGCTCCTGGCGCTCGACCGGCATGGCCAGCTCGTCGAAGGGGTCGTGACCGGTCATCGATCGCTCCCTTCGGTCGGTCCGGTTCCGGACGGCTCGGACAGGTCCTGGTAGGCGGCGCGGAAGGCGTCGCGGGCCCGGACGAGCAGGACCTCGGTGGCGCCCTCGGTCCGGCCGAGGCACTCGGCCACCTGCCGGACGGGCAGCTCGTCGAGGTAGCGGAGGGTGAGGGCGCTGCGGTGGTGGGCGCCGAGCCCGGCCAGGACGTGGTGGGCGGTGAGCAGATCGAGGTGCACGTCCCAGGGGTCGTGGTCGGCGTCGGGTTCGGACCCGACGGCGGTGAGGGAACGTTCCTCGCGTTCCGTGCGGCGCCAGTGGTCGACGAGCTTGTGGCGGGCCACGCCGATCAACCAGGCCACGGTCAGGTTCGCCACTTTGCCGTGGTTCACGGCGTCGGCCGCGGCGAGGAACGTCTCCGAGGCGAGGTCTTCGGCCACGGCGGCCGAACCGCAGCGCGACGCCAGGTAGCCGTACACCTCGGGCAGGGCCGAGTCGTAGAGCTCGACGAGCTGTCGGCGCTGGCCGCCGGGCGCTGGTGCGGAGACGTTGCTCACCATCACCTCCATCGTCCGAGTCGCCCGGTTCCCTACACCCGCCGGGTGGCAGCATGGCGTGATGCGGTCACGCCTGATGAGTGTCCTGATCATCGCACTACTCGCCGTCACCGCGTGCGGCGACGACGACGATGGCGGTGCGGCCACAGAGACGACCACCAGCGAGGCGACCGGGACCACCGACGGGTCGACCACGACCGAGCCGGCGAGCCCGCCCACGGTCGATGAGCTGCTGGCGGGTGACGAGGTGCTCAACATCCCCCACGCCGGCGGCGACCAGGCCGCGCCCCACTCGACGATGTACGCGTTCCAGGAGGCGGTCGACGCTGGTGCCGACGTCCTCGAGTTCGACGTGCGCACCACCGCCGACGGGGTCGTCGTGATCCACCACGACGCCGACACGGCCAAGACCACCCCCGAATCGCTGGTGGTGGCCGAGACCGAGCTGGCCATCCTCCAGGATCTCGACAAGGGGTACTGGTTCAGCCCCGAGTGCTGGCCGTGCCAGGACCGGCCCGAGGAGGAGTACGTGTTCCGCGGCGTCCGCACCGGCGACACGCCCGCGCCCGAGGGCTACGGGCCCGAGGACTTCCGGATGGCGACCCTCGAGGAGCTCCACGACGCGTTCCCCGAGATTCCCTTCGACATCGAGATCAAGGGCGAGGGCGAAGCCGGGAACCGCAACGCCGAGGCGCTGGCCGACGAGCTCGAGCGCCTCGGCCGCACCGAGTCGTCGATCGTGGTGTCGTTCGATTCCGAGGTCATCGACGCCTTCCACGACCTCGCCCCCGACGTGGCCACCAGCCCCGGTGTGGACGAGCTGACGGCGTGGCTCCTGGCCGACGAGCCGCTGGCCGACCGCCACGTCGTCGTGCAGGTGCCCCCGACGTTCGAGGGTGTCGAGGTGCTCACGCCGGACAGCGTTGCCAAGGCCCATGACGACGCCCTCGAAGTCTGGGTCTGGATGGACTCGCCGCAGGAGCAGGAGAACGAGTCGTTCTACCGCTCGCTCGTCGACCTCGGTGTCGACGGCCTCATCGCCGGCCGTCCCGCCGAGGCCGAGGCGGCCACGACCACCCCCTGACCCGCGAGGTGTCAAGATCCCCGTGATGAACACCTGGACCGGGGACGCCTGCTCGCTCGTCGACGCCTTCCGGGCGGGTGAACGCAGCCCGGTCGAGGAGCTCGAGGCGACGCTCGCCGCGATCGAGGCCAGCGATCTCAACGCCTTCTCCTTCATCGACCCCGATCGGGCGACGGCGGCCGCCGAGACGGCCGACGTGTCGTTGCCCTTCGGTGGTGTGCCCACCGGCATCAAGGAGCTCGAGGCGGTCGAGGGCTGGCCCGACACCGAAGCCTCGCTGGTCTTCCGGGACCGGATCGCCGACCACACCACGGTGGTGACCGACCGCCTCCTCCGCACGGGTGGGGCGACGCCGGTCGGCCTCACCACCGCCAGCGAGTTCGGTGGGCTCAACGTGAGCGTCACCCGGCTCAACGGCGTCACGCACAACCCGTGGCAGCACGGCCGAACCTGCGGGGGATCCTCGGGTGGCTCCGGCTCGGCGGTGGCCGGCGGCCTCGTGAGCCTCGCCACCGGTGGGGACGGCGGCGGTTCCATCCGCATCCCGGCCGGCTACACCGGCCTGCTCGGGATGAAGGGGACCTTCGGTCGCACGCCGCGCAGCCCGGGCGCCTACATGCGCCCGCACACCGTGGTGCTCGGCAACCTCGCCCGGTCGGTCCGCGACGCCGCCCGCTACTACGACGTCGTGACCGGCCACCATCCGGCCGACCCCACGAGCCTGCCCAGGCATCCGAGCTTCGAGGCCGGCCTCGGCCGCCACGACCTGGCCGGCAAGCGGGTGGCGCTCGTGCCCGATCTCGGTGGGGTCACGCTCGAGCCCGGTGTCGAGGAGCTCGTCCGGGCTGAGGCCGAGAAGCTGGTGGCCGACACCGGGATGGTGCTGGTCGACCGCCGGGTCGAGCCGCCCAACCTCGCGGCGCAGTGGGCGATGGGCAACCTCGCCACCCTGCTCGCCGACCTCGGCCGCCGCTGGCCCGGCTGCGCCGAGGACATGACCGGCGAGGTCGCACTCGGGCTCCGCCTCGCCACCGGTGTCTACAACCTCCACACCGCGGCCGCAGCGGAGAAGATGCGCGTCGAGACCAACGAGCTCATGGCCGAGACCTTCGCCGACGTCGACTTCATCATCGCGTCGACCAATCCCGGTCCAGCGTTTCCCGCCGAGTGGACCACGTCGAGCCCGACCGACAGCTTCATCGAGTGGGCCCAGACCAGCGACGTGGCCACCTGGCTCTACCGGGGCCTGCTGGGCACCGTGCGGACGGCGGCCGGCTTCGCCCCGAGCGTCCCCAACCGCCTGCTCGATGCGGCCACCCGCTTCTTCCCCGACCTCGTCGGGATGGGCGCACTCACCATCGTCTCCAACATCTACGGGAACCCGGCGGTGTCGATCCCGGCCGGCACCATCGACGGCCTGCCCGTGGGCCTGCAGGTGCTCGGCCGCCACCACGAGGACGCGCTCCTCTTCGACGTCGCGCTGGCCGTGGAGCGGGAACGACCGTGGCCACAGGTTGCGCCCACGGGCCGGGCCGCGACCACCTGACCCACCCGTTCGGGTGCTGTCGGCGGGGTGGGGTACCCTGGATCAACGGCTCCCCAGGGGGAGCCGGTTCGTCGTTTTCACCGCCGCGAACCGTCCGTCGTCCGCCAGCCAGACCGAGAGCTCGGAAAGGGTCCGCCATGCCGGCCACCATCGTCGTGGGCACCCAGTGGGGTGACGAGGGCAAGGGCCGCTTCGTCGACCTCTTCGCCAAGGAGATGACGATGGTCGTCCGCTACCAGGGCGGCCACAACGCCGGGCACACCATCGTCGTCGACGGTGAATCCTTCGCCCTCCAGCTCATCCCCTCCGGGATCCTCTACGACCACATCACGCCCGTCATCGGCAACGGCGTCGTCGTCGACCCCAAGGTCATGCTCGCTGAGATCGAGATGCTCGAGACACGGGGGATCAACTGCGACAAGCTCCGCCTCTCGGGCAACGCCCACCTGATCTTCCCGTACCACCAGCTGCTCGACCGCATGACCGAGCGCTGGCTCGGACGCAACAAGCTCGGCACCACCAAGCGCGGCATCGGCCCGGCGTATGCCGACAAGGCGGCGCGGGTCGGGATCCGGGTCCAGGACCTCTACGACGAGAAGATCTTCCGGGAGAAGCTCCGCGTCGTCCTGCGTGAGACCAACCCGGTGCTGGCCAAGGTCTACAACCAGCTGCCGGTCGACGAGGAGGAGATCGCCGAGACCTATCTCGGCACCTACCGCGACGCCATCGAGCCCTACGTGGCCGACACCGTCAACCTCGTCCACGAGGGTCTCGAGGCCGGCCAGCACATCCTCTTCGAGGGTGCCCAGGCCACCTTCCTCGACCTCGACCACGGCACCTATCCGTACGTGACCTCGTCCAACCCGGTGGCGGGCGGTGCCTGCGTGGGCGCCGGCCTCGGGCCCCGTCACATCGAGCGGGTCGTCGGCGTGGGCAAGGCGTACCTCACCCGCGTCGGCTCGGGCCCCTTCCCCACCGAGCTGGCTCGACGAGACCGGCGAGACCATCGTCGACGTCGGCCAGGAATACGGCGTCAACACCAAGCGCCGCCGCCGGCCCGGCTGGTTCGACGCGGTGATGATGCGCCATGCCGTGCGCCTCAACTCCCTGTCGGAGCTGGCCATCACCAAGCTCGACGTCCTCGACGGCTTCGACACCATCAAGGTGTGCGTGGCCTACGACCTCGACGGCGAGCGGATCGAGCGCATGCCCGACAACCAGTCGGTCATCCACAAGTGCACGCCGATCTACGAGGAGCTCCCCGGCTGGAACACCGACGTCTCCGGCGCCACCGAGCCCCACCACCTGCCGGCCAACGCCAAGGCCTACATCGAGTTCCTCGAGCAGCAGTGCGGCGTGCCCATCTCCCTCCTCGGCGTGGGCCCGAGCCGCGACCAGTACGTGCAGCTCGCGAGTTAGGACCTGCGCGGAAAGGGCGATTATCGCAGGTCCCCGTGCTTCCCGCTCTTGCTGCTCCTTCGTCGTCCGGCGTGCCGGCGCGGGCCGCTCGGGCCCCGGAGCCGGCGGGGTAGGCGCGCTTCGCTTGCCCCTATCCGCTCGGCTCCTTAGTCGACCTCGCTTCGCTCGGTCGAACCTGTTCGGGCTCGCTCCGCTCGCGCCCAGCTCTCGGTGATGCTCACGACTTCGTCGAGTCGCATCACGGCGGGGGCTCCGGCGAGCCTCTGCCCCCCGCACCCCCCGCACCCCCCGCACCCCCCGCACCCCCGCCACCGCTCCGTCCGTGCGGTTCCTGGTCTCGTTCACGGTTTCCTAGTGTGCGGTCCGTGTCCGATGTGAGTTCCGTCGTCGTTGTCGGTTCCGGGGGGCGGGAGCATGCGCTCGCGGCCGTGCTCGGGCGGACGGCCGAGGTCGCCGTCACCCCCGGCAGCCCGGGCATCCCCGGTTCGGTCGACACGCCGCCGGAGGAGCTCGACGCCGACCTGTTCGTGATCGGTCCCGAAGCGCCGCTGGTCGACGGACTCGCCGACCGGCTGCGGGCCCAGGGAAAGCGGGTCTTCGGTCCCGGCGCCGACGGTGCGCGGCTCGAGGGCTCCAAGGCGTGGATGAAGGAGGTCGTGGCCGCCGCCGGCGTGCCCACCGCCCGGTACGGCGCGTTCAACGAGCTCGCCCCGGCGCTCGACTTCCTCCGCGACCTGCCCGGTCCGTACGTGGTCAAGACCGATGGCCTCGCCTCCGGCAAGGGGGTGCTCGTCACGTCCGAGCTGATCGAGGCCGAGGACGACGTCCGGGCCAAGCTCGCCGGCGACAGCTTCGGCGGTGCGGGCCGCACCGTGGTGATCGAGGAGTGCCTGGTCGGCCCCGAGCTGAGCGTCCTGGCGGTGTGCGACGGCGAGAAGGCCGTGGCACTGGCGCCCGCCCAGGACTTCAAGCGGGTCGGCGACGGCGGCACCGGCCCCAACACCGGGGGCATGGGCGCCTACTCGCCGGTGCCCAGCGCCGACGAGTCGGTGGTCCGTTCGGTGCTCGACGACTTCGTCGGCCCGACGCTGGTCGAGCTGCGGGCGCGCGGCATCGACTACCGGGGTGTGCTCTACGCCGGCTTGATGCTCACCGACGACGGTCCCAAGCTCCTCGAGTACAACGTCCGCTTCGGCGATCCCGAGGCGCAGGTCGTGCTGCCCCGGGTCACCAGCGACCTCGCCCAGCTGCTCACCGAGGCGGCCGACGGCCATCTCGACCACGAGCCCACGTTCACCGACGACGCATGCGTGGCCGTGGCCTGTGCAGCCCGGCACTACCCGGCATCGCCCCAGACCGGCGACCTCATCGGCGGGTTGGCCGAGGTCGCCGACCTCGCCGGCGTCGAGGTGTTCTACGCCGGCGTCGGTGCCGCCGACACCGACGGACTGGTGACCTCGGGGGGCCGCGTGCTGTACGTGGTCGGCTCGGGTCCCACCATCGACGAGGCTCGCGCCCGCGCCTACACCGGGGTCGAGCGCATCAGCTGGGACGGCATGCACCACCGCAGCGACATCGCGTCCGAGCCCACCTGAACACCCACCCACGCATCCCACTCACCCCCGACGGAAGGACACACGTGATGCCATCGACCCCGAAGCGCGTCGCCATCCTCATGGGCTCGCCCCGTGACATGGACAAGATGCAAGCCGCCAAGGACACGCTCGAGTCCTTCGGCGTCGAAACCGACATGCGCGTGTTGTCCGCCCACCGCAACCCGACCGAGGTCACCGCCCTGGCCACGTCGGCCCGCGACGACGGCTACGTGGCCTTCATCTGTGGCGCGGGCATGGCGGCGCACCTCGCCGGCGTCGTCGCCGCCCACACCACGCTGCCCGTCGTGGGCGTGCCCCTGTCGGGTGGCATCTCCGATGGGCTCGACTCGCTGCTGTCGACCGTGCAGATGCCCAAGGGCATCCCGGTGGCGACGGTGGCGGTCAACGGATCGCTGAACGCTGCCCTGCTCGTGGTGCAGATGCTGGCGATCGACGACGCGGACCTGGCGAAGAAGGTCGCCGACGACCGCGCCGAGCGGGCGGCTGCGAACTGATCAGAGAGCGCCGACGTCCCAGCGGGCGGCGTTGAGGGACACCCAGGTCGGCTGCGTCGGTGGCAGCAGTTCCACCGAGGATGACGCGGCGGCCGGTTCCTGCTCGCGTGGTTCGTCGCGTTTCGCCTGCCGGGCCGTCGCCTTCTCGGCCTTGGCCTGGGCCCGGCGGGCCCGCCACGGCCGGCGCGTCTGCTTCGAACCCCGGATCCCGGACACCTTGAGCGCGCACTGGATGCACAGCGGCCGCGCCTTGGCCCCGTTGGTGTAGACGAGGCAGCTGCCGCAGAAGGCGTTGCGGCACTGGCGGCACTCGTCCTCGGCTTCCTCGAAGTGATGGCGGTGGCAGTTCGGGATCACGATCTCACCCTTCCTCGCCAAGGGTTTTCGGCTCCTCCTGGCCGGGACTTGAGGAGAAACCCTGATCTCCGAACTGTCGGGCGACGACCCCGGCTTGCAAGACTGGAGGGGTGAGCGCCCCCGTCGATCCGGCCCCAGCGGGCCCCGGTACCGATGTCCCCAACGTCCTGGCCGGCCGGTACGCCAGCGCGGCCATGGTCCGGTTGTGGTCACCGGAGCACAAGGTGGTGCTCGAACGCCGTCTGTGGGTCGCCGTGCTCGAAGCCCAGCGCGACGCCGGGATGGACGTGCCCGACGGGGCCGTCGACGCCTATCGGGCCGTGGTGGACAAGGTCGACCTCGCCTCGATCGACGAGCGCGAGCGCATCACCAAGCACGACGTGAAGGCGCGGATCGACGAGTTCTCCGCGCTCGCCGGTCACCAGCTGATCCACGCCGGCATGACCTCTCGCGACCTGACCGAGAACGTCGAGCAGCTCCAGGTCCGCTCGGCGATGGAGCTGGTGCGGGCCCGCACGGTCACGGCCCTTGCCGCGCTGGCCCGACTGGCCGCCGAGTACCGCGACCAGGTCCTCGCCGCCCGCAGCCACAACGTCGCCGCCCAGGTCACCACGCTCGGCAAGCGCTTCGCGGTCGCTGGCGAGGAGCTCCTCGTCGCGTTCGAGCGCCTCGACGGGCTGATCGACCGCTACCCGCTGCGGGGCATCAAGGGCCCGGTCGGCACCCAGACCGACCAGCTCGACCTGCTCGGCTCGGGCGAGGCCGTCAACGCCGTCGAGCAGGCCGTGGCCTCCCACCTCGGCTTCGACCGGGTGTTCGCCAACGTCGGGCAGGTCTACCCGCGGAGCCTCGACCTCGACGTCGTCGGCACCCTCGTCCAGCTCGCGGCCGCCCCGTCGAGCCTGGCCACCACCATCCGGCTCATGGCCGGCCACGAGTTGGCCACCGAGGGCTTCCTGCCCGGCCAGGTGGGTTCGTCGGCCATGCCCCACAAGATGAACAGCCGATCGTGCGAGCGGGTGTGCGGTCTCAAGCACGTGCTCGCCGGCCACCAGGCCATGGTGACCAGCCTCGCCGGCGACCAGTGGAACGAGGGCGACGTGTCGTGTTCGGTGGTCCGCCGGGTGGCGCTGCCCGACGCGTTCCTCGCCATCGACGGGCTGTTCGAGACCTTCCTCACCGTGCTCCGGGAGTTCGGGGCCTACCCGGCCGTCATCCAGGCCGAGCTGGATCGGTACCTCCCCTTCCTCACCACCACCAAGGTGCTCATGGCCTCGATCCGTGCTGGCGCGGGCCGCGAGGAGGCCCACGAGGCCATCAAGGAACACGCCGTGGCCGTGGCGCTGGCCATGCGCGAGCAGGGCCAGGCGGAGAACGACCTGCTCGACCGTCTGGGTGCCGACGACCGGATCCCCGTCGACCGGGCCGGCCTGGTCGACGTCGTCGCCGACCCGCTCGCCGTCGCCGGGCGCGCCGGCGACCAGGTCGACGCGTTCATCGCCCGGGTCGACGACCTCGCCACCCGCTTCCCCGACGCCACCAGCTACACCCCCGCCGACATCCTCTAGGAGACGCCCCGGGTCCGACCGCCCGCCGCCGGAAACGGGTGGGGTGCGGGTGGTTGCGGTTGGGTAGGGGATGCGCGGGGTCGGATGCTGGGCCCTCGCGATGGATGAACACGGCTGCCCCGGACGTCTGAAGGGATGTGCATGCCTCCGCCACACCGACGTGCCACCTGCAGCCGGTCGTGACGGCCCACGACGAGGACGCCGACCTCGCCCGGGCGCGGGACGGTGATCCGGGCGCGTTCGAGCGCCTGCTGCGTCGCCACGACGACAAGATGCGCGGCGTCGCCCATCGGTTCCTCGGCGGCCAGGCGGCCATGGACGACGCGCTCCAGGAGGCCTACCTCAAGGCGTATCGCCGGATCGGCGAGTTCCGGGGTGACGCGTCGTTCTCCACGTGGCTGTACCGGATCGTGACCACCACCTGCCTCGACCAGGGCCGCACGATCACCCGCCGCGCCGAGGACGAGCTGCCCGACGAGCCCATGCCGCCCGGGGTCGGGCCGCGGCACGACCGCGTGGCCGAGGCCGCGGTGGGGCGCACTGACCTTCGTCGGGCGCTCGACCGCGTGGCGCCGGAGCACCGCGCCGCCCTGCTGCTCGTCGACGGCGAGGGCATGACCTACGAGGAGGCCAGTGGCGTGCTCGACGTCCCGCCCGGGACGCTCGCCAGCCGGCTGGCCCGGGCCCGCACGACGATGCGCGAACTGCTCGACGCCGGCCGACTCGATTCCGAGGGGGACGTCGTCGCCGGGCCGGGCGTACGCGTCGGCTCGGTCGGTGCGCCTGGCATCCGGCCGCCGCTGCCGCTGCCCGCGGCTCCCGGCGAGGTGACCGACGCCGAGATCGTGGAGGGCACCTCCGCGATCGTGTACGCAGTCGCTGGCCCGGACGGCCATCGGATCCGGGTGGTCGACGGCAGCGTGCCGGACCGGGAGGGCGAACTGGCCGCCAGCGACGACGCCACGCCGTTCGTGCTCACACCCGACGGGTCCCGGCTCTTCACCGCCGGCGGGTCGGCCGAGGATCCCGTCGTGATCGAGACGCCGCTCGAGCGCTGAGCCGTGTTCGATCGGCCGCCGTCGATGCGACAGGATGGCGGCCGTGATGAACCTTCCCCTCCTCCACAGCGGCAAGGTCCGCGACATCTACGACGCCGGGCCCGATCCAGACGGCGCGGACCGGTTGCTGATGGTCACCTCCGACCGGATCTCGGCGTTCGACGTCGTGATGAACGAGCCCATCCCCGGCAAGGGGCGGGTGCTGGCAGCCATGTCGGCGTTCTGGTTCGACCACCTCGCCGACGTCGCCCCCAACCACCTGATCTCCACCGACCTCGCCGACTTCCCCGACTCCGCGCAGGACCCGGCGCTGGCCGGACGGTCGATGCTCACCCGCAAGGCCGACATGCTGCCCATCGAGTGCATCGTGCGGGGCTACATCACCGGCTCGGCGTGGAAGGAGTACCAGCGCAGCGGCACCATGCACGGTGCCGACATGCCGTCGGACCTGCGTGAGTCCGACCGGCTCCCCGAGCCCGTCTTCACGCCCTCGACCAAGGCCGAGCAGGGCGACCACGACGAGAACATCGACTTCGGCACTGCGGTCGACCTCGTGGGCCAGGACGTCGCCGAGAAGGCGCGCGACATCGCGATCACGGCCTACCTGAACGGCGCCGAGTGGGCCCGCGAGCGGGGGATCATCATCGCCGACACCAAGTTCGAGCTCGGCTGGATCGACGGCGAGCTCGCCATCTGCGACGAGGTGCTGACCCCCGACTCGTCCCGCTTCTGGCCCGCGGCCGAGTGGGAGCCGGGCTCGACCCCGCCCAGCTTCGACAAGCAGCCGCTGCGCGACTGGCTGGCGGCCATCGACGACTGGGACAAGACCCCGCCGCCACCCACGCTGCCCCAGGACGTGATCGACGCGACCTCGGTCCGCTACCGCGAGGGCTACGAGCGCATCACCGGCAAGACCCTCGACGACTGGCCCGGCGCCTAGGACGAGCGAAGGTTCGGCGCGTTCGCGCGGCCATGCTGGTCGAACGCGCCGATCGGCGCGGTCGTCTGGTGGGTCGGCGGGCCGGGGCCGGGTGAATAGATTGGCGGCATGCGGTTCGACGTGCAGGTGGAGACCAGTCCCCGGGCCGGCATCGCCGACCCCGAGGGGTCGACCATCGAACGGTCACTGCCGGCGCTCGGCTTCGAGGGCATCGACGGCGTGCGGGTCGGCAAGTCGTTCCGCTTCAGCGTCGAGGCCGCCGACGAGGACGCGGCCAACGCGCTGGTCGAGGACGTGTGCGCCCGGTTCCTCACCAACCCGGTCATCGAGGACGCAGCCATCACGGTCACGGCACCATGACCGCCCGGCTCGGCGTCGTCCTCTTCCCCGGTTCCAACTGCGAGCTCGATGCGGTCGAGGCGGTGCGCACGGTCGGCGGCGACGCCGAGCTGCTGTGGCACGGCGACGACGACCTCCGAGGTGTCGACGGCGTGATCGTTCCCGGGGGGTTCGCCCACGGCGACTACCTGCGCCCCGGCGCCATCGCCCGGTTCTCCCCGATCATGGATGCGGTGCGCCGTTTCGCCGACGATGGCGGTCCCGTGATCGGCATCTGCAACGGGTTCCAGGTGCTCACCGAGGCCGGAATGCTGCCGGGTGCGCTCCAGAAGAACGCCGGGTTGAAGTTCCTGTGCACCACCGTCACGTTGCGGGTCGAGACCACCAATTCGGTGCTGACCTCGGCGGCGGAGGTCGGCGATGTGCTCCGCATCCCGATCAACCACTTCGAGGGCAACTACACCTGCGATGCCGAGACGTTGGCGATGCTGCAGGGCGATGATCGGGTCGTGGTCCGCTACGTCGGCAACCCCAATGGCTCGGTCGACGACATCGCCGGCGTGTGCAACCAGGCTCGCAACGTGGTCGGTCTCATGCCCCACCCCGAGCGGGCCACCCACGAGCTGTTGGGCTCGACCGACGGTGTCCCGCTGCTGCGGTCGCTGCTCGACCGGGCCGCGGTCCCGGCCTGACCTACATTCCCCGGGTGATGCCGGCGCGCTTGAGCACGGCGGCTTCGACACCCAGCTCTCGCCAGGCGGCGTAGGAGATGCCCTTGCGCTCGCTGTAGGGCTTGGCCGCGTCGACGAAGTCGTTCTCGAGGGCGGTCAGATCGGGCTTGTTCTCGATCTTCTCGAGTTCGGTCTCGAGGTCCATGCGGTCCTGGATGAGCTGCAGCTTCTTGACCGGATCGGCGTCGTCGATGGTCTGGTCGATCTTCGCCAGTTGGGTCCGGATCGATTCCGGCGTCCGCTTCCGGCCCCGCTTCGGCTTGTGTTGTTCGAGGGCTTCCAGGTAGTCCCGCACTGCCTTTCCCTGTCGGCGACCCTCGGCCAAAGCGGCCTTGTGCTCTTCGGTCATTCCGTGCTTGGCAGCCATGACATTCAGGAAATCACAGTGGCAACCCTCTGGCAATTCGCGTCGGTCGATTTCCGGTGAGGCGGTGGTTGCCGTCATCGGATAGCGCCACCCGGAACGCACATGACAGCACGGCCGCCGTGCCGACCCGATTGTTGCACCGGTGGTCGGATGGACGGCACTGATTCGTCGTCTCGGGGCGTCGGCGCCCGCGTGACGAGCGCGGCCGCGCCCTCCCTCTAGCGTGCGGGGCATGTCCGCGGCCGAGCCCCTCGATCCCGACGTCCACCGCGCCCTCGGCCTCACCGACGACGAGGCCGACGAGATCGCCCGCATCCTCGGGCGCCCCGGCAACCATCTGGAACTGGCCATGTACTCGGTGATGTGGTCCGAGCACTGCTCGTACAAGTCGTCGAGGATCCACCTGCGACGACTGCCCTCGGAGGCACCCCACGTGCTGGTCGGCCCGGGCGAGGGTGCCGGCGTGGTCGACGTCGGCGACGGCATCGGTGCGGCGTTCCGCATCGAGAGCCACAACCACCCCTCCTACATCGAGCCCTACGAGGGCGCGGCCACCGGCGTGGGCGGGATCCTGCGCGACGTCTTCTCGATGGGCGCCCGGCCCATCGCGCTGGCCGACCCGCTCCGCTTCGGCCCGCTCGACGACCCGCACAGCCGCTGGGTGGCCGAGGGCGTGGTGTCGGGGGTGTCGGGCTACGGCAACTCCGTCGGCGTGCCGACCGTGGGCGGCGAGACCGTCTTCGACCCCACCTACCGGGCCAACCCGCTGGTCAACGTGTTCTGCCTCGGCCTCCTGCCCCAGGACCGCCTCGCCCTGGCGCGGGCGTCGGGGGTGGGCAACCTCACCGTGCTGTTCGGCTCGTCGACCGGGCGCGACGGCATCGGTGGCGCCAGCGTGCTCGCCTCGGCCGGCTTCGCCGACGGGGAAGACGAGAAGCGGCCCAGCGTCCAGGTCGGCGACCCGTTCGAGGAGAAGCGCCTGATCGAGGCGTGCCTCGAGATCCTCGAGGCCGGCCTCGTCGTCGGCATCCAGGACCTCGGCGCCGCGGGCATCACCGGCGCGGCCAGCGAGACCTCGTCCAAGGGCGGGGTCGGGATGGACCTGTACCTCGACCAGGTCCACGTGCGCGAGCAGGGCATGGAGCCGTTCGAGATCATGATCAGCGAGAGCCAGGAGCGCATGCTGGCCATCGTCGAGCCCGGCAAGCTCGACGACCTGCTCGCCATCTGCGCCAAGTGGGAGATCGACGCGTCGACCATCGGCACCGTCACCGGCACCGGCCGGTTCCGCGTCCTCGACCGTCTCGACGGCGACGTGCTGGCCGACCTGCCCGCGAGCTCGCTCGACGACGCCGCGCCGGTCTACGAGCGTCCGATGGCCGAGCCCGCCGACCGGGCCGAGGCGCTGGCCGACGAGGCCGCTGACGCCCTCGCCCCGCCCGCCGACGCGGCGGCCGACCTCCTCGGCCTCGTCGCCGACACGTCCTGGGTGTGGTCCCAGTACGACCACCAGCTCTTCCTCAACACCGTCGAGACGCCCGGCGGCGATGCCGCCGTGCTGCGCCTCAAGGACCCCCGCACCGGCGAGCCCACCGGCCGCGGGATCGCGATCACGACCGACGGCAACCACCGCTGGTGCCGCCTCGATCCGCGTGCCGGCACGGCCGCCGTCGTGGCCGAATCCGTGATGAACCTGGCGTGCGTCGGGGCCCGCCCGCTCGGCCTGGTCAACTGCCTGAACTTCGGCAATCCCGAGCACCCCGAGGTCATGTGGCAGTTCTCCGAGGCCGTCGATGGGATGGGCGACGCCTGCCGGGCGCTGGGCGTGCCCGTCATCGGGGGCAACGTGTCGCTCTACAACGAGTCGAACGGCACCGACATCGACCCGTCGCCCGTCGTCGGCACCGTCGGCCTCGTCGATCCGCTCGACCGCCGCCCCCCGGGCATCGGTCTGGTGGACGGCACGACGCTGGTCGTCGTCGGCCACCCGGCCACCACGCTCTCCGGCAGCGCCTGGGCGTGGTCGAAGGGTCACCGGCGGGGCACGCCGCCCACGCTCGACCTCGGCGCCCACGCCGCGACGGCTGCCGTCGTCCGCGATGCCGTGCTCGGCGGGCGGCTCCGCAGCGCCCACGACCTGGCGGGTGGCCTCGGTCCGGCCCTGGCCGAGATGGCCGCCACCACCCGGGTCGGCGTCCGAATCGAGCTGCCCGGTCCCGGCGACCACGTCGCCCTGTTCGGCGACGCGCCGTCGGCAGTGCTGGTCGCGGTCGACCCCGGCGACATCGACGAGCTCACGGACGCGGCCGGCGCGGCCGGGGTACCCGCGTCGGTGATCGGGTCGGCGGGGGGCGACCGCCTCGTGCTCGGTGACCTCGTCGACGTGGCGATCGACGATCTCCACGGCGCGTGGGTGGGAGCGTTGCCCCACGCCCTGGCCGGGGGCACCGCCCAGTAGGGCCCGGGTCGTCAGCGGAGGTGTTCGCCCAGTTCGCGGTCGTGATCGTGTTCGAGTGCCTCGGCCAGGGGAGCGAACAGCACCCGGTCGAGCACGAAGAACTTGGCGATCCAGATCGTGCCGAAGGCGAGCATGTTGGCGGCCATGACGGCGAGCACGTTCTCGTCGAAGCGATCGGCGGCCCAGGCCACGGTGAAGGTCGACAGCAGCAACCCGAGCAGCGCCATCGACCAGAACGGCAGCACCTCGCGTGTGAAGCTGTGGGTGCCCCGCTTGTTGAACGTCCACGCCCGGTTGATGAGGTAGTTCGGGACCGCGCCGAGGGTCACCGCGATCAGGTTCGCCACGACGGCGGCGAGGTCGAGCACCACGAGGCAGATCAGCAGGGTCGACTGGCCGGTGATGACGCCGGCCACCGACGCCGAGCTGTACTTGACCCACTTGATGATCCTCGGCCGATCGCCGAAGGTGCGCTCGAGGAACACGTCGACCCGACGGCTGGTCGCAGGTGCGGTCATGGACCACCGAGCGTATCCACCGCTCAGCACCCGACGGTGACCGCACGGGCCCGATCACGCGTCGGGGGTGTCGATGCGACAAGATGGCCGGTCGTAGGCGCTCGATCTGGAGGAACGATGAGCGACGAGAACGGCGATTCTGTGCCCGAAGCTGGGGCCTCCGCGTCCCCTGGAGGCGGAGGCGAGCTCGAGGTCGGTGAGGAGGCGGTCGGTCGGTTCGACGAGGCCGGCTCGGTGTCCGCCGTGCTCGACGAGCTCAAGATCACCCTGCAGGACCTCGCCTCGGGTGAGGTCGTCGGGTCGCTGTGGGATGAGTTCCGTCGCCTGCGGGCCACGGTCGAGACCCTGCTCGACGAGGCCGATGTCGCCGCCGCTCCCGCCGCTCCCGCCGTGGACACCTCGCAGCTCGACGCCGAGCTGCGCGCCGTTCGCACCCGGGTCGAGGACATCATCGCCCGGCTCGACGAGGGCCTCGACCTCGACATCGATGCCTCGGCCCTGCTCCCCGCGGCCGACGCCGCGCCCGCGCCCAGCACCGACGGCACCTCAAAGCTCGCGGACCAGGTGGCGGCCCTCCACGATCTCGTCCGCACCGAGTTCGATGCGATCCGCCGCCAGCTCCGCGAGTCCGGTCTCGAGGGCTCCGGCGCCGAGTCCGCCGCGCTCGATCCCGACACCCTCGATCTGCTCCGCGAGGAGATCCGGGCGTCGGGCACACCGTCGGCCGAGCTGATCGACACCCTCAACACCGAGCTGAAGGCGCTCCGGCGGCGGATCAAGCTCCGGGCCGAGGGGGAGATCTTCTCCGACGAGCAGCTCGAGCTCATCGCCGACGCGGTCGCCCGGCGGCTCGCGGAGAAGTCCTGACCAGCGCCTTCGGATGGTCCGATCGAGCACGCGCTGGCGATAGCGTGAGGGGCGACGGTCACCCCATGGAGCCCCGCACCGACCCCCACGCCCAGCCGGCCCCGACCGGCGACCCTGCTCGGCTCGACGATGAGCTGCGCGAGGCCTGCGGGGTCTTCGGCATCTACGCCCCGGGACAGTCGGTGGCGCACCTGACCTACCTCGGGATGTTCGCGCTCCAGCACCGCGGCCAAGAGGCCGCGGGCATGTCGGTCTCCGACGGCACCGAGTTGATCACCGTGAAGGACAACGGCCTGGTGAGCTCGGTCTTCGACGACCGGGTCCTCAACGGTCTCCCCGGCCACCTGGCCATCGGTCACGATCGCTACTCCACCACCGGTGCCAGCGTGTGGCAGAACGCCCAGCCGGTCACGCGCGAGGCCGCAGGGCACCAGATCGCCCTCGGCCACAACGGCAACCTCGTCAACACCGCCGAGCTCGCCGAGGACCTCGGCATGCTCCCCGGCACTGGTGCGGTCACCTCCGACAGCGACCTGGTGGCCGAGATGGTGGCCCGGAACCTCGAGCGCTCCGACCACGACCGCAGCGACGACCGCGATCTCGAACACGCCCTCCTCGAGGTCCTGCCCAAGCTCCGGGGCGCGTTCTCGATGGTGATCATGGACGAAGCCCACGTGGTCGGCGTCCGCGACCCGCACGGCTTCCGGCCACTGTGCCTCGGCCGGCTCGAGACCGGCTGGGTGCTGGCCTCGGAGACCCCGGCGCTCGACCTCATCGGCGCCCACTTCGTCCGCGAGCTCGAGCCGGGCGAGATGGTGATCATCGACGCCACCGGCTGCCGGTCGGTGCGGGCCTTCCCCGCCGAGGACGTCGACCCCAACCTCTGCCTGTTCGAGTTCGTCTACTTCGCCCGCCCCGACTCGAACCTCTACGGCAAGAACGTCCACCAGGCGCGGGTCCGGATGGGCGAGCAGCTGGCCGAGCAGGCACCGGTCGACGCCGACATGGTCATGGGCGTCCCCGAGTCGGGCGTGCCCGCGGCCGAGGGCTACGCGCTCCGCTCCGGCATCCCGTCCGGCCACGGCCTCGTGAAGAACCGCTACATCGGCCGGAGCTTCATCGTCCCCACCCAGCAGGCCCGCGAGGCCGCGGTGCGCATGAAGCTCAACCCCCTCAAGGAGAACCTGCAGGGCAAGCGGCTCGTCGTGGTCGACGACACCATCGTGCGGGGGACCACGCAGCGCACGCTCACCCAGATGCTGCGCGAGGCCGGCGCCACCGAGGTTCACCTGCGCATCTCGGCTCCGCCGGTGATGTGGTCGTGCTTCTACGGCATCGACACCGGTGTACGCAGCGAGCTGCTGGCCGCCAACCTCGATCTCGAGGAGATCCGCAACTACCTCGAGGTCGACTCCATCGCGTACCTGAGCCTCGACCGCCTCATCACCGCCACCGGCACGCCCAACAGCGGGTTCTGCGATGCCTGCTTCACGGGCGACTACCCGGTCGACATCCCCGTCAGCATCGGCAAGGGCATGCTCGAGGACGTCAACGCCCGTTCCGCCGACGAGCCCATCGGCGGCATCGCCGCCGCCGTCGCCCGGGGGGCGGGCGCGGCCCGGGCCGACGACGCGGCGTCGGCGGGTCAGCTCCCGTTCGAGGGCTGAGGTGGGCGAGACCTACGAGGCCGCCGGCGTCGACCTCGCCGCCGGCGAGGTCGCGGTCGACCGCATCAAGGACCACGTCCGGTCGACGTTCCGTCCCGAGGTCATCGGCGACATCGGGGGCTTCGGCGGGCTCTTCCAGTTCGCCGCCCATCGCTTCGATCACCCGGTGCTCATCTCGTCCACCGACGGCGTCGGTACCAAGGCGATGGTCGCCCACCGAGCCGGCCGGTTCGACTCCATCGGCGTCGACCTCGTGGCCATGTGCGTCGACGACATCGCCTGCGCCGGCGCCGAGCCCCTGTTCTTCCTCGACTACATCGCCGTCGGCAAGCTCGATCCCGACCACATCGACCAGCTCGTGGCGGGCGTGGCCCGGGGTTGCCGGGACGCGGGGTGCGCGCTCATCGGCGGCGAGATGGCCGAGCATCCCGGTGCGATGGAACCGGGGGAGTTCGACCTCGTCGGCTTCGCCGTGGGCGTGGCCGAGCGCGACCGCATCCTCGATGGAGCCACGGTCCAGGCCGGCGACGCGCTCATCGGCCTGCCGTCCCCCAACCTCCGCTCCAACGGCTACTCGCTGGCCCGGCGGGTCTTCTTCGAGATCGCGGGATTGGCGCTCGACGACCCCGCGTGGGACGGCGCCCACCACACCGTCGCCGACGAGCTGCTCGCGCCGTCGGTGATCTACTCGCCGGCCATCGCCGCGTTGCTGCGCGTCGTCGACGTGCGGGCCGTCGCCCACGTCACGGGCGGGGGTATCCCCGGCAACCTGCCGCGGGTCCTGACGAGCAAGCTCGACGCCATCATCGACCGCGACACCTGGGAGCCGCCCCGGGTGTTCACCGAGATCCAGCGCGTCGGCGGGGTCAGCGCCGACGAGATGTCCCGGGTGTTCAACATGGGCGTCGGCATGGTCGTCGTCGTGCCCGAGGACGACGTCCACACCACCCTCGACACGCTCCGCACCGCCGGGCACCGCGCCACCCAGATCGGGGTGATCTCTTCGGGCACCGGCGCCGTGCGTTACGCCGGCCGCCCGCACGGGCCAGACGACGGGGAGCCCGATTCGTGACCACCGTGCTCGTGGTCGAACGCGGCCACGACATCCGGCCCCAGCCACCGAGCACGACCAGCCGGTTCGTACGACGTGCTGTGGCGACCGGCGGACTGTGCCCATGAACCGTGCCGTCCGCCCCGTCTCCTGGATGCTGGAGTCGGCATGACCTCGCCCGAGCTGGTTCGACACCTCCAGACCCACGCGGTCCGACGTGGCGACTTCACCCTCAAGTCGGCGGCGGGCGCATCGCCGGTGCGCTCGAGCCGGGCGATCGGGTGGTCATCGTCGAGGACGCCGTCACCCGGGGCGTGTCCATGCTCGAGGCGGCCGACGTGGTGCGCGAGGTCGGCGCCGAGCCCGACCTCCTGCTGGCGGTGGTCGATCGGGGCGGAACCGTCGAGGCCATGGCCGCCGAGCACGGACTCCCGTTCGTGGCCCTCGTCACCGCTCCGGACCTCGGCTACGACTACGGGTCGTAACTTGCTCACTCGGCCTTCGGCCCTCGTGGGCCGTGCGAGCCTCGTTTCGCTGCCGGCTGCTCGCTGGCGCTCCCGGCGCCGGCCCGGTTCGATCGTGGTGGCGCGTCGACGAACGTTCAGGTCGGCCGGGCGCCGGCAATGCGGGATTCGGCGTAGCGGTCGGCGGCCTCGGCGGGGGTGACGCCGTCGCGGTCGGCCAGGGCGAGGATCTCGCGCACCGTGGTGCCGATGCCCTCGATGCGCTTCCAGGCCCGCTCGCGGTCGTAGCCGCCCTGCTCCTCGGCGATGTTGATGACCCCGCCGGCGTTGGCGACGTAGTCGGTGACGTAGAGGATCCCGCGCTCGGCGATGCGGTTGTCGTCGCGGTCGGTGGCGAGCTGGTTGTTGGCCGAGCCGGCGATGATCTCGCAGGCGAGCTCGGCAACCGTCTGTTCCGAGAGCACGGCGCCCAGCGCGCACGGTGCGAACACGTCGCAGTCGACGCGGTGGGCGTGCTCGGCTTCGACCACCGAGACCCGCGACGTCCCGTGGGCATCCACCACGGCCCGGACCGCGGCGGGTCGGACGTCGGCGATCGACACCCGCGCGCCGTCGTCGAGGAGATGCTCGACGAGGGCAGTGCCCACCTTGCCGACCCCGGACACGCAGACGTGGCGACCGGCGAGGTCCGGTGCGCCCCAGCGGTGCTCGGCCGCGGCCCGGATCGCCCACAGCACGCCCCAGGCGGTGGCCGGCGACGGGTCGCCCGAGCCGCCGAGGTGCGGGCTCACACCGGTGACGTGCGGGGTCTCCTCCAGGATGATGTCCATGTCGGCCTGGGTGGTGCCCACGTCCTCGGCTGTCAGGTAGCGCCCGCGGAGGCGGTCGACGAAGCGGGCGTAGGCGCGGATGAGGTCGTCGGTGCGGTCGGCGGCGGGGTCGCCCCAGATGACGGCCTTGCCGCCGCCCTGGTCGAGGCCGGCGGCGGCGTGCTTGTAGGTCATGCCCCTGGCCAGCCGGCACACATCGGTGACCGCATCGGCTTCGCTGGCGTAGGGCCAGAAGCGGGTGCCGCCGAGGGCGGGGCCGAGGGCGGTGGAGTGGACGGCGATGATCGATCGCAGGCCGGTTTCGGCGTCGTGGCCGAACACGACTTGTTCGAACGCGTCGGCATCGACGGCGGCCATGGCCGCCAGCACGGTCGACTCGACCGTCGAACGCTCGGACGGGGCAGCGGGCTCGGACATCCGTACCGACGGTAGCGGTGCCGGGTCGGAACGGGTTCTCGTCGCCCCCGGTGCGACGTGCCCATTGGCTGACTAGTCACCCTTCCGGTGCGAAATGGCCCGAACGGGCTATCGCCCGCCGGGTCGCACGTTCCGTACGTTTGCGTGCGAACCGGTCACAACCGTGCACCGGCCGACACCGAGGAAGAAAACGCACCACACCATGGCAGATCACTCAGCCCTCGACAGCAACTCGCTGGACAGCCCCGAAGCCCTGCTGACGCCGTCAGAGGTCGCCGCGCTGTTCCGCGTGAACCCCAAGACCGTGACCCGCTGGGCGCGGGCCGGCAAGCTCAACGCCATCCGGACCCTGGGCGGCCACCGCCGCTTCAGGGCCTCCGAGATCCGGGCCTGCCTCGAGGAGATGTCCCAGGCCGAGATCTGATCGGTCCGGCCGTGCACCGCTCGCACCATCGACAGCGAGCGTTCCGACCAGCTGCCTTCCGCCGGTGGCTGGTCTCCGTCGCGTCCGGAGCGGCGGCCGTTCTGTGATCTGGCCCGCGACCCCGTAACCTCCGTCGCCCATGGGTACACCGACCGCCGCCTTCTCCCTGCATCTGCGGGTGCGGCTCGACAACACGCCGGGTTCGCTCGGCCGGCTGGCCGTCGCCATCGGTGACGCCGGCGGCAACATCACCCAGCTCGAAGGCTTCGAGGTACGTGGGGAGTTCCTCGACGAGGAGCTCATCGTCAACTGCGAGAGCGAAGGCCACCAGCACGAGGTGCAGGAGGCCATCCGCGGCCTCGAGGGCGTCGAGATCCTCACCTGCCTCGACCGCACGTTCGAGATGCACGACGGCGGCAAGATCGAGGTCCTGGCCCGCATGCCCATCCGCGACCGTGACGATCTCGCCATGGCCTACACGCCGGGCGTGGCCCGGGTGTGCATGACCATCCACGAAGACCACGAGCGCAGCCACGACCTGACCATCCGCAAGAACACCGTCGCCATCGTGAGCAACGGCTCGGCGGTGCTCGGCCTCGGTGACATCGGGCCCGAGGCGGCCATGCCGGTGATGGAGGGCAAGGCGCTGCTGTTCAAGAACTTCGCCGGCGTCGATGCCTTCCCCGTGTGCATCGACGTGCAGACCGCCGACGAGATCGTCGAGACGGTGCAGCGCCTGGTGCCCACCTTCGGCGGGGTGAACCTCGAGGACATCGCCGCGCCGATCTGCTTCGAGGTCGAGGAGCGCCTCAAGGCCAGCACCGACATCCCCATCTTCCACGACGATCAGCACGGCACCGCGGTGGTGGTGCTCGCGGCCATGCAGAACGCGCTCAAGCTGGCCGACAAGAAGATGAGCGACCTGCGGGTGGTCATCGCCGGCGTGGGGGCGGCGGGCGTGGCCTGCGGCAAGATCCTGCTCGAGGCCGGGGTCGCCGAAATCGTCGGCGCCGACCGCCAGGGCGCCATCTGGGAGGGGCGCGAGAACCTCAACCCGGCCAAGCAGTGGTTCGCCGAGAACACCAACCGCGACCGTCGCAAAGGAGCAGTCGGCGAGCTCCTCGCCGGCAGCGACGTGTTCATCGGCGTGTCGGGTCCCGGGATCATCGAGGCCACCGACCTCGACCGCATGAACCCCGACCCGTTCGTGTTCGCGCTCGCCAACCCCGATCCCGAGATCCGGCCCGAGCAAGCCAAGGGGCGGGCCAAGGTCATCGCCACCGGGCGCAGCGACTTCCCGAACCAGATCAACAACGTGCTCGCCTTCCCCGGCATCTTCCGGGGGGCGCTCGACGCGCAGGCCACCGCCATCACCGAGGGCATGAAGCTGGCCGCCGCCGAGGCCATCGCCGAGACGATCCCGTTCGATGACCTGCGCCCGGACTTCATCATCCCGTCGGTGTTCGACTCCACGGTGGCGCCCCGCGTGGCTGCGGCGGTCGGCGAGGCCGCCGTCGCCGATGGCGTTGCCCGCGTGACACCGGGCTGATCCCGCAGCGGTCCGACAGCTCGTGACCGGGCCTCAGCCCCAGAAGTTGATGGTGACCCAGGTCTTGCCCTGACCGTCGACGGCGCAGCCGACGCCGGCGTGGGTGTAGGCGGGGTTGGCCATGTTGGCTCGGTGACCGGGCGACCCGGCGAACTGGGAGAAGACGTGGCTGGCGCCCTGGCTGCTGTAGCCGACGTTCTCGGCCGTGGCCGAGGCTTGCGGCCGGACCGAGCGGATCTGGCTGGCGTGGCCGCCGTTGTGGGACAGGCTCTGGCGCTCGGCCATCGAGCGGGACCAGCTCAGGGCGATGGAGGCCACGGCCCCGTCGCTCTGCAGCGGCGCTGACCGCATCGAGTTCATCGACGACATGATCGTGGCACGCGGACGCGCCGCTGCTGCTCGCCGGTGCCGGTGGTGGGGGCGGCGGCGGTGGAGGCGGCGGAGCCGTCGTCGGTGCCGGGGTGGGCGCCGGTGCCGTCGCCGCCGCGGGCGTCGGTGCCGGCGTCGTCGGCTCGGGTTCGGGCGTCGGTGGCGGGGGAGCGGTCGTGGTCGTCGTCGTGGTCGATGTGGTGGTCGTCGTGGTCGACGTGGTGGTGCTCGTCGTCGTGGTCGGCGTCGTCGCCTGGGCCGCCGACCTCGACCATGGCCTCGGAGTTGACCAGGCGGAAGTCGGCCTCGGTGCGTTCGGTGGCGGGGGCATCGCTGCCCCCGGCGGTGGCGGCGACGACGCCGAGCGCGGTCGCCAGCGCGAGGGCGAGCAGGGGGACGCGGTCGGTCAGTGGTCATGAGCCTCGGAGGGGGAAGTCGGGCGGGATGGGCGGTCGAGCGTCACATTAAGGAATGATGACGACTATGACGAAACAGTGACACTCAAGTCGCTCTGACCCTGCGGTGCAAGGACCGTCGGGGGTCATTGCCGGAGTTTCGTCGTGGATGCGGGCGCATCCCGAACCGGGCTCCCCGAACCGCTCCATCCGTGCTCGAGGTACCACCCCTCGTGGTCGATGGCGACGCTGCGTCCTCGACGCTGCGTTGCGTCGTCGAGCGAGCGAGCTGCCGCTCGGTCTCGACACCGTGTGCTCGAACGGGAATCGTGCACGAATCGCGCGAGCGCTGATCCGGTCCCCGAGACACCACAGGCCAGCGACCGAATCCGTTGTCCGCAGTTGTCCGTGGTGACCGCCTGCGGCACGGCGCCAATCGCGCGTCGATCGCGCAACCTCGCTTGCGGAAGCGATTCGGAAGACTCACGCTCCGTGGTCGTTGGCCGGTGCTCTCCCTTCGGGATTGTCGTTGTTCATGGTGCGGTTGAGCTTTGCCGAACGAACGAGACTGCGACCAACCGCTCTGGGTCCGTCCCCGCCAAGGACGGCGCAAACGAAGGCGGCGCCGGCCATCCCCCGCTCGAGGTAGGAACTCTGGGTCAGGCGGTGAGCAGGGCGGCGGGGATCACCGCGATCCCGTCCTTGCGGCGGTACGCCTCCGCTCCGGTCGTAACGACGGCGGCGTCGAGGAGGTCAGGGCCGATGGTGTTGTTCAGCCATTGGAGGTGACGCATGTCGTCGTCGTCGACGTGGCGCCGAAGCTTGACCTCGAGCGCGGCGATTCGGCCGTCACCCCGCTCGACGATCAAGTCGACCTCGTGTTCTCCACCACGTGTGCGGAGGTGGCTGACCCCGGCCTCGTTCGCCTGGGCGTAGGTGCGTACCGAGAGGGTCATCAGCGACTCGAACAGTGCGCCGAGCAATGTTCCATCCCGAGGGATCGGCGGGCCGGCGGTCGTCCCGTCGAGGAGCGCGTCAACGTCCACCCCGAGGATCCGAGCCGCAAGGGCAGGGTCGGCGAGCTGGTGGACGGGATGCGCCGAGGCGGCGGAGTCGACGCCGGGTCGGTGCCCAGGCCGGGACTTCTTCGATCATCCAGAGTTGCTCGAGCGTGGCTCGGTAGGGCGTGGTCGTCGTCTTGGCGGGCTTGTCCTGCTCGCCGGCTGAGGCGGCGTCACGGATGGCCTCGAAGGAAGCGGTGGTCGATGTCGCCGCCGCGTACGCGGTGAGCCAGCGTCGCAGTGCGCCCTCGTTGCGGACGCGGTGGCCGGCCTCGACGAAGCCGCGTTCTGACGATCCGATCGAGGTAGCCGTCGAGTTGGCTGCGCAGGACTCGGCCTTCGGAGCGACGAATGGCCGGGAAGCCGGAGGAGATGATCTCGGTGGCGTACCGGCCGAGGTCCACGTCGGAGGTGCCTTCGATCGGAGGCCGGGTCCCACCGAGGAGATCCGCGAGGCGGATGGTCGGTGTCGTCAGCGCCCGCTCGGCGAGCGACATCGGTCGCATGCGGACGGTCACGATCCGGCCTGCACCGGAGTGGGTCGGTGCTTCAGCGGGCGTCGCAGAACCGGTGAGCAGGAACCGGGTCGGCGTCGGGTCGTCGTCGACGGCGCGCCGGACGAGGTCCTACGATTCGGGATCCGTTGCCATTCGTCCACGAGTATCGGCGTCCGACCTGCGACGAGCCGTTGTGGAGCTGCCTCGAAGATCTCGCGCTGTGCGGGGTCGTCCAGACGGTGGACGGTGGCAGCTCGTCGGAGCGCGGTCACCGTCTTGCCGACCGCCTTCGGTCCCTCCAACGAGACAGCAGGCAGCCCTGCGAGGAGTTCATCGATCTCCTCGTCCACGATACTGGACTGGTACTCCGTCCGGCCAGAATGCCGACTGGACGGCATCTACCCTACGGATCGGACACTCTCCGCTGGGTGGATCGGACGCGGTTGCGACCGAGGCCGCAATGGCCCGATGGGAAAGTCCGGGCTCCGTCCGCACCTCGGCGTCGTCGTCGCCGTCTCGCGGCCACCGAGCGGCTCGGGCTCGGTCCGTTCTTTCAGCAGTCGCGCTCGTCGGAGTCCCGGTTGCCGAGGTTGGCGCCGACGGCGAACAGTTGCTGGCTGCGCTCGAATCGATCGGGGTCACGGGTGCCCGGCTGGTGAGCGTGCTGGCGTGGCGCGGCGGTCGATCTTCCATCTCGACACCGCTCTGGTAGACGCCCAACGCCGATGCCGACGACCTCGACGAGTCGGTCGAGCGTCTGGTTGCGGCGGGGTTGGTAGCGGACCAAATCGGCGTTGAAGCCGCCGGAGGCGACGAAGTCGTTGCTCGGTCCGATCGGTGTGTCGCTGGGGGATCGGCGCGCGATCACCTCGGACGAGTTGGGGCAGGTGTGCCAGGTGCACGGGATCGTGCGAGCGCCGACCCGCAAGCAGGAGCGCATCGACGTCCTGGCCGAGCGCTTCAGCGACCCTGACGAGCGCGAGCGGGTATCCGGCGTTCGTTGTCGGCGCCGGCCCGATGCTGTCGCGGATCACCGACGTCGGCGGTCCGCACGTGGTGGAGGTCGTGTCGGTCGGGTTGCCGCCGAGTGAGTTCCTGCTCAGCCGGGCGGATACGCCGCGGTTCGCGTTCTCCCGTGACCGCCAGAACGTGCCCGAGGAGGTTGCCCCGCTGGCCGGGCCGCCCACGGCTCGGGATCGTCGGAGTGGCCGCGTGGGAACACGACGTCTGGATCGCGGGAAGCGTCGCCGCTGCTCGACCGGCCGTTGTTCCTGGATTGGTCGCCGCCGCCCGCCCCGAAGGTCGAAGCTGTTGCCGACGAGTTGTCGGTGCCGGCGTTGGTGATCTTCATCGATCGAGCCCTGTAGTCATGGAGCAGGCGCCGCCGGCGGTGCTCGACGGCGAGCCTGGCTTCGGCGAAGCCGGTCGTGCGTTCCACGGCCAAGGCGCTGGGTGCGGACGAGGCGACGGTCGAGATCGTCGCCGGGGCCCGCGATCTCGCTCGGGCTGCTGTTGGCGAACATGACCGCCACCGAGCCGGCCACGGCCGCAATGGAAGGTGGATCGTAAGTTCGTTCCCCGACCCCGGAATGATGGCGGCGTGGTCGGCGGCACCGGCGACGGTCCGCTGGTTGCCCGTCGTCGCGGAATGGCCGTCCACCGACCCGTCGGGGATGCACCAGTTGGTGGCCAACCGGCACCTCGTCCTGTCGAAGTTCGTCGGTGCCCATCGGCGAGCAGTTGGGTCGACGACGATGCGGCGGCGCGCTGGATCGAGCACCGGCACCACTCGATCGCGGTGGCCGAGGCGGTGGGGCTCGATGCCTGGGCGATCTCCGTGCCCTCGGGATCGTGACCGCGACCGGCCCGACAGCCCTCCACGACGTTGGGTCGACTGGCACTCGATGATCCCGAGGCCGTGATCGACGTCGACCTGGGCGGTGCAACGACGGCGATCGTGCAGGCCGACGAGACCGTGGTCTGCCCCACCGACCTCGACCCCGACGTCCTGTCGCGTCTCGAAGTTATCGCCTCGTTGGAGTCCGACGCCGGGGCACGGATCTTCCGGCTCGACGACACGTTGGTGACCAAGGCCGTCCAGCGTGGTGGCGACGCCGCCGATGACATCCTGAGCCGTTCTGTCCGAGTTGTCGTCGGTACCGCTGCCCGACACCGTCCAGCGACTGGTCGCCGATGCCGCCGAGCGGGCCGACCGGGTCCGCATCGTCGAGGCGATGTCGGTCGTCGTGGTGTCCGACCCGGTCGACCTGGTGACGGCGGCCAAGCTGAAATCGGCCGAGCTCACCCTCACCGACACCGTTCGCCGCGGTGTCGACGCTGTCGGCGGCAAAGCTCCGCGATCGATGGCAAGGGACTGGCGCCGACGGTGGTGTCCACCGATGACGGTGGCGTGGCGCCCAGGTCGGCCGCCGACGATGCCTCCCAGCTCGAGGAGCGGGCCCGGCGTGGCGAGATGGCCCAGCGTCATGGTGCAACTGGGGCTGGCCACCAGCACGAGTCGGCTGGAAGAACAGGCACGCCCAGGCCCACGACCCGGCCTCGCGACCGCGCAGTACGAGGAGCCCGATCCGGTGACCCCTGGTGCTGAACGCCTCGCTCATGACCGATCCGCCGACCTGATCATGCCGAGCGATCTGACCGTCCTGTTGGAGACGGCGTCGCCGCACGCCGCGGCGGCTTGCGCCGCCGACGCCTGGGCCGGTTCGCGGAGCTGGAGAAGGCCCCCGAGCACGTCCACACCTATCGCATCACACCGTTGTCGTTGAACGCGGCGGTCGCCGGTCTACAGCGTCGACGAGGCCGTCGCCGCGCTCGCCGTGGTCGGGCCGATGACGCTGGCCGACGTCGTGCTCGCCGAAGTTCGCCGGCACGATGGAACCTTGCGCGGACGACTGCGGCTACGTCCACCGATCACGACACCACCGGCTTCGCGCGCCTGGCCAGACCGCCCCAGCGCGATGAAGAGGTCAGCCGCGACCGGGCGGTGGCCGAACTGCTGGGCGAACGACTCGACGGCAACCGGGTCGCAGTCCGCCTCGGTGACCGCGGTGAACAGGCGCTGTTGCGGCTCGGCTGGCCAGCGGCCGACGAAGCCGGATTCGACGACGGCAACAGCTCGACAGGGCCGGGCTCGCCGCGAGAACTCGCTCCTGCCCAGGCGACACGTTGGCGGCGTGGTGGCGGTGGCTCGCCGGCAGGTGGCAGCGGCGTGTTGGTGTTCTGCCGTGCGGGCGGCGGAGCGTGATCAGAACTGGGCCGATGGTGACCGCCGGAACCCGGCACGTTGATCATCTGCGCGTCGATCTCCACCGCTCGGCAGTGGATCGCGAGTTCTCGACAAGACCACGCTGGATCGCTCCCAGGTCGGGGAGTGGTCGGGTCAGGACAAGAACCTGCGTGATGTCACCGTCGCCACCTATAGGTGCGCATGGTGGGACCCATGGTGCCGACGACGGTGATGGATGGCCATCCCAACCTGGCGTTGTTCGACGGCGATCCTGGGTCTCGTGATCTACGACGAGGTGCACCTGCTGCCAGCGCCGGTCTTCCGCGTCGCCGCCCGGATCCAGGCGGTACGCCGGCTGGGGCTGACGGCCACGCTCGTGCGCGAGGACGGTCGCGAGGGCGACGTGTTCAGCCTCATTGGCCCCAAGCGCTACGACGCCCCGTGGCGTGAGCTCGAGGCCCAGGGCTGGATCGCCCCGGCCACGTGCACGGAGGTCCGCGTGGACCTGCCCGAGGCCGAACGGCTGCCGTACGCGACCGCGAACCCGCCGGTCGCGCTACCGGCTGGCGGCCACCTCCCGTGCCAAGCTGCCCGCGCTCGAGCAAATCGTCGAGCGCCACCGCAGCGACCAGGTCCTGGTCATCGGCCAGTACCTCGAGCAGCTGCGCGAGATCGGTGAGCACCTGGACGCGCCGGTGATCACCGGTCGGACACCCCAGGCGGCCCGCGAGGAACGCTTCGCCGAGTTCCGTCAGGGTCGGCTGCCCATCCTGGTGGTCAGCAAGCTGGCCAACTTCGCGATCGACCTGCCCGAGGCCAACGTGCTCGTGCAGACCTCCGGCGCCTTCGGCAGCCGCCAGGAGGAGGCCCAGCGGCTGGGGCGCATCCTGCGCCCCAAGGCCGACCACGGCCAGGCACACTTCTACACCGTGGTGGCCCGCGAGACCGTCGACCAGGACTTCGCGGCCCGCAACCGCCAGCGGTTCCTCACCGAACAGGGCTACACGTACCGCATCGTCGACTTCCCGTAGCTTCGGCGCGCTCCGCCGCGGACCGAGGCCGGTCCGCCGTTCGTTGGCGCGAGGCGACGGCGACGAGCCGGCAGGCTCCCGACCACCAGATGGTCTTGGAGCTAGAGCCGGGCCAGATGCCGGCGGTCATCGGGTGTCCCGTGCGCGGGACCAGGCGGGCGCGCCGGGCCCACTGGCCAGTCAGGCGTCGGGGGCTCGATGCGGTCTCGGGAGGTCCCGCCTCGTGAGCGGCAATGTGCCAGGCCTCGACGAGATCGTCGGCCTCGACGTACAACATGGCGTCGATCGGAAACGCGGCACGGCCCAGCGCCAGTGTCCGGGGATGATCGAGGTCGTACGCCGGAGCAGGCATCCCGAGCCCCGCGGATCGCGTCGCGGTGCGTCCCAGCCCTGCATGATACGGCGTCGACGAAGGTCGGCCGCGGCCAGCCGTTCCCCAGGACGTGCCGGTCGGCAGCATAGTCCGCTGCGCCCTCGAGGTCCGGCCGTCGAGCCAATGCTCGGACCCGATCGAGCTTGTCGGTCACGCCCTCAGCTGCGCGGTGACGGATCGTCGTCGCGCCAGGCTGTTGTAGAGGTGTCGTCGGCGATGCGGCTCAGGTGCCGATGCCGCTGCCGTCGAGGAGCAGCCGGCGGAGGCGGTAGTACGCTCCTGATCGCGGCCGATCAGCGCACGCGCGTACTCGCTGTTCGATCCGCGAGCCGTCGCGGCTCGACGGAGCCGTCGACGAGCGCCTTGAGCTCGTCGGGAAGCGATACGTTCATCGTGGACATCGCGCCGATCGTACGCGGATCCTTGGCAAGTCCCCATCGGAACCGGCGAGGAATGCGGCCGAGGGCACTCCAGCTTGAACCACGCCCTGGGACGTGCGCAGCGGCGAAACCCGGAGTTCCGCGGTCGGCCCACGTCTCGCCCTGCCCTTCCGACGACCGCCCGAGCTCGGCCACGCGATCGGAACCGATCCGGCCGCTCTGCCCGCGAGCGGAGAACGCTGTGGCCAGGGATTCTCGACGGTGCACTACTCAGCAGTGAGGGCGCCGACCGCCGGATTCCTCGGAGCGGCCCAATCGCGCGGACGTCGATTCGACGCCGAATGAGCTCAGGTCAGCGACCAAGAAATGGTCGCTGGCCTGGACTTTCCACTGGTGGTCGGGACCGGCGTCGATCCGGTGACCTTCCGCTTTTCAGGCGGACGCTCTGCCAACTGAGCTACCCGACCAGAGCTGGGCTGGTGTGGTGTGGTGTGGCGGTCCCGACGGGATTTGAACCCGCGACCTCCGGCGTGACAGGCCGGCGTGCACTCCAAACTGCACCACGGGACCAGGAATTGAGATGTGCTGCTTCCATTCGACGTTTGCGAGGCCCTGCCGAGCAAACTCGGTAGTGAGCGAAGCGAACGACGCACCCCCAACGGGATTCGAACCCGTGTTACCTGCGTGAAAGGCAGGCGTCCTCGGCCGCTGGACGATGGGGGCTTCTCCCCGTTGTGGGCTGCGTGACACTAGCAACGCGCTCCGACGTGTCGGAAATGGATCTTCCGGCCGCGTCGTCCGGGCTGCGCTCCGCCGGGCAGCGGGGTCCTCCATCGCTCAGTCGTCGTCGCCGTCGGGCAGGTCCTCGGCCATGGCGTGGACGATGACGTCGACCAGCATCCCGAGGTAGTGGTAGACGCCCCAGGCCGCCGCGTCGGGCTCGTCGGGGTCGATGTCGGCCGGGTCGTCGCGCTCGCCGACGTCGAGGCGGGTGCCGAGCACGAGGCGCAGGTCGTTGATCGCCCGCATCCAGGCCGACAGCTCGTCACCGCTGAGCTCGGTGCCGTCCGAGGTCGCGTCCACCGTCGACTCGATGACGTCGATGGTTTCGAAGCGCTTCTCGAGCAGTTCGTCGCGCACCAGGGCCTGGTAGCCCGCGTCGCGCTCGGGGTCGTCGGGATACGCCGTGGGGAACAGGCGCGTCAGCGACGGGTCGTTGTCGGCCATTCCCCGGGTGAGCAGGTCGCGCAGTTGCGGGGCGAGCGAGGACAGCAGCTCGCGCTCGTGGTCGGGAAGGGTGAGGCGGTAGCGGTCGGGGCCGACCCGCTTGACCCGTCGGGTGAACAGTCCCACTACGACGCCTGCTCCATGGTCGCCCACAGGCCGTGCTCGTGGAGACGGAACACGTCGAGCTCGGCCTTCTCCCGGGGTCCCGACGACACGGCGGCGCGGCCCTTCTCGTGCACGTCGAGCATGAGCTCGTCGGCCTTGGCCTGGCTGTAGCCGAACAGCTTGCGGAACACGAAGCTCACATACGACATCAGGTTGATCGGGTCGTTCCAGACGATGACGGTCCAGGGCCGGTCCTCGTCGACGTCGACGTCCTCGTCGAGCTCGGGATCGGCGACCTCGGGCATCGCCAGCCGGGGTACGCGCAGGGTCATGAGGGCACCGCCGCGCGTTCGGTGGCCGGGTGGGCCGCGGTGTCGACCGCCGTCGTGGCCAGCAGCACCCGAACGGCGCAGGCCCACACGACGATCGAGCCGAACACGTGCAGCGCGACCAGCCCGACCGGGACGCCGGTGGCGTACTGGGTGTAGCCGACCGCGCCCTGGGCGACCTCGGCCACGATCAGGACGCGCAGGGCCCGCTCGACCACGGGCGACGCCCCACCCTTGCGAGCGAGGTACAGCGTCCACACGGTGGCGGCGACCAGCAACCACACCGCGATGGCGTGGATGCGGACCACGTCGGGGATGAAGAAGCTCAGGCGCTGAACGTCCTCGTCGCCGCCGTGGGGGCCCGAGCCGGTCACGACCGTGCCGGTGATCAGCACGATGGCCGACGCGGCAACCAGCACCTTGCCGAGCAGGCGTACCTCGGGCGTGGCCACCGGGCGCCGCTCGCCGCGGTCGGCCTCGCCGGCCTTGTGGTGCAGCACGACGGCGCACCCGACGAGCACGGCCGAGAGCAGGTAGTGGCCCATCACGAACGGCGGGGCGAGCTCGAACAGGACGGTGAGCCCGCCGAGGACGACCTGTGCGGCCACGCCGGCCACCAGCGTCCACGACCACCACGTGAGGTCGCGTCGGCGGGGCACGCGGAAGACCGAACCGAGCACCGCGGCCGCGACCGAGACCGACACCACGCCGGTGAACAGTCGGTTGACGAACTCGATCAGTCCGTGGGGCCCGGACTCGCCATGGGGGGTCAGGCGGCCCGGCTCGCAGTTGGGCCACGTCGAGCACCCCAAGCCCGAACCGGTGAGGCGAACCGCCGCGCCGCTCACCACGATCGCCCCGAGCGCGACCAGTGCGAGCGCAGTGATCCGGCGGTACGCACGGGGAGACAGCTGGGGACGCCGCACCTCTCCAGCGTGGCGGTTCGGGGTGCTCGATTGCCAACGTTCGCCGGCGCTGCCAGGCGCCGTCGCGGCTTGGTTCCCCGACGGACCTGCCGCCTAGGCTCCGTTCGTCATGGTCGCGGCCGTCACCCCCTCCCGCACCGAGCGGATGCGCTCGACGGCCCGGCGGATGCAATCGACGGCCGGCTCCTACGTGGCCCTCACCAAGCCACGGATCATCGAGCTCCTGCTCGTCACCACGGTCCCGACCCAGATCGTGGCCAATCGGGGCCTGCCCTCGATCGGGCTGATGGTCGCCACGGTGCTCGGCGGCACCCTCGCCGCCGGCGGGGCCAACGCCATCAACATGTACATCGATCGCGACATCGACAAGTTGATGGACCGCACCAAGCACCGGCCCCTCGCCACCGGCGCCATCGACCCGTTCAACGCGCTGATCTTCGCCGTCAACCTCGAGGTGGCTGCCTTCCTCTTCCTGTGGGCCACCGTCAACCTGCTGTCGGCGCTGCTGGCCGTGTCGGCCTGCCTGTTCTACGTGTTCGTCTACTCGCTGTGGCTCAAGCGCACCTCCAGCCACAACATCGTCATCGGCGGCGCCGCCGGAGCGGTACCGGTGCTGGTCGGCTGGTCGAGCGTGACCAACTCCCTCGGCTGGGCCCCGATCATCCTGTTCGCGGTGATCTTCTACTGGACGCCCCCGCACTTCTGGGCGCTGGCCATCAAGTACGAGGACGACTACGCCGCCGCCGACGTGCCGATGCTGCCCGTGGTCGCCGACCAGCGCACCACCTGCGGGCGGATCATCGGCTACACGCTGCTGCTGTGGGCGTTGACGATCCTGTTCGCCCCGGTCGCAGACATGGGCGCGGTCTATCTCGTCGCCGCCGTCGTCCTCGGCGGGGTGTTCACCTTCGAGACCGTCCGGCTGTTCGTCGATCCCTCGCCCCGCCGCGCCATGCGCGTGTTCGGCTTCTCGATCACCTACGTGACCCTGCTGTTCGGCGCCATGGCCCTCGATCAGCTCCTGCCCACCTGATCCGTTCCCGACCCGATTCCCGACCGCCCGCCACGAGCCACCGGCCCTGCATCTTCCCTGACCATCCATGCCGTCCGAGCCGATTCTGACCAGTCTGTGGACGATGAGTAATGTCCGATCGACCCCGGAAACCCCGGCGGCAACCCGGACTCATGAAGATCCGGTCCCGAGCACCATGGGCGGCGCACCGCCGGCCGTGGTGACCTGCTCGGCCGGAGGAGACACCTGCTTCGATGACCGTCACTGACACCGATGCGCCGTCCCAGGTGACGAGCGACACCGTCCCGGCGTTGACGCCGCCCGAGCCCGCCACGGGCTTCGCCGCCCTGTTGGGGACCAGCGATCACACCACGATCGGGCGCCTCTACATCGGCACCTCCTTCGTCTTCCTGTTCGTAGCCGTGGTCACCGGCATGCTGCTCAGCATCGAGAGGATCGACGTCAGCGGCATCGACGTGCTCGACGCCGACGTCGTCGCCCAGCTCTTCAGCGTCTTCCGCATCTCGAGCGTCTTCCTCTTCCTCGTCCCGCTGCTGCTCGGCCTGGCCCTCTGCGTGGTCCCCCGCCAGGTCGGCTCGCCCACCGTCGCCTTCCCGAGAGCGGCGGCCGCCTCGTACTGGACCTACCTCATCGGCGGGGGCATCATCCTCGCCTCCGTCATCGCCGACGGCGGGCCCGGCGGCGGCGACCCCGACGCCGTGGCCCTGTTCGTGGCCGCCACGATCATGGTGCTCGTCGCCCTGGGCCTGGCGGCGGTGTGCGTGGCCACCACCGGCCTCGCCCTGCGGACCGAGGGCATGAGCGTGCGGCGCACCCCGCTGTTCACCTGGGCCAACGTGGTGGCCGCCGGCCTGTGGATCCTGACCCTGCCGGTGCTCGCCGGCATCCTGCTGCTCGCCTATGTCGACCTGCGCTACGGGCCCACGCTCATCGGCAGCGGCGACCAGCTGTTCCTGCGCATGGCCTGGGTGTGGAGCCAGCCGTCCAACTATGTCTTCGTGATCCCGGTGCTCGGCATCATCGCCGACATCAGCTCGGTGGCCGCCCGCACCCGATTCACCCAGCACCGCCTCGCCATGGGCTGCATCGGCGCGTTCGCCGTGTTCTCCTTCGGTGTCTGGGCCATGCCGAGCTGGGCGCCCACCACCGACGGCGACCTGCTGCTCGCCTACACCGACGAGGTGCCGTTCGTGGTGGCCTCGTTCCTCGTCGTCGTCCCGCTCCTCGCCCTCGCCGGCCTCGTCGCCGGCACCCTTCGCAGGGGCGCGGCCCGGCTCATCAGCCCCCTGGTCTGGGCGCTGGCCGCGTTGGTCATGTTGTTGGCCGGTGCCGCCAACGGCGCGCTGGTCAGCATCGATCCGCTCGACCTCGTCAACACCACCGCCACGACGGCCCAGATCCACTACGTGCTCGGGGCCGGGCTGCTCGGGGCGCTCGGCGGGCTCGTCTACTGGTCGCCGGTCATCTTCCGCCGCGCCTTCCCCGAGCTGGCCTCCACCGGTCTGGCCGGCCTCGGACTGGTCGGCACCGTTCTGCTGTGCCTGCCCGACCTGATCTCCGGGTTCGTCGGCCAGCTCGCCCGACTCGGCGGCGCCCCGGGTGATGCCAGCTCCGGCGAGGTCGACGCCATCGAGGCGTTCAACCTCGTCTCCACCATCGGTGCCGCTGTCCTCGCCCTGGTTGCTGTCGGCTTCCTCGGTCTGCTGGTGCGCACCGTCGCCGGCAAGGACGAGGTCGTCGACCCCTGGGAGGGCAACACCCTCGAGTGGGCCACCAGTGACGACCTCCCCGAGATCATGTCCGAGGCGCCGGTCTACGACGCCCGTCACGCCGCGGAGGTTGCTTCCTGATGGCCGGATCCGCCACTGCCGTCGAGCCCGCGCAGGTCCCGCTCCACCTCGACGAGGTCGAACGGGCCCAGCCCCGTCGGCCCCGCGTGCTGCTCATCGGCACGGCGTTCGCCGCCGCCGGTTCGATGGCCGTCTTCGTCGGCCTCCTCGGCATCTACCTGTCGGTGCGGTCGCAGGTGCTCGCCGCGGGCGAGGCGTGGCTGCCTGCTGGGGCCAACATCCCGCTGTCGCCGGGCAACATGAGCATGGTCACGCTGGTCATGTCCCTGGTCACCGTCCAGTGGGCCGTGCACGCCGGGACCCACCGCGACCGGTCCCACGCCTACATGGCCATGGGGCTCACCCTGCTGTTCGGCGTCGCCCACATCACCCAGATGGCCTTCCTCTGGACCGAGTGGGGTGTGGCCCTCAACGGCGCCGACACCACGGCTCAGGCCGTGTTGCTGTTCACCATCCTCGGTCTCCAGGTGGCCATGACCGGTGGTGCGCTGATCTTCCTGGTGCTGATGCTGCTGCGCAGCCTCGGCGGCCAGTTCACCGGTCCCGATGCCGAGGGGCTGTCGGCCGCCGCCCTCTACTGGTGGACGACGGTCGCGGTGTTCTCGGTGCTCTGGTACGCGATCCTGATCGTGAAGTGACGACCTGATGATTCCCTCCAGCTCCAAGTTCTTCTACGCCCTCGGTGCCGTCCTCCTCGTGATGGGCATCGCGTACGGGTACAGCACCGGCGGCGGTGAGGTCGGCCCGCTCAGCCTCGGCTACAAGGGCGCCGTCGGCGACCTGCTCGGCTACGCCATCCTCATGGGCACCGGCGCGGTGTCGCTGTGCGTCGGGTTCGCGACCACCGCGTTCCGCGACGCCGACCCCGAGGCCGGCGCCGCCCTCCTCGGCCTCGACCACGATCCGATGCCCACCCAGCCCGGGGCGTCGTACTGGCCCGTCATCGGTGCCTTCGGCCTCGGTCTCACCGTCGTCGGCGTCGCGCTCAACAACGTGTTCTTCGTGGCCGGGCTCATCGCCATCGCCGCCGTGGCGGTCGAGTGGACGATGCAGGCCTGGGCCGACCGCGCCACCGGCGACCCGGCCGTCAACCACGAGCTCCGCAACCGGATCATGATGCCCCTCGAGGTGCCCATCGGCGGCGTCCTCGCCATCGCCGTCGTGGTCGGCGGATTCTCCCGTCTGTTCCTCGCCGTCAGCGCCGAGGCCGCGGTGTGGGCGGCACTGGCCATCGCCGCGATCGTGTTCGGCATCGGCGCCATCCTGGGCAACCGTCCGCACCTGCGCAGCGACCTGGTGGCCGGCCTGCTCGCCATCGGCGCCGTCGCCACCATCGGCATCGGCATCGCCTCAGCCGTGGCCGGCGAGCGCGACTTCGAGCACCACGGCGACGAGCCGGTCGAGGAGACCGAGTCCGAGGGTGGCACCGAGAGCGACGACGCCCCCGTGTCCGAGGAAGGCAACTGATGTCCCGGTTCCTGTCCCGCCTCCGCGACGGACGCCTGCGGCTGTTCGGACTCGTCGCCCTGGTCGGGCTGTTCGCCACGGCGTGCGCGTCCGGCGCCCAGCAGACCACGCTCGAGCCCGAGGGCCCGGCCGCCGAGAAGATCGACAACCTGTCAGACATCACGTTCGTCATCGCCGGCGTCGTGTTCGTCCTCGTCGAGGTCGGCGTGCTGTTCGTGGTCTGGAAGTTCCGCCGGCGCGAGGACGACGACGTCGACGAGGTCCCGACCCAGAACCACGGCAACACCAAGCTCGAAGTCGGCTGGACGCTGCTGCCTGCCGTCATCCTCGCGTTCCTCGCGGTGGCCACCGTCGCCACGGTCCTCGACCTCGCCGGCGAGCCCGAGGACGCGACCCGCATCCGCGTCGTCGGCCAGCAGTGGTGGTGGAGCTACGACTACGACATCGACGGCGACGGTGTCCACCCCGATGACGACGTCACCACCGTCGGTATCGAAGCGCCCGAGGAGTACGAGACCGACATCGAGACCGCCAACGAGATGGTCATCCCGGCCGGCGAACCCGTGTACCTCGACATCGAGAGCCGCGACGTGATCCACAGCTACTGGATCCCGGCGCTCAACGGGAAGATGGACGCGGTCCCGGGCCGGACCCACCACCTCACCCTCGAGGCCGACGAGCCCGGCACCTACGTGGGCCAGTGCACCGAGTTCTGCGGCCTGTCCCACGCCTACATGCGCATGAGCGTCATCGCCCTGCCCCCGGCCGAGTACGACCAGTGGGTCCAAGACCAGCTCGCCGAGGCCGCCGAGCCCGAGAGCGAGCTCGCCCTGGAGGGTCAGGAGGCCTTCTCAGACGCTGTGTGCCAGCTGCCACCTGGTCGAAGGTCTCAACACCGAGGACTACAACGGCGCCACCCAGGTGTCGGGCGCGGCGCCCAACCTCACCCACTTCGCCAGCCGCGGCACCTACGCCGGCAGCATCTTCGACCTGTGGGACGACCTCGACGGCGACGGCAAGGTCGAGGCCGACGAGATCGGCGAGGAGCTCGACACCAACCAGCTCGAGGCCTGGCTGCGCAATCCGCCGGGCGAGAAGGCGCTCGCCGCCGGTGAGAACCGGGGCATGCCCAACCTCGGTCTGACCGAAGCCCAGATCGACAGTCTCGTCGCGTACCTGGCCGGACTCGAGTAGAGGAACCCACGATGGCCATCGTCGAACACCCAGACACCGCACCTGACGACCAGCTCGCGCTCACCGCGGGCGACGCCGCCGCCACGCCCGACGACGCCCTCGGTGTCTTCCGCCGCCCGCAGGGCGACACCGGTTGGAAGAGCTGGCTGTTCACGGTCGACCACAAGCGGATCGGCATCATGTACGGCGCCGCCGCGTTGTTCTTCTTCGTCATCGGCGGCATCGAGGCGTTGGTCATCCGCACCCAGCTCGCGGCGCCGGACCAGGAGCTGATCTCGGCCGATCTGTACAACCAGATGTTCACCATGCACGGCGTGACGATGATCTTCCTGGTCGTCATCCCCATCGGTGCCGCGTTCATGAACTACCTGATGCCGTTGCAGATCGGCGCCCGCGACGTGGCCTTCCCGCGACTCAACGCGCTGTCGTTCTGGCTGTTCCTCTTCGGTGGCCTGTTCTTCAACTCGTCGTGGATCCTCGGCGGCGGCGCCGACGGCGGCTGGTTCGCCTACGCGCCCAACACGTCGGTGATCTTCAGCCCGACCCACGGCATGGACTTCTACGCCATCGGTTTGCAGATCACCGGCATCGCCTCCTTGCTGGGTGCGGTCAACCTGATCACCACCGCGATCAACATGCGGGCACCGGGAATGTCGTTGATGAAGATGCCGGTGTTCACGTGGATGTCGCTGGTCGTGCAGTTCATGTTGCTGTTCGCGATGCCGGTGATCTCGGTGGCGTTGTTCCTGCTCACCTTCAGCCGCCTCTTCGGGGCCACGTTCTTCGACGTCAGCGCCGGCGCCGACCCGTTGCTGTGGGAGCACCTGTTCTGGATCTTCGGCCACCCCGAGGTGTACATCCTCATCCTGCCGGCGTTCGGCATCGTGTCCGAGATCCTGCCGGTGTTCTCCCGCAAGCCGATCTTCGGCTACGAGTTCATCGTCTTCTCCGGGGTGGCCATCGGCTTCATGGGTTGGGGCGTGTGGGCGCACCACATGTTCGCTTCCGGGCTCGGGCCGATCTCGGTGGCCGCCTTCGCGGTGTCGACGATGTTCATCGCCGTGCCGACCGGCGTGAAGATCCTCAACTGGATGGCCACCATGTGGGGCGGAAAGCTGCGGTTCGACACGCCGATGCTGTTCGCGATCGGTCTGGTCACCATGTTCACCATCGGCGGCCTGTCGGGCGTGTCGCACGCCATCGCCCCGGCCGACACCCAGCAGACCGACACGTACTACATCGTCGCCCACTTCCACTACGTGCTCTTCGGCGGCGCCCTGTTCGGCTTCATCGGCGGCTTCTACTACTGGTGGCCCAAGGTGTTCGGCCACCTGCTCCGCGAGGGGCTCGGCAAGGCCCACTTCTGGGTGATGCTGATCGGGTTCAACCTCACCTTCGGGCCCCAGCACATCCTCGGACTGCAGGGCATGCCGCGACGGACCCACAGCTACTTCGACGGCTACGGCTTCAACTTCTGGAACATGGTCTCCACGGTGGGCGCGTTCCTCATCGGCCTCGCGTTCCTGATCTTCTTCGTCAACATCTACGTGTCCTGGCGTGACTCCAAGAAGAAGGGCTTCGTCCCGCCGGGTCCCGATCCGTGGGACGCTCGGGCGTTGGAGTGGATGACGGCCTCGCCCACACCGCCCCACAACTTCGACCACCAGCCCGTGATCACCCACCGCGACGAGTTCTGGTTCCGCAAGTACGGCGAGACCGACGAGGGTCGCCTGGTGCGCATCGCCCAGTCCGAGGAGGTCGCCCAGGCCGGCACCCGCACGGGCGTCCACCTGCCGGCGCCGTCGTACTGGCCGATCGTCATGGCGGCTGGGTTCCCGCTGCTCGGCTGGGGTCTGATCTACAACCTCGGCCTCGCCTTCGCCGGTGGCGTGGTGATCCTGCTGGCGCTGTACGGCATCGCCATGGAGCCCACCGACGACCCCGACGCGGGTCACGGCGACGACCACCACGACGGCGGCCATGGTCCCGACGGCGGTTCCTCGACCGAGGCGCTCGAGCCGGGCGACGAGTCGACCGATGCGGGCGACGCGGGCGGCGATGCCGCCGAGCGCGACGCCGAGACCGAGGAGGAGGTGACGACCGTTGACTGACACCGCGGCCACGCCGACCGAGCACAGCGCCCCGGGCCCCACGCCCGACGAGATGGACGGCGTCGATCTCGAGACCTGGGGCATGGGCACCAACAACGCCACCGGGGTCTCCAACAACAAGCTCGGGATGTGGCTGTTCCTCGGCTCCGACTGCCTCCTCTTCGGGGCCCTGATCTCCACCTACCTGCTGATGCGTCACCGCGGCACCGGCCTCGGCCCCCAGGACGTGTTCGACATCCCGTTCACGTCGGTGTCGAGCTTCGTGCTGCTGATGTCGTCGATGTCGATGGTGTTCGCGGTGTCGGCGATCTCGCGCGGCGAGCACCAGCGGTTGCGCCTGTGGCTGCTGGTCACATCGCTGCTCGGCGCGACCTTCATCGCCGGACAGTTCTACGAGTTCACCGCCTTCTACAACGAGGGCCTGGGCTACACGACCAACCTGTTCGCGTCGGCCTTCTACAGCCTCACCGGCTTCCACGGCGTTCACGTGAGCGTCGGCATCATCATGTTGATGTCGCTGTTCTTCATGTCCCTCACCGGTCGGCTGTCGCAGGAACGGGCCGAAACGGTCGAGATCGTCGGCCTGTACTGGCACTTCGTCGACATCGTGTGGGTTCTGATCTTCACGATCGTCTACCTGATCCCGTAGGAGCAACACGTCGATGAGCACCGCCACCGACACCGCCGGCGTGGACACCCACACCGACCACGACGAGCACCATCCGAGCGACGGCACCTACTGGAAGGTCGGCGCCATCCTCGGGGCGATCACCCTCGCCGAGATCAGCACCTACTTCATCGCCGACCCGCCCTACGACCACGAGCTGGCCCCGCTGCTCATCGGCAGCCTGCTCGTGATGATGGTCGCCAAGTTCGCCGCCATCGGCGCCTACTTCATGCACCTGAAGTTCGACAGTCCGATCCTTCGCTGGGCCTTCATCGGCGGCCTCGTCCTGGCGGTCGGGGTCTACCTGGTGGTGCTGGCGACCTTCGCCTTCTGGGATCAGGGCTACGAGGCCTCCCTCGCCCTGCTGACCTAGTTCTCCCTCACCCCGTCCTCAGGTGAGAGTGACGGGGGCGCCGGTGTCGATGGTGCCGGGCGTCTCCACCGAGGCGTAGCAGCCGAGACAGGCGAAGGTGCCGAGGTCGTTGTCGAGCTTGTTCTCCGCCGCGATGGCCTGGAGCACGCCCGGTTCGCGGGGAATACCGGGTTGGGCGACGGTGGTCATCACGCACCGGGGAGCGGGGTCGCCGAGGGTGAGCACCGCGTCGCCGACGGCGAGGGTGCGACCGGCCCAGTCGTTCTCCGGGTAGGCGGCGAGCTCGGGTGTGTCGACCAGGATCGAGGGCCGGAACCGGCGGACGTCGACGGTCACGTCGGGCGCGGCTGCGGCCAGCGATTGCATCGACGTCGTCGTCAGCACGTGGAGCACGCCGAGGTCGACGAAGGTTGTGCCCTCGCCGGTGATGTTGGTGGGGAACTCCATCTCGCCGGACAGCGTGATCCCCTCGAGCTCGGGCCAGTCCGACTCGTAGCTTCCCTGCATCGGCCCGGTCGACGCCTCGACGGCCACGGCCCGGCCGAACAGCGCCTCGAGCGCGACCGGCAGGCCGGGGTCGGTGATCCCGTAGGTCTCGCCCGAAGGCAGCGCGACCGAGACGTCGTCGCCGGTGCCGGTGGCCGTGCAGTCGAGCATCGACCGCCACAGACGGGGGCGCTTGGCCGAGACGAGCTTGCCGGTCTCGGTGTCGCGCAACGCCCAGGTCCGGTCGCCGACGATGCCGTTGCGGTCGACCTCGACCGTGTCGGGCGTCTCGCCCTGCATCGACTTCACCGGGAAGCGGTGGAGGCTGGCAACGGTCCCGACCCGGCTCATGGCCGGTAGTGTGGCACGACTGGGGAGGGGTCGGTGGCGGATCGTAGGTCTGATCCGTGCGCCTCCGGCGCCCGCATCAGGTCCTGCGGCTCGGTTCCGACTTCGTCGTCACGTCGCCGTAGGATCGTCGTGTGCACGCGTTGGCCCAAGCCGGAGTGACCGAGGACTTCTGGCGATGGCAACCGCACCCGGAGGTGTGGTTGCTGCTCATCGGGTTGATCGGGCTGTATGTCTACGCTCTGCGGTCCCTCGGGCCTCGCCTCGTGACCCCGGGCGAGCCGGTGGCCACCACCGGCCAGAAGCGGTGGTTCGCCTTCGGGATCGTCCTGTTGTGGATCGCCGCCGACTGGCCGATGCACGACGTGGGCGAGGAGTACCTGTACTCGGTCCACGCCCTGCAGCACATCCTGTTGATGTTCGTCATCCCGCCGGTGATGCTGCTGGCCACACCCGAATGGTTCGCCCGCGTCGTCCTCGGCGACGGCCGCCTCGCCCGCGCCTTCCTCCAGCTGGCCCGCCCGGTCCCCGCGCTGATCGTGTTCAACGCGCTCCAGCTGGTCTCGCACTGGCAGGTGGTCGTGAACCTGTCGGTCGACAACGGCCTGTTCCACTACGGCATCCACGCCGCCATGGTCTTCGCCGCGCTCGCCATGTGGATGCCGGTGGTGTCGCCGCTGCCCGAGTACCGGATCTCGCCGCCGTTGCAGTGCGTCTACCTGTTCCTGACGTCGATCGTGCCGACGGTGCCGGCGTCGTGGCTGCTCTTCGCCGACGGTGTGGTGTACGAGGCCTACGACAAGTCCGCCCGCATGTTCGGCCTGTCGGTCACCGCCGACCAGCAGCTCGCGGGTGCGCAGATGAAGATCGGGGCCGGCATCTTCCTGTGGGCCGTGATCGTGTTCATCTTCTTCCGGTGGTCGAGCCGCCAGGACAAGGGAATGACCGCCCGGCGCGTGGTACTCGACGACGACGGCAACGTGCCCAGCGTCGAGGGGCCCGCAGCCACCGAACTGCCCGTTGCGGAGGAGACCCTCACCTACGACCAGGTGCACGATGCCTTCGAACACGCTGGGCCACCACCCCGCGAACGTGCGCCCTGACGCGCGTCAGGACGCGCCGGGCAGCCCGGGCGTCACGTAGTGGGCGCCGGCCCGGTCGCGCCGGACCTCGGTGACCAGCTCGTTCGCTTTCAGGACGTAGGCCATCTGCTGGGCGGTCCGCCGCGGGATGGCGGCCTGCTCGGCCAGGTCCCTGGTCGTCCACTCGCCGGGGAGGCGTTCGGGCAGCATCGCCGCCAGGTCGTCCGGGGTGCGCAGGCCGTGCTGTGCGACGACGTCGAGCAGCCGCCGGTCGACCGTGCGCCACCCGCCGCGCCGGCGCCGCATGGCGGGGTCGGCCACCTTGACCACGTCGACCTGCACCAGGAACACCTCGATGGTGAGGTTGGGGTGGTCGAGCAGCGTCGGCACCGAAACCAGCTCGCCGAAGATGTCGTGGAGACAGCCGTGCTTGGGTGACTTGCGGCGGGGCTTGTCGAACCGCTCGATCCAGGAGTCGACCGCGATCGGGTGGACGATGTGGACGTGGTGGTCACCGAGGAGATGGTCGAGCTTGCGTCCCATCGCCGCGAACCCGCCGGTCTGGATCTCGATGAGCGTGTCGCCCCGGACCACGTCGACCACGAAGCCGCCCATGAGGACCTCGAAGCGGTCGCCGGGCTGGCTGACGCGGAGTTTCAGCGCCGAGTGGAGCGAGCTCTCGGTCTGGGTGCCGATGTTGTGGCCATGGCCGGCGGTGGCTCCTGGGGCGTCGGCGGACACGTAACCAGTCTGGCCGTCTGACGACGAGGAGTAGTGTTGGGCCGCTGACCGGCGGTGCCCACGAGGCGACACCCCCGCGTGGGGAGGAGAGAGCAGACATGCGACGGATCACCACACGACTCCTGTTCATGGGGGCGGCCGGCCTGGTGCTGGCTTCCTGCGGCGAGGTCGCCGAGCGCGCCACCGAGGAAGCCATCGAGCAATCCGCCGGCGGCGGCGAGGTCGACCTCGACGAGGACGGCTCGGTCAGCTTCGAGAACGAGGACGGGTCGTTCTCCGCCGACGCCGATGGCAATCTCAACATCGAGAGCGAGGACGGCTCGTTCAACCTCGACAGCCAGAGCGGTGAGCTGCCCGACGACTTTCCCGACATCTCGCTGCCCGACGGCTTCAAGGTCCAGAACAGCTCCACCCAGACCAGCGGGAAGAACACCATCTACACCGTGGCCGGTTTGGTCGACGATGACCCGGCCGACCTGCTCGACGACCTCATCGGCACCTACGAGTCCGAGGGCTACGAAGTCGAGGGCCAGTTCAACAACACCTCGGGCGACATCTTCACCGGCAGCGCGTCGTTCGTCGGCGCCGAGTACCGCGTCACCATCGGTGTCAACACCGCGAACGAGGGCGGCTCGACGGTGAGCGTCAACGTGAGCCCCGCCGAGCGGTAGCCGCGGGTTCGGGGACCCGTCAGGTCCTGCGTCTCGTTCCGGCTCCGCCGTCACTTCGCCGTAGGTCGGACCGGCCCGACTCCGTCGGACCCGTCCGGTCCTGCGACCTCCGTTCCGGCTTCGCCGGACCGGGGTCGTAGCCTGGGGGGCCGTGCTCCTCCGACTCGGATCTTCACCGCTGCCGGCCCTGCGGCGGGCCCGCATCTACGTGTGCGGGATCACGCCCTACGACACCACCCACATCGGCCACGCCGCCACCTTCGTCTGGGTCGACGTGCTCGCGCGGGTGCTCGAGCACGTCGGCATCGAGCCCCAGGTGGTGCGCAACATCACCGACGTCGACGACGAGATGTTGAAGGCGGCGGCCGAGCAGGGCACCACGTGGCAGGCGCTGTCCACCCAGCAGACCTTCCAGTTCGAGGACGACATGCGCAAGCTGCGGGTGCAGCGCCCCGCCTTCGAGCCCGCGTCCCGCGACTACGTCACCGACGTGATCTTCCTCGCCCGGGCGCTGCTCGACCGCGACGCGGCGTACGAACGGGACGGGTCGGTGTACTTCCGGGCCGGTGACCTGGCGGCGTCGTCGGGCCTGTCCCACGACGAGGCCCTGCGGGTCTACGGGGAGCGGGGCGGCCGCACCGACGACCCGGCCAAGGACGACCCGTTCGACTCGGCGGTGTGGCAGGCGTCGGCCCCGGGCGAGCCGGCGTGGGAGTCGCCGTGGGGCCCGGGCCGACCCGGCTGGCACTCCGAGTGCGCGGCCATGGCCACCACGCTGCTCGGCCTGTCGATCGACGTGCACGCCGGCGGCCACGACCTCGCCTACCCGCACCACGCCTACGAGAACGCCATCGTCGAGGCCGCCACCGGCGTGGCCCCGTTCAGCCGGTCGTGGATGCACGTCGGCACCGTCACCCGCGGTGGCGAGAAGGTGGCCAAGTCCACCGGCAACCTCGTCTTCGTGATGGACCTGCTCCAGAACTACGCCTCGCAGGCGCTGCGCCTGCACCTGCTCGACCGGTCGTGGCACGACACGTGGGACTTCGACGAGTCCGAGCTCGCCGGCGCCGAGGCCAGGCTCGAGTCGCTGTGGGCTGCCACCGGCACCCCGGGCGGCTCCGACGCGGCCGTCACCGCGGCGGTCGAGGCACTCATGGACGACCTCGACGTCCCCCGGGCGCTGAGCATCGCCATCGACGAGGGCGGCGAGGTCGCGAGAACCGTCGCAAAGGTGTTGGCCCTGCTGTAGCACCCCGGGCTGCCAGAGGAACGGACACCCTCGTGGGTGTGGGAACCAGGGGGAGGCAAGATCGGCGTCGGGAGCGCGCCGGCGAGTCTGAGGCGAGCAGCCGACAGCGAAACGACGGTCGAAGGGCCCCGAGGGCCCGAGCCGGAGTGAGCTAATTGCGGTTGGGGGACCAGCGGAAGGTGGCGGCGGCGACGGCCGGGGTGGCGATGGCCCACAGGGCGAGCACCGCCCACGCTCGGCCGGGGGCGGTGGCGCCCGCGCCGGCGAAGGCCGCGGTCACCAGGTCGGTCAGGGCCGAGCCGGGCAGGGCCCGGGCGGCGGTGCGCAGCGGACCGGGGAACTCCTCGAGCGGGATCAGGAACCCGCCCAGCAGCAGGAACACCAGGTACAGGCCGTTGGCGAGGGCGAGGGTGATCTCGGCCCGCAGGGTGCCCGCCATCCACAGCCCGAGCCCGGCGAACGCGGTGGTCCCGAGCACCACGGCGCCGACCAGCGGCAGCAACGACAGCGACGGCCGCCACCCGAGCAGGATCGCCACCGGCACGAGCACGGCTGCCTGGATCACCTCGATGGCCACGACCCCGGCGATCTTGGCCGCCAGCAGCCGGGGTCGGCCGAGGGGCGTGGTGCCCAGTCGCTTGAGCACGCCGTAGCTACGCTCGAAGCCGGTGGCGATGGCGAGCCCGGTCATCGACATCGACATGATCGCGAGGGCGAGCACCCCGGGGGCCAGCACGTCGACGGGGTCGGCCGCGTCGATCGGCAGCACGTCCACGAGGGAGAAGAACACCAGCAGCCCCACGGGGATGCCGAGCGTCAGCAGCAGCGACTCCTTGTTGCGCAGCGTCAGCGTGCACTCGACACGGAACTGGGCGAGGAGCGCGCTCATCGACCGTCCACCGGTTCGTCGCCGCGGGTCAGTTCGAGGAACACGTCCTCGAGCCGTTGGCGCCCGGCCCGCAGGTCGCCGAGGGTCGCGCCCCGCTCGGCCAGCCAGGCGGTGAGCTTGGCCGCGAGCTGGGGGTCGTGGGCGCCCTCGATGAGGTACTCGCCGGCACCCACCTCGGTCACCGTGGCACCCACGTGCACGCCGAGGGCCCGCAGGTCGAGGCCGGGGTCGGCCGAGAACCGCACCTCGCCCGAGGTCTGGGATCGCAGCTCGGCCAGCGTGCCCGCGCCCACCACCCGGCCCCGGTCGATGATCACCACGCGGTCGGCGACCTTCTCGGCCTCGTCGAGCTCGTGGGTGCACAGGACCACGGCGACGCCGTCGTCGGCGAGCTCGCGCACGATCGAGCGGATCACCTGGCGGCCGCGCACGTCGACGCCGGCGGTCGGTTCGTCGAGGAACGCCACCTCGGGCCGACCGACCAGGGCCATGGCCAGCGACAGCCGTTGCTGTTCGCCCCCGCTGAGCTGGCGCCACGTCGATCCGGCGCGGTCGGCGAGGCCGACGCGCTCGAGCAGCCCGTCGGGGTCGGCCGGGTGGGCGTACATGGCGGCCAGCAGGCGCAGCATCTCGGGCGGCCGGATGGCTGGGTAGACGCCGCCGTCCTGGAGCATCACCCCGATCCGCCCCACGACCGCGGACCGCTCCCGCTCGGGGTCGTGGCCGAGCACCGACACCCGGCCTCCGGCGGCGTGGCGGTAGCCCTCGAGCACCTCGACGGTCGACGTCTTGCCCGCACCGTTCGGGCCGAGCAGCGCCAGCACCTCGCCGGCCGAGGACGTGAAGCTGATCCCGTCCACGGCGGTGAGGTCGCCGTAGCGGACGGTGAGGTCGTCGACGGCGACCGCGGTGGTGGCAGGTCCGGACATCCGGGCCACCGTAGGTCTCATTTTCTCGTCATGTTCGCCGTACGGCGACGGCCACCGACCGCCTCAACCCACCCGGCGAGCCAGCCGACAGGGACGTGGTCACACGAGGAGACGTCGTGGGGTCTTGCCGACCAACGCTGGAACGACTCAAGACAGGCGGCGGAATGGGAGGTGCCGCCAGGAGACGTTGTGAGCGCCAGCGAACAACTCTCGAAGTGAGGAGGCCCGCGCCGGCAAGCCTCACAGCCGACGAACGATTCAGACCTGGGTGCGGTCGCGGGCGCGGGCGGTCTCGACCATGAGCCGGTAGATGCCGAGGACCTTGCGGTCGTAGTTGGGATCGGTGGCCCACACGCCGGTGAGCTGGGTCCAGCGCTGGCAGCAGCCCCGCACGCCGACGCCCTCGGGCGCCACGTGCCGGTTGGGCGGAGCGGCGAGCTGGCCGGTGCTCAGGCCCGGGTCGGCGTAGGCCCGCAGCAGGTGGACGTGGGCCCGGACGCCCTCCTCGAGGCTGGGGAAGCCGAACGAGCAAGTGGGTGAGCAGTGGTCGTAGGCGCCGATGCCTGCGAAGTTCCACTTGCTGGCGTGGCCCGACCGGAACCCGCCGGTCTCGAGGATGGCCTGGGCGAACGCGAGGTCGCCCTTGACGCCCTCCTCCTCGCCGACCCGCAGGTACGCGGCGATGATCTCCTCGATCGATCCGACGGGTGGGTCGGCTCGGTAGTAGGTGCGGTACCAGGCGACGAGGTCCTCCTGGTCGAGCACGGCCGGCCCGAGGATGTCGGGGCCGTGCTGGCGGCGGGCCTCGCGTGCATCGGCGACGGCTTCGTCGAGCGCGGTCCGGAGGCCGAGGTACACGGCGTGGGCGAACCGGTGCTGAGATCGGGCTCCGGCGAGGGCGGCGGTCGCGTCCTCCTCGGCGAGGGCAGCGGCCCGGTAGTCGGCACGAGCCGCGGCGAAGTCGTCCTCCACCTTGGCGGCCGCGGCGTCGCTGAGCTCCAGGTCGCGGAGCTCGTCGAGGTCGGCCTCGCCGAACAGTGGCTCGAGCGAGGTGGTGTCGCCGTGGATCACCATCCGGACGACGAACTGGTCGAGCACGTCCTTGGTGGCCAGCAACCGATCGCCGGCGGCACGGCGGGCTGCCACGGCGTCACGACGCGCGGCGAACGCTTCGTCCAGGGCCGCCTCGGCTTCGTGTCGCTTCTCGGCCCCGGCGGCCAGCGCGTCCCGAGCCCGCGACACGTCGATGTCGGCGAGCGCGGCGTTCAGCCCCGGGGTGGGGTCGGGGAGGATGACGACCGGCAGCTCCTCGTCGACCTCGGGCGTCTCACCGTCAGGGGTCGAGCCGGGCTCGGACGGATCGGTGGTCTCGGTCGTGGCCGATCCCCCGGCGTCGCCGGTGCCGTCGTCGGCGCCCGGCGGGACGACGCCGATGTCGCCGTCGTCGAGGAGCACGGTGGTCGGTGGGGCGGTGGAGGTGGTCGACTCGGGCGTGGTCGTCGAGGTGTTGCCCGGGTCGCCGTCGCCCTCCTGGCCGGCGGCGGCGCCGGCCGACAGCACCGACGTCACCGACACCACCGCGACGAGCGTGGCCGCCGTCGCCAGCGTTCGGCGGGCCCGCTCGACCCGTGCCCTCCCAGCATCCATCCAGGTCACGCTACGGAACGGCGCCGAAAAGGTCGAAGCGGGTGCGCCTTCTGATGGATATATGTGGTTTTCGGGGGATTCGGGGGGTTCGTGCCCGAGTGTCGGTTCTAGCTGTCGTCGGGGAGAGGCGACGGGCCCTCGCCGGCCCGCCACGACCGGGCCTGGCACGCGAAGAGGTCGACGGCGGCGAAGTCGGCCTCGGGGGTCGACAGGTCGGGCCAGTCGCCCGCGAAGGGCGGGTCGAGCCGGCAGTCGATGTCGTTGACGACCACGCCACGTGTCAGGCCCGGTGCGAACTGGCCGTCGGTCGCGGCATCGGCCACGTCGGGCTCGGCGATGCTCACCGACACCACGGCCAGCGCCAACTGCGACGCGACCACGCCGGCGACGAGCCGGTTGGAGGTGCGGGGGCTGACGGCGAGGAGGATCGCCACGCACACCGCCATCGGCAGCAGGTGCACGGGCTTCCACGGGAATCGCAGGAACAGCAGCTCGGTCACGAGCCCACCGAACACGGCGAAGCGGACCATGACGAGGGAGCGGAACCGGTCGAGCCCGGCGAACAGCACGGGGGCCCGGACCAGGAGCAGGACGATGGCGATCACCCCGAAGAAGGCCGCGTTCTTGACACCCCACCGGGCCAGCATGACGAGCACGTCACCGGTGCGGAGTTGGTTGTCGAGGAACTGCGTGGTCTGGCCGACCGACAGCCACGGGGGCACGAACATGGCCGCTCCCACGACCGCGGCACCGACGCCGGTCACGAATGCGTCGCGCCACTTGCGGTCGCCGGTGCCGTCGGGGTGGCGGACCGAGCGTCCGGTGACCTCGGCCAGCAGGTAGGCGGCGACCAGCAGACACGTGGTCGAGCGGAAGCCCACGGCGAGGCCGAACGCGAGGCCGGCGGCGATCCTGGCGTCGCGTTGGGCGGCGTCGATGCCCACCAGCAGCAGGGCGAGTGCGAACAGGTAGTCGCCGAGCGAGGTGGCGGCCACCCAGAACCACGGTTGGGTGGCCACGACGATGACGGCGATGCGCCCGGCGCGGGCCCCGTGGTTGCGTTCGACGATGCGGGCGAGGGAGACGAGGCCGGCGATCGCGGCGGCCGCCGACGCCAGGTTGACGAGCGCCGGCCCGCCGATGCGGTCGAGTCCACCGACGAGCAGCTCGTAGGGGAACGCGCCGGGCGGGCGGGAGTACCGGTAGTCGCCGGCGAGGATCGACTCGCCGCTGCGGAGGATGTTGGTGATGTCGATGTCGGTGCCGTAGCCGAGCCCGATGAAGGGTAGGTACAGCAGCCCGCACAGCAGCGCGAGGCGGGTGGGCGACGGCACGCGGTCGCCCCATCGACCCGGACCGCGGCCGGTGTCAGCCCCGGGGTCGTGGCTGTGGTGCTGGTCCTTCCCCGACGTCCGTGATTCCGGGAGGACCACCGTCGCTCGGCGGTCGACGTCGGTCATCGGGGCACAACCGTACCGGGCGGGATGGGCGGACAGCGGACTGCTACCGTCCTTGACCGCGCAGTCAAGAGACCGGCTGTACCGAGATCACGGGGGTTTCGTGCCGATGGAGCAGTTGGAAGGGCGCATCGCCGTCGTCACCGGTGGCGGCACCGGCATCGGCCGGGCGCTGGTGGGGCAGTTGGCCGCCACCGGCGCCCACGTGTCGATGTGCGATCTGTCGGCAGATGCCATGGCCGAGTCGCGCGAGCTCGCGCTGGAGGGTGCGCCCGATGGCACGCGCGTGACCACGTTCGTGGCCGATGTCGCCGACGAGGACGCCATGGCCAGCTTCGGCGACCACGTCCGTGCCGAACACGGCACGGACCACGTCAACCTCGTGTTCAACAACGCCGGCATCGGCGGCGGCGGCAGCTTCGTGGCCGGCGACCGCGCCGACTGGGACCGCACGTTCGACGTCGTGTGGCACGGCGTCTACAACGGCTGCCGGACCTTCGTGCCGATGCTGGTGGCCGCCGAAGAAGGGCACCTCGTGAACGTCAGCAGCGTCAACGGGTTCTTCGCTTCGATCGGGCCGGGCATGCCCCACACCGCGTACTCGGCGGCGAAGTTCGCGGTGAAGGGCTTCACCGAGGCGCTCATCAACGACTTCCGCGTCAACGCGCCCCACGTGGGGGTGTCGGTGGTGATGCCCGGTCACGTCGGCACGTCGATCGTCATCAACTCCACCGAGATCCTCGGTCACACCGCCGACGATCTCGACGAGGACGACTTCGACCAGATGCGCCGCACCGCCGCCGCCCGCGGCATGGACCTGTCCGATGCCACCGACGACCAGCTGCGGGGGTTCTGGCAGCTGCGGGGCGAGCTGTTCCGCGACAACGCGCCGACCTCGGCCGACGAGGCTGCGGCGATCATCCTCGACGGCGTCCGGGCGGGCCGTTGGCGGATCCTCGTGGGCGACGACGCCCACGTGCTCGACGAGCAGGTGCGGGCCGCGCCCGACGAGGCCTACGAAGTGACGTTCCCCGAGCGTTTGGCTCGCGCCCGGGAGGGCGGCGCCGGGATGCTCAGCAGCTGACCGGTCCGGCACCCGACCCGCGCTGGGCGTGTGGCGGCACGTGGGGGTGCGATGGTGCACCCGGTCTGTTCCGGGCGTGTCATCACCCGTCGGTGTTCGACCCGACGCCCGGTCGTCAGGGCGCGACGTCGGGTGGCGGCAGCCACTCGAACCCCGGCACGTTGCGCACGACGGTGAGCGCCACGAAGCCCACCACCAGCAGCATCGGCACCGCGGCCGGCAGTTCGGTGGGGGTCCGGGCCCACCACGGGTCGCGGCCGCGCCGGCGGGCGATCCACGACACCCACAGGTAGGCGAGCAGCCCGACGAGCGGGAGCACGAGCGGATGGCAGACGAGGCTGCCGACCAGGTCGCCGTGGAGCAGTTCGTGCACCGCCCGCGTCGACCCACACCCGGGACAGAAGCCGCCGGTGGCCGCGTGGATCGGGCACTCGATGGCCACGCCGCGAACTGTCATGGCCGAGAACGGGTCGGTGACCGCCACCGCGCCGAGGTACACCGTCGCCGCCACACCGGCCGCGGCTGGTCCGCGAAGGTCGCGGTGTGAGAGGTCGTAAACGGCGGCGGTCATCGCGGGCTCAGAAGTTCGAGCTCGTGGAGGCGGTGCCGATACCCAGCGCGATCACCAACACGAAGTAGCCGACGAAGAGCACGAGGCTCACCCCCAGGGAGACCAGCCACCACTTCTTGGCGTCCTCGGAGGCCTTGCGAGCTGCGACGTACTGGCCGGTGTCCCACAGGTTGTTGACCTGCGAGGCCTTGACGATCGAGACGATCCCGAACGGAAGACAGCAGAAGATCGTGGTGAGGATGGCCGGCACCAGGTGGTTGGTGGGCTTGCCGGTCATCCCGGGCGCGTAGGTCTGGTAGCCGGGGTTGGCCACCTGGGACTGCTGGTTGGTGTGCTCGGTCCAGGCCGAGCCGTCCCAGTAGCGGAGCATGCCCGGTTGGTTCGGGTCGGGGTACCAGCCCGCCGGGGTCTGGCCGGGTGGGGTGGACGACATCAGGGTTCCTCCGGGGTTCTCGCCGTCGGTCGGTGCGACCGAGAGCGGCCACTCCCTATCATCTTCACGATGGCTGCTGCGCGCTCCGCGGATCTGGTTGGTCGGGCTCGTGCCTACGCGCGGGCCGCGCACCTCGGTGACACCCGCAAGGGCAGCGGGGTGTCCTACTTCGACGGGCACCTCGAGCCGGTGGCCCAGATCGTCCAGGATGCGGGTGGCACGCCGGTGCAGGTGGCTGCCGCCTACCTTCACGACGTGGTCGAGGACCACGGTGGCCTGGCACGGCTCGACGACGTCCGCGCCGAGTTCGGCGACGACGTCGCCACCGTCGTGGCCGACCTGTCCGACAGCGTCGCCGACACCGACGCCGGCGAGACCAAGGCCCCGTGGCGGGAGCGCAAGCAGGCCTACGTCGAAGCGCTGCCCACGAAGTCGTCGGTCTCGCTGGTGGTCGCCGCGGCCGACAAGCTCCACAATGTCCGGTCGATCGTCGACGATCTCGACGATCTCGGCGACGACCTGTGGGCTCGCTTCACCACCGAGGACGCGGCCGACCACGTCTGGTACTACCGCTCGCTGGCCGACGGCATCCGGTCCCGGATGCCCGACCACGACCTGTCCCGGGCGCTGTGCGAGGCGGTCGACGAGCTGGCCGAGCGGGCGGGAGTGCACCAGATCTGACGGTGCGTCAGAATCGCGGGCATGGACACCACCGGCGTCACCCGCGACGACATCGACCTGCTCGACCGCGATCGCTTCACCCAGGGCATCCCGCACGAGTGGTTCGCGTGGTTGCGCGCCAACGAGCCGGTGTACAAGCACCCCGAACCCGAGGGCCCCGGCTTCTGGGTCATCACCAAGTACGACGACATCGTCACCTGCAACCGCGATGCCAAGACCTTCAGCTCCGACTCCGACAACGGCGGAGTCCTCGACCTCGAGGAACGCGAGCTGTCGGACTTCGAGAAGAACCAGGGCGACGCCAAGCTCATGTTGATGATGGACCCGCCCGACCACACGCGGCACCGCAAGCTGGTCAACCGCGGGTTCACGCCCCGCATGATGCGCCTGCTCGAACCGCATCTACGGGAGCTGACCGTCGCCATCGTCGAGCGGGCGATCCAGAAGGGCGAGGCCGACTTCGTGGTCGACATCGCCGCCGAGCTGCCCCTGGAGGTGATCGCCGAGCTCATCGGCGTGCCCCACGAGGACCGGCACAAGATCTTCGAGTGGTCCAACCGCTTCGTCGGCTCCGACGACCCCGAGTACTACTCGGGCGAGGAGAAGATCCAGGAAGCCCAGGTCGAGATGTTCATGTACGCGCAGCAGCTCGCCGACGCCCGCCGCGACGATCCCCACGACGACATCATCACCAAGCTCCTCGAGGCCGACATCGACGGCGAGCAGCTCACCGCGATGGACTTCAACCTGTTCTTCCTGCTGCTGTCGGTGGCGGGAAACGAGACCACGCGCAACGCCATCAGCCATGGCATGAACGCGTTCCTCGACCATCCCGACCAGTGGCAGGCGCTGGTCGACGACCCGGAGGGGCGTATCGAGACGGCCACCGAGGAGATCCTGCGCTGGGCGTCGCCGGTCATGTACTTCCGGCGCACCGCGATGCAGGACTTCGAGGTGCGCGACCAGACCATCCACGAGGGCGACAAGATCAGCCTCTGGTACATCTCGGCCAACCGCGACGAGGATGTCTTCGACGATCCCTACGTCTTCGACATCGCCCGCACGCCCAACCCCCACATCGCCTTCGGCGGTGGCGGACCCCACTTCTGCCTCGGTGCCCAGCTCGCCCGGCTCGAGATCCGGCTGCTGTTCGAGGAGCTGGCCAAGCGGGCGCCGGGCGTGAGCCGGGTCGGCCCGCCCGACCACCTCCGCTCCAACTTCATCGGGGGCATCAAGCACCTGCCCGTCGAGCTCTGACGGAGCCGGCCTGCGGCTCCACCGCTGGAACCGGGCGTGTGAGCCTTCGGTGGTGAAGGGTGCTGCGCCCGGTGGGGTGGCGTGGGGGTTCGGGCGTGTGGGCCGTCGGTGGTGAAGGGTGCTGCGCCCGGTCGCGCTCGGGATCAGGTGCCGACGGCTTGGCGCTCGACCACGGTCATGGGGAACTCGGTGGTGCGGTTGGCGTCGGCGAGGGGACCGCCGGTGCCGTCGGTGGCCGACCACTCGACGGTCCAGGTGATGGTGGCGCTGGCGGTGTGGGCGCCGGCGTCCTGGTACAGGTGGCTGCAGTCGGTCGACTGCTCCGACGGCGGTCGGCTGTCGTCGTAGGGGGTGCCGGGCCCGTGGCAGGTGACGGTGGTGCCGTCACCCAGATCCCAGGTGACGTGGTGGGGCGTGGCCGTGGCCGAGACGGCGAGGCCGGGGATGCTGGCCGTGGCCGAGATCGGCTCCCAGGCGGCGGGGTCGATCCACAGCCAGGTGTCGATGCCCACGATCTGGTCGATGGTGAACGCGGGGCTGGTGCGGGGCTCGGGGTAGCGGATGTCGAGTTGGTCGCGGGCCCGGCGGGCGAGCTCGGCCGGGTCGATCACGTTCACGCCGGGCTCGTACTGGAAGAACCGGGCCACGACCTGTTCGCCGGACGCGTCGGTGCAGGTGAGCCAGTAGTAGTAGTCCTCCTGGAGGTCGGCCGAGGCCAACGGCGGATTCTCGACCCCGTCCAGCGACGGTGCGTGCTGGTACAGGGTGCAGTCGAGCGTCCCGCCCTTCGGCGCGGGCTGGCTCACCGACCCGTCCCTCCCCACCGTCAGCACCACGTTCCCATCGGAGTCCTGCTCGGGTCGCTTGTAGTCGCGGCTGCCCGACGCTGAGGCACCGCGTCAGCGAGCGCCTGCGATCGAGAGCAAGACTGCGGCTAGCGCTAAGCGCAACGTCGTCGCACGATGGCTCCTCGGGTCTCGATAGGTCGCGTGGAGCTGGCACATGCCTTCCACGACGTCGTCGACGAGTTCGAAGCGTCGTTCTCGCTGGTCGATCTCGACTGACTTCGTCGTTGACGATCATCACCGGTCTGCAGATCGAACACGACGAGTCCGTCTGGTACGTGCAACACGACCGCAGAAGTCTGGCGACTCTCGATGCGGTCTCGATGATCGATGGTCGAGTCGGCAGCGATCGGCGGGTCGCCTGGCCTCGCTCGATTCCTCGTCCACCGAGCGTGACTCACTGATCGTGTCCAGCAGCGACTCTCGGCGCCTGACCCGTGAAGTGCTCCTCGATGAGCGGGTTGGCGGGGTCGGGGTCCTCGAGGATCTCGACGAAGGCGTCCCACTGGGCGTAGAAGGCTTGCTCGACCGCGGCTTCGGGGTTCTCGGTGGTGGTGGTCGACTCGGTGGTCGTGGTCGTCTCGCTGGTGGTGGTCGAGTCGGGGTCGACCGTCACCGGCGAGGCGTCGTCGTCGTTGCCGCTGCACGCGCCCACCACCGTGATGGCAGCCAGCAGACACGCACCGATTCGGGACCACGCCATGACACACCCCGGTTCGACGAAAGGCATCGAAATGGTAGGAGGGTCAGAGCGGGTGAGTCAATGCCACTTCACTGACGTTTCCTCGCCGCCGAGATCGGCGATGCGGTCGCTGACGTCGTCCCAGCCGGGCGCGTCGGTGAAGGTGGTGACGGCCAGTGACCGCAGCTCGTCGCCGCCCAGCACGATCTCGTCGACCAACGTCGCCCCGGCCGCCTCGACGTCGGCCGAGTGGACGAAGTAGTCGCCGGCGAGCCGGGGTGCGTCGGTGAGGTCGGCGGCGGTGCGCCACAGCACGACCTGCGAGGCGTCGAGCATGCCGATGCCGATGCAGGCGTAGCGGATCAACCGGCTGACGTCGCGGCCCCGGTCGTCGGTACAGATCACGAGGTCGCGCCGCACACCGTCGTCGCCGAGCCACACGGCGCAGAAGTCGGTGTCGGCGCCGAACAGGTCGACGAGGTCGAGGCCGATCGCGAGCGCGTCGCTCAGGGTGCCGACGTCGAGGGTCGCGGGGTGATCGGGGGTGGGTTCCATCGTTCCTCCGAAGGGCGCGCAGCAGGCGCCGGTCAGACATCGGGGGAAGTCACCGACAACGGTACGCAACGGTACCGACAAGAACGCATCGTCGTCGGGCCGGCATCGACAGGCACTGCCTCCGGGTTGGGGGCGTGGCCTGCGGGTTGGCCAGACTCCCCGGATGCGAGCGGACGAGTTCCTCGGTCTCGAGGTGGTCGACGACGACCCGTGCCACACCGTCTTCGAGCTGGTCCCGCACCTGGCCCGGCTCGACGGCGCGCTCTACGGCGGGTCGGCGCTGGCCGCGTCGCTCGAGGCGTTCGAGACGGCCACGGTCCGGCCGGCGCTGTGGGGCACCACCCAGTTCATCGGCCAGGCGCCGATCGGCAGCCGCATCGAACAGCGGGTCGAGATCCTGGCCGAGGGGCGCAACGTGTGCCAGGTCCGCCTCACCGCGACCCGTGACCGCGAGCTGCTCTACACCGCGCTCGGTGCCACCGCCCGACCGCGCACCGGCCCCACCGGCGAGCTGACCGGTACCGGAGCGACGATGCCCACGGTGCCGCCGCCCGAGCAGGGGGTCATGCGTGAGCACCACCTCGAGGCGGCCGAGTTCGGGTATCACCTCATCAGCGAGTTCCGCCGTGTGGACTACCCGCCTGATCCCGCCACGGGTGGCGAGCCGCCCGGCCACGTGGCCATCTGGGCGCGCCTCGACGGCGAGACCCACAACACCGCGGCGTCCCTCGCCTTCCTCGGCGACATGGTGCCCCTGGCCGTCGCCCACGCCACCGGCGAGTACGGCGCGGGAACCAGCCTCGACAACACCCTGCGCGTGGGACACCTCGTCGAGACCGAGTGGGTGCTGCTCGACATCGAGGGCAGCACCGCCCACGACGGCTACGGCCACGGCCACGCGCATCTGTGGTCGATGGACGGCACGCTGCTGGCCACCAGCTCGCAGTCGTCGCCGTTGCTGGTCTTCCCCCGGGCCTGACGGCCGGTCGCAGATCAGCGACGCGAGGGCGTCTTGTCAGGAGCCGGGCTGGCGTGTCCGGCCGATGGCGGTGGCGATCGCGTCGGGATCGTCGCCGGCCTCGCGCAGCAGCGACTCGGTCTCGGCCACCTCGGTCTGGGGCCAGGCACAGCGGGCGAGGGTCAGCTCGCCGCCGACGGGGAGGAGTCGCCCGAACGTGGCCGAACCCGGGAACGGAGCGACACCGAAACCGCCCAGGTCGACGCGGGCGGACACGACCCGGCCGTCGGTGAGCTCGACCCCACCGTCGGCCATCGTCCCCACAGAGATCGGTGCGTCGAGCCACGATTCGGCGACGGCGCGGTCGTCCTCGGGCAGCAAGGCGCCGCGCGACTCGAGGTAGTCGGCCAGGCCACCACCCTCGAACCACGCCAGCGTCTCGAGCAGCGGCATGAACATGCTGGCGTCGTCGGTCAGCCACTCCTCGTCGACCACCAGCCCGGCCAGCCGGTGCCACCGATAGGCGGCGAACTCCTGGCGCCGGCGGTCGTGACGTTCGAGCCGGGCGATCAGCAACCGGGCTCGGGTCACATCGTCGACCGGGGGGCCGGCGGGGCTGGCGTGGCAGCGCTTGAACTTGCGGCCGCTCCCGCACGGGCACGGGTCGTTGCGCCCGGCGTCGAAGGCACGGCCCTGCCGGATGAGCAGTCGCAGCAGCATGTCGGACAGGTGGACGTCGCCCCGGACAAAGGCGCGGTGGGCAGCCTCGAGGTTGCCGCGGTCGAGCTCGAGGTCGCCGACGATCGTGCACAACCCGGGGTCGGCGACGTCGTGGAGATCGGCCGCCTTGACGAGATCGGGGAGCAGGTCGATCCGGTCGAGAGCGGACGCCGCCAGCAGCGCGAGCCGCGCCGGGCCGGGAGCCAGGCCACCCGCGCCGACACGATCCACGAGCGACCGGGCCACCTCGAGCACCGACTCGAGCTGGTCGACCTCGGGCTGGACGCTGACGCCGAGGGTGAACACCGACTGGGCCACACCGGGCTCGGCGAGCAGGCCGGCCACCCGCCGCACCCGGTCGTCGGCCACGGGCCGGGCATGGGCTGACGGCTCGTGCCACGACCCCTCGCCGAACAGCTCGGTGACGAGGTCTTCGATCGGGCGGACCATCTCCGGCCCCTCGACCCCGGCTCGAGCCATCACGGCCTCGCGTCCGCGCCGGCGTTGCTCGTCGCGGTGCGCGTCCCAGTCGAAGCCCTCGGGAGCGACCTCCTCGTCGCGGGTCGACCAGCCCGCCTCGGCGAGCAGATCGGTGAGCGGCCGTCCGAGGTCGGTGCCGAGACCACCCGCGCTGACCGCTGCCAGCCGGAAGAGCCGGTAGATGTCGATGGGGGCGTGGCGGCCGTACTCGTCGAGCAGCCGTGACAGTGCGTCGACCGCGGCAGTCGGGTCGCCCGGCTGGTCGCTGACGTCCTCGATCTCGATGCGCGCACCCCGCCGGGTGACCGCGATCTCGTCGCCGGCCGACGCGCCGCCCAGCCAACCCTCGGGCCCCTCGATGACCGGAACGACGTGGCGTCCGGTGGATTCCCCGCCGTCGACCGCCTCGCGGATGGTCACACGCAGGGGCCCCTCTTCCACGGACCCCGGGTCGGGTCCGTCGAAGAGGATCTCGATGTCGAGGTCCTCCGCGAGCCGCTCGGTGGCGGCCTCGGCCTCGGTGAGCACGTGTCGGAACCGGATCCCCTCGACCAGCGTGGCGTCGGTGGCCACCTGACCTTCGGGCGAGACGAACACGCCGTGGCAGTACCACTCGAGGTACATGCCGAGCGCGGCCTGGGCGGCGTCGCGGCGCAACGGCAGGCGGGGCGCGAACTCGTCGACCAGCGCCTCGACCGTGGTGAAGTCGTCGCCGACGGCGGCCATGAGCTCGTCGTGGAGCTCGCCGCGCAGGGTCGAGGCGATGTCGTCCTCGAGGTCGTGGTCGGGCTGCTCGCTGTCGAGCCACTCGTCGACCTGCCACTCGAGATCGTCGAGCGGACCGTCCTCCCAGTCGTCGTCGAGGTCGTGCGGGTCGTCGGGCAACTCGGCGAGCGCCTGTACGAACGACTCGGCGTCGAAGTCCTGCTCCGGGTCGCGGTCGGGGTCGGCCATCTGGGGCATGAGGTGGTCGACGGCGGTGCCGAGCAGCATCCTGTGGATGCGCTCGTCGTCGAAGCCCTCGTCGCGCAGGCGCACGACGGTGGACCACACGTCAGCCTCGTCGTGGACGATCATCCCGGACAGCGCGTCGCGCAGCCCGAGCAGGATCTGGGCCGCCGCGGCCTGCGCCTGGTTGTCGGGCTCGGCGGCCACCGCCTGGCCGAGACCGCCCAGCTCCCGCTGGACCAGCTCGAACCGCTCGTCGGACTGGAGTGGGTCGAGGCCGCTGGCGGCGACGTCGACGGTCGGGAACGCGAACGCGATGCGCTCGTCGAGATCCGTGGTGCTCATGGTTGATCAGCTCGCAGTGCGGCGGGAGGTGGCGGGCGACCGAGGCGTACCCGGGGAGCCGGGCCGAGTGTAGGGCTGGGCGCTCGGTGGCCGGTTCGGCTCAGGAGGCGCGTTCGCCCAGCGACGCGCCGGATCCGATGTCGGCCTGGTCGCCGAACACCCGGCCGGCGATCCAGCCCTCGCGGTCGGTGACCTGGCGATGGAAGGTCCGGACCTCGGGGAAGGCCTCCTCGGCCGCGGCCCGCGACTCGTCGGCCCGGTCGGCCAGCACCGGGACCAGCGACCGGCCGGTCTCGGCCTCGGCCTCGGCCACCGTGGCGTCGACCGCCTCGCGCAGGCGTTCACCGATGCGGGCGCCGAACGACAGCAGGAACGACCGACGGAACTTCGTGGTCCGGCTGCGCCCGTACGGGTCGGTCTTGGATCCCTCGCGTCGCAGCGCGGCGGTCGCCTGGACCAGGAGCGAGGTGAACAGGTCGTCGATGAGGTCGAGCTCGTCGGTGTGGGCGAAGACCGTGCAGAACCCGAACCCCTTGGAGTAGATGGCGCTGCCGCCGTTGGCGTCGGCGACTTCGGTGAGCAGCATGGCCTTGGCCTCGGCGTAGGGGTCGTCGACGAACACCCGACGCCCCACCGGCTGGTCGTCGTCGCAACGTTGGGCGTCGTCGAGCACGGCCCGGTCGATCCGGTGGCGGGCCATGAGCTCCTGGGCCTTGGCCGTGAACGCGTCGGCCTCGGCGTCGTAGGACGTCGACTCGGCCTTGGCCAGCAGCGCCCGCACCTTCTCGAGCAGACCGGGCGGCAGGCTCGACGCCGTGGTGGTGCGCACGCCCGACTGCCACTGCGACGGCGGCGGGGTGAGCACGGGCAGATCGGGCAGGGTCCGGAGCAAGGACACGAGCCGCACCGCCGACGCGATGGTCGCCCGCCAGTCGTCGCCGACGTCGCGCAGGTCCCTACGAGCGGACGGCGTGATGCCGAGACCATCGAGCTGGGCCATCCAATCGGGCGCCACCTCCCGGCCGAGCGCTTCGTACCCCGCGGCCTCGTCCGCGAGCACGTCCCGCAACCGGCTGGCGTCGTCGGCGTGCGCCTGACGAGAAACGGTGCGGTGGAGCACGGCCGGCTGCCAGCCCCGCCCCCACATCCAGGTGACGAGCTCGACGAGACGGCGTTGCACCTCGACCGAGGTGACCTCGTGGGGAAGCGAGGTCAGTCGATCGACGAGCTCGGCCACGTCGTGGTCACGACGATGTTGGTAGGCGTCGGCCGCGGCCAGGAACAGGCTGGCGGGATCCTCGGCGCCCGCGTCGTGGTCATGCCACGTTCGTCGTTCGCGGGGCGCCGCTGCGGTGCTGTGTTGCCGCGCGCGCTGCTGATCGGCGCGCTTGCGTTGCTTGTGGGCTCGTCGTTGTCGGTTGTTCTTCCCCATGGATCCGGGTCTACTCCGCCGCGGTGACAAGAACGCGCGGGCGCCGGCTCGCTCCCCGCGCTACCGGGCGCCCATCGGTCGGCGCCGGCGCCAGGCCTGGGTGAGCGACGGCGACTCCCAGCCGGTGTCGCCGGCGTTGACGTTGGTGCCCGGCGGGACGATCTCGTCGATCCGGTCGAGCACGTCGTCGTCGAGGACCACGTCGGAAGCGTCGAGGAGGCTGGTGAGCTGGTCCATGGTCCGCGGCCCGATGATGGCCGAGGTCACCGCCGGGTGGCTGAGCGTGAACGCCAGCGCCAGGTGGGTGAGGGGGATGCCCGCGTCGGACGCCACCTGCTCCAGTCGCGGCACGAGCTCGAGCTTGGCGGCCACGCCCGGCCGCTCGGGGTCGAAGCGTTGGGGTTGGCGGGCGGCCCGGCCCGTGTTGGGTGCCTCCTGGTCGGGCCGGTAGCGCCCGGTGAGGAAGCCACCGTTGAGCGGGCTCCACGGGATCACACCCATGCCGTAGCGCTCGCACGCCGGCAGGACCCGGTCCTCGATGCCGCGCACGAAGATCGAGTACGGCGGCTGCTCGCACCGGAACCGCTCGTGGCCCCGCCTCTCGGCCACCCACTGGGCCGCGACGATCTCGTCGGCCGGGAACGTCGACGACCCGAGGTAGCGGACCTTGCCCTGGTGCACGAGGTCGGACAGCGCCGAGAGGGTGTCGTCGATGTCGGTCGACGGGTCGGGTCGGTGCACCTGGTAGAGGTCGAGATGGTCGGTGCCGAGCCGGCGGAGGCTGTCCTCGACCTCGCGGACGATCCACCGGCGCGAGTTGCCTCGGGCGTTGGGGTCGTCGCTCATCGGGGCGTGGAACTTGGTGGCCAGCACCACCTCGTCGCGCCGGCCGGCGATGGCCGTGCCGACGATCTCCTCCGATTCGCCGGACGAGTACACGTCGGCGGTGTCGATGAAGTTGATGCCGGCGTCGAGCGCCGTGTGGATGATGGCCACGCTGTCGTCGTGGTCGCGGTTGCCCCAGGCGCCGAACATCATGGCGCCGAGGCACAGGTTGGAGACGGTGACGCCGGTGGTGCCGAGGGTGCGGTGTCGCATGACCTGATCCTCGCGCGTCGTCAGCGGATGGGTTCGGGCCCGCGCATCCAGACGTCGCGCTCGGCCACCCGGTCGGCGCTCACGATGTCCTTGCCGAACGGCACCAGCGACAGCATCACGAGCTTGAAGTTGGCGATCCCGAGCGGGATGCCGATGATCGTGAGGCACAGCAGGAACCCGGTGAACAGGTGGCCGAGCGCCAGCCACCAGCCGGCGAGCACCACCCAGAGAACGTTGCCGATGCACCCGCCCGCGCCGCTCTTCGGGTCCTCGATCACCACGCGCCCGAACGGCCAGAACGAGTACGACGCCAGCTTGAACGACTGGATGCCGAACGGGATCCCGATGATCGTCACGCACAGGATCAGTCCGGCCACGGCATAGCTGACCGCCAGCCAGAACCCGGACAGCACCAGCCACAGGATGTTGCCGATCAAGCGCATGCGGTCCCCAGCGTATGTCCCGGAGCAGCGTCGTTGCTCTTGACCGGTCGGTCTCACCCACGGCGCCGAGGTGGTGCGAGTGGAGGTCAGGCTGAGTCCGGGTGGCGGTGGAACTCGACCGCGAACCGGGCGCCCACGCCCAGCTCCACGTGGTGGGGACGGTCCGGCGCGATGACGCCGGTGTCGCCGGGGTCGAGGTCGAGCGCCTCGCCGGAATCGTCCTCGAACACGAGCCGCACCGTTCCCCCGTGGACCACGAGACGCCCCCAGGTGTGCGGCGCGATCCGGTGCTCGCGGAGCAGCCCGGGCGGGACCGACACCTCGTCGAACACCTTCGTGGTGCGGGCCAGTTCGACGTCGTCGGGCAGTGCATCGACCATGCCCCCACTGTGGATGCCGCGCTCGCCGCGTCGCACGGACGCTCCGGTGCGAAACCCGTAGGGTCGGGTCAGTGACCGACGACTACGAACGCCTCGATGCCACCGATCAGGCGGCCCTGGTCCGCGACGGCGAGGTCACCGCCACCGAGCTGGTCGAGGCCGCCATCGCTCGGCTGGAAGCGCGGAACCCGGCGCTCAACGCCGTGATCCACCCCGCCCTCGACCGGGCGCGCACCGTGGCGCAGGATTCAGGGTCGGGGCCGCTCGCGGGTGTGCCCTTCCTCACCAAGGACCTGGTCTGCCACGAGGCCGGCCTCCCGTTCCACGAGGGCAACGCGCACCTCCGCGAGATCGGCTGGACCGCCGACGTCGACCAGGTGCTGGCCACCCGGTTCCGCGAAGCCGGGCTGGTCTCGCTCGGTCGGACCAACACCCCGGAGTTCGGGATGCGACCGGTGTGCGAACCCGTCGCCTACGGGCCGACGAACAACCCGTGGAACCTCGACCACAACCCGGGCGGCTCCAGCGGTGGCTCGGCGGCGGCGGTGGCCGCCGGCATCGTGCCCGTCGCCCACGGCAACGACGTGGGCGGGTCCATCCGCGCCCCGGCTTCGCACTGCGGGCTGGTCGGCCTCAAGCCGAGCCGCGGGCGGTCGTGCATGGCGCCCGACTTCTTCGACGCCATGGGCGGCCTCGCCGAGGAGCTGGTGGTCAGCCGATCCGTGCGCGACACCGCCGCGGTGCTCGACGCGGTGTCGTCCCGACCCCACATCGGCGATTGGCACCCGACGTGGCCGGCGAGCGAGTCCTACACCGCCGATGCCGCCACCGATCCGGGGCGCCTGCGGATCGGCTTCGTCGCCGAGCACGACGACATCGGCGTGGACCCCGACGTCCGCCAGAGCGTGCGCTCGATCGCCGAGGTGCTCACCCGCCTCGGCCACGATGTCACCGAGGACCACCCCGCCGCCCTCGACGAGGACCTCGGCCCACTCGCCCTCCCGCACTACGCCGCCGGTGCGGCCTGGATGATCGACCACCACTGGCCGCGGAAGATCGGCCACCCGCTGCCCGACGACCAGATCGAGCCCACCAACCAGTTGTTGCGCGAGATCGGCCGCAGCGTCACCGGACCGGCGCTGCTCGAGGCCCGCGAGCTGGCCCAGGCCTGGACCCGGCGCCTGCTCGGCTGGTGGGAGGACCGCGACATCCTCGTGTGTCCCGTCGTCCCCACGCCGCCACCGCGGACCGGCGACGACCACGACGACACCCACCTCATCGCCTGGTGCGCGCCGTTCAACGTGTCGGGTCAGCCGGCGATGGCGATCCCCGCCACCGTGGTCGACGGTCTCCCGATCGGCGTGCAGCTCGTCGCCGCGCACGGCCGGGAGGACCTGCTCATCCGCCTTGCCGCCCAGCTCGAACAGGAGACCGGCTGGCTCGACCGGCGCCCACCGGCACGCTGACCGGAACCGCTCGAGTCGCGGCGTCCGCTCCGCCGGTTCAGCCGAGGACGAGGGCGAGGACGTTGGTCATCGCGGTGAGCACGAAGGCACCCACGAGTCCGATCACCAGCGTGCGCGACGTGACCGGCGCCTATGTCGGCATCATCGAGAACCCGGTGTTCGAGGCCCAGCCGGTGCACTCCGACGGCCCGGGGCGGTAGCCCGGGACCGTCGGTCCGGTCAACCGGGGATGGTGCCGTAGAACTCGTTGGTGATCGTGATGTCGCCGAGCTCGACCCGCGAGCCGTCGGGGCGTTCGGCGACCAGCCCGGTGGCGGTGACGGTCGCCTCCGCCTGGATCTGGTCGGGGACCGTGACGTCGAGGGTGCCGGCGACGACCGTCCAGGTCTCCGCGGTGGATGGCTCGGGCTCGTCGGGTTCCATCACGTCGTCGCACCAGTTGGCGAACAGGTCCTCGCCGATCCGGACCTCGACCGTCCACTCGTCTGCCGGCAGCGTCACCGTGCCGGAGGTTGCCGGTTCACCGCGGCTGAGGAACAGGCCGGCGGTCTGGTCGGGCCGACCGGCCTGGAAGCCGTAGCCGCACGCGTGGTCGTCGGTGAGATCGGCGGCCGTGACCCCGGCTCCGTTCGTCGTGCCGGAGTCGGGATCGGCCCGCACTTCGACCGACAGCCCGTACTCCTCGTCTGCAGCACGTTCGTCGGGGTCGACGAAGTACCCGTCCACCGCACCGGTGTCGGGGTCGTACTCGACGGACAGCGAATCGGGCTCCGAGTCGATGGCCGCCTGCACCTCGCCGAAGATGTCCTCCATGGTCTTCGGGCCGGGATCCTCGACGCCGTCGTTCTCCGGGGCGGGCCGATGGTCGACCACCTCGCCGTCCTCGATCGTGTCGACGTAGGAGGTGAGCGGACAGAAGCACTGCACCGACCACTCGAGCTCGTAGTCGTCGATGCCGGCCTCTCGCCACCGGTCCTGGGCCGCATCCAGCTCGGCCTGGTCGGCGGTGATGCCGGTCGGTGTTGACGAGGGGCTCGTCGTGGAGGAGCCGTTGGCGGCGACCGGTTCGTCGTCGCCGCAGCCGGCGAGGACGAGCGCAGCTGAGGTCAGGACGATGGTGAGCAGACGCATGGGGATTTCGACGTCGGCCCGGGCGTGCTGGTTCCCGAGCCGAGCATGATCGAGTCTGACCGGTGGAGCGAGGCCCGTTCGCCATGATCGGGTCACGGATCCGGAATCCTCAGCGGGCGCGCGGGGTTCCAGCCGGTGTGGCCAGCACACCGAACCGTTTCACCTTCACCGGCTCCCAGGGCGGCGAGCTCAGCGGCCGACTCGATCTGCCACCCACCGAACCCCGCGCCTTCGCGCTGTTCGCCCACTGCTTCACGTGCGGCAAGGACATCGCGGCCGCGTCCCGGATCAGCGCCGGGCTGGTCGCCGAGGGCTACGCGGTCCTGCGCTTCGACTTCACCGGGCTCGGCTCGAGCGAGGGCGAGTTCGCCAACACGTCGTTCACGTCGAACGTGGAGGATCTCGTCGCCGCGGCAGATGCCCTGCGTGATCGGCACGAGGCACCGAGCCTCCTCGTGGGCCACAGCCTCGGTGGTGCCGCCGTCCTGGCCGCTGCGCCCCGGATCGAGGAGGTGACGGCCGTGGCCACCATCGCCGCGCCCAGCGAACCGGCGCATGTCGCCGGTGTGTTCGACGACGCCGACATCGAGCGGATCCGCCGCGACGGTGAAGCCGAGGTCCGTCTCGCCGGGCGGCCCTTCACCGTGGGTGCCGGCTTCCTCGACGACATCGATCGGTCGAAGCTCACCGAGTCGTTGGCGACGATGCGGGCCGCGCTCATGATCATGCACTCGCCGGTCGACAACCTCGTCGGCGTCGACCATGCCCGGGCCATCCACGAGGCGGCGCGTCACCCCAAGAGCTTCGTGTCCCTCGACGGTGCCGATCACCTGCTCACCGATCGCGCCGACGCGGCCTGGGCCGCCGACGTCCTCGCTGCGTGGGCGGGTCGCTACGTGCCCGAACTGCCCGAGCACGATCACGCCGAGGGCGAGGTCCTGGTCGAGGAGGCCGAGACCGGCGACTTCACCCAGACCGTCCACGCGGGGAACCATCACCTGCTCGCCGACGAACCCAAGGGCACCGGCGACGATCGCGGTCCCACGCCCTACGACCTGCTCCTCGCCGGGCTCGGCGCGTGCACGTCGATGACGATCCGCATGTACGCCCGGCGCAAGGAGCTGCCGCTCGACGACGTGCGGGTGACGTTGCGCCACGAGCGCACCCACGCCGACGACTGCCGGGACGAGTCGGACCGGCCGTGCCGGGTCGAGGTCATCGACCGCGACATCGAACTGGTCGGTGACCTCACCGACGACCAGCGCGCCAAGCTCCTCGAGATCGCCGGCAAGTGCCCCGTCCACCGCACCCTCGAGAGCGATCTCCGGGTCCACACCCGCCTGGTCGACGCCTGACCGGCCCGTAGAGCCCCACACCACCCCGGCGAAGTGACCTTCGGCCCTGTCCCGCTGCCCCTCGGGATGCCTAGCGTCAGGCGTCGAAAGGGAAGGGATGTGACCATGCTTCATGGGAAAAACGGTGTCTTGGCCGCGGTCGGCGTCGCGGTACTGCTGCTCGGTGCCTGTGGTGGTGACGACGACGATGTCGCAACCTCGACGGAGATCGAGGCCGAGGCGACGGAGTTCGAGTTCGATCCGGACTCCTGGGCGGTGCCCGCAGGCGAGGAGATCACCATCGACTTCACCAACGTCGGCTCCGTCGAGCACGAGTGGGCGGTGATCAAGCAGGGCGAGGACATCGAGTCCGAGGACGAGTTCGCCGAGGACAAGGTCCTGTTCGAGGTCGAGGCGATTCCGGCCGGCGAGTCGGCGACCGAGTCGTTCACCGTCGAGGACGCCGGTACCTACCAGGTGGTCTGCGTGATCGAGGGGCACTTCGACGCCGGCATGGAGGGCACGCTCACCGTCGGCGAGGGCTAGCCCGAGGCCCGGGGGTCGAGATCAGCGGACGACGGTGTCCGCTCGTCTTCTGGTCGAGCCGCACCATCCGCCGAGCACACGCACGGCAGTCCCCCTCGGCCCCTCGGTCTCAGCCGGCCGAGTCGTCCACGCGTTCCAGCGCCTCGCGGTGGGCGTCGAACGCGCCCGAGCCCACGAGCACGAAGCGCACTCGTGTCACGTGGTCGAGCCGGGAGGCCGTCTCCGCGACCGTGGTGATGGCGATGTCCGCGGCCGGCTGCATCGGGTAGCCGAAGGCACCGGTGGAGATGGCCGGGAACGCCACTGACGCCAAGCCGTTGCCGTCGGCGATCTCGAGCGCCTGGCGGTAGCAGGACGCGAGGAGCTCGGCTTCGGGGGTGTCGAGGCCGTAGACCGGACCCAGGCAGTGGAGGATGTGGCGGTTCGGGAGTCCGGGTGCCGACGTGATCACGCACTCCCCGGGTCTGATGGGCGCCAACGGCCGGCACTCCTCGGCGAGCGCGGGACCGGCTGCCCGGTGGATCGCGCCGGCCACGCCGCCGCCGGGCATGAGCTCGGCGTTGGCGGCGTTGACCACCGCGTCGAACTCGGGCTGGTCGACGATGTCTCCCTCGGCCAGCTCGATGACCACGCCGTCGATCGACTTCGAAACCATGCCGTTCCCCTCCTGCGCTCGATCGTCCTGCGTTCCCGAGACTAGGAGCCCCCGCAGAGTTCGGTCGGAGTGTCTTGATCACGGCGTCGGTCTGGTCGGCGAACGCCTGGACCAAGCTGTGCGTGCGCTCGTCGGTGTTGCCGTTGTCGTCGGTGGCCCGCAGCAGCAGGTGGTACTGGGTGCTGGCCTGGAGCGGCTTCAGCACGGTGTTCCACTGGTTGGACCCCGCCGGGATGTGGGAGCGTGCAGTTGGTGGACACCTTGTCGATCCCGCGCCGCTACTGCGGTCCGCCGAACTCGGCCAACGGCGGCTACACGTGTGGTACCGCCGCGACCGCCCTGGGGGGCCGCGATGTCGAGGTCAAACTGCGCGCGCCCCCGCCGCTGGAAACGCCGCTGACCCTCGAGCACGATGGCGACGAGGTGCGGTTGTTCGCCGGCGAGACGCTGATCGCGGTCGCCCGCCCGGCCGAGCAGCCGATCGACATTCCCGACGACGCACCACCGGTGCTCGGCTACGACGAGGTGGTCGCCGCCGCGGCCGACTTCGACGTCGACGCCTACCGGGACAGCCACGAGTACCCGACCTGCTACACGTGCGGGCCCGACCGGGCCGACGGCGACGGGCTGCGGATCTTCTCCGCGCCGACCGACCGTCCCGACCGGTGGGTCTGGCCGTGGACGCCCGATCCGTCCCTCGTCGACGAGACCGGCACGATCCCGGTGCCGGTGGTCTGGGCCGCACTCGACTGCCCCAGCGGCCAGGCCTGGCTCCAGCAGGACCCGGACATGGGCCCCGTCGTCCTCGGCACGATGGCCGCCCGCGTCGACCGGGTGCCCACGCCCGGCGAGCACCTCGTCGTCTCCGGCTGGACCGGAGCCGCCGAGGGCCGGAAGCGTCCGGCCTGGTCCGCGATCTCCGATGCGACCGGAACCGTGCTCGCCACCAGCCGCACCACGTGGGTGGTGCTCGACGAGGCCCAGCGCCGGGCGTTCCGCGCCCACCAGCCCTGAATCCGCGGTTCTGCGCCCAGCCCCGACGGGACACCACCGCGGGTTGACGATGCCCGGCTGCGCACACGGCACGCACAGCGGCCGGGCGACTGCCAGACTCGGCGCTGGAGGCACGACTGATGTCCGACGCCACCACGTACCCGAGCTTCGTCGAGCAGCTCCTCACCTACCTCGACCGGCCGCACGCATCGGTGCCGGCCGGACCCGTCGGCGGGCCGGCGTCATGGCGGGGCGAAGATCTGGCCGGCTCCGACGAGTGGGTCGTGACCCTCGGCGACGACCAACGGGCCGAGCTGCACGCCGCGGTCGACGCCGCCACCGCCACGGGCACACCCACCGGTGAGCTCACTGCGGCCGACTTCCCGCTCCCCACCCTCGGCGACGACATCGCCCGGTGGCGGACCGAGCTCGCCGACGGCCGCGGCTTCCTCCTGGTTCGCGGCTTGCCGGTCCACGAGTGGACCGAGGCCGAGGCCGAGGTGGCCTGCTGGTGCCTGGGCCTGCATCTCGGCCGGCCCGGTGCCCAGAACAGCGACGGCGACCTGCTCGGCCACGTCGCCGACCTGGGCGACGACGCCAACCACCCCGCCAGCCGCCTGTACCGCACCAACAAGCACATCCGCTTCCACTGCGACGCCGCCGACGTGGTCGGCCTGCTGTGTCTACGCACCGCGCCCGAGGGCGGGGCCAGCCGTCTCGTGTCGTCGGTGGCCGTGTTCGACCAACTCGTCGTCGAGCACCCCGACCTCGTCGGCCGGCTGTTCGAACCGTTGAAGCTCGACAGCCGCCTCGAGGACGGCGTCGAGCCTCGCTACAGCGAGATCCCGCCGTGCGCCTTCGACGGTGAGAAGCTGCGCACGTTCATGCACTGCGACTACTTCGGCTCGGTCGACCGCCATGAAGGCGTCGAGCTCACCGACACCGAACGGCAGGTCCTCGATGTGTGGGAAGAGATCGCCGAGCGGCCCGAGATGCACCTCGACATGGATCTGGTCCCCGGCGACTTCCAGCTCGCCTCCAACCACACCATCGTCCACGCCCGCACGGGCTACGTCGACGCCGACGATCCAGCCGATCGGCGGCACCTGCTCCGCCTCTGGCTGTCGCTCTGAGACCCGCTGGCTGGCCAGCGCGCCCGGGGTGACCGCCAGCTCGCCGAGGTTCCGCCCGCCGCCGGCATCAGGTCGGGGCGAGCTCGGCCAACCGGGTGAGTCCGGGCTCGGCGACGTCGCCGAGCCGCGTGGCCTCAGCCCGCACCGCGGGGTCGTCGCGTCGTGATGGTTGGATGCGCGCCGGGTTCAGCGCGCAGTCGTCGGCCCAGGCGGCGATGTCGGCTTCCGCGCCGTACGCGCGGCTCGCCAGCGTCCCGCGGACCTGCATCCTGGCCCAGTCGGCGGGGCTGTCGGGCAGGTTGTTGGGTGGGCACAACCGATTGCGCTCGCGGTCGTCGTCGCGGGTCGCCTCCACGTAGCCGGCCAGCGCGGCGCAGAAGCACGGGAAGCCGGCGCGGATCGTCTGGAGCCGGATCGAGTCGGGACCCCAGATCGGCACCACCGGCGGATACCGCAGTCCGGACGCGGCGCAGTGCACCACCAGCGCGCCCGGCGGCAGGGGGATGACCCCGTCGTCGAGCACGATCTCGCTCGACGACACGTGGTCGATGTAGCCGAGGCGGACGACGTGCTCGATGCTGCGGAGCAGGTCGAGCTCCCACTCGCCGAGCGTCGGGGTCTTGGCCATGGTGGGCACGAGGTCGGTGTCGATGCGCAGCATCACGCCGGCGGTCTCGAGTCGGAGGAAGAGATCGTCGAGCGACTCGGCCTCCGCGGCCGCGGCCATGGTGTCGGCCGAGAGCCCGAGCGACCACCGCCGGGTCGGGCTGCACCACGGCACGGTTGAGCATCCACGGTTCGCGCGGCCGCACCCAGGTGATCCGGTCGGGCGGCACGCCGTTGGTCAGCAACCACACGATCCCGTCGGTGGCGGTCTTTCCGGATCCGACGATCACGTAGTTGCCGGGCGTGTCGTCCAGGCGGGCGAGGTCGTTGACGGCGACGACCCGGCTGCCGTCGGCCACCCCGAACGGCGGGGGCGTGGTGGCGGGAATCGTCGGCGACAGGTAGGTGGCGTCGACGAACCGGCGTCGTACGTCGATGCGGGTGGTCTCGCCCGACACCCGGGACGTGACGAGATGCGAGTTCCCGTCGGTGTGGTACTCGCTGCCCCCGAGGAACGCCACGCGGCCGGACCCGACGAAGCGGCGGTCCAGGACGTCGTCGTAGTAGTGCTGGACCTCCGATCGCCGGGCGCGCTCGTGGAGCCCCGACTCCGGGCCTTCGGTTTGCACGGCACCGGTGCCGAGCACCGTCGACGCGACGCCGTAGAACTGCGACGCCTGGTGGAGCTGGACGAACGGGTACGCGTCCTGCCAGTGACCACCGGCGCCGTGGCGACGGTCGACGAGAGTCACGTGGACGTCGGCATGGTCGATCAGGGCGTCGGTGAAGGCCATGCCCATCGCGCCCGCACCCACCACCAGGTAGTCGGTCTCCAAGGAGCGCATCGCCATGCTGCGCCCCCTCCGGCGTCATGGATGAGCTGCAGCCCACGATACAACGCCCCTACGGCGGTCGCCGACGCCTCGCTCCAGGACATCGCCGAGGTCGCGGCGGTCTCCGAGATGACCGTCGAGCGCATCATCGAACGCCGCGAGACCGAGTAGCACCCTCCGGGCACGAGCTCGTCACCCACGAGACCCCCCCCAGCGTGTGGTATCGATCGGATACCGTCCGAGCCCCTCGCAGATCAGAGAGCCTCGATCTGCGCGTTGACGCCGGGGTTCGACGCGAGGTGGTCGACCGAGGCGACCATGCCCCGGGGGGCATGGAACGTGTGGAGGGGCGGCCCGCCCTCGCCGTCGGTGCTCACCGCACGCGCCGGTGGAACTCGACCGCGGATCGGCCGCCGACGCCCAGCGCAACGTCATCAGGCTGTGCCTCCACCATCCCCCACTGTGCACCCTCCGGATCGAGGTCGACTCCAGCACCTCGGACTCGACGACCTTCGGGGAAAGAGCCCCGGCGAACACCGCCATCGTCGATCGTGATCAGTGCCTGGCCATCGCCGTACTCCGCGTGGACGATCCAGGCCGGCTTCTCTGAGAAGGAACGAGCCGACCACCCGTACCTCAGCTGTGCTTCGTGATCCGTGGCGCGTGGATCGGGCTCGTCTTGCGAAAGGCGAGGAGCCGACTGCGGGCGGCACGGTGCTCGTGGTCGGGGACCCTGCTCCGGCGCAGGTGCCAGCTGAGGGCGTCTTCGGCATAGTCGACCCCGGCGATCGGGCGCTGCCGGCGGATGAGGTCCATCGCCTCGACCGGATCCCAGCCGAGCCCGAGCAGGATGGCGTAGGCCATCGACGGTCCGCGGTTGATGCCCATGTGGCAGTGGGCCACGACGACGGCGTCGGGATCCTCGTGCCAGGCGTCGAGCGCGAAGCCGACACCCCGGTCGAACCAGTCGTCGGGCATCTGCTGGCCGAGGTCGTCGACGCCGATGTGGAGGTAGCGGACGGACGGCAGCGCACCGACCACCAGGTGCTCGTCCGACCACTCGATGCGGGTGTCGATCACGTGCGTGATGCCGAACCGCTCCCACTCCCGCAGGTCCTCGAGCGCGAGGTCGTGGTCGTCGGGCAGGTCGGCACCGGTGAACAGGGCGGGGGTGAGTCGTGCGAGATCGGCCATGGGGTCTTTCCATTGTGACGCCCGGACAGCCTCGGATCGAGGTGTGATCGGGGCGGGTGCGAACTGGTGGTCGTCGCCCGCTCCAGCGGTTGCTTGCCTGGCAGTCTCCTTGCGGGAAGATCACCTCAATTAGGGTCCGCCCGTTCTGCAGCGCACCACTCAGGAGGCGGGCATGCGTACCCGAGCCATGTTGTCCACGTTCGGTCTGATCGTCGGGGCGGTCGTCACCGTGTGGGGTGTCCCCGCGATGGCCGCGACGATCACCGGCGGAGACAAGGGCGGGGCCGACATCACCGTCGCCGACGGCGACGTGCTCTCGGGGGCGTTCACCAACGTCGGGACCTTCACCGTCCCAGCTGGTGTCACCGCGCAGATCGAGCAGGGGACCCCGTTCTCGCTCGAGGCGGAGGAGATCGTGATCGACGGAACCATCGACGGTTCCGGTGCGGGTCAGGCCGGCGGACCGACGAGCGCCGGAACCGGGGTGGACGGGACTGCTGGGTCTGGGCCAGGTGCGGGCGGTGGTGGAACCCACGGACCTTGTGTGCATTCCGGAGGTGGCGGCGGGGGCGGCTACGGGGGCGTGGGCGGAATGGGCTCGACCGACTCGGCCAATGGCGGCGAGGACTTCGGCGGGGCCGGAGGGCCGACCTACGGCACCGAGAGTGGCACCGACATCGCGCCAGGTTCCGGCGGTGGCTCGGGCGGCAACCACTGCAGTAGCTACGACAACACCGACGGGGGAGCCGGCGGCAACGGCGGCGCATCCATCTCCCTCACCGGAACCGTCCGGCTGAACGGCTCGATCCTGGCCGACGGCGCCGACGGTGAGGACGGCGCCACCGATCCCGACTTCGGGACGCCAGGAGGCGGTGGGGGATCCGGCGGTGGTGTCCAACTCGACGGCACCCTCTATCTCGAGGGCACCATCTCGGCCAGCGGCGGCGACGGAGGCGACGCCGGTCCGGGTCAATTCGCGCAGGGCGGCGGCGCGGGCGGTGGCGGCCGGGTGAAGATCACCGGGGCGGCCGACACCGGTGCCGGCTTCACCATGGACGTCGCCGGCGGCGCTGCCGGCGTCGGGACCGGCGACGACACGGGAGCTGAGGCCGGCGGTGAGGGCACGACCCATGTCGATGTGGCGGACATCGTGGAGGACGCCGAGGGCCCCGTTGCCCAGGATGTCGTGGCCGAGGACGGCGAGGTGACGGCGACGGTGACCGACGTCGGCACCGGTGACTCCGACCTCGTGGGCGCGATGCTCGTGGTCGGTGATCAGGAGGTCGAGATGGACGCAGTTGATGGCGCCTTCGACAGCCCGACCGAGGACGTGTCCGGCTCCTACGACCCGCCTGAAGGCGATCACGAGGTGTGCATCGTCGCCGAGGACGCGGTCGGCAACACGACGGAGACCTGTGTCGAGGTGCTCGCCGAGGTGACCACGTCCGCCCCAGCACCGGCGGAGCCCACCGAGCCCGCAGCACCGGCCACGCCGGTCGAGGCACAGCCGACCTTCACCGGCTGATCGCGACTCGGACGACCGTTCGGGCAGGGCGGGCTCCGGCGTGGCCGGATGATCGGGCTGGTGGGGCGCGTGGCGGCGGGGACCGCTCGTTGTGGCGTGGTGGGTCGCCGGGTTGGAAGGGTTCGTACCACTTCCAGTCGGCCCGTTCGCCGGTGGGGCCGTGGTAGGGCGCCACCACGGGTGGCGACTCGGTCGGTCTTTGGGCCACGGAGCCGTTGTCGAGGACGGTGTCGGCGGCGTCGAGGTGGGGGAGTTTGATGCGCCACTCGGCGAACTCGGCTTCGGTGATGCGGCGCACCGACCGCCCCGGCGCCACCTCCGGCGCATCCTTGGGCTTGGGTGCCAGACGCAACGCCGTCCGCAACTGGGCCACGGTGGCGTGGCGGGCGAGCTCGCGGTAGTGGTCGTCGGAGCCGGCCACGGCCCGCTCGGCGATCGTCGACACCTGATCCAACGACAGCTCCCCACTCTGCAGCCCGTCGACACAGGTCGGGAACTCGTCCATCCGCCGGGCCACCGCGCACACCGCCCGGGCATTGGCCGGGCATTGGCCGGGGTGGAGCCGGTCTTGCAGGCCATGAACTGCTCGGTCGAGCGCTCCCCGGTGCCGCCCAACAGGTTGCCGGCGTCGCGCTCGGCGGCGATCTCCACGATCCGCCCGTCGATCACGTTGCGCTGGCCCTGCAACTCGGCCAGCTCCTCGATCAAGGCATCCAACCGCGCCTCGGGACCGGCCGGCGGGCCGCCCACAGGTGCTGAAGATGTCGGAACCGAAGTCATGCACCCATCATCCCAACCGCCTATGACAAGAACCCCGGCGTCCGCCGACGGGTCGCTGCCAGCTCCGTGGGTGGGGTGAACGCCGCGTCTGCAAGGTAGAGAGGGGGCATGGCAAACCTCACCGTTCTGTACACCAAGCCCGAATCCGATGCCGAGGCCTTCCTCGCCGAGTACAAGTCGGACCATCTGCCGATCGCGGCCAAGTTCCCGAAGATGACGTCGCACACCACCACGGTGTTCAGCGGCACGCCCCGAGGCACCGAGCCGCCCTACTACGTGATGTTCCAGGGCACCTGGGACTCCCAGGAGGACATGCAGGAGGCGATGGGCGACCCCAGCATCATGGAAGCGAGCAAGCACGCCATGGGCATGACCCAGAAGTACGGCAACAAGGCCGAGATGCTGATCGGCGACGAGGCCTGACCGCTCGCCTCAGCCGAGGGTGACGGTGAGGAAGCCACCACCGCGTCGGCGAGCGGGTGCCCGCGGTGCCGTCGTGAAGTCAGCGGATCTGGTTGATGCCCGCGTCGGTACCCCACGCCGTGTCGGCGGTCCACACCGGGAGCGTTGTTCTGTCGGCGAGCGCCAGGCAGAGCCGGTCCCCGAGCGACAGTCCGGCGCCGGGTCGCCAGCGACGGGCCGCCCGTTCGGCGTCGTCCACGGTGACCGGTTCCACGTCGATGTCGTAGCTGAGGAGCAACGCCCGGGCGAGGTCCCAGTCGCGCCCGGCAGCGAGCACCTTCTGCGCGACCTCGGACCAGTTCGCCGCCCCGCAGATCGGCTCGCCGTCGAGCTGCTCCTCGACCACGTCAGTACCCGCTTCTCCTTGCAGGAAGGCGAGCAGTGCTGATGCGTCGAGCACGGCTGTCATGCCGCGTCCTCCGCGGCCGACTCGCGTCGGCGTTCGTCGAGCAGCTCGGCCACGAGATCGACCCCGGCCAGGTCGGCCCGAACTCGGTCCCGGAGCTGGTCCCGTGTCATGAGCACCAGCCCGGCCGGCGTCTCCAGCATCACCAGCACCGCGCCCTCGGTGATCCCCGCCCGTTCTCGCACCTCGGCCGGCACCACCATCCGGCCCCGGTCTCCCACAGTGACCTGGTGCGTCCCACGCATTGTGCCATGGTACCACTCGAGGGTGGTGTGCGGGACGGTGGCGCCCCCGAACACCCGGCATCGCCAGCTTCGGCGTGCGGGCGAGCAAGGTGCCCTCAGCCGAGGGTGACGGTGAGGACGTTCGTGAGCGCCGTCAGCACGAAGGCCATCACCAGTCCGATCATGAGCGTCCTGGTCTGGGCAGCGAAGGCGTCGTGCACACGCCGGTCGACCTCGGCCAGGAGACGGACCTCGAGGTGCCCCATCTCGGAGTGCAGGGTCGTCGCAACGTCGTGGCGGATGCCGGTGACTTCGGTTTGGAGTGTTTCGACGTCGTGGCGGATGCCGGTGACTTCGGTTTGGAGTGTTTCGACGTCGTGGCGGACCCCGGCGACATCGAGCCGAACCTCATCGATGCCGCCACGGACCGGGTCCAGGTCGCTCTTGGTGGCAAGGTGGGCGTGGTCGGTGCGCAGCATCTCGATGACGAGGTCGGTTCTGTCAGCGAACGCCTCGGTCAGTGCCTCGTAGGCGTCGTGGTGTTGCCGGTCGGACAGCGCCATCAGGCTACCTCCGGCATGGGCCGCTCGTCCCGGCCGATCAAGTGGCCCAATGACAGCGCGGTCGTGCGGACCAAGTCGTCATCGTCGACCGTCATGGCCGGACGATCGGCAGCGATGGCGGGATCGACGACACCGAGTCTGGGTCGATGTCGAACAGTGGGTGGTCGTGTGGGCTGTCGAACGCGACTTCCCCGCGTTGGTGGCGCATGTGGACTCCTCGGGAGCTCGGCCGGAACGGGGGAAGTGCTGCCACCGTAGAGATGACCGCTGACAGGAACCCGCCGACCTCCAACGAGAGTCTCGCGACGTCTCCGGTCTCGCTCGCAGCTGCCATCGAGCCAACATCAGACATTGGGTACCTGAACGGTGTGCCTGCCGGCGTTCGCGCCGGGTCTGGTCCACGGCGACGACGAGTGACCTGCCGGGTCCTTCGCCGGCGCCACGACGGCGGGGCATGATCGTCGGATGAAGCGGAGCGAGAAGGCGGAACGGATCGGTGAGATCCTCGACGACCTCTACCCCGACCCGCCGGTGCCGCTCCACCACGCCGACCCCTACACGCTCCTGGTCTCGGTGGCGCTGTCGGCCCAGACCACCGACAAGAAGGTCAACCAGGTGACGCCCGCGCTGTTCGCGGTGGCGAGCACGCCCGAGGAGATGGCCGCCCTGGCGCCCGAGGAGATCCTCGGCCACATCCGCCAGCTCGGCCTCGCGCCGACCAAGGCCCGGAACCTGTCGACGATGGCGCACCAGATCGTGGATGCCGGCGGCGTGCTGATCCCGTCGTTCGAGTTCCTCGAGTCGCTCGCCGGCGTCGGCCACAAGACGGCCAGCGTGGTCATGGCCCAGGGCTTCGGCGTGCCGGCATTTCCGGTCGACACCCACATCCATCGCCTGGCCGCCCGCTGGGGCCTGTCGAACGGGACGACGGTCGAGCGCACCGAGCGCGACCTCAAGGCGGTGTTCCCGAGGGAGACGTGGAACGACCGCCACCTCCAGATCATCTTCTTCGGCCGCGAGCACTGCCCGGCCCTGCGCCACGACCTGTCCGGTTGCCCGATCTGTTCCTGGGCGGCGACCAAGAAGCGGATCGCGGAGGAGGCCCGCGCCGTCCGCAAACGCTGACCGTCAGCGGTCGGGCGGGGCGGTCCGCCTGGTCGGTCGTTCGCCCCGTTCAGGGCTGGCAACCGTTCCAGGCCGCCAGGCGGACGGTGGGCGGCGCGTCGTCGGCCACGTCGACGGCGTCGGCGAACGGCGGGTCGAACGGGATGCCCTCGGGCATCTCGGCCTTGAACGCGTCCCACATCGGGCCACGGACCGGATCGGGAAGCTCCTGGTGGATGATCGCCTCGGCCACGGCGATGGCATCGTCGTCGAATGACGTGTCCTGATCGGTGGCGCGAGCCAGATCCCAGCTGTGGACGAGGACCTCGTTCACGTAGACGGCCAGCGCCTGCGCGCCGGCGAGGGTGGTCCACGGCAGCGTCACCGACTCGGCGAGGCGGTCGTCGCCCCACGCGGTCGTGGCGTTCTCGATCAGGGCGTCCATGGCGGCGGCGACGTCGTCGCCGACCGAGAAACCCTCGGTCGGCCATTCCTCGAGGGGCTGGCGTCGGCCTGCGGCGGTGACCCGGCCCACGGCCATGCCGATGTGGTCGATCAGCTCGCGGGCGTTCATGTCGGTGCACGGCGTGGGCCGCTCGAACTGGGACGGGTCGATGCCGGCGACGACGCTGCGCAGGGTCTGGGCCGCGGCGGTGAACTGCGGTCGGGGGTCGGTGATGGTCGTGGTGGTTTCCATGCCGTCACCGTCGCACCCTCTGCGGACAGATCCTGTCCGCAATCGTGGATGGGTCGGTCAGCCGAGCCGACGCAACAGGAGGAGTCGCGGCGTGCCGTCGGCCATGAACCGGTAGGTGACCTCTACGTTCGTCTCCGGAACGATCGCTCGGCGAACAGTGCCCAACCGTGGGTGTGCCAACTCCACGTTGTCGGGCGGCTCCGGGTCGTCGAGCAATCCCAGCACCCACCGGACGACGGAAGTCCGAGCATCGGCAGCGAGCGGTGGTCGTGACTCGAGGAACGCGTCCAGCCTCCAGAGGCCGGAGATTCTCGGCACTCAGGAGAGGTCGTCTTGGTACCGGGACAACATTTCGTCCCGGTCGGCGCCGGCGTCGACCGTGCCCGCTTGCTCGGCGCTGACGTCCTCCTCGTACAACGCGACGAAGTCGGGGTCATCCCACGGGTTCTCCATGGTGGGCGCCTGCTTCTCCATGGGTGTCACGGTACCGGCCTCAACGGTGAGCGAGGCGATCGCTCACGAGCCGGTTCGGGCTGACCGCCGCCTCAGCGGCGTCGAGGGTCAGTTCGTGGGGAAGGGACTCGGGACGCGGACGTTGTGAGACTCGACCCCGATCCAACGCAATCCCGAGGCAGCGCACTGTCGGGGATTGGTGCACGGAAGCGGGGGCGGGCCTCGATGGGTCAGTACGGGACCGCATCTCCCTGGTCCGGGTCGGGCGCCTCTGGGGCCGCTCCCACTTCACGGGCTCCTGAGCCCATCGGCCGACGGCGCTCAACCGCCTGACGCGCTGCAACCGTACCCAGGACCCCTTGCGATTTTTTCGATTTCGCCTACGATGGTCGAACGAGGAGGTGCCATGGACACGCTGGAGCGGACCTTTCTGCCGCCCGATGACGACGACGCCTACGCCCGGATTCTCGACATGCTCGCCCATGTGCCAGAGGCAGCTTTGGTTCTCGACGACGGCACGCGGATGGATCTTCCCGCAGAGCTGGGCCAGGTGCTCCGGCTCGTCGCGACCGCACTTCAGCAGGGGGAAGCAGTCACGGTTGCACCGACCCACACGACGCTCACCACACAGCAGGCTGCGGACATGCTCGGCATCTCCCGCCCACGCTCGTGAACCTCCTCGAGAAGGGCGAGATCCCGTTCACCAAGCCTGGTCGTCACACCGACGGGTCCGGTTGTCGGACCTGATCGCCTACCAGGACGCGGTGCGGGAGCAGAGGGCGAGCGCGCTCGACGAGCTGTCGGCCCGCTCCCAGGAAGCTGGCCTCGGGAACGACGAGCACGCGACCAGACGTCTACGCCGCTAGCGATACGGCGTGAACGGGTTCTCCTTCAACGTCGACGACTTCCCGGCATCGGCCACCGAACCCTTCGAGGTCGACGTCATCCATCCTGACGCCTTCCTGGTCGACCAGTCGGGAGTCTGATCGGCGCGGACAGCCGCGGAGATCGTGTATCGGCAGCTCGCTGGCTACACGCGGCCCTCCATGACGCCAGCCGACCTGGCCAACTCGTTGAGGAAGACGGGCTGCGACGGGTTCGCGGCCATCGTCGAGTCGTTGTAACCACTCGAAACGGTTCGTCCGTGCCGACACGCGTCCTCACCTGGGACCTCGCGAAACTTGGAATTGCACACTTGTAATCCAAGTTCCACCAACGCCCGCGCTCCGAGCGGTCGCCTCGCCGAGCCTGACGTCACGCTGAACGCGTACCGTCGGCGGTGATGCTCGAGGCGGGGTTGTACGACGAGCTGGTCACCGAGGCGCTGGCGGCCCAGCTCACCGAGGACGCGGCGACCGAGGCCGTCGACCCGGCCGACGCCCCGCACCGTCTGGCCGAGCACATCGGCCGGGTCCTGCACCGCGAGTTCCCCGGCCTCGACGCCGACGAGGCCCACGCGCTCACCCGCCGGGTGCTCGAGCTCGCCGGCACCTCGGGCCACGCCCCGACCGAGCCGCTCACCGCGCTGCGCGGCGTCGGCCGGCGCAACAGCACCGGCGACCTCGTCCTGCCCGACCGCCCCCAGGTGCCCCTCGGCCAGCACGACCTGCTGGTCAACGCCACCGGCGAGCCCCAGCTCGCCAACGAGCTGAAGAAGGAGATCGCCTCGGCCGACCGGGTCGATCTCATCGTCGCCTTCGTCCGCTGGTACGGGGTCCGGCTCATCATCGACGAGCTCACCGCCGCGCTCGACCGCGGCGTGGCTGTCCGGCTGCTCACCACCACCTACACCGGCTCCACCGAACGAAACGCCCTCGACCGGCTGGCCGAGCTCGGCGTCGACATCCAGGTCTCCTACGACACCGCGGTCACCCGCCTCCACGCAAAAGCGTGGGTGTTCCACCGCAACACCGGCTTCTCCACCGCCTACGTCGGCTCGTCCAACATCACCCGCTCGGCCATGCTCGACGGCCGGGAGTGGAACCTGCGGGTGTCCAAGGCCGCCTCGCCGGCGCTGTTCGACAAGGTGGCCACCGCCTTCGACGCCAACTGGGCCTCGGCCGACTTCGAGGCCTACGACCCCGGCCGCGACGCCGACCGGCTCGACGACGCGCTCGAGCGGGGGAGCGGCCGCCGGGACGAAGCGTCCGCGCTCAGCGGCCTCACCCTCACGCCGTGGCCGTACCAGCAGGAGATCCTCGACGCCATCGAGTCGGCCCGCACCATCCACGGCTCGTACCGCAACCTGGTGGTCGCCCCCACCGGCACGGGCAAGACCGTGGTCGCCGCCCTCGACTACCGCCGGCTGGCCCAGCAGGCCGACGACGAGCTGTCGCTGCTGTTCGTCGCCCACCGCGAGCAGATCCTCGACCAGTCACGGCGCACCTTCCGCGAGGCGCTGCTCGAACCCAGCTTCGGCGAGAAGCTCGTCGGCGGCGAACGCCCGAGCGAGGGCACCCACGTCTTCGCCAGCATCCAGTCGCTGCACTCCCTCGGCGCCGAGCACCTCGACCCCACCGGCTTCGACGTGGTCATCGTCGACGAGTTCCACCACGCCGAGGCCGCCACCTACCGGGCCGTGCTCGACCACCTCGAGCCCGAGGTGCTGCTCGCCCTCACCGCCACGCCCGAGCGCGCCGACGGCCTCGACGTCCGCCGCTGGACCGACGGGCGCACCGCGTTCGACATGCGGCTGTGGCACGCCCTCGACCGCCAGCTCCTCGCCCCGTTCCAGTACTTCGGCGTGGCCGACATCGTCGACCCCGACGCCGCCTGGTCCCGCGGCGCCTACCGCAGCGCCGAGCTCGGCTCGCTCTACACCGGCAACGACGCCCGGGCCCAGCTCGTGCTCCGCCAGGTGGGCAAGATCGTGGCCGACCCCAAGTCGATGAAGGCGCTCGGGTTCTGCGCCACCGTCGACCACGCCGAGTTCATGGCCGAACGGTTCTCCGCCGCCGGCCTGGCCTCGGTGGCGCTGTCGGGCGACGACCCCCAGCGGGTGCGCGAGCAGGCGATCGCCCGGCTGCGGTCGGGCGAGATCGTGGCCATCTTCACCCGCGACATCTTCAACGAGGGCGTCGACATCCCCGACGTCGACACCATCCTCCTCCTGCGCCCCACCGAGTCGGCCACCGTCTTCCTCCAACAGATCGGCCGCGGCCTGCGCCGCCACCCCGGCAAGGACGTGTGCACGATCCTCGACTTCGTCGCCAACTACCGGCGGGAGTTCCGCTTCGACCTGCGGCTCCGGGCCCTCACCGGCATCGCCCGCCGCGACCTGGTCGACGCCGCCGAGGAGGGCTTCCCCTACCTGCCCACCGGCAGCCACCTGTCGCTCGACCGCCAGTCCCGCGAGTGGATCATCGAGCACCTCAAGCAGTCGGTGCGGACCAACGCCCGGGCGCTGCGCAACGAGCTGTCGCTGCTCACCCAGCTCCAGGACGAGCGCCCCACGCTGCGGACCTTCGTCGCCGAGGCCGGCATCGACGTGGAGGACGTCGGCAAGGCCGGCGGCTGGGCCGCGCTCCAACGCGCCGCCGGGCTCGACGTGCCCGAACCCGGCCCCGACGAGGACCGGCTCCAGAAGGGCATCCGACGCCTGGTGCACCTCGACGACTCCGAACGCATCGACACCCTCCTCGACCGCCTCCGCACCGGCGCGCTCCCCGACACCGAACGCGAGCGCCGAGTGCTGTGGATGGCCCTGGTCACGCTCTGGACCGGCCGGGCCGCACCGGACTCGATGGACGAAGCGTGGGACCGCCTGCGCGCCTGCCCCGCGCTGGTCGACGAGCTCGAGGAGACGCTGCCGATCGTGCGCGACCGGATCACCCACCTCAGCCACCGCGCTGCCCGACGCCGACGTGCCGCTCCAGATCGGCGCCACCTACGCCCGCGACGAGATCCTCGCCGCGTTCGGCGCGCTCACGCCCGAGCGCTACTTCTCCCACCAGGCCGGGCCGTGGTGGCACGAGCCGGCCCAGACCGAGGTGCTGTTCATCACGCTGCGCAAGACCGAGAAGGACTACAGCCCCGAGACCATGTACCGGGACTTCGCCATCAGCCCCGACCTGTTCCACTGGGAGTCACAGCACTCCACGGCGATCGACTCCAAGGCCGGCCAGCGCTACCTCAACCAGCGCACCAACGGCGTCCGCATCCTGCTGGCGGTGCGGGAGGCCAAGCAGGACCCGTGGGGAGCGACCATGCCCTACGTGCTCCTCGGCCCCGCCGACTACGTCACCCACGAAGGCGAACGCCCCATCGCCATCACCTGGCGCCTCCAGAACCCGATCCCAGCCGAGGTCTTCGAGCGCTTCAAGGTGGCGGCGGCATGAATGGCGACAGCGCTCAACCATGGGACGGCAATCGAGGTCAGTACCCTCCTAAAGCGGATTCGCGCAGCCTGTCTCCTGCTCCCTGATAGATGCCAAGGTGAGCCACGTGTCCCTTGGGGATTATCGGCCTAGATCTTACCGACATTGAGGGAGATGTACAGCAGAGTGGGACTCCGGTCGACGCTCCTCCAAGTCTGCTATTGAGCGTCGATACCTTGGGAAGGCAACGCATCATGGGAAGCTCTTCACGAAATTGGTAAGGGAATACCTGGAAATAGAGACAGAGAAGGTCTCCCCGCTACAGGCGGAAGTCGGTCGCCTTCGGACGCTCTCTGCAGAAGCATGGGAATCCATCCGGATGAGGATATCGACGGACCAAAATTGCCATTGAGAGGTAGCTGAGATGACCGTTGGCATTCTTGCCGATGGCGATACCGTCGTCAACGGTGACTATGAAATCCTGGAGAAGCTTGGATTCCGGGAACTCTGGCGAGGTCTATCGTCTCGGCCATCCAAAGCATGGGAGGAATCCAGTTCTCGAAACCGTTTGTCCCATTCTATCAGCTGCGGCAAATCAGTATCGACGAGAACGGAGACGTTGCGAGAGAAGTATCTAACCAGATCTCATTGCGAATGCTAAGCGCCACCCATACCAGGCTCGGGAGTACGGCTTTTTAAGCAATATCGATCACCCGTTCGTCGTCAAGGTGCACTGGCTTCGGCTTGGAGGACCTCCAACCTCAACAGGCCGAGCCGGCTCCATCGCGTCGGCTCCTGGCCGATGACGGGCGGCAATCGAGGTAGCGAAGCTGCCGTAGATCGTGGCAGCTTATGTTGAAGGTACGGAATTTGACGATGCGGTTGCTGATCTTGATAGAGATAGCATCTTTCGAGTCCTCCGCTCGATTGCCGAGGCGATCGACTATCTTCACACTCGCAGGGAGCGACTGCATCTCGATATCAAGCCGGCCAACGTCCGAGTGAGGCCAGATGGATATCCTGTCCTCCTTGACTTCGCATTGTCTCAAGACCTGGAGCAATGCCCATGGATCGTCTGAGTTGGTTAAGGGTGGTATCGATTGGGATTCGACCCCATTTCGTCGTGGCACGTCCGGAGCGGCACAGTTCGTGCAGAGAGTTCAAATTGAGGGGATCTCTTGAAGGCGGAGTTCAAGGAGGAGTGCGTTTCCTGGATTGGACTTGTTTCAGTTCGGGCTTGATGCTGCGCGAATGCCACGAGAAGATTGCGAGAAGCCTTACTCCTGCAGAGAGGAAGAATACCTTGCACTACTGGTGGACTGGCCCACCCCGGACTGGACCGCTGTAAAGGCGGCCGAGGCCGGGGGAATTGGCACGAGCGGGTAAAGCGGATTGATGCCACACAGTTCGACCTGGCCATCCGACCTGGTTCGATGTCCGGAGGTGCAGTCAAGCCGTTGTCCAATGGCAGGTCGGTCTTTGTGCCCCCGACGACGACCGGGCTTGTCGAGCACCCAGAAGTTACAAGGTTGAACCGGCTTGAATCCAGCTCAGCTTGTTGCCTGCACGCTTCTCCGGAGCGACGCATTCGCGGTACGAACATTCTCTAGATGTCTTCCGGCTTGCACAGTCTGCGGCGCGCCGCCTGCTTGATAAGCCGTTATGTCGGCAGTTGTTCAGTGAGTCTGACGTTAAGACGCTGCTAGTGGCGGCGTTGCTCCAACGACGTAAATCACATTCCGCTGACTCATTCTCTATCAGGAGGTGGATCCGGATCTGCTCCGTGGCCGTGACCCTGTTCGAAGAGGCGCTGGGGCAGATGCACTTCAATGCCCAGCCTCTGAGTGCGACGGTAGCGAGCGAGATTGGTATTGATCCAGACCGGGTGCATCGCCTGATCGAAGGCAGATGGGAGGACCAAGCTCTCACCGGCAGACCAGGTCATTTCCTCGGTAATCGATTCCGGAGTCGATCTGGACAAGCTGTCCTATCTTCCTCTCGACTCCGACGGCTCCGGGCTCGGCTATGCCGCAGGTGTCGAACGCACCGTGGCTACTCGCTGCCATGACGGTCGTCGAGTGGGACGACCGCGACTCGAATGGCTCGTTCGAGGGTCGCGGATACCACATAGCATTCCCTGAGGCCGCTCTCCCCTTGATCGAAGCGCTGACAATGGCGAGGTGCCGCGGGGGCTTCGAGGAAGCTCTATCGGCGCGACGCGGACCGAGCAATGATGGCACAAGTTCTTGGGCGCGTGCCGAGAGATCGTAGCTGTGGAAGATGGCGTTGAGCTTATGGCGGAGCTGATGATGGAGTTGCGGTCGGACACTGACTACCGAGTGCTGGAGCGGCTCGACGAGCAAGCATTGATTAGTACGTGACGGTCATGGCGCTTGCGGTCGACAAGATCTCGACGCGATCTCTGGGACCGGTCCGGAGCGGATCTATTCATCGACATCTTCATCGGTATTGGATCAGGCGCCTCGGCGCGTCCGACAGGCTTGCGTTCGAGAGACGCTTGCGGATGGAGCTAACGATGCCTGATGCCAAACCTGGAGGCGGCTGACGTCGAGCTCATGGCCGACGTACCTGAGCGTCCGCTCGGTTTGGGCGGCGAGATTCTGGTCGTTCAGCAGGAGGGTCAGATCCGTCGTGCTGTGGAGGTCTCGCCAGTGGTGAACGCACAAGCCGAGCGTCTAGATCGGTTGGCCTCCCAGATCCGGCTGTTCGTGGCGGGCGAGTCGCGACGCCAGTGGCATCGAGCGAGATCGGTCGATGGCAAGGAGGCGGTGGAGGCACGCGTAGCATCTGCGATCGAAGCGGCGCTGGGCCGTTCATCACTCAGATGAGAAGTGGTAGGGGTCCGCTCGGAACGTGCGACTGCTGGCCTTAAGAGCGCACGAGACGGGCCGCTGCACCCAACGGGTGCACCTTGAGGTCGTGCCCGTGTGGCGAAGTCGGCGAGGTAGGAATCCGTGCCCCAGGGCTCAAACCCAAATGCTGAATTCCGAGGAGTGTCGATCGCCCTGCTCCTTGTGAGGCGGCGCAACGCGGTTCCGCGACTTTCAGGTGGAATCACTGGGGCCCGGGCCGCGGCGTCCAAGGCGCTCGGATAGTAGATCGGCCGGCGCGGCGCCAGAATGATCTTAGAAGGCCGATGCAATCGTTCTCGTTTCAACGCCCCACGGGCTTGCAGCGATAGGTGACTTGGACCCGGACAGGCGACGGTAGTTGATCCGGTAGGGTCAACGTCGGAGAAGCGATGGAGGGTCTACGCGCCATGACAGGCCTGGACGAGCAGAGTAGATTGCCCGGAAAGACGCCGTGGGCTGGTCGCCGTCGGCCAATGTCGCGCTCAGCTGGCTTCAACGCGAATGCTGAAGTGCGAATACGGCGAATTGACGTTATCGGTCCGCATCTTCCCGCGGGAGGTTCGTTGGCGATCGAGTTCGATCTGCCCCGTGTTGCCTCCGGAGATCGAGTTGGATTCGGAGCATGGCTTGCAGTTCCTGACGCAAGCGAGATCTCGTTTGCCGATGACGTACCCGACGGCAAGATATGGCGCTATGCAATTCCTGACTGGGGCTGAAGGTGGGTGGTCAGTGGGCTTCAACTGGGCACGATCCTGGGAGCATCCGAGTTGATGTACGACTTCGTGAAGCCGCAGATGTCGCGGTCTACATGGCAGAGTCCGGACCGGTTTTCCACGAGTATCTTGAGTCTGCCCGCCCTGAGTTGCTGCGCAACATGTCGCAGTTTTCTCCCGAGGCCAACTTCTACTTCAGAGGCAATCCCGGCACGGGTGACTTCGTCCCTCGGGGTTCTGCCGAGGACCGCACGGTGCCCTTGACCCTCAAGTCCTGCAGACCGGTGCGGGAGATTCCTGCCGGTCAACGTGTCCAACGAACGAAGTCATCTGAAGTTTCTCGAACCATTGCGTAGCGGAACATCGCCGACCTTGCAGGCACAGCAGTTTCGGTCGCATCGCTGACGCCGACCATTCGGCAGAGATCTGGAAGTTGGAATTTGGATTTCAACTGGAGTGTCGGTTCTGCAAGAAGTTCGAGGTTAACGCTGCACACAATCCACAGCGGACAGGAAGCCAGATGAAGGAGGATGCAGCACGGCGACGGGCACTGGAGCTTCTCGTCGGCACGCGTCTGATGGAGGCTCGCACGTCGGTGCGCGATACCGCTCGCAACGGCCGTGAGAGAGCATCGTCAGAAGACGTGCGGAACCGGTTCAACCAAGCATGCTTCAAGCTGCGGTGCAGCGGCTTCGTCGAGCTTGAATGACATGCCCGTCCTTTGATTCACACGCGGCCACTCGCACTCCGTGTGGCCGAATCGATCAATCAGGCACTCCGCTGTGCGCGACACGCACAACTCGGAGAAGCGCGATCGCGCGCCGGTCGAGGCTGCTCCGGCGAGGTCGAGCTGGAGCGCTTGTTCGGACCTGACCACGGCCTCCCGCTTGTCGAACTCCGGGACCCGACCCCGAATTCCGGAGGCCAGTTACAAGTCTCTTGATCAACCGACTTGATTGGTTCTTCGACGAGTTCCTCCAACAGGAAGCATTGCAGCGGATCCATGACGGGTAAGAGGGCCGCGGACCTGCTGGTTGCTGCCGTGCAGCGAGCGCTGGATCCAGTTCCAAGCGGCTCGCCTATAGTACCTCAAGGCGCAGTTGGCCCGTCGCTAGCGCCGTTCGGCGAACAGGTACCAGTGGGCGATAGTTGCGCCCTTGTCTGCCAGGCCATGCGACTCCATATCTGGGACGCACTCGCGTCCGACGTGCTGCACTTGGAAGTGGGGTTCGAGAAGCGGAGCGATCTCTGCCGCCATGTCGACCTTTGCAGTTTGTCCAAGGTGCATCACCAGCGCGGCCACCGGGGCGAAGCACGGCTGCCATCGAGGAGGCGAAGTCGAGATAGGGGTCGAACGACGACTTCTGCTGGACCTCGAGGCAGCGGCCCGGCTCAGTCGTGAAATCTTCAGGCTCCCGACCAGAGAACCAGAAGACGCATCCAGTTCATGGTCCAGAACCGAACCGACTTCAGCGAACGGAGGCGATGTGATCGCGGCGTCGACCCGGCCAGGCAGCGGAACCGAGCGAAAGTCGGACAACACCGGCTCGGCCATCCGGACGATCGCCCAACGCTGCGATGTCGGGCAGGATCCGCTGAAGACGTTGCTCCAACTTCGCGAACGACTGACTTGTACTCGAACTCCCCCTTCGGGGCGAACGGCGTTACAGGGTGCGATCGTCGTGACAAGGCATCAGGGGCGGTTTCCATGAAGGATATGGAGAAGACTTGCAAGGGCAACGTCTTCGCGGTCGATCGTTCGAAGCTCCAGGAAGAATCTCCGGCTGCTACTTACGGAGTTCGCGGGATGTTCTTCAGGAGTGTGGAAGCGATCGCCGGATCCTCGAGCCCATTGAGGACCGCAACTTCCACGTCGGCTTGCCGACCGTCGGCGGACGTCGAATGCGATCCAGGTTCGCCGCCGCTTTCGCCGTCGAGCCCGGCGACGACAGTCCACCGCCTCGCTCGATGTTCGACGGGCTCGAGCTCTCCGCCCGCTGCTGTCGCGCGATACCCGCAGATGGACTCCAGGGTCCCTGCCGATGCCCACACGTCGCGAGTCGCCCTGGCCTCACGTGCGGATCGTCCCGAGCTCCGCAGGAGAGGATCGAGAACGCGTGTTGCGCCCACTTCTCTGTGAAGGTCGTGACGAAGTGCACGATCGCAGGCTCCAGCTTGCCCTGGTACGAGCACATTGAGTGTGAAGCGGCCCACCCCAGTCGCGCTTGCTATACGGCGCCAGCCGGTGCGGGGAACGAGCGCAGAACCATTCGCCGAGCGCGGCCGGGTCCTCGTTAGGCGGGAGGCTCGTTCGGAGAGCAGTTCCAGTCTGGGTCATACTGCCTCGAACTCCAGGTGCGACCTGTGACAACGGTGAGCCGTCATGACCAGCGTCGAGTCCTAAGCACGGTGGAATCCGTCGCGCGCGAGCCGACATCGCAGGCGATTTCCTGCAGCAGATCGTGGGTTGGAACGGAGACCCCAGCGAACCTGGAGTCGCCGATGTCGAAGACCATGGTCGCCCCAACCTTGCGGCCCGCGACGTGCGATCCGCCTGAGAGCGGTCTTCATGTCCGCGAAATGCAGCCTCACCAGCCGAGGGATCCTGACATCGTACGCAACCCGTGTCGAGCTTCCGAGCGACCTTCTCGCGAACCGAGGGGATCTCCTCGGGATCAGCCCGTCGCTTGGACGCGCTCGTCGATGCCGGCCGTGATCGAGGTCGACCGGCAGCTAACCCAAGCTCGGCCTCATGAGCGATGAGGCCGAGCGCAAGAAGTTCCAGCTTCGTATTGCGGAAGTCGTCGGTACCGGTCGAGGTACGGCGGCGATGTCAGCGACCAAGTCGAATGCGCCCTTGGTGTCGACGTCCCGGATGTCATGTTCCTACGGCAGCGGCACCTCGCCCGTCATGGTATGCCCGACGTTCCGAACGTCCTCGATGATCATTTGGAGTTCAGCGACAGACTGTCTCCACAAGCCGGACCTGCGGTGGCGCGTCGGATCGAGTACGACGGCGCAGATCTGTGCGACGAACCATGTTGCTTGCAGGAACGAGCGATGTGGCGGCCACCGCTGCTCGGGCGAGTTCCTCGCTGATCCGTCGAGGCGGTCGATCAACGACAAGTAGACTGACGACCTGGGCTGCGACCCCCTCGGGAAGAATTCGCGCTTGTGGTCGGCAGGCGAGAAGTGGGTGGGGCTCAGCCTCGAGCGCAGCGGTTCACAGCAGCGGGGAGGCGCGCCGACAACTCGATGAGTTGCTCGAGCGAGCCGTCCTCGCGCCCGCCATCGGCCACGGAGGTGGTCTTCGTCAGCGCTAGCCAAGCCAGATACGGGTTCACCTCCGAGAAATCGACGCAGGGCGGCCGTCCATCGTCGCCGCGGGGACGGTGGTGCCAGCGCCACCGAAAGGGTCGAAGACGTGCGGCTTGCCCGCCTTCACCTTGCGAATGGCGCCCTGAACGAATGCTTTCCGCCGAGAAGCCTTCGATGAACGAGTACCAGCGATGGATCGGTTTCCTCTTGTTGTCAGTGAACGTGCGGCCGCGCCTCCTCGTACTGGGCACCGGAGGTTCGAAGCCTGGGAGGGTCTCATTGAGCATCGGTTAGGGTCCGGTTCGGAGCGGGCTGTAGGGCGGCGGGTGGCGCCGGGGTCGGCTTCCACGAGCCACGCCTGATTGATCGTACGGGTTGGCTACGACAGCGAAGCCCTGACGCTGGAACCTGTGCGCGAGGCGACGGGCTTGGTCGGTTGCTCGAAGTGGCTGTTGGGGTCGAGGGAGCTGCTGCTCCTCCGGCTCCTTGCGGGATCGACGCTGCCTTGACACTGTTCATTGATTTCGGCGGTGAGGTCGTCTCCGTCGATGATCAGTCCGTAATGTCTCTCAGATCAACGAGGTGATGTCCTCGACGCCTCGCTGCGGTCGTCAACGGCGGCTCGGATGAACGCGACCGCCCCGTTCACGTGGCGGTCGGGGTCTTCGCATGCGCTCTGGACGACTCCGACCGGCGCGAGCACCGCGAGCGTCGGCACGTAGGTCGCGGCATCGAACAGCAGGAGGGCGGCCAGGTCGAACTCCCACGAACGGAACGGCGATGTTTGCAGTTGCCCGGCAGTCGGCGGATCGGCGACGAGGCGAGCCTTCACCTGCACGAGGCGCCCGTCCGGTAGTGCGAGGTCCCAGGACTTCGCCGACGTGCTCTCCGCGATCTCGGCGTCGAGCGCTGTCGCAAGGAGCCACTCGGCGTAGTCGCCCAGCGGTGCGTTGTTGGTCCGGGTGACTCCTCGTCGTCGGAGCTCTGCGAGCGTCTCGGCGTAGCCGACCAGCAACTCACGGACCGATGCCTGTTGGTGCCAGCCGTCGTCCACCGGCGATCAGATCCCTTCCTGGCGAGCAGCTGCGGCCACGCCGGAGCCGAACTGCACGAGCCGGTCCGCCGCGTCCGATGGCTCAGAGTCGTAGCCGAAGCCAGGCCAACGACACGTTGCGATCGCCGCCTTCTTCGCGTGCACGTTCGTCTGGTGACTTGCGAGATCGAGCTCGTGGTCGTCCAGCGAGCTGATCCGCGGATGAGCTGCTCGTGCCGGGTCAGACGCTCGAGGAACTGCTCGTTTTCCTCGGTGGTGTCGAACCCGTTCACGTAGATCATCGCCCGGAAGCCGTCGTCGGGATCGGACACGCGGACGTTGACGCGCCACTTGCTGTCGCCCCACGAGATGTCCGCGGTGTAGCCGTGGCCCCGAGCACTCCCGACGGTCCTGAAACCGGCCGACGTCAGGTGGGGCCGGGCCTGGTCGAGCACGGCGTCGAGGAACTGGCGCCGAGCTGGGTTGGCCGAGCTGGTCCGGCGGCGCTCCTCCCGGACGAACTCGTTGGGGCGAACCGCGATGTCGAAGTCGACGCCCCAGGAATCACCACCGAGCTGCACGAAGCGGGGCGAGACGAGGACGAACCCGAGGCGTTCGGTCGTCTCCCGGTTGAGGAGCTCGACGGCGGCCTCGTGGGCAGGGTGGACCCGGTCCACGAGCCAGACGCCGAGTACTCGGTCGTAGGACGTGGCGACGCCGGCGACGTAAGTGATCAGTTGTCCGAGGTGGCCGTGTTCGGACACGCCGTACTGGTTCTCGATCGCCACGCCGACGGTGTCGCCGTCGTGTTCAGCGCCCACGGCTGCCAGGACGTCGAGTCGCTTGCCAGCGATGTCCGACTCGGTGGCGACGAGCTCGAGACCCTCGATGTCGAGTGCCTCGCCGAGGAGCTCGAGGTTGTCGGCGAGCCACGGCGTGAAGTGGGTGGCCTCGCCACCGAGGACCTCACGTGCTTCCTTCCAGTCCATCCGCACGATGTGCGGGTCGCCGAGGGTTCCCATCTCCGGAACGCTACGTGCTGAGCCGGACTACTGACCGGGGAGTGGTCCCAGCTGGTGAGCGTGGTCCGATCCTCGCATCGGAGCGGCGGGTGGGAGCAGGATCGGATCCCGGCACCACCTGAGGATTCTGGAACGCGAGCGTCCAGTCGGCCTGCGAGGCTGCAGCAATGACCACCGACAGAACATGACCTGCTTCTTGCCCAAGTCGAGCGGGATCTTGGTGATCCCGCTCAATGGGTCGGGTGGCCCGGAGGCTGGCCGGGCGAGATCGCCACCTCTCTGATCGATGCCGTGTTCTCCGCCCAGGCCGTCTACGAGACGAAGCATGGCAAGGGCGTCCTCCCCAAGGTGAAGCGTTGGCGCGACACCGCCGGGAAGGATCGGGATTCTCTTTCGAAGCTTGCGGCTGCGATCGGTGAGACGCCGGAGAGCGCTGCTCGGTGGGCGACGGAGTTCGGGAGTTCGTCGACTGCGCCAGGCCGGGCGAAGCGGCCTGCCGAACGACCCGCTGAAATCAGCGGCCATCCGGGATGCCGCCTCCCGCCTGGTCGATGAGGGGTATGAGCGGTCGTCGGATATCAGCCGGCGCACTCGCCCTCGGGTCCGAAGCGCGATGCGTTCCGTCGCTGGGATCGGCAAGGTCACCGCCGACTACTTCCTCATGCTCCAAGGGCATCCTGGCGTGAAGGCTGACGTCATGGTGCAACGATTCATCGAACGGGCGACGGGGCGCCGTCACGCCACGGATGAGGCCGTCGACCTTGTGACTGATGTCGCGCATTCGCTAGGTCAACGCGTCATCGCGCTCGAGCATGCAATGTGGGCGTTCGAGTCGGCCAAGGCCAAGGGCTGAGCGAAGCCTCTCCGGCTGAAATCGGTTGGTTGCCGGCAGCCCAGACCTCGATGCCGAGGTCGTGGATCTCGACGGCGCCGTCGGCGAAGCCGTTCTCAGACGTAGACGCCGGGAACGAGCGACGGCTGTTCCTCGATGATCTGACGGTGTGCGTGCTCGGCCTGGATGATCTCGCTGAGCATGATGCGGTCGCCGTCGGGGAGTGGATGGTCGGCGAGCCGCTGGCGGGCTTCCGCTCGGGTGAAGCCGTCGAGGTGGATGTTGGCGAGGCAGCGCCCCGGGCGGGTGATCGCCGGGTGGATGCGGTGGAGGGGCTCGTTCGTGGTGATGGCGATGATCAGGCCGAGGGCGTCGCCGAGCATGCCGTCGCTCAGGTTGAGCATCTTCGCGAGCCCGGGATGCATCCGTGCCGTGGAGGTCTCGCCCAGGAGTTCGGCGGCGTCCTCGATGATCACGAGCATCCAACGGTTTCCGCCCGGATGCTTGTCGAGCACTTCGTAGAGATACGCAGTCCTCGTCAGCAGCGCCTCGGGGTCGGTGACGAACACCGTGTCGGCCCAGCCTGACCACTCCCGAGCGATCGTCCGCAACAGGTGCGACTTCCCGGTGCCCGGCGGACCGTGGAGGAGGACGAGACGCCCCTGTCCCGTGGGCCGTTCGACCTGAACGAGCCGCTCGATGGAAGAACGGACTCGGCCCGGGTAGTTGTGCGCCACGTCGTGCCACGGCGTCGTCGGGATGCGGTGGACCTTGCTCTTCGACGCCGGATGCGAGTCGTACGTGCAGGTGATTGCGACCGAGTGGTCGTCCACGGCCGGCTTGGGGAAGGCCTTCTCGAAGTAGGTGGCGATCTCGTCCAGCAGTTCGACGTTGACGGCAGCCACGTGGACCAACACCTCCGGAGGGCGGATGGAGTCGATGTTGGTCATCCATCCCTCGCCGGCGACGAGGCGGTCAGTGCCGCCCGAGGACCGAAAGCGACGCTCGGCAAGAACGGTGCCGCCCGGCCCGAGCTCGGCGAGGATCGCGTCGCGGTCCGCCTCGCCGGAGAAGCTGGTGACGAAAGGATGCGTGGTCGCGGTGGCCACCCGCATCTGGAGGTCGGCGGGCGATGTCTTGGTGTCGGCGACGAGCCGGACGTCCGACGGTTCGTTCATCGCGCCTCCATCCAGATCGCAATGTCGATCAGCCGCAGGTCGGAGGGGACCGGGTCGAGCTCGGAGCTCAGCTCGTCGCGAAGCTCGGCGAGGGAGTTGCGGTTCTGCTCCGATCCGACGTCTCCGGCGAGGTTCTCGAGCAGCGCCGGCCAGCACGCTTCACCTCGGCGTTCGAGTCGATGGTGATAGCGCTCGACGAGGTGCTTGCCGAACAACGGCACAGCGCGGGGTCGCTTGCGGTGGAGGACCCGTGTCGCCAGAGCGAGCCGTCCCGAGGAGCAACACGCCAGCCGGGCGACAGCCTCGATCAGGTGGGCGTCTGCGTCACCGAGACCGACCGTCGGGTCGATCGTCGTCAGGATCTGGTCGAGCTGCTCACGGACCTCGACGAACCAGACGAGGTCGGCCCTCGTGATGCTCGGGTGTACGGCGGCGACGGAGATGAGGTCCGTCTCGCTCACCCGATCTGGGTCGTCGTCGCGAAGGGTGTCGTAGAACGGATACGCCCACACCTCGGGGTCTCCGCCCGACCAGGTCAGTCCGCAGTACCGGCGGACGTGGTCACCAACGACGCGCAGGGGCCTACCGCCGAGGACGATGTCGTTCTCCATGTCTTCTCCTGCCGCGACCTCCACACTCGGGAGCGTCCAGCAGTGTCACGCAGCGTCGTGGCCGCGACTGCGTGCGCGCACGGCCGGTAGGCATCGGGTCGCAGGCAAGGAACCAATGCCGATTCGCGTGTGCCACCAGGATCGGGTGTTGGTGCGTCAAGAGTTGGTGGTGTCGTGGCACGAAAGGCAACGCCACCGAGCTGGGGCGGTACCGTCGCCTCCGGTCCATGCGGCGCGTGCGGGTCGGCTTCGGCGCTCTCGACCGGTGGTAGACACGTCGACGACGCCGGCGTACCTGATCCACGACAGCCGGAAACGAAGGGCGGACATGACGCGGTGCGAGAACGGCCATGAGGTGCCGGAGACGAATCGATTCTGCGGCGAGTGCGGGGCGGCCATGCCGGCCGCGGCAGGACCACGCCGATCAAGGTCTTGTCGACGACGGTGATGCGTCGGTAGGTGCCCGCCGAAGCGGTTCTCGCCGGCGGTGGGTGATCGCGGGCGTGGTCGTCGTGTTGGTGCTCGCCGGAGCGGTCGGCGGGGTCCTGGTCGCGACCTCGGGCCCCTCCACCGAGGACGACTACCTGTCGGCCCTGGCCGAGGCCGGGCTCGACGACGAGTTCTCCACGGACCGTGCCGCCGTCCGCAATGCCGAGGAGCGCTGCGATGGCATCCTCGACGGCGGCGATCCCCAAGGATCCGAAGCCGATCTGGTGGGTGTGGAGTTCTACTGCGGCGAGTTCGCCGACGACTTCGCGGTCCTCGAGGTGATCGACGTCGAGGGAAGCTTCACCATCATCGACGCGGACTCGGCCAGCAACTCCCTCGGCGGCGGGTGCTCCGGTGACGGCGGCTACGGGGACATCAACTCGTCGACCCAGGTGATCGTCACCGACGGCTCGGGCGAGATCCTCACCCGGACCGAGCTCGGGCCTGGTTCGGTTGAGGGGACGGTGACGTGTCGCTTCACGTTCGAGTTCACGATCACCGAAGGCGAGGAGCTCTACGTGGTCGAAGTCGGTGACCGAGGCGGAGATCAGCTACACCTTCGACGAGTTGAAGCGCAATGGTCCAGAGTTGTCGATCGGCTGATCACCATGAGCACCTCCTTCCCAGACGACCAAGGCCGTCGGCGGATCTCCCGCCCACGCCTCCCAGCAGCGATGTCGAACCACCGGTCGGACACGTTCCAGATGAACCCGACCCGGCGGCCGGTGAGGGTCGTCAGCGCCGGCGTCTCCGGCGCGTGCTCGGCTTCGGGCTCGTTCTCGCCCTGATTGCAGGCGCGGCCGCTGCCGCGTTCGTGTCGTACCAGCGGGGCACCGATTGGAAGGAACGGGCCGAACGTCGTGACGAGCGGATCGACGAGCTGGAGGAGGCGCTGGCCACCTCGGAGGATGACGTCGCGTCGCTCACCGACCGGGTCGACGAGCTCAGCGCTGACAAGTCCCAGGCCCAGAGCGAGCGGGACAGCGCGCGCTCAACTCGGCCGAGCTCGCCGAGGAGCTCACCCGGGCGGCGGGTCTGGTGGCCGAGGATCTCGACGCCTGCGTCGAGGGGACAGCGCGGCTCATCGACGTGATCGTCAACATCGGTGCGTACGACCCTGACGAATCATCCAACTTCGCCGGCCAGGTCGGAGAGGTCTGCGGCCAGGCACAGGCGTCCAACCAGGCGCTCCAGGACCTGATCGGGGAACTGTGACACGCCTGGTGTTCGTGGCCGTGTCTTTGGTGCTGGCGAGCTGCGTGACCGCCCCGCCCGCCGAGGATCAGCTGGTGTCGGCCTCTAGCCCCGAGGTCGCAGCCCAGGGTCAGGGTCGTGCTGTTCGCGACTTCACCGTCCGCGTGCGCCAATCGCCGATGTCCTCAGATCGGCGTCGGTGTCGGGTCCGGCTTCATCGTCGACGAATCGACGATCGTCACCAACCGACACGTGATCACCGGTACGGATGAGCTCGTCGTCACGACCTGGGATGGCGAGGAACGCGTCGTTGACGTTGTCGCAGCCACGCTCGTGTCCGATCTGGCGGTCGTGAGTGTCTCGGTGATCTTCCGCCGGGGTCGATCTCGGGAGGACCCGAGAGGGGCGACGAGGTGTCGGTCGTCGGCTATCCCGGTGGGGGAGAGTTCGACATCTCCACCGGCGAAGTGACCGGCTATGACCCGATCACCGACCCGGACGAGTCCGGCGACGTCGTCGCCGTGGACGCAACAGTCCGGGAGGGCAACTCGGGTGGGCCGCTGCTGGCCGAGGACGGGCGCTCGCGGGCGTCGTGTACGCCGTACGAAAGAGCGACTCGGCTGGTCTCGCGATCCCGGTCAGCCGCCTCGAGTCGATGCTTCGACCGTGACGCCTTCGAAGAGGTGTTGCCGTGCCGTCGAGTCGTACGAGTCGGTCGACGAGATCGTCGGTGACGCCGGCGTCGGCGACGGACAGGCGCCCTCGGCCCCGCAGACGACCACGACGACGACGCTGCCGTGCCCGACGGGCGCACCCGCCGCCGAGGTCACCGACGTGCGGACGGTTACCGGGTCCACGTACTTCGAAGGAGAGACCCCGCCGGTCGAGGTGTTCATCGAAGGCGTCGTGAACAACGGCGCCAGCGCGAGCGTGGACGGCGTCTCGCTCGAGTTGACGCTCTCCTATCCGGACGGGACGACCGAGCCGTCCTTCGTCTTCGTGGGCGGACCGATCCCCGCGGCGGGTCGACACCGTTCTCGACCGAGCACTACAGCATCGGAGGCGGCTCCCCTTCGGTGCAGTCGGTGTCGCTCGACTGGTACTGGTCAGAGTTCGACGTGCCGTTCCGCTGCGGGCCCTGATCGCGGCTCAGGCGGGCTGTCGCATGTCGCGCGGACCGCTCAGGAACCCAACACCCGCCGGCGGTCCACGTCGGCCAGCGATCCGATCAGTGGGCCGATGTCGTCCCGGGCCAGCCACAACATCTCGAGATCGACCACGCTGCGCTTGCGCAGGTTCGCTCCGTCCGGGTCCTGGAGTCGGACCGACTGGCCGGTGCGGCGTCGCGCCGAGTTCGTGCCGTAGACCGCCCGGACCCCGATCCAGGGACCATCGACCGCGACGACCACGACAGGCCTTCGCTTCGCCGTCCGTCCCCGATCCCGCTCGGCGGGTCGGTTCGTGGTGAAGGGCATGGGCGCCACCCCGGACCTGGCCGATCTCGATCGGCGCGTGCAGCTCATCGGAGTCTTCGTCCTCGAGCGGGACACCGTCGATCAGGACGGGGCTGTCGGGAGCTTCGGCCACCGGTCCCGCCGGTTCGATGACGCGGGTGATCGTCGTGCGTCCCCGCTCCACGTCGATCTCGACGACCGCCTCGTCGCCGACGTCGAGCCACTCCGGCCCGACGGCGCGCGGCCGCTCGTCCCGTTCACCGTGTCGGACCACCGGAGCTCCCGCCCCTCCCGCCCGAGGATCCGAATCCGGATGATCTCCCGCATCGCGGCCCCCGAGATCGCTGCCGCCAACTGGTCCACGGTACGAGATGGTCGTGACCGCGGGCCGGCGCCGGCCGGTTCGTGTTCGGTTCGGATCTCGCTGTCAGAGGTCCCGCCTATGGTCGGGTGTCGAGTCGCCGGCTGGGGCTGGGTGGCTCCCCTCGGTGCCTGGGCAGGCGCCCCTTCCTTCTCTTGTGTGGAGGTGCGATCATGTCGGTCACGGAGTTCCAGCGCCATCAGGTGCTCAAGTGGCTCGAGGAGTGGATGGGCCCGGAGCGGGCCGCGATCATGATGGATCTGTTGCCACCGACCGGTTGGGGCGATGTCGCCACCAAGCGCGACCTCGACGTGGTCGAGGAACGCTTGGACTCTCGGATCGAGGCGTCCGAGGCGCGCGTCGTCGGTGAGATCCATCGGGTCTTCTCCGAGATGCTGATGAAGCTGTTCTTCGGGATGGTGGTGAGCAACGCCACGCTCGTCGGCTTGGTGTTCGCCGCGGTTCGGCTGGGCTGACCGGCGTCGTCGGGCTGGACCAGCGACTCGTGAGCTCGCCCGGACCGACCTGCAAGCTCCCGGACACCGACCGCGTCGGTGCCGCTTCGGGCGGCGCCTCGATCTCACCGGCGATCGGCCCCGGACGGCGCAACCGGTGATCAGGTCAGCTCGACCTCGCACAGGATCCCTGGCGCGTTGGCGAGCCGTGCGTCTCCTGTCAGCAGGAGGGTCCCCAGCAGCTCGGCCAGCGCGACGTATGCGGCGTCGTAGATCGTCACGTTGTCTCGCAGTTCCCAGCAGCGATCGAGCAGCGGGCCGTGGGGTGCGCGCTCGATTCGCATCGCCGCGAGGTCGGCACGCGCGAGTGCGGCTCGCCGTTCGTCGAGGTTCCCGGCGGCGAGGAGTCTCCGCCACGCCGACGCGACCTCGAGGTCGATCACGTGTGGCGCGGCCAGCCGTTCGTTCCTCAGCCGCTCCCGAACCCGCTCCCCGTCAGCGCCGTCGTCGGCCAGCCCGGTGACGACCACGCTGGCGTCGACGACGATCACCGCGCATCGCGGTCGGCGCGCACCGCGGCGACGGCCGCGTCGATCGTGGCCTGGCCGCCGGCTCGACCGCCGGCTCGGTCGAGCACCTCGTCCAGCGTCGGCGTCGACGCGTCTTCCTTCAGCCGGTCCAGGAGGTACTCCTGCAAGGACATCCCTGCCGCGGCTGCACGGCGCCGCAACGTGGCGTGCACCTCGTCGGGAACGTCCTTGACCTGGATGCTCGGCATGCCACGCATGCTAGCGCCGTTCTGGCGTTCGAACATGCGAAATGGCGCCAGCAAGATGAGCTCCGCACCCTGAGCGGCGTGCTCCCGTCGGGTCGGTTCCGGACGGCCCTTGACGGTGAGGCCTCGCGCCGCCATGCACGGTTGGAAGCACGAGGCGTCGGCGCGCCCGGTGAGGCATGATGCTGCTGTGACGAAGCACGTGTCGATATCTCGAGCGCCCGGTCTACGGGGTCGTCGAGGCAGCCGGGCTATTGGGCTTGCGACCCGATCGCAGCGCGGGCGTGGTTGGACGGGTACGAGCGTGCTGGCGTGCACTACCCGCCGGTGATCAGGCCGGAGCCGACCGGCGACGACGTCGTCATGTGGGGCGAGTTCGTCGAGCTCGGATACCTCCGGGAATACCGGCGAAAGGGCGTGCCACTCCAGCGCCTCCGACCCGTGATCGATGAGCTTCGCAGAGAGTTCGAGACGCCCTATCCACTGGCGACTGCCCGGCCGTACGTGCTGGGCAAGGACCTGGTACTCGAGGTCCAAGAACGTCACGACCTTCCGGTCTCGATCGCGATCGTCATCCGATCAGGACAGCAGATCCTTCTCGCGGACGACGCGAACCGCTTCTTCAAGAAGGTCGAGTTCGATCCTCCGGAGCTGGGTGATGTGCGTCGCATCTACCCGGCGGGGCAGGCCTCACCGGTCGTGATCGATCCGCTCGTTCGGTTCGGGCGCCCCTCGGTCGAGGGCGTCTCCACCGAGCGGCTGTGGGAGCTGTTCGACGCAGGAGAGACGGTCGATGAGATCGCAGATGGCTACGACCTTCCCCGTGATGACGTCCGTGCTGCCATCGCCTACGAGGAACAGCTCCGCTCGCTGGCGGCGTGATCGGTCTACGTCTGATCGAGTTCGCATGAGTGCGACATCCCGTCGGACCCGGTGGGCTTCATTCCGTCTGACGAACTCTCGGTCATGGTCGCGTTCCGAACTCGTCGTCGGTGGACTGTTTCAGCTCGGGCACCGGCCGCCGGCTCAATCCGGCTGGTCGATGACCACGAGCTCGCTGCCGCGTTCCGAGCCTCGCTGTCAGGGGTCCCGCCTATGGTCGGGGTGCCAGTCGCCGGCTGTGGCTGGGTGGCTCCCCTCGGTGCCTGGGCAGGCGCCCCTTCCTTCTCTTGTGTGGAGGTGCGATCATGTCGGTCACGGAGTTCCAGCGCCACCAGGTGCTCAAGTGGCTCGAGGAGTGGACTGGGCCCGGGAGCGGGCCGCGATCATGATGGATCTGTTGCCACCGACCGGTTGGGGCGATGTCGCCACCAGGCGCGACCTCGTCGGTGTCGAGGCGAGGATCGATGGTGTCGAGCAACGGCTCGGGACGAGGATCGATGCCGTCGAGGCCCGGGTGGCAGGCGTCCGAGGCGCGCGTCGTCGGAGAGATCCATCGGGTGACCTCCGAGATGCTGATGAAGATGTTCTTCGGGATGGTCGCCAGCAACGCCACCCTCGTCGGCCTGGTCTTCGCCGCGGTCCGGCTGGGCTGATCCGCGGCCGGCGGCCGATGGCAGGGCGACGGTTCCGTCACCGACCGGCCGGCCGGTGGTGACGTGGCGGATCGGTTCTCGGTCGGTGTTCTCGCCGACCGCCAGAGGTCGAGGAGCGTGTCGTTGAGGGGTTGGCCGGTGAACTGGATCTCGTGGCCGGCGCCCTGGATCACGGGCGCGGAGCCGCCGGTGCGACGAGCGAGCTCGTCGCAGACAGCCTCGAAGCCGTCGTGGTGACCGCCGGAGACCACGAGCGTGGGGAACGGGGCCGCGGCCAGCTCCTCGAACGGGAGGTCCCGGTCCCAGGGCGGGCGGCTCCGCCGGACGAGTGGGACCAGCGGCACGAGCTGCTCGCGGATCTCCGGTGGGAGCTCGTCGGGGTCGGTGCCCACCCCTTCGACGAAGCGCAGCAGCCACTCGTGGTCGGGGACGTCGAGGTCCCAGACGGCACGCAGCCCGTCCACCAGCTCCTGGGCGGCGGGGTCCGACGTGAGCGTGAACGCCGGTGGTTCGAGCAGGGTCAGCGACCAGATCGCGTCCGGACGTCGTGCCGCCGCGAGGATGGCGCCGAGGCCGCCGTAGGAGTGGGCGACCACGTGGCTGCCGCCGTCGAGGAGCCAGGCGAGGTCGTCGGCGTCGGCGACGAAGTCCTCCCCGTCGGTGCTCGGACTGGTGCCGTAGCCACGTCGGTCGGGCATGACGAGGAGGCAGCCCTCGTCGGCGAGGGGTTGCAGCGCCGACCACTCGTCGGCAGCGGTCGCCAGTGAGCCGTGGACCAGCAGCACCCGGTCGCCGTCGCCGGTGGTCTCGATGGACAGTTCGCTCATGTCGGTCGTCCCTTCGGTCCGTCGGTCGGGGCGGGTCGGCGATCCGTGGGCGACGTGTCGCCCGTGCCGCATCGACGGTTCTCAGATCGCACGACCGTGCACTCTCGAACTTCGCACGATCGTGCCATCTTGTCAACGTGTCGGATCCCGCCCGCGACAGCGAGGGCCCGTCCAGGCCCAGTCCGGACCGCCCTGGCACGGACAGCACCGACGTGGACGCCACGGTCCGTCGGCGCTCGGACGGCGAAGCCACCCACGACGCCATCCTCGAGGCCGCCATGCGGTTGGCCTCGATCGAGGGGCTGGGCAGCCTGACCATCGGACGCCTGGCACGCGAGCTCGGCATCAGCAAGAGCGGGGTGTTCGCCCACTTCCGCTCCAAGTGGCGTCTCCAGCAGGAGACCGTCCGAGGCCGCCGAGGCCGTCCTCGCCCGCGAGGTGATCGACCCGGCCCGGGCGGCGCCCGAGGGTCTCGCCCAGCTCGAGGCACTGTGCGAGTGCTACCTGAGCTACGTCGAACGTGAGGTCTTCCCCGGCGGGCGCTTCTTCGCCCAGCTCTTCGCCGAGTTCGACGCCACCTCCGACCGGATGCACGACATGGTCGTGGCCGGTCACGCGAACTGGCACGGCCTCTTCGCCGAGATGGTCACCGCCGCCCAGCGGCTCGGCGAGGTCGACCCCGACGTCGAGCCCGACCAGCTCGCCTTCGAGCTCTACGCCCACCTCGAGGGTGCGAACTACCTCGCCACCCTCCACCGCGATCCCGGACTCGTCGGTCGTGGCCGGCGGGCGGTCCACGCCACCCTCGCCCTGGGCGTGTCTGCCGTCGCCGTCCTGACCCGGTGGCCGCCTCGGTCAGGCGAGTGATTCCTCGAGGAGATCGGGCGTCTGATCCGCTGAACGATCAGCTCAGCTCCCTGTCGTCGATGCCGTCGGTCTCGCTCACGGGCGTCAGGGGTGGTTTGGCGCGGCCGTCGACGACGAGGCGCAGGACGTCGGGGCGCGCGTAGTGGCCGGTGCAGTCGAACATCCGCTTGTGCGGGATGATCGCGTCGAGGTCGAGGTCGGCGGTCACGATGCCGGCCTCGCCGACGAGGGGCCCGGCCACGATCGATCCGCCCGCGGCGACGATCGTGGTGTTGCCCCGTGACATCCAGTCGTCGTCCCCGCCGTAGAGGTCGTCGCGGCCGGGGATGTCGGCGGGCACGTCAGACCCGCGGAGGAACGGCGTGACGCCGATGACGTGGCAGCTTCCCTCCTTGGCGATGTGGCGGAGCGTGGGGACCCACTCGTCGCTGTTGTCCCACGTCGGCGCGACGTACAGCTGCACGCCCTGCCCGTAGAGCGCCGTGCGGGCCAGGGGCATGTAGTTCTCCCAGCAGATCAAGCCGCCGAGGCGACCGATCTCGGTGTCGTGGACGCGCAGCCCGGCACCGTCACCGGCGCCCCAGACGAGGCGTTCACCCCGGTCGGCATCAGCTTGCGGTGACGACCGAGCACGGCACCGTCGGGCCCGATGAACAGCAACGTGTTGAACAGCGTGCCGCCATCCGGCTCGCGCTCGTTGATCCCCACCGCGACGTGCACGCGTGCCGCCCGTGCCGCCGAGCTGATCGCGGTCACCGACGGCCCCGGCACGGTGACCGAGTTGGCGAAGAGGCGCTCGTACCAGTGCGCTTGGCCCATCCGCCCACGGGCGTGTGCGCCACACCCAGTCCGGGTACCCCGGCACGAACGCCCTCGGGGAAGACGACGAGCTGGGCACCCTTGCCCGCCGCCCGGCCGATCAGGTCGCACACCTTGTCGACCGTTGCGCCCGGTCCAGGAAGACCGGCGTCTCCTGGACTGCTGCCACCCGGACCGTCGTCATGTCGCCCCCTCGTGGCCGAGCTCGGTGACTCGGTCGGAGCAGCCATCTTGCCCCACGGCGGGGCCGGTCGCGCCGAGGGCCGCGGCGCCTGCGCTGTCAGGCGGCCGTGCGTCTATCGTCGAACCTCGGGCCGGCACATCGAGGCAGCCGGTTCCCCTCGGTGCCTGGGCAGACGCCCTTCCCATCGGAGTGTGGAGGTGCGACGATGTCGGTCACGGAGTTCCAGCGCCACGAGGTCTTCAAATGGCTCGAGGAGAGAATGGGCCCGAGCGGGCCGCGATCATGATGGATCTGTTGCCACCGGTCGGGTGGGGCGACGTCGCCACCAAGCGTGATCTCGATGCGAGGATCGACGGTGCCGAAGCACGTTTCGACACGCGCATCGATCAGGTGGAGGCGCGCATCGATCAGGTCGAGGCGCGGCTGCTCGGGAGATCCAGGCGGCCAAGGCCGACGTGGTGCTGAAGCTCTTCTTCGGGATGGTGGCAAGCAACGCCACTCTCGTCGGCTTGGTCTTCGCCGCGGTCCGGCTCGGTTGACGCCTCCATCGAGCCGAGGCCCGGTTGCCGTTGGCCGCCGTGTTGCTCGTGGACGCCGCCAACGTGGTCGGCCCGAACTGGCTGCTGACCCGCCTCGACGACGCCGACGCCTGACGTCCGTCGGAGATCTCGTGGTCGTCGACGGCGCCCGCGCCGCATCGTGGGAGCTGGAGCGACCTGTCGTCGGCCAGCAATGGCCGCTGACCGCCTCTCCCGCACGCTGTCACCCCTGACTCGTAGCATCGGTGACATGGACGTTGGCTACCATGAGGACAAGTTCACCGAGATGGTGCTCTACGTCGGCAGCGCCAGCTCCAGGACGATCGGGCCGGTGGAGCCACGAAGCTCAACAAGGTGCTGTTCTTCGCCGAGTTCACCCACTTGCGTCGGCACCACCGCGTCATCTCCGGGTCCGCGTCCCAGCGGCTCCCGAACGGTCCCGCGCCCGTGCAGCTCCTCCCGGTGCGTCGTCGTCTGGTCGAGTCGGGCGCAGCAGCGTCTCGACGAAGAGGACTTCCTCGGCCGGCCGCTCCGCCGGCTGGTGGCTTGCCGCGATGCGGACATGAACGTCTTCACCGAGGACGAGCTCGCGACGGTCGACGACGTTCTCGTCCAGCTCGGAGGGCTCACCGCAGCGCAGGTCAGCGAGCTGTCGCATCAGGAGCCGGGGTGGCAGTTGACCGAGGACGGCGAGATCATCCCGTACTCCACCGCGTTCCTCGACTTCCCGCAGGTGGCGACGCCGACTGCGGCACGACTCGCGGAGTCGGTCGCCGCGCGGCTCGGGCTCGCGGCCGTGGAGTGACCCACGAGGTCCGGGTCGGCGAGTTCGCTGCCCACAAGATCACGGCCGAGTACGGCCCGGAGCGCAGCCTCGCCGGCGGGCCATCCGAATGGGACTTCTGGTCTGGCCCGCTTGCGGCCGCGCTCGTCGGCTTCCGAGACTTCGACGGCCTTCGTCCCACGCGGCATCGCGAGATCCGAACGCTTCACCTCGTCGATCCGGTCTTCGGGCCGGTCGTCTTCGTCGGCGTGCGGATCTCTCCGGGCGTCGTGGAGATCGCCGACGTCGAGAGCGACCCGGACTACTGGGACATCGTGGGGGACGACCCGAGCGACTGAACAGATGGGCGCACGGGACCTTCGTCACCGTGGGCGGTACCCGTGGAGGAAGGCGCGGACGCCACTGGTGACGATCTTCGTCTTCGCCCGCTCCGTCAGGGGCGTTCCTGAGCCGAATCTGGTCGTGTCGAGCGCGACCTCGTCGCCCGTGCCGATCGTTTCCGGGGCTGTCGGATCGGTCCGGGGTTCTTGTCAGAGGGCGTCGGTGTTCGATGGCATGGGCGCCCAGCGTACGAGGCGCCCGCCGCGCCGGGCGGCAGGAGCGACGATGCAGCCCCGTCACCGATGTGCTGCTGAATCGTCTGCTGTGCTGCTAGATTGCATGCATGGCGTCGATCACCGTCCGAAACGTGCCCGACGGTGCCCGCGACGAACTGGCGGCCCGTGCTGCCCGGTCCGGTCGGTCGCTTCAGGAGTACCTCCGCACCGAGCTGATCGATCTCGCGAGCCGGCCCGACCCCGACGCCCTGGCCACACGCATCGTCGAGCGCAAGCGACGCACGTCCACGAACCTGTCGGCGGCCACGATCATCGAGCACCGCGATGCCGGCCGCCGATGACGGTCGTGATCGACGCCTCGGCGGTCGTCGCCGCTCTCGTCGATTCCGGTCCCGACGGACGGTGGGCTGAGGCGCTCCTCGCATCCGACCTGGCCGCCCCGCACCTGCTCCCCGTCGAGGTGGCCAACGTGCTGCGGCGAGCGGTGAACGCCGGCGAGATCACCGACGACGTCGCCTCGCTCGCGCACGCCGACCTGCTCGACCTCCGGGTCGAACTCGTCACCTACGACCTGGTCGCCGCCCGCGCCTGGGAGCTGCGTCACAACCTCAGTGCCGACGACGCGTGGTACGTCGCGGTGGCCGAGCTCCTCGACGCCCCACTCGCCACGCTGGACCAGCGACTCGCGGGCTCGCCCGGACCGACCTGCAGCTTCCGAACACCGACCGCGTAGGCGCCGTTCGGGCGAGGCACGCTGGGTGGCCCTGAGCGCCTCGGGATGGTCGGGCAGAGGACGTGCCTGGCGCTCAGACCAGCTCGGCCTCGCACAGGATTCCGGGGGCGCCGGCCAGGCGTGCGTCTCCTGTCAGCAGGACGGTCCCCAGGAGTTCGAGCAGCCACGCCCTCCGCAATTGACAACAGTTGATACCTCCGTCACGCTGGTGATGATGAGTCGCAACACCATGAGTTTCGCTCTGCCCGAGGAGCTGCGGGGCTACGTCGACGAGCGCGTGCAGTCGGGCGAGTACGGGAACACGAGCGAGTACCTGCGAGATCTCATCCGGCGCGATCGACGCGAGCAGGCGTCGGTGCGACTCCGTTCACTGGTGGCCGACGGCCTCGACTCGGGCCCGGCACAACCAGTGGACGATCAGCTCCTCGACGAGCTCAGGAATCGCTCCTTCGGCGCTCCCGAGTGAAGCCAGCCCATCTCCGGCCGCTCGCCGGGGATGACCTCGTCGGGCGGACCCGGCACGACCGCCAGGCTGGCGGTGACGACCTGGCGGAGCGGTTCTTCGATGCCGCTGCCGGCGCTCTCCGCTCCATCGAGCAGATGCCGGGCATCGGGTCGCCACGACTCGGGGAGATGGTCGGCATCGCTGGACTTCGCCGGATCGGCATCGAGGGCTTCCCGTGTGGCTGGCTCTACCTGGAGCGCCGGGAGCACCTCGACGTGGTCCGCCTCCTCGCCGACCGCCAGGATCTCGTGCTGCTCCTGGGTGGGGAGTAGGGACACGGCGCCCCCAGAGCATCGAGCCCGCGGGAGAGCTCGCTCGGCTTCGGCTCAGCTGCGTCGTCGAGCCCCGTGTAACCACGGCCGACCGGGCCTGGTTACCGTTGCCCGCCGTGCTGCTCGTCGATGCTGCCAACGTGGTCGGATCCCGCCCGACCGGTTGGTGGCGCGACCGTGCCGGGGCCGCCCGGACGCTGGTCGAGCGCCTTCGTGCCGCGCCGGAGTCGTCGGTGCCCCGGCCCGTGGTCGTCGTGCTCGAGGGCAAGGCCCGCCCCGGCGTCGACGAGGGCGACGCCGACGGTGTGGGGGTCGTCCACGCCGGCGGTGAGGGCGACGACACGCTGGCCGCGATCGCCGACGATGCCGACGACGCCGTGGTGCTGGTCTCCGCCGACCGCGGCCTCATCGAGCGGGTGCGCCGAGCCGGCGGCGACGTGGTCGGCCCGAACTGGTTGCTGACCCGCCTCGACGACGCCGACGCCTGACGTTCGTCGGTGAGCTCGTGGTCGTCGACGGCGCCCGCGCCGCATCGTGGAGCTGGAGCGACCTGTTGTCGGTCAGCAACGACCGCGGGCCCCACCGCTCCTCCCGGGCTGGCTGTCGGTGGGGGCGGCTACCGTGGTGGACGACTTCCCCCTTCGTGCACGTCTCGAAGGAATCACCATGGTCCTCGACGCCCGCCGTCGCTCATCGCTCTACGGCAAGTTCGTCCCCCTCCTCGGAGAAGACGACGCCAACGCCCTCATGTCCGAGTTCACCGACAACGAAGCCGACCAACTGGTCACGAGACAGTTCTTGCGCGCCGAGCTCGGCACGACGAGCGCCGGCCTGCGCTCCGAGTTCCACGTCTCGATCGACGCCCTCCGTTCCGACTTCCACGCCTCGAACGGTGACCTCCGTTCCGAGTTCCATGCCTCGATCGGTGAGCTCCGTTCCGAGGTCCATGCCTCGATCGACGCCCTGCGCTCCGAGGTCCACGCCTCGATCGGTGAGCTCCGTTCCGAGTTCCACGCCTCGATCGACGCCCTCCGCTCCGAGTTCCACACGGCCTTGGCCGAGTACCGCGCCGAATCCAACCGCCGCTTCGAGTCGCTCGAGGCACGGATGGCGGGCGTCGAGGGCCAGCTGGCCGACCTGCGTGTCGAGATGGCCGACCGGTTCCGCCAGCAGACCGTGGTCTTCGGCGGCGCGTTCGCGGCCATGACGGCCGTCCTCGGCACGCTCATCACCCTCACGTGAGGTGGACCACCAGCCTGGCCAGCATCTCGTGACGGGTGAACGGGTGCGGAACCTCGGGCGGTGGCTCCTCGGTGCCGCGCTCCTCGTGGCCGGGCTCGGCCACCTCGGCCCGCAGCGCGACGAGTTCCAGGCCCAGGTGCCAGAGTGGTTCCCGCTCGACGCCGACCTGGTCGTGGTCGCCTCGGGCGTCGTCGAGCTCGCACTCGGCGCGTCGCTGCTGGTGCTGGCTCGACACCGGGTCGTGGTCGGGTGGGTGGTCGCCGCGTTCTTCGTCGTGGTCTTCCCCGGCAATGTCGCCCAGTACGTCGAGGGCACCGACGCGTTCGGCCTCGACTCCGACGGTGCGCGCCTCGCCCGGCTGTTCTTCCAGCCGGTCCTCGTCGTGTGGGCGCTGTGGTCGACCGGTGCGTGGCGGGCCTGGCGCACCGAGGACGGGCGCGCCCGCGGTTCGGCCGGCTGAGTCGCTTGTCGCTCCCTGAAGGGAACTCCTGCGCTCTCGAGTTGTTCGCCTGTGGCTCACAACTCGCCTGGCGGCAGGCTTCATTCCGCCGCATGTCTTGAACCGGGCTCGCACGAACCCGAAGGCTTCACCTGGCGGCAGCCGTCATCCCATCGCAGGTTTCGAGTCGAGCCCGGCCGCGTCCAGCGCGACCTCGTCGCCCACGCTGATCGTTCCCGACGACAGGAGCCGGCACACCGAGCCGCCCCGCCGGCGGAGCGCGTCGCGTGCGCCGGGGCCGATGGTGTCGTCGAGCAGCTTGCACGGGGCGGCCACCCGCACGACCTCGAGCGCCACGTCGCCGACCTGGATGCGGCTTCCCGGTGCGGTCGGGATCTCGCCGTGGGAGATCGTGAGGTTGCGTCTGGTCAGTGCCGGGTCGACCGGTGTGCCGAGGCTGGCCGTGGCCTCGTCCAGCCCGGCCCGGGACTGGATGGTGACGTGGCGGTGGCGGGTGCCGTGGTAGCGGTCGCCGACCAGGCCGGCGCCGGCCTCGGCGGTCACGGACTCGACCGAACGCATCGGGAGCCGACTCGCCGGTGCGACGTGGATCCCGACCACGGTGGGTCGGGCGTCGGTGGCGGCGTCCTCGTCGTCCTCGAACAGGTGGGCCCAGCACGCCGGGTCGCCGCCTTCGTCCTCGATCACGCCTTGACCCTACGGCGACCGGTCGGACCTCGGCGTCCGGACATGCTGAGATCTGGGCGGTCGTGACGGTCTGCGGCGTTCGGGTTCTCGGATTTCCGGATCGGTCCGGGGGTTCTTGTCAGACCCCCTGAATATGGTCGGTTCCATGAGTTCTTCGACCGCTTCGCCAGCGCCAGCAGCCGGGCCCGATGCCCGGCTCGACGCGGCGTTCGAGCGGTTGGCCGAGTTGCAGGGCCAGCGCAATGCGATCGATGCCGAGATCGTCGACGTGGTGGCCGAGCTCGAGGCCGATGAGTTGTGGAAGCACACCGGGGCGCGGTCGCTGGCGGCGTGTGTGGCCTGGAAGGCGGGGTCGTCGATGGCCAATGCCCGGTCGTTGGCGGCGATCGCCGAGCGGCGCGAGGAGTTCCCGCGGTGTGTGGCCGCGTTGGCCGAGGGTCAGTTGTCGGCCGATCAGGTCGGGGTGATCGCGGCCCGTGCGCCCGAGGGCAGCGACGAGCACTACGCCCAGCTGGCGAGCGCGGCCACGGTGGCCCAGCTGCAGACGGCGTTGAAGATGGCACCCCGGCCCAAGGCCGAACCCGCGCCGCAGCCCGAGCGGTTCGTCGACCGGTTCCACGACGACGAGTACTCCTACCTGAAGGCCAAGCTGCTCCACGACGAGGGGCAGGTGTTCGAGCAGGCGTTGCGGTCGCACATGGATGCGCTGGTGGCGGCGTGGAAACGTGATCACGGCGAGCGTGACGAGGCCAGCCCGGAGGCGCCGCCGTTCCCGACGTTGGCTGATGCGTTCATGCGCCTGATCGAGCTCGGTTGGGACGCGGATGTGGCGGCCCGCCCGCACGGGCAGCGCACGACGGTCATCATGCACTACGACGTCGAGGAGCGGATGGCCCAGTTCCATCTCGGTCCGACCCTGACCGAGGCCGAACGCCGCTACTACGCCTGTGACGCGACCTTCGAGGTGTGGTTCGAACGTGACGGGCAGGTGATCGGTTGTGGCCGCCAGTCCCGGGAGATCCCGCGGCGGCTGCGCCGGGCCTTGGAGCGTCGCCAGTCGAGTTGCGTGGTGCCCGGTTGCGGTGCAAGCCATGGATTGCATGCCCATCACCTGTGGCACTGGGAGGACGGTGGTCCGACCGAGTTGTGGAACTTGGTGCTGGCCTGTCCGTACCACCACCGCCTGCACCACCAGGGCCTGATCATCATCGCCGGCCCGGCCCGGGCCCCCACCGTGCGCACCAAGGACAAACAGGTGATGGTCGGCTCATCGCTGGCCCGGCCACCCACCGAACCACGACCCGATGTGGCGCCCTATGCCGGCCCGACCGGCGAACGCGCCGACTGGAAGTGGTACGTCCCACCCAGACCCCCGCCCGGCGGCGACAACTGACCGACCCGCCCGGGCACCAGTCGTCGACAACCGAGCACCGACCATCCCGCCGGCACCCCCAGGGGTCCCGGCGCGGATGCGCGGCTTCGGGACCGACCTTCTGGCGTGGCGGGCCGGGCCGGTCCCTGCTGGCGAACGTCGCCCCCACGGGTCCGCGCACCGGGGGTCGAAGCCTTCACCGGTGAGACCGGCGGTCCGGTCTCTCGGCTCTTGGACGGAACTCGCGCCGAGAATCGGCTGGCGAGGAGGCAGAACCCCCGGCGCATGACTGGCGGGAATCCCCCGCGTGCCCGTGCGTCGGTCGAGGACTGGACCGCGACGCTCGACGACGGGTCGTGCAGATGACCGCCACGCGGACCTCGCGATGAGCGCTCCTCGCTGCCGTCCGGCTCGGCTGACCGTTCACCCGGACACGGCAACGCCGATGATCTCTAGGGTCGCGTGGCCATGCGCCCCCCTGTCATCGCTGCCCTGGCCGCCCTCGCCCTGTTCGTCGCCGCCTGTGGCGACGACGATGCAGACGACGCCGCGACCACCACCTCCGAGACCACGACGTCGTCGACGACCACCTCGACCACGACGACGTCCACGTCCACGACCACCACGACCGCGGCGCCGACGACCACATCGTCCTCGACGTGTTCGGATTCGCCCCTGCCGGGCGATGCCGCCGACACGACCACTGCGCCGGCCGATCTCGACGGCGACGGCACCGACGACACGGTGACCAGCTACCGCGTCGGTCCCGCCGACGCCCCCGAGTGGCACCTGCATGCCCAGCTCACCTCCGGCGGCGGCGCCGACCTCACCCTCCCCGCGCCCACCGGACCTTCCGATCAGCGGGTTCTCGGCGGCTCCGACGCGAACGAGAACGGCACCGACGAGGTGTGGGTCAAGGTCGGCGCGGGCGCCTCGGCCCAGATCGTGTCGATGTTCGTGCTCGACGACTGCGACCTCGTCCAGGTCACCCTCGACGGCGGCGGCCCGGCCGAGTTCCCGGTGGGCGGCTCCATCGGCACGGTCGGCGGCGTCTACTGCGCCGACGAGGAGGGCGACGGCACCCGCGACGTGGTCGTCGCCTCGGCCACCCAGGCCACCGGCAGCGACTACGAGGCCAAGGTCGAGGTCCACCACCTGGTGGGCACCGACCTGCAGTTCGCGTTCGGCGACGCCGGCGGGGTCGACGCCGAGAGCTCGGACTTCGCCCGCTTCACCCAACTCGACTGCGACGACGCCCAGCTCTGAGACCTCGCCGAGCTCCTCGGGGTGCAGTGGGTGACATCGGTTGCTCCTTGTGGCGGGCCGCTGGTAGGCGCGGTGTGGCGCGTCGAGTTCGACGGCTTGCCTGCACGGTGGCTCATGACCTTCCGCGGGTGGGATCGGTGCTCGGTGTGGCCGATGCCGAAGACCAGGAGGTAGGAGACAGACATGCGGTTTCGATTGCTCGTGCTCCCGGTCGTGTTCGTGCTCGCGCTGGCGGCGTGTGGCGGCGACGATGCGCAGGACGTGGCGGCGACGTCGTCCACGACAACGACCACGACGTCGTCCACGACCACGACTGCGCCGACCACCTCGACCACGACATCGACGACGACGTCGACCACCACGACCACGGCGCCGGTCGATCCCGAGGCGCTGTTCGTCCAGCTCGTCAACCAGCACTGCGACACCAACGAGGTCCCTGATCCCAACCAAGCCACCGTGGCGCCGCTCCAGGGCGTCGCACACCTCGTCACCGACGCCGAGGGCGCCGAACTGCACATCGACACCAACCGCGAGGTGGTGTACTCGACCGACGGCGAAGACGGGATCCTGCCCAGCAAGTACTCCTTCGGCTGCGACCCGTCGGTCTTCCTCGGCACGCTTCCGTCGTAAGGCTGTGGTCGCACGACCCGGGAGATCCCACGCCGGCTGCGTCGGGCATTGGAGCACCGGGATGGGATGTGTGCGGTGCCGGGTTGCGGTGCGAGCCACGGGCTGCATGCCCACCACATCTGGCACTGGGAGGACGACGGCCCGACCGAGCTGTGGAACTTGCTGGCGGAACCAGGCACCGACCGCCGACGCCTACGGGGGCACGAACGCTCCCGGCATCTCGGTAGTTGGCGTTGGCGCCGGTACCGGCCGCCACGGTCACGGTCGACGAATCGGCAGGGGTCTCACTGCCAGCCGTGACGGGCTCAGTGAGACGACAGCTCCCTCGTTCAGGTTGCCGACCACCACTGGGAGATTCTCGACGAGAGCTGAAGGTGCTCGGTCGGTACGAGTTCGGCAACGCCTCGAAGCTGAACCACCGACGGCCATTCGGCACCAGCGAGAGCGAGCATCGTCGAGAAGTCACTGTCAGCGGTGACGATCACGAGATCTGTGGCCGACGCGTACTCCATGATCTCGGTATCCGACGCCTGGAGGAGGCCAACATCGCCCACGTGGACGGCCGTGTGTCCGGCGTCTTCGAGACCCGCTGTGATCGTCGGTGACAGGTTGGCGTCGAGGGGCAGCCTCACGCGGGACGAGTCACCGGCAGTTCACGCTCATCTGCCATTGCTGCGGCGTACTCCAGAGCAGCGAGCACGTCTTCGCGCTCGAGGTAGGGATAGTCAGCGAGAATCTCGTCGATCGTGCGCCCCGCAGCGAGCTGGCCGAGGACCATCGCCACGGTGATCCGCATTTCGCGGATGCACGGCCGACCACCCATCTGCTCCGGGTCGACGGTGATGCGCGTGAACGCCATACCCCAAGCGTACGCAGCGCCCGCACCGAACGCTCGGGAGATCCGAGCCATTGACGACCTGGGGCGGTCGGGGAGCCTCGATGCGGTCCGACGGCTCGTCGGCCGGCAGGATCTGGAACTGCTCGCGGGCGACGGGTAGGTGGGGTGGGTTTCCGGCCCGCGGGTGGTTGGAAGGAGTTGCTCGTTCGGCTGCGAAGCGTCGGTGTTTCTTCGGGACGCTTCCGACGTGGCGCTGCCGCCCGGGATCTCGCTGGGATGCGCTGTTGCGGATCGGTTCCCCTCGGCGCCCTACAGCAGGCGCTCTTCCTTCTTGCTGATGGAGGGCGAGGTCCTGCTGAAACCGCAAGGGTTGTACCTGTCCACCGAGCTCGGCCCCTACGGCCAGAACCCCGTTCTGGCGATCGTGACCCGCTTCAGCCGTGGCAAGCGGGTGATGTCCCCCGTGCCTCGACACGACCAGGCGATGATCGAGTATCTGGGCGGCCTGTTGGCCTCGGGCGCCTTCACGCCGGTGATCGACCGGTCCTACCCGCTCGATCGCATCGTCGAGGCCTACGAGTACGTCGAGCGCGGCCAGAAGATCGGCAACGTGATCGTCACCCCGTAGCGAGTGCGATTGCTCGGCTGTCCGGGCGCGTTCGCATCCTTCGGTCCCGTCGCCTCGCCCTCGCCGATGCCCCCGGTGGTACCGAGGCGAGCCGGGTGAACGCGTCGGTGCCGGTCTCGGTCTCGGGGGAGTACACGCCGCTCGTGGGTTCGTGCGGCGGGCTGTTCATCGTCTGGTACGCGCCCGGTCCGGGCCAGGACTACCTGTGGGAGCTCACCGGTACGGACGGGGAGCACACGACGACGCCGATCTCGGTCAACGGCGAGTACGAGCCCTTCATCGGGGACTTCGACGGCGACACCTGCGACGACATCTTCTGGTACGCGCCCGGCAGCGGCCAGGACTACGTGTGGTGGAACAACAGCGACTTCGGCGACGTGGACACGCGGCCGGTCACGGTCAACGGCACGTACGAACCGTTGGTGTTCGAGCTCGACGACGGCGGCTGGGACGACATCTTCTGGTACCAGCCCGGCCCCGGCCCCGAGTTCATCTGGGAGGGTCAGATCGACCAGAGCTTCGAGCCCTCGCCGGCGGCGCCGGTCAACGGCGACTACCGGGCGGCGGCGGTGCGTGACGAGATCCTGTTCCACGGTCCCGGCACCGCGCCCGACTACCTGTGGTCGGGCGTCGAGGCGGGCGCGCCGGCACCGACCGAGAGCACGCCGATCACCCTCAACGGCGACTACCAGCCCTTCGCGGCCAACCGGGAGCTCGGGTCGGTGGTGCTCTACGGGCCCGGCTCGGGCTACGACCAGATCGCGACCTCGTTGTCCGACCCGCCGATCGACTACTACCCGGGCACCGTCAACGGCACCTACACCGTGGGCCGCTCGTCGCCGACGGTGAGCCACCTGGCGATCGTTTGGCACGCCCCGGGGCCGGCCACCGACTACCTCTGGCTCGACTGAACGCGCCCGAGCCGGCGACACGGCTCCGTCGATGGGACCTTGGGCCCGGTTCCCGTTCGACGCCGCCGCCGACGCCGACGTGGTCGTGGTCGTGGTCGCCTCGCCATCCGGGGCTCCCTCCTCAGGGGTTCGGCTGTCCGGCGGCCTTCTTCACGGGCCCTCTACCGACTGCTCGAGCACGTGGCCCCGAGCCCGGTCGTGACCCTCAACCGCGCGGTCGCCGTCGCCATGGTCGAAGGGCCCGCGGCCGGACTCGCCCTGCTCGAGTCCCTCAGTGCCGACGATCGGCTGTCGGCCTGGCACCGCTACCAGTCGACCCGGGCGCATCTGCTCGAGATGGCCGGTGACCACGCCGACGCCGTCGACGCGTCCCGCGAGGCCGCACGCCGGGCCACCAACCTGGTGGAGCGGCGGCACCTCCTCGACCGGGCCGCACGCCTGCACGGGTCCTGACCCGCGCGCGCCGGTCCCGACGAGGCTCGGGCAGCGCACCCCGTCGATGGCCGCGCACAACTCGTCCGGGCTCACCCCGGTGTTGAACGTCCGCAGGCACCACGCGCTCATCGCGCCTCCCCGGTGACACCGTCGCGGCCGAAGACGTGTCGCCCCACCATCCGCAGCGTGGCCTCGGGTGCGAGCGGATGGAACGACCCCGCCCGGACGTCACGCAGGCAGCGCTCGATCGGCGACGAGCGGAAGTAGCTGCCACCGCCGGCGACGTCCATGGCCCGGTCGACCACGTCGCGGGCGGCGAGCACGCACTCGCGCTTGGCCACCATCAGCGTCTCGAGCGTCTCGGGCCCGGGCTGCAACGGCTCGCCGACGTCGTCGAGTGCACCCTCCAGCGCCCACCAGGCCACCCGCAGACGCGTGTCCATGAGCCCGACCTCTCGCTGGACGCCGGCGTCGTCGGCCGCGGGCATCGTCCCGTCGACCGTCTTCGACGCCAACCGCTCGACGGCGTGGTCGCGCGCGCTGGCGGCGATGCCCCAGTAGACGGCGGCCACGACCGGCGCGAAGTGGGCCGCGGCCGCGTGCAGACCCTTGCCCATCTGGCCCCACGGGCGGCGGTCGACCACGCGCTCGGCCGGGACGTGCACGTTCTCGAGCAGGACGTCGTGGCTGGCGGTTCCCCGCATGCCGAGCGTGTCCCAGGTCTCGACGATCGACACCCCGTCGTCCTGCATCGGCAGGGAGAAGTGGATCACCTCGGCCCCCGGGCCCGGCTCGCCGATCGTCGCGCTCGTGGTCATGACGTTCGCCGCCGGTGCCTGGCTGTTGAAGACCTTGCGGCCGCTGACGCTGTAGCCGCCGTCGACCTCGGTGGCCACCGTGGACGGCCACAGCCAGTCCGAGCCGCCGCTGGTGGACACGACGAGCTCGCCGGCAGCGATGCGCCCCAGCGTCGCCTCGGCCCCGGCCGCCCCGTTGCGCAACCGTGCCACCAGGACGAGCGTGTTGTACAGGTGCATGGCGACCGCCAGTGCTGACGAGCCGCAGTGGCGGGCGAGCTCGGCCTGGGCGTGGCAGACCTGGCGCATCGTGGCGCCCCCGCCGCCCAGCGACTCGGGCACCGCGAGGCCGAGGTACCCGGCCGATCGCATGGCCTCGTAGGACTCGGCGACGAACGTGCCGTCGCGGTCGTGGACATCGGCGGTCTCGGCACAGCGGCGCCCGACCTCCCGCGCCAGCGGAACGAAGCGGTCGGCCGCACCGGCGTCGACATCGGTGTTCTCTGCGGTGATGGTCATGGTCCCGATCCCACCAAGCGCAGACGTGGAGAGCTAGTAACGATCCTGAACCGGTGCGATACTCGGGTCATGACGGGCTACGGCCAGTACTGCCCGATCTCGCGCACCGCCGAGGTGCTGGGCGACCGGTGGACGATCCACATCGTGCGCGATCTGCTCACCGGGTCGAGCCGGTTCAACGAGCTCATCCGGGGCAACCCCGGGCTCTCCCGACCGCTGCTCAGCCGCCGCCTCGACCGGCTCTGCCGCGACGGCGTGGTCGAGCAGGCCGACGACGGCAGCTACCACCTCACCGACGCGGGCCTCGAGCTGCGTTCCATCATCTTCTCCCTCGCCGAGTGGGGCGCGACGTGGACCTTCGGGGACCCCGACCCCGACGAGCTCGACCCCGACCTGCTGCTGTGGTGGATCCATCGCCAGCTCGATGCCGATGCCCTGCCGGACGGCCGGTTCACGGTGTACGTCGACCTGCTCGATCACCGGAAGCGTTACTGGATCGTGGTCGAGGACGAGGCCTCGCTGTGTCTCTCCGAACCCGGCTTCGACGTCGACGTCACCGTCCGCGCCGACCGAGCGACGCTCTACACCGTCTACCTGAACCGGCGGACGCTGGCCGACGCCCACCGGGCGGGCGACGTCGAACTGATCGGCGGTACCAGCGCCGTCCGCGGGTTCCACCGTGCCTTCCAGCCGTCCCCGGTGGCCGATGTCGTCGCGAGCGCTGGCACGTGACGGGATTCGTGAGAGGGTCCAGCTCGCTCGGCGGCGTTCGGTTCGGAGGCCAGGTTGATCTCGGACGGGTTGATATCGAGGAGGACGACATGAGCGACGTGGACATGAACGAGTGGAACAAGCAGGTGATCGCCGAGTTCCGCGAGAACGACGGCAAGGTCGGCGGCCCGTTCGCGGGCTCGCCGATGGTGCTGATCCACCATCGCGGGGCCAAGACGGGCACCGAGCGGATCAACCCGCTGATGTGCCAGGTCGACGGCGACCGGATCTTCATCTTCGCCTCCAAGGGCGGCGCCCCCGACAACCCGGACTGGTACCACAACCTCATGGCCAACCCCGACACCACCATCGACTTCGGCACCGAGCGCGACGTCCCCGTGCAGGCGGTCGAGCTCACCGGCGACGATCGCGAGCAGGTCTGGGAACGCCAGAAGCGCGAGTGGCCCCAGTTCGCCGAGTACGAGGCCAACACCGACCGCACGATCCCGGTGCTCGAGCTCCAGAGGGTCTGAGCGCGAGACCGACGGTGACCGCGCCCCGCCGACACGGTGGGCGCGGCGGTCTCGCAATTGCCCTACGCTTCCGGGGCGATGGGCACAGCGACGCTGGCGCCCCCGGGAGTACGACTCGTCGAGCGCATGAGGTGGGAACGATGACCGACACGAACGAGCCCCCGGCGGGAGACGAGCCGCCCGAGCCCGGCTGGTGGAAGGCCTCCGACGGCCACTGGTACCCGCCGTCGCCCCAGGAGACGCGGCCGCCGCCCCCGTCGGCACCCCCGCCACCCCCGTCGGCACCCCCGCCACCATCGGCACCGGCCCCGCCGCCAGCCGCGCCCGCCCAGCCCGTCCAGCCCACCGGGGCCGCGGCCGAGCCGCCTCCCTCCAACGGTGTGGCGACCGCGGCCTTGGTCGTCGGGATCATCTCGCTGCTGCTGTTCTGGGCGTTCGGGCTCGGTGCCATCCTCGGCATCGTCGCCGTCGTCCTCGGTGTCAAGGGCACCAAGGTGGCCGCGAAACACCCGACGAAGCCCGGGAACGGGCTCGCGGTCGGTGGGATCGTCACCGGGGTGATCGGCATCCTGGCCGGCTTGATCGTCGGCGTGCTCGTGATCGGCATCGCGCTGCTCGGCGAAACCGTCGAGGACGAGTTCGACCGGATCGACGAGGAGATCGAGTCCGAGTTCGACGAGGGCAACTTCGACGGTGGCAACGACATCCCCGAGTTCGACGAGAACATGGGCGACATCAACTCCGACCCGGCCGACGGGTCGTGTGACATGGACCGCTACTGGCAGGACCCCGACTGCTGAACGCCAACTCGGGGGCCGTGCTCGGCACGCCGATCTCGCGGGACCGAGGGTCAGCGGGGATCGCGGCCGAGGATGGCGAGGAGCCGGTCGGCGTCGCTGGCGTCGGCCGGGATCTCGACCGCGGGGCCGAACACGCCCGATGAACGGATGAGCTGCTCCTGGGCCTGCATCTCCGGGAGCACGAGTTCGACCACGGCGTCGTCGAGCTGCGCGGGTCGCCCGAGGGCACGGGCCAGGTCCCAGCCGTGCACCTCGGCGTCGGTGAGCATCTGGCTGAGGTACACGCGGCACGGCACGTCGCCGAAGGACAGGTGGACGATGCCGTCGAGGCCCTTGCCCTGGGACGCCGCGCGTTCGAACGCGGCCACCGAGCCGGCCATGGCGTCGTGGAAGGTGGTCTTGGGGTCGAGGCCGAGCAGGTCGCCGTCGTAGCGGTCGCCGACCTGCTCCATGGTCTCGCCGGCCAGGAGGTGCGGTGCCCAGCGTTGCTCGGAGCAGAGGTGGTTGACCAGCGCCCGCACGTCCCAGTCCTCGCACGGGGTCGGGTCCGACCACTGCTCGTCGTCCACGGCGTCGACCCGGTCGGCGAAACGGCCGATGGCGGCGGTGAACAACGTGACCAGGGGGTCGCTCATGCCGCGATCATTCCAGACGTCCCGGCCGCGCGACGCAGGATCGACGCCTTCGGCTTGACCTTCGATCCGGGTCGAAGGTTTATGGTCGGGGCCATGAGCACGGACACGGGCACCTACACGATCGGGCAGGCGGCCGAGCGCAGCGGCTTCACCGCCTCGGCTCTGCGCTACTACGAGGACCACGGGTTGCTGGAACCGGTGGCGCGCACCGATGCCGGCTACCGCCTCTACGACGACACGTCACTGGCCCGGCTGACCTTCATCGACCGGGCCAAGCAGCTCGGCTGCACGCTCGAGGAGATCACCGACCTGGCCGAGCTCTGGGAGGCCGACGACTGCGGTCCCGTGCAGGCCCGGCTGCACGAGCTGGTGAGCGACAAGATCGCCGACGCCCAGCGTCGCTCCACCGAGCTGCTGGCCTTCACCGCCCAGCTCCAGACCGCGGCCGCCCACCTCGGCGGCGAACCCGTGGACGGGCCGTGCGGGGACGGGTGCGCGTGCTTCGCCGAGTCGGACGGAGCGACCGAGGCGGATGGAGTGGCCGGGACGGACGGGGCGGCGGGTTCGGTGACGGCGGGAGAGTCGGTGCCGGTGACGCTGGGCGAGCAGGCCGATCCGGCGATCGCCTGCAGCCTGCCGGCGGCCGAGATGCCGGGGCGGCAGGAGGACTGGGAGGCGCTCGTCGACCACGTCCGGGATCGCGAACCGCTGGCCGACGACGTGGGCGTCCGGCTGGTGTTCGATCCGGCGGTGTCGGTCGAGGAGATCGCTCGCCTGGCCGCGGCCGAGCAGTCGTGCTGCCGGTTCTTCGCCTTCGCCCTCACCGTCGATCAGCGGGGCATCGGACTCGAGATCCGCGGCCCCGACGATGCCGCCGACCTCATCACGGCGATCTTCGGGACCGCGGCATGAACGCGTCCACCGACGACGGCGACACCGGCGTGGCCGAGGTCGAGTGGGTCGAGCCAGCAGACGGAGCAGGTGAGGACCGCGGGACGGGATGGCGGACGCTCGGGTTCGTGGGCGCCGCCTGCGTGGCGTGCTGCGCCGGACCGATCCTGGCCGTCGTCGTCGGCATCGGCACGCTCGGTTCGGTCGCAGCGTTCCTCGCGTGGCCGGCTGCGGGGCTCGTCGTGGCCGCCGCGACGGTCGCGGCGATCGTGCGGCTCCGCCGGCCGGTCAGGCCCCGGCGGTCGTCGGATCCTGCCGGGCCACGACCTCGTGGATGGCGGTGGCCGGGAAGCCGCTGAGCTCGGCGTGCTCGGCGATGGCGGCCTCGTCTTCGGCGATGTAGACGCAGAAGATCTTGTCGCCGGTGACGTAGCTCTCCTGCCACTGCACCCGGGGCGCCAGGGTGGCCAGGACGTCCCGCGAGGTCTGGGCGCCCTTCTCGAGCTCCTCGGGGGAGCTGGCGCCGACGCCGGGGATCTCGCGCTCGATCACGTACTTGGGCATGTCGGTTCTCCTCGTCTCGCCCGACTCTCGGGCGTCTTCTCGAACGGTACGAACGGGCCGTCGGCCCCGGCATCGGCAGGGTCCGCCGATCTGTGACCGGCGCGTGGGTAGTCCTACCCATGGCGGCTACCTGGGCGGGGTCGTGATCCCCTGACGGAAGGCCTGGGCCGCTGCGGCCGTGCGTGACTCGACGCCGAGCTTGGTGAAGATGTTGGACAGGTGGCGGTGCACCGTCCGTTCGCTGATGAGCAGCAGCGACGCGATCTCCCGGTTGGTGCAGCCGTCGGCCACGTGGCGGAGCACCTCGAGCTCCCGCTCGGTCAACCCGGCGGGCCGCGCCGCCTCGTCCTGGAGCTGTGCCACTCGCTCGATGCCGGGCGCCGCGCCGAGTCGGCGGAACACGGCGTCAGCCGCGTCGAGCTCGAGCTGGGCCGCGTCCTCGTCGCCGAGTCGTCGGTAGGCCTCGGCCAGCAGGACCCGCGTGGACGCGGCCGTGTGCGGGGCGTCGAGCTCCTGCCATCGGCGACACGCCGCGCGGAGCTCGGACGCGGCGGTGCCGGGGTCCCCGTCGCGCAACGTCAGCGCGCCACGGGCCGCGGTCGCGGCGGCGGCGAGGCCCGAGCTGCGGAACGCCGCCGCTGTCGACTCGAGCTCGTCGTGCGCGCTCCGGGCGGTGGCGGTGTCGCCGGCGGCGAGGGCGATGTCGACCTGGGCCACGCGCAGGCGTGCCCGACCGAGCCGGTCGTGGGGCTCGGCGTCGAGCGCGGCCTGGATGGAGGTTGCTGCGGTGTCGAGGTTCCCCTCGGCCGCTCGCAGCAGCGCGAGGCCGGGTTGGGGGTCCCGGCCGAGCTCGTGGGCCCGGCGGTAGGCGTGTGCGGCACCGTCGAGGTCGCCGCGCTGGCGCCGGATCTCGCCGATCTCGTAGTGGCCCTCGGCCACGGTGCCGAGGTGGAGATGGGAGACGTCCTCGCAGGCACGCGCGGCCTCGCGCTCGGCCTCGCGCCACTGGCCCTGGATGCGCAGGACCTGGGCGCGGTGCACGCGGCAGATCCCCCGATACAGCGTCTGGGTGGGCAGACCGTCGCACCACTCCTCGGCCAGCTGGGTCCACTCCGCGGCCCGCCCGACGTCGCCGAGCTCGTGGCAGGCGTCCATCACGTGGCAGTAGATCGCCCCGGTCCACACCGGATGCAGCCGCATCGACAACGCGGCGAGCGTCGCCTCGTCGAGCAGGGCCATCCCGTCGTCGACCCGGCCGAGCTTGAGCAGGGCCCGGCCCTCGCCGAGCGTGGCCAGGGCGGTGAGGTTGCGGTCGTCGTGATGGTTGCCGATGGCCCGTAGCCGTGCCGCCGTGGCCAGCGCGCCGTCGACATCGCCCGACCCGAGCACCTCGAAGAGCTCGAAGTAGAGCGGGTAGCCGTGCGCGGGATCATCCGCCAGGTCCTCCAGGAGTCGCGCCGCTCGCTGACGCCATCCCGAACCCGTGGCCTGGTCGCCCCGCTCGAACGAGTGGCACGCCACGAACATCGCGGCCATGACCGCGCCCGCGGGGTCCCCGGTCGCGACGTAGCGATCGTAGGCGTGCCCCCAGGTCGTGATCGCCCGGTCGATGTCGCCGACCCACCACGCCGCCTCGGCCCAGTGGTACCAGTCGTCGCCGTCCAGCGGTGCGGCGTCGGCGGCCCGCTCGAACGCTTCCACCGCCACGCCGAAGTCATGACGGTCGAACGCGTCCCGGGCGGCGACGAGCGACTCGGCCGGCTCGGACATGTCGATCGGAACGTAGCAACTCAGGCCGCGCGGGCGTCCGCTCCTTCGTGGTGTCGGACGAAGGCGTACGCCGGCGCTCCGAAGAGCTACCTTGTAGAACATGTCGGAGGTCGGGATCCGTGCCCTCAAGCAGAACGCTTCGCAGGTCGTCGCGCAGGTGGCGGCCGGCGAGACGGTCACGGTCACCGACCGGGGTCGACCGGTCGCGCTGATGACCCCGATCCCGGCGTCGCGGCTGCAGGGGTTGGTCGACGCCGGGCGGGCCCGGCCGGCGACTCGGTCGCTCCGTGAGCTCGATTCGCCCACCGATGGCCCCGCGCTGTCAGACGAACTGGCGGCGATGCGCGACGACGAGCGCTACTGAGACCTGGTCACCGTGGCGTACTACCTCGACACGTCGGCGATGGCGAAGCTCGTCGTCGCCGAGGCCGAGACCGCTGGTCTCCTCGACTGGATCGACTCGGGGGACCGGGACTGTGTCGCCAACGATCTCGCTCGGGCCGAGCTCATGCGCGCCGTGCGCCGGGCCGCGCCCGACCTCGCCCCCCGTGCCCGGGAGGTCCTCGACGCGGTCGTCCTGGTCGAGGTGACCTCGGCCGTGTTCGCCGCGGCTGGCCGGCTGGAGCCGTCGTCGTTGCGGACGCTCGATGCGGTCCACGTCGCGTCGGCCCTCGACCTCGGCGACGACCTCGAGGCCCTCGTGACCTACGACCAGCGCCTCGCCGACGCCGCGAACGCCAACGGCATTCGAGTACTGGCGCCGCGCTGAAGCCGACATCCGACTGCGGGTCGTTGCTCACGCGTTGCGACCAACAGGATCCGAGTCCGCGGTGTCACACCCCGGGCGTATCGTGGCCGGTGTGTCCGTCCCGACCCAGGATCGGCTGTTCGATCCGCTCGATGGCAGCGGCGTCGTCGTCGACACCACCCTCGTGCCGGGCGTCGAGCTGCACCCCGCGGTCGCCGCGTGGTTCCGGGCGCGGTTCCCCGACGGACCGACCCCCGCCCAGCAGGAGGCGTGGCCCTCGATCGCCAGCGGTCGGCACACCCTCGTCGCCGCGCCCACCGGGTCGGGCAAGACCCTGGCCGGGTTCCTCATGGCCATCAACCGCCTCTACCTCGCTCACGCGCGCGGTGAGCCGATCGCCGGCACGCAGGTCGTGTACGTGTCGCCGCTCAAGGCGCTGGCCGTCGACATCGCCGAGAACCTCGACCGCCCGCTGGCCGAGATCGCCGCCACCGCCGCCGAGCTCGGCGTCAGCGCTCCCGACCTGACCGTCGGCGTCCGCACCGGCGACACCACCAGCAGCGAGCGGACGGCCATGGTCCGCGATCCGCGCACGTTCGTGGTCACCACGCCCGAGTCCCTCTACCTGCTGGTCACGGCCGAGCGGAGCCGGGCGACGCTGCGCGACGTGCAGACCGTGATCGTCGACGAGATCCACGCCCTCGCCCGCGACAAGCGTGGCAGCCACCTGTGCCTCACCCTCGAGCGGCTCGACCACGTGTGCGCGCCCGGCCCGCCGGCCCGAGGCAATCACGGCCCCTCGAGGATCGGGTTGTCGGCCACGCAGAAGCCGATCGAGTTGGTCGCCGGTCTCCTCGTCGGCACCCGCACCGATGTGGACAGCCAGCCCGACTGCGCCATCGTCGACACCGGCCACCGCCGTTCCCTCGACGTCGCGCTCGAGCTGCCCGATGGCGAGCTCGAGGCGATGATCTCCCACACGCAGATGGACAGCGTGCTCGACCGCATCGCCGCCCACGTGGCCGAGCACCACACCACCATCGTGTTCGTCAACACCCGCCGGCTGGCCGAGCGCCTGGCCCACGAGCTGGGCGAACGGTTGGGTGTCGACGACACCGACAGCCCCCTGGCCGAGCGTCCGGTGGCCGCCCACCACGGCAGCCTGTCCAAGGACCGGCGCCTGCGGGTCGAGCAGCGCCTGCGGGCCGGCGAGCTCAAGGCGCTGGTCGCCACCGCGTCGCTCGAGCTCGGCATCGACATCGGCCCGGTCGAGCTGGTGTGCCAGATCGGCTCGCCCCGCTCGATCGCCACCTTCCTCCAACGGGTCGGGCGCTCCAACCACACCCGCACCGGCACACCCAAGGGGCGCCTCTACCCGCTCACCCGCGACGAGCTCGTCGAGTGCACCGGTCTGCTCGCCGCCGTCCGGGCCGGTCGGCTCGACGCCCTCGACCCGCCCGAGGCACCGCTCGACATCCTCGCTCAGCAGATCGTCGCCGAGACCGCGGCGCAGGAGTGGACGGCCGACGACCTCTACCGGCTCGTCACCACCGCGCACCCGTACCGCGACCTCACCCGCGAGACCTTCGACGAGGTGCTCGACCTCGTCAACGAGGGCATCGTCACCGGGCGGGGCACCCGGGCGGCCTACGTGCACTACGACCGGGTCAACGGCGAGCTGCGGGGCCGCAAGGGGGCCCGCCTCGCCGCCCTCACCAGCGGCGGCGCCATCCCCGAGCTCGGCGACTTCCGGGTGGTGGCCGAGCCCGACGACACCTTCATCGGCAGCGTCAACGAGGACTGGGCCACCGAGTCGATGGCCGGCGACGTGTTCATGCTCGGCACCCACAACTGGCAGATCACCCAGGTCACCGGGGGCGAGGTGCGGGTGGTCGACGCCGGCGACAAGCACCCGACCATCCCCTTCTGGATGGGCGAGGCCCCGGCGCGCACGGTCGAGCTGAGCGAGGACGTGGCCCGCATCCGCTCGGTGGTCGACCAGGGTGTGATCGACGACGACCTCGCCCGGTCGGTCGACGAGCTCGTCGAGCTGGCCGGCATCGACCGCGACGCCGCGGCCACCGTCGTCACCTACCTGGCCGCCGGCCGGGCCGTGCTCGGCGTCATGCCCACCCAGGACGACCTGGTGATCGAGCGGTTCTTCGACGAGTCGGGCGGCATGCAGCTCGTGATCCACTCGCCCTACGGCGGGCGCATCAACCGGGCCATGGGCTACGCCCTGCGCAAGAAGTTCTGCGCCGGGTTCAACTTCGAGCTCCAGGCCAGTCGGCCAACGACGACGCCGTGGTCATCTCCCTCGGGCCCCACCACAGCTTCCCGCTCGCCGACGTCCCCCGCTACCTGACGCCCGACACCATCCGGACCACGCTCACCCAGGCCGTCCTCGACCAGCCGATCTTCCAGAGTCGCTGGCGCTGGAACCTCAACCGCAGCCTCGTCGTGCTGCGCTTCCGGGGTGGGAAGAAGGTGCCGCCGCCGCTGCAGCGCATGCAGAGCGACGACATGCTCGCCGCCGTCTTCCCCGGCGCGGCCGCGTGCCAGGAGAACGTCACCGGCCCCATCGAGGTGCCCGACCACCCACTGCCGCGCCAGACCGTGCACGACGCCCTCACCGAGGCCCTCGACGGCGAGGGGCTGGCCGAGCTGTGGCGCCGGGTGGGCGAGGGCGAGGTCCGGTTCCACTTCGTCGACTCGACCGAACCGTCGCTGCTCGCCCACGAGATCCTCACCGCCCGGCCCTACGCCTTTCTCGACGACGGTGAGGCCGTCGACCGGCGCACCAACGCGGTCCCGCTGCGTCGCGGGATGCCGGCCACGCCGCCCCAGCAGTACGGGCGGGTCACCCAGGAGGCGGTCGAGCGGGTCCGCGCCGAGATCGAGCCCGCGCCCACCACCCCCGACGAGCTCCACGACCTGTTGGCGATGCTCGTGCTGGCGTCGTGCCCGGAGGAGTGGCGCGAGCTGCTCGAGGCCTTGCAGCAGCGGGGCCGGGTGGCCTCGACCGAGGTCGCCGACGGCTCGACCCGGTGGCACACCGCCGAGGCCACGACCACGGTCCGGGCGTTGCTCGCCGATGCCGACATCGACGGCTGCACCGCCGAGGAGGCCGCGACCCAGGTGCTGCGCGGTCACCTCGAGGTGGCCTCGCCGCTCACCGAGGGCGACCTCGTCCGCCGCACCGGTCTACGGCCCGGTCGGGTCGCCAGTGGCCTGGCCGCGCTCGAGAGCGAGGGCTTCGCCATCCAGGGCCGCTACACCGAGCGCGCCGTCGACACCGCTGCCGACGAGCCCGACGATCCGACCACGGTCGAGTGGTCGAGCCGGCGCCTGCTGGCCCGCATGCACTCGTACTCGCGGGCCCAGCGTCGCCGGCGGGTCGAGCCGGTCACCGCCCAGCAGTTCATGCGGTTCGCGCTGGGGTTTCAGCACGTCACCGGCTCGACCCGGCTCACCGGGGCGGCCGGCGTGGCTCAGGTCATCGGCCAGCTCCAGGGCTACGAGACCGCGGCCGGCGCCTGGGAGCAGCACGTGCTCGCCCGTCGGGTCCGCGACTACCAGCCGGGCTGGCTCGATCGGCTCTGCCACCAGGGCGAGGTCACCTGGCTGCGGCTCCGTCCGCCGCCGGTCGATGACCCTGATCGGCGGGTCGCCGGGGCGTCGAAGGCCACACCGGTGTCGCTGGTGCTGCGTGCCGACCTGCCGTGGCTGCTGGCCGCCCATCGAGGCGACGCCGTTCCCCCGATGCCCGAGCGGGGTGCCGTGGCCGAGCTCATCGAGGTGCTCGGCGAGCGCGGCGCGTGCTTCGCCTCCGAGCTGGCCGGCGAGACGGGTCGCCTGCCCACCGACATCGAGGCCGCCCTGTGGGAGGGCATGGCCCGCGGGCTCATCGTCTCCGACGGCTTCGAGTCGGTCCGGGCGGTGGCGTCGGGCCGCAAGCAGTCCCGGTCACAACGTCCCCGCCTGTCGCGGCTGCGCACCGCCGAGCGCCACCCCACCGAGACCGCCGGCCGCTGGTCGCTGGTGCCGCCGCCGGCCGACGTCGAACGCGACGAGCTGGCCGAGGCCCTGGCCGACCAGTTGCTCGCCCGCTGGGGCGTGGTCTTCTACGACCTCGTCGCCCACGAGCACCCGGCCATCCGCTGGCGCGACCTGCAGTGGGCGCTCCGCCGCATGGAGGACCGCGGCCTCGTGTCCGGCGGCCGGTTCGTGCGCGGGTTCTCGGGCGAGCAGTTCGCCCTGCCCCAGGCGGCCGAAGCGCTGAAGGCGATGCGCCGCGACTCCGCCACGGAAGCGGAGCGGACGGTGTGCTTGTCGGGCGCCGACCCGCTCAACCTCACCGGTGTGATCCTCCCCGGCGATCGGGTCCCGGCCCGCGCCCCCGAGTCCTTCGAGCTCCCGACCTGAGCCGGCCCACCCACGTCGTCTCGTCGGTGGGCTCGGCTACGGTGATCGGTGACTTCCCCCTTCGTGCACGTCTCGAAGGAATCACCATGGCCCTCGATGCCCGTCGTCGCTCGTCCCTCTATGGAAAGTTCGTCCCGTTGCTGGGAGAGGACGATGCGAACGCCCTCATGACAGAGTTCCCCGCCAACGAAGCCGACGAACTGGTGACGAAGGAGTTCCACCGCGCCGAGACGGCGCTGCTCCGGTCGGACTTCCAGTCCTCGATCGGTGAGCTCCGCTCGGAGACGCAGGGTTCGCTGGCCGAGCTTCGTGCCGAGTTCGAGCAGCGCTTCGCGTCGGTGGATGCACAGCTCGCGGACCTGCGGGTCGAGATGGCCGAGCGGTTCCGCCAACAGACGGTGCTGCTCGGCGGGGCGTTCGCCACCATGACCGCGATACTCGGTTCGCTCATCTCCTTCACCTGACCGCGAGCTGGGCATTCCGACCCGCGGGCGACGGGCGGGCATGTGGCCGATACGTTGTCCTGGCAACGCACGTGACCAGGAGCGCGCAGCAGTCAGGGGGACAGATGGTCGACGAGACGGCACCCGCATCCGCACTCGACGCCGACGTCGTGGTGGTCGGCGCCGGCTTCGCCGGGCTCTACATGCTGTACCGGCTGCGGGCCGACGGCTTCAGCGCCATCGGGATCGAGGCGGCCGACGACATCGGCGGCACCTGGTACTGGAACCGCTACCCGGGCGCCCGCTGCGACATCCAGAGCATCGACTACTCCTACAGCTTCGACCCCGAGCTCGACCAGGAGTGGGAGTGGTCGGAGAAGTACGCCACCCAACCCGAGATCCTGCGCTACATCCACCACGTCGCCGACAAGCACGACCTGACGCGTGACATCCGCTTCGAGACGAAGGTGACCTCGGCGGTCTGGGACGAAGCGTCGGCCACGTGGACCATCCACACCGTGCCGGCGGATGGTTCGGGTGCCGGCTCGGGCGACGGCGAGACGCTCACCTGTCGGCACTACGTGATGGCCACCGGTTGCCTGTCGATGCCCAAGGCGCCCGACATCCCCGGCGCCGAACGCTTCACCGGCCCGACCTACTACACGTCGAGCTGGCCCCAGGAGGGTGTCGACTTCACCGGCATGCGCGTCGGCGTGATCGGCACCGGCTCGTCGGGGATCCAGTCGATCCCCCACATCGCCGAGCAGGCCGAGCACCTCACCGTCTTCCAGCGCACGCCCAACTTCAGCTTCCCGGCCGGCAACGGGCCGATCCCCGAGGAGAAGGTCGAGGCGTTCCGGGCCGACCGCGACGCGTACCGCGAGGAGGCCCGCTGGTCGGGCATCGGCGTGCCCAACGACCCGCCGATGGAGAGCTCCGACCAGCTCAGCGACGAGGAGATCGAGCGCCGGTTCGAGGAGACGTGGCGGCGGGGCGAGCTGGTGGCCATCGGCAGCGCCTACCGCGACTGGCTGCTGAACCCCGAGGCCAACGAACGGTTCGCCGAGTTCGTTCGCAACAAGATCCGCGGCATCGTCGACGACCCCGAGGTCGCCGAGACCCTCTGTCCCGACGACTACCCCATCGGCACCAAGCGCCCCTGCCTCGACACCGACTACTTCGCCACGTTCAACCGGCCCAACGTGTCGCTGGTCGACCTCAAGAAGACGCCCATCGAAGCCATCACCGAGACCGGTATCGCCACCGTGGGCTCCGAGGGTGGCGGCGAGGACTTCGAGTTCGACGCCATCGTCTACGCCACCGGCTTCGACGCCATGACCGGTGCAATCGTCAACGTCGACATCACCGGACGCGACGGCGTCACCCTCGCCGACGAGTGGGCTCGCGGCCCCGAGACCTACCTCGGGCTGATGAGCGCCCGCTTCCCCAACCTCTACATGATCACCGGGCCGGGGAGCCCGTCGGTGCTGTCGAACATGATGGTGTCGATCGAGCAGCACGTCGACTGGATCGCCGACGCGCTGGATCACCTGCGCAGCGAGGGGCTCGACGTCATCGAGCCGACCGAGACCGCCCAGTCGGCCTGGGTCCGCTACGGCAACGACTGGGCCGACCTCACCCTCTACCCGCGGGCGAACTCCTGGTACATGGGCGCCAACGTGCCCGGCAAGCCGCGGGTGTTCCTGCCCTTCGTCGGCTCGGTCGGGCGGTACCGGCGCATCTGCGACGAGGTGGTCGACCGCGACTACCTCGGCTTCGAGCTGCGGGGCGCCGGCGGCCGGATCGTGTCCAACGACGGCGAGATCCGCCGAATCCGCCCCGATGTCGAGGCCTATCTCGATGCCATCGTCGACGCCGGGCTCCCGGCGTTCGAGTCGCTGCCGCCCGAGCAGGCCCGCGAGATGAACGACATGCTGGCCCAGCAGCGCCCGCCCGGCCCCGACGTCGGCGAGATCGTCGACGCCACGTTCCCCGGCCCCGCCGGCGAGCTGGACTACCGGCTGTACCGGCCGGCCACCGCCGGACCGCATCCTGTGGTCGTCTACTTCCACGGCGGCGGTTGGGTGCTGGGCAGCTCGGCGTCCGACGATCCGCTGTGCCGGTACCTGTGCGTGCACGCCGACGCCATCGTGGTGTCGGTCGACTACCGCCACGCCCCCGAGTCACCCTTCCCCGCGGCGGTCGACGACGCGTTCGCAGGACTGCAATGGGTCGCCGACCATGCCGAGGAGCTCGGCGGCGTGCCCGGTCGGTTGGCCGTGGCCGGTTGGAGCGCGGGCGGCAACCTCGCCGCCGTCACCGCGCTGTTGGCACGCGATGCCGGTGGGCCCGAGCTGTCGGGCCAGGTGCTGATCACGCCGGTCACCGACGCCGACACGTCGCGCCGGAGCTGGTCCGACAACGCCGAGGGCTTCGGGCTCACCGCGTCGATGATGCACTGGTTCTGGGACTGCTACATCGACGCCGCCGACGGCACGAACGACCGGATCGACTGGCGGGCGTCGCCGCTGCGGGCACCCGACCTCTCGGGCCTGCCGCCGGCCATGGTGGTCACCTGCGAGCTCGACCCGCTCCGCGACGAGGGCGACGCCTACGCCGCCGCGCTCGCCGACGCCGGCGTCGACGTCGACCACCTCCCGTGCTGGGGCCAATCGCACCTGTCGATCCCCGGTGTCGACGTCATCGTCACCGCCGAGCCGATCCGCTCCGAGGTCGCGAGCGAGCTCCATCGCATGCTCCAGGTGGGTGCGCCGGCGCCGGCGTGAACGGGCTGCTACACCATCGGCATGCCCCGCCTCCTCGCGTTCGCATGCTCAGCCCTGCTCGTCGTGGTGGCGTGCAGCGGCGACGACTCCACCGCCGAGGGGTCGGCGACCTCCACGACGTCGGCCGCCGCCGAGGCATCGGTACGTCTCAACCAGATCCAGGTCCTCGGGTCGCACAACAGCTATCACCTCCGCCCGCCACCCGAGGTGCTCGACGCCGTCGCGGCGCTCCAGTCCCAGCAGACCGCGGACGAGCTCGACTACGAGCATCGCTCGTTGACCGAGCAGCTGGTCGAGTTCGGGGTCCGCCAGTTCGAGCTCGACGTCTATGCCGACCCGGAGGGCGGCCGGTTCGCCCAACGTCCGGCCGCCGAGCTCGTGGGCCTGCCCGTCGACAGCGGCGAGTCGGCGCTCGACGAACCCGGCTTCAAGGTGCTCCACCAGGTTGACGTCGACTTCGAGTCCAACTGCCTCACCCTCGTGGCCTGCCTCAGCGAGATCGAGACCTGGTCGTCCGACAATCCCGATCACACGCCGATCATGATCATGGTCGAGGCCAAGCAGGATTCGATCGCCGACGCCACCGACGGTGCCGTCACCTCCGACGTCCTCGGCGTCGACCTGACCGAGGTGCTCACCTTCGACCGAGCGACCTTCGACGCGCTCGAGGCCGAGATCCTCTCCGTCTTCGACGAGGACCGGATCATCACCCCCGACGACGTTCGCGGCGATGCCGCCACGCTCGAGGAGGCCGTCCTCGCCGGCGAAGCCTGGCCGACGCTCGACGACGCGGCCGGCAAGGTCCTGTTCTCGCTGGTCGACACGGGCGACACAGCTGAGGTCTACGTCGGCGACGCTCCCAGCCTCGAGGATCGGCTGCTGTTCACCTCTTCGGAGGAAGGCCGGCCCGACGCGGCGTTCCTCCGCGTCGACGATCCGATCGAGGAAGGCGACCGGATCGGTGCGCTGGTCGAGGCCGGCTACCTGGTCCGCACGCGGACCGACGTGCCGGGCGTCGACGCGCCGGCGGGCGACACGACCCGTCGCGATGCAGCGATCGCCAGCGGCGCCCAGTACCTGTCGACCGACTACTACGTCGTCGACGACGAGCTCGGCACGAGCTATGTCGTCGAGTTGCCCGCCGATGGGCCGTTGCGCTGCAACCCGGTCAACGCGCCCGACGACTGCGAGCTCTGACCCGACCGGTCCCCGCACGCTGGTGCCGGTCCGGCACCGCACGCTCCGGGCGGCTTGACGGCGTGGAGACCCCGGACCACGATGCGGACACGACCTCCAGGGGGAGATGCACATGGCACTGACCGAGTCCTACTGGCCGGGCACCGAGGTGGCGATCCACGAGTCGACCGTCGGCGGGTCGTTGCGCGCCGCGGCCGAGGCGACGCCCGACGCGCCCGCGCTCACCGGTGGCGCGCCCGACCCCGCTGCTCGGCGGACCTGGACCTACGCCGAGCTGCTGGAGGAGGCCGAGCGCACGGCCCGGGCGCTGCTCGCCCGCTTCGAGCCCGGCGATCACGTGGCGATCTGGGCCCACAACGTGCCCGAGTGGATCCTGCTCGAGTACGGCATGGGCCTGGCCGGCATCGTGCTCGTCACCGTCAACCCCGCGCTGCGACCGGAGGAGGGCAGGTACGTCCTCGAGCAGTCCAAGGCGCGGGGCGTGTTCACCGTCGACGCCTTCCGTGATCAGTCGCTGACGAAGGTCGCGCGGGACCTCCAGGCCGACCTCCCCGGCCTCGAACTCGTCATCGCCGTCGACGAGTGGGACGACTTCCTCGCCGCCGGCGATCCGTCGACCAGCCTGCCCGACGTCGCGCCCGACGATCCGGCCCAGGTGCAGTACACCTCGGGTACCACCGGCTTCCCCAAGGGCGCCCGGCTCCATCACCGTGGCATCACCAACAACGGTCGACTCACCCGCGATCAGCTCGCGCCCGAGCCGTGCACGCACGTGAACCCGATGCCGCTGTTCCACACCGGCGGGTGCGTGCTCGGGGTACTGGGCGCGGTCAGCGCCGGTGACCACCTGGTCATGCTCGAGCAGTTCGACCCCGCGGTGCAGCTCGAGCTCGTCGAGACCCACGCCGCGACCATCACGGCCGGTGTGCCGACGATGCTGATCGCGGCCATCAACCATCCCGACTTCGAGACCCGCGACGTCTCCTCGGTGGAGTACGTGCTCTCGGGTGGCGCCATGGTCCCGCCCGACCTGGTGAACCACATCGAGTCGTCGCTCGGCGCGTCGTTCCAGATCGTCTACGGCCAGACCGAGCTGTCGCCGGTGTGCAACATGACCCGACGCGACGACTCGCTCGAGGACAAGGGGGCCACGGTCGGTCCGCCCCTCGACCCGGTCGAGATCAAGGTCGTCGACGTCGAATCGGGCGCCACGGTGGATTGCGGGGCCGAGGGCGAGATCTGCGCGCGCGGCTACCTGGTGATGCTCGACTACTTCGACATGCCCGAGGTGACCGCCGAGACCATCGACGCCGATGGCTGGCTCCACACCGGCGACCTCGGGACGATGGACGACCGCGGCTACATCGCCATCACGGGGCGGCTCAAGGACATGATCATCCGGGGCGGTGAGAACCTGTTCCCCGCCGAGATCGAGAACCGGATCTACGAACACCCGTCGGTGGCCAGCGTGGCCGTGGTCGGTGTGCCCGACGACACCTGGGGCGAGCAGGTCGTCGCGGTGGTCCAGCCCGCCGACGCCGAGGCCGGGATCGACCCGGCCGCGCTGTCGGCGTTCTGCCGAGAGACGATGGCGTCCCAGAAGGTCCCGCGCCGGTGGTACTCGACCGGCGACTTCCCGCTCACGGGCAGCGGCAAGATCCAGAAGTTCGTGCTGGTCGAACAGATCGAGAAGGGTCTCCTCCAGCCGAGCGGTGGCTGAACACGCTCACTTCACCGCGGTGCCGACGAGCTGCTCCTTGACGTAGAGGCTGCCCAAGCCGCCGTCGACCCGGTCGTGGTCCACCCGTGAGAACCCGGCCGCGTCGATGCTGGCCGCGGTGTCGCGGTTGGTCTCGCACCCGTTGAACAGCCACCGGTGAGGACGGAACATCACGTCCTGGATCCGTCGGGTGGGGGTTCCGGGATCGGCGGCGACGTGTTCGAGGAAGAAGTACGTCCCGCCCGGCTTCAGGACGCGGCGGATCTCGGCCAGCACGGCGGCCGGGTCGTCGACGCCGCACAGCACGAGCGTGGCGACCACGCCGTCGGCTTCGTCGTCGCCGACGTCGAGCTGCTCGCCCTGCAGCGTGCGGATCTCGAGATCGACGTCGTGGCGCGCCGCTGATGCTCGTAGCGACGCGTGCATGTTCTCGTTCGGCTCGATCGCGATGAGCTTCACGCCGGGGGCGTAGTACCGCATGTTCGGGCCGGTGCCGGGTCCGATCTCGACGACGGTGCCCGAGAGCGCGCCGATGGCCGCCGCCTTCCGCTCGCCGTGGAGCCGGTGGATCTGGGCAGCGGAACCGTCGAGCACCTTGCGCTCGATCCAGGTCCGGGCCCGCGCCTTGCGGAGCCGGCCGGGCGTCGTGCGAGGCGTGCGCGGCATGCAGCAACCCTAGATCGCTTGCGCCCGAATGGCGGCTGGGGTCGGGAGACGTCGTGCCCCCTCGGCGAACCGACGCTCGAACCGACGACGGCGCCCTGCGAGCGAGGAACGACTCAGCTGGGGTGACGTTGCTCGATCGTGACGCGCAGGCTCTGGTGCTCGTGGTCGGCGAGCGCGCCGTTCGCGTGGGACTCGTCCACGGCCTCGAGCAGCTCGTCGCGGTCGTGACGGGTGATGATGAGGTCGCAGCCGTCGGTGTCGGCCACCGGCGTGGTGAGGAACGCGAGTCGGAGGTACCGGGGTGGAAGCTCGCCGTTCGTCAGCAGCAGCACGCCGCGCAGCTCGTCGCCGCCCTCGGCCCGTTCGGCGTGGAGACGGTGGCGGAACTCGTCGTGGTCGAACAGGTCGCGGGTGACCACGTCGCCGGCCGGCGTTCGGATCTCGGCCACGACCGGGCCGTCCAGCAGCGTCTGGTCGAAGCCGGGCCGGTCGGCGTCGAGCATGAGCTGGACGACGGTGTGCTCGACCCCGTCGATCTCCTTGGGGCTCATCGCCACGCCCAGGACGCCGTGCTCGAACGGGGCGTCGCCGGGCGAGGTCTGCACCTGAGCGGGGGTGCCCATCGACCGGATCCGGATCAGCTCCATCGGCCGAAGACTAGGAGTCCGGTCAGCCGGTCCAGCCCTCGTGGGGACGCTCGTCGCATCCGGCTCGCCTCTCCCTCGGCCGGGTGGGCGGGTCGTCACCCACCCACCCGGTCCTCCCGCTCCCCGCCCACCAACCACGTGGTTCCCGCCACGCCCAGGGAGGTACCGGACTGCCGTGACGAGCCCGACGCTGGGCTCAGAACAACCAGGAGAGCAGGGCGACGATCGCGGCGACGACCAGCGCGACGGCCACGAACAGGATCACGATGATCACCACCGCGGTCAGCACGAGCGCGCGGCCGCTCGCCGACGCGGTGGCGGCGGGATCGGTGACGTGGCGTTCGAGCAGCGCGACGTTGCGGTTGTTGGCCTTGTAGACGACGTCGAAGACGGTGCCCAGCAGGGGCACGGTGCCGACCACCCCGTCGAGCACCACGTTGAGGATCATGCGGGCGAGGGTCGCGCCGCGCGCGCCGAGCTGGATCGCCTGCGCGAGGACCACGCCCGAGGCCACGAGCCCGGCGCTGTCGCCCAACCCGGGGATCACCCCGATGATCGGGTCGACGCCGAACCGGATCTGGGTGCCGGGGATCCGGAACTGCGAGTCGAGGAGGGTGCTGAGGCGTCGGAGCCGCCGCCGGTCGTCCTCGATTCGATCGGTGCCGGCTGGCTGGTTCCCGGTGTCGAGGTTCCCGGTGTCGAGGTTCCCGGTGTCGAGGTTCTCGTCGGGGTGCTCGATGCTCACACGGCGTCGGGCTTGGCCTTGAGGTCGCCGGTGTAGGCGCCCCGCAACAGACGGATCACGAGCTGGCCGTTGGCCAGGGTCGACTCGATGCCGGCGCCGTAGCCGTCGGGGACCTCGATCTCGCGCTCGAAGCCGCCGAAGTCCCACTCGTCGATCAGGTACTCGCGGGGCGCGGCGGAACGCAGGTGGGCCCAGAACCGCAGGGTGTTCCCCCGCAGTTCGATGTGCACGTCGCCGGGCTGCACACAGGGCATGGGTGCTACGACCACGAGCGCCTCGGGGGCCTCGTAGGCCTTCACCGGCACGTGCTGGGGCGCCATCGTGTCCTCGGCGGAGACCGTGGCCTCCACGACGTCGGAATGTCCGGGGCGTTTCATGGGTCAACCATAGGTCTTTCCCGCCCGACTGGCGTCGGTCGCGAAAGGTCCTGCGGCTCCTTCCGACTTCGTCGTCACCTCGACGTAGGTCTTTCCCGCCCGACTGGCGTCGTCTCCTCCCGGTCACTGGCCAGACTGGACCCATGACCGAGATCCGCCGAGCGATGACCGTCCACGGCCGTGTCCAGGGCGTGTCGTTCCGCTGGTACACCGCCGAGGAGGCCAACCGGCTGGGGCTCGTGGGCTGGGTCCGCAATGAACACGACGGGACGGTGCGGCTCGAGGCCCAGGGCCCCGAGGAGGACGTCGAGGCCCTGTTCTCCTGGGTTCACCACGGACCGCCGCTGGCCCGCGTGGTCGGCGTCGACGTCGAGGAGCTCGAGCCGACGACGGTCGACATCGACTTCAGCGTCGAGCACTGAGAGGCCCCGGGAACAGGCGGGCTTCGCGACGCCGGGTGTCCTGCGGTTCGACGTTCCTGGGCATGTTGCTCGCCCCGATTGGCGTGACCGCTGAGTCCGGGGCGCACTACGAGCTCGCGATGGCGCGGAGCACGTCGAGCCGTGCGGCGCGTCGGGCGGGCATGATCGCGGCCAGCAACCCGGCGACCACGGCCACGATCACCAACCCCACGAGCGTGCCCGTCGGCACCGTGACCTCGTCGAGGACCGACGTCGGCAGGGCGGTGGAAACCGCGAACCCGAAGCCGATGCCGACAGCGACGCCGAGCACGGCTCCGAACAGCGAGACGATCGCCGCCTCCCACCGGACCATCCGCCGGGTCTGGCGCCGCGACATGCCGACCGCGCGGAGCAGTCCCAGCTCGCGTGTCCGCTCGAACACCGACAGCGCAAGGGTGTTGCCGATCCCGAGCACCGCGATGACGACCGCGAGGAGCAGCAGCGCGTTGACGGTGATCAGGACCTGGTCGATCTGCGCCTGTTGCGAGGCGAGGAACTCCTGGCGGTCCTCGACGTCGACCTGCGGGAACTCGGCCGTGGCCGCGTCGACCGTGGACGCGGCCTGTTCGGTGCTCACGCCGTCGGCGGTCTGGGCGAAGACCAACTGGTCGAGCGTGTCGGAGAAGTTGGTCTCCCACGACTCGGTCGAGATCAGGTAGTTGCCGGCGAAGGTGGCGTCGCCGTAGATCCCGGCCACGGTCAGGGTCTGTGGACCCGACTTGCTGAACTGGACATCGACGGTGTCACCCGGCCCGAGGCCGAGGTCTCGGGCCGGGTCCTCGAACAGCATGATCTCGTCCGGCTCGAGCTCGGAGATCGGCTCGCCCGCCTGGAGATCGACGTCGACGACGTCGCCTCCCTGGCGGCCGACCGCGACGACGCCCTTCACGTCGCCCTCGAACTGGAACTGGCCGAATCGGATGCCGCTCACCGCCGCGAAGTCACCGGACTCCTCGAGCGAGCGGGCGAGGGCCGGTGAGAACCCGTTGAACGACGGCTCGCTGATGACGAAGTCGGCCGAGACCGCCTGCTCGGTGGCGTCGGCGAAGGTCTCCTTCACCGACGTCCCGACCACCGACGCCATGGTGACCAGGGCGAGTCCGATGACGAGTGCCGATGCGGTCGATGCGGTCCGGTAGGGGTTCCGGGTCGCGTTCTCCCGGGCCAGCTTGCCGGGCTCGCCGAACAGCCGGGCGACGGGCGCGCCGAGAGCGTGTACCACGGGGCCGGCGAAGAGCGGGCTCAGGTTGGCGATGCCGAGGAACAGCAGGACCGCGCCCAGGCCGAGCCCGGCGAGCAGGGCGGGCGCGCCCTCGGCAGCGAACAGGCCGAAGGCGAGGAGCGCAGCACCCACGCCGGTGAGCATCCCGCCGACAGCGAGTCGGGTGCGGTGCGAGCCGGTCGACAGTGAGACGTCGTGGCCCAGCGCGGCGATCGGCGGGACGGCGGCCGCCTTGCGTGCGGGGATGACCGATGCCACGAGCGTCACGCCCATGCCGACCACGACGGCGGCGACGACGGTCGGACCCTCGAGAACGAGGGCATCCGCCGGCAGGCCGAACCCGCCGGCGTTGAGCAAGCCACGCAGTCCCAGGGCGGTGAGCATGCCCGTGCCGATGCCGATGGCCGACGAGATCGCCCCGATCAGCAGTGACTCGAGCATCACCGTCCGTCGGATCTGGCTCGCGCTCGCCCCGACGGCGCGCAGCAGCGCGAGCTCGCGGATGCGCTGGCCGAGGATGATCGAGAACGTGTTGTAGATGTAGAAGGCCGACACGAACAGGGCGACGGCGGCGAACCCGAGGAGCACGTTGCCGAAGATGTCGGCGAACTCACCGACCGCCTCGGAGCCTTCCTCGGCGATGGCCTGTCCGGTCACCACCTCGATGTCGGTCGGCAACACATCGGCGACCGCGGCCTGCACCACGTCGCGGTCGGCACCGGGCTCGACTGCGATGTCGATCACGTCCCACTGCCCCTCCCGGTCGAAGACCCGCTGGGCCTGCGACGGCGCGAACAGCGTGAGCCGGGCCCCCGCGAGGCTGTTGGTGTCGCCGAACATCGCGGTGCCGACCAGGGTGAAGGTTTCGCTTCCCCCGGGCAGCAGCACCTGGACCTCGTCGCCGAGCGCGAAGTCGAAGTCGTCGAAGGTCGCCTGGTCGAGGGCGATCTCGCCGACGCCGGGCTTGGACCCCGAGGCGAGGTCGACCGGGTAGAGCTGGTCGGTGTCGCCCCAGCTCACGCCGAGCAGCGGCGCGCCGGTGGTCGACACGGCGTCACCGTCGCCGTCGACCGGCTGGGCGATGCCCTGGATCCCGCCTTCGGCCACGGCGACCCCGTCGACCCCGGCGATGGTGTCGACGAGCGACGCGTCGACCGGTTCGCGGTCCTCCTCGCCGATGTTCTCACTTCCGAAGGCTGCCTCGGAGCGGACCTCGAGGTCGATGCCCTCGTTGATCTCGGCGAAGAGGGTGTCGAAGCTGCGCCGGACCGTGTCGGTCACGACGAGCGACCCGACCACGAAGCTCACGCCGAGGACGACAGCGAAGCTCGTCATCACGAAGCGGATCTTGTGGTCGAGCATCTGGCGGATGCTGAGCTTGAACATGACTACTCCCCGAACTTCTTCATGCGGTCGAGCACCCGGTCGGCACGCGGGTCGCGATCGCCGTGCCGAGCAGCCCGTCGGCCGCGGTCGGGTACGCCCGAGCCCAGCGCAGCGGTGACCAGTCCCTCATCACGGTCGAAGCTACCCGGACCGACCGAGGAGGGCCGTCGGTCCACGGGCTGATCGGTTCGTCGTCCTCCGGGAGGACGTGGTCGGGCCGCCGGTGCGATCGCCACGTCCATGGTCCATCATGTGGTGGCCACCACATCGTCGTCCTCGGGGGATCCGACCATGACCATCTCCACCACTGCCGACGTCGTCCGCACCCACGCCGAGGAGCGAGGCGAGTCGACCGCCGTCGTCCAGGACGACTTCCGCCAGACCTGGGCCGAGCTCGACCGGCGGTCGAACCGCGTCGGGAACACGCTGGCGGCGGCCGGTGTGGGTGCGGGCGACCGCGTCGCGTTCCTCGACAAGAACGGCTACGAGTACTTCGAGGTGCTGTTCGGCTGCGCCAAGCTCGGTGCGGTCACCGTCAACGTCAACTGGCGACTGGCCCCGCCCGAGGTGGCCTACATCGCCGACGACGCCCAGGCCAAGGTGTTCTTCTTCGGCAAGGAGTTCGCCGACACCGTCGACAAGATCCGCGACGAGATCCCGACCTGTTCCAGCTTCGTGTGTCTCGAGGGCGACGAGCGGTTCGAGACCTACGAGGATTGGCTGAGCGCCGACGACACCGACCCCGGCTACCAGCCCGGTGACGACGACATCGCCTTTCAGCTGTACAGCTCGGGCACCACCGGCCTCCCCAAGGGCGTGCTCCTCAGCAACGCGAACTGCTTCGCGCTCATGGACGACGCACGCGACATGTGGGGCTTCGACGACTCCATGGTGTCGATGGTGGCGATGCCGCTGTTCCACATCGGTGGCGCCGGCTGGGCCATGGCCGGCATGTACTACGGCGGGACGTCGGTCATCGTCCGCGAGATCGACCCGTCGGCGATCATCGACGTCATCGGCGAGGAGCGGGTGACCCACGCCTTCCTCGTACCGGCCGTGTTCCAGTTCATGTTGATGATGCCCAACGTCAACGAGGGCGACTACTCGAGCCTCGACATGCTCGTCTACGGCGCCTCGCCCATCTCCGAGGAGGTGCTGGCCGAGAGCATCAAGACCTTCGGGTGCCGGTTCGCCCAGGCCTACGGACTCACCGAGACCACCGGTGCCATCGTCACCCTTCCGCCCGAGGACCACGACCCCGACGGACCGAACCGGCACCGCCTCCGCAGCTGCGGCCTGCCCAACTCCAACGTCGATCTCAAGATCGTCGACCCCGACTCCGGCGCGGAGCTCGGCGCCGACGAGGTCGGCGAGATCCTCATCAAGACCAACCAGAACATGGTCGGCTACTGGCGCAACGAGGAAGGCACCGAGGCCGCGTTCACCGACGACGGGTACTTCCGCAGCGGCGACGCCGGCTACCTCGACGAGGACGGCTACCTCTACATCCACGACCGGATGAAGGACATGATCGTCTCCGGCGGCGAGAACGTGTACCCCGCCGAGGTCGAGAACGCCCTGATGAAGCACCCGGCCGTCGGCGACGTGGCCGTGATCGGGGTGCCCGACGACAAGTGGGGCGAGGTCGGCAAGGCCCTGATCGTCACGGGCGAGGACGTTTCCGAGGACGACATCCTTTCGTTCGCGCGCGAGCAGCTCGCCGGGTTCAAGATCCCCAAGTCGGTCGACTTCATCGACGAGATCCCGCGGAACCCCACCGGCAAGATGCTCAAGAAGGAGCTGCGGGCCCCCTACTGGGAAGACCGCGACCGTAACGTCTGAACTTCCCTCGCACGCTCGGGAAGTTCCCGTACCACGGAGACGCGTTGCGTCGGTGGGGTGACGCTTGCTGGCGCGGCGCTCGGGGCCGATCAGGGGTCCCGTCGCACGCGTCGGGAAGTTCCCGTCAGCTCACCTCGGGGACGGGCATCTCCTGGTTCTGGAGCGCGGCCCTCCGGGCGCGCTCCCCCTTCCGGCGCTTCCAGAACTTCTGCTTCCAGTGCCGGTACTCGCGGTGCTGTCCCACCACCTTCTCGTCCGGGCCCTCGGGCGCCACGTCGACCCGTGTGTGGTGCGGACGCGGGACCACCAGATCCTCGCCGACCTCCTCGTCGGCGTGGGCGAGCAACTCGTGCGCGCGGTGGCGCGCGCGACGGTTCTCGGCCTTGCGCTCCTCCTTGGGGGGCGCAGGGCGGCCCGCCCCGGGGGCGGTCTGCTTGGACGAACGATGGCGTTGGGACATGGCGCTCCTCGTGTCCGGGGGCGCCGGAGCCTTCCGGCGCCCGGTATGTGTCGACCGTTCGACGGAGGTCCTCGCCGCCGGTCGTGGCCCGATCATAGGACCTACGTCAACCCCCGTGGGTCCGCGCCGCGCCATGGCGCTACCGTCGCCGGCCGTGCTGGACATCCGCCGCATCCGTGCCGAGCCCGACGAGATCCGGACGGGGCTCGCCCGTCGGGGCGCCGACCTCATCGCCCTCGACCGCGTGCTCGAGCTCGACCGTCAGGCTCGGGAGCTGACGACCGAGCGCGACGATCTGCGCGGCCGGGTCAATGCCGTGTCGAAGGAGATCGGCGAGCTGTTCAAGGCCGGCGATCGCGAGGCCGGCGAAGCCCGCAAGGCCGAGTCCAAGGAGCTCGGCGACCGGGAGAAGGAGCTGGCCGCCCGGGCCGACGAGCTCAACGAGGAGATCCACGACGCCTTGCTGCGGATCCCCAACATGCCGGCGCTCGACGCGCCCGACGGGCTGAGCGAGGACGACAACGTGGTGGTCCGCACCGAGGGGCCCGATCCGTCGAGCTTCGCCGACCACCAGAAGGTCCCGCACTGGGAGATCGGTGACCAGCTCGGGATCATCGACGGCGAGCGGGCGGTGAAGATCAGCGGGTCGATGTTCACCATGTACCGCGGTTGGGGTGCCCGGCTGCTGCGGGCGATGATCGGCCACAGCCTCGACGCCAGCGCCGACCCTGCACTCGGGCCGGTCTGGGAGGAGATCCGCCCGCCGACCCTGGTGAAGACCGAGACCATGATCGGTACCGGGCACCTCCCCAAGTTCGAAGAGGAGGCGTACCACGTCGAGCGCGACGGTCTCTGGACGATCCCCACCGCCGAGGTGCCGCTCACCTCGATGGCCGCCGACGAGATCCTCGACCACGACCACCTGCCGATGCGGTTCACCGCGTACACGCCGTGCTTCCGTCGCGAGGCCGGCGCCGCCGGTCGAGACACGCGGGGACTGCTGCGCTCGCACGAGTTCGACAAGGTCGAGCTCATGGGCTACGCCGACGGTGCCGAGCAGGCCATCGCCCTGCAGGAGGAGGTGCTCGCCCGCAGCGAGACGATCCTCCAGCAGTTCGGGCTCACCTACCGGGTCCTCGACCTGTGCTGCGGCGACCTCGGCGGTTCCTCGGCACGGACCTGGGACATCGAGGCGTACGCGCCCGGCGTCGACGACTGGCTCGAGGTGTCCTCGGTCAGCTGGTTCACCGACTACCAGGCCCGGCGGGCCAACGTCCGCTGGAAGCAGGCGGGCGAGAAGGGCACCCAGTTCTGCCACACCGTCAACGGCTCGGCCATGGGCTGGCCCCGGACCGTGGCCGCCGTGCTCGAGACCCACCGCCAGCCCGACGGCAGCATCGCCATCCCCGAGGTCCTCCAGCCGCGCCTCGGCGGCCAGACCCACCTGCGCTGACCGGGCTTGCTCGCTCCGTCGTCGCGGTGGGCTGGAGATGGTGCCTGACCCTCGACCAGTAGGTTCGGCGGGGTGGGTGCGACCACCGGACAGCTGCTGTGGACACCGTCGGCCGAGCGGGTGGAGACATCGCGGATGCGGGGGATGTTCGCCCGGTTCGGGGTCGACGACCATCCCGCGCTCCACCGGATCTCGGTGACCGAGCCCGAGCGGTTCTGGGCCTCGGTGTGGGACGAGTGCGGCCTGGTGGGCGAGCCGGGTGAGCGGGTGCTCGAGCGGGGGGCGACGATGCGGGCGTCGCGGTTCTTCCCCGACGCCCGGCTGTCGGTGGTCGAGCACGTGGTCCGCCACACCGGGCCCGAGCCGGCGATCATCGCCCAGGACGAGCGCGGCACGCGGACGATCTCGTGGGACGAACTGGCCACCGAGGTCGGGGCCATGGCGGCCGCGCTGGCCGCCGACGGGGTGGGAGAGGGCGACCGGGTCGCGGCGTGGCTGCCCAACGGCATCGAGACGGTGGTGGCGATGCTCGGTGCGGCGTCGTTGGGTGCGGTGTTCTCGTCGTCGAGCCCGGATTTCGGTGCCGCCGGTGTGCTCGACCGGTTCGGCCAGATCGAGCCGACCGTCCTGTTCGCCAACGACGGCTACGACTACGGCGGTCGCCGCTTCGACCGGACAGATGTCCGCGACGAGATCGTGGCCGGACTTCCCGACGCTGCGCCGGGTCGTCACCGCGACGCGGGACGGCGACGACTGGGAGGCGTACCTGGCGCCCCACCGGGGCGCGGCCACGCCGCTCGACCGGCGACCGTTCGACCATCCCTGGTACGTGCTGTTCTCGAGCGGGACGACCGGCACGCCCAAGTGCATCGTCCACGGCACCGGTCGGGTCCTGCTCCAGCACGCCAAGGAGCACCAGCTCCACACCGATCTGTCGCCCGGCGACCGACTCTGCTACGTGACCACGTGCGGCTGGATGATGTGGAACTGGCTGGTGTCGGCGCTGGCGTGGGGGACCACGATCGTCTGCATCGACGGCAACGTCGTGCACCCCGACGCGGGTCGGCTGTGGCGGGCGGTCGACGAGCACGGCATCGACGTGCTCGGCGTGGGGGCCAAGTTCCTCGACGCGCTCGCCAACGCCGGCTATTCGCCCGGCGCGCAGCACGACCTGACCTCGCTGCGGACGCTGGTGTCGACGGGCTCGCCGCTGAGCCCCGAACGGTTCGCGTGGGTGTACGACGAGGTGAAGGCCGACCTGCACCTCGCCTCCATCAGCGGTGGCACCGACCTGTGCGGCTGCTTCGTGCTCGGGGACCCGACATCGCCCGTGCATGCCGGTGAGATCCAGCGACCCGGGCTCGGCATGGCCGTCGACGTGTGGTCCACCGACGCCGAACCCCTGCCGCCGGGTGAGCGGGGCGAGTTGGTGTGCACCGAGCCGTTCCCGAGCCAACCGGTGGGGTTCTGGAACGACCCGGACGGCGAGCGCTACCGGAGCGCCTACTTCGAGCGCTTCGGTGACCACGTCTGGCATCACGGCGACTTCGCGTCCTGGACCCGCAGCGGCGGGGGCCAGGCTCAGCGCAGCGGGGGCATGGTGATCCACGGGCGCAGCGACACCACCCTCAACCCCGGTGGGGTGCGCATCGGCACGGCGGAGATCTACCGGGTGGTCGAGGAGCTCGACGGCATCGCCGAGTCGCTCGTGTTCGCCCAGGACATCGGCCGGGACTCGGGCAGCGGGGACGTGCGGATCGTGCTGCTGGTGGTTCTCGACGACGGGGTGGCCCTCGACGACGATCTGCGGGCGACGATCGCCGACGCGGTGCGGACGGGATGCTCGCCGCGGCACGTCCCCCGGTTGATGGTGGCCGTCGACGAACTGCCGCGGACCCGTTCCGGGAAGCTGGTCGAGCTGGCCGTGGCCGACGTGGTCAACGGCCGTGACGTGCGCAACACCGAGGCCCTCGCCAATCCGGGAGCGCTGTGGGCCATCCGCGATCATCCGGCGTTCGCCGATTGATCGTCGGGCGGTTGGGGGGACCCCCCGCCGCCCGGAGGGCGGCGGGGGATCGGGGGTCCAGCAGGTACGGGCATGCCTGCCAACCCGGAGCACACCTACCCGCGCGCCGATCGACGTAGAACCGAGATCCCCGAATCAGTCGAACTCCGCCCGAACGAGCGGCGACGGCGGCCCGTCGACGTTGCTCGCCAGCCGGTAGACCGGGACCATGGACAACGAGGAGTTGGCCCAGCGTCGTATCCAGTACGAGACGGAGGGGTTCAGCGTCGCCCGGTCGGCTGACCACCCGCTCGCGCAGTTCGGCGACTGGTACCAGTCGGTGGAGGACCAAGTCGCCCAACCGAACGTGATGGCGGTCGCGGTGGCTGGCGCCGACGGTCGGCCGAGCGTGCGCAACGTGCTGCTCAAGGGTGCCGACGAGCGCGGGCTGTCCTTCTACACCAACCTCGAGTCGGCCAAGGCGCGAGCGCTGGAGGAGAACCCCTACGCCGAGGTGCTGTTCCTGTGGTCCGAGGTCCACCGCCAGGTGCGCGCCGCCGGGCCGGTCGAGCGGGTGAGCGACGCCGAAGCCGACGAGTACTTCGCCACCCGCCCGCGGGGCGCGCAGCTCGGGGCATGGGCGTCGCCCCAGTCCGGGGTCGTCGAGGACCGGGCCTGGCTGGAGCGAGCCGTGGCGGAGATGGAGGAGCGCTTCGGCGACGACGAGATCCCGCGCCCGGCCAACTGGGGCGGGTACCGGGTGGTGCCCGAGCGGTGGGAGTTCTGGCAGGGCCGACCCGACCGCCTCCACGACCGCGTCCGCTATCGCCGATCGGGCGACGGCTGGGCCCGGGAGCGCCTCGGCCCCTGAGACCCGGGGTCGTCTGGTTTCACCGACTGCTCGACGACGAAGCCACGCCGACCCGGGGCGTCGCCCAGCATCACCGGCGAGGCCAGGCGGCGAGTGCCCGGACCAGGGCGTCGACCAGCGACTCGGTGTGGGGCGTGGGCCAGCCGCCGTCCCAGCCGTTCCAGAACGGGCCGTTGCCCCGCACCCGCGGGGGAAGCTCGATCTGCACACCACGACGTTGCGGGCGGTTGACCGGGTTGTCGTCGTGAACGCCCCGCAACGGCGGTGGGATGTGGTCGAGGTCGTCGATCACCTCGTAGCCGGGCAGGCCGGCACGCAGGTGCGAGCCGAGTCGAGCGGCCAGCGGTCGGTTGCGACCGCCCAGCAGCACGGTGGTGAGCATCGAACGGCGGCCGTAGCCGTGGATGGTGACCACCTCGTCGACGTGGTCGAGGAAGCGGTCCATCTCGTCTGACTCCGCCGGCCCGAACCGGCGAGACGGGATGTGCCAGGCGAGATCATCGGGCTGGCGGATCACGTAGCACGAGGCACCGACCTGGTCGGCCACGGCCACGGCGATGTCGTCGGTGCCGACCTCGAGGTTGCCGCCGTGGTACGCCATCACCCCGAGCCGGGAGCGCAGCACGCACTCCTCCTCCACGCCCGGGTGGGCGAGCAGCTCGGCGAGCGGGCCCCTCAGTGTGCGACCTGCTCGTTGGCGGGCGGCGTGCCGGTCGGACTGCCCGTGGACGGGGTCTCGTCGCCGGGCCGGTCGTCCTCGCCCCGCACGCTCGAGATGATCACGCTGATGCAGACCATCGCGACGATGATGCCGACGAGGATCAAGCCGAGCCTGGTGGCCCCGGCGTCGTTGACGAACTGGCTGGCCCGGGCCGACCACTCCTCGACGAGATCCACGGCCTGTCCGGTGCCGCCGCCGTCGCGCACCCGCAACGAGACCACGCCGTACCAGGCCACGTAGGCGCCGGCCACGATCATCAGCGCGCCAGCGAGCCGGTTCACGTACTGCATCCCCGTTCGCATGAACCGCACCACCGAGTCGCGGGCCAGCGCGATGGCCACGGTCAGGAACGTGATCACGAGGCTCATGCCGGCGGCGTAGAGCAGCAGCATGGAGACGCCGGAGATGAAGTTGGTGCGCGAGAACGTCCCGACCACGACCGACAGGAAGATGCCGATGGTGCAGGTGAGCGAGGCGACGGCGTAGGAGACGCCGTAGAGGAACATCGACCCGAGTCCCTGGGAGTGACCGCCTCGATCGATCTTGGGCATGCGGGCCGTGAGCTCGAACCCGGCGATCACGGCGATGCCGAGCACGGCCACGCCGGTACCGATCACGATCGTCGCCCACGGCGCGTACTCCTGGATGGTGGAGGAGATCGGCTGGAGGAGGACGCCGACCGCGCCGAACACGACGAGGAACCCGAGCGACACCGACGCGGCCACCGGGATCGAACGCAGGACCGACTCGCTCCGGGTCGGGACGCGATCGCCCTCCCGACCGAGGAAGAACCCGACATAGGCCGGCAGCATGGCGAACCCGCACGGGTTCACCGCAGCGACGAGGCCGGCGGCGAACGCCAGGGCGAGCGGGGCGTCGATCACACCGAGACCCCGAGGTGCTCCTCGATCATCGACCGCAGCTCGCCGGCGTCGAGTGCGCCCGCGTGGACCTCGACCATGTTCCCCTCGGCGTCGAAGAACGCGGTGGTCGGCATCTGGACCGAGCCCGTGGCGGCGACGATGTCACCGCGAGCGTCGCGGTACCACGGGTAGGTCACCCCGGTGGTCTCCACGGTCCGCGCCGCGTCCTCGGGCCGGTCCTGGTTGGCGAGGCCGACGAAGTCGACCCGACCGTCCAGCTCCTCGGAGACCGTCTGGAAGTCGGGCATCTCGGCGACACACGGCGTGCACCACGACGCGAAGAAGTTGACCACCATCGGCCGCCCGTCGATCAACCCGCCGATCGTGCCTGCGCTGTCATCGTCGGGGTCGGTGAACTCGATGTCGGCCGGATCGCCCGAGGGCACCTCGTCCTCGAGGCGCAGGTCGAGCGCACCATCGGCCGGTTGGGTGTCGTCGGATCCGTCGTCGGACGCCAGCAACAGCACGGCGCCGGCGGCGAGCAGGGCCAGCAGCGTGGCCACGGCCACGGCCGGCCAGGTGATGGGGGAACGGGTGCGGGTGGGCTCGGTCATGGCAGCTCTGGAACCCGACGGTACTGCCGCTTCATTCCCGACTCCCAGGCACGCGGGCCGTGTTCAGGGAATGGTTCGGAGCCACCTGGTCGCCGGATTGGCCGCAGGCGGGACGGAGCTCGACACCGTCGTCACTCCGCCCCGCCTCTGTCACCCGTGCGGCGCGGGGCGTGTTGTCACGCGATGCGGCGCTCGACCCGGGGGCGGAGCGCCACGGGGACCTCGACGTGGACGAACTCGTCCTCGGGCCGAGGGTTCTTGGGTGGCCGACCCCGACGCCGCTTGGCCATCAGGATCCGACCGCTCTGGAACAGCTGCCCGCCCCAGACGCCCAGCGGCTCCTTGCGGGCCAGGGCGCCCTCGAGGCACTGCTCCATCACCGGGCAGGTGGCGCAGATGCGCTTCGCCGCGGCGATGTCGGCCAGCTCCTCGGAGAAGAAGAGCCGGACGAGCGAGCCGTCGTCGTCGGCGCACGCCGCGTCGGTCCAGAAGGAGGTGTCGACCTCGAGCGCGAGGTCGAGCACCGGCCGGTCGCCGGCGCGCACCCCTGCGTCGATGACGTCGAACTCCGCTTCGTGGGAGCCCGTCTGTTCGATGTCGTGGTGTTCGACGTGTCGGGTTTCGAGTCGAGCGAGCATCGCTCGCTCCCTTCTGTGCTCGTGGGTCGGGTTGGTCGTGCTCGGGGACGGGGACAGGTGGTGAGACAAAGAGAAAGGCCGCCGGGATGTTCCCGACGGCCTCTGCGAGTCCTTGCGTCCTGATCTCGGGGATCAGGATGTGGAGTGCAGAGGCCATCGATCGTGGAAGTCGACCTTGGTCACCTCGAGACGGTTCATCCACGCGACGGCCGGCGCGGTGGTGCTCGAGGAACCGGTGGTGAAGGGCACGCGGGCGAACGACGGAATGGTGGCGTGACCCGGATACGCGGCGGTCGTGACGCGGTCGCGATCGCACGGACGCGGGACACCGGCGGCGGTCGCTTGCGCTGCGATCTGGCAGGTGCTGATGCGCTTCACCGGTGTCACCCCTTCCTGGTTGCGTGGGTTCGATCGGGGCCGCGAGGGGTCGAGCCCCGCGTCCAGTGCCGATCATGGCAGCACGTCCGACGCGATCCGTCAACGGAATATTCAGATTTCTCGCCAACGTGGGGCACCATGGCCGGCGATGACCGCCGATCTGTCCAGCGAACAGGGCGCCGACGACGTGCTCGACATCGAGCCGCCGCAGCAGGGACGGGTGCACGCCCACCGGCGCCGGATCCAGTTCGCCGACGTGTCGCCGGCCGGTCGGCTGCGCTTCGACGGCGTCGCCCGCATGCTCCAGGACATCTCCGACGAGGACACCACCGACGCCGGCTTCCCGGACGACGACGTCTGGGTCGTCCGTCGGGTCGAGTTGGTGGTCCACCGCTTCCCGGTCGTGCGTGAGACGGTGCGCGTGTCGACGTGGGGTTCCGGGCTCGGGAGCCGGTGGGCCGAGCGCCGCATCCGGATCGAGGAGGCGATCGACGATGGCGACCCCGCCGGGGGCCGTGGTGGGTGGATCGATGCCGCGGCGCTGTGGGTCCACCTCGACGCCGATGGTCGTCCGGCGAAGCTCCCCGACCGGTTCCACGAGGTCTACGGCGAGGTGATCGGGGGGCGGAAGGTACGCGCCCGGCTCCACCACGACGCCCGACCCGACGGCGCCGACGCCGAACCGTTCCCGCTGCGCGCCACCGACTTCGACCTCATGGGCCACGTCAACAACTCGGTGTCGTGGATCCCGGTCGAGGAGGCGCTGCTCGCCCGTCCTCAGCTGCGGGCGCCGCTGCGGGTGTCGATGGAGCACCCCGCGCCCATCGACCTGGGTACGACGCCCGAGGTGACGGTGGCCGACTGCGACGGCGGGTTCGACCTGTGGATCGTCGTCGACGGCCAGACGTGTTCGAGTGCCCGGGTCCGGCCCGTGCCGGAGCGAGCGGCCTGACGCCACGGGGACCTGCGACGGGTCGCCCGTTCCAGCGCCGGTCCTCAGCCGGCCGAGGCCGCGGCGCGTTCCTCGGGTGGTTCGGGCACCATCGAGTAGTGCAGATCCTCGCCCACTCGCCGCGAGGTCATCTCGCCGGCGAAACGCAGGTGCTCGAGGTGGGCGTAGGTCTCCGACTCGGCCATCCGGCCCCACGACCGCTTCTGGAACAGCTGGTGGGACAGCTCGACGACGCTGGTCTCGCCGAGCGCGGCCGAGGCGTCGCGTAGCTTCTGCAGCCGCTCGTCGTGGTGGGTCTTGATCGCTTCGCACCGACCGGCGACGTCGCTGAACTCGAGGCCGTGGGCGGGCAGCGCCAGCGACAGGTGGTCGAGCGACGCGATGCGGTCGAGGCTGGCGAAGAACTGCGCCAGTGGGTCCTCACCCGCCACCAGCCCGGAGATGTGGGGGGTGATCGTGGGCAACACGTGGTCGCCGGCGAGCACCACGCCGTCGGTGGGTGAGTACAGACAGAGGTGGTCGTTGGTGTGACCCGGCGTGTGCACGGCCACCCATTCGCGCCCGGCGAAGCCGACCACGTCGTCCTGGCCGAGCCGGCGGCTCGGCTGGGGTGGCTTCACCCAGCGGCGACCGATCGTGCGCATCATCCGGAACTTCATCCGGTGACCGAGCGGGGGTTTGAAGGTGTCGCCGCTCCAGGGCTGTTGGAGCTTCCAGCGCGCCCGGCCCCGGTTGGCGGGGTCGTCGGGGCCGTCGGTGCGATCGACCGGGCCGTCCAAGTCGCTCGGATCGTCGACGGTGGGGAGGTCGTCGGGGCCCACGTCGTCGCCCTCGTCGGGGTCCATCCAGGTCCGGAATGCCCGGTGGGTGACGACCTCGGCGCCCGACCGGTGGCGCAGCAGCCCAGCCCCGCCGAAGTGATCGGGGTGGCTGTGCGTCACGATGACGGTGTGGACATCCTTCACCCGGTAGCCGGCCTGGTCCAGGCGGGACACGAGCGCGTCCCAGGACTGCTTGCCCGGCAGGCCCGGGTCGACGACGGCGATGCCCCGGTCGTCGCACAGGGCGTAGGTGTTGACGTGCCCGAGGCCCGGCAGCGCGATCGGCAGCTGCATCCGGAGGATGTCGGGCGCGACCTCGACCACCTCCTCGGAGGCCGGTTGCTGCTCCTGGCGCGTCGGTTTTCCCGTCGTCGTCATCCCAGTCGACCATACTTGACCGTTCGGTCAACTCCATCGTGAGCGCCCTCGACATCGTCCTGGTCGTCGCCCGATTGTTGGTCGGCGTGTGGCTGTTGTGGTCGGTGCCGGTGCTGGTTCGCGGTGTGCGCCCGGCACGCCTCGGCGGGGTGTCGGTGGTCGTGCCCGCTCGGGACGAGGCTCGGTCCCTGCCGCGGCTGCTGGCGACCATCCCCGACGAGGTCGAGGTGGTCGTGGTCGACGACGAGTCGGCCGACGACACGGCGGTGCAGGCAGCCATCGCCGGGGCCCGGGTGGTGGAGTCGGCATCCCGCCCAGCGGGGTGGACCGGCAAGGCCTGGGCGTGTGCCCAGGGCGCGGCCGCCGCCGCCGGCGACGTGCTGGTGTTCGTCGACGCCGATGTGCGCTTCGGCCCGGACGGCCTCGCGGCCGTGGCAGACCAGGTGCGGACGGTCGGCGGGCTGGTCAGCGTGCAGCCCCACCACGAGCCCGGCGCCCCGGTGGAGCACCTGGCCGCGGTGTTCAACGTCGTCGGTCTGGCCGGCACCGACGCCGCGTCCCCGCTCGGCCATCGGCGTGGGAGCCGCGGCGCCTTCGGGCCCGTCCTCGGGACGACGCGCCGCGACTACGAGGCCGTCGGCGGCCACGAGGTCGCCCGCGCGTCCGTCGTGGACGACGTGGCGCTCGCCGCGGCCTACCGGCGCGCCGGCGAGCCGGTCGAGATCCGGGCCGGCGGCGACCTCGTGTCGTTCCGCATGTACCCGCAGGGTTTCCGCCAGCTGGTCGAGGGATTCACCAAGAACCTGGCCGCCGGTGCGGGCGCGGTTCGCCGGCTGACCGCCGGGCTCGTGGTGGCATGGCTCAGCCTGCTCGTCCAGGGATCGGTCGCACCCGTGCGCGCCGTGCTCGCCGACGCTGGCCTCGTGTGGCCCGTCGTGCTCTACGTCGTCGTGGCGCTCCAGTTCTGGTGGATGGCGCGCCGGGTCGGACGGTTCCATCCGTTGGTGGCGGTGCTGTTCCCGGTGTCGCTCGCGCTGTTCCTCGTGGTGTTTCTCGCCAGCCTGGTGGCCACCGTGCGGGGGTCGGTCAGCTGGCGGGGGCGCCGGGTGCCGACTCGCTGACGGTGCCGGCGGCCGTGTTGTCGGCTGGGTCGGCAGCCGGCGCGGCGAAGAGGTGCTGGCGGTAGAAGCGCAGCTCCTCGATCGACTCGCGGATGTCGTCGAGCGCGCGGTGGCTTCCCGTCTTCGACGGTGCCCGCTTGACCACCTGCGGCGCCCATCGGCGCCCGAGCTCCTTGATGGTGGACACGTCGACGCTGCGGTAGTGGAGGTGGCTCTCGATGTCGGGGAGGTAGGCCGCGAGGAAGCGACGGTCGGTGCCGATCGAGTTGCCGCACAGCGGGACGGTCGTCGGCTCGGGAATGTGCTCCTTCAGGAAGGCCAGCGTCTGGGTCCCGGCGTCGGCCAGCGACACGTCCGAGGTCTTGATCGCCTCCAGGAGCCCCGAGTCGGTGTGCATCTGCACGACCACGTCCTCCATCTCGGCGAGCTGGTCGTCGCTGGCCTGCACGATCAGATCGGGGCCTTCGGCGACGATCTCGAGCTCGTCGTCGGTGATGATCGTGGCGATCTCGACGATCACGTGCCGGTCCGGGTCGAGGCCGGTCATCTCCAGGTCCATCCAGGCGAGCATCCCAGCGACCGTAGCCGTCGTGCCGAGGTCTGAACGGTCCGACTCCGTCGTCACTTCGCCGTAGTCTCCTCGGCCGTGGACACGCTGCGCATTCCCGTCCGGCGCCTCGATCTCGACCTGGCCCTGCCGTCCTACGCGCACGTGGGCGACGCCGGCGCCGATCTGGTGGCTCGTGAAGGGGCCGTCATCGCCGCGGCTGGTGGGCGCGTCCTCGTCCCGACCGGCGTGGCCCTGGCGATCCCCGATGGTTGGGCGGGCTTCGTCCAGCCGCGATCGGGTCTGGCGTTGCGCCACGGGGTCACCGTGCTGAACAGTCCCGGTCTGATCGACGCCGGCTACCGCGACGAGCTGCGCGTGATCCTGGTCAACACCGATCCGTCGGCCGATCACGAGGTGCGCCGGGGCGACCGCATCGCCCAGCTCGTGGTCCGACCGGTCGCGGCCGCCGACTTCGACGTGGTCGACGAGCTCCCCGACAGCGAGCGCGACCAGGGCGGCTTCGGTTCCACCGGCAGCTGACAGGTCGGAGGTGTGTGCTCGGAACTGATGAGCTCCCGACAGGGAGCGAATCAGGCGTCGTCGTCCTCGAGCGCGGTCTTGGAGAAGGAGATGCGGCGGCCTTCCTCGCTGACCTCGACGTCGCCGACGGTGGCGTCGAGGATCTGCCTGGACAGCTTCTCGCCCGTCCCGTCCTGACGTCCGGCGGGGCCGTCGGCGGTGACCTCGACGTCCATGTGGCCCCGCGCCACCGAGAACGCGATCGACAGGGTGCCGTCGCGGTCGGCGCCGTCGAGCAGCACCTGTACCACCTCGCCGATGGCCAGGCGCAGGTCCTCGACCTCGTCGTAGCTGAATCCGGAGCGGGTGGCGAGGCCGGCGATGGCGACGCGGGGGAGTCGGGCATAGGCGAGCAGCGCGGGGACCGTCATGCGGATGACGTCGCTGCTCACGCTCTCTCCCTTCGTCCGAGCTCCTGGCCTCGAACACTACGGCGTGATCGTCACGCCCTCAGGATCCACGTCGGTCCGGCGCCCGGCGTAGGTCGGGTGCCGCAGCCGACCCTCGCCGGTCCACTCGGCGTAGGCGATCTCGACGACCACCGTGGGCTCGACCCAGGTGACGGCGCGCAGGTTCGGCCCGGTGGGCACGGGGTCGAACGGGCAGGCTTCGATCGGCTCGAGCAGCGACTCGAGCACCTCGATCTCGCCGTCGGTGAGACCGCTGCCGACGCGGCCGGCGAAGCGGAGCGGTCCGCCGGGCCCGTCGTGGTACCCGACGAGGAGGCCGCCGATGCGTCCCGACCGCCCGCCTTCACCGGCACCCCACCCGCCGACCACGAACTCCTGGCGCCGTCGCACCTTGGCCTTCACCCAGTCGCGGGTCCGGGTGCCCGGCCGGTAGATCGAGTCGCGCCGCTTGGCGATCACGCCCTCGAGGTCGCGCTCGTGGGCGGCAGCCAACAGGGCGGCGCCGTCGTCGTGGGCTGTCGGCACCTGCCAGTGGGGGCCGGGCTCGACCAGCGACTCGAGGAGTCGGCGCCGCTCGACCAGGGGGAGCCCGGTGGTGTCGTGGCCGTCGAGGGCGAGCAGGTCGAACAGGCACAGGACGGTGGGGATCTCGGTGGCCAGCTCGGCGGCGCGGCGGGGGTCGGCCACGTGCATGCGGTGCTGGAGCCGGCCGAAGTCGGGCCGTCCGGCGTCGTCGAAGGCCACGACCTCCCCGTCGAGGACCGCCGAGTCCACCCCGAGGGCGCCCGCGAGCCCGGCGAGCTCGGGATAGGAGCCGGTGACGTCCCGGCCGTTGGCCGAGGTCAACGCCAGCTCCCCGTCGGCGACGTCCACGAGCAGGCGCATCCCGTCCCACTTGAGCTCGTGCAGCCAGTCGTCGCCGGTGGGCAGCGCCCCGGCCGTGGCCTTCATCGGTCGCACGAGATTCCTTGAGTCACAGGTTGTCAACTTTCCTGCTGGTTGCTATGAATATCCATGTCCCATCGTTCATCCGTCCCCCGCAGGAGGAACTCCATGCTGCTCCGATTCGATCCGTTCCGTGAGTTCGACCGTCTGGCCGAGGAGGCCGCGCCGCGTCGGCGTACCACCATGCCGATGGACGCGTTCCGCTCCGGCGACGAGATCACCGTCCACTTCGATCTGCCCGGCGTCGACCAGGACTCGATCGACATCACCGTCGAGAAGAACCAGCTGGTCGTGACCGCCGAGCGGGCGTTCCCCGTCGGCGACGACGCCGAGGTCGTGGCATCCGAGCGAAGCCACGGCACCTACAGCCGGTCGCTGCTGCTCGGCGACGGTCTCGACGCCGAACACATCGACGCCGACTACACCAACGGCGTCCTCACCCTCACGATCCCGGTCGCCGAGGTGGCCAAGCCCCGCAAGATCAGCGTGGGTACCGGCCAGCCCGCCCTGGCATCGTGAACGGTCGCCGTTGTCGGCCATCCCGGGCTCACCCCGCCGGGATGGCCTCGGCGACGGTCCCGAGATAGTCCACGTGGGCCTCGACCGAATCGAGCCCGAGGCCCATCGTCACCACCGACGCGTGGGTGCCGCCGGCATCAGCCCAGGCCGAGATCTTGGCCCTGAGGTCATCGGTGCCCTTCCGCGCCAGGAACAGCGCCTCGGCACCGATCAGGTTCCGGGCTCGGCCGGCCTCGTCGGCCAACACCCGTAGCCGGTCGAGTCCGTTCAGCACCGCCTGCGTCCCGCCGGCGAAGACGAAGCCGTCGCCCAGGCGTGCACACCGGCGGAACGCGGCCTCGCCGAACCCGCCCACCCAGATCTCGGGCGGCGACGACGGGCGGGGCGGCACCCCGGCCCGCTCGATCGTGTCGAAGCGACCGTCGTGGGTCACGACCGGCGCCGACCACAGCTCGCCCAGCAACGCCAGCTGTTCGTCGAGCCGTCGTCCGCGGGTGTGGAAGTCCTGGCCGAGGGCGTCGTACTCCACCCAGTTCCATCCGACGCCCACCCCGAGGCGGAACCGTCCGCCGGAGAGGATGGCGAGGTCGGCGGCCTGTCGGGCCACGAGCGCCGTCTGGCGCTGGGGCAGGATGAGCACACCGGTGAGGAACGACAGTCGCTCGGTCCGTCCGGCCAGGTGGGCGAACAACACGAACGGGTCGTGGAACGGATCGTCCTCCTCGTAGGGGCCCCACAGCTCCGGGTCGCGGTCGGCGTGTTCGACGCCGAGGACGTGGTCGTAGGCCACGAGGTGGTCGAAGCCGAGGTCCTCGACCGCCGCGCCGATGCGGCGGGCGGCGTCGGCGTCGCCGGCCACCTCGGTCTGGGGGAACACGGCGCCGATCTGCAGGTCGGGATGGAGCATCCGGTGATGCTGGCAGAAACCTGCGGTGGCCCGGGCGGCGTGTGGGCGTCGGTGCGACCCGTCACCACCAGATCGACGGGCCGGGTCCGGTCTCGGGCCGGTGGTCGGCGGTGCCGATGGAGATCCGCATCGCCGACCATGCCAGCGCCGCTGCGTCGATCATGTCGTCGGCCGCGACCTCGCCGGCCGGGCCGGCGTCGGCATCGACGTGCACGCCGTGTCGTTCGAGCAGGGCCAGGCGGGCGCGCATCCCGGTCCAGCTCCGTTTGGGGTGGCTCATCGGCGTGTCGTCGTTCATGGCCCGGAAGGCGAGCTCGGGGAACGCTTCGTGGACGGTCACGCTCGACGCGTCGGCGAAGGCCCGGGCCTCGATGATCTTGGGCACCAGCATCCAGGCCTGCTTGGCGATGCCGCGTTCGAGCGTGGCCTTCGACCACGCGTTCGCGTCGGCATAGTCGTCGTGGTCGAGCGCACCGAGCGCCGGCGGGACGAACAGGCTCGACCGCCGTGGGCCCAGCAGGGGGCGCACGGCGTCGTCGCACGGGCGCCGGCCGTCGTCGGCCAGCCCGATGGGGATGTCGACCGCGACCACTTCGACAGCACCGGCCCGGGCGCAGAGCTGTTCGAGGGTCGGGGCGAAGACCGGGTCGGCGGTGCTTCCGTCCCAGACCACGCCGACCCAACCGCGCCGGGTTCCGTCGATCCCGATCACGCGGCGACTCACGCCGACGCCGACTTCGGCGCCTTCGCCTTGCGGCGCCGGTAGGTCTCCCGGTCCTGGTCGAGCACGAAGACGTCCTCGTCGGCCGGGATGCCCTCGTCGCGCAGGGGCGCCACCCGGACGCTGTACCACGGGGTCCGGGGGATCTCGTCGACCACCCGGATGTACTGGGGTCGGTCGGAGCGGGGCAGCGTGGCCACGGCGTCGCCGAGCTTGGCCGGCGTGATCGTGCCGTCGTCCTCGAGCGCTACGGCGACGGTCACGGCCGTGGTGCCGTCCTGGTCGGGGACGCCGTAGGCCGCGCAGAGATGGACGTCGTCGAGCTCGCCGATGGCGTTCTGCACCCGGATGGGCGGGGTCGTACCGAACGGCGTCTGGATCATCGACTGGACCCCGCCGACGAGCCAGTGGTCGCCGTCGGCGTCGACGGTGAACAGGTCGCCGGTGGCGAGCCAGGCGTCGCCGCCCTCGAAGAGCGCGCGGAGCGAACGGTCGGGGTAGGCGCCGTCGCGACGTCGTAGTCGGGCGAGCAGCATCCCGACCTCGCCGGGCTCGCACGCCACCGCGAAGCCGTCCTCGCCCTCGACCAGTCGGCCGGCATCCATGTCGACCCGGGCCACCTCGAGCTCGGCGCTGCCCGGCAGCCGGCGGCCCATCGAGCCGACCTTGTCGCCCTTGACGTTGACGAGCACGGCGTCGCCCTCGGTCGACGCGTAGAACTCGAGCACCTTCGCCGGGGCGAAGCGCTCCTCGACCCGCCGCCACAGGTTGGCCGGCATGCCCGAGCCGATGAACAGTCGGATCGGGTGGTGGACGTCGCGTCCCTCGGCCGGGGCCTCGAGCATGTCGGCGGCCATGGTCCAGGTGTAGGTGACCGCGGTGGCACCGTACCGGCGCACCTCCGACCAGAACGTGTCGGGGTCGAACTCGCGGGTCATCGCCAAGCGGGCGCGGCTGGCGAGTGCACCGCCGATGCCGGTGAGCAGCGCCGAGGGATGGTGGATCAGGGTGAGGCTGAGCACCGTGTCGGCCCGCGTGAGCGACGCGGCGGCCGCGGTGCCGAACGCCGACAGTGCCCACCGGCCGTTGGAGATGCGGTTGACGCGGGTCCGGTCGGGACCGCCGGTGAACATGATGAACGCGAGGTCCTGGGCCCGGCCCGGATTGGGTTCGTACCAGCCCGGCAGCTCGACCTCGTCGGGGTCGATGGCCTCCATGTCATCGACGGCCGAGCCGAGGTCGCGGGGTCCGCCACCACCGCCGAGGATGTGGACGGGCACGTTGTCGATGCTGGTCGCCTGGTCGGCGTGCTCGGGGTCGGCCACGATGCGGCCCACCCGGCCCCGTTCGACCTCGCGGTCGAGGCGCCCGTCCGGGCGCAGGATCACCGCGACGGCACCGAGCCGGTTGAGGGCGGCGATGACGCCGAGCGCGCTCGGGCGGGTGTCCATCAGCACGCCGACGTGGGACCCCCGCCGGACGCCGATCTTCAGCAGGCCCCGGACCACGTTGTCGATGCGCTCGTTGGCGGCCCGGTAGGTGTGCCCGCGCCCGTCGAACAGGAAGACGGTGTCGTCGGGAGCGGCCTCGGCCTGCTCGGTGATGATCGATCCCAGGGAGATCCGGGACGTGGGCCGTACCTGGTCGAGGCGGTTGAGGCGGGTGAGGGAGCTGGCCGCGTCGACGGCCAGGTCGCGCACGGCGCGCATGCCCGACTTCGTGCCCATGGTCACGGCGCGACCGAGTCCGGCGGTGATGTTGACGGCGAGGTTCACCGATCGTTCCAGATCGCTCTTCGGACGGGTGGTGGCGGCCGAGTCGGCGGTCAGCGGTTCGATCCCCGTCGGGCGTTCGCCACCGTGGTCGATCCAGCGAGCCCAGTCGACCACGGTGGGCCAGGTGACGTCGATCGACTGCGAACCCACCACGAGTCCGAAGTGCCCGGCCTCGAGCGTGGTCTCGAACACCTCGGCGGCCGGTGCTGCGCCCGCGACGGCCCGGACGACCTCCTGGGGGGCGATGTCGTCGTCAGCGCCCACGAAGCACAGGATCGGGCAGTCGATGTCGGCGAGGGTCACCGGCTGGCCGTCGATCACGAAGCCGCCGGAGAGCATGCGGTTGGAGACGACGAACTGCTTGACCAGCTCGGCGATGGCCGGCCCGGGGTACGCGACCCAGCCCTCGTCCATGAGGAAGCGGCGCTGGCCCTCGCGGGGCAGCAGCGAGTCGCGGTCGTGGAGCTGGGACGCGAACTGGAGCTGGTTGCGGATCGTGGCCACCGGGTCGAGCATCCGGAAGCCCAAGCGGCTGGCCCATGCCGGCAGGCTGACGTTGGGCATGATCCGGTCGGCGACGAAGTCGACGGCCTCGACCAGCAGCTCGTCGTCGAGCCCGAACGGCAGGATGCCCTGGGTGTCGACCGGGCTGCCGTAGGTGATGAGGCTGGCCAGCCCCGTGCCCTGCCGGTAGGCGGCGGCCTGGTAGCAGAACATGCCGCCCTGGCTGTAGCCGGACAGGTGCACGTCGCCACCGGTGAGCTCGATCACCTCGTCGACGGCGTGGCTGAGCGCGACCACGTGGTCGGTGAGGGTCCGCTCGAGCCCACCCTCCTCGTCCTCGGGGGCGCCGAAGTCGACCACCCACGGGTCGAGGCCGCCACGGAACAGCTGGGCGACCGCGCTCGAGTTGGGCGACACGTCGTAGACGTCGGCCGAGAGCATCATCGGCGGGACGAGCACCACCGGTGGCCGGCGGTCGCCGTCCTGTTCACGGTCCTCGGGGCTGCCGTACCGGCGGAGCTTGTAGACGGGATGGGAGCGGACCACCTCGTAGGGCGTCGACTCGTCGCCGGTCTCGAGGCCGCCGAAGCGCGCCACCTCGAGCGCGTTCTGGGCGGCTTGGCCCAGGCGGACCATCGCTCGGGTCAGTCCACGGGGGACGAGCTCCACGGTGTCCTCTCCTCGCCGGGTGGCGATCCTCCAGCGGAAACGAGGGTACCCGCCGGGTCCGTTCGGGTCCCTGCCGACACGTCGTGCGATGGGCGAGAATGCCGAGCGTGGATGTGCCGACCGACCCGACGACCGATGTCGTGGGCGAGCACCGGTTCGCGTCGTTCGGGCCCTACAGCGAGCTCGGCGCGCCCACCACGTCGATCGTCAATCCCGAGGCGATCCACGTCGGCACGTTCGTCAAGATCGGCAAGCACGCGGTGATCGAGGCGCTGGTGCCCGAGCGGGGGATCGGCGTGCGCATCGAGGACGGTGCCTACATCGGCCACTTCCCCCGCATCACCGCGGTGGGCGAAGTGGTGATCGGCGAGGAGGCCATGCTCTCCGACCGGGTGTACGTGTCCGACACCGGGCACATCTACGAGGACGCCACCCAGCCGATCAAGCGCCAGGGCCTGCGCGACGGGCGCCGGGTGGAGATCGCCCGGGGCGCCTGGCTCGGCATCGGTGCGGTGGTGGTCGGGAACGTGCGCATCGGCGAGAACGCGGTCGTCGGCGCCAACACCGTGGTGCGCGAGGACGTCCCCGACTACACCGTCGTCGCCGGCAACCCGGCCAAGGAGGTCCGCCGCTACGACGGCGAGCGCTGGCAGTGGTCCCAACCCCGTGGCCCGGGATGACGTGGGGGCGGCGGGGGTCGAACCCGCGCGCTTCGGCTTAAAAGGCCGCTGCTCTGCCAACTGAGCTACACCCCCGGGGAGTGAGCGACCACGCTACTCAGCTCCGCGGCGGACCCGGAGCGGCCGTCGTCTGCTCAGAGGTGGTCGGGGACGGTGAGGCTGGCTTCGTCGACGAGCAGGACGTCGTCGCCGGCGCGGAAGGTGCCGGGGCCCACGTCGAACCAGCGCCCCCCGAGGTTGGGGAGCCGGCCCTCACGGGGTGCGTCGGCCAGGCGCTCGAGCGCGTGGATGACGCCGCCGTGGGAGACGACCAGGGCGGTGCCATCGTTGCCGACCTGGGCGGCGATCCGGGCCAGGGCGCCGGTGGCCCGCTCGACCACCACGTCGTCGGGCTCGTAGCCGTCGGGGCGACGCCCCGCCTCGAGGTAGCCGGGGAACTGGACCCGGATGTCGTCCCGGGTCAGGCTCTGGAATCCGCCGGCGTAACGCTCGATCAGGTCGGCGGCGCCCACGACTGGGCCGATGCCGAGGTGGTCGGCGATGATCGTGGCCGTGGTCATCGCTCGCTCGAGCGTCGATGCCGCGATCAGGTCGAAGGTGCCGATCGCCTCGGCGGCCTGACGGGCCTGGAGCTGGCCGAACTCGGAGAGTGGCGGGTCCTCGGTACCCTGCCAGCGGTGCTCGGCGTTCCAGGTCGACTGACCGTGGCGGACGAGGAGCAGGCGAGCGATCACGGTGCCGCACGGTACCGGCTGATTTGACCAGGGCTCCCGGTGGGTGGACCACGACCGAACACCAGGTGGGAGTGGCAGCGAGGAGTCTATGTACGATTCGGGCGATGCCGACGCTTCGACTGTTCGCCGGGGCCCGCGAGGCGGCGGGCACTGACCACGACACCGTCGAGGGTGCCACGGTCGGCGCGGTGCTCGACGCCGCGGTCGCCCGCTACGGCGAGGCGTTCGCCGAGGTGCTGGCGTCGTGCAAGGTGTGGGTCAACGGCGACCCGGCCGAGCGTGACGCTGCGGTCGACGCCGGCGACGAGGTCGCGGTGCTGCCCCCGGTATCGGGCGGGCTCTGAGCGTGGCGGCCGCGGCGGCCCCCAAGGGTCGGCGGGCCCGTTCGGAGGCCAAGCAGAAGGAGAGGCAGAAGGAACGCGACAAGAAGCTGCGCGCCCGGGCGGGCAGCCGGTGGCGCATCCACTACGACATCCAGGGCCCACGGGTCCGCCTCGGGATCCTGTGGTTCGTCTCGGCCCTGGTCGCCCTGAGCCTCGGCCTGATCGGTGTCGTCCCGTTCTTCGGCGTCGCGTTCGCGGCCGCGGCCTCCCACGCCCTGCGGACCTGGCGGGCCCGCAAGTACGAGCTCGACCCCACCTATGCCCTGCTCGGCACAGCGGTGGTGGTCGCGCTCGCCGCCTTCGGTCCCGAGTTCATGGGGCTCGGCGTGATCGCCCTCGCCGGCCTGGCCCTGGCGGCCACGCTGGGGTCGGGCGAGGACGGCCCCACGGTCAGCGTCGGCAACGCGGGCATGATCCTGCAGTGCGCGCTACCCACCGCGGTCGCCGGCGGCTGCTTCGTCCTGCTCGCGGAGCGCGAGATCTGGCTGGCCGTCGCCCTCGTCATGCTGGCTTCCGCCTACGAGTCCGGCGACTTCCTCATCGGTTCCGGCGCGGGGAACAACATCGAGGGACCCCTCGCGGGACTGGCGGCGGTCCTGGTGATGTCGATGGTCGTCGCCGCCGGTGGCTTCCCGCCGTTCGGGGTGGTCGAGGCGATGGCCTTCGGCGTGGCCGTGGCCCCGCTGGCGCTGGCGGGCCAGTACCTGGCCACGGCGATGCTGCCCCACGCCCGGGCCTTCGCCCCGGCCCTGCGACGGATCGACTCGCTGCTGTTGGCGGCACCGATCTGGTACGTCGGGGTGAACCTGTTCGTCTCGTGACCCGGGCGCCGGGCTCGTCCCGGCCGTCGGGACGCGGGCCCGATGCGGTACCGTCGTCCCATCGGTGTGCCGTCACTGCAAACCCACCAGGAGCGGACCGTGACCGAACAACTCGACACCATCCTCGACGACGACTACCTGGGCGATGTCACGTCGCTGGCCATGGACGACGTCCGTGAGCGCCGCAACGAGTGTCGTGACCTGGAGACCGGCGTGTCATACCTGCGCCGGATGGTCCAGGGTCGCCTCGACGTGGTGGCTGCCGAGCGGGTTCGTCGCGCCGAAGGTGGCGATGGCGAAGAGCTCGAGGACCTCATCGCCCGCCTGCCCGAGGTGCTGGCCGGCAACACCCGGTCCGCAGGCATGGGCCGGCTGCCGTCGAGCCTCGGCACCGGCGCGCTCGACGACGGCCTCGTGGCCGAGCTCGAGGGCATCGTGTCCTCGTCCCACATCACCGAGCCCCACTCGCTCAGCGACGACGACCTCGCCGCCGTCCACGACCAGCTCGCCGAGTTCGAGACGAAGGTGTCGGGTCTGCGACGGCAGCTGTTCGAGCGGATCGACGCGTTCGAGGCCGAGCTGACCCGCCGGTACCGCACCGGCGAGGCCTCGGTCGACAGCCTGCTGAGCTGACGTCGCCCCGACGGTGTCCGAGCGTGAACCAACCGGCGCTGACGCGGACGACCGCTGGCGTGACCTCGGGTCGTTCATCCGCGATCAACGGCGTCACACCCACTTGTCGTTGCGGAAGCTGGCCGAGCTCGCCGGCATCTCCAACCCGTACCTGAGCCAGATCGAGCGGGGTCTGCGCAAGCCGTCGGCCGACATCCTCCAGCAGATCGCCGGGGGGTTGTCGATCTCGGCCGAGCAGCTCTACGTGCGGGCCGGGATCCTCGAGGATCGGCGGGACGAGGTCGATGTGGTCGGCGAGATCCGGCGTGACCCGAGCCTGTCGGTCGACCAGCGCCAGGCCCTGATCCGCATCTACGAGTCGTTCCAGGCCGAGTCCGCTGGCGGGACCGTTGGCGCGTCCGGCGATCAGCCGGTCCACGGGCGCCCGGAATCATGAGCGGCGGCGCGACGTTGAGGTGGACGTGACGGATCATCGCGTCCAGACCTCGGGGGTGCTCTCGCTCCACACGTCCCCGCTCGTCCAGCCCGGCTCGGGCGACGGCGGCGGGATGAACGTGTACGTCCGCGAGCTCGTCGGTTCCCTCGCCCAGGCCGGCGTCGACTGCCAGGTCTACACCCGTCGCTCCGACCCCGATCTGCCCGACGTCGTCGATGTCGAACCCGGTTTCCGCGTGGTCCACGTCGACGCCGGCGACCCCGAGCTGGCCAAGGAGGCCCTGCCGGAGGTGGTGCCGGCTTTCACCGACGGCGTGCTCCGGCACCTCCAGGACCACCCGGTCGACACCCTCCACGCCAACTACTGGCTGTCGGGGGTGGCCGGCCACACCATCAAGCACGAGCTCGACCTGCCTTTGGTTTCGACGTTCCACACGCTGGGTGCGGTGAAGACCCTCGCCGGCGATGCCGAGCCCGACGACCGGATCCGGGCCGAGCGAGAGACCGTCGGCTGCTCCGACGTGATCGTCGCCAACGCCGCGGCCGAGGCACGCGAGCTCGTCGACCACTACGACGCCGATCCCGAGCGCATCGAGATCGTGCCGCCCGGTGTCGATCACGCCTTCTTCAGTCCTGGTGATCGGACCGGCGCCCGGTTCGCCCTGGACCTGGGCGACCGCCCGGTCCTGCTGTTCGTCGGACGGATCCAGCCACTCAAGGGGCTCGACGTGGCCGTCCGCGCCCTCGCCGCGCTCGAGCGCCGCGACGCGGTCCTGGTCGCGGTCGGTGGCACCAGTGGTCCCGCGGGCGACAGCCACCTCGTCGAGGTGAAGGAGCTGGCCGCCGAGCTCGGCGTGGCCGACCGGGTCCGGTTCGTACCCGCCCAGCCCCACCACCTGCTCTCCACCGCCTATCGCGCCGCGGACGCCGTGCTGGTCCCCAGCCGTTCGGAGAGCTTCGGGCTGGTCGCCCTCGAGGCCGCGGCGTGTGGCACCCCCGTGGTCGCGACGGCTGTGGGTGGGTTGCGCACGCTGGTGCGCCACGGCGAGTCGGGATTCCTCGTGCCCGAGCGCGACGCCGAACTGTTCGCCAAGCACGTCGATGAGATCCTGGCCGACCGGTTGCTGGCCCGCGACCTCGCCGCCGGCGGCGTGCGGATCGCCCGCGACTTCACCTGGTCGACCACCGCGGCCCGGTTGCGGCGTGTGTACCAGGACGTGTCGGCGCGGTCGCTCGTGCTCTGCCGGGCCGCCTGACCCGCGCTCGAAGCCCCCAGACTGCGTTCATGCAGCACGCCTCCAGTCCCGAAGAGCTCGTCGCCCTCGCCGCCACGATCGAGTCGTGGCTCGACGACCAGCTCGCCGAGAACCCGATCGTCGCCGCCGTGGACCGCGACGAGGACCCCGACATCCTCCGGTGGTTCGTGCGGGTCAACGGCGAGGAGAAGGACGTCTTCTCGGTCTGGCTCCACCTGCGCCAGCGGACCCTGCACTACGAGACCTACGTGATGCCCGCGCCGGAGGAGAACCAGGAGGAGTTCTACGCCTACCTGCTCCGCCGCAATTCCGACCTGATGGGGGCGGCGTTCTCGATCGGCGCCGAGGAGGCCATCTTCCTCGCGGGTGCCCTGCCCAACCACGCCATCGACCCCGACGAGCTCGACCGCATCCTCGGTTCGGTCTACGTCTGGGTCGAGCGGTTCTTCCGTCCCGCCCTCCGGATCGGATTCGCCTCCCGGTTCAGGAGTTGACTCTCATGCACTTTCATGCAATCTTGGGTGCGCGGGTCGGCGCGCGAGTCGGTCGGGGAAGCCGGTCACGCGCCGATCCGCCCACAACAGGTCCGCCCACAACAGGTCCGCGGGACGCTCGGGCCCCGGAGCCGGCGGATGGTCGGGCTCCGCGACGCCCGATGTCCTGCGGTACGGCGTTCCTCGACGTGCCGCTCGCCCCCATTTGGCGTGACCTCTAACGTCGGCGACCATGAGCGCCCCGACCGACACCACCGTCGACGTCCAGATCATCGGCGGCGGCCGGATGGGCGAGGCCCTGCTGTCCGGCCTGCTCGTCGCCGATCCCGAGCGGTCGGTCCGGGTCGTCGAAGCCGTGGCGGCGCGTGCCTCCGAGCTGGCGTCGTCGTACCCGTCGATCGAGGTCGCCGACGCGCCGGGCCCGGCGACGGGAACCGTGCTGGCGGTCAAGCCCCACCAGATCGCCGAGGTGTGTTCATCCCTCGGTGGGGACGGCGGGCGCGTGCTGTCGATCGCCGCCGGGGTCACCCTCGCCACGATCGAGGCCGCGTTGCCCGCCGGCGTCCCGGTGGTGCGGGCGATGCCCAACACCCCGTCGCTCGTGGGCAAGGGGGTGGCGGCGATCGCCGGCGGGTCGGCCGCGAGCGACGCCGACGTCGACTGGGCCGAGACGATCCTCTCCGGTGTGGGCGTGGTCGCCCGGGTACCCGAGTCGCTCCTCAACGCGGTGACCGGCGTGTCGGGGTCGGGTCCGGCATATGTGTTCGTCGTGCTCGACGCCATGATCGAGGGCGGTGTCGCCGCCGGCCTGCCCCGGGAGACCGCCGAGACGCTGGCCGGCCAGACCCTGCTCGGTGCCGCCTCGCTCTACCTCGAGGGCGACCAGACGCCCGGTGAGCTGCGGGCCAACGTCACCAGCCCGGGCGGTACGACGGCCGCGGGGCTGCGGGTGCTCGAGCAGCGCGCCGTGCGGGCCGCGTTCATCGACGCCGTGGTCGCCGCCCGCGACCGGGCCGAGGAGCTCGGCGCGTAGGAGAACATGCTGAGCACGACGGGATCCGAGCCACTCACCAGCACCATCCACCACACCAGCCTCAACGCGTGCTATGGCCACAGCGGCCACGGTGCCGTAGTCTGCGCCCCGGAGAGAAGGGGTGTTCCATGGCCCATGAGTTCCTCACGCCACGTGAGGTCGCCGACCAACTGCGCGTGTCCGACATGACCGTCTACCGGCTCATCAAGTCGGGCGAGCTGCGCGCCCTGCGCATCGGCAAGTCGTACCGGATCGACGCCACCGACTTCGACGCCTACCTGGCCGAGCGCTTCACCGAAGCCGGGTGATCTCGGCCGCGAGGCGGCCTCGGTCACCTTGAAGTCGTTCGGCTGGGCCTCACGACTTCCGGGCGACCGTCTCGGTGCCCGGTCAGCCAGCTGGCGTGAACGGCCGGCCCGTTCGTCTGGGTGGGTTGGATGGTCGTAGCGTCGGGGGCGATGGCTGCGCTGCGCTACGACACCGTGTCGTTCCTGTCCGACTACGGCCGGCGTGACGAGTTCGTCGGCGTCGTCCACTCGGTGATCCGCTCGACGGCCCCCGAGGCGGCGGTGATCGACATCACCCATGACATCCCCCGCCACGACGTGCGGGCCGGCGGCCTCACCCTCGCACGCAGCGCCCAGTACCTGTGCCCCGGAGTGGTGCTCGCGGTGGTCGATCCCGGTGTCGGCACCGACCGACGGGCCATCGCGATCGAGGTGGGCGATGCCGAGTCCGTGCTCGTCGGCCCCGACAACGGTGTGCTCGCACCGGCCGTGGCCATGGTCGGCGGCGCCACCCGGGCCGTGGCGCTCACCAACACCGAGTACCACCTGCCCGCACCCGGGCCCACCTTCGACGGGCGCGATGTCTTCGCCCCGGTCGCCGCGGCCCTGTGCATCGGCGCCGACTTCGACGACCTGGGCGACCCGGTCGACCCGCACGAGCTCACCCCCGGCATCCTGCCGGTGGCCCGGGAGGAGGACGGCGACCTCGTGGCCGAGGTCATGTGGATCGACGGCTTCGGCAACTGCCAGCTCAACCTCGACCCCGAGGACATCGAGGGCTGGGGCGACGTGCTGCGGATGACCATCAACGGCGAGTGGCGGACCGTCCGCCGGGTCGACAGCTTCGCCGACATCGGCGAGGGCCAGATCGGCCTGATCGTCGACAGCTACGGCCTGCTCGCCATCGCGCTCGACCGCCGGTCGGCCGAGGCCGAGCTCGGCGTCCGGGCGTCGTCGGAGATCCGGGTCCAGCCGGTCGACGAGCAGGGGGCGGCCGACACCGCCGGCGTCAGCACCCAGGTCGAGCTCGGCCGGCGCAACGGAGGCGTGTGATGAGACCTGGCACCACCATCCTGCTCGGGATCCTGCTGCTGCTGATCATCGGCGCGGCCTTCCTCCAGCTCGTCATCCTCACGTAGCGGGGCGCCCGCCCGGCTGAACGAACGCGCCGATCGGCGCGTTCGACCACGATGGCCCCGCCAACGCGCCGAACCTCCCGCACCCCGGCTCCGACCGTCCGCGCCGATCGGCGCGGACGACCAACATGCGGGGAGGAACGCGCCGAACCTCGCCGGCGGCCGGCGGCCGGCGGCCTACACCTGGGCAACCAGGGCGTCGCGGGTGAAGCGCTTGACGCCGCCCCGCAGCAGGAACAGGGCGATCAGCCAGATCACCGCGCCGACGCCGATGGCGACCGGCCAGTCGACCAGCAGCAGTCCGGTGGACTGGCCGACGGCCAGGAAGATGAGGGGCAGGATCACCGCTCCACCCAGCTGGTTGGCCTCCTGCGAGGTGCCGGTGCGGGCCGAGACGCGCACCATCACGGCCAGCCCGAGGGTGGCGACCGCGGGCGCGACCCAGACGATCATCACCATCCACAGCCGGGTCGGGACGAAGACCCGGTGCATGACCGGCCACGCGATGGCGTTGGTCACCACGGCGAAGCACACGAAGCCGACCCAGGACACGGTCACCGCGGGGAGGAAGGCGGTGAGGAACTTGGCGATGAACAGGTCGCGGTCGTTGATGGAGGAGTGGAGCAGCGACTCGAGGGTGCGGCGCTCCTTCTCGCCCGCGAACGCGTCGGCGGCGAGTACGGCCGAGACCATCAGCGGCACGATCAGGAACAGCGGTGCCAGCAGGTAGCCGTTGATCAGCACCACGAGCTGCTCGCGCTCGGGCAGGGACAGGATGGGTTCGGCCAGGTTCCCGGGTACTGAGTCGAGGATGCGGTCGACGCCGATGCTCTCGGTGCTGCGGGCCGCGAAGCCGATGCCGGCGGGGACGATGACCATCAGCAGGACCGGTACCGCCAGCATCGGGATGACGACCGACTTCGACCGGCGGACGGCCCGCAGGTCCTTGCGGACGACGCCGCGCACGGCGAGCCAGTCGACGCTCACGGGGCCGTCCCCACCACGGACAGGTCGCCGGCGCTGCGCCGGGCCTCGATCTCGAAGTAGATGTCCTCGAGCGTGGGCGGGCGAGGGATCGCGGCGTACACGTCGACGCCGTGGCCCACCAGGGCCCGCACCACTGCGGGGACGTCGTCGCGGGAACCGACCCGCGCCGTGATGCCCGCGGCCGAGGGATGCACACCGAGCACGACGTCGATGGCCGCGGCCGCGGTGAGCACCGAGCTGTCGGCGGGACTGCCGAGGTCGAACTCGCACTCCAGGCTGTCCCAGAGCTCGGCGGCCAGGTCGTCGGGTCGCCCGAAGGCAACGAGCGCGCCGTGGTCGAGCATCGCCATGCGGTCGGCGAGCCGGCCGGCCTCGCCGAGGAAGTGGGTGGCGAGCACGATGGTCCGCCCGTGTTCGGAGGCGAGCGCGCCGATCAGCTCGACCACGTCGCGCGTCGCCGCCGGATCGAGGCCCGAGGTCGGCTCGTCGAGGAACAGGACCTCGGGATCGTGGAGCAGGGACCGGGCCAGACCGAGCCGCTTGCGCTGGCCGGTGGAGGCGCCACGCACGAGCCGGTCGGCCCGGTCGCCCATGCCGAACCGTACGATGAGCTCGTCGATCCGGGTCTCGATCCCGACGCCCTGCAGGCCCCGGACCATCGCGGCGTAGCGGAGGTTCTCTCGGGCGGTGAGGCGATCGTCGAGGCCGGCGTACTCGGTGAGCACCCCGGTACGGGCGCGGAGACGATCGCCGTCGATCGCCGGGTCGATGCCGAGCACGCGGGCCGAACCGCCGTCGGGGCGCAGCACGCCGTTGAGCAGGCGGACCGTCGTGGTCTTGCCCGCGCCGTTGGGGCCGAGGAGGGCGAGCACCTCGCCGGGCGGCACCTCGATGGAGAGCGGGTCGAGCCCCACGCCACCGGGGAAGTGCCGGCACAGGCCGTCGGTGACGATGCCGGCCGACGCGGCGGACCGGTCCTCGGCGGCGTCGTCGCTGACCGCAGTGCCGAGATCCACCCGCACAGTCTGCCGCGACCCGCCACCCTTCCGGCTGCCATCGCAACGATCCCGGTGCTGGCATTGCGGGTTCTGCGCCGCGCGGCCCAGAAGTGCTCAACTGGGCCGGTCCACCGGGGGAGCCCACAGGAGCGTCTGCGTGAACTTCGCCCACATCTGCGACGACCATCCCGACGACGCCGTCGCGGTGATCTCGCGCGGTCGCAGCACCACCTACGGCGAGCTGCGCGACCAGGTTGCCCGGATACGCGGTGGACTGGTCGCCCACGCGGTCGAACCCGGCGATCGGATCGGGATCGTGGCCGCCAACAACTGGTACTTCGTGGCCAGCTACCTGGCGGTCATCGGCGTCGGCGCCGTGGCCGTGCCCGTCAACCCCGCCAGCCCCGCGCCCGAGATGGCCGCCCAGCTCGCCACCGTCGAGGCCTCCGGCGCGATCGTCGGCCCGGCGGCCCGCCGCAGCTTCGGCGCCATCGACCCCGCGTCGGTCCCGTCGCTCCAGCTCGTGGTTCGCACATCGAGTGACGACTGCGGCGACGGTGAGCGCGGCCTCGACACCCTCCTCGCCGCCGAGCCGGTACCGATCGTCGATCGGGACGATGGCGACCTCGCGGTGTTGATGTTCACCGCTGGCACCGCCGGGTCCCCCAAGGCTGCGATGCTGACCCACGGCAACCTCCGGTCGAACCTCGAGCAGATGCAGGCCAACCCGGCCCGAGCCCAGCACGCCGACGACGTGACCCTGGGCGTGCTGCCGTTCTTCCACATCTTCGGCCTCAACGTCGTGCTCGGCCTCGCGCTCCACACCGGCGGGGCGGTGCTCACCATCGAGCGCTTCGATCCCGAGTCGGCACTCGAGGCCATCGCCAAGCACGGCGTCACGACCATCGCCGGCGCGCCCACGATGTGGGCGGCCTGGGCCCACCTGCCCGACGCGCCCGCCGAGGCGTTCGCCACCGTGCGGATCGGGGCGTCGGGTGCGTCGGTGCTCGACCCGGCCGTCCGGGACCGGATCGAGGAGCGCTTCGGGCTCGAGCTCGCCGAGGGCTATGGGCTCACCGAGGCCTCGCCCGTGGTGACCAGCTCGTCGGGCATCCCGGCGCCGCCCGGCAGCATCGGTGCGCCCCTGCCCGGCGTGCGGCTGCGCATCATCGACGCCGACGGCCGGGACGTGCTCGTGGGCGACGCTGGCGAACTGCACGTCTGGGGACCCAACGTCTTCCAGGGCTACTGGAAGGATCCCGAGGCCACCGCCGAGGCGTTCACCCCCGACAGCTGGTTGCGCACCGGCGACCTCGCCGTGGTCGACGAGAGCGGCTTCCTGTTCATCGTCGGCCGGCTCAAGGACCTCATCATCGTCTCGGGCTTCAACGTCCACCCCGGCGAGGTCGAGTCGGTGCTCGTCGATCACCCCGGTGTGGAGCAGGCGGCCGTCGTCGGGGTCACGCACCCGCACTCGGGCGAGGCCGTCAAGGCGTTCGTCGTCGTCGCCGCGGGCCGGTCGGTGGAGGAGGACGACATCATCCACTTCTGCGAGCAGCGCCTCGCCCGCTACAAGTGTCCACAGAAGGTGCTCTTCGTCGACGAGATCCCGCGCGGGCTCGGCGGCAAGGTTCTCAAGCGCCAGCTCCGCGACGACGATCAGCATTGATGTCGCTCGGCGCAACCAGCGGGCCGGCGTCGAGAGCGCGCCGGTACGCCGGAGCGAGCAGCCGGCAGCGGAACGACCGGCATGCCGGGGCTCGAACGGCCCCCTGGAGCCGGAGGCCGAGTGAGTCGAGACACGGCTTGTGAGAGCTTGCACGAGCGTCGGTACGCTCATGCCGTGAGCGACGAGAAGCGAATCCCCGACGCCACCGTCGCTCGACTCCCGATCTATCTCCGGAGCCTGCTCGAGCTCGCCGCCGAGACCATGACCGTCAGCTCGGAGCAGCTGGCCGACTCGGCCGGCGTGAACGCGGCCAAGGTGCGCAAGGATCTGTCGTACCTCGGCAGCTACGGCACTCGGGGCGTGGGCTACGACGTCGAGTACCTCCAGACCCAGATGCGCCGCGCCCTCGGCCTGACCCACGACTGGCCCGTGGTGATCGTGGGCATCGGCAACCTCGGCGCCGCCCTCGCCAACTATGGCGGGTTCGGCGACCGTGGCTACCCGGTCGCCGCGCTCGTCGACGCCGACCCTGCCGTCGTCGGCAGCATCCATGGTGGGCTCGAGGTCCAGCACGCCAGCGCACTCGGCGACGTGGTCGAGCAGCACCACGTCGGCATCGGGGTGATCACGACCCCGGCGTCAGCCGCCCAGATGGTGGCCGACGAGCTCATCGAGGCCGGGGTGAAGTCGATCCTCAACTTCGCCCCGACGGTGATCTCGGTCACGGAGGGCGTCTCGCTGCGCAAGGTCGACCTCGCGGTCGAGATGCAGATCCTCAGCTTCTACCAGCAGCGGCGCGACTCCTAGGACCTGCGCGGAAAGCGCGATCGTCGCAGGTCCCCGTGCGCGGCGGCTCGAGACGTCGAACCCTGGGCGATCCGGGCGGGCGCTCGTAGCCTGGGGGCATGCCGGTCGAGGGCCCTCAGTACCCCGTGAACCTCGTGTTGCGCGGTCGCTCCGTCCTCGTGGTCGGTGGTGGGGTCGTCGCGGCGTCGAAGGTCGACGGGCTGCTCGCCGGTGGGGCCGACACGCTCACCGTCGTGGCGCCCGAGGTGGTCGACGCCATCCACGCCATGCCCGTGGCCGTGGAGGAGCGTCCCTACCGCTCGCCCGAGGCCGCCGACCACCGGCTCGTGGTCGCCGCCACCGACGACGCCGAGGTCAACCGCCGGGTCTTCCTCGATGCCGACGCCGCCGGCGTGTGGGTCAACTCGGCCGATGATCCCGCCAACTGCACCTTCACCCTCCCGGCCCGTGTCCGGCGTGGCCAGCTGATGGTCACCGTCGCCACCGGCGGCCACAGTCCGGCGCTGGCCAAGTGGTTGCGACGCCGATTCGAAGCCGAGTTCGGGCCGGAATACGATGAGCTGATGGAGCTCCTTTCCTCCGAGAGGGAACGAATCTTGGCGGAGGGGCGTTCCACCGAAGGACTCCCGTGGCAGGACGCTCTCGATTCCGGGATGATCGACCTGTTGCGGAGCGACCGCACCGCCGAAGCACTGGATCTGCTGCGAACATGCCTGTCGTCGTCATCGGCCTGAATCACCGCACCGCGCCGCTGGCGGTTCGCGAGGCGATGACCGTCGGTCCCGACGCGGTCGACAAGACCCTCGACGCCCTGCTCGGTGCCGAGCACCTGTCCGAGACGGTCGTGCTCTCGACCTGCAACCGCACCGAGGTCTACGCAGTCGCCGAGCGGTTCCACGGCGGCTACGCCGACATCCGTCGCGTGCTGGCCGAGGTCGCGCTGCTCGAGCCCGACGACTTCGCCGATCACCTCTACGTGCACCACGACACCGCTGCGGCTTCCCACCTCTTCGAGGTCGTGTCCGGTCTCGACTCGGCCGTGCTCGGCGAGCACGAGATCCAGGGCCAGGTCAAGACCGCGTGGGAGGCGGCCAAGGACGCCGACGCCGTCGGCCCCACGCTCAACCTGTTGTTCCGTCACGCGATCGAGGCCGGCAAGCGGGTCCGCAGCGAGACCGCCATCGGCAAGGGCACCGCCTCGGTCTCCTACTCCGCGGTGGCCCTCGCCGCCGACCATTTCACCGATGCCGGCCGCGACGGCCTGCGGGGCGCCCGGGCCGTCGTGCTCGGCGTCGGCGACATGGGCGCGTCGATGGCCACATCGCTGGCCGACGCCGGTGTCGGCGACCTCGTGGTCGCCAACCGCACCCACGACACCGCCCGGACGGTGGCCAAGCCGCTCGACGCCCGCGCCGTGCGGTTCACCGACCTGCCCGGCGAGCTGGTCGACGCCGACGTGCTGCTCACCTCCACCGGTGCCGCCTCGGTGCTGCTCACCTACGACGAGATGGCCACGGTGGTCGAGCGCCGCGACGGACGCGAACTGCTGCTGGTCGACATCGCCGTCCCGCGCGACGTCGACCCCGCGGTCGCCGACCTGCCCGGCGTCACCGTGCTCGACATGGACGACCTCACCGACTTCGCCGACGCCGGCCTCGCCGAGCGTCGCCGCGAGATCGACACGGTCAAGGCGCTCCTCGACGAGGAGCTCGAACGCTTCGGTTCGGCCACCTCGGCACGTGAGGTCGCCCCCGCCATCGTCGCCCTGCGTTCCGCCGCCGAGGAGACCCGGACGGCCGAGCTCGATCGGATGAGCGGTCGCCTCGCCGAACTCGACGACGACCAGTTCGCCGCCGTCGACAAGTTCAGCCGGGCACTGGTGGCCAAGCTGCTCCACCAGCCCACGGTGGCCCTCCGCGACGCGGCCGGTACCTCCAAGGGCGACCGTCTGATCCAGGCCCTCCGCGACCTGTTCGACATCGACGACGAGCCGTAACATCGAAGTGTCCTCGCTTCGCTGCGGGCACTCCCACGTACACGGAGTTGTTGGCCACGCTTCGTGTGACCGGTCGGCTGGCGCCTCCCTCCGGGCTGTGCGGGAGGGTGATGGCTCCACCTCTGAGGCCGTTTCGTGACGACACTGAGACTCGCCACCCGGCAGTCACCGCTTGCGCTGTGGCAGACCGAGCACGTCAAGGATCTGCTCGAGGCGGCCCACGCGGGGCTCGAGGTCGAGCTCGTCTCGATGACGACGAGCCCCGACACCGACCTGACCAAGCCGATCTCCGACATCGGCGGCAAGGGTGCCTTCGCCAAGGAGGTCCAGGCCGCGGTGCTCGACGATCGCGCCGACGCCGCCGTCCACTCGGCCAAGGACCTCACCTCCACGCCGGTCCCCGGTCTCGTGCTGGCGGCGGTGCCCGAGCGGGGCGATGCCCGCGATGTGCTCGTCGGGTCGGCCCTCGTCGACCTGCCCGTCGGCGCCACCGTGGCCACCGGGTCCAACCGTCGGCGGGTCCAGCTCGCCGACCTCCGCCCCGACCTGCATTTCGTGCAGCTCCGCGGCAACATCCAGCGCCGTGTCGCCCAGGTCGGTCAGGCCGCTGATGACGGCACGACGATCGACGCGGTCATCGCCGCCGGTGCCGGGTTGCTCCGCCAGGACATGGAAGGCGACATCGCCGACTGGCTCCCGACCTACCTGATGACTCCCCAGGTCGGCCAGGGCGCGCTCGCGATCGAGTGCCGGGAGCAGGACGAGGCGACGATCGATCTCGTCGCCGCGGTCGAGCACGCGCCGACCCGTCGCCAGGTCGACGCCGAGCGCTCGTTCCTCGTCGCCCTCGGCGGCGACTGCGATCTCCCCGCCGGCGCCCACGCCACCCTCGAGGACGATGGAGCGGTCGCGCTCCGCGCGGTGATCGGCGCCATGGACGCCAGCCGGGTCGAGCGCTGCGTCGTCCGCGGGACCGACCCCACCACCATCGGCGACCAGGCCTGCGCCCGCCTCCCGGTGGCCGAACTCCTGGGTTGAGTCGTTCGTCGCTCACTGCGGGAGCTCCTCACTTCGAGAGTTGTTCGCTCGGGGCTCACAACTCCCTGAGGCCGGCTCTGATCGGTCAAGGGCGGCGCCGTATGTGGACCCGGACCTGGTCGGTCGCATCGGGGCCCAGCAGCGCCTCGACCTCCTCGGCCATCGACTCGATGACCGGACGGTCGCCGTCGTAGGCCAGCCCGCCCTCCGTGCAGCACCAGTGCACGGTCTCGCCGCCTTCGCCCCAGTCGGCCCGGGTCCACGGTCGCAGGGTGGCGTGGTCGCCGTCGCGGTCGATCTCGAGGGGGAGCTGCCAGTACCTCGAAATCGCCGGACGGCACGCCGGGGCGCGCTCCGACTTGGCGTGTGGACACACGCAGGTGTGGGCCGACACGCCCAGACATCTCGCTGAGGACCTCGGGTGTGTCAACACACTCATGCGGAGGTTCATGCGCCCGGAGTCGCAATGCGGCGCATCGAGCGCCCAGCGGAGGATCTGCACGTCGGCGCGGTCAGGCGGAGGGGCCTCCGGCGCGGAGAAGCCGCCGGTACTGCTGATGGCGCCACGGGCGACGCCGCCCGATCGGGATCAGCCTCGCTCGGTGCCGTAGATGCCGACGAAGCTGACCATCTCGCCGGGGTAGCCGCCGAGGTTGTGGGTCAGGCCGAGGGTACGGCCCTTCGGGTCGATCTGGCGGTCGCCGGCCTCGCCCCGGAGCTGGAGCCAGTGCTCGTAGACCATTCGCAGGCCCGACGCGCCGACGGGGTGGCCGAATGCCTTGAGCCCGCCGTCGGTGTTGACCGGCAGCGCGCCGTCGAGATCGAAGGTGCCGTCCATCACCGCCTTCCACGCCGTGCCACGCTCGACGAAACCGAGGTCCTCCATCAGCACGAGCTCGGTGGGGGTGAAGCAGTCGTGGCACGAGGCCAGCGCCAGCTGCGCCATGGGGTCGGTGACGCCGGCCTGGGTGTAGGCGTCGTCGGCGGCCCACTGGCACTCGGGCAGCGTGGTGTAGTCGTAGTCGGGATCGAGGCTGCCGGCGCCGGTGCCGGCCACGAACGACAGGGCCTTGATGTACAGCGGATCGTCCGTGTAGCGGTGCGCGTCCTCGGCCCGGCACAGGATCACCGCGGCGGCACCGTCGGCCACGCCGGCGCAGTCGAACACGCTCAAGCCCCCGGCCACTGCGGGCATCTCGCAGATCGCCTCGGCCGACATCTCCCGCCGGAATTGCGCGAGCGGGTTGGCCACACCGTTGTGGTGGTTCTTCTCGGCGATGCGGGCGCAGGCGTAGCGGATCTCGTCGCGGCTGACCCCGTACTTGTCGGCGTAGGCCGGCATGAGCAGTGAGAACATGGCCGCGGCGGTGAGCGTGCGGTTGGTGCCGTCGGTGGGGATCGGATGCGCGTTGAGCCCCGCGTAGCCCGAGTCCTTCACCTTTTCGGCGCCGAGGGCCATCACGACGTCGTACGCGCCGGACGCCACGGCGTAGGCCGCCTGGCGCATGGCTTCGGAGCCGGTCGCGCAGAAGTTCTCGACCCGGGTGATCGGCTTGCCGTGGATCTTGAGCGGCCCCGCCATCGTGATCCCCGACATGCCCGATTGGGCGGTGCCGAACCAGAACGCGTCGACGTCGTCCTGGGCCACGCCGGCCGAGGTGTAGGTCTGCTGGGCGGCGTCGACGATCATGTCGTCGAGGCTGTCGTCCCATCGTTCGCCGAACGGGATGCATCCGGCGCCGATGATGGCGACCTGGTCGGTGATGCCTTTGCTCATGTCGTGTGCTCGCTCGGGACTCGCTGCGCGCACGTCCCGCTCTGACGGAGACGCGTTGCGCTACCCGTGTGACCGGTCGCCCGGCGGCTCCCTCCGGGCGTTCCGGTCGCGGAGGCGATGCAGGTTCGGGCCTCATCCATCGTCAACATGGTCGCACCTTCCAGAAGTAGTTGTGGATGCCGTCGGCGGTGGACAGGCGGCGGAACGTGGGCTCGACCCGGTCGCCCACCTCGACCGATCCGGCGTCGACGTCGGTGAGCTCGAGCGGCGCCCGACCACCCCCGTCGAAGTCGACGACCGCGAACACCACGGGCGGGCTCGGCGAGTACGCCAGCCGGTCGACGGTGAGCGCGGCGATCGTGCCGGGCACGTCGGCCATGACCTCGGGGTCCATGTCGTCGACCTCGCCGCCCTTCTCCGACACCCGGGCCGGCGGGAGGTGGAGCATGCCCGTGGATCGGTCGCGGGAGGCGGTGAAGCGGAACTTCCAGTCCTGGCGGCGTTGGGCCGCCGGCGCCGACACCCGGTTGGGGCCGGGCCGGTTGGGTGGCTCCACGTCGACCTGACCCCGCCACGACAGGAACTGGCCGTAGGTGACGGGCGCGCCCGACTCGAGCTGTCGGGCGAGCGGACGGCGGGGCGTCCAGTCGGCGACCGCGTCAGTGGTGCGCAGCAGCACGACGTCGCAGCCGTCGGCCAGGTGCACGAGGGCGATGGTCTGGCCCGGCGCCGACGACTCGAGCACCGAGGCGAGTGTCACGAACGGTTGGGCGATGCCGGTGTTGCCGACGGTCGGGTCGAGGTTGTCGGCCACCTGCTCGACGCCGAGCTTCTCGGTGGCCCGGTTCACGGCGCGGCCGTGCATGCCGGTGGCGATCATCACGTCGACGCCGTCGGGGCCGATGCCGGCCCGCTCGAGCGCCCGGCCGAAGGTCTCGGTGGCGAGATCGACGTAGACCGACTCGGCGAAGCGCTCCTCCCACGACCGGGAGCGGTCGTCGCCGGGCGTGCGCCAGCGGTCGAGCACCTCCGTGGTGGTGGAGGCGTCGGCGACGAAGGTCGCGAGCAACGGCCCGTCGGCCTCGTCGCCCACCCGCAACGCGCCGGCACCGTCGCCGCCGGTCGACTCGTCGGCGCTGGTGGGCAGACCGCTGCGCCGGTCGGAGGCGACGACGAGGATGTCGCCGGTGGCGCGCAGGGCGGCGTTCAGCGCGCCGATGCCCGACCGGAGCCCGCCGCCGAAGTCGAGCGCCGGGCACCGTGGCCGGATGCCGAGCGCGGCGTGGACGGCGGCGGCGTTGGTCTTGTCGAGGTAGGCGGGGTCGGTGGTGGCGAACCACAACGCCATCAGGGCGGGATCGCCGATGTGGAGGTCGCCGGCCCGGCACGCCTCCACACCCATCGTCGTGGTGTCCTCGTCGAACGACGCCACCGTCCGGGTGCCGCGCCCGCCGCCCGTGCCGAACGTCGTCGCGATCTCGCTGCGGTCGAGCCGGCGGTGGGGGAGATGGGCGCCGACGGCGCGGATGCCACGGGACATGGGTGGATTCTCGCAGAAGTCTGACGCGCCGTCAGAAACGTCGGCTCCGTGATCCGGGGCTTGACAGAAGACTGACATCGTTCGAAACTACGAACAGTGTCAGATGTTCTTACGCCCCGGGCGCGGCGGCGCCGGGAGACCACCGAGGAGATCGTCGAGGCGGCCTGGCGCCTGGCGCGCCGCGACGGGCTCCCATCGGTCTCGATGCGCGATCTCGGCCGCGAGGTCGGGCTCCGGGCCCAGTCGCTCTACGCCTACTTCGATTCCAAGGCGGAGTTGTACGACGCCATGTTCCGCCAGGGCTACGAACAGTTCGCGGCGGTGTCGGCCGACTGGCCGACCGATCTGTCCGAGGTGGAGGACGTGCGGGCCGAGTCCAAGCAGATCATCGGTGAGTTCGTCGGCTTCTGCACCGAGGATCCGGTGCGGTACCAGCTTCTCTTCCAGCGGGTGATCCCCGGCTGGGAGCCGACGCCGGAGACCTACGCGCTCGCGGTCGAGCGCCTGCACGAACTGCGCCGGACGCTGGCCAGCATCGGGATCGACGGTGACGAGGCCGTCGATCTGTTCACCGCGCTGTTCACCGGCCTCACCGATCAGCAGATCAGCAACGACCCCGGCGGCGACCGGTGGATCCGACTGATCGACCGCGCCGTCGACATGTTCTTCGACCACTTCCGGATCGACGGTCCGGACCGACAGACAGAGGAGCCACGATGACCATGACCGGATTCGCACCAGTCACCGGCGACTTCGCGCCGGTCGGCTCTCATGCCGAATGGATGCGGCTGGCCCGCGACTCGTACCAGCGGCTGGCCGACGCCTTCGCTGCGCTCGAGCCCGCCGACTGGGAGCAGCCCACGCCGTGCGAGGGCTGGACTGTGCGCGACCTGAGCGGCCACCTCGTCGGTGCCATGCGCTCGGCCGCCAGCCTCCGCGAGACGATGTCGCTGCAGCGAGCGGTGAAGAAGCGGGCGAAGCGGACCGGCGAGCAGGAGGTCGACGCCATGACCGCCATCCAGGTGGAGCGCGCCGCCGATCTCACACCCGAGCAGGTGGTCACCGAGCTGCGGACCCTCGTCGAGCCGGCCGTCCGCGGTCGGTCCCGGATGCCGGGGTTCGTGCGCCGGCGGGCCGGCATGGAGGTGAAGGTCGGCTCGATCGAGGAACGGTGGGACCTCGACCACCTCCTCGGCTGCATTCTCACCCGCGACGCCTGGCTCCACCGGATCGACCTCGCCGATGCGCTCGACACCGCTCCGGGTCTGGACGACAACGACCGCAGGATCGTCGGCGACGCCGCTGTCGAGTGGGCCCGCCGACACGGCCAGCCGGTCGAGCTCACCCTGAGCGGACCGGCGGGCGGGCACCTCTCGTCGGGCCGCGGCGGCGACGCGATCACGATCGACGCGGTCGAGTTCTGCCGCATCGTCAGCGGGCGCTCCTCCCACGACGACCCGCTGCTCGCCCAGGAGGTCCCGTTCTGAGTCGACCTCGGAGACCTGCGGGGCCAGGAAGATCTCCGGGGCGGCGGACGCGGCGCCAGCAGGCGCGGTGAGCCCCCGGGCGGGCAGCTCTCGATGGGAGCAGGCCCGCGCCGGCAAGCCTCACAGCCGAGGACCGGCTCAGCCGATGACGCCGGCGTCGCGGAGCTCGGCCAGACGATCCTCGCTGAGGCCGAGCTCGGCGCGGAGGACCTCGTCGGTGTGTTGGCCGAGCGTGGGGGGTGGGGCCGCGGTCGAGTCGTCGTAGCCGGCGATCTTCACCGGGTTGCCCGGCGTCAGCACCGGCTGGTCGACGCCGTCGGACCGGGGGATCTCAGTGAGCATGTGGCGGGCGCGGACGTGCTCGTCGTGGGCGAGATCCTCGGCCTCGAAGATGGGAGCGGCGGCGATGCCGGCGTCGGCCAGCGCCGCGGCGACGTCGATGGTGGAGCGGTCGCCGGCCCATTCGGCCACGGCCGCGCGGATCTCGTCGAGGTGGTCGACCCAGCCCTGGGCATCGGCGAAGCGCTTGTCGTCGACCCATTCGGGCCGGCCGACGGTCTCGGCCAGCCGAGCGAACTGGTGCGGTCGGCCGACCTGGATCACGACCTCGCCCGAGCCGATCGGGAATCCGTGGTTGATGAGCGGCGGCGACTGGCGGGGATCGCGACCGAGCGACCAGTAGTTGGGGACGACGTCGGCGAAGGACACCATGCAGTCGAACATCGAGATGTCGACGTAGCTGCCCTCGCCCGTGCGATCCTTGCGACGCAGCGCGGAGAGGATCCCGACGGTGGCGAACAGCCCGCTGCCGGTGTCGCCCAGCGCGCCGACCGGCGACACCTTCACCGGCTCGTCGGCGGGACGGTTGAACGCGTACATCCCCGACATCGCTTCGGCGATCGGCGCGAACGCGGGCCAGCTGCCGTAGGGCGACTGGACCGTGTTGCCGAAGCCGGAGATCGACACGTACACGACGCCCGGGTGGACGGCGGCCACGTCGTCGTAGGCGAGACCGAACTTGGCCATGCCCCCGGGCTTGAAGTTCTCGGCGACCACGTCGAAGTGGGGGACCAACTCGAGGAACAGCTCCCGGGCGTCGGAATGGCCGAGATCGAGGCCGACCGAGCGCTTGTTGAGGTTGTTGCGCAGGTACGTCGCCCCGACCTGGGCGCCGGTCTCGTCGGTTGCCGCCGGCATCGATCCTCGGCCGAGGTCGCCGCGGGTGGGATGCTCGACCTTGACCACCTCGGCGCCGAGCCGGCCGAGGAGCTGGGTGGCGTACGGCAGCGCCTGCATCTGCTCCACGGCGAGGATGCGGATGCCTTCGAGTGGTGCGTCCATCCGACCATCCTGTCGGATCGCCCATTCGATCTGACGATCCGTCAGGTCTTCGGAGGTCGTCGCCGCTCGTAGTCTCTGCCCTGATGACGGTTCCTTCCCGGGGGCTGCGCCCCCGCGCCCCATCGTCGCCCGGCTCGCTGGCGCTCGCGGGGTCGACCGGTCCCCGAACGTGCTCGTGGAGGGTTGAGGTTCGGTGACCGTCTACCTCGTCGGCGCCGGACCGGGTGATCCCGGCCTGCTCACCCTCCGGGGTGCCGAGGTGCTCCGGCGCGCCGACGTGGTCGTCCACGACCGCTTGTCGGCGGCCGAGCTGCTCGAGCTGGCGCCGGAGACGGCCGAGCGCATCGACGTCGGCAAGGCGCCCGGCAAGGCCCGCCACAGCCAGGAGGAGATCAGCGCGCTGCTGGTCGACCGTGGCCGGGCCGGACGCACGGTCGTCCGGCTCAAGGGCGGCGACCCCACGGTCTTCGCCCGGGGCGGTGAGGAGGCTCACGCCCTGGCCGAGGCCGGCGTCCCGTTCGAGATCGTCCCCGGTGTGACCGCCGCGCTCGCCGCGCCCGCCTACGCGGGCATCCCGGTCACGCAGCGCTTCTCGTCGACGAGCTTCACCGTGGTCACCGGCCACGAGGACCCCTCGATCGGCGAGGACGGCTCGGTCGACTGGGATGCGGTCGCGCGGGTCGGCGGCACGATCGTCATCCTCATGGGGGTCGGTCGGATCGCCAAGATCTGCCAGCGCCTCATCGACGCCGGCCGGTCCCCCGACGAGCCCGCGGCCGCGGTCATCTGGGGAACCCGGCCCGACCAGCGGACCGTGCGGGCCACGCTGGCCACGCTGCCCGACCAGGACCTGGCCCCGCCGGCCACCATCATCGTCGGCGCGGTGGCCGGCTTCGACCTGGCGTGGTTCGAGTCCCGGCCGCTGTTCGGCAGGACCGTCGTGGTCACCCGCGCCCGGGCGCAGGCGAGCTCGCTGCTCGCCAAGCTCCGCGAGCTCGGTGCCGACACCGTCGAGATCCCCGCCATCCGCATCGACGAACCCGCCGACGGGGGTGCGGCACTTCGCGCGGCGGTCGACGACCTCGCCGCCTACGACTGGGTCGTGGTCACCTCCCCCAACGGCGCCCGTCGCCTCCTCGCGGCGTGCCGAGATGCTCGGGCGTTCGGCTCGTCGCGCCTCGCCGCCATCGGACCCGGCACGGCCGACGCGCTCGCCGAGGGCAACATCGTCCCCGACCTGGTGCCCGAGCGGTACGTGGCCGAGGGTGTGCTCGACGCGTTCCCCGACGGCGACGGCCGGGTGCTCATCCCCCGCGCCGCCGAGGCGCGTGACGTGCTACCCGAGGGGCTGCGCGACAGGGGCTGGACCGTCGACGTGGTCGAGGCCTACCGCACGGTCCAGGGCCGGCCCACCGGCGCGGACCTCGTCCGCGCTGCCGAGGCCGACATCGTGACCTTCACCTCGTCGTCCACGGTCCGGAACTTCCTCGCCGTGTGCGACACCGTCCCGCCCACGGTCGCCTGCATCGGCCCGATCACCGCCTCGACCGCCCGGGAGCACGGCCTGACCGTCGACGTCGAGGCCGAGGTCCACACCATCGACGGCCTGCTCGACGCGCTCATCGACCACTCGACCCGCTGAGCCCCCGAACCGGGACAGGCATCGTCGGGGCGGCGTGCCAAGATGCCCATGTGCTTGCACACGTGCAGCTCGCCGGGATCCTCTTCGACTTCGACGGCCTCATCCTCGACACCGAGACCTCGGAGTTCGAGACCGTGGCCGAGGCCTTCGCCGATCACGGGCTCGAGCTGTCGCGCGACGAGTGGGTGAAGATCATCGGGACCGCCGACCACCCGCACTGGACCGACATGCTCGAGACTGCGCTCGGCCGCCCGCTCACCAACCGGGAAGAGGTGCTCGAGACCCGTCGGGCCCGCCACCACGCCCGGATCAGCCGGGAGGTGCTGCGCCCCGGCGTGGTCGAGCTCGCCGTGGCGGCCGAAGGCGCCGGCGTCGGGGTCGCCGTCGCTTCCTCGAGCCCGCGCGACTGGGTGGTGGGACATCTGGAACGCCTCGGTGTGGACCACCTGTTCCCGATCCGGGCCACCCGCGACGACGTCGGTCACGGTCGGACCAAGCCCGAGCCCGACCTGTTCGAGCTGGCCGCGGCCCGCCTCGGTCTCGATCCGGGTCGCTGCGTGGTGCTGGAGGACAGTGAGCCCGGCATCACCGCGGCCAATGCGGCCGGGTGCGCGACCGTCGGCGTGCCGGCCGGCATGACCGCCCACCTGCGCTTCGACCATGCCGACCTCGTCGTCGGTTCCGTGGCCGAACTCGACCTCCACCGACTCGACGAGCTCGTGGGGGCCAGGCGGACGGGACGCTCCTAGGCTGCGCGGTCGTGGCATTCCCCGATCGACGTCTCCGCCGCCTGCGCCGGACCCCCGCCCTGCGGCGCATGGTCGCCGAGACCAGGGTCGGCGTCGACGACCTCATCGCCCCGCTGTTCGTGCGCGAGGGCATCGACGAGCCCCAGCCGATCCCGAGCCTGCCCGGCGTGGCGCAGCACAGCCTCACGAGCCTGGTTCGCGAGGTGCGCGAGCTGCGCGACCTCGGGGTGCCGGCGGTCATGCTCTTCGGCGTGCCGGTGCACAAGGACCCGACCGGCAGCGGTGCCTCCGACCCCGACGGCATCGTGCAGCGCGCACTCCGCGCCCTGCGGGACGAGGTCGGCGACGACGTGGTCCTGATCGCCGACCTGTGCGTCGACGAGTACACCGACCACGGCCACTGCGGGATCGTGCGCGGCGACGGCACGGTCGACAACGACGCCACGCTCGAGCTCTACGCGGCGGCGGCCGTGGCCCAGGCCCGCGCCGGCGCGTCGATGGTCGCGCCCAGCGGGATGATGGACGGCCAGGTCACCATGATCCGCGGGGCCCTCGACCAGGACGGTCACGAGGAGGTCCCGATCCTCGCCTACGCGGCCAAGTACGCCAGCGCCCTGTACGGCCCCTTCCGCGATGCGGTCGACGTCACGATCGCCGGCGGTGGGGACCGCAAGGGCTACCAGCAGGACCCGTCCAACGCCCGCGAGGCGCTGGAGGAGATCCAGGCCGACCTCGACGAGGGCGCCGACATCGTCATGGTCAAGCCGGCGCTCGCCTACCTCGACGTCATCAGCACAGCACGGCGCACCTTCGACGTCCCGGTGGCCGCGTACCACGTGTCAGGGGAGTACGCGATGGTCGAGGCCGCGGGCGAGCGCGGCTGGCTCGACGCCGACGCGGTCATGGCCGAGCACCTGCTGTCGATCAAGCGGGCGGGCGCCGACCTGATCCTGACCTACGCCGCACGCGACGTCGCGGAGGGAGCCCAGTGACCACCAACGAGCAGCTCCATCACCGGGCGCTGACCCACATCCCGGGCGGGGTGAACTCGCCGATCCGGGCCTTCGGCGCGGTGGGCGGCACCCCCTACTTCGTCGACCGGGCCGAAGGCGCCCAGCTCTGGGACGTGGAGGGCCACCGCTACCTCGACCTCGTCCAGAGCTACGGGGCCATCATCGCCGGTCACGCCCACCCCGCCATCGTGTCCGCCGTCCAGGAGGCCGCGGCGCGGGGGACCAGTTACGGGGCCACCACCGTGGGCGAGGTGCGTATCGCCGAGGAGATCTGCAGTCGGATCCCGGCCGTCGAGAAGGTGCGGCTCGTGTCGTCGGGGACCGAGGCGACGATGTCGGCCATCCGTCTCGCCCGCGGCCACACCGGACGCGACAGGCTGGTGAAGTTCGGGGGCAACTACCACGGCCACGGCGACGCGCTGCTGGCCCAGTCGGGTTCGGCCGTGGCCGTGTTCGGGCTTCCCGACTCGGTCGGGGTGACCCCCTCGACCGTGGCCGACACCCTGGTCGCGCCCTACAACGAGGTGCCCACCCTCGACGACGACACCGCCGCGGTCATCGTCGAGCCGGTCGCCGCGAACATGGGTCTGGTGCCCCCCGACGAGGGGTTCCTCCAGGGCCTGCGCGACGAGTGTGACCGCGTCGGCGCGCTGCTCATCTTCGACGAGGTCATCACCGGGTTCCGTCTGGCGCGTGGCGGCGCGCAGGAGTGGTTCGGCGTCGACGCCGACCTCAGCTGCTACGGCAAGGTCATCGGCGGGGGGCTCAACATCGGCGCCTTCGGCGGTCGGGCCGAGATCATGGACGAGCTGGCACCCGGCGGCCCGGTCTTCCAGGCCGGCACGCTGTCGGGCAACCCGCTGGCCACCGCTGCCGGTCTCGCCGCGCTCGAGCTCCTCGACGACGCGGCCTACGACCAGATCCGGTCGTCGGCGGCCCGGCTCGCCGAGCACCTCGAGAAGGCCTTCGCCGGCGCGGGCATCACTGCCGCGATCCCGCGGGTCTCGACGCTGGTGGGTATCCACTTCGGCTCGTCGATCCCCCGCACCTACGAGGACGCGCAATCGACCGACGAGGACCGTTTCGCCGCGTTCTTCCACGCCATGCTCGACCGCGACGTGGCCTTGGCGCCGGGCGCCTACGAGGTCCTGTTCCCCGGTCTGGCCCACACCGACGGCATCATCGACGCCATCGGATCCGCGGCGGCCGACGCCGCCGCCGAGATCGCCTGAAGACATGCGGCGGAATGGGAGGTGCCGCCAGGAGACGTTGTGAGCGCCAGCGAACAACTCTCGAAGTGAGGAGGCCCGTCAGGGCCGACGAACGACTTGAGCCCCGGGCGGGTCAGAGCCGGTCAGAGCCGGCCCGAGCAGGTCCTCACACGTCGTCGAGGGGGTCGTACTCGGGGAGGTGGTCGTCGAGCTTCTTCTCGGCCTTCTCCGACGAGACGCCCATCGACAGCGCCAGCTCGGCGACGAGCAGGCCGCGGGCGTGGAGGAACAGCGTCTTCTCCGACGGCGACAGGTGCTTGCGCGACCGGCGGACGGCGAGGTTGCGGACCACTTCGGCCAGCTGCCAGACGTCGCCGTCGTTCATGCGCCGCTGGTTGTTCTTCATGCGGCGGCTGAAGTTGGACGGGATCCGCACGTCGTGGTCGGCGAGCAGGTCGAACAGATCGTCGAGCTCGTCCTTGGCGGTGGGCTCGCGGACACCGATGTCCTCGGCCTCTTCGACCGGGACCCACACCCGCAGGTCCTGAAGCTCGAGATCGACCACGAAGTAGTCGCGTTCGACGTCGCCGACGGTCTTGGTGACGCGGTCCACGATCTTGCCCGCTCCGTGCTGGGGATAGATGACCGAGTCACCCTTGGAGAACGGTGAGTCTTCGACGGCTGACCCGGCTGCTGGCATGGAGGCTCCTGACCCGAAACTGGTGCGTCTTCCACCATGCCGTGAACGGCCGTTCATTCCAACTCCGAGGGCCCAGCCGGCAGTCGAACCGCGAGCCCGGTGTGCGTCGCCCTCGCCGCTCGTCCTTCTGCTTCTGCCGTCGCCGCCGCTGTGGGCGATTCATCCGGCCTGGACGGGGTCGACGCCGGGCCGACCGGCCCATAGGAGAAACCCGTCGACGCTCGTAGGCTGCGGGCATGGGCTTCCACCACTCTGAGCGCGAGGATGACCGCGGAGCGACGTTGGTCGAGTATGCGCTGCTGGTCGCGGTGATCGCCCTGGCCGCCGTTGGTCCGCTGCGGGCACTGAACGACAACACGGAGGACCGATTCGAGGAGTCGGCGGGCGACTTCGACTCGGCCCAACCGCTCCTCGCACCCGGCACGCCGGCCGACGACGGCGATGGTGACGATGCCGACGACGGGTCCGGTGGCGATGGTGGCGATGAGGATGGGGCCGGTGGTGACGAGGACGACGCCGACACCGGCGACGGTGGCGGGACGACGTTCGTCGACTCGTCGAGCGAGTTGCACAACAGGAACAAGTGGACGGCCGCGGCCACCGTCGAGGTCCACGGCACCGACGGCCAGCCGCTGACCGGCGTCAGCGCCGGTCTGCGCGTGCGGGTGGTGACGGTGTACCGCACCCATGACGGTCAGCTCGGGGAGCGCTCGTGGGGGACACGAGCCAATCTGGCCGACGGCCTGGTGACCTTCGAGCAGGGCAACCTGAACACCGGCGCCAACGGGCAGGAGCCGATCGAGGAAGTCCGCTTCGAGGTGACCGGGATCGACTACTACTACCCGTCGAATCCCGAGATCCCCTGGGACGGGGTCAGCCCGTCGGTGACCGTCGACGCCCCCTGAGCGGCGTCCCCGCCGGCGGATCGCGCGGGTCCCGAGTCCACGTCGGGTCCAAGGCTGGACCACACTGGTGGCGTGCTCGCCGGGATCCCCTATCACACCTTCCCCGACTTCTCCGTCGGCCCGCTGACGATCCGGACCTTCGGGCTGCTGGTCGGCCTCGGCGTCCTGGTCGGCGCGTGGGTGGCCGCGCGCGACGTCGAGCAGTGGGGCGTGCCCCGCGAGGAGACCTACCGGTTGGCCACCCGCATGGTGGTGGCCGGGCTCATCGGCTCCCGGATCACCTGGGTGCTCTCCCACCTCGACCAGATCGAGGACCCCATCGACGTGATCGCCGTGTGGGAAGGGGGCATCCAGTTCTCGGGTGGGTTCATCGCCGCGATCATCGTCGGCTTCCCCACGTTCCGGACGTGGAGCCCCAAGCTGCGCTGGCGCAGCCTCGACGGCTACACCTTCGGGTTGACCATCGGCCTCGCCATCGGTCGCATCGGGTGCTACGCGGTGGGTGAGCACTTCGGCCGCACCACCGCGTTCTTCCTCGGCACCACCTACGAGGGCGGCAGCACCCAGGAGAGCGTGATCGGCGACGAGCCCCTGGTCGAGGGGATGACCTTCCACAACACCGCGCTCTACGAGTTCCTCCACCTCGTCGCGCTCCTCGGTCTGCTGTGGTTCGTGCGCCATCGGGCCAGCCGGACCGGCGCCACGTTGGCGCCGGGCACGCTCGTCGGCATCTTCTGTGTCTGGTACGGCGTCGGCCGATTCCTCACCGACGTGGTCCGGGTCAACGACGAGCGGGTGCTGTCGATGACCGGGGCCCAGTGGATGGCGATCGTGCTCGTCCCGGTCGGGTTGTGGATCCTGCTCAAGGTGCGACACGGGGCCGCGGCCGAACCCGACGACCCCGCCGAGGTCGCGGCCATCCGGGCCGCGGTGCTCGCCCGGGCCGGCGGCGGTGCGACGCCGGCCCCGAGCGCTCCCGACGTCACGATGGGCGACGAGGCCGACCCGGCAACCGACCCGGCACCGGCCGCGGACGACGATGCCGGCGAGCTCGAAGACCGGGACGAACGGCGCCCGGACGACGACGAGTAGGCCGGCCGACAAGACCTCGCCCCGTCGTCCGGTGCCGACGGTGGTGGCAGACGACGTTGCGAACCCCTGGCGAACAACGCTCGAAGCGACGAGCTCCCGCAGGGAGCGAGGAGCGGCTCAGCCGCCGGCGGCGGCCTCGAACAGCCCCTCGGACTCGGCCGTCTCGATGGCCTCGTCGAGGGTCATCTCCTCGTTCTCGAACATCAGGTCGGCGACGACCTGGAGCCGACCGGCGTCCTCGGGGTCGGGGTTCTCGCCGCCGAGCTCACGCTCGTACAGGGTCGCAAAGACAAGATCGGCGTCGGAGAGCTGATCCTCGGTGAAGCCGGGCATCCCGGTCAGGACGGGCTTGTCCGTGGCCCCGTAGGTGTCGCCGTACTCCTCGACCCAACCGTTGGAGCCGAGGCGGACCCACTCGAAGTGGTCTTCGAAGCTGGGCCAGGTCTCGTAGATGGCGCCGTTCGTGAACGCCGGGCCGGAGCCGCCTCCACCGCCGCTGCCGTGGCAGCCGGCGCACTGGGTGCCGTAGATCTCCTCGCCGAGCGCGGCAGCACCCCCGTCCTCGTCGGGAGGTGGGCTGAGGGTGCCGACGTAGACGTAGGCCCAGATCGGGATCATGACCACGACGGGCAACGCCCAGAACGGGATCTTGCGGCGCTGCTCGTGGGCCTGGACCATCGGCGAGGGTGGGGGAGGGGGCGGATCCTCGACCGGCTCGGGGTGGGCCGGCATCGAGGCCGCGGCCGGCGCGGCCGCCTCGGACTTCGCCGGGGCGGCGGACCCGCTGTCGCCGCTGTCACCTCCGCCACCCGACTCACCCTCGTCGCCACCCTGGATGGCAGCACGACGGGCGCGGGAGCGCTCGAGGAGGTAGTCAGGGACTTCGGTCACCGGGCCACCTTCCTACCATCGGTGCGCGTCCGGTGACCGGTCGACCGCGCGAGCGCCAGCGAGCCGGGCGACGATGGGGTTCGGGGGCGCAGCCCCTGAGTGAGTGCGGTCAACGGGCCTCCCGGGGACGGCGATGAACCTCGACAGGGTAGGCAACGGCGGTGCGTGCTGCCCAAGCGGCGGTCCGTCGATTCCGGTCGCGATCCGGACCCGGATTCGCCATCGCCCGATGTGTACCGCCTCGGGGGCAGGTGGTAGACCATCGTCGTGGCTCGTCGTCCCTGTGCGAGCCCACGAAACCACATTGTGATCGAATTCACGAGGTACTGACACGCCGTGGTCGCCCTAGTCACATCCAGTCTGATCGGGATCATCGGCCTCGTCGCCGTGGTGCTCTTCGGCAAGCGCCGTGACTTCGAGGCCCGGCTGACCTGGGGCGAAGCCAACCTCGCCGCCACCTACACCTTCGCCCTCATGTTCTGGTGGTACGGGGTCATCCCCCACCAGTGGCTGTCCTGGGCCGAGAACGAGCTCGACTGGACCAGTTCCTCCACGGTCTGGGGCCCGCTGAACCTCCTCCGGCCCGAGGCCGAGGGCGGGTGGTTGCCCCTCACCGTCAACTACCTCCACGTCAAGGACCTCATCGCCGTCCTGATCTACGTCGTGGCGCTGGGTCTGCAGATCTGGGTCTGGGCCTGGTGGAACGACCGCAAGAAGAAGGCCGACGCCGAGGCCGCCGTGGTCCCCACGTCCACCTACGGCCGGCCGCTGGTCAAGAAGGGTTGAGGAGGACCCCATGGGTGCCAACGACGCCAATCCGCCGCTGCCGGAGTTCCGGAGCGACTACGTGCTCCAAGAGGTCGACGCCTCGTGGCTGCAGGCGGCCGTCAAGCCGAAGCAGTTCATCCACATCGACCAGTCCGAGTGCATCATGTGCGACGGCTGTGTCGACATCTGCCCGTGGAAGTGCATCCACATGGTCCGCCCCGATGCCATCGAGTCGGCCATCGGCACCGAACAGCCCGGTCTCGACCCGGCCGACCACGTGATCTTCACCATCGACGACGACGTGTGCACCCGGTGCGCGCTCTGTGTCGACCGCTGCCCCACCGGCGTCATCATCCTCGGCAAGCTCGGCGAACCGAACGCCGTCGGCGATCCCCACCAGCGCACCAACAGCCACGGCTACGGCTACGGCATGCGGTTGGGCTGAGAGAACAGGTCAAGGAGAACCGTCGTGGCCAGCACCACCGAAGACAAGCCATCGATCGGCGAGCGCCTGAGCAAGACCATGCAGGACCTGCCCGACAAGGTGCAGTCGTCCCAGGCGTGGAACTCGATCTTCCGGCCCGGGTCGATCTTCCGCAAGGGCTACACCGACTCCCCGCGTAACCGCAGCTACGTGGTCATGAACTCGGTGCTGTACCACCTGCACCCGGTCAAGGTGAAGCGCCACGCGGTGAAGGTGAGCTACACGCTGTGCCTCGGCGGGCTGTCGTTCTTCCTGTTCATCCTGCTCACGGTCACCGGCATCTTCCTGATGTTCTTCTACCGGCCCACCGCGGCCCAGGCCTGGCAGGACATCGCCAACCTCCAGACCGGGGTGACCTTCGGCCTGCTGGTGCGGAACATGCACCGGTGGGCCGCGCACCTCATGGTGCTGTCGGTGTTCCTGCACATGGCCCGCGTCTTCTACCACGGGGCCTACAAGCCGCCCCGCGAGTTCAACTGGGTGGTCGGCGTGATCCTGCTCACCCTCACCCTGCTGCTGTCCTTCACCGGCTACCTGCTGCCGTGGGACCAACTCGCCCTCTGGGCCGTGACCGTGGGCACCAACATGATGGGTTACACGCCGGTCTTCGGTGACCAGGTCCGGTTCGTCTTGCTGGGCGGGGTCGAGATCGGCTCCGACACGTTGTTGCGCTGGTACGTGCTGCACGTCCTGATGCTCCCGTTCGTGCTCGTCATCTTCCTGGCGATCCACTTCTGGCGGGTGCGCAAGGACGGCGGCATCTCGGGACCGCTGTAAACCGCCGGTAGATTTGGACGTAGAGAGCTTTCCCATGACTGAGATCCCCGAGCACCTCCGGAAGCGAGCCGAAGAGGCCCGCAAGAAGGCCGAAGAGGAGAAGGGCGCGGCCGAAGACGGCGGCGACGAGTCCGCCGAGCAGACGCCCGAGCAGGCCGAAGCCGAGTCCCGCATCCCGGCCCACCTCCTCGAACGGTCCAAGGCCGCGCGTGCCCAGTCCGGGGGCGGCGAGGGTGGCGGCGAGGCCGCCGGGTCATCCGGAGGCGAGGGCGGAGGGGGCGGCACGGCCGTGGCGACCGCTCCGGCCGCCGCGCCGGCGGGCACCAACGGAGGCGCCGCGCCCACCGGCCCCGGTGGTCACACCCAGCGCCTGCTCACCGTCGTCAAGTCAGGCTCGATCCAGGACGTCCGGGCCACCCCGCTCGACAAGGTCCATGTCTGGCCCCACCTGCTGGTGATCGAGTTCGTGGCCGCCCTCGTGGTCCTCGCGTTCACGCTCGTCTTCTCCATCTTCGTCAACGCCCCGCTGCTCGAGCTGGCCAACTTCAACGAGACACCCAACCCGTCGAAGGCGCCCTGGTACTTCCTCGGTCTCCAGGAGCTGCTGACCATGTTCCACCCGATGGTCGCGGGCGTGACCATCCCCGGCGTGGGGCTGTTCGCGCTGATCCTGGCGCCCTACACCGACCGCAATCCCTCCAACAAGCCCAACGATCGCAAGTTCGTGATCTCGTTGTTCACGATGTTCCTGATGTTCTGGGCAGTACTGGTGATCATCGGTTCGTTCTTCCGCGGTCCCGGGTTCAACTTCATCTTCCCCTGGAACGGCGGCCTCTTCTTCGAGCTGTGAGTCAGCGCTCACCGAAAGGCAAGTAAGTCATGGCAACCGGAACCATCATCGCCATCGCCGCCGGCGCCTTCGTCGTCCTCGGCGCCGTCGTGCTCATCGCCGCGGCCCGGCGCAACGAGACCACCAAGGCCATCGGCGCCCTGTCCCGCGAGACGCGCACCCGCGACACGGGCACGGCAGCGATCACCCGCGAGGAGGGCAAGGCCACGGCATCGGGCAAGGAGCTCGAGCTCGCGGCCAAGCTCGACCAGCGCGAGTCGGGCAAGGAGCTGGTCACCGCCGGCTCGTCGGCCCCCACCGCCTGGGTGCCGCCCGACCCCGACACGCTCGGCGCCACCCGCCGCCAGTTCCTCAACCGCTCGATCACGGGGTTCTTCATCGTCGGCCTGTCCGGCTTCGGTGCCTCGGTGATCGCGTTCCTGTGGCCGCAGGGCAGCGAGGGCTTCGGCTCGACCATCCGGGTCGGCAACGTCGACGAGATCATCGGCGAGATCAAGGAGAACAACGGCTTCCTCTACAAGCCCGAGGGCCGCATGTGGATCACCGAGTATCCGTCCAACGCGCTCGACAAGGCACGCGAGGTGTACTCGCCCCCCGAGCTCGCCGGGATGGAAGCCGGTGTCGTGGCCCTGTACCAGAAGTGCGTCCACCTCGGCTGCCGCGTGCCCGAGTGTGAGACGTCGCAGTGGTTCGAGTGCCAGTGCCACGGCTCGCAGTACAACCGGGTCGGCGAGAAGAAGGGCGGTCCCGCGCCGCGAGGCCTCGACCGCTTCGCCATGGACGTGTCCGGTGGCGTGCTCACCGTCGACACCGGCACGATCATCCTCGGACCGCCCATCGGAACCAACACCACCGGCCAGGAAGCCGAAGGGCCCCACTGCGCCAGTGATGGCTCGCACTGAGCCCGAGCAGAGCTGAGATCCCTGAACCATGATTGATCTGTCCCCCGCGGTGCCCGTGATGCTCTACGGCGCCAGCACGGTCGAAGTCGTCGGCATCGTCGTCGCCGTCATCGCCGTCGCCGGCGTCGTCATCTACGCCCTCGCCAACGTCCGTGCCGGGCGTGAGGAGGTCGGCGCCGAGCTCGAGCTCGCCGCCAACCTCAAGCCGTACTACGACGACGACGAGCTCGAGTCCAGGAAGCTCGACCGCACCCTCACCTTCGGGCTGGCCACCCTCGCCGTCATCGGCATCGGCCTGCCCGCCTACTGGCTGGCCGAGCCCGGCCGCATGGATGGTGCCGAGGAGAACTTCGAGCGGGTCTTCGCCGACCGGGGCGAGGAGACCTACAACGCGCAGTGCAGCAGCTGCCACGGCCCCGACGGTGTCGGCGGCGTGGCCTCCTACACGATCCTCGACGAGAACTCCGAGTTCGTCGCCCAGGCTGACTGGAAGGCGCCGGCCCTCGACACCGTGCTGCTGCGCTACAGCCGGGCCGAGGTCACCGAGATCCTCAACTACGGCCGGGCGTTCTCGCCGATGCCGGCCTGGGGTGAGCCCGGTGGCGGCCCCCTCACCGAGCAGCAGATCAAGAACCTCGTCGACTACCTGCAGTCGATCCAGATCAGCTCCGAGGAGTCGATCGCGGCGGTCGAGGGCGAACTGGCGAACACGCTGGGAGCCGCCGGCCCGAGCGAGATCGACTACGACAGCCTCGAGACCGGCAAAGCGCTGTTCAACCTCGGCGAAGAGAGCGGCTTCGCCGGCGGTGCCTACGCCTGCGCCCGCTGCCACACGCGGGGTTGGTCCATCAACGAGGGTTCGGTGCAGCCCGAGGGCGCCGACGTCGACCGATTCATCGACTATCCCGACGGCGCCGGCGCGCTCGGCCCGCCGCTGCGGGGCGTGATCCCCCGCCAGTTCGCCAACACCGACCTGTTGGCCGAGTTCCTCATGGTCGGATCGGAACAGGGCGCCAGCTACGGCAACAGCGGCATCGGCAGCGGTGCGATGCCCGGCTTCGGCGTCAACCCCAACAACGACGACATCGAGGACGGCATCTACCCCTCCGAGGGAGGCATGCTGTCCGACGAGATGATCCACGCGATCGCCGAGTACGTGGCGTCGCTGCCCGCCGCCGACATCGAGGACGAGGTCTGAGCCGTGCCCACCCTGGCCACCACCACCGGCAACGTGCTCGCCGGCATCGCCTTCGATCCCACCATCCGCGGCATCCTGTCCGTGCTCGTGGGCGTCGTCGTCCTCATGGGGTCGGTGTACCTGCTGCTCGGCACCAACACCGGGGCCCGGCTCGGTTTCCTGCTCGCCATGACCGGCTTCTTCGGCTGGATGGCGATCATGGGCGCCCTCTGGTGGATCTACGGCATCGGCATGCAGGGACAAGCGCCCGAGTGGGACGTCGTCGAGTACAACGAGGGCGATCCCGCCCAGGCCGTGACCGACGACGTACGAGATCTCGACTTCTCGGTCCTGCCCAGCGATGCCGATGGCATCGACCACGAGACGCTCCAGGACCTGCCCGACGAGGACCCCGAGCAGTTCGAGGCGCTCGCCGACCAGTTCGAGGAGGCGTCCGATGGCTGGGAGCTGCTGGCGCCCTCCGACGCGGTGCGCAACGAGGCCGAAGCCACGGTGTCGTCGGCGGTCGCCGAGTGCACCACGTGCTCGTTCGACTTCTCCGGTGCCAGCGACTACGTGGCCCTGGCCGCCTACGAGACCGGCGGCAAGGAGGGCCTGCCCGAGAACCCGAACGTGTGGGACCGGATCGTCACCAAGGTCGAGCAGACCCTCCAGCTCACCCACCCCGATCACTACGCCGTGCTCCAGATCCAGGCCGCGCGAGAGCAGGAGGCCGTCGCCGGCCAGCCGCCGCCCGTGCCGGAGCCCGATCCGAGCGAGCCGGTCATCAACGTGGTGATGATCCGCGACATCGGCGACGTCCGCTTCCCGGCAGCGATGATCACCATCGGGTCGACCGCCATCTTCCTGCTGCTGTGCTGGGTGCTCCACCAGCGCGAGCGCCTGCTCGAGGAGAACCTCGAGCACGCCGAAGACGTGCAGGCCGGAGCGTCGTAGCCATGCCCAGGTCGTCGCAGACATGATGGGTCAGTACCTCCCGCTCGCGGTGCTGCTGGTCCTGGCGGCCGTGTTCGTGGCCGGCAGCTTCATCACCGTGAAGCTGGTGGCGCCCAAGAAGCTGACCGAGGCGAAGCTGGCGCCCTACGAGTGCGGCATCGTGCCCACCAAGGAGCCGCCCGAACGCTTCCCGGTGAAGTTCTACCTCGTGGCCATGTCGTTCGTCGTGTTCGACATCGAGATCATCTTCCTCTACCCGTGGGCCACCATCTACCGCCAGCTCGGCCCCTACGGGTTGTTCGCTGTCGCGTTGTTCTCGGCGCCGATCATCGTCTCCCTGGCCTACGAGTTCTCCAAGGGTGCCCTCGACTGGGGTCCGGTCAAGCGGCTCGAGCGCGCCAGCATGCGATCCGACGAGCGGACCACCACCTCGACGGTCCGCCGGGTCGGCCTCGACGGACGGGAGCCCGCACCGGGCAGCACCCACCCGACCGGCACCCCGCAGACGACCGAAGCCGCGTGAACCCGAGGGAGGTGATCCCATGGGCTGGGATCTGAACGAAGGTCTCGAGGGCCTCGACCACAACGTGTTCACCGGCCGCATCGAGGACGTGGTGCGCTGGGCCCGCAAGTCGAGCCTGTGGCCGGCCACGTTCGGGCTCGCGTGCTGCGCGCTGGAGATGATGGCCGCCGGTGGCGCCCACTACGACCTGTCCCGCTTCGGCATGGAGGTCTTCCGCGCCTCGCCCCGCCAGGCCGACCTCATGATCGTGGCCGGCCGGGTCAGCCAGAAGATGGCGCCGGTGCTACGCCAGATCTACGACCAGATGATGGAGCCCAAGTGGGTCCTGTCGATGGGCGTCTGCGCCAGCTCCGGCGGCATGTTCAACAACTACGCCATCGTCCAGGGCGTCGACCAGGTCGTACCGGTCGATGCGTACGCCCCGGGCTGTCCCCCCGGGCCCGAGACGCTCATCCACGCCATCAACACGATCCACGACGAGATCGACTCGGGCGAGATCCTCCGCCGCCGCGAGGAGACCGGCGCCGGCGCCGGGCTGACGATCTCCCAGGTCGACGGCCAGACCGCCGCTGATCAAAAGGTCCAGATCTCCCGGTGAGCGACGAGACCGACCGCACCCCTGAGCGCGACGAGCACGACATCGTCGACGACACCACCGTCGAGGCCCCGCCCGAACCCGAGCGTGTCCATGGCCAGCTCGCCACCGATTCCCGTGGCCAGACCGTCCTCCACGTCGGCCGCCACGAGCTCGCCACGTTCGTCCTCGAGCTGCGCGACGACGAGGGCTACGACTCCTGCATCGACGTCACCGCCGTCGACTACCTCACCTACGAATCGCCCCGCGAGCTGCCCCCGGATGTCGAGCCCGAGCGGTTCGAGCTCGTGGTGATGCTGCTCAGCCACACCCACCGCACACGCCTACGCCTGCGGGTCCAGGTGCCAGAGGACGATCCGGCCGTCCCGTCGCTGTTCGAGGTCCATCCCGGCACCGAGGCCATGGAGCGCGAGGTCTACGACCTGTTCGGCATCCGCTTCGACGGCCATCCTGACCTCACCCGCATCCTCATGCCCGAGGACTGGGACGGCCACCCGCTGCGCAAGGACTACGCCGTGGGACGCATCCCGGTCCAGTTCAAGGGAGCGTGACCGAGCGATGAGCCACCAGACGGGTACCACGCTCCCTTCCAGCAGCACGGGAAGTGTCACCGAACGATGAGCACGACCGAGGACAGCGCGGCCGACACCAGCTGGGCCGGCCAGGACTCCTCCCTCACCGACGAGGGCCGCCAGGTCATGGAGGCCCGGGGTGCCAGCGGCGCCAAGGAGCTGCTCCGCGAGGCCGGCGCCGCGTTGCGCCTGTCCGAGGCCGAGGCCGAGGCGCTCATGGAGGCCGACGCCGAGGAGTCCGGCGACGACACCACGATGATCATCAACATGGGGCCCCAGCACCCGTCGACGCACGGCGTGCTCCGTCTCATGCTCGAGCTCGATGGCGAGCGGGTGCTGCGCACCAAGCCGGTGATCGGCTACCTCCACACCGGCATGGAGAAGACGGGCGAGGAGCTCACCTTCCTCCAGGGCCCCACCAACGTGACGCGGATGGACTACGCATCGCCGCTGTTCAGCGAGCTGGTCTTCTCCATGGCCACCGAGCGGCTCCTCGGGATCCACGAGGACATTCCCGAGCGGGCCCAGTGGATCCGCATGCTGCTCACCGAGCTCAACCGGATCAGCTCGCACCTGCTCTACTTGGCCACCAACGGCATGGACGTCGGCGCGGTCGGGATGATGATCTACGGTTGGCGCGAGCGCGAGGAGGCCCTCCGCCTGCTCGAGAAGATCACGGGCCTGCGGATGAACCACAACTTCATCCGACCCGGTGGCGTCGCTGCCGACCTGCCCGACGGTTGGCGCGACGACGTGCTCAAGCTGATCGACTACCTCCCGCCCCAACTCGACGAGTTCGACACGCTGCTCACGGGCCAGCCGATCTACCGCGAGCGACTCCAGGGAGTCGGGGTCATCACCGACACCGAGGCGATGGCCCTCGGCGCCACCGGGCCGATCCTGCGGGCCACGGGGGTGGCGTGGGACCTGCGCCGCGACGACCCGTACCTGCGGTACGACCAGGTCGACTTCGACGTGCTCGTGGGCACCTACGGCGACGCCTTCGACCGCTACGCCATCCGGCTCAACGAGATCCGCGAATCGATCGGGATCGTCCACCAGATCCTCGAACACATGCCCGGCGGCGACTACCGGATCCAGGACAAGAAGGTCACCCCGCCGCCCCGGGCTCGCATCGACGAGTCGATGGAAGCGCTCATCCACCACTTCAAGATCTTCACCGAGGGCTTCAAGGTGCCCGCCGGCGAGGTCTACTGCGCGGTGGAGAGCCCCCGCGGCGAGCTCGGCTGCTACATCGTCTCCGATGGCGGCGCCAAGCCGTACCGGATGCACATCCGGGGGCCGAGCTTCGTCAACCTGCAGACACTGCCCCACATGATGCGCGATGGGCTGATCGCCGACGCCGTGGTCAACATCTCCAGCGCCGACCCCATCATGGGCGAGGTCGACCGTTAGTTCCCATGGTGTGCGAGCGGGCCGGATCGTTCTCCTCCGGTGGCCGGGGCGTGGCGTGAAGCCCGGATCTGACCCGACGGGCGATGCGGCGATAACGTCCGTCCCGCTCGTCCGACCCGCCGGGTCGGACGTCACCGAGAGCTTGTGCAAGGATTCACGACCATGCCGCGGTTGAGTGCCGAGAACACGATCCTCGCCAGGGAGATCATCGCTCGGTACCCCCTCCCCAAGTCGGCGCTCATCCCGCTGCTCCACCTGGCCCAGGAGCAGGACGGCCACGTCAGCGACGAGGCCATGGAGCACATCGCCGAGCTCGTGGAGGTGACCCCGGCCGAGGTCATCGGCACCTGCAGCTTCTACGAGATGTTCAAGCGCGAGCCGGTGGGCGACTACCTCGTCAACGTCTGCACCAACATCGCCTGCCTCCTCGTCGGCGGCGAGGAGCTGCTCCACCACCTCGAGGAGCGTCTCGACATCCGCCCGGGAAGCACCACGCCCGACGGCATGTTCACCCTCGAGGACGTCGAGTGCATCGCCGCCTGCACGGAGGCCCCGTGCCTGCAGGTCAACTACCGCTACTTCCACCGCATCACCCACGACGAGACCGATCAGCTCCTCGAGGATCTTCGCGCCGGGCGCCGGGCCCACGAGATCCCCAAGCACGGCACGCTCACCCGGGTCCGCCAGCAGATCCCGGCCGATCGGCGGGCCGGTGCCGCCGTGCCGGGCGAGTGCGAGACCCCGGTCTGGCTGCGGACCGACGAGCCCGCGTCCGAGGGGGCGGCCACGTGAGCGACGGCACCACCCCGGCCGGCGAGATCCCGCTGATGGTCACGGGCCGGTTCTCCTACGACGACGCCCACACCCTCGAGCGCTCCCGCGCCACCGAGGGCTACGAGGGCCTGCGCCGCGCCCTGGACACGGGCCCGGAGGCCGTCCACAGCGAGACCAAGGCGGCCAGCCTGCTCGGCCGGGGTGGCGCCGGTTTCCCCGCCGGCGTGAAGTGGGGTTTCTGCCCGCCGGACGTGTGGCCGCGCTACCTGGTGGTCAACGGCGACGAGTCCGAGCCGGGCACCTACAAGGACCGCATGCTCATGGAGCGCGATCCGCACCAGCTCATCGAGGGATCGCTGATCTGCGCCTATGCCACCGGCTGCGCCCAGGTGTTCCTGTACGTGCGCGGCGAGATGGCCCTCGCCCAGGAACGCATCGCGTCGGCCCTCAACGAGGCCTACGAGGCCAACCTCGTGGGCAGGAACATCATGGGCTCCGACTTCTCCTGCGACGTGATCCTGCACTGGGGTGCGGGCGCCTACATCGTCGGCGAGGAGACCGCCCTCATCGAGTCGCTCGAGGGCAACCGCGGCTTTCCCCGCCTCAAGCCGCCGTACTTCCCGGCGGCCAAGGGCCTCTACATGCAGCCCACCATCGTCAACAACGTGGAGACGCTGGCCAACCTGCCCTGGATCCTGCGCAACGGCGCCGACGCCTACACCCAGTTCGGTGCCGAGAACTCCAAGGGCACGCGCATGTTCGCCATCTCCGGGCACGTCAAGAAGCCAGGCGTCCACGAGGTCGAGTTCGGCACGACGACTTTCCGCGACGTGATCTACGGTCGCTGCGGGGGCATCCGCGGCACGCACTCGCTCAAGGCGTTCATCCCCGGCGGCGCCAGTTCGCCATGGCTCTACGAGGAACACCTCGACCTCCCGCTCGAGAAGGCCACGATCGACCAGGCCGGCTCCATGCTGGGTTCGGGGGCCATCGTCGTCATGGACGAGACCACCGACGCGGTCAAGGCCGCCTGGCGTCTCGTGCGGTTCTTCGCTCGCGAGTCGTGCGGCAAGTGCACGCCCTGCCGCGAGGGCACGAGCTGGCTCGAGAAGGTCCTGCGCCGCATGCTCGACGGACACGGCCGGCCCGAGGACCTCGGCCTGCTGCTCGACCTCAGCGACAACATCAGCCCGAAGATCGCCTGGCCGCCCAAGCAGACCACCATCTGCCCGCTCGGTCCGTCGGCGGTCTCGCCCATCGCCAGCGCGATCGTCCGCTTCCAGGACGAGTTCCGGGCCTACTGCGGCGGCGGCGAGATTCCCACCAGCGTGGAGATCAACGGCAAGGCATACGTACCTCCCGAGGGAGCGCCCGCCGGTGTCTGACGCACCCACCGAGACCACCGTGAAGATCACCGTCGACGGCGTCGAGATCGACGCCCGTCCCGACGATCTGGTCATCGACGCCGCCGAACGCAACGGCACCTACATTCCGCGGTTCTGCTACCACCCGCGCATGAACCCGGTCGGGATGTGCCGTATGTGCCTCGTCGAGATCGACGCCGGCCGCGGCCCGGCCCTGCAGCCGTCGTGCATGATCCCGGTGTCGGAGGGCATGTCGGTCGACACCGAGTCCGACGCGACCAAGAAGGCCCAGGACGGCGTGCTCGAGTTCCTGCTCGCCAACCACCCGCTCGACTGCCCGGTGTGCGACAAGGGCGGCGAGTGCCCGCTCCAGGACCAGGCCTACGCGTACGGTCCCGGCGAGTCGCGGTTCGTCGAGGAGAAGCGGCACTTCGAGAAGCCGATCCCGATCAGCGACCTGGTCGACCTCGACCGCGAGCGCTGCATCCTCTGCGACCGGTGCACCCGCTTCGCCGACGAGGTGGCCGGTGACCCGCTCATCAGCTTCATCGACCGGGGTAGCCAGACCCAGGTCAACACGTTTCCCGACGAGCCCTTCGCCTCGTACTTCTCGGGCAACACCGTCCAGATCTGTCCGGTCGGAGCACTCACCGCCAAGCCCTACCGATTCAAGGCCCGGCCCTGGGACCTCGACCAGGTCGAATCGACCTGCACGACCTGCTCGGTCGGCTGTCGCGTGGTCGTCCAGGCCAGCCGCAACGAGGTCCTGCGCACCAACGGCGTCGATGTCGACGGCGTCAACTGGAGCTGGTTGTGCGACAAGGGTCGCTTCGACTTCCAGTCGATCCACAGCGAGGACCGCCTGGCCGAGCCGCTCATCCGTGACGGCGACGCCCAGACCCGGACCTCGTGGTCGGTGGCCCTCACCCGTGCCGCCAGCGCCATCCGCGGCTCGCTCGACAGTACGGGCCCGAGCGGCATCGGCGTGGTCGGCGGGGCCCGCCTCACCAACGAGGCGGCCTACGCGTGGACCAAGCTGGCCAAGGGCGTGGTCGGCACCGACAACGTCGACGCCCAGCTCGGCGATGGCCTGCCACCCGAGCTGGTCCTGGGACTGCCCAAGGCCACCATCGACGAGACAGCCACGCCGGGCGGCACCATCGTCGTGGTCGGCACCGACATCAAGGAGGAGCTGCCGGTCCTGTACCTGCGGCTGCGTCACGCCGTGGTCGAGGACGGCGCCACGCTCATCGAGATCGTGCCCCACCGCACCGGGCTGTCCGGTATCGCCGCCCACACCCTCACCTACGGTCCCGGCGGTGCCGCCGCGGTCGCCGCCTCGCTGGCGTCCGACCAGCCGTCGGCCGCCGGTGGCATCGACGCCGACGCGATCGTTGCGGCCAAGGCCGCCATCGGCGGAGGCTCCGTGAGCGTCGTCGTCGGCCGGGGCAACGTGGCCGACACCCCCGACGTGATCGCCGCCGCGGCCGGCGCCCTCCACGACGGTTTCGACGCCCGGTTCCTGTCGGGCCTGCGCCGCGGCAACGTCCACGGCGCCCTCGACGCCGGCATGTCGCCGGGCCTGCTCCCCGGACGCATCAGCCTCGACGAGGGACGGGCCCGCTTCCACGAGAACTGGTCGACCGTGCCGTCGGACCGGGGGCTCGACACCACCGGCATCCTCCAGGCCGCCGCCGACGGGCGCCTGGATGTCCTCGTCCTCCTCGGCGCCGATCCGCTGTGCGACTTCCCCGACCACGATCTCGCCCGGCGCGCCCTCGCCGGGGCCCGGACGGTGATCTCGGTCGACACCCTGCCCAACGACTCCACCCGCCAGGCCGACGTGGTCCTCGCCGCCGCCGGCTATGCCGAGACCGAGGGCACCACCACCAACCTCGAGGGTCGGGTGAGCCGGCTCGCCCCCAAGGTCACCCCACCCGGCACGGCCCGAGCCGACTGGATCATCGCCGCCGAGCTCACGTTCCGCCTCGGTGACGACCTCGGCCTCGAGTCGGTCACCGACGTGTTCGGCGAGATGACCCGTGTCGCGCCGCTGTACCGGTGGCTGACCATGGGGGCCATCGGCGCCGACGGGGTGGTCGTGCCCGTCGCACCACCCGAACCCACCCCGGTGACGATCGGGGGCGCCGGCGAGTCCGAGGACGAGGGCCCCGACTCCGGGGTCGAGGCCGACGAGGACGGTGACGCCGATGTCGCCGCAGACCCGACACCCGAGCGAACGGCGCCGACACCGGCTGAGGCCGAGGTCGACGGTCCCGCCGTCGGCGCCGGCATCAGGTTCACCGCCCCCGCCGTGGAGATCCCCCAGCCCGACGGGTACCGGCTCCGCCTGGTCACCACCCGGGCGCTCTACGACCTCGGCGCCTCCACCCAGGCGTCGCCGTCGCTGGCCAAGCTCCCGCACGGGGCGGTGCTGCACCTGCATCCCCACGACTTCGACCGTCTCGGCGTGCCTGCTGGCGCCACGGTGAAGGTGTCCAACGCCGAGGGCGGCCGGGGCACCATCACCGTTCCGGTCGAGTCGACCGAGGGTGTGCCCCGCGGCGCGGCGAGCATTGCCTTCGCCCAGCCCGGCGGTCCCACCAACGAGCTCATCGACGTGGCCCGGCCGGTCACCGATGTCCGGGTCGAGGTCGCACCGTGATGCTCGACGTTGCGGTGCTCGCTCTGGACCCGCTCTACCTGGACGGCGTCGCTCGTCGGCCCCGGGGGGCCTCCTCGCTCACCGAGTTGTTCGGCGGGGCCTCACAACTCGCGGGGGTGGACCGTTGATCCTGGCGTTGGACCCGCTCTACCTGGACGGCGTCGGCCTGGCCGAGGTCCTCATCACGCTCGGCAAGGTGCTGATCACGTTCGGCATCCTGCTCGTCGGCGTGATCTTCATGGTCTGGTTCGAGCGCAAGACCATCTCCGACATGCAGAACCGGATCGGTCCCAACCGCGCCGGCCCCTTCGGGCTCCTCCAGACCCTCGCCGACGGGATGAAGCTCATCTTCAAGGAGGACCTCATCCCCAGCCGGGCCCAGCGCTTCGTGTTCGCCATGGCGCCCTACCTCTCGGTCATCCCCGCCTTCCTGATCTTCGCGATCGTTCCGCTCGGTGGAACCTTCCACGCCGACGATCCCGGCATCGTCACCATCGCCGGCCACCAGACCTACACCCAGCTCGCCGATCCGCCCATCGGAATCCTGTTCGTCCTCGCCGTCTCCTCGATCGCGGTGTACGGCATCATGCTCGCCGGCTGGTCGTCGGGCTCGAAGTACCCACTGCTCGGTTCGGTCCGCGCCACCGCCCAGATGGTGTCCTACGAGGCGGCCATGGGCCTGTCCGTCGTGGCGCTGGTCCTCACCAGCGGATCGTTGTCGACCCGCACCATGGTGGAGGTCCAGGCGGCCGGCGGCTTCAGCGGCTTCGTGCCCAACTGGAACGTGATCGTCACCGGCTTCGTGCCGTTCGTGATCTTCTTCATCGCCGCGCTGGCCGAGATGAACCGTCCGCCCTTCGACCTCGTCGAGGCCGAGCAGGAGCTCGTCGGCGGCTACCACACCGAGTACTCCTCGATCCGCTTCGGCATGTTCTTCGTGGCCGAGTTCATGCACCCGATCACCATGTCGGGCGTCATCGTCACCCTGTGGTTCGGCGGCCCCTCCGGCCCGCAGTGGTTCGGCCCCGTCTCGGGGATCATCTGGTTCGTGGCGAAGCTGTTCGTCTTCCTGTACATCTTCATCCTCATCCGCGGCACGCTGCCCCGGTTCCGCTACGACCAGCTCATGGACCTGGGCTGGAAGATCCTCATCCCGCTGTCGCTCGCCTGGTTGCTGCTGCTCGCCACCATCAACGTCGGCCGCGACGCCGGCTGGAACCTGGGTCTGACGATCCTGGTGAGCTTCGTGCTCATCGGCGGCACCTGCTTCGCCATCCTGCAGCGGGCGAGCGACGTCTCCCGCCAGCGGCGAGAGCTCGACGAGGTGGAGGTCTGATGGGTTACCTCGACGGCTTCAAGGTCACGATCAACAAGACGTTCAACAAGTCCAGCGTCTCGGGCAAGAACATGACCTCGCCCTACGTGAAGGACGAGGGCGGCAAGCGGGCCAAGCCGAGCCGCCTGCACGGCCGTCACGTGCTCAACCGGTACGAGGACGGCATGGAGAAGTGCATCGGCTGCGAGCTCTGCGCCGGCGTGTGCCCGGCCCGCTGCATCTACGTGCGCGGCGAGGACAACGACCCTGCCGACCCGGTCAGCCCCGGTGAGCGCTACGGGTTCGTGTACGAGATCAACTACCTGCGTTGCATCCACTGCGACCTGTGCGTCGAGGCGTGCCCGACCGAGGCCATCACCGAGACCAAGCTGTTCGAGTTCAGCTTCACGAACCGCCAGGACGCGATCTACACCAAGGACGAGCTCGTCGTCGACGACGACGGCCGGGCCCAGCAGCTGCCGTGGGAGGATTGGACCGACCACGAGCTGGTGGAGAACCACACCTCGGCCTGGATGCGGGCCACGTCACCGTCCGGCGATGCCGACTTCGAGGGCATCGTGGCCTGGGCCGCCGAGCTCGGCTACGGCGAACGACCGGCCGAGCTGGGACAGACCGCGGATGGCCACGACCCGGCCGAGGACCTGGTGTTCGAGCCGGGGACGGCACGCGGCGTCGCCGGCAGCGATGACGCCACCGACGACGACACCGAGGAGGGGACGCACTAGTGGAGACCTTCGTCTTCCTCGTCGCCGGCGCAGCCTGTCTCGTGGGCGCGCTCGGCGTGGTCCTGGCCCGGCACCCGGTGCACTCCGCGCTGTCGCTGGTCGGGACGCTCTTCGGTGTCGCGGTGCTGTTCGTGGCCCAGAACGCCAACTTCCTCGCCGCCGTGCAGGTCATCGTCTACGCCGGTGCCATCGTCGTGCTGTTCCTCTTCGTGATCATGCTCCTCGGCGTCGACCAGTCCGAGAACCTCAGCATCGAGCCGATCGTGGGCCAGCGCGCCGCCGCGGTCGTCGTCGGCGTGGCGGTCTTCGCCCTGCCGGTGCTGGCGCTGGCCTCCGCCGGGTGGGAGGCCACCGGCCAGGTCGCCAACCTCGGCCCGCTGTCCGGCGACGGCTACGGGGTCGAGCTCCTCGGCGAGGTCATCTTCACCCGCTACCTGCTGGCCTTCGAGGTCACCTCGGTCCTGCTGGTGATCGCCGTGGTCGGCGCGGTGATGCTGGCCCGCAAGAACCGCAAGGCCGACGAGCTCGAGATCGAGGGGCTCGGCTCCGTCGGCCCTGACGGGCCTCGTCGCTCGACGAATGCTCCGCGTTCGTCCGACAGCACGGATGACGAGGCCGATGCCGGGGGCGGGGACCAGACGGCCGACACCGCCGACGAGGAGGCGACGACGTGATGGTGGCCGCAGTCGAACCGGCCTGGTACCTGATCCTCGCCGCGATGATCTTCGCGATCGGCGCGGTCGGCCTGCTCGTGCGCCGCAACCCGCTGGTGATGTTCATGTGCGTCGAGCTCATGCTCAACGCCGTCACCCTCACCTTCGTCACGTTCTCCCGGATGCTCGACGACATCGGCGGCCAGGCCGTGGTGGTCTTCGTGCTGGTGGTGGCCGCGGCCGAGGTCGTGGTCGGGCTCGGGATCATCGTCGCCATCCTCCGCAAGCGACCGTCCGCGACCGCCGACGACCTGGCGCTCCTCAAGGGATAGGGCAAGCGCAATGGAGATCCTCGACCTCGTCTGGCTCATCCCTGCCCTGCCACTGGCCGGGTTCCTGACCCTCATGGTCATCGGCCGCCGCCTCGGCGAGCCGCTCGCCGGCCTGCTCGCCACCGCCATGGTCGGTGGCAGCTTCGTGGTGACGGTGGCCGCATACCTCAGCCTGCTCGGCAAGGCCGAGGAGGAGCGCCAGTTCACCCAGGTGCTCTTCGACTGGATCCCCGCCGGTGGGCTGTCGGTCGACGTCGGGTTCCTGGTCGACCCGCTGTCGATCACGATGTGCCTGTTCATCACCGGCGTGGGCGCGCTGATCCACCTGTACTCGGTGGGCTACATGCACGGCGACCCGAACTACTCGAAGTTCTTCGTCTACCTGAACCTGTTCGCGTTCTCGATGCTGATGCTGGTGCTGGGCAACAACCTGCTCATCACCTTCCTCGGCTGGGAGGGCGTGGGCGCGTGCTCGTACCTCCTCATCAGCTTCTGGTTCACCGATCCCGAGAAGGCCTCGGCGGGTAAGAAGGCCTTCGTCACCAACCGCATCGGCGACTGGGGCTTCATGGTGGCGATCTTCGCCAGCTTCGCCGCCCTCGGCTCGGTGACCTACACCGAGATCCTGAGTGGCGCGGGCGGCCTGGCCGAGACGACGGCCACCCTCATCGCCGCCACCCTCTTCGTCGGCGCCATCGGCAAGTCGGCCCAGTTCCCGCTGTTCGTGTGGCTGCCCGACGCCATGGCCGGCCCCACGCCGGTCTCGGCGCTCATCCACGCCGCCACCATGGTGACCTCGGGCGTCTACCTGCTGACCCGGATCAACCCGATCATCGCCGAGGCCGCCGGCTGGCTGGCGCCCACCATCGCCTGGGTCGGAGCGTTCACCGCCTTCGTCGCCGCGACCATCGCCATCAGCCAACGCGACATCAAGCGGGTGCTGGCGTACTCCACCGTCAGCCAGCTCGGCTACATGTTCCTCGCCATCGGCACCGGCGCCTACGTGGCGGCCGTCTTCCACATGATCACCCACGCGTTCTTCAAGGCGCTGCTGTTCCTCGGCTCGGGCTCGGTCATCCACGGCATGCACGCGGAGCAGGACATGATGCGCATGGGCAACCTGCGCAAGTTCATGCCGATCACGGCGGCGACCTTCATCGTCGGCTGGCTCGCCATCGCCGGCGTGCCCCCGTTCGCCGGCTTCTGGTCCAAGGACGAGATCCTGTTGTACGCCTTCGCCGAGAACCCGGCACTGTGGCTGGTGGGCCTGGTCACCGCGCTGCTCACCGCGTTCTACATGAGCCGCCAGGTGTTCCTCGTCTTCTTCGGTGAGGAGCGCTTCGAGGTCGAGCACGCCGCTGCGGGCGACGGCGACGGGACCGCCGACACCGAGGACATCGACGAGGCCGACGCCGCGGGTGCGGGCGACGACGAGGTGCTCGTCCTCCACGACCCACCGCACGAGTCGCCGCCCACCATGACCCTGCCGCTGGTCGCGCTCGCCGGTCTGGCCATCATCGGTGGCGGCCTCAACCTGCCCTTCACCGGCGGGACCAAGTTCCTCGAGCACTGGCTCCACCCGGTGCTCGGCGAGAACGAAGCCCACATCGACGTGGCCACCGGCACCAAGGTCGGCCTCGCCGTCGTCGCGATCGTCGTCGCCGCCGTCGCCATCGCTGCGGCGTACGCGATCTACCTCCGCAAGCAACGCGAGCCCGTCGAGCCCGAGATCCTCGCCGAGGGCTGGTACTACGACCGCTCGATCAGCGCGTTCATGGGCGGTCCGGGTCGCATGGGCTTCGATGCGGTCGCCACCTTCGACCGGGTCGTCATCGACGGCGCTGTCAACGGGGTCGCCAGCCTCGTGCGCCGCACCGGTGAGGGCCTGCGCGGCAGCCAGACCGGCTTCGTGCGCAGCTACGCGCTGCTCATCGCCGGCGGCGCCGTCGTCCTGCTCGCCTACTTCCTCGCCCAGGTCACGTTCTGATGTCGTCCACCCTCGTCCTCGCGGCCGACATCGGCTTCCCGCTGCTGACGGCCTCGATCCTCGTGCCGCTCGCGGGCGCGGCCGTCGTGGCGCTGATGCCCAAGCGTCGTGCCGAGCTGCTGCGTCTCGTCGCCCTGCTCTTCGCCGGCTCGACCGGTGCGTTCACGGTCTGGATGCTGGCCGCCTTCGACCGCGGCGACAGCGGCTTCCAGTTCGAGACGACCCACACCTGGATCGAGGAGTTCGGTATCCAGTGGCACCTCGGCGTCGACGGCATCTCGCTGTTCCTCGTGGTGCTCACCGGCCTGCTGTTCCCGCTCACCTTCGTGGCCGTGACGCCGAAGAAGGACCCGAAGGCGTACTACGCGTGGTTGCTGGTCCTGATGGCCGGCTGCATCGGCGCGTTCACCGCGCTCGACCTGTTCTTGTTCTTCATCTTCTTCGAGGTCGTGCTCGTCCCGATGTACTTCCTCATCGGGGGTTGGGGCTACGGCGACCGGGTCTACGCCGCGCTGAAGTTCTTCCTGTTCACGATGTTCGGCTCGGCCCTGATGCTGGTGGCGATCCTGGCCCTTGCGTTCGTCGACCGCGACGCCAACCAGCCCGAGGTCGAGCAGGCCGAGCAGCAGCTCATCCAACTCGAGCAGGTGGCGCAGCAGCAGCTCGCCCAGGGCGCCCAGGTCGACCCGCAGATCACCGAGCGAATCGACGAGCTCGAGGCCACCATCGACGAGGGTGATCAGCTCACCTTCGACGTGGTCGAGCTGGCCGAGAACCGGGCCGAGACCCTCCAGGCCCAGCAGGCCGGCGAGGTGGTCGCCGACCCGAACGCCGATTCGTGGAACCCGTTCGACTGGACCGCGCCCAAGTGGATCTTCCTCGCCTTCGCGTTGGCGTTCGCGGTCAAGGTGCCGCTGTTCCCGCTGCACACGTGGCTGCCCGACGCCCACACCCAGGCGCCCACGGCCGGCTCGGTGATCCTGGCCGGCGTGCTGCTCAAGCTCGGCACCTACGGCCTGATCCGCTTCGGCCTCTACCTGTTCCCCGACTCGTCGCTGTTCTTCGCGCCGGTGTTCCTCACCCTCGGCGTCATCGGCATCGTCTACGGCGCCGTCGTCGCCACCATGCAGAAGGACCTCAAGCGGCTGGTGGCCTACTCGTCGGTGGCCCACCTCGGCTTCATCGCCCTCGGTACCTTCGCCCTGACCACCCAGGCCCTCCAGGGCAGCATCCTGCAGATGGTCAACCACGGCGTGTCCACCGGCGCCCTGTTCCTCCTCGTCGGGCTGATCTCCGATCGGCGCCACACCCGGGAGATCTCGGCGCTGTCGGGCCTGCAGAAGTCGGCGCCGGTCCTCGCCGGCGTGTTCACGCTCGTGATGCTCAGCTCCATCGGTCTGCCCGGCCTCAACGGCTTCGTCGGCGAGTTCCTGATCCTCGCCGGCGCGTACCTCACCGCCAAGTGGTGGGCCGTCGTCGCCGCCGGCGGCGTGATCCTCGCCGCCCTCTACCTGCTGTGGGCCTACCAGCGGGTCTTCCACGGCGAACCCACCGAAGAGGATCTCGATACCCCCGACATGAAGCTCACCGAGTTCGCCTGGATGGCGCCGCTCATCGGCGTCATCGTGTTCATGGGCGTCTACCCCAAGCCGGTGCTCGAGCGGATCGAGCCGTCGGTGTCGTCCCTCGTCCAACACATCGAGGACGCCACCGACTTCGACGAGCCCGACGCGGCCACCAGCGGCTTCAGCGGCACGATCGCCGACTCCGCCGACTCCGCCGACTCCGCCGGCACGTCGGACGGCGAGGTCGAGGACGGCGACGACCCGGACGACGGAGAGGGGGAGTGATGACGGGTCTCGCTGCGCTGCCCGCGCTGCTCGCGGCCCCGATCCAGTCGGCCGACGAGGTGTTCGACCCGATCGCCACGCCCGATGTCGAGTGGTCGGCCGTCCTGCCGCTGCTGATCCTCACCGGCGCGGCCATGGGTCTCATGCTCGTGCAGGCCCTCACGCGCTGGAAGCCCTTCGACGGCTTCTATCCGCTCGTGACCTCGTGCGCCGCCATCGGCGCGGCGTTCACCACCTGGCCGCTGTGGGAGCGGGTCCAGGACGCCGACCGCGGCCCGTACTCGGTGCTCGCCGGCGCCCTCGGCGTCGACGGCTTCGCCCTGTTCGTCACCGTGGTGATCTGCGCGTCGGTCGTGCTGACGTCGCTGCTCGCCGACGGGTACCTGCGACGGGAGAACCTCGACGGGCCCGAGCTCTACATCCTCGTGCTGCTGTCGGCCTCGGGCGGCGTGCTCATGGCCGGCGCCAACGACCTCATCGTCCTGTTCCTCGGCCTCGAGATCCTGTCGCTGGCCGCGTACGTGCTCGCCGCCATGCACCTGCGCCGGCTCACCTCCCAGGAGGCCGGCATCAAGTACTTCGTGCTCGGCTCGTTCGCGTCGGCGTTCATGCTCTACGGCATCGCGCTGACCTACGGCGCCACCGGTTCGACGAACCTGGTCGAGATCCTCGACTTCCTGTCGGGCACGGCGCTGTTCGACAACGGCCTGCTGCTGGCGGGCATGGCCATGCTGCTGGTCGGTCTCGGCTTCAAGGTGGCCGCCGCCCCGTTCCACGCCTGGACGCCCGACGTCTACCAGGGCTCGCCCACACCCGTCGTCGCCTACATGGCCTCGGGCGTGAAGGCCGCCGGCTTCGCCGGCCTGGTGCGGGTCTTCTACCTCGGCTTCGACACCTTCCGGGTCGAGTGGCAGCCCATCCTCTACGCCCTGGCGCTGCTCACGCTCGTGGTCGGCTCGGTCATGGCCGTGGTCCAGACCGACGTGAAGCGCATGCTGGCCTACTCGTCGATCAGCCACGCCGGCTTCATCCTCATGGCCGTCCAGGCCGCCACCGAGCGGGGCGTCGAGGCCGTGCTCTTCTACCTGGCCTCGTACACGTTCCTGGTCGCCGGCAGCTTCGGCGTCATCGGCATCGTGGGGCGCGAGGGCGACGGCAAACACCAGGTCGACGACTACAAGGGTCTGGCCAAGGCCCGCCCCGTGCTCGCGGTGGTGTTTTCCTTGTTGCTGTTCAGCCAGGCCGGCGTGCCCTTCACCAGCGGCTTCTTCGCCAAGTTCTACGCCATCTCGGCCGCGGTCGACGCCCGCTCGTTCCCGCTGGCCATGGTGGCCATGTTCACCGCGGTCATCGCCGCCTTCCTCTACCTGCGCATCACCGTGGCCATGTGGATGGTCGACGAGGACGACGAGGTGCCCGACAAGTCCAGGTTCCCGGTCCCGGTCGGTGCCGGCATCGCCCTGGCGCTGTGCCTGGCCGTCACCCTCGGCGTGGGCTTCTTCCCCCACGTCCTCACCGGGCCCGCCGCCGACGCCACCGCCGTCCTCGTCCAGTTCCCCGGCTGAGGGTTCTGGACCCCCAGATCGGTGCACGTGCACCGATCCGAGGGTCCAGAGCGGCCATCGTTCGTGCTCTGGACCCCCAGGTCGGTCACATGGCACCGAATCGAGGGCCCAGAGCTTGTTCGGGCGAGGCAATGCCAGTCGCGTGCTGGTGGCGTGCAGGACGCTCCGCTCGCCGTCGGAAGCTCTGGTACTCGGGCATTGTGAGGTGATTCCCAGGTCGTTTCGACATGGTGCGGAGGTCGGTGTCGGACCGTGGTGTCCGTCAACCCATCACCACCAACGAGGAGCGCACCTGACATGCGAACAACCGTTGCCGCCGCCGCCATGGCGGGAGCTCTGACCGTCGGAGCCGGTACCGGGGCGGCGCTGTTCGCGCCCGACCTGGTCAACGCCCAGACCGTCGACACCACCGAGTCCACCGAGGCCCAACGGCCCGAGCCTGGCCAGCGGCTCACCGACGCCCTCGCGCCCCTGGTCGACGACGGCACCATCACCCAGGAACAGGCCGACGCCGTCGTCGCCGCCATCGAGGAGGCCAGGCCCGAGCGCATGCGTGGCCCCGGACACCGGTTCCCGATCCTCGAGGACGTGATCGGCGTACTCGGCATCGGCGCCGAGGAACTGCGTGACGCCATCGCCGATGGTCGGACCCTGGCCGAGATCGCCGAGGCCAACGGCGTGGAGATCCAGGCCGTGGTCGAGGCGCTCGTCGAGACCTACGAGGAGCGCATCGACCGTGCGGTCGAAGACGGCCGCCTGACCGAGGACGAGGCCGCCGAGAAGCGGGCCGATGCCACCGAGCGGGCCGAGGCCGTGGTCGACGGCGAGGTCGAGCTCGGTGGACCGCGCCATGGACGGGACGGCCACCACGGCCCCGGCGGCCGGTTCGGCCCGGGTGACGACCTGCCCGACGACGCCGACGGCCGTTCCTCGGACACCGAGGACGAGACCACCGGCTCGTAGTCGGCGAACGCAGTTCCGGGGTTCCCGCCCGGGGGTCGGCCCACCCGCTCGATCGACCCCCGGGCGCCGGCGCGTCCCGGCCATCGTCGGTCGGTCCGTCGATTGTGAGGGAACTCCCAGCTGGCGCCGACGTGTCGCCGAGTCGGTCACCCGAGCGTGGCATCGACGCCGCATCGGTGTCCTGACCCCGATCTCCGGTACGACCAACGATCCGCAGGAGCGACCTGGCAATGAACTCCCCCCTCTCACCCCCGACCACGCCGCCTCCCGGCACCCGACACGACCCCGACGCCGAGCGGGCCGGGATCGACCACACCGCCGAGCCGCCGCCTCCGCCACCGGGTGGCGACAACGGCCGGGGTAAGGGTGGCTGGCGACCGGTGCCGGTGCTGGCCGTCGCGATGCTGAGCGCTGTGCTCGCCTCCGGGGTGACCGCGGCGATCGTCGACGACGAGCCCACCATGCCGGTGGCGTCGGAGTCGGCGATGGACGCCGAGGAGGCCACCACGACCCCGACCGCCGGTGCTGCTGAGCAGACACCCGTCGTCGATGCCGAGGAGCCCGTGGCCGCCGCTGCGGCCGAGGTCGCGCCCGCCGTGGTCCAGATCGAGACCCGGACCGGTGTCGGTTCGGGCGTGGTCTACAGCGACGACGGCCTGATCCTCACCGTGGCCCACGTCGTGGGCCGCAACAGCGGCGTCGACGTGCGTCTGTCCGATGGCTCGACCGTCGAGGGCGACGTCGTGGGGATCCACCCCGACACCGACGTCGCCGTCGTCCGCATCGACCCCGGCGACGTCATCGGCGTCGCCGACCTCGGCACCAGCGAGGAACTCGCCGTGGGCCAGAGCGCCGTCGCCGTCGGCAGCCCGTTCGGCTTCGACCAGACCGTGACCTCGGGCATCGTCTCGGCCGTGAATCGCGTGGTGAACGAGGTCGCCATGGTCCAGACGGACGCGGCCATCAACCCAGGCAACTCCGGTGGTCCACTCGTCGACCTCGACGGTCGGGTCATCGGGTTGTCCGACGTGATCTACAGCGAGTCGGGGGGCAGCCAGGGCGTCGGCTTCGCCATCCACGTCGACGTGGCCGAGATCGTGGCCGACCAGCTGGTCGCGGGCGAGACCCCGCAGCTCGCCCTGCTCGGTGTGTCGACGACGCCGGCCCCTGACGGTTCTCGGGGTGCCCAGGTGGCCGAGGTCGTCGAGGGCCCGGCGGCCGATGCCGGGATCGAGGTCGGTGACGTGCTGGTCAGCGTCGACGGCGACGACGTCGCCGGTGGCGGTCAGCTCCGCGCCGAGATCACCCGGCGCGAGCCCGGCGCTGAGGTCATCATCGGCCTCGAGCGCGACGGCGAGCGGATGGACGTCGAGGTGACCCTCGGCCAGACTGGATGACCGTCCGGTCGGTGCCGTGACGGATCTGCCTGCTCCGGCGTGACGGATCTCACGGCACCGGCGTCAACAACACGGTGGGTCCGGGACGTCTATCAGGGTGATGAAGACCAAGCACCGCACCGAAAACGGGCGGGTCGGCTGGGTGGGGGTGACCCTCGCCCTGGCCGCCGGCCTCGCCGTCGCCGCCACCTCGTGGGTCGCCGTGCGGGCCGTCGACGAGGCCGAGACCGCGTCGTCGGGCCTGCCCGACGAGCCGATCACCACGGCGCCGACGACGACGGACCCGACCACGACGACCGACCGATCGACGACGACTCGGTCCACGACGACCACCACGGCGCCGACCACCACGACGACCCGACCGCCGACCACCACGACCACCACCACCACGACCACCGCCCCACCCGAGCCACCGGTGCTGCAGCGCGGCGCCGAGGGGCCAGTGGTCACCGCCCTCCAGGAGCGGCTGCTCGAGCTCAACTTCTGGGTCCCGGCCGCCGACGGTCGCTACGGCCCCGTCACCGCCCAGGCGGTGATGGCGTTCCAGAAGTCGGCCGGCATCGCCCGCGACGGCATCGCCGGACCCCAGACGATGGCGGTCCTCGACGACGCCACGCCGGTCGCGGCCCGCGAGGGCGGCGACCACGTCGAGGTCGACCTCGAGCGCCAGCTCATGTTGGTCGTCCACGACGGCCGGACCTTCGTGTTCAACACGTCGACGGGCACGCAGGGTTGGCGCACCCCGCCCGGGCGATTCGAGATCACCCGCCAGATCGACGGTGTCCGGCGCGCGCCGCTCGGCGACCTCTACCGGCCCAAGTACTTCAACCGGGGCATCGCCCTCCACGGGTCGGCGAGCATCCCCGGCCATCCGGCTTCCCACGGCTGCACCCGCCTCCACGACACCGTGGTCGACATGATCTGGGCCGACGGCCTCGCCCCGATCGGCACGCCCGTCTGGGTCCACTGAGCGGTCTGGCGAGCCGGGGAGCCCGCGCCGAGACACCCGTCGGACCCGGTACTGCCGGGGCCCGGACCGGCCGACGAGGGCCCCGACAGGGGACCCAGTTCTCGGCCCTGCGCGGGCCTGTCTGGGCGGCTTCGGTCATCTTGGCCCGCCTCAGAGCGGGTCAGTAGGGTCTCGCATCGTGTCGGAGTTCCTCCGGAATTATCTCACCGTCGCCATCTTCGGCGGCTTGTCGATCGCGCTGCTCGCGGGCGTGCTCGGCCTCGGTTCGTTCATCCGGCCCAGCCGTCGTCAACCCGGCAAGCATCTGAACTACGAGTCGGGCGTCGACCCGATGGGCGACACCTGGTCCCAGAGCCAGGTCCGCTACTACATCTTCGCTTTGATGTTCGTCATGTTCGACGTCGAGGCGGTGTTCATCTTCCCGTGGGCCACACGCCTCGAGGCGTACCAGGTGTTCGGCCTCGTCGAGATGATCATCTTCATCGCCATTCTCGCCCTGGGCCTCGTGTATGCGTGGCGCAAAGGCGTGCTTCGCTGGCTCTAGGAGGACACCGTGGGTCTCGTGGAGAGCGGCAAGCTGCCCAAGCCGCTCACGAAGCTGCTCAACATCTCACGCAAGTACTCCCTCTGGATGTACCAGTGGGGTCTGGCGTGCTGTGCCATCGAGATGGCCGGCGCGATGGCCGGTCCGCGCTTCGACATCATGCGCCTCGGCGTCATCCCGCTGCCGGCGTCGCCCCGCCAGTCCGACCTGCTCTGCGTCTCGGGCACGGTCACCGACAAGATGGCCCCGGCCATCCGCCGCCTGTGGGAGCAGATGCCCGACCCCAAGTACGTGATCTCGATGGGCAGCTGCGCCAACTGCGGCGGGCCCTACTGGGACAGCTACTCGGTGACCAAGGGCGTCGACCAGATCGTGCCCGTCGACGTCTACGTGCCCGGTTGCCCGCCCCGTCCCGAAGCCCTGCTCGAGGGCGTCGTGCTGCTCCAGGAGCGCATCGCCAACGAGGACATGGCCGAGAAGTGGCGAGGTGATCCGATTGTCATCAGCTGACACCGAGGCACCCGACGAGGCGATCGAGACCGACGAGCGGCGTGAGGCTCAGCTCGCCGAGATCACCGAACTGGTCGGCGACGCCGTCGTCGAGTCCCACATCGACCCTGGTCACGAGCTGTACCTGCGCATCGCCGTCGACCAGTGGAAGTCGGTGCACCGCCGTCTGCGCGACGACCTCGGCTACAAGTTCTTCGAGTTCCTCTCGGTGATCGACTGGATGCCCTCGCCGTACGGCAAGTCCGAGGACGCCACCGCCGATGCCGGTGTCTCGGTGACCACCATCGACGACCCGGGCGAGATGGAGCAGGGGTACGCGGGTGGCGACAGCCGCTTCCAACTGTTCACCCGCCTCGTCGACATCTTCGCCGGCAGCCAGGGCGTCGTGATCAAGGCCGACATCACCGACCCCCGCGACACCGACGAGCCCCAGGCCCAGTCGCTGATCGAGGTCTTCCCCGGTGCCAACTGGCACGAGCGCGAGGCGTTCGAGATGTTCGGTGTCCGCTTCACCGGGCATCCGTACCTGCAGCACCTGTACCTGCCCGGCGCCTTCGAGGGGAACCCGCTGCGCAAGGACTACCCGCTGCTGGCGCGCCAGGTGAAGCCGTGGCCGGGCATCGTCGACGTCGAACCCATGCCCGAGGACGACGACAGCACCGACGACGACAGCACGGATGACGGCGCCGAGGGAGGTGACGAGTCATGACCGTGACCGCGGAGCCCACCGACGAGGACAAGGCGAGCTACGTCGCCGCCAAGGCCGCCGACGCCCGGGTCAACGTCGAGCTCGAGACCGAGGAGGGCATGACCCTCAACATCGGGCCCCAGCACCCCGCCACCCACGGCACGCTGCGCATCGTCGCCAAGCTCGACGGCGAGCAGGTGCTCTGGGCCGAGCCGATCATGGGCTACATGCACCGGGGTTACGAGAAGCTCGTCGAGATGCGGACCTATCCCCAGGTCACGACGCTCGTGAACCGCATCGACTGGCTCGGCAGTTTCGCCAACGAGGTTCCCTTCATCCTCGCCTGCGAGCAGCTCATGGAGGTCGAGGCCCCCGAGCGGGCCCAGTACATCCGCACCGTGCTCCACGAGATGGGCCGCATGGCGCACCTCGTGATGTTCCTCGGTGACATGGGCGTCCAGATCGGGGCCCTCACCCCGATGTTCTACGCGATGCGCGATCGGGAGTTCCTGCTCAACCAGATCGAGAGCGTCACCGGCGGCCGCTTCCACCCCAACTTCGACCGCATCGGCGGCGTGAAGGACGATCTCCCCGCCGGCTGGGTCGACGAGACCAAGCGGATCATGAAGAAGATGGCCTCGTTCTGCGACGAGATGGAGGACCTGCTGCTCGGCAGCGAGATCTTCCAGCAGCGCACCCGGGGCATCGGGATCATCCCCGCCGAGCTGGCCCAGCTGTACGGCTTGTCCGGTGCCAACCTGCGGGCATCGGGGGTCGACTGGGACCTGCGCCGCGATCTCGACTCGCCGATGGCGTGGAAGCACGCCGACTTCAAGGTCATCACCCACGTCGACGGCGACTCCTTCGCCCGCGTGTGGTGCCGGCTCCAGGAGGTGCGCGAGTCGGCCAAGATCGTCACCCAGCTCCTCGACGACCTGCCGGCCGGGCCGATCATGGCCAAGGTGCCCCGCATCATCAAGGTGCCTGCGGGTGAGGCGTACGTCGTCACCGAGAACCCGCTCGGCCAGATGGGCTACTACGTCATCTCCAAGGGTGACCTCGGTCCGTTCCGGGTGAAGATCCGCACGGCGAGCTTCTCCAACATGTCGATCACGCCCTGGCTGCTCAGGGGTGTCTACGTGCCCGACATCGTCACCATCCTCGGTTCGCTCTACTTCATCCTCGGTGATATCGACAGATGAGAACTCGCTTCGCTCCTTCTCCTCTGTCGAGCCTCTGTTCGGGCTCGCTCCGCTCGCACCCAGATCTCGGTGGTGCTCACGGCTTCGCCGAGTCGCACCACGCCGAGGGGGCGCTTCGCTTGCCCCCCTCGGGCTCCCCCCGGCTCGCTTCGCTCGCAGGACGCGCTCGATGAGCGGAGCTCCCATGCTCGCCGTCGAACTCGCGTACTGGCAGCAGTCGATCCTGCGGTCGGTCGGCGTCCTCGCCGCAGTGCTGCTGCCCGCGGGGACGTTCGTCTACGTCTTCCTGTTCAAGATGGTCAGCTTCATGCAGAACCGTCTCGGCCCGATGGAAGCGGGACCGTACGGCTCGATGCAGCTGCTGGCCGAGGTCGGCAAGTCGCTCCAGAAGGAGGACGTGATCCCCGATCAGGCCGACCGGCAGCTGTTCAAGATGGCGCCCTACTTCGTGGTCGGCGCCGTGCTGCTCACCTATGTCGTGATCCCGTTCGGGCCCGACATGGTGTTCATCGACAACAACGTCTTCGGTACCGGGATCTTCTTCGTGATGGCCGTGGCCTCGATCGGCGTGATCGGCGTGATCATCGCCGGCTGGGCATCGGCGTCGAAGTACGCGCTGCTCGGTGGTCTCCGTGCTGCGGGCCAGCTCATCGCCTACGAGCTCCCGCTCGTCCTGTCGGTGGTCGGGGTGGTCATCCAGGCCGAGACCCTCGACCTGCAGCGGATCATCGCCGTCCAGGCCGAGGGCGAGATCTTCGGCTGGGGCGCCATCGGCAACCCGTTCATCCTCACCCAGTTCATCGCGCTGGGCATCTTCATGGTCGCCCTCCAGGCCGAGCTCGGCCAGACGCCGTTCGACATGCCGGTGGCCGAGTCCGAGGTGGTCGGCGGCTACCACGTCGAGTACACCGGCCTGCGCTTCCTGCTGTTCTTCATCGGCGAGTTCGCCTCGGCTGGCGCGTTCGCCGCCATCGCGGCCACCCTGTTCCTCGGTGGCTGGTACCTCCCCGGCCTCGACCTGACCGCCGACTACATGAACGTCGTCGGGCCCATCGTGCTGCTGGCCAAGATGATGATCTTCGGTGGGCTCATCTTCTTCGTCCGCTTCAGCTACCCCCGCTTCCGCGAGGACCAGCTCCAGCGCTTCGCCTGGAAGTTCCTCATCCCGCTGGCCCTCGTGAACATCTTCGCGACCGCGACCCTGAAGGTGATCTTCTGATGGCACCTGTCCCCACGAACAAGGCACGGCCCAAGCTGCCCGGCGTCATCAAGGGCCTGACGATCACGTTCCGGGAGATGCTGTCCCCGAAGGTGACGGTCCAGTATCCCAACGAGAAGGAGCCCCCGACCGCGCGCGCCCGCGGCGTCATCGCCCTCAAGGAGGAGAACTGCACCGTCTGCATGCTGTGCTCGCGCAGCTGTCCCGACTGGTGCATCTACATCGAGGGACACAAGGAGAAGGCACCGCCCCGCCGCCCCGGCGGCAAGCCCCGCACCGTGTCGGCCCTCGACCGCTTCGACATCGACTACGCGCTGTGCATGTACTGCGGCATCTGTGTCGAGGTGTGTCCCTTCGATGCGCTGTTCTGGAGCCCGGAGTTCGAGTACTCCGAGGCCCGCATCGCCGACCTGCTCCACGACAAGGAGCGTCTCGGTGAGTGGATGGAGACCGTCCCCGACTTCGAGCCCTACGAGGCCGGCTCGGAGCAGAAGGTGCCGAAGGTCCCGCGCTGATGATCGTGGCCGCCGATCAGTTCGCGACGAACGTCTTCTTCTACGTCATCGCCATCGCCATGGTGGTGTCGGCGATCCGCGTCGTCACGGTGAAGAACGTCGTCCACGCCGCGATGTACCTCGTGATCGTGCTCGCCGGCGTCGGCGCCCAGTACATCCTGCTGGCGTCGGAGTTCATCGCCGCCACGCAGGTGTTGATCTACATCGGGGCCATCGTCGTGCTCGTGCTGTTCGGCGTGATGCTCACCCGGGCCAAGCTGGGAGGCGAGGTCAACACGACCAACGACTACTGGTACCTGGGCGCGGTGTCGTCGCTCATGATCTTCGGGATCATGGCCTTCGCCCTGCTCGACTACTACGGCGACGAGCCGCTCGACGTGGCTGCGGCCGAGACCCAGATCGGCAGCAACACCGAGAAGGTGTCCGACGCCATCTTCGGCCAGTACGTGGTGCCCTTCGAGGTCATCTCGGTGCTTCTGCTGGCGGCCCTCGTCGGTGCGATCGTGTTGGCGCGGAAGGACTGAGTACGCACATGGACGATCTGATGCTCAACCAGTTCCTCCTGCTCGGGGCGATCCTGTTCGCCACCGGCGTCTACGGGGTGCTGGCCAAGAAGAACGCCGTGCTCGTGCTGATGTCGATCGAACTGATCCTCAACGCGGTCAACATCAACCTGGTCGCCTTCGGGGCGCACAACGGCACCATCGTCGGCTCGGTGTTCGCGCTGTTCGTGATCGCCGTCGCCGCTGCCGAGGTCGGCGTCGGCCTCGCGATCGTGCTGCTCATCTACCGCAACCGAAAGAGCGTCGACCTCGACGAGGTCGCACAGATGAAGGGCTGACGCAGTGCTCGCCGCAGAAACCGTCACCGCGGGGTTCTTCCTCGAGCACGCCTACGTCGTGCCGCTCATCATGGCGGCGTCGTTCGCGCTCACGCTCGGCATCGGCAAGCGCCTCGGTCGGCACGCGTCCTGGATCGGCATCGCCGCCATCGGCGTGTGCTTCCTGTTCGCCATCGGCGCCAACGTCCAGTGGGCCGACTACGTCCAGGATTCCGAGCACGCCGCCGAGGCGGAGCACGACGACGAGTCCCACGCCGAGGACGAGGGTGAGGCCGGCACACCGGACTCCGAGGAGGAGGGCGCCCACACCGAGGGGGTGGGCACCACCTCGGGCGAGGACGACGAGCACGCCCTCGGCGCCGCCTCCGACGAGATCGGCCCGTCGGTCGACGGTGAGACCGCGTCGGCGCGTGCGCCCCCGGCCCCGGCGGTCGAGGAGGGCGAGGGCGGTGGCCACGCCGAGTACGAGGTCGTTCCCGTCACCAAGACCTGGACGTGGTGGAGCAACGGTGGCGTCACCTTCGAGGCCGGCATGCTCCTCGACGGCATGACGGTGATGATGCTCTTCGTCGTCACCCTCATCTCGCTGCTGGTGCACGTCTTCTCCACCGACTACGTCGCCGGCGATCGCCGCTACACCCACTACTTCGCGTTCCTCAGCCTGTTCTCGGCGGCGATGCTCGGCTTCGTCATGGCCCAGAACATCGTCCAGCTCATCACCCTGTGGGAGCTGGTCGGCGTGTGCTCGTTCGCGCTGATCGGGCACTGGTGGGAGGACAAGCCCAACTCCGACGCCGCGCTCAAGGCGTTCCTCACCAACCGCGTCGGCGACATCGGGCTGCTGGTCGGCATGATCGTCCTGTTCTTCGCCGCCGGCCAGACCTTCGACATCATCGAGATCAACACGCTCGCCAACGAGGGCGCCATCAGCCACACGGCCCTGGTCGTGGCGAGCGTGGCGCTGATCGCTGCCGTGATGTCCAAGTCGGGTCAGTTCATCCTCCACACCTGGCTGCCCGACGCCATGGCCGGGCCCACCCCGGTCTCGGCGCTCATCCACGCCGCCACCATGGTCGTGGCCGGCATCTTCATGGTCGCCCGCATGTACGGCGTGTTCTGGAACGGCCTCGTCATCGGCGGTTCGAGCGTCAACCTGCTGGCCGTGGTGGGCGGGCTCACCGTCCTCGGCGGCGCCGGCCTGGCCTTCGTGCAGTCCGACATCAAGAAGGTGCTCGCCTACTCCACCGTGTCCCAGCTCGGCTACATGGTCATGGCCCTCGGTGTGGGCGCGTGGACGGCGGCGCTGTTCCACCTGTTCACCCACGCCTTCTTCAAGGCCGGCCTGTTCCTCGGCGCCGGCTCGGTGTCCCACGCAGTGCACAGCTTCGACATGAAGAAGGACATGGGCGGCATGAAGAAGTTCATGCCCAAGACCTTCTGGACGTTCCTGATCTGCACCGGCGCGCTCATCGGCATCTTCCCGCTGGCCGGCTTCTGGTCCAAGGACGAGATCCTCGCCGGCGCCGCCCAGCTCGGCGGGTCGGGCAGCTACACCGCGTTCCTGATCGTCGGCTCGATCGGCGCGCTGATGACGGCGGCCTACATGACCCGCTGCATCTACCTCACCTTCTTCGGCGAGTTCCGCGGCGGGCACGCCGACACGCCGGACGAGGAGCACGCCACCGTCAGCCACGGCGAAGAGGACCACCCGGTCGACGAGGACCACGCGGCCGACGCCCTCGATCACGCCGGCCACGGCGATCATCACGGCGAGCCCCACGAGTCGGGGCCGCGGATCCTCGTGCCCCTCTACATCCTCGCTGGGCTCGCGGTCGTGGCCGGGTTCGTCAACGTCCCCGACTCCGGCGTGCTCTCCTGGGTGCCCGAGGGTCTGGCCCTGCAGTTCGAGCACCTCTTCGAACCCAAGGGCGGCTACTTCCCGTCGCTCACCGAAGCCGGTCCCGCCGGGGTGACCTTCGCCCACCCCACCTTCGACCTCGGCATCGCCATCGGGTCGACGGTCGTCGCGCTCGTGGGGATCGGCCTGTCCTACGCCTGGTACTTCAAGGGGCTCGGTCCCCACGGCATCACCGGGCGCAATCGCCTCGCCCGGGCCGGGTACCGGTTCCTCGAGAACAAGTACTACTTCGACCACCTCTACACCGGCGTCATCGCCGCCGGCTTCAAGGGCCCCATCGCCCGGGCCGTCAACTGGTTCAACCAGAAGGGCCTCGACGGCGTGGTCGACGGCGTGGGCAAGGGCGCCGTCGGCGGTGGCCGGTTCGTCTACGACCAGATCGACCAGCGCTTCGTCGACGGCGTCGTGAACGGGTCGGGCTTCGCCGCGGAGGGCGGTGGCCAGTTCTTCCGGCAGATGCAGACCGGCAAGGTCCAGCAGTACGCCGCCATCCTCTTCGTCGCCAGCGTCATCTTCGCCGGCGTCTTCATCATCGTCATCTAAGGGATCAGGGAAACCACGTACATGGACTTCATCCAGGATTGGGGACTCACAGCCATGGTGTTCGCGCCGCTGGTCGGCGTGGCCCTCATGATGTTGTTTCCCCGCGACGCCGAGGAGACGCACAAGCTCATCGCGATGGTCGCCTCGCTGGTCACGGCCGGCATCGGCATCGCCGTGTTCGCCGAGTTCGACTTCGACCAGTCCGGGACGTTGCAGCTCGTCCGCGATCACGCGTGGATCGACGTCATCAACGCCCGCTACGAGATCGCCATCGACGGGCTGTCCGTCCCGCTCATCGCGCTCACACTGCTCATCACGCCGCTGGTGATCGCCTACTCGTGGAACCACTTCCCCGAACCGCACAACCCCAAGGCGTTCCTCGCGCTGATCCTGGTGCTCCACACCGGCATGCTCGGCACCTTCGTCGCCCAGGACCTCATCTTGTTCTTCGTCTTCTTCGAGGTCGTCCTGTTGCCGATGTACTTCATGATCGGCGTCTGGGGCGGACCCGAGCGGCAGTACGCCGCCATCAAGTTCTTCCTGTACACGCTGTTCGGTTCGGCGCTGATGATTCTCAGCTTCCTGGCCCTGTTCTTCCTCACCGGCGCGGAGACGTTCTCGATGACCGGCCTGGCCGAGGAGGTGCAGGCCGCCGACATCGCCCGCGGCACCCAGATCCTGGTGTTCGGCGGCATGTTCATGGGCTTCGGCATCAAGGTGCCGATGTTCCCGTTCCACACGTGGCTGCCCGACGCCCACACCCAGGCGCCCACCCAGGGTTCGGTCATCCTGGCCGCCGTCCTGCTGAAGCTGGGCACCTACGGCTTCATCCGGGTCGCCCTGCCGATCCTGCCCGAGGGCGCCGAGGCGTGGGCGCCCTGGATCGGGCTGCTCGCCGTCATCGGCATCATCTACGGCGCCCTCGGCTGTCTGGCCCAGACCGACATGAAGCGGCTCATCGCCTTCTCGTCGGTGGCCCACATGGGCTACGTGATGCTCGGCATCTCCACGCTCACCGACTTCGGGCTCAACGCCGCGGTGTTCGGCATGGTCGCCCACGGCCTGATCACCGGCATGCTCTTCTTCATCGCCGGTTCGATCAAGGAGCGGTTCCACACCCTCGAGATCAAGCGCCTCGGCGGTTTGCTGGTCCAGGCGCCGCGGATGGGGTGGATCCTCGGGTTCTGCACGATGGCCTCGCTCGGCCTGCCCGGCCTCGCCGGGTTCTGGGGCGAGTTCCCCGCCATCCTCTCGGCGTACCAGCCCATGGAGGGCCTGCCGGTCGAGACGTTCCGGACCTACATGGTCGTGGCCGCCATCGGCACGGTGTTCGCGGCGGGCTACCTACTCTGGCTCTACCAGCGCACCGCGTTCGGCACGCCGTCGGAGGAGTTCGAGCACGACGAGAACATCCACGACGTCGAGACGCCCGAGTGGGTCGCGTGGGTCCCGCTGCTCGCCCTGATCCTGGTCCTCGGCGTCTATCCCAACCTGGTGTTCCAGGTCACCGACGACTCGATCGTGAACGTCGCCACCTCCATCGCCGCCGCCGTCGGGGCCGGGGGCTGACGTGCTCGCCGCCGTGCTCGCCCAGGCCGGGGAATTCGTCCGCCCCGAGATCGATTACCACGCGTTCGCGCCCGAGTTCGTGCTCACCGGCACGCTCGTGGTCGTGCTCCTCGTCGACCTGATCAAGCCCGAGGGCAACAACCCGTTGCTGTCGTCGCTGGCCGGCCTCGGTCTGCTCGGCGCCATGCTTGCGGTCATCACCCTCGCTGTCGACGGTGCCGACCGGACGATGTTCGGCGGTGCCTATGCGGTCGACAACTTCGCGCTCGTGCTCAAGGCGCTGTTCCTGCTGTCGGCCTATGTGGTGGTGCTCATCTCCACCAACTACATCGCCGAGGGCGACTACGCCGAAGGCGAGTACTACTTCCTGATGCTGGCGTCGGTGTTGGGCATGATCGTCATGGCCAGCGCGCGCGACCTCATCACCATCTTCGTGGCTCTCGAACTGCTGTCGATCCCGGCCTACATGCTCGCCGGCTGGCGCAAGCGCGATCTCATCGGCAACGAGGCGGGCGTGAAGTACTACCTCATGGGTGTCTTCGCCTCGGCGATCCTGCTGTACGGCATGTCGTTGCTGTTCGGCGTGGCCGGCGACACCCGACTCGAGGAGATCGGCGCGGCCATCGCCGGTTCCGCCGGAAACGCGCCGATGATCACCCTCGCGGTGGTGTTCGTGGTGATCGGGTTCGCGTTCAAGGTCTCGGCGGTGCCGTTCCACACCTGGGCGCCCGATGTCTACGAGGGCGCGCCCACACCCGTCACCGCGTTCCTCTCCGTGGCGTCCAAGGCCGCCGGCTTCGTGGCCCTGCTGCTGGTCGTCTTCCTCGCCTTCGGCGAGCGCTCCGACGTGGTCGAACCGCTGATGTGGGTGCTGGCCGCGCTGACGATGAGCGTCGGCAACATGATCGCCCTGCGCCAGACCAACGTGATCCGCCTCCTCGCCTACTCCGGCATCGCCCAGGCCGGGTTCATGTTGGCGCCGTTGGCGGTGGGCTCCGACCTGTCGGCCCGCGCCGTGGTCACCTATCTCGTGATCTACGCGGCCATGAACCTGGGCGCGTTCGCGTGCGTGATCGGCATCGCCCGCAAGACCCGTTCGGCGGAGCTCGACAGCTTCGGTGGCCTGTTCGAGTACGCGCCGGGGCTCACCGTGGTGCTGTCGCTGTTCCTGTTCAGCTTGGCCGGCATCCCGCCGCTCGGCGGCTGGCTGGCCAAGTTCGTCGTGTTCCGGACCCTCGCCGATGCCAACACCGCATCGGGCTACGTGCTCGGCGCGATCGTCGCCGTCAACTCGGTGATCGCGCTGTACTACTACGCCAACGTCGCCCGCCAGATGTGGATGCAGCCGGTGCCCGACGACGACCGCACCCCGATCGTGGTGCCGTTCTCGATCCAGGCGGCCATCGGCCTCACCATCGTGGCCACGTTCGCCTTCGGTGTGTCCGACATCGCCACCCGCCTCGGTGACCAGGCCACCTTCTTCCTGGCGTCCCTCCCCGGCGGTTGAGCCGTTCGTCGGCCCACCGGCGTGCCGGCAGTGGCCTCCTCACTCCTGGGGTTGTTCGGCAGGACCCCACAACTCCCCGGTGCAGGAGGGATCGTCGGTGAGGGTCGACGAGTTCGTCGAGGCCGCACTGTACGGGCCCGACGGGTTCTACGAGACCGGCGGGCGGGCCGGGCGCCGGGGTGCCAGCTTCGTCACCAGCCCCGAGTCCGGGCCCCTGTTCGGCGCGGTGATCGCCCGCGCCCTCGACGAGTGGTGGCGAGCCGCCGGCGAACCTCGGGAGTGGGTGGTCGTCGACGCCGGCGCCGGGCCGGGCACGCTCGCCCGGACGATCCGGGCCGCGGCACCGGCCTGCACCCCGGCACTTCGCGTGGTCAACGTCGAGCGGTCGGCCTCGCAGCGCGCGCTCCACCCCGAATCCGACGAATCGTCGACGAATCTGCCCCCGGTGGCCGACGTGATCATCGCCAACGAGCTGCTCGACAACCTCCCGTTCGGGATGCTCGAGCGCACCCGCGACGGCTGGATCCCGGTCCACGTCGACGACGCCGGTGCGACGCGCCCCGATGCCGGAGGCGCCCGCATCCCCACGGTCCCGGTCGCGACGGCCTGGGTGCTCGCCGCCCGCCGTCGGCTCCGACCGGGCGGTCGTCTGGTCTGCATCGACTACACCGCCACCACCGCGGCCATGGCGTCACGACCCTGGACCGATTGGATTCGGGCCTTCGCCGGCCACGAGCAGGTCGACGACCCCTTCGCCGAACCGGGCTCCCGCGACATCACCGTGGTCGTGCCCCACGACCAGCTGCCGACCCCGACCGCCGCCACGACCCAGGCCGACTGGCTCCGCCAGCACGGCATCGACGAGCTCGTGCACGAAGGCCGTGAGTACTGGCGGGCACACGCCGCCGCGCCCGACGTGCGGGCCATGACCATGCGCAGCCGCATCAGCGAGGCCGAGGCCCTGCTCGACCCCGACGGGCTCGGCGGGTTCTGGGTCGGGGAGTGGGCGTGCTGAGGTCCCGTACGGCCACGGTGCACCGTCGGTAGGTTGCCGCGACGGTGTCCCCTGTCGTCCACGCTGCCGGTCTGGTCAAGACCTTCGGGCCCACACGCGCCCTCGACGGGCTCGATCTCGACGTCACCTCCGGCGAGGTCCACGGCTTCCTCGGGCCCAACGGCTCGGGCAAGACGGTCACCATCAAGATCATCCTCGGCCTGCTCAGGCCCGACGGGGGAGAGGTCCGTCTCCTCGACCGAGACCCGTGGCACGATGCCGTCGACCTGCACCGACGCCTCGCCTACGTGCCCGGCGACACCAACCTGTGGCCCACCCTCACCGGCGGCGAGACGATCGACCTCCTCGGCTCGCTCCGCGGCGGCCTCGACCCGACCCGCCGCGACGAGCTCGTCGCGCGGTTCGCCCTCGATCCCGAGAAGAAGGCGCGGGCCTACTCCAAGGGCAACCGGCAGAAGGTCGCGCTCATCGCCGCGCTGGCCTCCGGCGCCGACCTGCTCGTTCTCGACGAACCCACGGCCGGGCTCGACCCGCTCATGGAGGCCGTGTTCCAGGAGTACATCCTCGAGGCCAAGGACCGCGGGTGCACGGTGCTGCTGTCGAGCCACATCCTCGCCGAGGTCGAGAAGCTCTGCGACCGGGTCACCATCATCCGCCAGGGACGCACGGTGCAGAGCGGCACGTTGGCCGAGCTCCGCCACCTGACGCGCACGACGATCGAGGTCGAGACCCGCCAGCCCGCGACCGAGCTCGCCCAGCACCCGGGTGTCAACGACCTGCAGGTGGACGACGGGCGGGTGCGCTTCGACGTCGACGGCGAACACCTCGACGACGTGATCGGCCGGCTCGCCTCGCTCGGCGTCGTGTCGCTCACCAGCCACCCGCCCACCCTCGAGGAGCTGTTCATGCGCCACTACGGCGAAGCGCCCCTCGAAGACGTCGACGACCGCGAGCGCCGGGAGGCTGTGCGTCGACCGGGCGGGGCGCGTTCGTGAGCACCCACACCGGCACGGCGCGGCTGATCCGGTTCATCCTGCGACGCGACCGCGTCCGTCTGGCCGTGTGGGTCGTCGGTCTGGCCGGGGTCGTCATCGCGTCGGCGTCCTCGTTGCCGCCGCTCTACCCGGATCAGCAGTCGATCGACCAGTACGCGCTGCTGTTCGGCGACAACCCGGCTCTCGTCGCGTTCGCCGGCCCCGGGTACGGATTCGACGACCCAAACCTGGGCGTCATCCTCGTCAACGAGACCCAGCTCTGGGCGTGCATCGCCGCGGCCCTCATGAGCATCTTCCTGGTCAACCGGCACACCCGCGCCGAAGAGGACGACGAGCGGGCCGACCTGCTCCGTTCCAACGTCGTCGGCCGCCACGCCCCGGTGACCGCCGCCGTGGTGGTGGTCGTGGGCGCCAACGCCGTCCTCGCCGCGGTCTGCGCGGTCGCCTTCGTCGCGCTCGGCTACGCGACCGTCGGCTCGGTCGCCCTGGCGGGCTCCATCGGCCTCACCGGCCTCGCCTTCACCGCGATCACGGTCGTCGCCGCGCAGATCGCCTCGGGCGGACGGGCCGCGCTCGGTCTGGCCAGCGCGTTCCTCGGTGCCGCCTTCGTGATCCGGGCTGTGGGCGACATCGCCGGCAGCTGGGTCCGGTGGCTGTCACCGATCGGTTGGGCCCAGGGGCTGCGCGCCTTCGCCGGCGAGCAGTGGTGGCCGCTCGGGTTGTGTCTCGTGTTCGTGGCCGGCATGTTCTGGCTGGCGCGTGTGCTCTTCGACCGCCGGGACCTCGGCTCGGGCATCCTCACCCAGCGCGCCGGGCGACCGCGGGCTCGACGGTGGCTGACCAGCCCCATCGGGCTGGCCGTGCGGCTCCAGCGGGGCACGATCCTCGGGTGGACCGCCGCCACGTTCATCGTCGGCCTGGTGTACGGCTCGATCGGCGAGAGCATCGAGGAGATGGTGGCCGACAACCCCACCTTCGCCGATGTGCTCGCCCAGCAGGGCGGTGCCGACATCACCGCGTCGTTCTTCGCCACCTGCATGTCCCAGATCGCGTTGCTCGCCGCGGGCTTCGCCATCTCGGCCGCGCTGCGTCCGCGGTCGGAGGAGGTCGCGGGCCGGGCCGAGCAGGTGCTCGCCATGCCGCTCTCCCGGACCGCGTGGGTGGGCAGCCACCTCCTGGTCGCCGCCGTCGGCACCGTGGTCGTCATCGGGGCTGGTGGGCTCGGCGTGGGCATCTCCTACGCCACGGTCAGCAGTGATGTGAACCAGATCACCCGCATGCTGGGCGCGGCCATGGCCACGCTGCCCGCCGTGCTCGTGCTGGGTGGGTTGGCGGTCGCGCTGTTCGGCGCGTCGTTGCGGCTCTCGCTGATCGCGTGGGCCGGGCTCGCGGTGACCGTGCTCGTTCAGTTCTTCGGCGAGTTGCTCCAGCTCCCCGGTTGGGCGATGTCGTTGTCCCCGCTCCAGCACGTGCCCGGTCTGCCCGCCGAGGACCTCGAGGTCGTGCCGCTCCTCGCCCTCAGCCTCGTCGCCGTCACGCTCGCGGCGGTCGGCGTCGGTTCGCTGCGCGCCCGCGACGTCGCCGCTTGATCGAGGTCGTACCCGCCGATCCGGCACGCCGACGAGCACCGATCTACGGTTGGTCTCATGCGCACCGCTGTCACCGAACGTCTCGGGATCGAGTTCCCGATCCTCGCCTTCAGCCACTGCCGCGACGTCGTCGCCGCCGTCACCAACGCCGGTGGGTTCGGGGTGCTCGGCGCCGTCGCCCACAGCCCGAAGCAGCTCGAGATCGACCTCGACTGGATCAACGACGAGACCAAGGGCAAGCCCTTCGGCGTCGACCTGCTGATCCCCGGCAAGTACGTGGGCTCTGACGACGGCGGCCTCGACCGGACCAGCCTCTCCGACCTCATTCCCGCCGAGCACCGGGAGTGGCTCGACGGACTGCTCGCCCAGAACGGCATTCCGCCCCTGCCCGAGGACGAGACACCCGGCTCGATGTTCGGCGGCATGAGCGTCGATCCCAAGTCGATGGCCCCGTTGGTCGACGTGGCGTTCGCCAAGGGCATCGGCATGATCGCCTCGGCCCTGGGCCCGCCGCCACCCTGGCTCGTCGAGCGGGCCAAGGCCGAGGGAGATGTCCCGGTCGCCGCGCTCGCCGGTTCGCTGGAGCACGCCGTCCGCCACGACCAGGCCGGTGCCGACATCATCATCGCCCAGGGCACCGAGGCCGGTGGTCACACCGGCGAGGTCGCCACGATGGTGCTGGTTCCCGAGGTGGTCGACGCGGTGAACGCGCCGGTGCTCGCGGCGGGCGGGATCGGCCGGGGTCGCCAGATGGCGGCCAGCCTCGCGCTCGGCGCCGAGGGGGTGTGGTGCGGCTCGGTGTGGCTCACCACGCAGGAGGCCGAGACGTCCGACGTCATCCGCGAGAAGTTCATCGAGGCTCCGTCGTCGGGCACCGTGCGGTCGCGTTCGCTCACGGGCAAGCCGGCCCGGATGATCCGGACGGACTGGACCGACGCCTGGGAAGCCGAGGAGTCGCCGGGCACGCTCGGCATGCCGCTGCAGTCGTTCCTCGTCGCCGAGGCCCAGCGCCGCATCGCCCGGGTGGCGGCCAAGGACGAAGGTGCCCGGCGCCTGTCGACCTACTTCGTCGGCCAGATCGTCGGGTCGATGACGTCGGTCCGACCGGCGGCGAGCGTCGTGCTCGACATGGTCGACGAGTTCATCGACGCCGTCGAGCGTCTCGACGGGCTGCTCGAGACCTGAACGGCAGGGCGGGCCTCCGCCGGCCCACCGAGCTCCAGCCGTCGAGGCCGGCCAGCAACAGCGCGAGGACAGATGCCGGGCCCGGAAGGTCCGGAAGGTTCGGCGCGTTCGCGCGTCCCTGGTGGTCGTCCGCGCCGACCGGCGCGTTCCTCGCGGGGGGAGACGCAACTCGGTCGTGGCCGACCCCGCGTTATGGTCGGCGCCACGCCCGAAGATGTCGCCGACCCGGGGGAGACGAAGATGTCCGACCAGTCAGGAGCCGCCATCGAGGTCGTGGGGGCCGAGACCCGTACGTTTCCGCCGCCCACCGACTTCGCCGCCCAGGCCCTGGTCAGCGACGAGTCCCTGTACGAGGAGGCCGAGGCCGATCGTGAGGCGTTCTGGGCCCGCCAGGCCCGTGAGCTGCTGACGTGGCGCACGGACTTCGACACCGTCCTCGAGTGGGACCTGCCCTACGCCAAGTGGTTCGTCGGCGGCACGCTCAACGTCAGCGAGAACTGCCTCGACCGGCACGTGGCGGCGGGTCGGGGCGACCGGGTCGCTTACCACTGGGAGGGCGAGCCCGGCGACACCCGCACGTTCACCTACGCCGAGCTGCTCGACGAGGTCTGCAAGTTCGCCAACGTGCTGACCGGGCTCGGTGTCGAGAAGGGCGACCGCGTCTGCTTCTACATGCCGATGATCCCCGAGCTGCCGATCGCCATGCTCGCCTGTGCCCGCATCGGCGCGCCCCACTCGGTCGTCTTCGGCGGCTTCTCCTCCAACGCCCTCGCCGACCGCATCAACGACGCCGAGGCCAAGGTCCTCATCACCGCCGACGCCGGCTACCGGCGCGGCGAGGCATCCACGCTCAAGCCGGCGGCCGACGTGGCCCTCGCCGACACCTCGACCATCGAGCACGTCGTGGTCGTGAACCGGTGCGACACGAACCCGGAGATGACCGACGGCCGCGACCAGTGGTGGCACGACCTCATGGACGGCGCTTCCACCGACTGCCCGGCCGAGGAGATGGACAGCGAGGACCTGCTGTACCTGCTCTACACCTCGGGCACCACGGGCAAGCCCAAGGGCATCATGCACACCACCGGTGGCTACCTCACCCAGTGCGCGTTCACCCACGAGTACGTCTTCGACATCCACCCCGAGACCGACGTCTACTGGTGCGCCGCCGACATCGGCTGGGTCACCGGTCACAGCTACATCGTGTACGGCCCGCTCACCAACGGCGTGACCAGCGTGATGTACGAGGGCGTGCCCAACCACCCCGGCAAGGACCGGTTGTGGGACATGGTCGAGCGCTACGGGGTCACGAAGTTCTACACCGCCCCCACCGCCATCCGGACCTTCATGAAGTGGGGGCGCGAGGAACCCGACCGCCACGACCTCTCCAGCCTGATGGTGCTCGGCACCGTGGGCGAGCCCATCAACCCCGAGGCCTGGATGTGGTACCACGAGGTCATCGGCGGTGAGCGCTGTCCCATCGTCGACACGTGGTGGCAGACCGAGACCGGCGCGATGATGGTCTCCCCGCTGCCCGGCGTCACCACCACCCGTCCGGGTTCGGCCACCCATCCGTTGCCCGGCATCTCCACCGAGCTCGTCGACGACGAGGGCAACCGGGTCACCGAGGGCGGCGGCTACCTCACCATCACCGAGCCGTGGCCGGCGATGCTGCGGGGCATCTGGGGCGACGACGAGCGCTACCGGGACACCTACTGGTCGCGCTTCCCCGACCGGTACTTCGCCGGCGACGGCGCCAAGATCGACCCCGACGGCTACGTGTGGGTGCTCGGCCGCGTCGACGACGTGATGAACGTTTCCGGCCACCGGCTCTCGACCACCGAGATCGAGTCGGCGCTCGTCAGCCACCCGTCCGTGGCCGAGGCTGCGGTGGTGGGCGCCAAGGACACCACCACCGGCCAGATCCCGGTCGCCTACGTGATCCTGCGCGGCGATGTCGACGAGGAGGGTCTCGGCGAGGCGCTGCGCCAGCACGTGGCCGACGAGATCGGCCCGATCGCCAAGCCCAAGACCGTGATCCTGGTACCCGAGTTGCCCAAGACCCGCTCGGGCAAGATCATGCGCCGCCTGCTCCGCGACGTGGCCGAAGGCCGCGACCTCGGCGACACGACCACGCTCGCCGACGCCGGCGTGGTCGACGAGATCACCAAGCGCGCCTCCACCGGCGACGAGGACTAGGCCGCTCCTCGGCCGCTGTGCGGCCTCGTCACTTCGAGAGTTGCTCGGCTGCGCCTATCCCGCCGGCTCCGGGGCCCGAGCGGCCCGCGCCGGCACGCCGGGCGACCAAGGAGCAGCAAGAGCGGGGAGCACGGGGACCTGCGATGATCGCCCTTTCCGCGCAGGTCCTTACCGCCGTTCCGCCGCACGTCTCGTGTCGAGCCTGGGCGGTCCCGGGGCGGGCAACCGGTCGTGTCGTAGCCTGCGGAGCCGTGTCCCGTGCTCTCCGCGCTCTGGTCGCGCTCGCCCTGCTGCCGGCGCTCCTCGCCTGCGGCGACGACGATGCCGACGTCGCCGACGAGAGCACCACCACGACCGAGCCCACGACGACCACCACGTCGACCCCGACCACCAGCGCACCGGTCGCCGACGGGGCCGAGGACCCGCCCGACGCCGAGGTCCCCGCCGGCGAGGGGCTCGGCGACCCGCTGGTGTTCGCCACTTCCCTCGACGGCGACACCGACGTTCCCGGATCCGGCGACCCCGACGCCACTGGCCGGATCGAGATCGAGTCGGTCGAGGTCGGGCGAGTGGTGCATCGACATGGAGGCGGTGGAGCTCGCCAGCGCGGTCACCGACGCTCACATCCACTTCGGCCCGGCCGGACGCAGCGGCGACGTCGTCATCCCCATCGGTGCGCCCACCTCGACCAGCGGCCACCGCGACACCTGGACCGACGTGTGCGTCACCGTCGAGGAACGAACGGTCGACGAGATCCTCGCCTCACCCGAGTCCTTCTACGCCAACATCCACACCGACACCCACCCGGACGGCGCCATCCGCGGCCAGCTCGCCCTGTCGTCCGTCTTCGAGCTCGAGCTGTCCTGAGGTCGACGCCGTGAGTTGGATCGACCCCGGGAACTGGCACTGGCGAGACGGGCCCGTCGCGCCCGGCCCTGCCGTCGTGTTCGACATGGACGGCGTGCTCTCCGACGCCACCCGTCGTCAGCACTACCTCGAGTGGCCCCGGCGCGACTGGGAGCAGTTCTTCGCCGAGTGCGGCGACGACGCGCTCATCGACGAAATCGCCCGGCTCCTCGACTGCCTCGACCCCGACCTGCAGATCGTCCTGCTCACCGCCCGCCCCATCCGGGTCCAACCCCAGACCCTCGGCTGGCTCCAGCGGTACTCACTTCGCTGGGACCTGCTCATCATGCGGGACTGGGGTGACTACATGGCCGCCCCGCACTTCAAACGGCTCACCGCCGAAGAGCTGCGCCAGTACGGCTTCGACCTGCGGCTGGCGTTCGAGGACGATCCCCGCAACGTGGACATGTTCCACCGCGAGGGCGTCCCGTGCGTCTACATCCACTCGGGCTATCACTGAGCTGTCGTGTCTTGACGCACTCGTCCTCGAGCCCTGGTGGGCTCTACCAGCGTCGCGACGCGGTCGCCTGCTCGCTGACGGTCGGTCAGGAGCGGAAGTTCTCGAACTGGAGGGGGACGCCGAAGTCGTCCTCCTTCAGGGCGGCGATCACGTCCTGCAGGGCGTCGCGCTTCTTGGCGGTCACCCGCACCTGCTCTCCCTGGGTCTGGGACTGGACCCCCTTGATCCCGAGGTTCTTGACGGCTTTGTTCAGCTCCTTGGCCTTCTCGGAGTCGATGCCCGCCTGCAGCGTCAGGTGTTGCCGGGCGCGGCCCCCAGCGGCATCCTCGACCGCACCCGGGTCGAGCACCTTGAGGCTCACCTTGCGCCGGACCAGCTTCTCCTCCAGCACCTGGCGCAGGGCGTTCACACGGTCCTCGCTGGCCGACTCGAGGGTGATGACGTTCTCGCCCTGCAGCTCGACCGAGCTGTCGGTGCCCTTGAAGTCGTAGCGGGTCGCGGCCTCCCGGGCCGCCTGGTCGACCGCGTTGCGGACCTCCTGGAGGTCGAACTCGGAGACGATGTCGAAGCTGGCCATGGGACCGATGGCTACCACATCGGATTCGAAGCGGTCTCGGGAACCGCTGCTAGATTTCCCGACTTCCCGGGTCGGTGCCCGAGTGGCCAAAGGGAACAGGCTGTAAACCTGTCGGCATACGCCTACGTTGGTTCGAATCCAACCCGGCCCACGTTTTCTCGCCCTTGCGGGCGAGAAACTCACGAAGACTTCGTCTTCGTGTGCGGGCTGCGCGATGTCGAGGGGCCTTCGGGTTCGTTGACGAATGCTTCGCATTCGTCGGCGGGCAACCGGAGGTGGCGCGATGTCGTCTTCGTGGCATGACCCCGAGGTGGTGGCGCATCATCGACGCTGCCTCGGGTCGACCCCTAGGATCGATGAACACAGACAGCAGCTGTCGAAGGGCGAGCACGATGCGCAAACTCTGGTTGATGCTGGCGGCCGTCGCCTTGGTCGTCGCCGGCTGCGGCGACGACAGTGATGACGCTTCGAGCGACGACACCAGCAGCGAGGACACCAGCAGCGAGGACACCAGCGCCGACGACTCCGGTGGCTCGAGCGATGCCGCGGCGTTCCTGAACGACTCGAACTGCAACTTCGTGCTCTCGGGCGGCTGGGCCAACCCGATGGCCGGCGGTCTCAGCCCGGATGGCTCCGTCCCCGATTTCGACGACATCGGGGACCAGTTCCAGAACGTCGCCGACAACGCGCCCGACGAGATCCGGTCCGAGTTCCAGCTCCTCGCCGAGCGGTACAACGAGTTCCTCGACCTGATGGGCGACGCCGACTTCTCCGATCCGTCGTCGTTCCAGGATCCCGAGACCCAGCAGGCACTCGCCCAGGCCGACAGCATCTTCGACGAGGAGTTCGAGAGCGCAGCCGACGCGGTCGACGCCTACTTCCAGGAGAACTGCAGCTCCTGACCCGACGGCCGGCCGACAAGGATCACAGCATCTTCTGCATGATCTCGACGTCGAGCCAGCGGCCGAACTTGCGGCCGACCTCGCGCTCGGTGCCCACATGGGTGAACCCCACCGCCCGGTGGAGCCGGATCGAGGCATCGTGGCCGCCCACGATCCGACCGATCACGGTGTGGAACCCGCGGGCCGTGGCCACCTCCACGATCTCGGCCAGCAACGCCCGGCCGACGCCGCTGCCGCGAGCAGCGCGGCTGACGTAGACGGAGTCCTCCACCGTCGCCCGGTACGCAGGCCGCTCCTTGTACGCCGACAGTGACGCGAAGCCCACGACCTCGTCGTCGATCTCGGCCACCACGACCTCGAGCGCCCCGGACCGGGCGTCGAGCCAGGCCCGCTGCTGCTCGAGGGTGCGGGGCACCAGGTCGAAGGTGACGTCCGAGCGCACGACCTCGGTGTTGTAGATCTCGGCGGTGGTGTCGGCGTCGTCGGCGGTGGCGGGTCGGATCCGCATGCCGTCATGGTGGCGTCCCGGCGCACCCGGTCGCAGCATCCATCGTGGGATGGAGGTCGGAGCGGCTCAGGCCGTCGCCGTGGAGCGCTCTTGCTGCCGGGGCTCGACGACCGCGAGGTCGCCGGTCATCGTCTCCACACGCGCCCAGGAGGTGACGTCGTCGTCGGCAGTCACCACGATCATCTGGGGCGAGCCCGCTGCCGTGGACAGCATCTCGAGCAGCATGGGCTTGACGTTCGGCTCGAGGTCCTCGAAGGCATCGTCGATCACCAACGGGAGCACCTCGTCGCCAGCCGTGAGGGCGCGCACCGCCTCGATCCGGTCGAGCAGGGCCTGGGCGAGCTCGGCGGTGTCCTCGGCCGACAGGTCGGGCGCCGACTCGGAGAGGTGGTGCAACGACCGGACTCCCTGCTGGAGGCCGGCCGCGGCCCGGACCTGATCGACGTGGTCGAGAGCGAAGGCCAACGACACGTCACCGGCGACCTCCTCCCACTGCTCGCTCGCGTGCCGGTGCGCGCTCACGGCCTCCATGAAGCGGCTTCGCTCGGCGTCGCTGTCGAGGAGGGTGTTCACACGCTCGACGTGGAAGGAGGCGTAGTCGTCGGCACCCGCGCCCGACAGCACCTCACGCTCGGCGTGCTCGGCCAACTTCACGTTGCGCCGGTAGTAGAGGGCGAGGATCACGCCCATGATCGCCACGGCGAGGAACGGGAGTCCCGACATCGCGCCCCGGTCGAGTGCCATCGTCAGGCCGGCGATGGCCCCGAGATCGGCGATGGTCAGGCTGATCAGCCGCACGCGGTCGTAGGACCTGGTGGCCGCCACGAGCTCCTCGTGCCTCGACTCGACCTCGTCCATCAGCGCGACGTCGGTGGGCGAGGCTCCGGAGGCCTCCGACACGTGCTCGAGCAGCGCGTCCGCGGACTTGAGTCGCATCGCCGCCTCCCACAGCACCTCCTGGTCGGCGCTGGCGAGCCGGTTGACCAACTCGTCGGTCGCGCCCCGCAGCACGATGTCGTCCCGGGTCACGCGGATGGTCCGCTGGGCCAGGGCGCGGTCCACGCCGAGGGCAGCGAACAGGTCGACGCTGCCGTCGGCGCCGAGATGTTGCCGGGTCACGTCGGCCACGGCGTCGGTGTCGATGACCCGATGGCGTCCGCCACTGGGTCGGAACACCGTCAGCGAGCGTCCCGACGACTGCACCTCGAGGTGCACACCGGGCTTGTCGCCGGCCAGGGAGTCGACGATCTCGCCGGCCAGGGCGATGCGGGCCGCCCGGTCGAGGCCACCGATGACGGTGAACTTCGGGTGGAACTCGGTCGCGAAGGACTGGTCGCCCGAGTCGAGGACGAGGCGTTCGAGGTGCACGACTGAGCTATCGGCACAAGCGCATCGCGTCTTGAGAGACCGAGCACCGCCCCGGTGGCGGCCATCGGTCTTTGTGGCGCGAAGGGCGCTGCGTAGACTCACCCGCCGCACCCCGACCGGCTCGCGCCGGTTCAGCGCACGCCCCGTTAGCTCAGTCGGCAGAGCACAGCCATGGTAAGGCTGGTGTCGTCGGTTCGATTCCGACACGGGGCTCGGCGTCGCCATCCCGCCAGCCCGGTGGGAGGGTGATACCCAATCCAAGTCCACGCGGCGACGTAGCTCAGTTGGTTAGAGCACGCGGCTCATAATCGCGGTGTCGGCGGTTCGATTCCGCCCGTCGCCACTCGCACGGGGCGTTCGCCCCGTGTTCCCCACATGCCGGGGGCTCCGCCCCCATGGACCGTCGGAACCGGCTTCAGTACGCTCGTCGGTCCCGTCGGTCCATCCGCAATCACGCAAGCACACGCGAAAGGCAACACCATGGCCAAGGAGAAGTTCGATCGGTCCAAGCCGCACGTCAATATCGGGACGATGGGGCATATCGATCATGGGAAGACGACGTTGACGGCGGCGATTTCTCGGGTGTTGTCGGAGCGTGTCGAGGGGAACAACGCGACGTCGTTTGATTTGATCGACAAGGCGCCGGAGGAGAAGGAGCGGGGGATCACGATCAATGTGGCTCATATCGAGTATGAGTCCGAGGGTCGGCATTATGCGCATGTGGATATGCCGGGGCATGCGGATTACATCAAGAACATGATCACGGGTGCGGCGCAGGTGGATGGGGCGATTCTGGTGGTGGCGGCCACGGATGGTCCGATGCCGCAGACGCGTGAGCATGTGCTTCTTGCTCGTCAGGTGGGGGTGCCGGCGATCGTGGTTGCCTTGAACAAGGTGGACATGGTCGATGACGAGGAGTTGTTGGAGTTGGTGGAGATGGAGGTGCGTGAGCTTCTGTCTGACCAGGATTTCGATGGGGACGATGTGCCGGTGGTGGCGGTCTCGGCGTTGCAGGCGTTGGAGGGTGATGAGGCTGCTGGTGATCAGGTGATGGAGCTGATGCGGTCGGTGGATGAGTTCGTGCCGGAGCCGGAGCGTGATCTGGACAAGCCGTTCTTGATGCCGATCGAGGATGTGTTCTCGATTCAGGGTCGGGGCACGGTGGTGACCGGCAAGGTGGAGCAGGGTGTGATCCACGTTGGTGATGACATCGAGATCGTGGGGATCCGGAACACGACGAAGACGACGTGTACGGGTGTGGAGATGTTCCGCAAGTTGCTCGATGAGGGCCAGGCGGGCGACAACATCGGTGCGTTGCTTCGTGGGATCGAAAAGGACGGGGTGGAGCGTGGCCAGGTGTTGTGCGCACCGGGCAGCATCACGCCGCACACGAGCTTCGAGGCGACGGTGTACATCCTGACCAAGGATGAGGGTGGCCGGCACAAGCCGTTCTTTTCGAACTATCGGCCGCAGTTCTTCTTCCGGACGACGGACATCACCGGGTCGATCGAGTTGCCCGAGGGCACGGAGATGTGCATGCCGGGTGACAACACGGACATGACGGTGGAGTTGATCGCGCCGATCGCGATGGACGAGGGGTTGCGGTTCGCGATCCGTGAGGGTGGCCGCACCGTCGGCGCCGGCCGCGTCACCAAGATCCTGCAGTAGGGCGGCAGGAGGCAGATCGTTGAGCGAGGGCCGCTCCGTACGGAGCGGCCCTCGGCGCGTCGGCGTACTGTGAAGTAACCGCTCGTGTGCTCGGGGGGTCCCAATGACTGCGATGACGACCGAGATGGACGAGCTGGTGGCTCGGGCCCAGGAGGGCGATCGTGCCGCGTTCGACGAGCTGGTTCGGAGAACGCACGCCGACACGTACACCTTGGCGTTTCGCCTCTGCGGCAACGAGGAGGACGCGCGAGACGTGGCGCAGGACGCCTACCTGCGGGCCTACCGAGGCCTGAAGCGGTTCCGGGGTGACGCCCAGTTCACCACGTGGATGTACCGCATCACCGCGAACTGCGCCAACACCTTGATGGGCAAGCGTCAGAAGCACCGTCACGACGAGCTCTCCGACACCGTCGAGGACACCGATCTCGCCCGCGACCCGGTGGCCCAGGCCGACGCCATGGCTCTGCGCAGCGACCTCTCCGAGGCGCTCGAGGAGCTGTCGCCCAAGTTGCGGGCCGTGGTGCTGCTCCGAGACGTCTACGAGTTGCCCCACGAGGACATCGCCACCGAACTGGGCATCAGCGAGACCGCGGCCAAGGTCCGGCTCCACCGGGCCCGCCTCCAGCTCAAGGACCGCCTGTTCCCGCGCCGGGGGGAGGTCGACCGTGCGAGTTGACCGTGCCGATCGAAACGTCCGGGAGCTGCGCTGCCAGGACGTCGCTCTCGATCTGAGCGACGCCGCCGAGGGGATCGTGCTGTCCAACCCGGCCCGGGCCCACGTCGAGACGTGCCTGCGGTGCCAGGCCGACCTCGTCCAGTACCGCAAGCTGCTGCGCTCCCTGCGCAGTCTGCGCACCGAGGTGCTCCAGCCCGCGCCGGGCCTGCTCCCCGAGATCCTCGCCGGCCTCGAGCACGCCGGAGAACGCCATGCCATCCGGGCCACCCTCAACGGGCGCCGCGTCGCCTACATCGGCGGGATCGCCGCCGCCACCGCGGCCGCCGGGGCGGGCGCCCTCGTCCTCGCGAGCCGCACCAGCCGCGGCAAGCGCCTCAGACTGGTGGGCTGAGCCGCTCGTCACTCCCTTGCGGGAGTTCCTCGCTTCTGAAGTTGTTCGCTGGGGCTCACAACTTCCCGGGTGGCACGCCACGTCGTTCATCCGACCGCTGAATCGTCCTTCGCGGGCCGTCACCGCTAGCGTCTACGGTTCTGACAACCGCCGAGGGCAGTAGCTCAATTGGAAGAGCACCGGTCTCCAAAACCGGCGGTTGGGGGTTCGAGTCCCTCCTGCCCTGCTCCCCAGAAGCCCATCCACGGGGTCCACGCCCATGGCCATGAACCGAGAACAGAAGCGGCTGCTCAAGAAGCAGGGTCAGCTCGACGAGTCCGGTGATCCGGTCCGTCAGCCGCGCCAGTCCTCGGGTCCCGCTCCCAAGGGCGAGCGCACCGGGCCAGTGCAGTTCCTGCGCGAGGTCCGCGGCGAGCTGCGAAAGGTCGCCTGGCCGTCCCGCACCGAGGTGGCCAACTACTCCGTCGTGGTGCTGCTGGGCATCGTGGTGCTGACCGCCATGATCGCCGCCCTCGACTACGTCCTGGGTGAGGCCGTCCTGAGATTGTTCGAACGATGAGCGACCCCGCCGACCACACCACCGAAGCCGACGCAGAGGAGTCCGCCGTGTCCGGCGTCGACACCGCATCCGACGAGACCACCGACGACAACGCCGAGCCGAGCGACGAGCAGGCGACCTCGGAGGCCGGGGACACCACCGACGGGTCGTCGTCCGAGGCGACCACGGCCGACGAGCCCGCGCCCGGCGACGAGCCGGCCGCCGGCGAGGCTTCCCCCGCCGTCCGTGGCCTCCAGTACGAGAAGGATCCCGAGCCCGGCGTGGTCCAGGCCGAGGACCTCGTCGAACCCGCCGAGGACGAGGTCGAGCCCGTCGTCAGCCCCTACGACCGGCCCGGCAAGTGGTACGTGGTCCACACCCAGTCGGGCTATGAGAAGAAGGTCAAGTCCAACCTCGAGGCCCGTACCGCCTCGATGAACATGGAAGACAGCATCTTCGAGGTGTCCATCCCCCTCGAGGACGTGGTCGAGGTCAAGAACGGCAAGCGGGTCGTCGTCCAGAAGAAGATGTTCCCCGGCTACCTGCTCGTGCGCTGCCGCCTCGACGACGACAGCTGGTACGTCGTCCGCAACACGCCCGGCGTCACCGGGTTCGTGGGCGCCGGGGCCAAGCCGTCGCCGCTGCGGCGCAAGGACGTCGAGAACTTCCTCGGCGCCAAGGACGAGGACACCGAGGTGGCCGCGGCCAAGATCAAGCCCCGCATGCAGTACGAGATGGGCGAGACCGTCCGGGTCAAGGACGGCCCCTTCGCCGACTTCTCCGGCGAGGTCATCGAGCTCAACGCCGAGCAGCTCAAGGTCAAGGTGCTCGTCAACATCTTCGGCCGCGAGACACCGGTCGAGCTGGAGTTCAGCCAGGTCGCCAAGTTGTAGGAAGTTCCCTCGCACGCTTCGGGAACTTCCCGTGGGCACGGAGCTGTTGGTCACGTCGCGTCGGGCGGTCGCCTGGCGGCTCCCTCGGGGCCGTCCGGAGGAAGTCCCGCAGAGTTCCGGTTCTCACATCGTCGAGTTGGAAGTTCTCGTCCCTGTCCGGCCAGAATGGTCGGCTGCTCCGATCTCACCAGTAGAAGGAACGTCGTCACATGGCCAAGAAAAAGGTCGCGGCTGTCGTCAAGATCCAGATCCCCGCGGGCCAGGCCACGCCGGCCCCGCCCGTCGGTACCGCGCTCGGTCCCCACGGCGTGGCCATCATGGACTTCTGCAAGGCCTACAACGCCGAGACCGAATCCCAGCGCGGCACCATCATCCCGGTCGAGATCACGATCTTCGAGGACCGGAGCTTCACCTTCATCACCAAGACCCCGCCCACGCCCGTGCTCCTGCGGGCCGCGGCCGGGATCGAGAAGGGCGCCCAGGCCCCGGGCACCGAGCAGGTCGGCACGGTCAACGCGGCCCAGATCAGCGAGATCGCCGAGACCAAGATGCCCGACCTCAACGCCTACGACCTCGCGGCCGCCAAGAAGCAGGTCGAGGGTACGGCCCGCTCCATGGGCCTCAAAGTCACATAGAAGCACCGCCGCTCCTCCCGGAGGACCTAGCCGGGAGTGACGCATCTCATCCACAGACGAATGCGACGCGACGGAGGTCGCCCAGCGACCGACAGAGCCGCATTCGTCAACGAAGCCCGAAGCTCGCCAACCAGCCCGAAGGGGTGGCGCGAGCGACGGGTTCGCAGGGAGTTCGAAAGGAACGATGTCATGGCCAAGGGCAAGCGGTACACCGACGCGCTGAAGCGTTACGACGAAGAAGCCGACCACGCGCCGGTCGAGGCGCTGGAGCTGTGCAAGGCGATCGCCGGTGCCAAGTTCGACGAGACCGTCGATTTCATCGCCCGTCTCGGTGTCGACCCCCGCAAGGCCGACCAGATCGTCCGCGGCACGGTCGCCCTGCCCTCCGGCACGGGCAAGGACGTCCGTGTCGCCGTGTTCGCTCAGGGTGAGGCAGCCATGGCCGCCGAGGACGCCGGCGCCGACCACGTCGGCGACGACGACCTCGCCGAGGCCGTCGAGGGCGGCATGACCGACTTCGACGTCGCCATCGCCACCCCGGACATGATGCCCACCGTCGGCAAGCTCGGCCGGGTGCTCGGTCCCCGCGGCCTCATGCCCAACCCCAAGACCGGCACCGTGACCCCCGACGTCGCCAAGGCCGTCGAGGAGTTCAAGGGCGGCAAGGTCGAGTACCGCACCGACCGCTATGGCAACGTCCACGTGCCCATCGGCAAGACCAGCTTCGACACCCCCGCCCTCGAGACCAACTTCTGGGCCATCGTCGAAGAGCTGCAGCGGGTCCGTCCCGCCTCCGCCAAGGGCCGCTACTTCCGCAAGGTCGGCGTCAGCTCGACCATGGGCCCGGGCATCCGCATCGACCCGGCCCGCCTCCGCAAGGACAAGGACGAGGACGCCGCCTGAGTCGGCCGCGAAGCGGCCTCCTCAGGTTGACGGTGTTCGGCTGTGCCTCACACCGTCCCCGCTTGGAGCCGGTTCTCGCCGACCGGTAGTCTGATCGACTTCACAACCGAACCGCTCGCCGCAGACATCCGGTGCTCATCGAGCTGAAGGGGCCGACCCGAGAGGGCGGCCCGCCCGACGAGGCGACACTTCCGTGTCCGGCTCCTGGCCGGCTCTGCACGTGTGCGAGCCCCGAGATCTGACAAAGGAGGTGTCCCCCACGATGACCACGACCGATCCACGCCCGGAGAAGGTGGCGGTGGTGAACGAGGTGCGCGAGCGGCTCGATTCGACGAGCGCCACGATCCTCACCGAGTACCGCGGGCTGAGCGTGGCCCAGCTGGCCAACCTGCGCACCGCGCTGCGTGATGCCGGCGGCGACTTCAAGGTGTACAAGAACACCCTCGTCCGCCTCGCCGTCCGCGACCTCGGCCTCGAGCTCGAGGACCTGCTCATCGGCCCGACTGCGCTGGCGTTCGTCAGCCGCAAGCCTGATGGGACCCCGGGCGACGCCGTCGATGTGGCCAAGGCCCTCAAGGACTTCGGCAAGGACAACCCCGCCCTGGTCCTCAAGGGTGGCATCCTCGGCGACAGCCTGCTCGACGCCGACGACACCAAGGCCCTCGCCGACGTCGAGCCGCGCGATGTGCTGCTCACCAAGCTGGCCGGCGCCATGCAGGCCCCGATGCAGCAGTTCGCCAGCCTGCTCCAGGCGCTGCCCCGGAACTTCGCCTACGGCCTCAAGGCCCTCATCGACCAGCAGGGGGGAGCACCGGCCCCGGCCGACGATGCCCCCGCCGACGAGGACGCCGAGGACGAGGCCCCGAGCGAGCAGACCTCGGCCGACGAGGCCGAGACCAGCGGCGACACCGCCGAGGAAGCCCCGGCTGTCGACGCGACCGAAGACACCCCCGAATCCGACCAGACCGAGGAGCCCGCAGCCGAGGCCGCGGACTCCGATGAAGAGAACCAGGAGTAACCAACCATGGCTGCAACCAAGGACGAGATCCTCGACGCCATCGCCAACATGTCCGTCCTCGAGCTCAGCGAACTGCTGAAGGACTTCGAGGAGAAGTTCGACGTGGAGGCCGCGGCCCCCGTCGCCGTGGCCGGGGCCGCCCCGGCCGCCGGTGGTGGCGACGCCGCCGCCGAGGAGGAGCAGGACGAGTTCGAGGTCGTCCTCAAGAGCGCCGGCGACAAGAAGATCGGCGTCATCAAGGAGGTGCGTGCCCTCACCAGCCTCGGCCTGAAGGAGGCCAAGGAGCTGGTCGACGGCGCCCCCTCGACCGTCATCGAGAACGCCTCCAAGGAAGACGCCGAGAAGGCCAAGGAGGCCATCGAAGGTGCCGGTGGCGAGGTCGAGCTCAAGTAGGAGCCCGGCGCAACCGAACGTCGACGAAGTGCCGGCCCACGGGGCCGGCACTTCCGCGTTCGCATGCTCGCAGACCTGAAGCAGCTGGGCGTCGGGAGCGCGCCGGCAAGCCTGAGGCGAGCAGCAACAGCACGAATCCTTGACGGATCGGCGGGATCCGCTTAGCCTTTCAGGCGATCTCTCCCGACCGTTCGGGTCCGCCCGAGCCAGATACGGGAGAGGGGAAATCGAGAGCAATCCGCCGCCGGTCGGTTCTGATCGGTGACGCTCGGGTTGCTCTGTCAGGCGCGTTGGCCTAGTGTGCACGAGGTCGTGTGCGGTCCGGGTCACAGCCAACGCAACGTTGATGCTCCAGCCCCGGGAATCGTCGCGCCCGACCACCTCGTTCTGGTCGCCCTCGCCCACTGAGGAGTACAACCGCCGTGACCTCCGCTGGCTCCCGCGAGCGATATTCGTTCGCGAACCTCGACGAAATCCTTCCGATTCCGGACCTGATCGCGGTCCAGAGCGAATCGTTCCAGTGGTTCCTGGAGGAAGGCCTCGCTGACACCTTCCGGGACATGAGCCCGATCAAGGACTACAGCGAGCAGCTCCAGCTCGAGCTGGAGTTCGACCCCTTCGACGAAGATCTCAAGCCCTATCCGAAGTTCTCCGTCGAGGAGTGCAAGGAAAAGGACATGACCTACGCCGCGCCGATCTTCGTGCGCGCCAGGTTCATGAACGCGGGCACCGGCGAGATCAAGGAGCAGACGGTCTTCATGGGGGACTTCCCGATGATGACCGAACGCGGCACCTTCATCGTCAACGGCACCGAGCGTGTCGTCGTGTCCCAGCTCGTCCGTTCGCCCGGCGTCATCTTCCAGCCCGGCGAGCGGTTCCGGCTGCGCAACCTCTCCAAGCACCAGCTCGTGACGGGCACCATCCACCCGTACCGGGGTGAGTGGATCGAGTTCGACGTCGAGCAGAAGCCGGGCAAGCCGGTCACCGCCGGCGCCCGCGTGGCCCGAAAGCGTCGCCTGAGCCTGTTCGTGCTGCTCCGGGCCCTCGGCTACGACGAAGAGAACGCCCCCGGCTTCATGGAAGCCTTCGTCGAGGAGTTCGACTTCCTCGCCGACCAGTGGGAGAAGGAGCGCGACGTCGCTCCCACTCACGACGAGGCCCTGGTCGAGATCTACAAGCGGGCCCGGCCGGGCGAACCGCCGACCCTCGACTCCGCCCGCAACTACTTCCGCACCGCGTTCTTCGAGAACCGGCGCTACGACTTGAGCCGGGTCGGTCGCTACAAGCTGAACCGCAAGCTCGGCCCCGAGCTCGAGCGGCTCGCCGAGCGGTTCCCGATGATCGAGCTCGACCTCCCCGACCACGACCAGCCGGTGCTGAGCCGCTGCGAGGTCCTCGCAGCGATGACCTACCTGCTGAACCTCGTGCAGGCCGAGCCCGGGTACCGACTCGACGACCAGGACCACTTCGCCAACCGCCGCATCCGCAGCGTCGGCGAGCTCATCCAGAACCAGGTGCGCATCGGCCTGTCGCGCATGGAGCGGGTCGTCCGCGAGCGCATGACCACCCAGGACGTCGAGGCCATCACGCCCCAGACGCTCATCAACATCCGTCCGGTGGTCGCGGCGATCAAGGAGTTCTTCGGGACCTCCCAGCTGTCGCAGTTCATGGACCAGGTCAACCCGTTGTCGGGCCTGACCCACCGACGGCGCCTCAACGCGCTCGGCCCGGGTGGCCTGTCCCGTGAGCGCGCCGGCTTCGAGGTACGCGACGTCCACTTCTCCCACTACGGCCGGATGTGTCCGATCGAGACGCCGGAGGGTCCCAACATCGGCCTCATCGGCGGCCTGGCCACGTTCGCCAAGGTCAACGAGTTCGGCTTCATCCAGAGCCCGTACCGCAAGGTGATCGACGGCAAGGTGACCGACGAGATCGTCTACCTCACCGCCGACGAGGAGGAGGAGTTCGTCGTCGCCCAGGCCAACGCCAAGCTGAACCCCGACAACACCTTCACCAACGATCGCGTGCTGGTGCGCAAGTCGCCGCAGGCGGCCACGCTGGGCGAGCTCAAGCTGATGCTCGAGCGCGACGTCTTCTTCGGTGCCACCACCGAGATCGCCACGGTGCCGGGCGACGAGGTCCAGATGATGGACGTGTCGCCGAAGCAGATCGTCTCGGTGGCCACCGCGCTCATCCCGTTCCTCGAGCACGACGACGCCAACCGGGCCCTGATGGGCGCCAACATGCAGCGTCAGGCCGTCCCGCTCGTGCGGGCCGAGGCTCCCTACATCGGCACCGGCATCGAGGCGCGCTGCGCCGTCGACGCCGCCGACACGATCATCGCCAGCGACGACGGCGAGTGCATCGAGGCCGACGGCACCCACATCACCGTGGAGTTCGCGAACGAGGGCCGCAAGGTCTTCAACCTGCTCAAGTTCGAGCGCTCCAACCAGGACACCTGCATCAACCAGCGGGCCCGCGTGCAGCCGGGCGACAAGTTCAAGAAGGGCGACCTGATCGCCGACGGCCCGTCCACCGACATGGGCGAGCTCGCCCTCGGCAAGAACCTGCTCGCGGCGTTCATGCCGTGGGAGGGCTACAACTTCGAGGACGCGATCATCCTCTCGGAGCGTCTCGTCCGCGACGACGTGCTCACCTCGATCCACATCCACGAGCACGAGATCGACGCCCGCGACACCAAGCTCGGTCCCGAGGAGATCACCCGCGACATCCCCAACCTGTCCGAGGACGTCCTCCGCGACCTCGACGAGCGGGGAATCATCCGCATCGGCGCCGAGGTCGGCCCCGGCGACGTGCTGGTCGGCAAGGTGACCCCCAAGGGCGAGACCGAGCTGACCCCGGAGGAGCGTCTGCTCCGCGCCATCTTCGGCGAGAAGGCACGCGAGGTGCGCGACACGTCGCTGAAGGTGCCCCACGGCGAAGAGGGCAAGGTCATCGACATCAAGGTCGTCTCCCGCGACGACGGCCACGAGCTGCCCCCGGGCGTCAACCAGATCGTGCGGGTCTACGTCGGCCAGAAGCGCAAGATCTCGGTCGGCGACAAGCTCGCCGGCCGACACGGCAACAAGGGCGTCATCAGCCGGATCCTGCCGGTGGAGGACATGCCCTTCATGGCCGACGGCACCCCGGTCGACATCCTGCTCAGCCCCCTCGGTGTCCCGTCCCGCATGAACGTGGGCCAGGTGCTCGAGGCCCACCTCGGCTACGCGGCGCGGTGGGGTTGGAGCTCCGATGACGGCGACGTGGGCGAACCGCCCGCGTACAACTTCGAGACCACCACCCGGCCCAACACCGAGCCGTCGGTGTTCGTCGACACCCCGGTGTTCGACGGCGCCAAGTGGGACGAGGAGTACGACGCCGGCCGGCACCCGACGATCCAGAAGGTGCTCGAGAACATCCACCCCGAGACGCCCGACGGCGACCGGCTCATCGGCCGCGACGGCAAGCAGATCCTCTACAACGGCCGTACCGGGCAGGCCTTCGACAGCCCGATCACCACCGGTTATGTGTACATGTTGAAGCTCCACCACCTGGTGGACGACAAGATCCACGCCCGGTCCACCGGCCCGTACTCGATGATCACCCAGCAGCCCCTCGGCGGGAAGGCCCAGTTCGGTGGCCAGCGCTTCGGCGAGATGGAGGTGTGGGCCCTCGAGGCCTACGGCTCCGCCTACTGCCTCCAGGAGCTGCTCACCATCAAGTCCGACGACGTCGTGGGACGGGTCAAGGTCTACGAGTCGATCGTCAAGGGCGAGAACATCCCCGAGCCCGGCATCCCCGAGTCCTTCAAGGTGCTCATCAAGGAGATGCAGGCCCTGTGCCTCAACGTCGAGGTGCTCTCGGTCGCCGGCGAGGAGATCGAGATGCGCGAGCTCGACGAGGACCTCTACCGGACCCAGGAGGAGCTCGGCATCGACCTGTCCCGCCCCGAGAAGGGGACAGATGAGGAAGACGAACGTCGTAGGCAGAGAATTTGATGGCTTCGCCCTTCGGGGGGAGCCCGAGGGGGCAAGCGAAGCGCCCCCTCGGTGTCGAGCGATTCGACGCAGTCGTGAGCTCGACCAAGAAGTGAGTGCGGCCGCAGGCCGCCCGGATGGCTCGTTCGAACAGAGCGAGCGCCAGCGAGCGAATGAGGAACGAAACCGTGCTTGACGTCAACAACTTCGACCAGCTCCGCATCGGTCTGGCCACGGCGGAGTCGATCCGCATGTGGTCCAACGGCGAGGTCAAGAAGCCCGAGACCATCAACTACCGCACGCTCAAGCCCGAGAAGGACGGCCTGTTCTGCGAGAAGATCTTCGGTCCGCAGAAGGACTTCGAGTGTGCGTGTGGCAAGTACAAGCGCGTCCGCTTCAAGGGCATCATCTGCGAGCGCTGCGGTGTCGAGGTCACCCGCTCCAAGGTCCGGCGCGAGCGCATGGGCCACATCGAGTTGGCCGCCCCCGTCGTCCACATCTGGTACCTGCGCGGCACCCGGTCGTGGCTCGCCTACCTGCTCTCGGGCACCGAGGCCCGCGAGGAGCTCAAGGCCAAGCAGCTCGAGAAGGTCATCTACTTCGCGGCCAACCTGGTGACCTGGGTCGACGAGGAGAAGCTCCACGACGATCTCCCCAACATCGAAGCCGAGATGGTGGCCGAGCGCGAGGAGATCGAAAAGGAGCGAGAGCTCGAGATCGCCGACCGCTACGAGGAGCTCGAAGGCGAGATCAAGGCGCTCGAGGACGACGGGGCGCCCGACAAGGACATCAATGCCCGTCGCAAGGCGGCCGAGAAGGACATCCAGATCATCCGCGAGCAGTACGAGAGCGAGCTCGACCTGCTCCAGCGGTCCTTCGACGAGCTGAAGCAGCTCCACTCCCGCAAGATCATCGAGGACGAGCTGCTGTGGCGTGAGCTGAGCGACCGCTACGGCGACTACTTCGAGGGTGGGATGGGCGCCGACGCGCTCGCCCGCCTCATCGACCGCATCGACTTCGACGAGGAAGAGGTCCAGCTCACCGGGGCGATCAACCCGCCCGAGGGGCAGAAGCCGCTCAGCCAGCAGCGCAAGCAGAAGGCGATCAAGCGGCTCAAGATCGTCGCCGCGTTCAACCGCCGCGACGAGAACGAGAAGCGGGTCAACGATCCCGGCGCCATGATCCTCGAGGTCGTCCCGGTGATCCCGCCCGAGCTGCGCCCGATGGTCCAGCTCGACGGCGGCCGCTTCGCCACCTCCGACCTCAACGACCTGTACCGCCGGGTCATCAACCGCAACAACCGGCTCAAGCGTCTGCTCGATCTCGGTGCGCCCGAGATCATCGTCAACAACGAGAAGCGGATGCTGCAGGAGGCCGTCGACGCCCTGTTCGACAACGGCCGCCGCGGTCGCCCCGTCACCGGGCCCGGCAACCGCGCCCTCAAGTCGCTGTCCGACATGCTCAAGGGCAAGCAGGGCCGGTTCCGCCAGAACCTGCTCGGCAAGCGCGTCGACTACTCGGGCCGTTCGGTCATCGTCGTCGGCCCGACGCTGCGCCTCCACCAGTGCGGGCTGCCCAAGCTGATGGCCCTCGAGCTGTTCAAGCCGTTCGTGATGAAGGCGCTCGTCGACCGGGAGATGGCCCAGAACATCAAGTCGGCCAAGCGCATGGTCGAGCGACGGCGCAGTCCGGTCTGGGACGTGCTCGAGGACGTCATCCAGGAGCACCCGGTGCTGCTCAACCGCGCGCCCACGCTCCACCGCCTCGGCATCCAGGCCTTCGAGCCGGTGCTGGTCGAGGGCAAGGCGATCCAGATCCACCCGCTGGTGTGCACCGCCTTCAACGCCGACTTCGACGGCGACCAGATGGCGGTCCACCTGCCCCTGTCGGCCGAAGCCCAGGCCGAGGCTCGGGTCCTCATGCTGTCGGCCAACAACATCCTGTCGCCGGCCAACGGGCGCCCGCTCGTGACCCCGACCCAGGACATGGTCATCGGCGCCTACTACCTCACCGCCCTGATGGACGGCGAGAAGGGCGAAGGTCAGCCCTACGGCGACGTCGAGACCGTCCGGCGGGCCCACGAGGCCGGCGAGGTCGCACTCCACGCCAAGATCCAGTACCGCGTCGGCCGAGCCGACGACGGCACGGCCATCTGGGAGACCGCCACGCCGGGCAGGGTCCTCTTCAACGACGTGCTGCCCGAGCGCTTCGGCTTCGTCAACGAGCAGATGGACAAGAAGCAGCTCTCGGCCATCGTCGACGAGCTGGCCAAGAACTACTCCAAGGCCGAGGTGGCCCGGGCCCTCGACGGGATCAAGGATCTCTGCTACTCGTACGCCACGATCTCCGGGCTGACGGTGTCCATCGACGACGTCAAGACGCCGGCGGAGAAGCGCGACATCCTCGATCACTACGAGATCGAGGCCGACAAGGTCGAGACCCAGTTCCGGCGGGGCATCATCACCGACGGTGAGCGCCGCCAGAAGGAAGTCGAGATCTGGACCAACGCCACCGAGGAGATCCGGGCCAAGATGGAGATCGGCCTCAAGGCCGAGCGCTTCAACCCGATCGACATGATGGTCGACTCCGGGGCCCGAGGGAACATGATGCAGATCCGCCAGATCGCGGGCATGCGTGGCCTGGTGGCCAACCCCCGTGGCGACATGATCCCCCGCCCGATCAAGTCGAACTTCCGCGAGGGCCTCGACATGCTCGAGTACTTCATCGCCACGCCGGGCGCCCGGAAGGGCCTGGTCGACACCGCGCTGCGGACCGCCGACTCGGGCTATCTCACCCGCCGCCTGGTCGACGTGGCCCAGGAGCTCATCATCAACGACGACGACGCGTTCGACCGGGCCGAGCGCACCGGCACGCCCGTCCGGTCGATCTGGATCGAGAACGTCAAACCCGACACGCCGGGCCAGCGGTTCTACATCGAGAACAAGCTCCTCGGCCGGGTCCTGGCCGAGGACGTCACGCTCAGCGAGGCCGACGCCAACGGCATCTCGACCTACGAGCGGGGCACCATGGTCACCACGGAGCAGATGGAGACGATGATCGCCGACGAAGCCGTCGACCGGGTCCGGGTCCTGTCCCCGCTCACCGACGACTCCGAGCAGGGCATCTCGCGCCAGGCCTACGGCATGTCGCTGGCCACCGGTCGTGAGATCGAGCGCGGCGAGGCCGTGGGCGTCATCGCCGCCCAGTCCATCGGCGAGCCGGGCACCCAGCTCACGATGCGGACGTTCCACACCGGTGGTGTGGCCGGTAGCGGCGGCGACATCGCCGGCGGTCTGCCCCGCGTGGTCGAGCTGTTCGAGGCTCGGACCCCGAAGGGCAAGGCCACCCTGTCCACCGTGTCGGGTTCGGTCCGCATCCTCGAGGACGAGGGCCGCGGCAAGACCGTGCTCGTGGTCACCGACGACGGCGAGGAAGCCAGCTTCCCGATCCCCGTCGGCGCCCGCGTCGAGGTCGAGGAGGGTCAGGAGATCCGCGCCGGCGACGCCATCGTCGAGGGTCCCCGCGACCCCAAGGAGCTGCTCGAGATCAAGGGCCTGCGCCACACGCAGACCTACCTGGTCGACGAGATCCAGAAGGTGTACCGCGACCAGGGCGTGTCGATCCACGACAAGCACATCGAGCTGATCGTGCGCCAGATGACCCGGCGGGTCCACATCAACGAGAGCGGCGACTCGCCGTTCCTTCCCGGCGAGCGGGTCGACCGCCGTCGCTACACCGAGGCCAACAAGCAGCTCATCCTCGAGGACAAGACCCCGGCCGAGGCCCGTGACGAGATCATGGGCATCACGAAGGCCTCGCTGTCGACCGACTCGTGGCTGTCGGCCGCCTCCTTCCAGGAGACGACCCGTGTCCTCACCGAGGCCGCCATCGAGTCCAAGTCCGACGGCCTCGTCGGCCTCAAGGAGAACATCATCATCGGCAAGCTCATCCCGGCAGGTACGGGTCACGGCGACTATCGCGACGTCGACACCGAGGCCCCCGAGTACCGCCAGATGGAGGGTTGGAGCTCCGACACCGAGGACGAGGAGCTGGCGGCGTCGCTCGCCGGGGCGTTCGAGTCCCAGACCGGCGGTGCCGACGTGATCGACCTCCCCACCCCGGGCGGCGAACAGGCCGGGTGATCTTCGCTCGCGGAGCGAGCTCAGATCCCCGAGTTGTTCGGCGGGGCCTCACGACTCGAAGCCCGAATCGCTTTCGTTGGGGCCTCACAACTCGCCGCCGAAACCACGGACGAGGGTCCCGCTCCGGCGGGGCCCTCGTCGCGTCACGGGACCCAGGGGGCGCTCCGCTTCTCGCGGAACGCGGCGATGCCCTGCTGGGCCTCCTCGGCGGCGAACAACCCAGCCGACAGCTCCTGGGTCATGGCGAAGGCGGCGTCGCGGTCGAGCTCGGGCACCTCACGGATGAGGCGCTTGCTGGCCGCCAGCGCATTCGGCCCGCCCCGCACGACTTTGGCGATCACTTCGTCGACCGCCGCGTCGAGGCCCTCGGTCGGCGTGGCCTGGTTGAACAGGCCGACATCGACGGCCCGGGCCGCGCTGATCCGCTCGCCCGACAGGAACAGCTCGAGCGCGTCGGCCCGGCGGAGCTTGGGCAGCACGATCACCGAGATCATCGCGGGCGCGGCGCCGATGCGGACCTCGGTGAAGCCGACCTCGGCGTCCTCGGTGATGACCGAGATGTCGCACGCGGCCGCCAGGCCCACCCCGCCGCCCATGCAGTGACCGGCCACGCGGCCGATCACCGGCGTGGGCGAGTCGAGGATGGCCTCGAACACCGGCACGACCCCGCCGGTCTGGTCGCCGGGTTCGGCCTTGAGGTCGGCGCCGGCGCAGAAGGTGTTGCCTTCGTTGGTGAGCACGACGGCCCGGACGTCGTCGTCGGCCCGGGCCGCGGCCAGGTGCTCGGCGAGCGAACCGACCAGCGAGGTCGACAGCGCATTGCGGTTGTCGGGGTCGGCCAGGGTGATGGTGGCCACCCCGTCGGCGGTGTGCAGCGTGGTCGCGGGCATGGGTGGCATGCTGGCATGTGGCGGTCCCCGGGTCCCTCAGGTTGTGCCGCTGCGAGGGGGAGCCGTAGCATGCCAGGTCGGTCAAGCGCGCCCTGCCGGCACTGGCCTGACCATCCGTTCGCACCCGCAACGCAGTACCTAGAGGACACCCGTGCCCACAATTCAACAGCTGGTCCGCAACGGCCGGCAGTCCAAGATCACCAAGGCGAAGACGCCCGCCCTCAAGGGCGCTCCGCAGCGCCGCGGTGTGTGCACGCGCGTGTTCACGGTGACGCCGAAGAAGCCGAACTCGGCGTTGCGCAAGGTGGCTCGTGTCCGGCTCACGTCGGGCATCGAGGTCACCGCCTACATCCCCGGCGAGGGCCACAACCTGCAGGAGCACTCCATCGTGCTCGTGCGTGGTGGCCGTGTGAAGGACGTGCCGGGCGTCCGCTACAAGATCATCCGCGGTTCGCTCGACACCTCGGGCGTCCGTGACCGCAAGCAGGCCCGTAGCCGCTACGGCGCGAAGAAGGACGCCTGAGATGCCTCGCAAGGGACCCGCACCGCGTCGCGAGATCAAGCCCGACGCCATCTACGACTCCACGCTCGTCACGCAGCTGACCAACAAGATCCTGCAGGCGGGCAAGCGTTCCACCGCCGAGCGCATCGTCTACGACGCGATGAGCATCGTCGAGAACAAGACCGGCGCCGAGCCGGTGTCGACGCTCAAGCGCGCGTTGGAGAACATCAAGCCCCAGCTCGAGGTCAAGAGCCGCCGCGTCGGTGGCGCCACCTACCAGGTACCCGTCGAGGTCCGGCCCCGCCGGGCCACCACGCTGGCCATACGTTGGCTCGTCACCTATTCCCGCGAACGTCGCGAACGGTCGATGGCCGATCGCCTCGCCAACGAGATCCTCGACGCCTCCAACGGGCTCGGGGCCGCGGTCAAGCGCCGCGAGGACATGCACAAGATGGCCGACTCCAACAAGGCCTTCGCCCACTACCGCTGGTAGCCCCGCCCGTCAACCACGCCGCGGGTCGCCACGGCCCGGACCGATCGGGTCCTGCCCCAGGGAACGGGCCGGTCGTTTTCATCTGAGAGACCCTCCAGCCGAGAGACACAGCAATGTCTGACAAGCGCAGCAATCCGATCAGCAAGTTCCGAAACATCGGGATCATGGCGCACATCGACGCCGGCAAGACCACGACGACCGAGCGGATCCTCTACTACACGGGCCGCAACTACAAGATCGGCGAGGTCCACGAAGGCAACGCCGTGATGGACTGGATGGAGCAGGAGCAGGAGCGGGGGATCACCATCACCTCCGCCGCCACCACCTGCGTGTGGAACGACCACACCATCAACATCATCGACACCCCCGGCCACGTCGACTTCACCGTCGAGGTCGAGCGCTCGCTGCGCGTGCTCGACGGCGCCGTGGCGGTGTTCGACGGCGTCGCCGGCGTCGAGCCCCAGACCGAGACCGTGTGGGGTCAGGCCGACAAGTACGGCGTCCCCCGCATGTGCTTCGTCAACAAGATGGATCGTATGGGCGCCAACTTCTTCGACGCCCTCGACTCGATCAAGGACCGGCTCGGCTGCACCACCGCCACCCTGCAGCTGCCCATCGGCTACGAGGCCGACTTCGCCGGTGTGGTCGACCTCATCACCATGAAGGCCCTCGTCTGGAAGGGCGAGGATCTCGGCGCCACGTGGGAGATCGAGGAGATCCCCGACGACCTCGAGGCCCAGGCCGAGGAGTGGCGGGCCGAGCTCGTCGAGACGGTGGCCACCCACGACGACGACCTCATGGAGAAGTTCCTCGACGACGAGGAGATCACCGAGGACGAGCTCCACGCCGGCATCCGCAAGGCGACCATCGCCAACGACATCGTGCCGATCCTGCTCGGCACCGCGTTCAAGAACAAGGGCGTCCAGCCCCTGCTCGACGCCGTCGTCCGCTACCTCCCGAGCCCGGCCGATCTTCCCCCGGTCAACGGCCTGACGCTCAAGGAGGACGAGGAGCTCACCCGCGAGCTCACCGACGACGCGCCGTTCTCGGCGCTGGCGTTCAAGATCATGACCGACCCGCACGTGGGCAAGCTCACGTTCCTGCGGGTCTACTCGGGCATGCTCGAGAAGGGCGACACCGTCCTCAACGTGCGCTCCGGCAACAAGGAGCGCCTCGGTCGCCTGCTGCAGATGCACGCCAACTCCCGCGAGGACCGCGAGCGGATCTTCTCCGGTGAGATCGTCGCCGGCATCGGCATGAAGGACACCCGCACCGGCGACACCATCTGCTCACCGGACGACCCGATCGTGCTCGAGACCCTCGAGTTCCCGACCCCGGTCATCCGCGTCGCGGTCGAGCCCAAGACCAAGGCCGACCAGGAGAAGATGGGCAAGGCCCTCCAGGCCCTGGCCGAGGAAGACCCGACCTTCACCGTCAACACCGACGAGGAAACGGGTCAGACGATCATCGCCGGCATGGGCGAGCTCCACCTCGAGGTGATCATCGACCGGATGCTCCGCGAGTTCCGCGTCGACGCCACCGTCGGCAAGCCCCAGGTCGCCTACCGCGAGACCATCACCCAGACGGTCGAGAAGTACAAGTACACCCACAAGAAGCAGACCGGCGGTTCCGGTCAGTTCGCCGAGGTGCAGATCACCCTCGAGCCCACCGGACCCGGGGGCGGCTACGAGTTCATCGACCAGATCACCGGTGGTCGTATCCCCAAGGAGTACATCCCCTCGGTCGACGAAGGCATCCAGGCCAGCCTCGAGTCCGGGGTCCTGGCCGGGTTCCCCACCGTCGACGTGCGGGCCATCCTCGTCGACGGCAAGTTCCACGACGTCGACTCCTCGGAGATGGCGTTCAAGATCGCCGCCACCATGGCCTACAAGGAGGCCGCCCGGAAGGCGAAGCCGGCGATCCTCGAGCCGATCATGCGGGTCGAGGTCGTCACCCCCGAGGACTACATGGGCGACGTCATCGGCGACCTCAACGCCCGCCGCGGCCAGGTCGGCGGCATGGATCAGCGTGGCCAGGCCCAGGTGATCAACGCCGAGGTCCCGCTGTCGGAGATGTTCGGCTACGTCGGCGACCTGCGGTCCAAGACCCAGGGTCGTGCCCAGTACACCATGCACTTCGACTCGTACCAGCAGTGCCCCACCAGCGTGCAGGACGAGATCGTCAAGCGCATCCACGGGGAATAGAACCGCCAGGCCCTGCGGGGCCTGGCGGGTTCTCCGACCGATGCTCCGCATCGGTGCCGCTCCAGACAAGACCTACCCAACCGTTTCTCAAGCAAGACACCTCAGAAAGGCAACACCATGGCCAAGGAGAAGTTCGATCGGTCCAAGCCGCACGTCAATATCGGGACGATGGGGCATATCGATCATGGGAAGACGACGTTGACGGCGGCGATTTCTCGGGTGTTGTCGGAGCGTGTCGAGGGGAACAACGCGACGTCGTTTGATTTGATCGACAAGGCGCCGGAGGAGAAGGAGCGGGGGATCACGATCAATGTGGCTCATATCGAGTATGAGTCCGAGGGTCGGCATTATGCGCATGTGGATATGCCGGGGCATGCGGATTACATCAAGAACATGATCACGGGTGCGGCGCAGGTGGATGGGGCGATTCTGGTGGTGGCGGCCACGGATGGTCCGATGCCGCAGACGCGTGAGCATGTGCTTCTTGCTCGTCAGGTGGGGGTGCCGGCGATCGTGGTTGCCTTGAACAAGGTGGACATGGTCGATGACGAGGAGTTGTTGGAGTTGGTGGAGATGGAGGTGCGTGAGCTTCTGTCTGACCAGGATTTCGATGGGGACGATGTGCCGGTGGTGGCGGTCTCGGCGTTGCAGGCGTTGGAGGGTGATGAGGCTGCTGGTGATCAGGTGATGGAGCTGATGCGGTCGGTGGATGAGTTCGTGCCGGAGCCGGAGCGTGATCTGGACAAGCCGTTCTTGATGCCGATCGAGGATGTGTTCTCGATTCAGGGTCGGGGCACGGTGGTGACCGGCAAGGTGGAGCAGGGTGTGATCCACGTTGGTGATGACATCGAGATCGTGGGGATCCGGAACACGACGAAGACGACGTGTACGGGTGTGGAGATGTTCCGCAAGATCCTCGATGAGGGTCAGGCGGGGGACAACATCGGTGCGTTGCTTCGTGGGATCGAAAAGGACGGGGTGGAGCGTGGCCAGGTGTTGTGCGCACCGGGCAGCATCACGCCGCACACGAGCTTCGAGGCGACGGTGTACATCCTGACCAAGGATGAGGGTGGCCGGCACAAGCCGTTCTTTTCGAACTATCGGCCGCAGTTCTTCTTCCGGACGACGGACATCACCGGGTCGATCGAGTTGCCCGAGGGCACGGAGATGTGCATGCCGGGTGACAACACGGACATGACGGTGGAGTTGATCGCGCCGATCGCGATGGACGAGGGGTTGCGGTTCGCGATCCGTGAGGGTGGCCGCACCGTCGGCGCCGGCCGCGTCACCAAGATCCTGCAGTAGCCGCGAACCCTGCGCTCGCACGGCGAGCTCCGGGGTCGTTGACGAATGCTCCGCAAGCTCCGCATTCGTCTCCCCGCAATTGGCCGAGGCGTCGGTCGCGAGTAGCGTGTGGAGCTCGTGCCGGCGCCTCGTCCGCGCACGGCGAACCCGCCGGGTTCGCAGGCAATTTGACAATCGAGTCCCGAGACAGAAGGTCCCACCGTCGTCATGGCCGACAAGCAGAAGATCCGCATCCGCCTGAAGGCGTACGACCACGAGGTCATCGACACCTCGACGAAGAAGATCGTCGAGACCGTGACCCGTACCCAGGCCGTCGTCCGGGGCCCGATCCCGTTGCCCACCGAGAAGCACCGCTTCACCGTCATCCGCTCGCCGCACAAGGACAAGGACAGCCGCGAGCACTTCGAGATGCGGATCCACAAGCGGCTGCTCGACATCCTCGAGCCCACGGCCAAGACGGTCGATTCGCTCCAGCGCATCGAACTGCCGGCCGGCGTCGACATCGAGATCAAGATCCAGCAGATCTAGCCGCTCGTCGGCCCTGGCGGGCCTCCTCGCTTCTGGAGTTGTTCGGCTGCGCCTCACAACTCCCCGCTGGGCCGCTGCTGCTGCGAACTGCGGTCACGGCATGTGGAGGAGGGCGGTCAGCCAGCCGTCGGCCTCGCGTTCGTCGACCACGTCGCCGCCGAGCTCGTCGCGGACGTCGGGCCACTGGTCGTGAAGCAGGCCCGACACGATCAGGTGACCGCCGGGGCGCGTGCGCCGGCGCAGGTCACCGAGCAGCGGTGATACGGCTCCCGCAGTGAGGTTGGCGATGACCACGTCGAAGTCGGCGACGATGTCGGCCAGCGGGGTGGACGAGACGGTGAGCGCCACGTCGTTGCGGACGGCGTTGTCATGGGTTGCCTGGACCGCGGCCTCGTCGATGTCGATGGCCGTCACCACCCCGCCGGCCAGGGCGGCGGCGATTGCCAACGCACCCGAGCCGCAGCCGACGTCGAGGACGTCGTCGCCCGGCGCGACCAGACCGTCGAGCAGCTCGAGGCAGGTGGTCGTGGTCGGGTGGGAGCCGTCGCCGAACACGGTGGGCGGCACCCACAGCTCGACGTCCCGGCCCTGCATCGGGACCGTGACCGCCTGGCCGGCGAGCTCGACCGCCTCGACCTCGGTCACCTCGGCCGGGTCGAGGTCGGTCACGGCCGCGAGGAAGTCCGCCAGGACCTCGTCCTCGACCCCGACCCGCAGCGCGTCGTCGCGCTCCCAGATGCCGGCGGCGCCGGCCTGCCAGCACCGGTCGGCCACCAGCTCCGGGTCTGCGTCGCCGAGGTCGATCGCGATCAGGCGCACGCGTTCAGTGTGGGCGCTCGACCGCCCGGACCAAAAGATGCCCGACCTCCCCCCGGGGGTCGGGCATCTCGGGGCGCCAGGTGGGCGGCGAGCTACGCGGCGTCGAGATCGGCCAGTTCGGAATAGGCCGACCGACGTGCCTCGAGCATGGCTCGCTCGAGGGCATCGGCGTCGAAGGTGTCCGCCCGGCGGTCGACCGTCCACTCGGGGTGATCAGCCGCCATGCCCTCCATGTGCACGTGTTCGGATGTGCCGTCGATGACCATGGCCCCACCATGGCGAGCCCAGATTGTGGACGGGTTGCATCGATGTGACGATTCGTCTCGATATGGTGACGATCCGGGTCGATCCGGGAGGTGCGCGACGGGCCACGGTGCCCACCGAGGCCCACGACCGTGTCGCATTGGACGTTTTCACCGGATCCCGCTATCGTTTCATCTTCGTGCCCCGGGCCACTGACCCGGGAGCGTTGATTCTGCAATCGAGGCCCGCGCAGGCCCGGCCCACACCGGCTCGGGAACCGTGCGGCACAACTGAAACCAGCGCTCCGCTGGGCCCTCGTGCCCTGCGGAGCGCTCGCGTGAAGAAGGACACGCCGACATGGCCACGAAATCCATCGTCGCCACCAAGGTGGGAATGACGCAGGTCTGGAACGAGGACGGGCAGATCGTCCCGGTCACGGTCCTGCGCGTCCAGCCTTGCCGTGTCGTCCAGATCAAGACCCCCGAGCGGGACGGGTACAGCGCCCTGCAGGTCACCTTCGGCCAGCGCGACCCGCGCAAGCTCACCATGCCGGAAGCGGGCCACTTCTCCGCTGCCGGCGTCGACGCCGGGGTCGAGCTCGTCGAGCTGCGCCTCGACGACGTCACCGAGTACGAGGTCGGCCAGAGCATCGCCGCCGACGTCTTCGAGGCGGGCGATCTCGTCGATGTCACCGGTGTGTCGAAGGGCAAAGGCTTCACCGGTGCCATGAAGCGCCACGGGTTCAGCGGCGGGCCGAGCAGCCACGGCGCCCACAAGATCCACCGCAAGCCCGGCGCGATCGGCGGGGCCGCCACGCCGTCTCGAGTGTTCCGCGGCAAGCTCATGCCCGGTCGTTCCGGAAACGAACGGGTCACGACCCTCAACCTCACCGTGGTCGAGGCCGACGCCGAGCGTGAGCTCGTGCTCGTGCGGGGCTCGGTCCCCGGGCCCAAGAACTCGACCGTGCTCATCCGCGATGCCGTGAAGGCAGGGGTGAAGGTCTGATGGCGACCATCGACGTCAAGAACACCGCTGGCAGCAGTGTCGGCTCCCACGACCTCGACGACGCGATCTTCGGCATCGAGCCGAACGTGTCGGTGATGCACCAGGTGGTCACCGCCCAACTCGCGGCCCGACGGGCCGGCACCCAGTCGACCAAGACCCGCGCCGAGGTGCGCGGCGGCGGCGCCAAGCCGTGGAATCAGAAGGGCACCGGCCGGGCCCGTCAGGGATCGATCCGCGCGCCCCAGTGGCGCGGCGGCGGCATCGCCCTCGGCCCCAAGCCCCGCTCCTACGCCCAGCGGACCCCCAAGAAGATGGTCCGCCTGGCGTTGCGGTCGGCGCTGTCCGACCGGTTCAGCTCCGAGCGGATGATCGTCCTCGACTCGTGGGGCCTCGACGCCCCGTCGACCAAGGCGGCTCGTACCGCGCTCGAGACCCTCGGCGCCGACGGCCGGGTCCTGGCCGTGGTCGACCGCGACGACACCACCACCCAGCTCAGCCTGCGCAACCTGCCCCGGGTCCACGTCCTGCATCCGGGCGAGCTCAACGCCCACGACGTGCTCGTGAGCGACTGGGTCGTGTTCACCACCGACACCGTGCCCACCAGCGCTCCGGCCGATCCCGCGCCCGTGACCGAGGAGGTCGCTTCCTGATGGATCCTCGGAGCGTCATCATCGAACCCGTCATCTCCGAGAAGAGCTACGACCTCATCGAGGAGAACGTCTACACCTTCCGCGTCCACCCCGGGGCCAACAAGACCCAGGTTCGCCAGGCCGTCGAGGAGATCTTCGGGGTGCGGGTGCTCAAGGTGAACACCCTCGTCCGCAAGGGCAAGCGGATGCGCAACCGGCGCACCGGTGCCTTCCACGCCCGCCCGACCACCAAGCGAGCCATCGTCACCCTTCATGGCGATGACTCCATCGACCTCTTCGAGGGGGTCTGATCATGGCTGTTCGCAAGCGCAAGCCCTCCAGCCCGGCCCGCCGCTTCCAGACCGTCGGCGACTTCTCCGAGATCACCAAGAGCGAGCCGGAGAAGAGCCTGCTGGCCAAGAAGACCAGCACCGGTGGACGCAACGACGACGGCCGGATGACCGCCCGCCACCGCGGCGGGGGCCACAAGCAGCGCTACCGCACGGTCGACTTCCGTCGGACCAAGGACGGTGTCGAGGCCAAGGTCGTCGCGGTCGAGTACGACCCCAGCCGCAACTGCCGGATCCTGCTGCTCCACTACGTCGACGGCACCAAGAGCTACATCATCGCCCCGAAGGGCGTGCAGGTCGGCGATCGTGTCATGTCCGGCCAGGGCTCGGAGATCGCACCGGGCAACGCCCTCGAGCTCCGCTACATCCCGGTCGGCACCGTGGTGCACAACGTCGAGCTCCAGCCCGGCGGCGGCGCCAAGCTCGGCCGCTCGGCCGGCACCGCCATCCAGGTCTCGGCCAAGGAGGGCAACCACGCCACGGTGCGGCTGCCGTCCTCGGAGATGCGCCGGGTGCCCATCGACTGCCGGGCCACCATCGGCGAGGTCGGCTATGCCGAGGCCGATCTCATCAAGATCGGCAAGGCCGGCCGCAACCGCTGGAAGGGCGTTCGCCCCCAGTCCCGAGGCGTGGTCATGAACCCCGTCGACCACCCCCACGGTGGTGGCGAGGGCCGGACCTCCGGCGGCCGCCATCCGACGTCTCCGTGGGGCAAGCCCGAGGGCCGCACCCGCGACAAGAAGAAGAAGTCCAACGACATGATCGTCCGACGCCGCCGCACCCGCGGTTCGCGCCGCTAGGAGCCCCGATGCCCCGTTCACTCAAGAAGGGCCCGTTCGTCGACGACCACCTCCTGAAGAAGGTCGACGAGCTCAACGACAACAACGAGAAGAAGGTCATCAAGACCTGGTCGCGTCGGTCGACGATCATCCCCGACATGGTCGGGCACACCCTCGCCGTCCACGACGGCCGCAAGCACGTGCCGGTGTACGTCACCGAGGCCATGGTCGGCCACAAGCTCGGCGAGTTCGCGCCCACCAAGGTCTTCAAGTTCCACGCCGGCATGGAACGCGCGGCGAGGCGGTGAACGAGATGGCCGCCACCAAGACCAACGAGCGTCCCGGCACCCGTGCCCAGGTCAAGCACGTCCGCATGTCGGCCACCAAGGCCCGCGTCGTGCTCGACCTCATCCGCAACAAGTCGGTCGACGAAGCCACCGACATCCTCACCTACACCGAGCGCGCCGCTGCCGAGGTCGTGGGCAAGTGTCTCGACTCGGCCGTGGCCAACGCCGAGCACAACGACGAGATCGATCCCGAGATCCTCTACGTCTCGGCGTGCTACGCCGATGAGGGCCGCACCCTCTACCGGTTCCGGCCCCGTGCCCGCGGCCGGGCCACCCGCATCCGCAAGCGCACCTGCCACATCACGATCATCGTGAGCCCGATGTCGGGCGACATGCTCGCCCGCGAGCAGGCCAAGCGCGAGGCCATCCCCGGCAGTCGTGCCGCCCGCCGCCGGGGCCAGGAGGCTGCCACCCGCGCCGCCCGCGTCGCCGCCTCCCAGGAGGCTGACGACCACGATCACGATCACGACGACCCTGACCTCGACAGCACGGCCGAGACCGCCGAGGCCGAGGGCATCGTCGATCCGCAGGCCGCGGCGGCCGAGATCGCCGACGAGGCCATCGACGCCGCCGAAGCCGACAGCGCAGACGAGAGCCAGGACGACGCTGGCGAGACCTCTGAGGAAGCATCCCAGCCGAACGCCAGCGAGGCGTCCGACGACGGCGACGCCGACGATCCTGCAGGAGACGCGTAATGGGACAGAAGATCCACCCCTATGGCTTCCGGCTCGGGATCACCACCGAGTGGAAGAGCCGTTGGTTCGCCGACGGCGAGGAGTACAAGGAGCTCGTGATCGAGGACTCGCAGATCCGCGACTTCCTCATGGGCGAGCTGCCGCACGCGGCCATCAGTCGCATCGAGATCGAGCGCACGCGCGAGAAGCTGCGTGTCGACGTGCACACCGCCCGTCCGGGCATCGTCATCGGCCGCAAGGGCTCCGAGGCCGACCGTCTCCGTGCCGGACTGACCAAGATCTCGGGCAACGCCAAGGTCCAGCTCAACGTCGTCGAGATCAAGCAGCCCGAGCTCGACGCCGCCCTCATCGCCCAGGGCGTCGCCGACCAGCTCGCCGGACGCGTCGCGTTCCGCCGGGCCATGAAGCGGGCCGTGCAGTCGGCCCAGAAGGCCGGCGCCCAGGGCATCCGGGTCCAGTGCTCGGGTCGCCTCGGCGGCGCCGAGATGAGCCGCACCGAGTGGTACCGCGAGGGCCGTGTGCCCCTGCACACCCTGCGCGCCGACATCGACTACGGCTTCCGCGAGGCCAAGACCTCCGCGGGCCGGATCGGCGTGAAGGTCTGGATCTACAAGGGCGAGATCCTGCCCTACAAGGTCGCGTTCGACGACAAGATCAACCGTGAGGCCGCCATGGCCGTCGGCGAGACCTCCGGTGGTCAGCCGGCCAAGCCGGTCGTGTCCTCCGCCGCTCGTCGCGCCGCCGCCGAGGCCGAAGGGGCCAGTGAGCCCGCACCCGAACAGCAGGCGAGCGCCGCGACCGCCGAGTCCGGTGAGGCCGGCGAGTCCGCCGAGGCCGGTGAGTCGACTGCCGAGCAGCCCGCGGTCGAACCGTTGATCAAGGAAGCCGATCCCGAGCTCGAGCGTCTCCTCGCCGAGGAAGAGGAGATCGAGCGTCAGACCAAGGAGCGGCACGAGGCGCCGCACTTCCGGGACGGGCAGGAGTAGGAGCGCCGTCATGCTGATGCCCAAGAAGGTCAAGCACCGCAAGCACCATCGAGGCCGCACCAAGGGCTACGCCAAGGGCGGCACCGAGGTCTCCTTCGGCGAGTACGGCATCCAGGCCCTCGAGCCCGGATGGATCACCGCTCGTCAGATCGAGGCTGCCCGCATCGCCATGACCCGGCGCACCCGCCGTGGCGGCAAGGTGTGGATCAACATCTTCCCCGACAAGCCGGTCACCCAGAAGCCGGCCGAGACCCGCATGGGCTCGGGCAAGGGCAACGTCGAGTCATGGGTCGCCGTGGTCCGTCCCGGCCGGATCCTCTTCGAGCTGTCCTACCCCGACGACGACGTGGCCCGCGAGGCCGTCGAGCGCGCCATCCAGAAGCTGCCGGTCCGCGCCCGCTTCGTCACCCGTGAGGAGGCGCTGTAGATGGCCGCCGACGTCCTGATCGACCTCGACGACGAGTCGCTGCTGAATCGGCTGCAGGAGTCCCGCGAGGAGCTGTTCAACCTCCGGTTCCAGAACGCCACGGGTCAGCTCACCAACACCGCGCGGATCAAGCAGGTGAAGCGCGAGATCGCCCGCTGCCTCACCGAGGCGCGTGCCCGGGAGATCACCGCGGCCGAGGCCATGTCGATTGCCGGCGACGCGGTTGGCGAAGACACAGATGCCGAAGACGGAGAGAACCGATGAGCACCGAGCCGCTCGTCGGCCCTTGGAGGGCCTCCTCCCTTCCCGAGTTGTTCGGCTACGCCTCACAACTCGCCCCAACGACACGGATGGTGAACCAATGACGGCAGGTACCGAAGAGCGCAACACGCGCAAGGTCCGCGAGGGCGTGGTCGCCTCCACGAAGATGGACAAGACCATCGTCGTCGCCGTCGAGAGCCGCAAGCCTCACGCCCGCTACGGCAAGACCATGGCGCGGGACAAGCACTTCTACGTCCACGACGAGACCAACGACGCCAACGAGGGCGATCACGTCCGGATCATGGAAACCCGGCCGATGAGCAGGTCCAAGCGCTGGCGGCTGGTCGAGATCGTCGAGCGAGCGAAGTAGGTGACCCGATGATCCAGCAGGAATCCCGACTCCGCGTCGCCGACAACAGCGGCGCCAAGGAGGTGCTGTGCGTCAAGGTGCTCGGCGGCTCCAAGCGGCGCTACGCCGGCATCGGCGACATCTTCGTGGCCACCGTGAAGGACGCGCTCCCGGGCGCCGCGGTCAAGAAGGGCGACATCGTCAAGTGCGTCGTCGTCCGCACCAAGAAGCAGGCCCGCCGGCCCGACGGCAGCTACATCCGATTCGACGAGAACGCGGCCGTCCTCATCAACGACCAGCGCCAGCCGCGTGGCACCCGCATCTTCGGCCCCGTCGGCCGTGAGTTGCGCGACGCCAGGTTCATGCGCATCGTCTCGCTCGCTCCCGAGGTCCTCTGACATGAGCCAGAACACCATGAAGATCCGGAAGGGCGACACCGTCCGCGTGCTCACCGGCAAGGACCGGGGCAAGGAGGGCGAGGTCATCACCGCGCTCCCCGCCGACCGCAGGGTCATCGTCGACGGCGTCAACGTCGCCAAGAAGCACCAGAAGCCCCGCTCGGCCACCATGCAGGGCGGGATCATCGACAAGGACATGCCGATCCCGGTCGCCAACGTCGCGCTCGTGTGCGACAGCTGCGGCCCCACCCGGGTCGGCTACCGCATCGACCCGGACGGCACCAAGAACCGGGTCTGCAAGAAGTGTGGGAAGGATCTCGACTGATGAACGCGCTCACCGATCAGACGACTGCACCTCCCCCGCGCATGCGGGTCCGCTACAACGAGACCTTGCGCGCCCAGCTCCGCGACTCGCTCGAGCTGCCCAACGTGATGATGGTGCCCGAGCTCGACAAGATCGTGGTCAACATGGGCGTGGGCGACGCCCTCGGTCAGGCGTCGCTGCTCGAGGGTGCCGTCAACGATCTCGCGGTGATCACCGGCCAGAAGGCCGTGGCCACCCGGGCCAAGAAGTCGATCGCCGGCTTCAAGCTCCGTGAGGGCAACGCCATCGGCGCCAAGGTGACCCTCCGCGACAACCGCATGTACGAGTTCTTCGATCGTCTCGTCTCGGTGGCGATTCCCCGTATCCGCGACTTCCGGGGGCTGAATCCCCGCAGCTTCGACGGCAACGGCAACTACACCCTCGGTGTGACCGAGCAGCTCATCTTCCCCGAGATCGACTACGACTCCGTCGATGCCATCCGAGGCATGGACATCACGATCGTGACCACCGCACGCAACGACGCCGAGGGCAGGGCTCTACTCGATGCCTTCGGCTTCCCCTTCCGAAAGGACCGTTGACCGTGGCCAAGACCGCGCTGATCAACAAGGCACAGAAGAAGCCCAAGTTCAAGGTGCGTGGCTACACGCGCTGCCGCCGTTGCGGCCGCTCGCGTTCGGTGCTGCGCCGTTTCGGGCTGTGCCGCGTGTGTTTCCGCCAGATGGCCCACAACGGGGAGATCCCCGGCGTGACCAAGGCGAGTTGGTGAGGTGAGCTGACATGACGATGACCGACCCGATCGCCGACATGCTCACCCGTGTGCGCAACGCCAACATCGCCAAGCACGACGATGTCTCCATGCCCTCGTCGAAGCTGAAGGAGGCCCTGGCCGAGCTGCTCGAGGCCGAGGGCTACATCGACGGCTTCACCACCACCGAGCGGACCGACCGCCCCGGCAAGTACCTGTCCATCGACATGAAGTACTCACCGGAGCGCGAGCGGACCATCTCGGGCATCCAGCGTGTGTCCAAGCCCGGTCTGCGCGTGTACAAGAAGTCCGATGAGATCCCGCGCGTCCTCGGCGGCCTCGGCGTCGCCGTGTTGTCGACCTCGCAGGGACTCATGACCGATCGAGAGGCCCGTCGCCGACACGTCGGCGGCGAGGTCCTCTGCTACGTCTGGTAGGAGGCGACGATGTCCCGCGTCGGCAAAGCTCCGATCACCATCCCCTCCGGCGTCGAGATCACCCTCGGCGAGGGCCAGGTCTCGGTGAAGGGCCCCAAGGGTGAGCTGCAGCAGTTCATCCCCGAACGGATCACGGTCCGCCAGGACGGCGACGAGGTCGTCATCGAGCGCCCGGACGAGGAGCGCGACTCCCGCGCTCTGCACGGGCTCACGCGTGCGCTGATCGCCAACATGGTCCACGGGGTCACCAACGAGTTCACCAAGGAGCTCGAGATCATCGGCGTCGGCTACCGCGCCACCGCCAAGGGCCCCGACAAGCTCGAGCTCGCGCTCGGCTACAGCCACACCATCGCCTACGACGCCCCCGACGGCATCAGCTTCGAGGTCCCCCTGCCCACCGAGATCATCGTCCGGGGAGTCGACAAGCAGCAGGTCGGCCAGGTGGCCGCCGAGATCCGCCAGTTCCGCAAGCCCGAGCCGTACAAGGGCAAGGGTGTCCGGTACAAGGGCGAGCACGTGGTCCGCAAGGCAGGAAAGGCAGGCAAGTGATGGACACGCGCTCCACCGGTTTCCTGGTTCGCAACAGCGCAGCCGGGAAGGCTGGTAAGTGATGAGCACCACCTCCAAGAAGCAGCTCGACCGTGCCCGTCGGCACCGTCGTGTCCGCAAGAAGATCCAGGGCAGCCCCGACCGCCCGCGCCTCGCGGTCTTCCGCTCCTCCAAGCACATCGTCGCCCAGGTCATCGACGACATCGCCGGGGTCACCCTGGCGTCGGCGTCGACCCACGAGCAGGGCTTCACCGGATACGGCGGTAACGTCGAGGCTGCCACCAGGATCGGCACCCTCGCCGCCGAACGGGCCAAGGAGAAGGGCATCGACAAGGTCGTCTTCGACCGTGGCGGCAACCGCTACCACGGTCGGGTGCGGGCCCTCGCCGACGCTGCACGCGACGCCGGGCTCGAGTTCTGAGCCACCAGCAACGGATACCGAACGGATACCCATGGCAAACGAACGCAACCGCCGCAACGACCCGCAGAGCAACCCCCGCAATTCCGGGGATGCCTCGCTGCGCGAGTCGCGCGTCATCAACATCAACCGTGTCGCCAAGGTCGTCAAGGGCGGCCGCCGGTTCAGCTTCACCGCGCTCGTGGTGATCGGCGACGGTGCCGGCCGGGTCGGTCTCGGCTACGGCAAGGCCAAGGAGGTGCCCCTCGCCATCCAGAAGGGCACCGAGGAGGCCCGCAAGAACCTCTTCGACGTACCGCTCACCGGCGACACCATCATCCATCCCGTGGTGGGCGAGCTCGGCGCCGGACGGGTGATGCTCAAGCCGGCTGCGCCCGGTACCGGCGTGATCGCCGGCGGCGCGGCCCGCATCATCCTCGAGGAGGCCGGCATCCACGACGTGCTGTGCAAGTCCCTCCGGTCGGCCAACCACATCAACGTGGCCCGGGCCACCATCAACGGGCTGCGCTCGCTGCGCCGGCCCGACGACATCGCCCGTCTGCGTGGCCTGCCTGCCGACACCTTCGTGCCCAAGGGCCTCCTCGAGTCCTACAACGAGACCGAGAAGTCCCGTGGTCGTCGCGGCGACTCCTCCGAGCCTGCCGAGGCAGGAGCGACGACATGACCGAACGCACCATCACCCTCACCCAGGTCCGGTCCAACATCGGCGCCAAGCCCAAGCACCGCGCCACGCTGCGGGCGCTCGGGCTCGGCCGCATCGGACGCACCAACGTGCTTCCCGACCGTCCCGAGATCCGGGGGATGATCGCCAAGGTCCCGCACCTGATCTCGGTCGAGGACACCGCCACCGCAGCCGGCGGCCTCCCTGGCCCGAACGGCGAAACTGGAGAGTCCTGATGTACAAGCTCCACGATCTCAAGCCCGACGAGGGCGCCAACCGCGACCGCGTGCGCGTCGGTCGGGGCACCCGCGGCCGACGCGGCAAGACCGCCGGCCGTGGCACCAAGGGCCAGAAGGCCCGCAACACCGTGCCCATGGGATTCGAGGGCGGCCAGATGCCGTTCTACATGCGGGTGCCCAAGCAGCGTGGCTTCAACAACCCGTTCCGGGTCGAGTACCAGGCCATCAACCTCGACACCCTCGAGGAGGCCGGCCTGGCCGAGGTGACGCCCGAGGCGCTCCACGGCAAGGGGCTCGTGCGCAAGAAGGCGCTCGTCAAGATCCTCGGCCGGGGCGAGGTGACCTCGGCCATGACGGTCAAGGCCCACAAGTTCTCCAAGTCGGCCGAAGCTGCCATCACCGCCGCGGGCGGTACGGTCGAGGTCCTGCCCCTCCCGTGGGGAGACCGGCGTCCGCCGGCTCAGGGCAACCAGTTCACGAACCGTTGAGCGTCCGCACCGGCCAGGTGTGAGCCCGAGGAGAAACCGGTGTTCCAGAGCCTCAAGTCGCTTGCACGCGTCGCATCCGTCAAGGATCTGCGCAGGAAGCTGCTGTTCGTCGTCTTCATGCTCGCCCTGTACCGGGCGGGCTCGGCGATCCCGGCGCCGGGCATCGACCTCGACGCCGTCCAGAACCTGAAGGAGCAGGCCGAGGAGGGCGCCGGCGTGCTCGGCTTCCTCACCCTGTTCTCCGGTGGGGCCCTCACCCAGTTCGCCCTGTTCGCGCTGGGGATCATGCCCTACATCACGGCGTCGATCATCATGCAGATCCTCACCGTGGTGATCCCCCGGCTCGAGCAGTGGCAACAGCAGGGCGCGGTCGGTCAGCGAAAGATCACCCAATGGACCCGCTACGTCACCGTGGCCATCGCGCTGCTCCAGTCCACGGGTCTGGCCTTCCTGTTCCACAACGGCGGCGGTGGTCTGCTCGGTGGCGGTGGCGTCGACCTCGGCGTCGACCTGTTCGGCGGCAACTTCAGCACCGGGCGTGTCCTCATCGTCGTGCTGACCCTCACCGCCGGCACTGCGCTGCTCATGTGGATGGGCGAGCTCATCACCCAGCGGGGCATCGGCAACGGCATGTCGCTGCTGATCTTCGCCTCGGTCGTGTCGAGCTTCCCCGTCGCCGGCGCCCAGATCAACGCCGAGGAGGGCCCGGGGCTGCTCGTCCCGCTGCTCGCCCTCGCCGTGGCGATCATGGTGGCCATCGTGTTCGTCGAGCTCGGCCAGCGCCGGATCCCGGTCCAGTTCTCCAAGCGCGTGGTCGGCAACCGGATGACCGGGGGCCAGTCCACCTACATCCCGCTCAAGGTCAACCAGTCGGGCGTGATCCCGGTGATCTTCGCCAGCTCGGTCCTGTACCTACCGCTGCTGCTCACCAACGTGCTGCCCGCCGACCAGGACTGGGCCGTCAGCGTGCAGGAATGGGTCGACGGCAACCTCGTCCAGCCCGACTCGATCGTCTACATCCTGGTCTACGGCATGCTCATCGTCGGCTTCGCCTACTTCTACACCGCGATCCAGTTCGACCCGGCCCAGCAGGCCGACACCATCCGCAAGCAGGGTGGCTACATCCCCGGCATCCGCCCGGGCCCGCAGACCGAGCGCTATCTCGGCCGGATCCTCAACCGGATCACCCTGCCGGGCTCGCTGTTCGTGGCCGTCGTCGCGCTGGCCCCGTCGATCCTGCTGGTCTCCGCCGGCATCGACAACTTCCCCTTCGGCGGGATCTCGGTCCTCATCGCCGTGGGCGTGATGCTCGAGATGATGAAACAGATCGACAGCCAGCTCATGATGCGCAACTACGAGGGCTTCCTCAACTAGCGCCACGGCCTCGGGTCCCCGTCCTGGCCGGTGGGCATGGGCTTTTCGACGGGGTGAAACGGTGGCCGGTAGGGTGCGGCCTCCATGATCCCCGGTGCTCGACTCGTCATGCTGGGCCGGCAGGGCGCCGGTAAGGGCACGCAGTGCACGCGTCTGTCGCGCCATTTCGTGGTTCCCCACATCAGCACCGGCGACATGCTCCGGGCCGCGGTCAAGGAAGGCACCGAGTTCGGCAACAAGGCCAAGGAGTACATGTCGGCGGGCGAGCTGCTGCCCGACGACATCATCATCGGCATCGTCGAGGAACGTCTGCTCAAGGACGACACCCGCAACCGGGGGTACATCCTCGACGGGTTCCCCCGCACCAAGGAGCAGGCCGAGTCGCTGGCCGAGATCACCGCCCACCAACCGCTCGACATGGTCGTCGACCTCGACGTGCCCACCGACGTGGTGCTCGAGCGGCTCGCCAGCCGGCGGGTGTGCACCGACTGCGGCGCCAACTACTCGGTGCAGCAGCCGCCCAAGCACAACTGGAGCTGCGACCACTGCGGTGGCGAGGTCATCCAGCGCGCCGACGACACCGAGGACGCCATCAAGCGCCGACTCGCTCTGTACGAGGAGGAGACCGCGCCGCTGGTCGAGTGGTACCGCACGCGCGGCCTGTTGACGGTGGTCGACGGCCACGGCGACGCCGACGAGGTCACCGGTCGGTTGATCCGGGCCATCGAAGCCCGCGCGTTCTGAGCGAGGCGGCGTGGTCGTCCGTCGCACGCCCGAAGAGATCGCCACGATGCGACGCGCCGGTCGGGTGGTGGCCGAGATGCACGCGGTGTGCCGCGACGCCATCCGGCCCGGGGTGACGACCTCGCGCCTCGACCGCCTCGCCCGCGACGTCCTCGACCGCCGGGGCGCCACCTCCAACTTCCTCGGCTACCACGGCTTCCCCGCCGTGGTCTGCACCAGCGTCAACGACGAGGTCGTCCACGGCATCCCCGGCGGGCGGGTCCTCGAGGAGGGCGACCTGGTCTCGATCGACTGCGGTGCGGTCGTCGACGGCTGGCACGGCGACGCGGCCTTCACCATGGGCGTGGGCGAGGTCACGCCCGCCGACGACCGGCTGATCGAGACCGGTCGGCGCGCGCTCGACGAGGCCATCGGTGTGATGGAGGCGGGCAACACCATCGGCGACATCGGCCACGCCACCGAGGCCGCGGCCATCGCCGGCGGCGGATCGGTGCTGCGGGAGTACACCGGCCACGGCATCGGACGGGCCATGCACGAGGCCCCCGACGTCCCCAACCACGGGACGCCCGGCAAGGGGCGCACCCTCAAGCCGGGGATGGCTCTCGCGATCGAACCGATGGTGGTCGCCGGCGACCCCACCGTCACCACCCTCGCCGATGGCTGGACCGTCGTGACGGCCGACGGGTCACGGGCGGTGCACTGGGAGCACTCGATCGCCATCACCGACGACGGCCCGGAGGTCCTCACCCGGCCCTGAGTGTGCCCGGGTGCGGTCGCGATCGGCCCGCCCGGGGGAAATCCTCGCTCCGGGCCCGCGGATGCGTCATCATGGCAGTATCCGGCACCCGCTGCGGACGGCGCGTGCGGGCCGGGTCGGGGCCGTGCGCCCCAGGTTGGCAGCCGCGTGCGCACTGGCGTAAGATCTTCTTTCGGCTCGGAGACAGGCGCGCCCTGTCTCCTGACCGCCATGTCCATTCAATCGCCCACTCGCGGGGAGCCCAGCACACTGGCAAAGCCCAAGGAAGACGCGATCGTCCTCGAAGGCACCGTGCTCGAGAGCCTGCCGAACGCCATGTTCAAGGTGGAGCTCGAGAACGGCCACGAGGTCCTGGCCCACATCTCGGGGAAGATGCGCATGCACTACATCCGCATCCTTCCCGGCGACAAGGTCCAGGTGGAGCTGACTCCCTACGACCTGAGCCGGGGCCGGATCACGTTCCGGTACCGCTAGCCAGTTCCGTCCCGCAGAGCCGCCACAGAAGTCGAGAAGGAACCATGAAGGTCCGACCGAGCGTCAAGCCGATGTGTGAGAAGTGCCAGGTGATCCGCCGGCGCGGTCGCGTCATGGTGCTCTGCAGCAATCCCCGTCACAAGCAGCGCCAGGGCTGAGAGCCCGAGAAGGAAGCACGTCCACATGGCACGTATCGAAGGCGTCGACATCCCCCGGGACAAGCGACTCGAAGTCTCGCTGACCTATCTCTACGGGATCGGCCACACCACCGCCCGCCGCATCTGCGACGAGTCGGGCATCGACCGCTCCACCCGGGTCCGCGACCTCACCGACACCGAGATCAGCAAGATCCGCGACTGGATCGACGAGAACGCCGACGTCGAGGGCGACCTCCGGCGCGAGGTCCAGAACAACATCAAGCGCAAGATCGAGATCGGTTGTTACCAGGGCGTGCGCCACCGCAAGGGCCTGCCCGTCCGTGGTCAGCGCACCCACACCAACGCCCGGACCCGCAAGGGCCCGAAGAAGACCGTCGCCGGCAAGAAGAAGGTCGTGAAGTAATGGCGAAGCCAGCACCCGGTGGCCGTCGGCCCCGCAAGCGCGAGCGCAAGAGCATCCCGGTGGGCATCGCCCACATCAAGTCGTCGTTCAACAACACGATCATCGCCATCACCGACCCCGGCGGAAACGTCCTGTCCTGGGCATCGGCCGGCAACGTCGGCTTCAAGGGGTCGCGCAAGTCCACGCCCTACGCCGCCCAGATGGCGGCCGAGAAGGCGGCACGCGGCGCCATGGAGCACGGCATCCGCAAGGTCGAGGTCCAGGTGAAGGGCCCGGGCTCGGGCCGAGAGACCGCGATCCGCTCCATCCAGAACGCCGGCATCGAGGTGTCCGGCATCAAGGACGTCACCCCTGTCCCGCACAACGGCTGCCGCCCTCCCAAGCGGCGCCGCACCTGAGGTTCGCAGCCATGTCTCGTTACACCGGACCCCGCGCCCGCGTCGCCCGCCGCCTCGGCGTCAACGTCTTCGGCACCAGCGCCGAGACCAAGGCGCTCGACAAGCGCCCGTACCCGCCGGGCGAGCACGGCCGTGGCCGTCGCCGCGGTCAGCCCTCCGAGTACCTCATGCAGCTGCAGGAGAAGCAGAAGGCTCGCTTCACCTACGGCCTGTCCGAGAAGCAGTTCCGCAACCTCTACGAGGAGGCGAACCGCCGCAAGGGTGTCACCGGCGAGCTGATGCTCCAGATGCTCGAGCGCCGTCTCGACAACGTCGTCTACCGGGCCGGCCTCGCCGCCACCCGGCCCCAGGCCCGCCAGTTCGTGGGCCACGGTCACTTCGAGGTCAACGGCCGCAAGGTCACCATCCCGAGTTACCGGGTCCGCATCGGCGACAAGGTCACGCTGAAGGAACGGAGCCGCGACATGGTCACCGTTCAGTGGAACAAGGATGTGCTCGACCGCCAGGCCCCGGGTTGGCTCGAGACCGGCGACGACGGCAACGCCGTCACGGTCCGGGCCTTCCCCGAGCGCGAGCAGATCGACGTGCCCGTGCGCGAGCAGCTCATCGTCGAGCTGTACTCCAAGTAGCTCTCACCCCCGTTCGCCCCACCGCAACCCGACCCGACGAGGTATTCCTCTCCATGCTGGTCATCCAACGCCCCACCGTCGAACCCCTCGGTGACGAGGAAGGCAATCGGCAGCGCTTTGCCATCGGCCCGCTCGAGCCGGGTTTCGGGCACACCATCGGGAACTCGCTCCGGCGGGTCCTGCTCTCGTCGATCCCGGGCGCGGCCGTGACCCAGGTGCGCTTCGACGAGGCGCTCCACGAGTTCGACACCATCTCCGGCGTGGTCGAGGACGTCACCGACATCATCCTCAACCTCAAGGACCTGGTCGTGGTCGGCCACAGCGACGAGGCCGTGACCGTGCGCCTCGACGTCAACGGGCCGGCCGAGGTCACCGCCAAGGATCTGTCCGAGAACGCCGACATCGAGATCCTCAACGCCGAGCTGCCCATCGCCACGATCCACAGCGACGGCCACCTCGCCTTCGACGTGACCATCGCCCAGGGGCGTGGCTACGTGTCGGCCGAGGCCAACAAGACCTCCGACACCATCGGCGTGATCCCGGTCGACTCGATCTTCAGCCCGGTGCGCAAGGCGACCTTCACCGTCGAGCCCACCCGTGTCGAGCAGGACACCAACTTCGACCGGCTGGTCATCGACGTCCAGACCGACGGTTCGATCACCCCGGCCGAGGCACTGGCTTCCGCAGGCGACACGCTGCGCTCGCTGGTCGGTCTGATCGCCGACATGAGCGAGGAGCCTCAGGGCCTCGAGCTCGGCGAGGTCGCCCCCGTGGGCAGCGGCCCCTCCGACGTCGAGCAGCCCATCGAGGACCTCGAGTTGTCGGAGCGTCCCCGCAACTGCCTCAAGCGGGCCCAGGTCAACACCGTCGGCGAGCTCCTCGACAAGACCGAGGACGATCTGCTCGCCATCACCAACTTCGGTCAGAAGTCTCTCGACGAGGTCGTCGAGAAGCTTGACGAGCGCGGCCTGTCGCTGCGCGTCCGGGGCTAAGGGAGAGAGTCATGCCAGCACGTCCTCGCAAGGGCCGGCGGTTCGGCGGCAGCGCCAGCCACCAGAAGGCCATGTTCGCCAACATGGTCGCCAACCTCGTCGCGGCCGAGTCGATCGTCACCACCGAGGCCAAGGCCAAGGCCGTGCGCCCGGTGGCCGAGAAGCTGATCACCAAGGCCCGCAAGGGTGGGATCCACAACCACCGGCAGGTGTTGGCCTACCTCCGCGACGAGGAGATGACCCACAAGCTGATGACCGACGTGGCCCCCCGCTACGTCGACCGTGCGGGTGGCTACACCCGGATCCTCAAGCTGGGTCCGCGCCACGGCGACAACGCGCCGATGGCCCGCCTCGAACTCGTCTGAGTCAACCGCTCCTCGCTCGCAGGGCGAGTTCGTCGCTTCTGGAGCTGGTCATCGAACCCGAAGGGTTCGCCAGTGCCCCACGACTCCCCTGTGAGACCATTTGGCGATGCGGGTGCTGACCCTGTTCGATCCCGACGACATGGTGGATTCGCCGCGCCCGCCCCTCGTCCGTGTCCGGTTGACCGTCGCCTACGACGGGACCGAGTTCCACGGTTTCGCCGTCAACCCCGGCGTGGCCACCGTCGGTGGCGCACTCACCGAGGCGCTGGAGCGGGTGCTGCGCCACCCGGTCGAGCTCACCTGTGCCGGCCGCACAGACAAGGGGGTGCACGCCCACGGGCAGGTGATCGACTTCGCCACCACCGAAGGGGTCGACCTCGACGCGCTGGTCAAGGCGGTCAACGGGTTGTGCGGACCGCAGGTGGCGGTGCGCGACCCCCAGCTCGTGCCGGACGACTTCTCGGCCCGCTTCGCCGCCACCGCCCGCCGGTACCGCTACACCATCGTCAACGCACCGACGCCCGACCCCTTCTCGGTCAACACTGCGTGGCACGTGCGAGAGCCGTTGTCCATCGACCGGCTCCGCCTCGGCTGCGACCCGCTGCTCGGCACCCACGACTTCACCTCGTTCTGTCGCAAGGCCACGCTCGCCGACGGCACCGAGGCGTCGCTCGTCCGCGACGTGTACGACGCCCGCTGGGAGATCGAGCCCGACGGCGTGCTGCGGTTCTGGATCGAGGCGAGCTCGTTCTGCCACCAGATGGTGCGCTCGATCGTGGGCACGCTCGTGGAGATCGGCCACGGCAAACGGACCCCGGGCGAGCTCATCGGCATCCTCGCGGCGCGGGACCGTGCCGCCGCAGGGCCCGTCGCCCCGCCTCACGGCCTGACTCTCTGGTCGGTGACCTATGGCGAAATGCCGACGAAGTCGGCATGAGCCACAGGACCCGACGGGGCCGACGAAGTCGGACCGGTCAGACCTACGACCTCGTGGACCGGTGACGTACCCCGGTCGGGTTGGCCATGTGTTGCGGGGTTGCGTAGGATTGCCGATCGTGCCCGGGGCCGTTCGCGCCCCAGGTGCTGCACCGGTTGCCGCACTTCCGAGTCACCACCACAGTCAGGTCGCATCGTGCGTACGTACACCCCGAAAGCCAGCGAGATCACCCGCACCTGGTGGGTCGTCGACGCCGAGGGCATGGTCCTCGGCCGGCTCGCCTCCGAGGTCGCCAAGATCCTGCGCGGCAAGCACAAGCCGACCTACACGCCCAACCTCGACGTCGGCGACCACGTCATCGTCGTGAACGCCGAGAAGGTCGTGCTGACCTCCGACAAGGCCGATCGCAAGCAGCTGTGGCGTCACTCCGGGTTCCCGGGCGGCATCAAGTCCCAGAGCTACCGCGAGGCCCTCGACCGCAAGCCGGCCGAGGCCGTGCGCCGCACCATCGAAGGCATGCTGCCCAAGACCCGGCTCGGTGACCAGATGGCCACCAAGCTGAAGGTCTACGCCGGGCCCACGCACCCCCACGCTGCCCAGCAGCCCCAGCAACTCGACATCGACCCCCGCGCCACGGCGCGGGTGTGATCCCAAGGAAGCGCCCGTGAGCACCCAGCCCCTCGTCCAGGCCACCGGCCGCCGCAAGCAGGCCATCGCCCGCATCCGGCTCCGTCCGGGCTCGGGCAAGATCACCATCAACGGCAAGGACGTCGCCGTCTACTTCCCGACCGAGGCCCAGCGGGCCGTGGCCCTCGCCCCGCTCACCGTGGCCGAGGTCGCCGAGGCCTACGACGTCGACGCCGGCATCGAGGGTGGCGGTGTCGCCGGCCAGGCCGGCGCCATGAGCCTCGGCCTCGCCCGTGCGCTGTCCGAGCTCGATCCCGAGCGCCGCGGCGATCTCAAACACGTTGGCCTCCTGCGTCGCGACCCGCGGAAGAAGGAGTCCAAGAAGTACGGGCTCAAGAAGGCCCGCAAGGCGCCCCAGTACTCCAAGCGCTGAGCTCGCCGCAGCTGCTGCCGTGCTGAAGTTCGGTACCGACGGCGTTCGCGGCGTCGCCAACACCGAGCTCACCCCCGAACTCGCCCTCGCCCTCGGACGCGCCTCGGCGCGGGTGCTGGCCACGGCCACCGGCCGCGTGGTGATCGGCCGCGACACCCGCCGGTCGGGTCCGCTGCTCGAGGCCGCGCTGGCTGCCGGCTTCGCCTCCGAAGGCGTCGACGTCACCCTCCTCGGCGTCGTGCCCACCCCGCTCGTCGCCCACGGTTCGGCCGCCCTCGGCGTGCCCGGGGCGATGATCTCGGCATCGCACAACCCCTTCGGCGACAACGGCATCAAGCTGTTCGCCGCCGGTGGCCGCAAGCTCGCCGACGAGGTCGAGGAGCGCCTCGAGGCCGAGCTGGGCGACCTGCTCGGCCAGGTGGAGCACGATCGGCCATCCGGTGCCGGTGTGGGCGACGTGGCCGACGGCCAGGGCGACATCGTCGCCGACTACCGCCGCTCGCTCCTGGCCAGCGTCGGTGACCGGAGCTTCGCCGGGATGACCGTCGTGCTCGACTGTGCCCACGGTGCCGCGTCGGAGGTGGGGCCCGACATCCTCGCCGCCACCGGGGCGGAGGTCATCGTTGCCCACGCCGAGCCCGACGGCGTCAACATCAACACCGACGCGGGCTCCACCGCTCCCGACGTCCTGGCCGAGATCGTCCGCGGTGCGGGTGCCGATGCCGGCCTGGCCCTCGACGGCGACGCCGACCGGCTGGTGGCCGTCGACCACACCGGTGCCGTGGTCGACGGCGACCACCTCATCGCCATCCTCGCCATCGATCGCAAGGATCGGGGCCTGCTGCCCCACGACACGGTGGTCACCACGGTCATGTCGAACCTCGGGTTCCGCCAGGGCATGGCCACCGCCGGCATCGAGGTGGTCACGACCAAGGTCGGCGACCGCTACGTGCTCGAAGGGCTCGCCGAGACCGGTGCGGCACTGGGCGGCGAGCAGTCGGGCCACATCATCCAGACCGACATCGCCACCACCGGCGACGGCGTGCTCAGCGCACTCTCGGTGCTCGACGTGATGGCCCGCACCGGCCGGTCCCTCGCCGATCTGGCCGTCGACGCCATGACGTCGCTGCCCCAGGTCCTGGTCAACGTCCGCCTCGATGCCCGGCGCGACAGCCTGCTCGACGACCTGGCGTCCGACGTCGTCGCCGCCGAGGAGCGGTTGGGCCACGACGGCCGGGTGCTCGTGCGGGCCTCGGGCACCGAGCCGCTCATCCGCGTGATGGTCGAGGCCCCCACGGCCGAGCAGGCCCAGGCCGAGGCCGACACCCTCGCCGACGCCGTCCGCCGCCTCGCCTGATCGGCGCCTGAGCCGTTCGGGAACCACCGGCGTCAGCTACCGCGCCGCCGACGCGTCGGCGAACCAGTCACGCGATCGGGGCGTCGCGGGCCAGACTGTTCGCACCATGTGCGGAATCATCGCCGTCCTGCGCCGGCCCGTGGACCGGACCGACCTGCCCGCTGGCCCCACGGCCGATCGCGTCGACCGGGCGATCGGGCTGCTCCGCACGGCCGTGGACGATCCCCGGGCCACCACGATCCTCGAGGCGGCCACCGAGCTCGAGGCGGCCGCCGCCGACCTCCACGGCCCCCGGGGCGTGCGCTTCCTGCTGACCGAGCAGGCCGCGGCCGCCCGCATCCGGGGTCTGGTCACCACGCTGCGCACGGTCACGGATGATCTCGACGCCGCGCTCGACGAACTCATCGTCGACGAGCACACCGAGGCCCGCAACGCTGCGGCCGTCCGGTGCAGGGACGCGGCCTGGGCGCTCGAGCGCGACCGGCTCCACACCGCCGACGGCGTCAGTCGCCTCGTCGGTCGAGAGACCGGGTGGTCCACCGTGGAGGCCTGCACCCAGATCGAGCAGGCGCTTCGGGCCATCGACCGACTCGAGGTCCGGGGCCGCGACTCGGCCGGCCTGTTGGTGCTGGTGCGGGGCCACGGCCTCGACCCCGACGACGCGGCCGTGGCCGGACTGCTCCGCGGCCGCGCCGACGACCAGCTCCTGCGTTCGGGCGCGGTCCGCGTCGTCGACACCGTCGACACGGGAGGCGGACCGGTGCTGGCGTTCTCCTACAAGGCCGCAGCCGAGATCGGCGAGCTCGGCGACAACACCGAGGTGTTGCGGGCGGCCATCGCCGAGGACGACCTGCTCCGGCTCGCGCTCGCCGAACACGATGCCAACGCCGTGGTGCTCGGCCACACCCGCTGGGCGAGTGTCGGGATCATCTCCGAGGCCAACGCCCATCCCCTCGACTCGTGGGAGTCGGGTGACCGGGCCGGGCCGTTCGTGGCCGCCGCCCTCAACGGCGACGTCGACAACTTCGCCGACCTCAAGGCCGGCAACGGCCTCGACATCTGGCCCGAGATCACCACCGACGCCAAGGTGATCCCCACGCTCGTGTCCCGCAGGATCACCCAGGGCGACGACCACCTCGAGGCGTTCCGGTCGACCGTCGCCTCCTTCGAGGGCTCGGTCGCCATCGCCGCCACCATCGCCGACCGTCCCAACTCGCTCCTCCTCGCTCTCCGTGGCTCGGGCCAGGCCCTCTACGTCGGCCTCGCCGGCGACGCGTACGTCGTGGCGTCCGAGCCCTACGGCCTGGTGGAGGAGACCCCGCGCTACGTACGCATGGACGGCGAGACGCCCGCGAGCTCCGACAACCCGAATGCGAGCCGTGGCCAGATCCTGCTGCTCGACGGCGACCGGGCCGGGACCCTCGACGGCATCGAGCGCGTCGCCTACGACGGCACGCCGATGCCCGTGAGCGACGACGACGTCGTCACCGCCGAGATCACCACCCGCGACATCGACCGGGGCGAGTTCTCCCACTTCCTGCTCAAGGAGGTCACCGAGTCGCCGCTCAGCTTCCACAAGACGCTCCGGGGGCGGCTGAACGAGAGGCCCGACGGTGATCTCGAGGTGGTGCTTCCCGAGGAGTCGCTGCCGCACAGGATCCGCGTCGCGCTCGCCGACGGCTCGATCCGTCGCATCATCGCCATCGGGCAGGGGACCGCGCACGTGGCCAGCCGCGGGTTCACCGCCGTGCTCGACGGCCCCGCCGATCGGCGGAACCTGCACGTCGACGCCGTCCCCGCCACCGAGCTGTCCGGGTTCGGGCTGCGGCCCGACATGTCCGACACGCTGATCGTGGCCATCAGCCAGTCGGGCACCACCACCGACACCAACCGCACCGTCGACCTCGTCCGCGGCCGCGGCGCCAAGGTGCTCGCCATCGTCAACCGGCGCAACAGCGATCTCACCGACCGGGCCGACGGGGTGCTCTACACCTCCGACGGCCGAGACGTGGAGATGGCCGTTCCCTCGACCAAGGCGTTCTACGCCCAGATCGCGGCGGGGTACCTGCTGGCCATCGCCATCGCCGCCGAGTGGGGCGACGAGCCCGACCAGGGTCTGCTGCGGGCCATCCGCGACCTGCCCGAGGCGATGGAGACCACGCTCGCCTCCCGCCCGGCCATCGCCGACGCCGCCCACCAGTGGTGCCCGTCCCGCCGGTACTGGGCCATCGTCGGCAACGGGACCAACCGCATCGCCGCCGAGGAGCTGCGGATCAAGCTGTCCGAGCTCTGCTACAAGTCGATCGCCTGCGACGTCACCGAGGACAAGAAGCACATCGACCTGTCCTCCGAGCCGCTCATCCTCGTGTGCGCCGCGGGGCTCGACGGCTCCAACGTCGACGACGTGGCCAAGGAGGTCGCGATCTTCCGGGCCCACTCGGCTGCGCCGATCGTGATCGCCACCGAGGGCGAGGGGCGCTTCGCGGCGGCCCACGCGGTCCTCCACGTCCCCGAGACCCACCCCCTGCTCGCCTTCGTGCTCGCCACGATGGTCGGCCACCTGTTCGGCTACGAGGCCGCCCTCGCCATCGATGCCCAGGCGCTCCCGCTCAAGCAGATCCGGGCCCAGATCGAGACCGCGCTCGAGGACGGCCCCCGCGACGGCGAGCACGTGCTCGCCGCGCTCCAGGACTCGGTGACGGTGCCGGTGCGCTCGTTCTTCGACGGCCTCCGGGCCGGCCAGTACGACGGCCACCTCGAGGCGTCGACCGCCGTGCGGATCGCGAACCTGCTGCGCTATGCCACCGGGGCAGTGTCCCTCGGCGTGTACCAACTCGACCACGGCAAGGTCGGCACGCCGTCGGTCGTGGTCGAGGACCTCACCGCCGCCCTCACCCGCGGCATCGACGAGCTGACCCGACCCATCGACGCCATCAAGCACCAGGCCAAGACGGTCACCGTCGGCATCTCCCGCACGGACGAATCGTTGCTCGAGGTCGAGCTCGTCCGGGCGGTGCTGGTCGCCGGTGCGCCACGCGACCGGCTCACCTACGCCACGCTGCGCACCCTCGCCGACGTGTCACCGGCGGTCGACGAGGTGATCGGACACACCCGCTACCGCATCGAGGGGCGCATCGACGTCGAGGGTGGGTCCGCAAGCGGGGCCACCATCACCGTGGTCGACCGAGCCGGCATCGCGCTCGATCTGCCCCTGCGGACCGAGGCAAACCCCGAGCTGCGCGGCACCAAGCGCCAGGTGGCCACCGACCAGCAGGTGTTGGTGGGCACGGGCCGTAGCGACGGGCGCACGATCGTGATCGTGCCCGAGGTGAAGGACGGCCAGACCACCGGTATCACGTTGCTCCACGTGCGCTTCGTCGACCGGTTGTCCACCGCGGCCGCTCGAGGCGTGCTCGCCGGCTATCGCCGCCGGCTCACCGTCCTGCGCGACGCCGTGATGGAGACCGAACCCTCGTTCCGCGACGACCTGCTCGCCGAGCTCCCGGTCGCCGAACTGCTGACGCTGCCGGTGAGCGTGCTCGCCGATCGCTGGCGGTCATGATGCCGCTCGCGGCCATGGGGCCGGGGACGCCGGGGCCCCCGGTGGGAGCGTCGTGAACGTCGTCGGCGTCGGGATCGACCTCGTCGACGTCGAACGGTTCCGCGTGTCGCTGGAACGCACGCCGTCGATGCTCGAGCGGATGTTCACCGAGGGCGAGCGCGCCTACGCGCTGCGGGCCAACGACCCCACCGAGCGTCTGGCCGTGAGGTTCGCGGCGAAGGAGGCGGTCATGAAGGCACTCACCGTGGGATTGGGGGCGTTCGGCTTCCATGATGTCGAGGTGCTGCGCGACGACGACGGTGTTCCGAGCCTCGGGGTGTACGGCCCTGCCCTGGCCCTGGCCGACGACCGGGGCGTCACCGGTTGGCAGGTCAGCCTCACCCACACCGCCACCTCGGCGGGCGCGGTCGTGGTCGCCACCGGTCGACTCGGTGTGGAGCTCGCATGATGCGCCCGGTCGTCCGCGTCGACGAGATGGCCGCCATCGACGCCGAGGCACCCGAGCCGGTCGAGGTCCTCATCGACCGCGCCGGACGTGCCCTGGCACGGGTGGCCACGGACATGCTCGGTGGCACGTACGGACGTCGGGTCGTGGTGGTGGCCGGACCGGGCAACAACGGCAACGACGGACGGGTCGCCGGCGAACGGCTCGCGGCCCGGGGCGTCAAGGTCGAGGTCGTCGACGCCACGCACCCACCTGCCCGGCTGCCGGACACCGACCTCGTGGTCGACGCCGGCTTCGGCACCGGTTGCACCCGCGACGTCATCGCCCCCGATCCGGGTGGCGCGCTGGTGCTGGCCGTCGACATCCCATCGGGGATCCACGGCGACACCGGCGTGGCGATGGGCAGCCCCATGCCCGCCGACGTGACGGTGACCTTCGCCGCCGCCAAGCCGGGGTTGTTCCTCAACGACGGCCCCGACTTCACCGGCGAGATCGTGGTCGCCGACATCGGCCTCGACGTCTCCCGGGCCACCATCGAGTATGTCGACCACGCCGGTGTCGCCGCGCTGCTACCCAGACGGGACGCCGGCGCCCACAAGTGGCGCCAGGCCGTGCTCGCCATCGCCGGCAGCCCGGGGATGACGGGTGCGGCGACGATGCTCGCGGGCGCGGCCCAGCGCGCGGGGGCGGGGATGGTCCAGCTGGCGTCGCCCGGCGTGCACCCACACCACGGGCCGGTCGAGGCCGTCTCGGTCGCGGTGGACGAGTCGTCCTGGGCCGAGACCCTCCTCGCCGACCACGACCGGAGCCACGCCGTGGCCATCGGTCCCGGCCTGGGGACTTCGATGGTCACGCGCCACCAGGTGCGGCTGTTCGTGGCCGGCACGCCGAAGCCCGTGGTCGTCGACGGCGACGGCCTGACCGCGCTCGACGGCGATGCCGTCGATGTCCTGGCCGGGCGCGCCGCGCCGACGGTGCTCACGCCCCACGACGGCGAGTTCGAGCGCCTCGCCGGCGAGCGACCGGGCGACGACCGCATCGCCCCTGCGCAGGAGCTGGCGATCCGCACCGGTGCCACGGTGCTGCTCAAGGGGCCGACCACCGTCGTCGCCTCGCCCACGGGCGCGATCCGGTTGGTCGCCGCGGGTGACGAGCGCCTGGCCACGGCCGGAACCGGCGACGTGCTCACCGGCATCGTGGCCGCCTTCCTCGCCGCCGGCCTCGACGGCTTCGATGCCGCTGCCGCGGGTGCCCACGTGCACGGCACCGCGGCGTCGCTCGGGCCGGCCGTCGGGCTGGTCGCCTCCGATCTCCTCGACCGTCTTCCCGATGCGCTCGACGAGATCGCCGGCGTCGGGGTGGACCGATGACCGCGTCGGTGGCCACCGTCGACTTGGCGGCGATCGCCGCCAACGTGCGCACCCTGGACACCCTGGCCGGCGATGCCCGGACCTGCGTGGTCGTCAAGGCCGACGGCTACGGGCACGGCAGTGTCCCGGTGGCAAGCGCCGCGCTGGAGGCCGGCGCGCCCTGGCTCGCGGTGGCCAACGTCACGGAGGGCCGCGTGCTCCGGGCGGCGGGCATCGCCGCGCCCGTGCTCGTGCTCAGCGAGCCCGCTCCCGACGAGATCGACGGAGCCATCGCCGCCGCCCTCCACCTCGTGGTGTACCGCCAGGAGATGATCGACGCCGTGGCTCGCCGGACCGACGCCCTCCGGGTTCCGGCCCTGCCCATCCACCTCAAGGTGGACACCGGGATGCGACGTGTCGGCTGCGAGCCGGGCGATGCCCTCGACCTGGCTCGGGCCATCGTCGATGCCCCCGGCATGGTGCTCGAGGGCACGATGACCCACCTCGCCCGGGCCGACGAGCCGGGCGACCCCACCACCGACAGTCAGCTCGACGTGTTCGACGACGTCATCGCCGGGATCCGAGCCGCCGGCATCGATCCCGGGCTGCGCCACGCCGCCAACTCGGCTGCGACCATCGTGCATCCGCGGGCCCGGCTCGACCTCGTGCGCGTCGGGATCGCCACCTACGGGATCCCGCCCGCGCCCGCCCTGGCCGGGGTGGCCGACCTGTGCCCGGCGCTGCGGTGGACGGCGCCGGTCCGTCTGGTCAAGCGGGTCGAGGCGGGGCAGCGGGTCTCCTACGGTCACCGCCACACCTTCCCTGCCGACACGACCGTCGCCACCGTGCCCGCCGGGTACGCCGATGGCGTGCGTCGTCGCCTCGGACTGGTGGGTGGGGCGGTGCTCATCGGGGGGCGGCGGTGCCCGATCGTGGGCGTCGTGACGATGGACCAGTTCATGGTCGACTGCGGACCCGACGCCAACGTCGCCGTCGGTGACGAGGCCGTGCTCGTCGGTTCGCAGGGGCAGGAGGAGATCACCGCCGACGACGTGGCCGGCCTCCTCGACACCATCGGCTACGAGGTCGTGTGCGACATCTCGCCCCGGGTGCGGCGGCGGTACGTGTGATCACCGACGTCGACGGGATCCGCGTCGGGCACTGGACCGACGCCGAGGCCGAGACGGGCTGCACGGTCGCGCTGTTCCCCGAGGGAACGGTGGCGTCGGGCGAGGTGCGGGGCGGCGCGCCGGCCACGCGCGAGTTCGCGCTGCTCGACCCGGCCATGATGGTGCAGCGTCTCGACGCGGTGGTCCTCACCGGCGGTTCGGCGTTCGGCCTCGCCAGCGCCGACGGCGTGATGGCCCTGCTCGCCGAACAGGGCCGGGGCTTCGAGACCGTCGGGGGCCCGGTCCCGATCGTGGTGGCCATGGCCGTCTTCGACCTCGCCGTGGGCGACGGTTCGGTCCGGCCCGGGCCCGTCGAGGGGCGCGCGGCCGCCGAGGCGGCCGCGTCCGGCCCGCACGACCTCGGTCAGGTGGGCGCGGGTACGGGAGCAACGGTTGCCAAGTGGCGCGGTCCTGACCACCGCCGGCCGGGCGGCGTCGTGGCCGAGACGGTGCGCTTCGGCGAGATCGTGGTGTCGGCGCTCGTCGCCGTGAACGCGTTCGGTGAGCCCGGCTCGACCCCCGGCGAGGTGCTCGACGGCACCACCGCCGACATGTTCCAGAACACGACGATCGGTGTCGTCGCCACCAATGCCAAGGTCGACAAGCTCGGCTGCCACCTGCTCGCACAGTCGGCACACGACGGGCTGGCGCGCGCGGTCGCACCCACCCACACTGCTGCCGACGGCGACGCATTCGTGGCGGCCGCCGCCGGGAGCGTCGAGGCCGAACTGGCCATCGTACGCACGATGGCGGTCGCCGCGGTCGAGCGTGCGATCAGGTCGGTGGGGGCGCCGCTGGCCGACGGTTCCGGGGAAGTGCCGCAGTAGTCTCCGAGCCGTATGAGCCTGCGCGCGCGGACCGACTGCGTCGACGCGACCAAGGAGGTCGCGGCCGAGGTGGCTGCGTTGGTCGGGCCCGGCGACGTCCTGCTGCTCGCGGGTGACCTCGGCGCCGGCAAGACCGCGTTCACCCAGGGCTTCGGTGGTGCGCTCGGCGTCGAGGAGCAGATCACCAGCCCGACGTTCACGCTGGCCCGTCACTACGAGGACGGTCGGCTGACGCTCCACCACATCGACGTCTACCGGCTCGAACGCCTGTCGGAGATGCAGGACATCGGCATCGCCGAGCTGCTCGACAGCGACGGGGTGATCGTCGTCGAGTGGGGCGACCTCATTGCCCCCGCGATGCCGGCAGACCATCTCGAGATCCGCTTCACCTACGGCGACGCCGACGACGACCGCGACCTCGAGCTGCGCTGCGTGGGCAGCCGGTGGTCGGCCCGTGAGCGGTCGCTGCGCGAGGCGCTCTCGTCCTGGATGGTGGCCTGATGCTGATCCTCGGAGTGACGACCGCGACCAAGCAGGTCGGCTGCGCCATCGGTGGCCACGAGGGCGTGCTCGCTTCGGCCCACTCGGCGCGGGGCAAGCGGCATGCCGAGACCCTGGCGCCTTCGATCGACTTCGTCCGCCGCCAGGCTCGCATCGAGCTCGACGAGATCTCGGTGATGGCTGTCGACATCGGTCCCGGGTTGTTCACCGGACTGCGGGTGGGGATCGCGGCCGCCAAGGCCATGGCTCACGCCCTCCGGGTCCCGATGGTCGGCATCTCCAGCCTCGACCTCCTCGCCTGGCCGCTGCGACACTCCGACCGTGAGCTCGTCGCCGTGGTCGATGCCCGGCGCGGCGAAGTCTTCCACGCGCGGTACAAGCCCACGCCCGGCGGTGTGCAGCGCCTCACCGAGCCGGTCGTCACCAAGCCGGAGGAGCTGCGAGCCGAGCTGCAGGCCAGCGACAGCGAGTTCCTCCTCATCGGCGACGGCGCGCTGCGCTATGCCGAGCAGTGGGAGGACATGGTCCGTGTCGAGGTGGCCGAGCAGTTCCTCGCCCACCCCAACGCGGCGTCCCTGGTGCAGCTGGCGCACGCCCGCGCGATCCGCGAGGACTTCGTGCAGCCGTGGCAGCTCGAGCCCCTGTACCTGCGCCCGCCCGACGCGGAGATCAACTGGGTGACCCGGGACGGGGCGGGCTGATGGTGATGGAACGCCGTGCCCCCGGTCGCCGCGCGGGCGAGCCGGCGTCGGTCCGCATCGAGCGGATGCACCGTCGGCACCTCCGTGATGTCGTCCGCATCGAGGAAGCCACCAATCCGCGTCCGTGGTCGCGGAAACTGTTCGCGTCCGAGCTGCGCGCTCCCGACTCGCGCGTCTACCTCATCGCCCGCGTCGGCGCCGGGATCGTCGGTTACGGCGGGTTGATGCTCGTCGCCCGTGACGGCCACGTGACCAACGTGGGCGTGGCTTCCGAGCACCGACGCCAGCACGTCGGCACCCGCCTGGTGCTCGGACTCGCCCGCGGGGCCATCGCCGGGGGCGCCACCGCGCTCACCCTCGAGGTACGGGTCTCCAACCATGCCGCCCAGGGCCTCTACCGCCGGTTCGGATTCGTCCCCGCCGGTGTGCGTGCAGCCTACTATCCCCCTTCCGACGGACCGGACCGATCGCTGGGCGCACGACAGGCGGATGCGAAGCATCCGTCGTGTTCTCGCCCACAAGGGCGAGAACACGAGGACGCGCTGGTCATGTGGGCCAGCGACATCGACACCCCCGAGTACCGCCGCCGGCTCTTCGAGATCGAGGCCGCGCTCCCGACCCCCACCGAGTTTCCGGACGACCGATGACCACGACCGAACGCCCCACCGATTCCCGCCACCCCGAGATCCGCACCGTCCTCGGCATCGAGAGCTCGTGCGACGAGACCGCCGCCGCCGTGGTGCGCGACGGCACCACCGTGCTGTCGTCGATCATCTCCTCCCAGATCGACCGCCACGCCCGCTACGGCGGAGTGGTTCCCGAGATCGCCTCCCGCGCCCACGTCGAGATGCTCAACTCGGTGCTCGCCGAGGCCATGGTGCAGGCCGGCGTCGAAGCCGACGACATCGACGCCGTCGCGTGCACGAACGGCCCCGGCCTGGTCGGCTCCCTGCTGGTCGGCGTGTCGGCCGCCAAGGCGCTGGCCCTGGTCTGGGATGTGCCGTTCGTGGCCGTGAACCACCTCGAGGCCCACCTGTACGCCGCCATGCTCGAGGATCCGACCTTCGAGCTCCCCGTCGTGGTGCTGCTGGTGTCCGGCGGTCACACGATGCTGGTCCACTGGGAGGACCACGGCCGCTACCAGGTGCTCGGCGGCACCATCGACGACGCGGCCGGCGAGGCCTACGACAAGGTCGCCCGCTACCTCGGGCTCGGCTATCCCGGCGGCCCGGTGATCGACCGGATCGCCATGGAGGGCGACGGCGAGGCCATCGACTTCCCGCGTGCGCTCGCCGACCGGCCCTACGACTTCTCCTTCTCCGGACTGAAGACCGCAGTGGTGAACCGCGTGCGCAAGCACCCGGACGTCGCCACCGAGGACGTGGCCGCCTCGTTCCAAGAGGCCGTGGTCGACGTGCTCGTGTCCAAGACCCGGCAGGCCGCGGCCGACACCGCGAGCAAGGGGATCGCCATCGGCGGCGGCGTGGCCGCCAACTCCCGCTTGCGCGAAGCGATCCTCGACGCCTGCGAGAGCGACGGCCTGGCCGGCTACCTGCCGGCGCGTGCCAACTGCACCGACAACGCCGCCATGGTGGCGGCGTCGGGTTGGTGGTCGCTGCAACGCGGCGATGCCTCGCCCCTCGACACCGGCGCCGATCCCAACCTGTCGTTGGCCTGAGCCCGTCGACGGGCCGAGCCCAGCGCCTGAGGAGGGACTCAGCCGGTCTTGCGGTCGTCGCCGGCGTGCTCGTCGCCTTCGGTGTCGGTGGTGCCGGCGTCACCGCTGCTCGACGTTTCGCCCGTGGTCCCGGCGGTGGTCCCGGTGTCGGTGCCGGTGGTCGAGCCGCCACCGCCAGCGGGCGCCTGGCCCTGTCGCACGGCGAACTCGTTGGCCTTCGCGTCGACCTTGTCGAGCTTGTCGGTGTAGCGGCCTTTGGTCTTCTCGTCGACGAAGCCGGTGGCCTTGTTCACGTTTTCGGCGATCTTGCCGGCGTTGCTCTCGGCCACCTGCTTGGCCTTCGGGGCGTACCGCGTGAGCCGGCGCAGGCTGCGCATGAGTGCCATGGGGTCTCCTCTGGGATCGAGCTGTGCTGTTCCCACTCCTACCCGGTACGGCACCGATCGTTGCGTGGACGACCGTCGAATCGAGGTGACCGGAGCGTCCTCGTTGGTCACGGTTCGTTCGGCCGGTCGCCTGGCGGCTCCCTCGGAGCCGTCGAACGGGAGCGCTAGGTTCGGGACGTGGAGCTGGACGATGTCGACCTCGGCTCGCTGATCCTGGCCCGCAACGACACCCATCCCGACGGCGACTGGTGGTTCGACACCCGGACCGGCGAGTCGCTGTACTTCGGCGTCGACGACGACACCGACCTGCCGGCACTGGTCCACGACGCACACGTGCTCGTGCCCGCCAGCCCGCAGCCCCGTACCGATGTCGACGACTTCTTCGACGCGGCCGACGACCTCGGCGTCGACGACGAGACGTGCGCCGAGTTGTACCAGGCCTACAAGGGCCGGGGTGGGCTCCGGCGATTCCGCGAGCGGGTGGCCCAGAGCACGGCGGCCGAGGCCTGGTCCCGGTTCACCTACGAGCGTGAGGCCACGCGTGCCATCACCTGGTTGCGAGAACGCGGCATCATCGATGCGGGATGATCGACACGTGACTGACGACGCCGGACCACCATCCGAACCCACGGGGATGGTGCCGCGTGTCGAGGCTCGCCTGGCCGATTTCCTGGGCGGCGATCCACCGCTGCCCTATGCCCTGCTCCTCGTGGTTTCCGGCGACGCGCGGGGCGAGGTGATCCCGGTGACCACCCTGCCGGCGGTCATCGGACGCTCGCTCGACGCCGATCTCACCGTGGCCGACCACTCGGTGTCACGCCGCCACGCCGAGCTGGCCGGCGGTCGTGGGGAGCTCGCGATCGAGGACCGGGGCTCGTCCAACGGCACCACGCTCAACGGCAACGACATCGTGGGCTCGATCACCCTCCACGACGGCGACCTCCTCGGCCTCGGCAGCGCCACCTTGTTGGTGAAGCGGATCAACTAGAAGGCGGGCGCCGTCGCGAACAGACGAATGCGGAGCATTCGTCGAGGAACTCCCGAGGCCGCCCTGCGGCCGAAGCGTTCCCTAGCAGTCTCGGGTTGCGACTGCCAGCGATCTTGTCTACGTTGGCACTCGTCCCAATCGAGTGCTAACAGCGTCACCATGGAGGCGCCACCGATGAATCTTCAGCCCCTCGAGGACCGCTTGGTCGTTCGTCCCAGCGAGTCCGAGGAGACCACGGCCAGCGGCCTGGTCATCCCCGACACTGCCAAGGAGAAGCCCCAGCAGGGCGAGGTCCTCGCCGTTGGCCCGGGCAAGCGGTCCGAGCAGACCGGCGAGGTCATTCCTGTCGACGTGAGCGTCGGCGACACCGTCGTCTACAGCAAGTACGGCGGCACCGAGATCACCGTCGAGGGTGAGGAACTCCTGATCCTCAACACCCGCGACGTGCTGGCCATCGTCAAGTAGGACCGCTCCCCGTCACAGGGAAGGAACGAGATACCCAATGGCAAAGCAACTCAAGTTCGGTGACGAGGCACGCCGTGCGCTCGAAGCCGGCGTCAACCACCTCGCCGATTCGGTCAAGGTCACGCTCGGCCCCAAGGGCCGCAACGTGGTGCTCGAGAAGAAGTTCGGCGCGCCGACCATCACCAACGACGGCGTGTCCATCGCCCGGGAGATCGAGCTCGAGGACGAGTTCGAGGACATGGGCGCCCAGCTCGTGAAGGAGGTGGCGACCAAGACCAACGACATCGCGGGCGACGGCACCACCACCGCCACCGTGCTGGCCCAGGCCCTCGTCCACGAAGGCCTCCGCAACGTCGCCGCCGGCGCGTCGCCGATGCTGCTCAAGAAGGGCATCGAGGCCGCGGTCGAGGCCGCGGTCGAGGCGATCGCCGAGCAGGCCCACGAGATCGACGACAAGAGCGAGATCGCCCAGGTCGCCGCCATCTCGGCCGCCGACAACGCCATCGGCAACGTGCTCGCCGATGCCATCGACAAGGTCGGCAAGGACGGCGTGGTCACCGTCGAGGAGTCGAACACCTTCGGCATGGACCTCGAGTTCACCGAGGGCATGCAGTTCGACAAGGGGTACCTGTCGCCCTACTTCGTGACCGACCAGGAGCGCCAGGAGGTCGTCCTCGACGATCCCTACATCCTGTACTTCGGCTCCAAGATCTCCTCGATCCAGGACATGCTCCCGGTGCTCGAGAAGGTCATGCAGTCGGGCAAGCCGCTGCTCATCATCGCCGAAGACGTCGAGGGTGAAGCGCTGGCCACGCTCGTGGTCAACAAGATCCGCGGCACCTTCAACGCCGCTGCGGTGAAGGCCCCCGGCTTCGGCGAGCGCCGCAAGGCGATGCTCCAGGACATGGCGACCCTCACCGGTGGCCAGGTCATCTCCGAAGAGGTCGGCCTCAAGCTCGAGAACACGACCCTCGACCTGCTCGGCCAGGCCCGCAAGGTGATCATCACCAAGGACGACACCACCGTCGTCGACGGTGCCGGCTCCGACGCCGACGTCGAGGGCCGCATCGAGCAGATCAAGCGTGAGGTCGAAGAGACCGACTCCGACTGGGACCGCGAGAAGCTCCAGGAGCGGCTCGCCAAGCTCAGCGGCGGCGTCGCCGTGGTCCGTGTGGGCGCCGCCACCGAGGTGGAGCTCAAGGAGAAGAAGCACCGCATCGAGGACGCCCTCTCGGCGACCCGTGCGGCCATCGAGGAGGGTGTGGTCGCCGGCGGCGGCACCGCCCTGCTCCGGGCCCGTGCCGCGGTGCAGAAGGTGGCCAACCGTCGCAAGCAGAGCGACGACGAGGCCACGGGTGCCCGCCTGGTGTACCTGGCGCTCGCCGCGCCCACCAAGCAGATCGCCCGCAACGCCGGCCTCGAAGGGGCCGTCGTCGTCGAGGCGGTCGAGCGCGAGACCGGTTCGGTCGGCATCAACGCCGCCACCGGCGAGTTCGAGGACCTGGTGAAGGCCGGGATCATCGACCCCGCCAAGGTGACCCGTGCGGCGCTGCAGAACGCCGCGTCGATCGCGGCGATGGTGCTCACCACCGAGTGCCTGGTGGCCGACCTGCCCGAGCCCGAGCCCGCCATGCCCGCCGGCGGCGGCATGGACGGTATGGGCGGCATGGGTGGCATGGGCGGCATGATGTAGCCCGGGCTCCGGCCCACCACCTGAATCCCAGCGAACGCCGGGCCTGTGTGCCCGGCGTTCGCCGTTTTCGGCCTAGCGTGGGCCACATGGAGACGCCCCCGCCGAACCCCGAAAAGCTGCTCGAGCACTGGATGGAGTGGGAGAAGGGCGACGTCGCTCCCGGCGAGCTGATGAAGCAGCTCAAGATGGGCGGCATGCGCCAGCTGCTCGAGACCCTGGCCCAGGGCGGCGACCCCACCACCGGCGAGACGGTCGGCGACCTGCTCGATCAGTGACTACCGCGGCCCGTGGTGGGCCCCAGCACATCCCGCGGCCTCCGGGCTGGGAGCCGGGCGACCCGGCTCGCTGGATCGGCGCGCCGATCGACGACCTGTCGCTCGATGACGTGTGCCGGGTCGTCGCTTCGGGATCGGTTCCACCGCGGCGGGCGCCGGTGGACACCGCGACCCGCTGGGCCTCGTCGGTTCTCGTCCCGTTGTACGAGGACGCCGGCCAGGTGCACGTCGTGCTCACGCGCCGCTCGTGGCAGCTGCGGTCCCACACCGGTGAGGTCAGCTTTCCGGGTGGCCGTCGCGAGGCCGGCGACGTCGACCTGTGGGAGACCGCGACGCGGGAGGCCATGGAGGAGATCGCGCTCGATCCCACCGTGGCCGAGCGCATCGGTGAGCTCGACCACCTGGCGACCGTGTCGAGCAACAGCACCATCGTCCCCTACGTCGCCGCGCTGCCGCGAAGGCCCGAGCTCGTCCCCAACGACGACGAGGTCGACGCCATCCTCCACGTGCCGATGGTCGAACTGGCCGATCCCGGCGTCTACCGCCAGGAGATCTGGCGGTGGGACGGCATGGAGCGACCGATTCATTTCTTCGAGCTGGTCGGCGACACCGTCTGGGGCGCCACCGCCTCCATGCTCGTCGACCTACTGGCGCGGATCTCGGCCGTCCGGTGACGCAGGCGGCGCGTTCGCCGCTCCCGTTCAGCGCGGGACTGGCATCTCCCGGCGCACGCGCCGCGAGATGATCACGCGCCCTCGCTTTTCGCCGCTGTGCTTGCGTGGCCGGTCGGGGCGGCGAGCCCGCAGCTGGAGCTCGCTGAGCAACAGCTCCGCGTCGGCACTGGTCCGGGTTCCTGTCCAGTTCGAGAGCATCGGTGACCTCCTGGGGGCAACGGACCTGCTCCGGTGACTGTCCCCATCATCGGGTGTCGCGGACCGGTCCACCACTGGCAGAATGGACATCGTGCGAAAGAATCATGCCAACTTGCCTGCGCATCGTCGCCACGTCCTCGCGGTGGCCATCACCGATGGTGTATCGCCGTTCGAGATGGCCGTGCCATGCTCGGTGTTCGGCATGGACCGGTCGGATCTCGGCGTCCCGTGGTACGAGTTCCGCGTCTGCGCAGTTCCCCAGACGCCGGTTCGGACGTCGATGGGATTCACGGTCGACACGGAATGGATGACCGAAGGGTTGGCCGACGCCGACACCGTCGTGGTGCCCGCGGCCGGTGTCGACGAGATCCCGGACGAGCTCGTGGAGGTTCTCCGCGTCGCCCACGAACGTGGTGCTCGCATCCTGTCGCTCTGCAGCGGTGCGTTCGCGCTGGCCGCGGCCGGGCTCCTCGACGGGCACACCGCCGCGACGCACTGGATGCATGCCCCCGATCTCGCGGAGCGCTACCCGCGAATCTCGGTGGACCCCGACCGGCTCTACATCGACGAGGGCCAGGTGCTGACCTCGGCCGGTACGGCCGCCGGGATCGATCTCTGCTTGCACGTCGTGCGCAGCGACCACGGTGTCGACATCGCCAACGCGGTTGCCCGGGAGCTGGTCGTCCCGCCGCACCGGGACGGCGGCCAGGCCCAGTTCGTCACCGCGGCAGTGCCCGAAGCGACGGCCGACGCCTTCTCCGCCACCGTGGACTGGGCCGCCAATCACCTCGACGAGCCCCTCACCGTCGCCGATCTCGCCGCTCGCTCGGCCATGAGCCCACGGACCTTCTCCCGCCGGTTCCATGAGTCCACCGGAACGAGCCCCCACCGCTGGCTCGTCCGCCAACGGGTCGCCGAGGCCCAGCGGCTCCTCGAGTCGACCGACCTCCCCGTCGAGGAGATCGCCCCGATCGTCGGATTCGGTACCGCCGCGGCGCTGCGCCAGCAGTTCCAGCGGCTGCTCCACACCACGCCCACCGGGTACCGCTCGACGTTCGCGCCACCGGTGGGGCCCGACACGCCGGCTGCGTAGAGCCCATCACCGAGATCGGCGCGGTTTGGTGCGCCCGGGCGTTCAGTCGACGAGGTCGGTGAGGTCGAGTGTGTCGAGTGCGGCTGCCAACTCCGGTTCGTCGTCGAGCTCGAGCTCGACCACGTCTCGGGCCCGGCCCTTGCGGTCGACGAGGTGCTCGTGGGCGATCTCGGTCACGATCGTCTCCGCATGGTGCGCGTCCCACTGGACGCCCGCGAGGGCGTCGCGTCGGATGGCGGCGGCGACGACCGGTTCGACCCGGGGGGTGCCGTAGACGTCGTCGGGGGCATCGCGGACCACGAAGGCCCGCACCTCGTCGATGTTCGGCGCGATGGCGAACGTCTCCTTCACGGTGAGCAGGAGGTGCCCGTAGACCACCGCGGCGTGGAGCGCGTTGCGGTCGGTCTTGTTCATCTTCCGCAGCGACAGGTTCCCCGCATCGGTCACGCCGGGTGTTCGTTCGGGCAACGCCTCGATCGAGGGGACCGCCAGGACCACGTCGACGGTGCGGTCGTCGACGGCCACACACACCGCGGGCGCATCGTTGTCGTCGAAGGCGGCGTCGAGGGTGTCGGCCACGACATCGCGGTCGTTGTCGAGGAGGCGGGCCCAGGCCTCGTCGGCTTCGGCCTGGGCCCGGCGGTGGGTCTCGGCCCGTTCCTGCTGCGCCCGCTGCTGGTCGTCGGTGGCGAGCCGTTCGGCCTCGGTCAGCGCCGCTCGCCGCTGCCCGAACCGCCAGAACGGCACCTGCGACTTGGCTTCGGCCCGTCGCCGCTCGAGGTGCGGTTCGAGCGGCTCCGGGGGCGCTGGCCCGAGATCTGGGGCCGTGGCGGGTGGGAAGTCGGCGGTGTGCATCGACGCGATGCCGGTGATCGCCGCCTGGATCTGTTCCGCCCGCTGTCGCTTGCTCGCCGGCGCCGACAGGGCCCTGGTGTGTCCGGTGGCCGCCCGCCCGCTGCCGCGCCGCTGTTTCGATCCGCCCAGGCTGGTGTAGAAGACCGCCGAGCCCTTCCCCGTCGACACACCCGGCCGTCCGCTGCCCACGTGGAGCCGGGCTATGCGTGGGCCGATGCCCGCTCGGAGCCCCCGTTGGGACACGGTGAGCCGGAGACCCGGTGCGACCCGGAACCCGAACAGGCTCATGGCTGGCACCTCGCCGTCATGGCCGCGGTTGTAGCAGCCGCCAGGCCGAACGGGCTCCGCCCTGTCCCGCCCGACTGTGGAGCACCCTGCCAACACCTCTACGGTGGCTGGCGGGCGGCCGTCGATGTCAGGAGTGCCCATGAAGTTCCGGACCACCCTCGCGGTGCTCGCCAGCGCCCTGTTCGTGTTGGCAGCCGCCGGTTGCGGTGACGACGACGGTGGCGACGCCGCTGGCGGGGAGTCCACCTCGACGACCCCTGGCGGATCGGACGGCAACGGCGGCGGCAGTGGCGCCGCGCTCGCCGACGATGTCGCGGCCGACGTCGGGGGCGAGACGATCGCCGCCCAGACCATCGAGGACGAGGCGACCGCGCTGGCCGAGTCGCCACAGATGAGCGAGCAGCTCCAGGGCCAGCCGCCCGAGCAGGCCCAGGCGCTGCTCCAGGCCGAGGTGCTCACCTACGCCATCCAGGCGGAGTTGCTGTTCGGGGCCGCGGACTCGCTCGACGCTCCGGTGACCGACGAGGACATCGCCGACGCCCGGACCGAGCTCGAGGACGAGGCCGGCGGCTCCGACGCTCTGATCGAATCGATGGAGTCGCAGGGGCTGAGCGAGGGCTTCCTCGACCAACAGATCCGCGCGGTGGCGGCCCAGAACAACGTCGAGGAGGCCGTGACCGCGGAGTCCGGTGAGGAGACGCCCGAGACCACCGGCTCGACCACGACCGGCCCCGGCGGCCAGGCGCCGCCCTCGCCGGCCGAGCAGGCTGTCGGTCAGTACCTCACCGAGTACTTGTCCGGGGTCGATGTCATCGTGAACGACGACTTCGGCACCTGGAACGCCCAGAGCGCACGCGTGTTGCCACCTGGTGGCATACCCGGCGCCGGTGGCGGCGGCCTTCCGACCCCATCGCCCGGCGGCGGTGACGGTGGCGGGTCCGGCTCCGGTGGTGGCTCTGGCAGCGGGGGCTGAGCGGCCCGCGAGCACCGTCCAGCGAAATCCAGCGAGCCCGCGCGGCAGTGCCGCGTGATGGACCAAGCGGTGGTGACCGTCGCCCCAGCCCGACCGGTCGGCAGCGTCCGCGTGCGCGGGCGGCCGGTCAGGCGCTGGGGGTGATGGGGGTTCGGTCGGGTCGGTGGATGGTCCAGCTGCCGTCGGGTTGGATGACCGGCCGGAAGCCGTGTTCCTTGAGACGGTTGTGGACCCCACAGCCGAGGCCACTGTTGCCGGGGTTGGTCGCCCCACCCGTGCCGTAGGCGTGGGTGTGGTCGACCTCGAGTCTTCGGTGTGGGGTGTCACAGCCCGGGAACAGACAGCCCGGGCGCCCCGGCGCCTTGAGCAGGGCCTGGATGAAGGCGGCGTCACGGGATGAGCCGGTGAAGAAGCGTCGGCGCCGGCCGAGGTCGATGACGTTGGAATCGGCGTCGACCGCCACCCGGCGGACGTGGCCCACGATCATGGCCGCCAGCGCCGAGGAGGGATGGATCCGCCGGCCCGTGATGGTGGAACAGACCGTGTCGTCGACCCGGGACGGGTCAGCCGGGGCGGGGTCGCCGCATTGGCGGCGCACCTCGGCTTCGAGATCGTCGTCACCGAGCACGATCGACACCAACGGCTCCGGGTTCTTCGCGTCGGCGGGCTGGGCCATGGCCCGACGGAAGATGGCGAACAGGGCATCGGCCCGGCGCTGCTGGCCGGTGCGGGGCAGATCGTCCATCGTCCACGCCGACCCGTACTGGTCTTTGGCCCAGGCGATGTCGGCGTCGAGTTCGGCCTGGACGAACGCGTCGAGGATGTCGGCCATCACCGCACCCTGGAGGTCGCCGTGTTCGGACTCGAGCCACCACGTCCCATCGGCCTCGTTGTGCACCAGCCGGGCGTTGCGGCGCTCGTGGCCACGTTCGGCCGCCGACGCGGCACCATCGGCATCAGCCAGGCACTCCCAGTCCCGGAGCCAGGCACAGAAGTCGTCGTGACCAAGCGAGGACGCCATCTCCGCGAACACCGGATCGGCCACCTCGAGGAAGGGCCGCACCCGCGGGTTGGCCACCACCCGGGCAATTGCCCGGACACAACCCGTCGGAATCCTGCCCTCGGCATAGGCCCGGGCCACCGCGGGCAACTGCGGCAGGGCCCGCACCGTACGGGTCCGACCCAGCGCCTCGGCCCCCGAGAGCCGACCCAGATGCTTCACACACGACTTCGCCGACTTGTGCCCGTCGGCCACGAAGGCCGCCGTGCGCTCGCACTCGCCCACTACCCGATCAGTCCCCGCATCCAACCGACGCCGCACCACCTCCAGCTCTCGCATGGTCGCCAACAGGTCGCGCGCCTCGATCCCGGTGAGCTCCACGGTCTGCAGGCCGTCGACGGCTTCGGCCAGGTCTTCGATGACGGTCCCGAGCACGCGGCTCACCTCCAACCGGAATCAGTGGGGAAGTGGATGTGGTCGGGAGCCTGTCGTCCACCACCGAGCGAGTCAGTGGCAAGGCCCAGCTCCGAAGGCCACCGAGGACCCTAGCCTGAACGTGCGTTCGATTTCAAGAGGGCCCGCAGATTTCTCGCCCGCACCGACACGATCCCACTCCTGATCCGGAGCGCCTCCCCCGACGCGACGAGCGCTCCGGGAGCGGGCAGGCGGCTCAAGACATGCGGCGGAACGGGAGGTGCCGCCAGGAGACGTTGTGAGCGCCAGCGAACGACTCCAGGACATGCGGCGGGATGGGAGGTGTCGCCAGGAGACGTTGTGAGCGCTAGCGAACAACTCTCGAAGCGGACCCGACGCTCGCCTCGGAGCGACGGAGCGGCTCAGCGCCGCCGGCAGCGGTGAGTTGGGGGCTTCCTTGGTGATCGGTGATGTCGTGGGGGTGCGACTCGCGCAGTCCGGCGCCGGACACCCGCACGAACTGGGCCTCGCTGCGCAGCGCCTCGAGGTCGCGTGCGCCGGTGTAGCCCATGGCGGCCCGCAGGCCGCCGGTGAACTGGTGCAGCAGCGGCGAGATCGAGCCCTTGTAGGCCACGCGCCCCTCGATGCCCTCGGGCACCAGCTTGCTGGTGTCCTCGACGTCGCCCTGGAAGTAGCGGTCCTTGGAGTAGCTGCGGGGCTTGGGGTCGTGCTCGCCGACGGACGAGCGGTCGCCCATGGCGCCCATCGAGCCCATGCCCCGGTACTCCTTGAACCGTTCGCCCTGGTGGACGATGACCTCGCCGGGTGCTTCGTCGACGCCGGCGAACATCGAGCCGAGCATCACGGCGCGAGCGCCAGCGGCGAGCGCCTTGGCGATGTCACCGGTTTGCTGGATGCCTCCGTCGGCGATGACCGACACCCCGAGCTCGTCGGCTGCCTCGACGCAGTCGGCGATGGCCGTGACCTGGGGCACGCCCACGCCGGCCACGACGCGAGTGGTGCAGATCGAGTTGTGGACGATGGCGTTGTCGGCGATGAACGCCAGTGGGTGTCGCAGTCGACCTCATCGTCGTAGACGGGGGCATCGTGCCGAGCTCGCGGCCGGCGGTCGAGCACCTTCACCACGTTCTGGTCGGTGAGATGGCGCTTCTCGTGGGTCTTGTCCAGCCGGGACCGGGAAGCTGGCAGGCAGTCGCATCGGCGACATCCTCGAGTCCGCCGGCGGTCCCGGGCTCGTAGGCCACCTCGGGCGACTGAGCCTTCGAGGCTGGATAGCAGAGCATCCCGAACAGCTCCGACAGCTCGCGCGACGTGTTCCGGTAGGAGATCCGGCCGTCGGCGCCGACTGGTGGCCGTCACCGTCGCACCAGCCCGTCGAGCAGTCCGACGGAGATACACTCGCATCGGTGCAGCGGTATCTTGGCGGCAGGTGCTCGCCATCCCTCTTGCCGCAACTGGGCCAGCAGTCGCGCCCACTGCGACGAGTAGCAGGTGGATGCGGTCGACCGAGCCGGACGGCACCACTCGATGGTTCGACGCCGGTGACCAGCGTGACCATCTCCACCACTCGATCCCGAACCTCTGGCTCGCCACTGCCGACATAGAAGCTCACGCGGCCGAGCTCGGAGTTGCGGGGAGTCTGCGATGAAAGCGTGGCCATCGCCGAGGTAGATCCCGAACAGGTAGCCGAGGTGGTAGCCGGACATGATGCGGGTCTCGTACCGATCGAGTCGACGCATCCTGCGCTGCGCGCGGAGTCGCGCAGGTCGATCTCGAGGCACCTCGGCAGCTCGAACTCGATCATCGCCGGGCTGAGCAGAGTGGCGCGCTCGGCCTCGCCGATCTCCTGCCACTTCAGCTTCGATTCGCCGAGCCGTGTCGGCTTCTCGAGCACCTTCGCGTAGCCACTGCTCGACACCGTTGCGAGCGAGCTGCTGGACAGGTCCCCGACGAAGAACCGGTGATCGGGCGTGGCGATCGATGGCTGTGCCGATGCGGTATGTCGGATACCCATCACCTCGCGCTCGCCGGTGCACCACGCGTTCTTCACGGTCACGGGCGAACCGTGCATGTTGATGACCCGGTCACCCGCAACGATCTCGTCGATGTCCTTGTACGTGGAGTCGGCCATGAGCACCCTGGTTCGGCGGCGAAGCAACCCGGTCCGATGCCGGCCTTCACGGCATCGGCGCCGTTGGCGACCAGGGCCCGGGTGGCCTCGGCGGTGGCGATGTTGCCGGCCATGACGTCGACGTCCCAGCGGGACTTGACCTCCTTGACCGTGTCGAGCACGCCGCGGGAGTGGCCGTGGGCGGTGTCGACCACGAGCAGGTCGACCCCGGCGTCGACGAGGGCCTCGCAACGGTCGACCACGTCGGGGCCGACACCGACGGCGGCACCGACCCGCAGCCGACCGCGCTCGTCGGCGGTGGAGTGCGGGTGGTCGTCGCGCTTGGTGATGTCCTTGATCGTGATCAGCCCGCGCAGGACGTTGTCGTCGTCGACGATCGGCAGCTTCTCGATCCGGTTCTTCCACAGGATGTTGCGGGCTTCCTCGAGCGTGGTGCCGACCGGTCCGGTGACGAGCGGCGGCTGGCGCATCACGGCGTCGATGCGCTGATCGTGGTCGTCGACGAAGCGCAGGTCGCGGTTGGTGAGCAGGCCCACGAGCCGCCCGTCGCGATCGACGATGGGCACGCCCGAGACCTTGTACTTGGCCATCAGGTCGAGGGCGTCGTAGACGTGCCCGTCGGCATGGAGCGTGACCGGGTCCTCGATCATCCCCGACTGCGACCGCTTGACCCGGTCGACCTCGATGGCCTGGTCCTCGACCGACAGGTTGCGGTGGATGATGCCGAGCCCACCGTGGCGGGCCAGCGCGATGGCGAGCCGGGCCTCGGTGACGGTGTCCATCGCCGCCGACAGGATCGGCAGCGCCAGCCGGATGCGCGGCGTCAGCTGCGTGGACGTGTCGACATCGTGGGGGAGCACGTCGGACTCGCCCGGGACCAGCAACACGTCGTCGAAGGTGAGCCCCAACTTGGCGAAGCGAGGATGGATGCCGTGTTCATCGCCGAATCGCTCTTCCATGGGGGAATCCTAGTGTCCCGACCATGGTTCCCGGCGACCTCCTGGACTCGCTCAGCAGCCGGCCGCCCTCGCCGTGCCCGTGATCGCGCCTGGCCCCACCGGTGCTCACTACACTGGCTGCTTTCCCAGTTGGCTCCCGGCACGACCTCCGGGGAAGGGCGACACGTGGCTGAGATCGAGATCGGACTCGGGAAGACCGCCCGCCGGGGCTATGGGCTGAACGAACTCACCATCGTCCCGAGTCGCCGGACGCGCGATGCCGAGCTCGTCGACCTGTCCTGGGAGCTCCAGGGCTTCCGCTTCGAGCTGCCGGTGCTGGCGGCCCCGTGCGACTCGGTGGTCAGCCCAGCCAACGCCGGAGCGTTCGACGAGATGGGCGGCGTGGCGGTCCTCGACCTCGAGGGACTCTGGACCCGCTACGAGGACCCGACGCCGGTCCTGGCCGAGATCGCCTCGCTCGACGACGACGTCGCGGCCGCGCGCATCCAGGAGCTGTACAAGCAGCCCGTCGACCCCGACCTGATCGTCCAGCGGGTGCGGGCCATGCGCGAGACCGGCGCGGTGGCCGCCGGCGCGGTGACACCCCACCGGATCGAGAGTCTGCTGCCCAGGGTGCTCGAGTCCGAGCTCGATGTCCTGGTGATCCGGTCCACCGTCATCAGCGCCGAGCACGTCACCAAGGCGGCCGAGCCGCTCAACCTCAAGACCTTCATCCGCCAGATCGACGTGCCGGTCATCGTCGGGTCCTGCACCAGCTACCAGGCGGCGCTGCACCTGATGCGCACCGGCGCGGCCGCCATCCTCGTCGGGGTCGGAACCTCGACCGGCGCCACCACCTCCGACACGTTCGGTGTGGGTGTCCCGCTGGCCACTGCCATCGCCGACGCCCGTGCCGCCCGGATGCGCCACCTCGACGAGACCGGCGTGTACGTCCGCCTCATCGCCGACGGCGGCATGGACACCGGCGGCGACGTGGCCCGGGCACTGGCCTGCGGTGCCGACGCCGTCATGCTCGGGTCACCGCTGGCCGGCGCCACCGACGCGCCGGGCCACGGCTACCACTGGGCGCCGATGGCGGCGCGGGCCGACGTGCCCCACTCCACCCGCATCACGGTGCCCCAGCGCGGCACCCAGCGCGAGGTGCTCGTGGGGCCGTCCGACTCCGCCGACGGGCGTCTCGACCTCATGGGCTCGTTGCGCTCGTCCATGGCCAGCAGCGGCTACGAGTCGCTCAAGGAGTTCCAGAAGGCCGAGCTGATGATCGTGCCCGAGGCGCGGGACATCTCATGACCCGTTCGCTCACCGCGGCGGACATGTCGGAGGAGTTCGACACCGTCCTCGTGGTCGACTTCGGGGCGCAGTACGCGCAGCTCATCGCCCGCCGGGTGCGCGAGGCCCACGTCCACTCCGAGATCGTCCCCCACGACATCACCGCCGAGGAGATCCGGCGCCGCAACCCCAGGGGCGTGATCTTCTCCGGTGGGCCGGCGTCGGTCCACGCCGAGGGCGCCATCGACGTCGACACCGGCATCTACGACGCCGGCGTGCCGATCCTCGGCATCTGCTACGGCGGCCAGCTCATCGCCCGCGACCTGGGCGGGGAGGTGGCCAAGACGGGTCGGGGCGAGTACGGCCGTGCCGATCTCGCCCGCACCGCCACCGGCGTGCTCTTCGGTGACGAGTCGCCTGAGGACCAGATCGTGTGGATGAGCCACTTCGACACGATCACGCGCGCCCCCGACGGTTTCACGGTGCTCGCCGCAACCCCCGACACGCCGGCCGCCGCGTTCGAGAAGCCCGACGCCGGCATCTACGGCGTGCAGTTCCATCCCGAGGTCGTGCACACCCCCTACGGCCAGGAGCTGCTCAAGCGGTTCCTGTACGACGGCTGTGGCTGCCGGCCCACGTGGACGACCATGTCGGTGATCGAGACCGAGGTCGCTGCCATCCGGGCCCAGGTCGGCAGCGGACGGGCGATCTGTGGACTGTCCGGCGGGGTCGACTCCGCGGTGGCGGCCGCGCTGGTGCACAAGGCCATCGGGCCCCAGCTCACCTGCGTGTTCGTCGACACCGGCCTCATGCGCAAGGACGAGGGCGACCAGGTGGTCGAGACGTTCAAACGCAACTTCGGCATCGAGCTGATCCACGTCCGGGCCGAGGACCGCTTCTTCGAACGTCTGGCCGGCGTCACCGACCCCGAGGAGAAGCGCAAGACGATCGGCGAGCTGTTCATCCGGGTCTTCGAGGACGCCAAGGGCGGCATCACCGACGCCGAGTTCCTGGTGCAGGGCACGCTGTATCCCGACGTCATCGAGTCGGGCGGCGGCGCCAAGGCGGCCACCATCAAGTCGCACCACAACGTGGGCGGCCTGCCCGAGGACATGGAGTTCGATCTGGTCGAGCCGCTGCGCGACCTGTTCAAGGACGAGGTCCGCCGGGTGGGTGAGGAGCTCGGTCTCCCCGAGGAGATCGTGTGGCGCCAGCCCTTCCCCGGGCCGGGGCTCGGCGTGCGGATCATCGGCGAGGTCACGCCCGAGAAGGTGGCACTGCTGCAGGACGCCGACGCCATCGTCCGGGCCGAGCTGCACAAGGCCGGCATGGATCGCGAGATCTGGCAGGCCTTCGCGGTGCTGCCCGACATCCGTGCCGTCGGGGTCATGGGCGACGAGCGCACCTACGGCTACCCGTGCATCATCCGGGCGGTCACCTCCGACGACGCCATGACCGCCGACTGGGCCCGCCTGCCCTACGACCTGCTCGAGAGGATGTCGAGCCGTATCATCAACGAGGTCCCCGGCATCAACCGCGTGGCCTACGACATCACCTCCAAGCCCCCCGGCACCATCGAGTGGGAGTAGCCCCGCCCGGTCCAGCCCGGGTGTGTGGGCCTCCGCCCGTGAAGGCTGGTGCGCCCGGTCAGGCGGGGAGGGTCGTGCTGAGGAGGACGGCGGCCGAGACGGGGAGCCAGACGGCCAGGGCGGCCAGTGTCCGCCGGCCTGGTGGTGCGACCGTGGCCATCGCGGCACACGCACACGACAGCACCACGAGGTAGAGGGCCGGCATCAGCACGACGACCACGGCGGCCAGCGCGCACGTGGCCAGGCCGAGGACCTCGGCGCGTCGTGAGAGGTGGGGACCGGTGATCGCGACCATGGATTCCGTCGGCGGGGTGAGGGCAGGGCCGCCGGTCGATCGAGACTGATCGAACCGGCCGCGGCGCCGTCACCACATCTGCGCACGTCCCGTTGTCGTTCGGTTACTTCCGTGCACGGGCTTCAGCGACGATCCGCCCAGAACCGCACGGGTCGCGCGGTCTCGACGGCGGATCGCGCGCGGTCGTGGGTCATCGCGAGCGGCGTCGGGAACGAGGCTGGCTTCACCTCGCTAGCGTCAAGGCTTATGAGCAACGATTCGAAGATCGGCTACGTCGACGACATCGAGGCCGCCACGCTCGACAACGGCCATTTCCGCCAGGTGCTGTTCACCGGGTCCCAGCTGCAGCTGACGGTGATGTCGATCCCGCCTGGCGGTGAGGTCGGACTCGAGATGCACGACGGGCTCGATCAGTTCATCCGCATCGAGTCCGGCCGGGCCACGGTGACGCTGGGGCCGAGCCAGGACGAGGTCGACGAGACCCACGAGGTCGGCGACGACTGGGCGGTGATCATCCCGGGCGGCACGTGGCACAACGTGTTGAACGCCGGCGACGACCCGCTGAAGCTCTACTCGCTCTACAGTCCGCCCGAACATCCGGACGGTACGGTGCACGAGACCAAGGCCGACTCCGACGCCGACGAGCACGATCACTGATCATGAGCACCAACGGATCCCCCACTCCCGCCCCCGAGACGGTCGTACGCGACTTCCTGGCCGCGCTCGAACGCCTCGACATCGACGCCGCCTGCGCGCTGGTGTCCGACGACATCCTCTACGAGAACAAGGGGCTGCCCGCGATCCGCGGCCGGGTCAAGTTCGACCGGGCCATGAGGTCGCTGCGCCGCTACATGGACGGCTTCGAGGCCCGTACGCACAACCTCGCCGTCGACGGCGACGTCGTGCTCACCGAGCGCACCGACGTGTTGCGCAGGGCCGACTTCGAGACCGCGTTCTGGGTGTGCGGGCGCTTCGAGGTCCGCGACGGCAAGATCGTCGTCTGGCGCGACTACTTCGACTTCGTCAACTTCACCGTGGCCGCGGTGCGAGGTCTGGTCGGCATGGCCATCGGGCGTCGCCGCGCCACCGTCACCACCTGATCGGCGCTCGGACCACCGACTCACACCGGCGGGTCGTCGGCGATCTCGGTCCAGAAGTCGGCAGCGGTCCGGTCCCAGCGCAGTCCGAGCTCGAGCGTGGCCATCTGCGCGGCACCGGCTTCGTCGCCGAACTGGTCGCGGATGCCGGTGAGCCAGGCGATGCGGTCCTCGTGGACCTCGACCTGGGCACGGGCCAGCGCGGCCACGGCCTCGCGGTCGCTGGCATCGCAGAAGAACAGCTTGAGCAGGCCCTCGTCGCGCAGCTCGCCGATGTCGCCGGCGGGCACGCGCAGCCATTCCTGCAGCGCGTCGTCGCCGGCGTCGGTGAGGCGGTAGAGGCGTCGACGACGACCGGCCTCCTCCTGGTCCTCCACCAGCAGACCGTCGTCCACCAGGCGAGCGGGCTCGGCGTACAGCTGGCTGTGCGGAAACGGCCAGAAGTTGCCGATCGACACCTTGACCAGCTGCTTCATGTCATAGGACGTGCACGGTTGCAGCGTCCGCACCAGTCCGAGGACCAGGTACGAGGTGGGGGTGAGCGAACGCGGCGCCATCGATCGCACCGTACCGGGGACCGTCCGTCCAGGATGGTCCGATCGATCCGGGTGGGCTCGGTACGGTTCGCCCGGTGCGCACGAGGATGTGGTGGCTCCCGCTCGTCATCTGCCTGGCCGGGGCGGCTGGCTGCGCCGGCGACGATGACGCCGAGACGTCGTCGAGTCCGTCGACGACGGCCGGGTCGACCTCGACCTCGCAGGCCCCCGTCGAGCCGCTGGCCGGAGAGATCTCGCGGGACCCGGGAGCAGGACAGGCGCGGATCGCCCTCGGCAGCTCGCTCGACGCGACGCTCGAGATCACCGACTGCGAGCACACCCCCGACGCCCAGCCCGACGGGCAGGTGCCGGCCGAGCTGCTCGTTGTCGCCGCCAGTGGCACCACGACCGAGGCGGCGCCGGTGCGCCTCGATGTCCGCCGGTTCGCCAGCGAGGGTGCCGCCGCGACCATCACCGACACCGTGACCGTGACGGTGGGTGATCCCGAGAACCCCGACCAGGCGCTGGTCGCCCAGCGCTTCGAGGTCGATGGCGCGGTCACCGACCCGCGCGACCCCGATGCCGACGATCCGCTGCTCCGCATCAGCGAGGACCGGGTCGAGGCAGCCGGCGTGTTCGCCCCGCCGGGCGCGTTCGCCGACGACCGCGGTCTGGTCGAGGGCATCTTCGTCGCCGTCTGCTCGTGAGCGGGTCAGGCGAGGGGGCGGCCGAAGGGGAGCTCGCCCTGCCAGGTGAGGAGGAACTCCTCGGCCTGCTCGGCTGCGGCCAACCACATGCCGGGGCCCTCGCCGGCGAGGTCGGCGGCCCTGTTCTTCACGCGCTCGAGGGGGTCGCCGCCGTCGGGGTCGTGGGCGTGGAGGAGCGGTGCCGCGGTGGCGAGGAAGTCGGGGACGTGGATGACCCCGCCCTTGGTGAGGATGGCGTGGGCCCGGGCGGTCACCGGCACCGGTGTGAGGGGTACGACGACCTTCGCCTGGACCTCGCTGGCGGCGTCGTGGTCGAGGAGGCCGGCCTTGCCGGCGAGGAAGAGCACGTCGCACTGGTCGTCGGGTCCGGAGAGGCCGGGCGCGGCCACCGCGCCCGCTTCGGTGATGGCGACCTTGGCTGCTTCCACGAGCGGCCCCTGACCCACGGCCGACCAGGTCGCGCCACCCAGCCCCGATTCCAGGACGGCCCCGGCGGCGGCGACCGCGCCCGTGGCGGTGAGCGTGGTGGCCAGTCCGTCGGTCCACAGATCGGCCGGACGCTGATCGGCGAGGCGCAGCTCGCCGAGGTCGGACTCGGTGAGTCCCAGTCCCGGGTCGGTGGCCCAGCGGCCGCTCGACACCAGCTCCTTGGTCTCGTCCACGAAGTCGGCCACCGCGGGGTCGACGTCGTCGCCCTCGGCGTTGATGCCGGCCGAGCCGCCGCCCATCTGGATCCCGAACGAGGCGAACGAGTAGGTCGTCGACCGGGCGAGCAGCTTGGCCCCGTCCTGGAGCACCTTGCGGGCCAGCCGGGTGACGCCGACCGCCGGCGCGTCGTCGAGGTCGAAGGCGATGAAGGCATCCGTGGACTCGAGCTTGTGGATCTTCACGCCGGCGAGTCTGACACGCACCAACTCGCCCGGCCCGAAGCACCGCGACCCCGCCGGTTCGGGCAGCACGGCGATGTCGGACCCCGTCGGTAGTGTCCATCCGGTGCCCGAGGACGACGAGCTGTTCCCCGATGCGGCGCCCGCGGATGGTGGCGACGTGGGTCCGTTCGGTGCGTCGCTGCTCGACGGGTTGAACCCGGCCCAGGAGGACGCGGTCACCCACGAGGGCGGGCCGCTGCTGGTGCTGGCCGGTGCCGGGTCGGGCAAGACCCGGGTGCTCACCCGCCGCATCGCGTGGCTGATCCAGGAGCAGGGCGTGAGCCCGTTCGAGATCCTGGCCATCACCTTCACCAACAAGGCCGCCGACGAGATGAAGGGCCGGGTGGCCGAGCTCGTCGGACCGGTGGCCCGCAAGATGTGGGTGTCGACGTTCCACTCGGCGTGCGTGCGGATCCTGCGGCGCGACGGCCAGGCACTGGGCTACCCGTCGAGCTTCACCATCTACGACCAGGCCGACGCCCGTCGACTCACCGGCTACGTGCTGCGTGACCTGAACCTCGACACCAAGAAGCTGCCACCCCGCTCGGTGCACGCCCAGATCTCGGCGGCCAAGAACGACTACGTCATGGTCGACGACTACGCCGCCCGGGCCCGGGGCTTCACCGAGCAGAAGCTGGCCGACGTCTACCGCGAGTACCAGGCCCGCCTGCTCAAGGCCGGGGCCATGGACTTCGACGACCTGCTGCTGCAGACCGCCGAGCTGTTCCGCCGCCACCCCGACGTGCTCGACCACTACCGCCAGCGGTTCCGGCACGTGCTCGTCGACGAGTACCAGGACACCAACCGGGTCCAGAACGATCTCGTCATCCAGCTCGCCTCCGAGCACCGCAACGTCCTGGTGGTGGGCGACGACTCCCAGTCGATCTACGGCTTCCGGGGCGCCGACATCTCCAACATCCTCGACTTCGAGAAGGCGTTCCCCGACGCCACCGTCATCCCGCTGGTGCAGAACTACCGGTCGACGGCCACCGTGCTCGACGCCGCCAACGCGGTGATCGCCAACAACCTCGGGCGCAAGCAGAAGGAGCTGTGGACCGACCGCGACACGGGCGAGAAGATCGTCCGCTTCCACGCCGAGGACGAGCACGACGAGGCCCAGTGGGTCAGCCGCCAGATCTCGCGGTTCCACGACTCGGCCGAGTACCGCTGGGGCGACATGGCGGTCTTCTACCGGACCAACGCCCAGGCCCGGGTCGTCGAGGAGTACCTGGCGCGGGGCGGCATCCCGTACCGGGTCATCGGCGGCACCCGGTTCTTCGATCGGCGCGAGGTCAAGGACGCGCTCGCCTACGTGAAGGCTGTCGTCAACCCGTCCGACGAGGTCAGCGTCAAGCGGGTGGTCAACGAGCCCAAGCGCGGAGTCGGCGACACCAGCATCGCCCGGATCGACCAGTGGATCACCGGGCGGGGCATGACGTTCCTCGACGGACTCCGGTGCGCCGAGGACGCCGGCGTGTCCGGCCGGGCCGTCAGCGGCATCACCCGGTTCCTCGACCTGATCGACGAGGCCGCCACCCGGCTCGACGACGGGCCCGGCCCGCTGCTCGAGCACCTGCTCGAGTCCAGCGGCTATCTCGACGAGCTCCGCAACGACGGGACCATCGAGGCCGAGGGCCGGATGGAGAACCTCGCCGAGCTGGTCGGCAATGCCGCCGAGTACGACGACGTGGCCGCGTTCCTCGAGTCGGTGAGCCTGGTGGCCGACACCGACGACCTCGACATCGGCAAGCCTTCCGACCAGTCCGAGGTCACGCTGATGACGTTGCACTCGGCCAAGGGGCTCGAGTACCCGATCGTGTTCCTCGTCGGCCTGGAGGACGGCATCTTCCCCCACATGCGCACCCTCACCGAGCCCCACGAGCTCGAGGAGGAGCGCCGCCTCGCCTACGTCGGCATCACCCGGGCGATGGACCGACTCCACCTCACGCATGCCTGGAGCCGGACCCTGTTCGGTGGGACGCAGTACAACCCGCCCAGTCGCTTCCTCGACGAGATCCCCGAGGCGCTCGTCGAAGAGCTCAGTGGGCGCCGCCGGGCGAGCCGTGGTGGCAGCACCTACGGCGCCAGCGGGCGACGCAGCCGGCGGGGACGACGGGCCGACGACGACGACACCAACGGCCGCACCTTCGGCCGGGGCGATCGCTCCGACGAGCCCGGCGACGAGCCCTCGGGCCGCGACCGCATCGTCGAGAACGTGCTCGCCACCCGCGACCGGCCCCAGCAGACGAGCGGCGCCGAGTCCGCCGGGCTCGAGGTGGGCGATGACGTCTCCCATGCCACCTTCGGCGACGGCGTGATCATCGACATCGAGGGCGCCGGCGACAAGACCGAGGCGACCATCCAGTTCGCCGACGTGGGGGAGAAGCGGCTGCTGCTGTCGTGGGCGCCGCTCGAGAAGCGCTGAGGTCCGGGCCCGGGGCCCGCCGCCACATCGTCCTGTTCCGTCTCGGCGACGTCTGACCGACACCTGACCGCGGGCGCCCTGCTGGCTGGCCCCGGCCGTGGTGTCTCGGGTACACCGGTGTTGATGCCAAGCGCGATCCCGCTGCGCCGGACCGGCCAGCGTGCTCTGTTCCTGCTCCGCCGTGACCACACCCTGGGCACGATCATGGAGCGGCTGGCCGCGATCCACGGCGACCGCCATCTGGTCACCGAGCGAACGGGGCTCGACCTGACGCACCGCCAGGCGGCCAAGCGGGTGGCGCGCTGGGCGGGCGGCGTCGCCGCCAAGACCGAGCCGGGCGACGTGGTCGTGGTGGCCACGCCGAACTGCTACGAGCAGCTCCTGTTGTGCCTGGCCGTGGCCCGCGCCGGTGCGATCCCCGCGCCGGTCAACTCGGCGATGCGCACCGACGAGATCGATCATGTGGTGAAGGACTCCGGCGCGTCGCTGGTCGTCCGGTCGGCGCGTGAGGTCGACGGGCACGAGCCGGTCCGGAAGTCGTTCTCCGCCGCCGGCCACGACGTCGGTGCGCTCTTCTACACCTCGGGCACCACCGGCAAGCCCAAGGGGGCGGCGCTGACCCACGACGCGCTCGTCGGGGCGCTGACCGGCGCGGCCACCTATCCGAACCCGGTCCGCCACGACGAGGCCGTCGTCTCGCTCCCGGTGGCTCACATCATGGGGTTCATCACCCTGCTGGGCCTGGCCTGCGCCGGCATTCCGGTGTACTTCCTCGACCGTTTCGACGCCGAGGCCGTGCTCGACGCCATCGAGACCCGCCGTGCCTCGGTGTTCATCGGTGTGCCCGCGATGTACCGCCTGATGCTCGACGCCGGCGCTGCCGACCGCGACCTCAAGAGCATCCGCGTGTGGGCGTCAGGCGCCGACGTCATGCCCCCCGATCTCGCGCGCGAGTTCAAGCGCTTCGGTGCCACGGCCACCCTGCCGGTGATCGGCAACGTGGGCGAGGCGGTCTTCGCCGAGGGCTACGGCATGGTCGAGACCGGCGGTGGCGTGGCCGCCAAGATCAGCCCGCCGTACCTACCGATGGGGCTCGGCGATTCGGTCGGATTCCCCGTACCCGGCTACAAGCTGCGGGTCGTCGACGACGAAGGTGAGGATGTGGGAGCGGGCGAGACCGGCGAGCTGCTGGTGCAGGGCCCGGGCGTGCTCACCGGCTACTGGGGCGACGAGGAGGCCACCAAGGCCGTGCTCGACGGCGACGGGTGGCTCCGCACCGGCGACCTCGCCAAGCGGGGCCCGTTCAACTCGGTGCTCTTCGCCGGTCGGAAGAAGGACGTGATCAAGCGGGGCGGCTTCTCGGTGTACGCGGTCGAGGTCGAAGCCGTGCTCGAGGAGCATCCCGCCGTGGCCGAGGCCGCCGTGGTTCCCCGTCCCGACGAGCGCCTCGGCGAGGTCCCCGTCGCCGCCATCCGCCTGGCCGAGGGCCACGACCTGGTCGAGGCCGATCTCGACGCGTGGATCCGCCAGCACCTCAGCCACTACAAGATCCCGGTCCACTACATCGCCGTCGACGACTTCCCCCGCACCGGCACCGACAAGATCCAACGCCGCGAGGTCGCCGCGCTCTTCTGATCCGACACCGCTACTCGGGGGTGGAGTCGTCCTCGTCCTGGAGGTCGATGAACAGACGGCCGTCGCTCACCTCGGTGGGGTACTGGCGGAGGCCGGCCCCCGAACGGGGGAAGGTGACGGACTCGTCGCAGGCCGAGACGTAGAGCTCCCGCTCGGTGTCGAAGGTGATCGAGCAGTCGGGATCGTCGGGCTCGAAGGCACCGAGGGCGATCCACCCGGAGGTCGGGTCGTTGCTGCGGTGGTCGATGTAGATGGCCCGGGTGAAGTTGGCGGGGTCGGGGAACAGGACCGGCCCGCCCTCGTCCACGCTCTCGGCCCGGTTCTCGACCTCACCGGCATCGAAGCGGTCGTCGCCGAGGTGGACGTCGACGTCGCCGCTGCTGGCCAGGTTGGCCACGAGGAACGCGGCACCGAAGGCGATGGTGACACCCACGATCGCCACCGCCACGGCTCGTCCGGTGTGGGCGCCACCGCGGCGTCGTTCGACCGGGCTCATGGGGCTCCTTCCAGCGAGGGCACGATTCCCGTCTTGATCGGCATGGTTCCTAGTATCCGGCACCGACCCGCCATCGACCCAAGACGCCGGGCCACCCAAGGCACGCCATCGGCAAGGAATTGGACGAATGGATCTCCTCGAGTACCAAGGCAAGCAGTTCTTCGCCCAGTACGGCATCCCCGTCAGCGACGGCGAACCGTGCACGACGGTCGACGAGGCGGTGGCCATCGCCGACAGGCTCGGCTACCCCGTCGTCGTCAAGGCCCAGGTCCACACCGGTGGCCGTGGCAAGGCCGGCGGCGTGAAGCTGGCCAACGACACCGACGAGGCCCGCGAGCACGCCAGCAACATCCTCGGCCTCGACATCAAGGGTCACGTCGTCGAGACGATCTGGATCGAGGTCGCCTCCGACATCGCCGAGGAGTACTACGCGTCCTTCACCCTCGACCGTTCGGCCAAGAAGCACCTCGGCATGCTCAGCGCCGAGGGCGGCGTCGAGATCGAGGCGGTGGCCGAGGAGAATCCCGACGCCATCTCCAAGATCTGGATCGACCCCGTCGACGGGCTCACCGAGCAGGCCGCGCGGGAGTGGGTCGAAGCAGCCGAGCTCAACCCCGACGCCAACGACGGCGCGGTCGAGATCCTGCGCAAGCTCTACACCGCCTACACCGAGGGCGACGCCGACCTGTGCGAGATCAATCCGCTGATCCTCACGCCCGAGAAGCGGGTCCACGCGCTGGACGCCAAGGTCACCCTCGACGGCAGCTCCACGTTCCGTCACCCCGAGTACGCGGACTACGACTCGACCCAGGTGCGTGACGAGCGCGAGGAGGAGGCCCACGCCAAGGGCCTGCAGTACGTGGGCCTCGACGGCTACGTCGGCGTCATCGCCAACGGCGCCGGCCTGGCCATGAGCACCGTCGACATCGTCAACCAGGTGGGCGGAAACCCGGCCAACTTCCTCGACATCGGCGGCGGCGCCAACGCCGAAGTCATGGCCGGTGCGCTCGAGACCATCAACCACGACCCCAAGGTCAAGAGCATCTTCATCAACATCTTCGGCGGCATCACCAAGGGCGACGAGGTCGCCAACGGCATCGTCGAGGCGCTCGGCCGGGTCGACATCGACGCCCCGATCGTCATCCGCCTCGACGGCACCAACGCCACCGAGGGCCGCGAGATCCTCGCCGAGCACGAATCCGAATCGCTGATCAGCAAGGCCACGATGGTGGAGGCCGCCGAGACGGTGGTCGCCCTCGCGAAGGAAAGGGGTGCGAAGTAATGGCCATCTTCGTGGACAGCAGCACCAAGGTCATCTACCAGGGACTGACTGGCTCCCAGGGCAGCTTCTACGGCAAGCGCAACGCCGACTACGGCACCAAGGTCGTGGCCGGCACCCACCCCAAGAAGGCCGGTACCGACGTGGACGGCGTGCCGATCTACGCCAGCGTCGCCGAGGCCGTCGAGGCCACCGGCGCCACCGCCAGCTGCATCTTCATCCCCGCTCCCGGTGTGAAGGACGCGGTGCTCGAGGCCGCCGAGGGCGGCGTGGAGTTCATCGTGTGCATCACCGAGGGGGTGCCCGCCCACGACGAGGCGTGGTTCTACAACAAGCTCGAGCGCGACCACCCCGACGTGCAGCTGCTCGGGCCCAACTGTCCCGGCATCATCAGCCCGGGGAAGTGCAACATCGGCATCACCGCCGGCGAGATCGCCAAGGACCCGTCGCCGTCCGGGCCCAACGTCGGCATCGTGTCCCGCTCCGGCACGCTCACGTACCAGGCGCTCTACGAGCTCAAGCTCCAGGACATCGGTGTGTCGACCTGCGTCGGCATCGGCGGCGACCCGGTCCCGGGCACGAGCTTCATCGACTGCCTCGGCCAGTTCGAGGCCGACGACGAGACCCAGGCCATCATGATGATCGGCGAGATCGGCGGCTCGGCCGAGGAGGAGGCCGCCGACTTCATCAAGACCAGCGTGTCCAAGCCGGTCGTGTCCTACGTCGCCGGCGTCACCGCCCCCCCGGGCAAGAAGATGGGTCACGCCGGCGCCATCGTCTCCGGCGGCAAGGGCACCGCCGACGCCAAGCGCGAGGCGCTCGAGGCCGCCGGCGTGCAGGTGGGCTCCAACCCGACCGAGGCCGGCGAGCTCATGGTCGGCGTCGTCAAGAACGTGTAGACGCTGGACCAGAGGCTCGCCCGCCTGGGACTGGCCATCGTGCTGGTCGGCGTGGTGGTCGTCCTCGCGTTCCAGGTCGGCGGCAACGGCGCCGGCGACCGGTCGTCGACGTCGACGACCGCGACTGATGCCGAGGAGTCGCCGTTCGGGCCGGTACCCGAGACGGATGGTCCCGGGGACGGCGGCGTGGCCGCGGTGGTCACGCCCAACCGGTTCGTCGTCCCCGTCACCGGCGGCGAGCCCGGCGCGTGGGAGGTCCTGACCCCCTGCGCCGAGACCGCCGTGGTCGACGACGGCGAGCCCATCGACGGCGCCCACGTGGTGCTCGATCCCGGTCACGGCGGTTCCGAGACCGGAGCGATCAGCGACACCGGCCAGTCGGAGGAGGAGATCAACCTCGACATCGCCCTGCGCACCGAGCGCCTGCTCGAGGAGCAGGGTGCGATCGTGGTGCTGACCCGGGCGACCGATGTGCGCGTGAGCATCCGGACCCGGACCGCCATCGCCCAGGCCCTGCAACCGCAGGCGTTCGTGTCGATCCACCACAACGCCGGCGCGACCCGATCCAGCGACGAGCCCGGAACCGAGATCTACCACCAGCTCGACGACCCGGGGTCGAAGCGGCTCGCCGGGTTGATCTGGGAGGAGGTCCACGGGCGCCTGTCGCAGTTCGGCACCGACTGGGTCGTCGGCGATGCCACCGGCGCCCGCGCCCGGCGGTCGCTGAACGACGGCGACGACTTCTACGGGATCCTGCGCCGCGCCCAGGGCGTGCCCAGCGCGCTCAGCGAGGCCGCCTACCTGTCGAATCCGGCCGAGGACGCGCTGCTCAAGCGCGACGACGTGCGCGAGACCGAGGCGACCGCCTTCGCCACCGCCATCATCCGGTTCCTCACCACCGAGGACGAGGGTTCGGGATACCTTCCGCCGCTCGAGAGCCCGTCGGATCCGGGCGGCGGCGGTGGCACCGGCGGCTGCAACGACCCGCCGCTGGGGTGACGGGCGGCGGTGCTCGGCGCCTCGGCCAGCCGGGGCCGCGAGTCCCTGACGCCGTGCGCGAACCGCGGGGACCCACCACTTTCCTGAGCGAGTTCGTCATCATGGGTGGCGACCATGCCGACCGACACCCTGCAGCCCTGCCCGACGTGCGGGCACCCGAGCGACCATGCGCCCGATTGTCCAGACGACGTGCGTCCGCACGACGAGCCGGCGGCCGCGGGCGGCGCGCCGTGGGCCATCCCGATCCGTGAGGCCAGCCCGGACATCCCGCAGCGCTACGCGACCTGGGTCGACCGCGTGCCAGTCGTGCCGGCGGTGGCAGCCGTGGTGGTCCTGTTCGTCGTGGTCGTCGCCGCCGTCGTCCTCATGGGCGACGGGGCCGAGCCGGCCGGCCCCGAGGTCGCCGGCAGCCAGATCACCCGCGACGCCGATACGTCCTCGACGACGGCCCCGACCACGTCCTCCACGACCACGACCTTCACGACGGCGAGCTCCACGACCGTGACCTCGACGCCGACGTCCACGCCGCCGACGATGGCAGCCGACACGGCCGGCGGAACCTCCGACGAGTCGTCGGCGTCGGGTTCGGGCACCTCCCGCCCCGCCGACACGGTCACGCCCGAGCCGACTGATCTGCCGATCCTCGACCCCGCGGTGCTGCCCGCCGGCTGGGTGGCCCAGATCTCCTCGGTGCCGTCGGCCGACGGGGGCAACGCCCTCACGACCGCCTACGAAACGGTGACCCAGACGATGCCCGACGTCGTGATCCTGCGGGGCAGCGACTGGCCGTCGCTGCGGGACGGGTTCTGGGTGATCGTCGAGCCCGGCTTCGAGTCGGGGAGCGAGGCCGTCGCCGCCTGCGTCGACGCTGGTCGCCCCGACCGCGACGACTGCTTCGGCCGCTACCTCGATCCGTCCGACTCGTCCGACTCGGGCGAACGCATCTGCGCGCGGGAGCCCGACGGCACCGTGACCGGGGACTGCTGACGCCGTCGTGGGCGCCGGTCGCTCCGGGGGCGACTGCTAGCTTCCGGGACCGATGGAGCCCGGGCCGGCGAAGACGCTCGAGAACGCCAGATCGCTTCGCAAGGTCGGCGTCCTCGCCTCGGGCAGCGGAACCCTCCTCGACGCCATCCTGTCCGACGGCATCCCGGTCGCGCTCGTGGTGACCGACCGGCCGTGCAAGGCGACCGAGGTCGCCGACCGGCACGGCGTGGCGAGCGTGGTCCACGAGCGCGCCTCGTTCGGGTCCTCGTTCGACCGCGAGGCGTACACCAAGGAGGTCGCCGAGCTCCTGGCCGGGTGGGGCATCGACCTCGTGGTGATGGCCGGCTACGGCACGGTGTTCGGCCAGGCCATCCACGACGCGTACCCGTTCCGCATCCTGAACACCCACCCCGCGCTGCTGCCGGCGTTCAAGGGCTGGCACGCCGTGGACGATGCGCTGGCCTACGGCGTGAAGGTCACCGGCTGCACCGTCCACGTCGCCACGCTCGAGGTCGACACCGGACCGATCCTCGCCCAGGAGGCCGTGCCCGTCCACGACGACGACACCGCCGACACGCTCCACGAGCGCATCAAGGCCGTCGAGCGCCGGCTCTACCCCGCCACGATCCGCGCCGTGCTCGACGACCCGTCGATGCTCGATCGCCCCGATCCCCCTTCCCACCCCGAAACCCCGGAGTCCACGCCATGAGGGCCTTGCTGTCCGTGTACGACAAGACCGGCGTGGTCGAGTTGGCGCAGGGACTGGCCGACGCCGGCTGGAGCCTCGTGTCGAGCGGCGGGACCGCCAAGGCCATCGCCGACGGAGGCGTGGCGGTCACCAGCACCGAGGAGGTCACCGGCTACCCGGCCATCCTCGGCCACCGCGTGGCCACCCTCCACCCGAAGATCCACGGCGCCATCCTCGCCGATCCCGCCGATCCGGAGCACCGGGCCGACCTCGAGACCTACGCCATCGAGCCGTTCGACCTCGTCGTGGCCAACCTCTACCCCTTCGGCGATCCCGACGCTGCCGGCGACGCCGGGGGTCGCAAGCTCGATGCCCAAGACGAGAATCGCAGCGTGGACCTCATCGACATCGGCGGGCCGGCCATGGTGCGGGCCGCGGCCAAGAACCACGCCCGCGTCGGCATCGTCGTCGACCCGTCCGACTACGAACCGGTGCTGGCCGAGATCCGCGGCGACGGCGGCCTCGGCGCCGTCACCCGCCGGCGCCTGGCCCGCAAGGCCTTCGCCCACACCGCCGGCTACGACGCCGCGGTCGTGTCGTGGTTCGACGAGACGGATCCCGAGCCCACCGACCTGCCGCCCACCATCCACCTCGCGCTCGAGCGCGACGAGCAGGTGCTGCGCTACGGCGAGAACCCCCACCAGCAGGGCGCCCGGTACCGCCAGCGGGGCGTCACCAGCGTCTGGGACCGGGTCGGACAGCACGCCGGCGTGGCGCTGAGCTACCTCAACCTCTTCGACGCCGACGCGGCCTGGAACCTGGCCCACGACCTGGCCGGCGAGTTCGGCCGGCCGGCGGTGGCCATCATCAAGCACGCCAACCCGTGCGGCGCCGCGGTGGGCGACAGCCTCGCCTTCGCCTACGAGGCCGCGTTCGCGTGCGATCCCCGCTCGGCCTTCGGCGGGATCGTGGCCACCTCCGAGCCCATCGACTCGGCCACCGTCGAGGAGATGGTCGAGGCCGCCCAGGCCGACGTGGTCATCGCCCCGGGCTACGAGGACGGGGTCATCGACGCGCTCATCGGCAAGCGCAAGAACACCCGGCTGCTCACCATGCCGGCACCATCGTCGACGCCCCGGGGGATCCGCCAGCTCACCGACACGTGGCTGGTCCAGAGCCCCCACCACTTCGCGTCCGGACGCGACGACTGGCGGGTGGTGACCGAGCGCCAGCCCACCGAGGCCGAGCTGGCCGACGCCGCCTTCGCCTGGCGGGTGTGCGGCTGGGTGAAGTCCAACTCCATCGTGCTGGCCAAGGACGCCACCGCGTGGGGCATCGGCGCCGGCCAGCAGAACCGGGTCGAGGCCGGCCAGATCGCCGCCGCGAAGGCCGCCGGCCGGGCCGAGGGTGGGGCGTGCGCCTCCGACGCCTTCTACCCGTTCCCCGACGGCATCGAGGCCGCCGCCGACGCCGGCGTGGCCGTGATCATCCAGCCGGGCGGCTCGGTCCGCGACGAGCAGTGCATCGAGCGCGCCGACGAGCTCGGCGTCGCCATGATCTTCACCGGCGAGCGCCACTTCCTCCACTGAGTTGTCTGGAGTGTGCTCGCTCGTTCCTCGCTGCGCGCATCCCCACGTTGCACGGAGCCCCTCCAGGTCTGCCGTGTGACCGGTCGGCTGGCGCCTCCCTCGGGACTGGGGTCACGGTGGTGCTCGCTCGTTCCTCGCTGCGCTCGACCGGGCACTCCGCCTGCTGTCCCGGCGGGGACAGAAGTGACTGGGCTAAGCTTAGTCCGATGATCGTCAACACCCACGAAGCCAAGACCCAGCTGTCCCGGCTGATCGAGCGCGCGGCCGCCGGCGAGGAGATCATCCTCGGCAAGGCGGGCACCCCGATGGCCAAGCTGGTCCCGTACTCGGCCGAGCGCGCGCCCCGCCAGCCCGGCGCGCTGGCGGGGCGCATCCGGATGGCTCCGGACTTCGACCAGACCCCCGCCGAGGTCCTCGAGGCGTTCGAGGGGCCGTGAACCTCCTCCTCGACACCCACACGATCCTGTGGTGGCTCGCCGGGGACGAGCTCGATGGCGAAGCGACCACCGTCATCGCCGATGCCGACAACCTGGTGGTGGCGAGCGCCGTGTCGATCTGGGAGATCGAGATCAAGCGGCGTCTGGGCAAGCTCGACGTGCCCGACACGCTCACCGAGGCCATCCCGAAGGCGGGGTTCGAGCCCCTCGACATCGGCTTCGAGCACGCAGCCGCCGCAGGCCGACTGCCGTTGCACCACCGCGATCCGTTCGATCGCATGCTGGTGGCCCAGGCCCAGCTCGAGCACCTCACGGTCGTCTCCCGTGACCGGACGTTCGAACGCTACGACGTGCCCCTGCTCCACTGTTGATCCGGCGACCCGGCCGTGCCGGACGGGCAGAGATCTTCGCGTGAGAACCCGCCGGATCGGGTCTGGCGTGCCCGATTCGCGATACTCGTTGGGGTGTCCGCAGAACTCCTCGCCGGTGGCCCGGTGGCCGCAGCCGTCCTCGACGACGTGCGCTCGCGCGTTTCGGCCCTGGCTGACGCCGGTCACACCGTGGGCCTCGGCACGATCCTGGTGGGCGAGGACGAGGCCAGCGCCGGCTACGTGCGCAAGAAGCACGAGACCTGCGCCGAGCTCGGCATCGACAGCACCAACGTCGAGATCGGCGCCGATGACGACCCCCAGGCGCTGCTCGACGCGGTCGACCGGCTCAACGCCGACGACACCGTCGACGCCTACCTGATCCAGTACCCGGTGGCGGACGGCTTCGACTTCGACGCCGCCGTGAACCGCATGGACCCGGCCAAGGACGCCGACGGCCTCCACCCGGCCAATCTCGGTCGCCTCGTCCTCCAGCAGGACGGCCCCGTGCCGTGCACGCCGGCGGGCATCCGGGCGATGTTCGTCCACTACGGCATCGACACCTCGGGCAAGGACGTCGTCATCGTCGGACGTGGTCCCACCCTCGGCCGGCCCCTGTCGCTGCTGCTCACGCTCAAGGGACCGGGTGCCAACGCCGCCGTCACCGTCGTCCACTCGGCGGTGCCCGACATCGCCGAACACACCAAGCGAGCCGACGTGGTCATCGCCGCCGTCGGCTCCCCATCGATCATCATCCCCGAGATGGTCCGACCGGGCGCCATCGTGGTGTCCGGCGGCATCTCGTGGGAGGGCCGCAAGCTGCTGCCCGACGTCGACGAATCCGTCGGCGAGGTGGCGTCGTGGATCACCCCCCGGCTCGGTGGAGTCGGCCCCACGACCGTCGCCATGCTGTTGCGAAACACGGTCGCCGCCGCCGAGGCGAGAAAGGAACTGACTGGATGACCCGCATCGTCGATCTGTTCGGCGAGGAACCCACGATCTCGTTCGAGTTCTTCCCCCCGAAGGACGAGGAGTCCGAGCAGCGCCTGCTCGACACCATGGACGAGCTCGCCCGCCTCGAACCGACCTTCACGTCGGTGACCTACGGGGCGTTGGGCTCGACCCGCGACCACACCCGAGATCTGGTCACCAAGTTCAACGCCGAGTACCCGTTCCCGACGATGGCGCACCTCACCTGCATCGGGCACAAGAAGTCCGAGGTCCTCGACCTGCTCGACCACTACGCCGAGCACGGGGTCGAGAACATCCTCGCCCTCGGCGGCGACCCGCCCGAGGACGGCTCCGACATCGGCGACTTCGAGTACGCGCTCGAGTTGGTCGAGTTCGTCCGTGACCACCCGGCCGACTTCTCCGTCGGGGTCGCCGCCCAGCCCGAGCTGCACCCGCGCTCGCCGTCGGTCGAGTCCGACCGCAAGCACCTGGCCGAGAAGCTCGAGGTCGCCGACTTCGGGGTCACCCAGTTCTCGTGGGGGGTCGAGCCCTACACCCGCATGGTGAACGAGCTGGCCGACCTCGACTGCCACAAGCCGGTGATCCCCGGCGTGATGCTGTTCATCAACATCCACGCCATGCGCCGCATGTCGGAGATGAACAACACCGCGATCCCCGACGACCTGTGGCAGCGGTGTCTGGAAGTCGACGGCGACCCGAAGGCCGTGCGCCTGCTCGGCACCGAGGTGTGCGCCGACCTGAGCCAGCGCCTCATCGACGCCGGCGCCCCGGGCCTGCACCTGTACACGCTCAACCGCCCCACCGCCACCGCCGACCTCGTCGGCCGCCTCGGCCTCCGCGCCTGACGACCTCCATCGGGATCCTGCGACCTGCGTCGCGCCAGAAGCGCGGCCCAGGTCGCAAGACCGCCGACCCCCACTTTCTGCGACGCCAGGCGCGCCCCCGGCGCGTCTGCGGTCGCAGGACCGCCATCCACGCAGACTGCGGGGCATCAGGGGTTCCTGTCGGGGGTCCCACCTAGGATTCGTCCATGGCTGACGCGTCCACACCTCCGCCCGGGCGGGATCCCGGCCGGGAGCGGGGCACGTCGACGTCGAACTTCGGCGTGGGCCGGCGCGAGAGCCACGACGCGTCCGGCTTCTACGACCGTTTCGTCCCCCCGGCCATCTCCACCGACGGTGAGGTCGCCCCGCCCAAGGCGCGCGACGAGATCTGGCTCGGCGACAGCCGCGACATGGATGCCTCCGGCGACATCGCCGACGGTTCGGTCGCGCTCGTGGTCACCTCGCCGCCGTACTTCGCCGGCAAGGCCTACGAGGAGGCGCTCGGCCAGGGCGGCATCCCCGCCGACTACCTCGAGTACCTCGACATGCTGCGCGAGGTGTTCGCCGAGTGCGCCCGCAAGCTCGAGCCGGGCGGCCGGATGGCCATCAACGTGGCCAACCTCGGCCGCAAGCCCTACCGGTCGCTGAGCTCCGACGTCATCACCATCCTCGAGGAGCTCGGCCTGCTCCTGCGGGGCGAGATCATCTGGCGCAAAGGCAAGGGTGCCGGTGGCTCGTGCGCGTGGGGCAGCTTCCAGCGGCCCGGCAACCCGGTCCTGCGCGATGTCACCGAGCGGATCGTCGTCGCCTCCAAGGGACGGTTCGACCGGGCCGTCGACGCCCGCACCCGGGCATCCGACGGCCTCCCCGCCGACGGCTCGATGACCGTCGACGACTTCCTCGAGGCCACGCTCGACGTGTGGGAGTTCGCGCCCGAGAGCGCCACCCGGGTCAACCATCCCGCGCCATTCCCCGTCGAGCTCCCCGAGCGCCTCATCCACCTCTACACCTACGCTGGCGACCTGGTCCTCGACCCGTTCATGGGGGTCGGCAGCTCGGCGGTGGCCGCGGTGCGCACCGGCCGCCACTACGTCGGCTTCGACACCGACGCCGGCTACATCGCCAGCGCCGAGCAGCGCATCGCCGCCGAGCGCGAGGCGCAGGCCGACCACCCATTGCCGGTGATCGTGCCGCCCACGGCGGGCGACGAGCCCGTCTCGGTGGGCGCGCTGGTCGCCAGCGGCGCTCGGACCACCACGGTCGCCACCCGCCTGCTCCTCGACGCCGGCTTCACCGACGTCGACGACAAGAAGACCAAGGTGGCCGATCGCGGTGTCGACGTCGACCTCCGGGCCACCGGCCCCGACGGCTCGTCGTGGGTCGTGCTCGTGGCCGGGGGCTTCACGCCCAAGCCCACCGGGCTGCGCCGCTCCGATGTCCTCTGGCGCACCGTCGGCCACGCGGCGGTGCTGGCTGGCTCCGAGCACCGTGTGCTGGTGCTCACCACCGAGCTGCCGGCCCGCAACACGACGCAGGCCAAGGCACTGCGGGCGGTGTTGGGTGACACGATCGAGGCGGCGTTGGAGCTCACCGACGAGGCCACGCCCGACGCCCTCCGCGCGCTGCACCGCTAGCGCACTGACCGGTGGCCGACGACAAGACCACCGTCACCGAGCTGGCCACCGCCCTGGGCTGTCTCGATCACGGCACGGCGAGCTGGGCGGTGCTCCAGCGCCCGAGGGAGCTCCTCGTGGACGACCGCGCGTGGGAGCAGCTGAGCCGGGGCCTGCACCAACCCGCCCTGCTCGAGCTGGCCGACCTCGCGTTCGACAACGGCGCCGCGTTCGCCGCCCACCCGGAGGGGTTGGCGGGGCGACGGCCGGCGCGCATCGAGTGGACCGGTGGCCGGCGCCCGCCCGGCGACCAGGTCATCCCCGCCGACCTGCGCATCGACCGGGTCTGGCTCGTGTCGTGCAAGTACTCGTCTCGGGTACTGCACAACGCGGCGCCGGCGCGGCTCTTCGACCATCTCCTGCTGGCCATCGACGGCTACGACCGGGCCGACTGGTACGGGGTGGTCGCGCCGGACGAGCACCGCCGGCTGGCCCGCGCCGCGGCCGACGCCGTGGGCTGCGAATTCCCCGACGATCCCACCACGGCCGGCCCCGACACCCGTCGCCGCCTGCGCGACGCGCTCCGGGAGGTGGGGCGCCGGTGGCCCGACGGGGTGGACGAGCCGTACCGGGACCTGTGCCGGGCGGTGAGCAGCGCATCGGCCGAGCGGTGGCGCCATGCCGCAGGAACTCCCGCGGCCCAGGAGCAGCTCCTGTGGCGGCTCCTGCGCCTGGCGTCGGCGCCGTACTTCGTGGTCGGCGTCAGCGGCGACGACACGATGCGCCTGCGCATCGAGACCCCGTGGGACTGGCGCCAGTCCCACGAGCTGCGCCGCTTCGACATCGAGCCCGACGACGCCGGCCAACCCCAGGTCCGCTGGCGGGCCACGGTCCGCGACCGCGCCCGCGGCGAGGACCGCGCCATCGACGGCCACGTCGAGATCCGCTGGAGCCACGGCCGCTTCGGCGCGCCGCCCGAGGCCAAGGTCTATCTGGACACCCCGCACCACGCCGTCCCCGGTTACACGCCCCTGATCTGATGCTGACGTCGCGACGGACGGTGTTGGTCAGACGGCCGCGGCCTCGAGCGCAGCCCGCAGCGTGGCACTCGGCCGCATGGCCGCGTCGGCGAGCTCGCCGTCGGGGAAGTAGTAGCCGCCGATGTCCATCGGTTGACCCTGCACCTCGATCAACTCGCCCGTGATGGCGTCCTCGCCCTCGACCAGCGCGGCGGCCAGCGGCGCCATGGCCTCGGCGAGCGCGGGGTCCTCGGACTGGGCGGCGCAGGCCTCGGCCCAGTACCGGGCCAGCCAGTAGTGGCTGCCGCGGTTGTCGAGCTCGTTGACCTTCCTCGACGGCGACTTGCCCTCGTCGAGGAACTTCTCCGTCGCGGCGTCGAGGGTCTCGCCCAGCACCCGGGCCCGGTCGTTGCCGGTGACCTCGGCGAGGTGCTCGAACGACACGGCGAGGGCGAGGAACTCGCCGAGGCTGTCCCAGCGCAGGTGGTTCTCCTTCTCGAACTGCTGGACGTGCTTGGGGGCCGAGCCGCCGGCGCCGGTCTCGAACAGGCCGCCGCCCTTCATCAGCGGCACGATCGAGAGCATCTTGGCGCTCGTGCCGAGCTCGAGGATGGGGAACAGGTCGGTGAGGTAGTCGCGGAGCACGTTGCCGGTGACCGAGATGGTGTCCTCGCCCTTGGCGGCCCGCTCGAGGGTGAAGCGGGTGGCCTCGGCCACGGCCATCACCTCGATCGTGATGTCGTCGGTGTCGAGCGTGGACAGGTGGTCGCGGACCTTGGCGAGCACCTGGGCGTCGTGGGCCCGGGTCTCGTCGAGCCAGAACACCGCCGGCGCGCCCATGGCCCGGGCTCGGGTCACGGCCAGTTCGACCCAGTTGCGCACCGGTGCGTCCTTGGTCTGGCACATGCGCCAGATGTCGCCCTCCTCGACCGCGTGTTCGAGCAGCGTCTCGCCCGCCCGGTTCACGACACGGACGACGCCGGGCCCGTCGATCTCGAAGGTCTTGTCGTGGCTGCCGTACTCCTCGGCCTTCTGGGCCATGAGCCCGACGTTCGGCACGGTGCCCATGGTGGTGGGGTCGAAGGCGCCGTGCTCCTGGCAGAACCGGATGGTCTCGTCGTAGAGCGGGGCGTAGCTGGAGTCGGGGATGACCGCCTTGGCGTCCTGCTGGGCGTCGTCGGCGTTCCACATCTGCCCCGACGTGCGGATCATCGCCGGCATCGACGCGTCGATGATGATGTCGGAGGGGACGTGGAGGTTGGTGATGCCCCGGCCCGAGTCGACCATGGCCAGCGACGGCCCGTGTCGTACGACGCGTCGATCTGGTCGCGGATCGAGGCCTGCTCGTCCTCGGGAAGCTGCGTGATGGTGGACTCGAGGCTGGCCATGCCGTCGTTCGGGCTGATGCCGAGCTCGTCGAAGGTGTCGGCGTTGGCGGCGAAGAGGCCGGCGAAGTAGGTGCGGACGACGTGGCCGAAGATGATCGGGTCGCTGACCTTCATCATCGTGGCCTTGAGGTGGACCGAGAACAGCACCCCCTTGGCCTCGGCGTCGGCGATCTCCCCGGCCAGGAAAGCCAGCAGTGCCGAGCGTCTCATCACCGCGGCGTCGATGATCTCGCCGGCGAGCAGCGGCGTCGACTCCTTCAGGACCGTGATCGCACCGTCGGTGGCGACGTGCTCGATCCGTACGTCGTCGGCGGCCGGCACCGTGACCGACTCCTCGCTCGCACGGAAGTCGCCGCCGGACATGGTGGCCACGTGGGTCTTGGAGTCGCTGCTCCACTCGCCCATCGGATGTGGGTACTTGCGCGCGTAGGCCTTCACCGCCACGGGGGCGCGCCGGTCGGAGTTGCCCTCGCGCAGCACCGGGTTGACGGCCGAGCCCTTGACCTTGTCGAAGCGGGCCTTGACCGCCTGCTCCTCGTCGGTCTCGGGCTCGTCGGGGTACTCGGGGATGTCGTAGCCCTGGGCCTGCAGCTCGGCGACCGCGGCCTTGATCTGGGGGATCGACGCCGAGATGTTGGGCAGCTTGATGATGTTGGCCTCGCGGTGCTGGGTCAGCTCGCCCAGTTCGGCCAGGGCGTCGTGCACCTGCTGGTCGGCCGGCAGCCGATCGTTGAAGGCGGCGACGATCCGGGCGGCGAGGGAGATGTCCCGGGTCTCGATGCCCACACCGGCCGCCTTCGCGAAGGTCTGGATGATCGGCAGCAACGAGCGGGTCGCCAGCGCCGGTGCTTCGTCGGTGAGCGTGTAGATGATCTTCGGAGCCGTGTCGTTCGCAGCAGAATCAGCCATACGGCGTTCGAGGCTAACCCACCCCTCCGGGGTCCCCGTCAGGGCCGAGTGAGCCGAGCTATGGCCGGCGTCGGGAGCGCCAGCGAGCAGGCGGCAGCGAAACGAGGCGCGATGAGCCCCCAGGGGCTCGAGGCCGAGTGAGCCGAATCACGGCAGACCGGCGTGGGCGACGTCGACCGTGGCCGTCTCGATGCGACCGGCTCGCTGGCGCCGGCACGCCTCGGGGTCGCTCTCGATGGCGGTGCACACGAACAGGGTCCGGCCGTCGTCGCCGCCGAGCATGCAGGCGAAGGGCTGGCGCTCGTCGTTGGTGCGGACCTCGTCGAGCACCTCGCCGCCCTCGGCGACCCGCACCACCTGGTGGCTGATGGGCGAGGCCATCCACACCGCGCCGGCGGCGTCGAGGCAGATGCCGTCGGGCACGGCGCCCTTGACGCGGGCCCACTCCCGGCGGTTCGACAGTGACCCGTCGGCCTCGATGTCGAAGGCGGTGAGGCACGCGCCGAACGACTCGCCGACGATCAACGTCGACCCGTCGGGAGTGATGACGGCGCCGTTGGGGAAGAACAGGTCCTCGGCCACCGCTCGGACCGCTCCGTCCACCGTGACGAGAGCCAGCGTGGCCGTGCACTGGTCGGACTCGGGGTCGTGGAGGTCGAACCCGAAGTTGCCCACGTAGGCGTTGCCGGCCCCGTCGACGACCATGTCGTTGCAGTCGAAGGTGGCGAGGTGGCCGAGGTCGGCGACCACGACGAGTCGACCGCCGTCCACGGCCAGGAGGCACCGGTCGGTCATCGACACGACGAGCAGGGTGCCGTCGGGTCGCCAGCCCAGACCGGAGGGTCGGGTGGGCACCTCGACGATCGTCTCGACGTCGCCGGTGGCCGGGTCGAGGGCCAGCACCCGCTCGTCGTGCATGTCGGAGAACCACAGGCGACCGTCGTGCCACCGGGGTCCCTCGGGGAAGGCGAGTCCGTCGAGCACCGGTGCCAGGGCGGTCATCGCCGGGAACCTAACCAAGACCGTCGCCGGGTTCTGCTGTCACCGGCCGACGACCGGTCACCGGACGGTCAGCCACGGTGCGGTCAGGGGGTCGGGTCGGCGACGTCGGGCTCGGCGAACCAGGCGCGGGCGGCGTCGGCGTCGGCGCCGAGCCGCTCGACCTCGGCGGCGCCGATCCAGGTGTTGCCCGCCGCGCGGATCCGGTCGGCCGGCTCCACCGCCCAGACGTCCTCGTCGACGCGGCGCAGCGGCCGGACCGGCGTGCCGATCGCCCGGCCGGCACGCGCCACGAGCTCGTCGCTCCATCCCTCGAAAGGCACGTCGACGGCCATGGTGGGCAGGGCCCAGCCGGCGAGCCCGTTGGGGCGGGCCAGCAGGCGGGTCCCGTCAGGCGAGGGGACCACGAGCCGGAGCGGGCCACGACGATCGGTCATCGCACGCCACCGTATGGCTGGGGTGCCGCGTGCGCGGTGGCAGGTGCGCGGTGGGAGGGATAGCGTCCGACCTGAGGCAACGCGCGTTGCCGGAAGCCCGGGACACCCGAACCCGGGCACCACCACAAGCCGCCATCCCACAGGGGGACCACACCGTGTCGACCGACAAGATCTACGTCAACGGAGCCTGGATCGACTCCACCGGCTCCGACACCATCGAGGTCCACGACTCGACCGATGGGTCCGTGCTCGCCACGATCCCCTCGGGAACGACCGACGACCTCGACAAGGCCGCCAAGGCCGCCAAGGCCGCGTTCGACGGCTGGGCCGCCAAGACGCCCGAGGAACGCGGCAAGGTCTGCACCCAGATCGCCGAGGGGCTCTCGGCCCGCATGGACGAGATCGCCACGCTCGTCACCCGCGAGGCCGGCATGCCCAAGTGGCTGAGCCAGATCATCCAGGCCGGCTTGCCGATCAACTCCTTCCAGGAGGCGGGCCGCCTCGCCGAGGACTTCCAGTACGAGGAGGAGATCGGCAACAGCCTCGTCGTCAAGGAGCCCGTGGGCGTGGTGGGTTGCATCACCCCGTGGAACTACCCGCTCCACCAGATCGCGGCCAAGGTCGCCTACGCGATGGCCGCGGGTTGCACGGTCGTGCTCAAGCCGAGCGAGGTCGCCCCGCTCGACGCATTCGTGCTCGCCGAGGTCATCGACGAGATCGGCGTGCCCGACGGCGTGTTCAACATGGTGCCCGGTGTGGGTCCCGTGGTCGGTGAAGCCATCGCCAAGCATCCCGACATCGACATGGTGTCCTTCACCGGCTCCACCCGCGCCGGCAAGCAGGTGGCGGCCAACGCGGCCGACACCGTCAAGCGCGTCGCCCTCGAGATGGGCGGCAAGTCGGCGAACATCCTGCTCGACGACCTCGACGACGAGGGCTTCCGATCAGCGGTCACCGACGGCATCCAGAAGTGCTACATCAACGCCGGCCAGACCTGCATCGCGCTCACCCGCATGCTCGTACCCCGCAGCCGCGTGGCCGACGCCGAGCGGATCGCCGCCGAGACCGTCGAGGCGATGTGGCAGCCCACCGACCCGTTCGCCGAGGGTGCCATGCTCGGTCCCCTCTCCAGCCGGGCCCAGGTCGAGCGGGTGACCGAGTACGTCCGCACGGGCATCGACGAGGGCGCCAAGCTCGTCACCGGTGGGCCCGAGCAGCCCGAGGGCGTCAACCCCGACGGCTACTACGTGCGGCCCACGGTCTTCTCCGAGGTCACCAACGACATGACCATCGCCCAGGAGGAGATCTTCGGCCCGGTGCTGTCGATCATCGCCTACGAGGGCGACGACGAGGCCGTGGCCATCGCCAACGACTCGCCCTACGGCCTGTCGGGCGCGGTGTCGGGCGCCGACAAGGACCGTGCCACCGCCGTGGCCCGCCGGATCCGCACCGGCCAGATCGAGGTGAACCAGGGCGCGTTCAACCCGGTGGCACCGTTCGGTGGCTACAAGCAGTCGGGCTACGGACGCGAGTACGGCAAGTACGGCTTCGAGGAGTTCCTCGAGACCAAGTCGATGCAACTGTGAGCCCCCGATAGCCACGGCTTCCGGTGATGCCGCCGGGCCCGATTAGGGTCCGGCGGCATGACTGCATCTCCCGTCAAGGTCGCCGTGACCGGCGCAGCCGGCCAGATCGGCTATTCGCTCCTGTTCCGCATCGCCAGCGGCGGTCTGCTCGGCCCCGATCAGCCCGTCCACCTCAACCTGCTCGAGATCACGCCGGCGATGTCCGCGCTCGAGGGTGTGTGCATGGAGCTCGACGACTGCGCGTTCCCGCTCCTCGCCGGCTACGACGCCTCCGACGACGCCGACGCCGCCTTCGACGGTGCCCAGCTCGCCCTGCTGGTCGGCTCGATGCCCCGCAAGGCGGGGATGGAGCGGGCCGACCTGCTCGAGGCCAACGGCGGGATCTTCACCGTCCAGGGCAAGGCCCTCAACGCCGAGGCCGCCGACGACCTCAAGGTCCTGGTGGTCGGCAACCCTGCCAACACCAACTGCCTGATCGCCATGCACTCGGCACCCGACATCCCGAACGAGCGCTTCACCGCCATGACCCGCCTCGACCACAACCGGGCCATGGCCCAGCTCGCCCAGAAGGCCGGCTGCACCGTCAACGACGTGAAGCAGATGACGATCTGGGGCAACCACTCCGCCACCCAGTACCCCGACGTGTTCCACGCCGAGGTCTCGGGTGGACCGGCCTTCCCGGCCGTCGGATCCGACCAGGGCTGGCTCGAGAACGACTTCATCCCCACGGTGCAGAAGCGGGGCGCAGCCATCATCGACGCCCGTGGTGCCAGCTCGGCGGCGTCGGCGGCCAACGCGGCCATCGATCACGTCCACGACTGGGTCCTCGGCAGCCCCGTTGACGACTGGGTGTCGATGGCCATCCCCTCCGACGGCAGCTACGGCGTGCCCGAGGGCATCATCTCGAGCTTCCCGTGCACGACGTCGGACGGCACCTACGAGATCGTCCAGGGCCTCGACATCGACTCCTTCTCACGCGAGCGGATCGACGCATCGGCCCAGGAGCTGGTCGAGGAACGCGACACCGTCGTCGGCCTCGGGCTCATTTGAGGAACTTGGACGTGGTGTTGTCGGCCAGGACCTTGCCATCGGTCTGACACGTCGCGCAGTAGTGCACGGTGTAGGCGTTGTAGGCGACCTCCCGAACCTCGTCGCCACACACCGGGCACGCCTCGCCGGTCCGATGGTGGACGGCGCCCGGCCGCTCCTTCGACGACGACATGTCGTCGCGTCCCCGTTCGTAGGCGAGTCCCTCGCCGACACAGGCTCCGATCGCCACGACCAGGCGCTCGACCTCGTCGTCGCCCAGCTTGGCGGTCATGGCGAAGGGCGACAGCTGCGCCCGGTGACAGATCTCGTTGGCGAGCCGCCGACCGAGCCCGGCGATGCGACGCTGATCGCGCAGGAAGCTGTGGACCCGGGTGTTCTCGGCGGCGAGCAGGTCGGCCAACTGCCCGGTCCCGACGTCAGCCGCTTCGGGGCCGAGGCGTGACAGCGGCTCGTGGACGTCCGGGTCGCCGTCGACGACCCAGACGCCCGCCTTGCGCTCGGTGCCGGCCTCGGTGAGCAGCAGCGCCCGCCCGTCGGCGAACGTCCACCGGGCTTGCCCGTTCCTGGGCTCGCGGGCCTGCTTCTCGTCGGGCTCGAGCCGGCCACCCTGCATGAGGTGGACGACGTGGGTGGCCGACGGGAACTGGAGCAACAACGCCTTGCCCCTTCTCCCCACCGAGGTCAGTTCCTCCCCGTGGATCACCGCGGGGTCGGGTTGGACCGTCTTCAGCGCGGTGAACGCGAGTGGGAGGAAGCGGGTGAGCTCGGTGCCGCCGAAGGACGCATCGAGCCGCTCGGCGTGGGCCTGGACCTCGGGCACCTCGGGCACGGCTGCGAGGATAGGACCGTGGACGGCGCCCGGGTCATCCGAAGTCGGTGGCTGCGCTGACGCGGGCGAAGACGTCGCCGATCGAGACCAGCGCGTCCTTGTTCTGGATCAGCACCCGCACGTCGCCGCCCAGGACCAGTTCGCCCTCGATGAACGCGTGCAGCGCCGCCCGCTCGCCCGAGGCGATCGCGGCGGCCGTGTCGCGGTCGGACGTGAGCCGGATGTCGGCATCGCCCTCGAACGACTCCTCGGTCACCACCGACATCGAACCCCGGTCGACGACGAAGCGCCAACGGGTCACGTCGGTGACCACCTGCTCGATCGACAGCGACACGTCGCCCAGCGGATCGTCGGCGGCGCTCGGCCGGGCGCGGGCCGCCCCGTCGAGGGCTCGGAGCCAGTCGTCGGACAGGAACTGCACGAGGAGCATCGTGGCACCTGGGCCGCGCCACGACCGAGTGGAGGTCCGGCGCGTGGCTGGACTCGCCATGCACGCCCGGTCCAGCCTGGTCGCACATGGCCACCGTCGCCCCGCTCCCCATCGCCCCACGGGGCCGACGGCTCGGCGGGCGCGCCGTGGACATCGCCGTGGCCGATCCGGCATGAGCACCGATCGGACCGAGCGCGACGAGCACCGCCACGAGCCGGGTACGGAACTGTGGTGGGCCGAGTCCTGGTCGTTCGACTTCGCCGCCGGCGACGGCTCGCTCGGGGGCTGGGCACGGTTCACGCTCGTCCCCAACCAGCACCACGCCCGGTACGAGGCGTTCCTCACCGGACCCGACCGCCAGCTCGTTGCCGTCACCGACGGCGACATCCCCATGCCGGGCAGTGGACTCGAGATCCGCACCGAGGGGCTGTGGGCGATGCACATCTGCGAGACCGCGTTCGACCACTGGACGATCGGGCTCGAGGCGTTCGCCGTGGGGCTCGACGACCCGGCGGAGATGTACGGCCGCCAGTTCGGCGACCAGGTGCCGCTCGGCTTCGACCTCGAGTGGGAGGCCGAGCAGTCCGCCGACGACGTTTCCCGTGCTCGCACGGCCGGCTACCAGCAGGCGTGCAAGGTCACCGGCGAGGTGCTGGTGGGCAGCGAGGAGATCGATCTCGACGGCACCGGGTTCCGGGACCACCGTTGGGGCGTCGCTCCCGACTGGGACGCTCGTTGGCTCGAGGTGCGCGGTCGACTCGACGGTGGCCCGTGGTTCAGCGCCATGGTGATCGACGGTGACATCAACACCGCCAGGGGCACCCTCGACGGGCGGGCCGTGCCGGTCGGGCACGCCAGCCAGTCGATCGAGTCGCCCGGCCTGTTGACCGGTGCGCACGTCCGGCTCGGCGGCGTCGAGCTCGGATTCGACCCGGTCGGCGGGACGCCGCTGGAGCTCACCGACCCGGAAGGACGTCGCACCCGCAACGCCCGCGCCTTGTGCCGGGTGACCGCGGCCGACGGCCGGTCGGGCCACGCCTGGGTGAACTGGAACGAACCCCAGATCGATTAGGCGGAGGTGGGGATGCTCGGGGTCGTGTCGCGGATGCCGGCGAGCCGGGCGATGGCGACGATGGCCAGGGCGGCGCCCACGGCGAGCACGATCGGCATCACGACGTCGTCGGCGGGCAGCGCCAGTTCGGCGCCGTCGGTGCTCTCCTCGCTGCCGGTGCCGTTGGGCCAGGGCCACAGCACCCGGAGGGACCCCGCCATCAGGCCGATGAGGCCGGCGAGGATGAGCTGCTCCCAGCGCTCGAGCGCCCAGGAGAGCAGCGACGAGAAGCCGGCGAGGCCGATCACGGCACCCGCGCCGAACACGGCGATGACGAGCAGGTCGCGCTCGTCGACCGCGTCGATGACGCCGTGGTAGAGGCCCAGCATCAGCAACAGGAACGAGCCGGAGATGCCGGGAAGGATCATGGCGCAGATCGCGATCATCCCGCCGACGAACACGAAGGCGAGGTGCGGATCCTCGACCTGGCCGGAACCGAGACCGAGGAGCAGGAACGCCGCGACGGCGACTGCCGCCGCCACGACGAGGTGGCGGGCATCCCAGCGCCGGACCACGTGCACGGTGGAGTACAGCGACCCGAGGACCAGGCCGAAGAACACGGCCGCCGTGCGGATCGGCTCCTCGTCGAGGAAGTGGCTGATGATCCCGGCGAGGGTCACCAGCGCGAGGCCGACGCCGGCGAGGAGGGGAAGCAGGAACCACCAGTCGACCCGCCGCAGCTCGGCGACCATGGCCCCGGGGCGGCCCCGCACGAGCTGGCCGAGCGCGCTGGCGCCCTGGCGGATCTGAGCGACGAGGCTCGGGTAGATCCCGAACACGAGGGCGACGGTCCCGCCGGACACGCCGGGGACCACGTCGGCGGCCCCCATGCAGAACCCGCGGACCACCTGCAGCGGCGCGCCCTGTGCGGACGCTCGAGTCTCCTCTGGCACGGCACGACGGTACCGGCCGGCGTGTCCGTGCTCGGAACTCGCTGCCGACCGCCCGTGGGCGGGGCCCGGATGGGGTCAGGGCGTGAGCCGGCGCATGCCCCGCACGGCGAAGACGGCCATGGCGGCGGTGAGTCCGGCGATGGCCAGCAGACCCGGCCACATCTCCGACCACCCCACGCCGAAGCCGGCCGCCGGGCTGATCTGCTCGGGCACGAAGCCGGCCCGCGACATCCGGAGGATGTTGGTGATCGGGTTGACCCGGGCGACCGAGGCCAGCCAACCGGTCATGGCGGCGATGGGGACCTGCGCAGTCGACAGGAAGATGGCCATGAAGATGCCCATCTGGATCACCGGCCCGACGTTGGTGCTCTTCACCCGGTACACCAGCCCCAGACCCCACAGGCCCGAGACCACCGCCACACCGAGCGCGGAGATGTACAGGGCGAGGAGGCCGAGGATGCCGCCGGGTACGGCGACGCCGCCGATGGCCGCCGCGATGAGCACGAACGTGGTGGTCACGAGCGCGCGTACGAGGGCCACGGCGACCGCGCTGCCGAGCAGCGTCCAACGGCTCATCGGGGCGAGCAGGTAGCGGTCGAAGAAGCCGGTCTCGAAGTCGCGGGCCGTCGACAGGCCGATGGTCATCCCGGCGAACGATGCGCCCTGGATGATGGCCATGGGGGCGTACCACGACAGGGCGTTCCCGTTGCCGAACGTCCGGCCCACGAAGCCGAACGCGCCCGAGAAGGCGACCACGAAGAAGATCGGCATGATCAGCGTCGGGATGAACGTGGACGGCTGGCGGCGGATGCCGCGGATGTTGCGGACCACGATGGCCCGGATGATCCGAGCCGACCGGGGACGAGCCGCGGCGGGGCCGGTGTGGCCCGTGTGGCCGGTGGTGGCGGCCGCGGTCACGTCGCCTCCCGGATGCGGCGCTGCAGCGCCCGCAGCGCCAGCGCGACCGACGCCACGGCCAGCAGGAGCGCGGGGCCGATGGACACGGCCGCGTCGGTGAACGACCACCCGATCGTCTGGAGGTCGCGCTGGGCTTCGAGGATCCAGGAGATCGGGTTGTAGGTGGCCAGTGTCTCGTACCACCCCGTCATCAGATCGCGCGGGAAGAACGCCGAGGAGGTGAACATCAGCACGAAGATCAGCGGGAACGAGCCCTGCACCGCTTCAGCCGACCCGGTGCGGATCCCCAGGGTCACGCCGAGCCCGCCGATGCCCACGGCCAGCAGGGAGCTGGTGAGCACCAGCACGAGGACCGCGCCGGCGCCGCCCTGGACCCGGGCGCCGAAGATCGTCAACACGATGGTGAAGAAGATGGCCTGGGCGGCGCCGAGCGCGGCACCACCGGCGAGCCGGCCGACCAGGATCGACGTGCGCGAGACCGGAGAGGCGAGCAGCCGGTCGAAGAACCCGATCTCGATGTCGTTGGCCATCTCGGTGCCGGCCTGGGTCGAGCCGAACAGCACCCCCTGGAGCACGGTGGCCGGGAGCAGGAAGTCGAGGAACGAGTCGAACTGCTGGGCGAACTCGGGCTGTGCGCCGGTGATCCGCTCGAACGCCGCCGAGTTGAGCGCGGCGAAGAACAGCGGGAAGAACATCGACGGGAACAGCACCTGGGGCTGGCGCAGCACCGCCGCGATCGCGCGCCGGGACAGCATCGCCGACTGGCGCAGGGGGCTCGGTCGCAGCTCTTCGAAGACGGGCGTGGTCGCCGTCATGACGAGTGTGCGGCCGCCGGGTCGCGGTCATCGGGTGCGTCGTCGTCCTCGGCACCTTCGAGCCGCCGCCCGGTGGCCTCGGCGAACACGTCGTCGAGCGTGGGGGCGTTGAGCTCCATGTGGACCAACGAGACCCCGGCCTCGTCGAGGGCGCGCACGACCGCGGTGAGCTGCTGCGCGCCGCCCTCGAGGCCGATGCCGAGCATGCCCGGGTCGACGGCGCGCTCCGACCCGAATCGGGCCAGGACCTCGGCTGCCTTCTCGGTCTCGTGCTCGACCTCGACCATCAGGGTGGGGGAGCCGACTTCGTCCTTGAGCGCCCGGGGCACGCCCTTCTTCACGATGTGACCGTGGTCGATGATGGCGACCCGCCCGGCGAGCTGGTCGGCCTCCTCGAGGTACTGGGTGGTGAGCAGCACGGTGGTCCCGAGCTCGCGGTTGAGGTGACGCACCTCCTCCCACAGCGCCATCCGGCTCATCGGGTCGAGGCCGGTGGTCGGCTCGTCGAGGAACAGCACCTGGGGCTCGTGCACCAGCGAGAGCGCGAGGTCGAGCCGTCGACGCATGCCGCCCGAGTAGGTGCCGACCCGGCGGTCCATCGCCGCCGTGAGGCCGACCCGGTCGAGCAGCTCCTTGCCCCGGGACTCGGCCATGGCCGGCGACAGCCCGAACAGCGTCGCCTGGAGCCGGACGAGCTCGGCGCCGGTCATCAGCGGATCGATCGCCGCGTCCTGCAGCGCGACGCCGATGCGGCGACGGACCTCGGCGGCCTCGCGCACCACGTCGAAGCCGGCCACCCGGGCGGTGCCGCCGGAGGGCCGCAGGAGGGTGGTGAGCATCCGGACGGTGGTGGACTTGCCCGCGCCGTTGGGGCCGAGGAAGCCGAACACCTCGCCCTGCTCCACGGCGAGGTCCACGCCGTCGACGGCCACGAGATCGTCGAAGCGCCGCACGAGGCCCTCGGCGAAGATGATCGGGTCGGCACCATCCATCGCCGCGATGCTTGCATGCCGCGCCCCGGCGAACCGGATTCTGGGCCCCCGATCTCGCGCGTCGGCGCGAGCGTGGGGCCCAGAGCTGGGCGGTCAGGTCAGGGGGACGGGGGCGAGCGCTCGGTCGAAGGCTTCGGTGACCCGGTCGGCCCACACCGCGTAGCCCGCCCCGGACGGATGGAACCGGTCGGCGGAGAGGAAGTTGCGCAGGTCGCGGCGGCGGATCCAGCGTGGACGATGGCGGACCGAAGCGTAGAACACGTCCTCGCGCGTACGCCCGAACTCCCGGAGCACGAGGTCGAGCCACAGTGCCCGCAACGACGCGATCGTGCGCAGGGGCCGGGGGAGGCGGATGGCGTCGTTGAGCTGGGGGATCGACACCAGCACGACCGGCGCGCCGGCCGCAGCGCGGATGATCCGCTCGACGTTCCGCCGGAAGCGGTGGCGGGGTGTGAACGCGGCGATGTCGTTGGCGCCGACGGTCACCCCGACGGCGTCGACGCGCTGGCCGATCTGGGCCAGGCCGTGTCGCAGCTGGTGCAGCACCGGGACCTGGGCGCGGATCACGTCGTGGCTGGTGGCGCCGGGATGGGCGAACACGTGCAGGCGCGTGTGGGCGCCCCGACCCATGGCCACGAGATGGGGCAGGGACAGGTCGGGGGACACCGCCCCCATCCCGGCGGCCAGGCTGTCGCCGAGCCACACCACCCGGGTCCACACGTCCTCGGGGTCGTCGCCGCGGAGCTGGGCGTCGAGCGGGGTCATCCGGTCGTGGCCGTCGGTGATCGACAACCGGGCCTGGAGGTAGGCGACGGCTCCCACGGCGCTCACCGCGCCGGCACCCGCGGCGCCGACGATGAGCGCGTTGCGCACCAGCCGGGACGGTGATGGCGGCTCGGGACGGGCCCGTGACCGCCGGGCGACGATGGGCATCCGCGCCATCGCAGCCCCGCCGCCTAGCGCTGACCGAGGAGCTTGCGGTTCTTGATCTGCGCCTTGACGTAGTCGCGGTTCATGAACGCGATGTAGTCGAGCGGGATCTCCTTGGGGCAGGCCTCGGTGCACTCGCCGTGGTTGGTGCACGAACCGAAGTACTGCTCCATCGTGTCGACCATCTCGACGACCCGCTGGTTGCGCTCGGCCTGACCCTGGGGGAGCAGGTTGAGGTGCTCGATCTTCGACGAGGTGAACAGCTGGGCGGCCGAGTTGGGACACGCCGCCACGCAGGCGCCACAGCCGATGCAGGCGGCGGCGTCGAACGCGGCGTCGGCGGCGTCCTTGGGAACCGGGATCAGGTTGGCGTCTGGCCCGGCGCCGGTGGGGGCCGTGATGTAGCCGCCGGCCTCCACCACCTGGTCGAAGGCCGATCGGTCGACCACCAGGTCCTTGACCACGGGGAATGCCGCGGCTCGCCAGGGTTCGATGTTGATGGTGTCGCCGTCGGCGAACTTGCGCATGTGGAGCTGGCAGGTGGCGGTGCCCTTCTCGGGCCCGTGGGCGTGGCCGTTGATCATCATCCCGCACGAGCCGCAGATGCCCTCGCGGCAGTCGTGCTCGAACTCGACCGGCTCCTCGCCCCGTTCGATGAGCTGCTCGTTGAGCATGTCGAGCATCTCGAGGAACGAGATGTCCTCCGAGACGCCGTCGAGCTCATAGGTCGTCAGGGCACCCTCGGACTCGGGGCCGGCCTGGCGCCAGATCTTCAGTGTGAGCTTCATGTCGGGGGGTTCCTACTTGTAGCTGCGCTGGGTCAGGGCGACGTTGTCGAACACGAGCGTCTCCTCGTGGCGGGTCTCCTCGGCCGGATCGCCGGTCCACTCCCACGCCGAGACGAAGGAGAAGTTCTCGTCGTCGCGGAGGGCCTCGCCCTCCTCGGTCTGGGACTCCTCGCGGAAGTGGCCACCGCAGGACTCGCGGCGGTCGAGCGCGTCCTTGCACATGAGCTCGCCGAGCTCGAGGAAGTCGGCGACGCGACCGGCTTTCTCGAGGCTCTGGTTGAGGGTGTCGCCGCCCCCGAGGACCCGGAGGTCCTTGTAGAACTCGTCGCGGAGGGCGGGGATCTCCGACAGGGCCTTCTCGAGGCCGGTCTGGTTGCGGGCCATGCCGCAGTAGTCCCACATGATCCGGCCCAGCTCCTTGTGGAAGTGGTCGGGCGACCTCGTGCCGCCGATCGACAGGAGCTGGTTCACCCGGTCGTTCACGTCGGTCTCGGTGGCGTCGAAGGCCGGGTCGTCGGTGGGTACCACCGGGTCGCCCAGCAGGCCGGAGAGGTAGTTGGCCAGCGTGTAGGAGATGACGAAGTAGCCGTCGGCCAGGCCCTGCATGAGCGCCGACGCACCCAGGCGGTTGGCGCCGTGGTCGGAGAAGTTGGCCTCGCCGAGCACGAACAGGCCGGGGATGTTCGACATCAGGTGGTAGTCGACCCAGAGCCCGCCCATCGTGTAGTGGACGGCGGGGTAGATGCGCATCGGGACCTGGTACGGGTCCTCGTCGGTGATGCGCTGGTACATGTCGAACAGGTTCCCGTACCGCTCGCCCACCGTGTCCTCGCCGAGGCGCGAGATGGCGTCGGCGAAGTCGAGGTACACGCCGTTCTTGCGGGGGCCGACCCCCCGGCCGGCGTCGACCACGGTCTTGGCGTTGCGGGAGGCGACATCGCGTGGCACCAGATTGCCGAAGGCCGGGTACTTCCGCTCGAGGTAGTAGTCGCGGTCCTCTTCGGGGATCTGGTTCGGCGGCCGGGTCTCGTCGGGGTCATCGGGCACCCAGACCCGTCCGTCGTTGCGCAGCGACTCGGACATGAGCGTCAGCTTCGACTGGTACTCCTCCGACGGCGGGATGCACGTCGGGTGGATCTGGGTGAAGCACGGGTTGGCGAACAGGGCGCCGCGCCGGTGCGCCCGCCACGAGGCGGTCACGTTGGACTGCATCGCGTTGGTCGACAGGTAGAAGGCGTTGCCGTAGCCGCCGGTGGCGAGGAGCACGGCGTGAGCCGAGTGCCGGCGGACCGCGCCGGTCCGCAGGTCGCGGGTGATGACACCGCAAGCCCGACCGTCCTTGACCACCAGGTCGAGGACCTCGGTCTTGACGATGAGGTCGACCGAGCCCTTGGCGACCTCCTTCATCAACGCCTGGTACGCGCCGAGCAGGAGCTGCTGGCCGGTCTGGCCCCTTGCGTAGAAGGTGCGCGACACCTGCGCGCCGCCGAACGAGCGGTTGTCGAGCAGGCCGCCGTACTCGCGGGCGAAGGGCACGCCCTGGGCCACGCACTGGTCGATGATGTCGACCGACACCTCGGCGAGGCGGTGGACGTTGGCCTCGCGGGAGCGGTAGTCGCCGCCCTTCACCGTGTCGTAGAAGAGGCGGTACACCGAGTCGCCGTCGTTCTTGTAGTTCTTGGCGGCGTTGATGCCGCCCTGGGCGGCGATCGAGTGCGCCCGGCGGGGCGAGTCGTGATAGGTGATGCAGGTGACGTTGTAGCCCTGCTCGCCGAGCGTGGCCGCGGCCGACGCGCCGGCCAGCCCCGAGCCGACGACGATCACGTCGAACTTGCGCCGGTTGTTGGGCGCCACCAGCTTCATGTCGAACTTGTGCTGGGTCCACTTGTCGCCGATGTCGCCACCGGGGACCGCGCTGTCGAGGTTCCCGATCATTCGTCTGCCTCCGCACTGCCGACCTCGAGTGTTTCGTTTGCTTCGTACGCCTCGATGATCTCGTGACGTTCGCTGTCGCTGAACTGGTCGAACTCCTGCACGGTGATGGCACCGGCGCGCAGCGCATCGGCGAACACCGCCTCGCAGGTGACGATGCGCTCACCCGCCTCGAAGCACGTGTCGTCTTCCGTCGCACCGGAGACCACGCCGATCGGGAAGCTGAGGTTGCCGACCACGATGATGGCGGCGAAGCCGACCGCGAAGTTGCGACGCCACTGGTTGTACTTGGGGTTGTTGAGACCGAGGCTCTGGAACATGCTCCACGCCCCGTGGAACAGGTGGATGCCCAACGCGATGTTGGCGACGATGTAGATGGCCGCGGGCACGGCGTTGGTGAGGCTGGCCTGCACGTTGCGGTAGATGTCGCCGCGGACGAAGTCGGGGTTGAACCAGCCCCAGGTGAAGTCGGCCAGGTGGAAGAACAGGAACAGCAGGATGATCACACCGGTCCAGCGCATCGACCGGCTGGCGACGTTGGCGGCGTCGTAGTCGCGCTTCGTGGCGTAGCCGCCGGCGGCGCCGGCTCGCCGGTTCACCAGCGTGAGGCTGGCGGCCGCGTGGATGTGGAAGGCGAAGGCCAGGATCAGCCCGATGCGGACGATCCACAGCGGGACCGTGCGCGGGAGCAGGGGATAGAGCAGCTCGCGGAGAAACTCTCCGTAGACGTTGATGGCGTGGGCGCCCTGGTAGATCTTCAGGTTGCCGATCATGTGCCCGAACACGAAGCCCATCAGCACGATGCCGGTGAGGGCCATGACCCACTTCTTGCCCACCGCCGAGCGGTAGAACTCCACCGGCCACGGCGCGGGACGCCTCGACGGATGGATGGGCTTCACCCCCGAGCCGACCGCCTGCTTCTCCATCGTCTCCATGCCGTCGAACGTACTCCGCGGCCAGGGAGCGGTTGAACTCAGACGTCGCGTCGGGCGATCGTGGAGACGTACTCGTTGGCCACCTCGGAGTCACCCACCCGTCCGGACAGTGCGAGCGTCAGTGGCCCCGTCGCCTCCGGGACCTCGAACTGCACGGTCCCGACCCGCACGCAGCTGTCGGCGGGCACGTCGCCTTCGAAGGACCACGTGTGCTCGCCGTCGCCGTCTCGGGCCGGCGGGCCGGAATCGTCTCGGGCCGGCGGGCCGGAATCGTCTCGGGCCGACGGGCCGGACCCCCAGGAGAGGGTGGCGTCGACGCGGCCCGACAGGTCGATGCGCCGGTCGGACACGACGTGGACGTCGAGAGCGAGGGCATCGCCGGGGACCAGCGTCTCGGGGAGTCGGTCGGCCACCACGATCACCGGCGCGCATGCCGCGGCGAGCGCGTGGTAGGCGAGTTTGGGCCGGCGCTCGTGGTCGAGGACGGCCCAGGTCACCGACGGGTGGCAGTCGGCGAAGCTGAACTGCGCGAAGCCGCCGGTCGGCCGGTACTTCAGTCGTCGCAGCGTCTCGATGTGATGACGTACGACGGTGGCCTGGTATGCCTGCGTGGCCTGCTTCCACGATTCGTAGGTGTGGCCGTCGCGGGGCACGTGCTTGTCCATCACCGACCGCTGGAGGTTGTGGGTGGTGGCCAGCTGCTCCCAGTCGAGGTCGGGCCACGCTTCGCCGCCCATGAACCCATCGGTGTCGGGCACTGCCTGCGCGCCGAACTCGGTGGGGAAGCGGACCTGGCTCGGTACCGCCCGCGCGAAGCCCGGGAAGTCGCGCTCGTGGCCGAAGTACCACCCGAAGTACAAGTGGCTGTCGGTGCCCTGGAGCTGGGGGAGGTGGGGCATGACGCCGGAGTGGGCGATCGTGGGGCGGCTCCCGTCGTCGCCGTCGATGGCGCGCTTCACCGCCCGGTCGAGCACCGACTTGTTCCACGTCGGCAGCTGCATCGACGCGAGCGCCCTCGCGCCGAGCTGCGCGGTCCGCTTCGGGTCGGTGAACGCGTCGGCGTCGATGTCGAGGCGCATCGGCTCGTTGTGCCCGCACCAGATGGCCACGGAGGGATGGTGACCCAGCAACGACACCATCTCCCGGGCCTGGCGCACCGCTTGCTTGCGCATATGGCGGGCGTAGCCCCACTGCAGCGGGAAGTCCTGCCAGACCAGCATGCCGGCCTCGTCGGCGGCGGCATAGGTCTCGGACCGTGCGACGTGGGCGTGGAGGCGGAGGAAGTCGAGCCCGGCGTCCTTGGCGAGCTCGATGTCGCGCCGGCACTCGTCGGCGCCCGCCTCGGCCAGATCCATCCGGGTCGGGCCCTGGTTGGAGCCCTTGAGGAACAACCGTTCGCCGTTCACCCGCATCGTCCATCGCTTCATGTCCACCCGGCGCAGGCCCGTGCGGAACCGTCTCGAGTCCGACACGCGGCTGCCAGCGGCATCGCGCAGCCGGACCTCGACCACCACGTTCTCGAGCTGGGCGGGGCCAAGGGTGTGGGGCCACCACAGCCGGGGGCGGTCGACGGTGACGGTCCACTCCACCGTGTTGGTGCCGCTGGCGAGCGTGTGGTCGGCGCCGTGGTCGATCGAGCCGACCTGGGTCCGCAGGTGGGCCTCGACCCCGTGGGTCGTGTCGAGGTCGGCCTGGAAGGCGAGCACGGCTCGTTCCTGCGACGCTTCCACACAGCGGGTCGTGAGCCGGGCGATCCGCACCGGTCCGGTGTCGACGAGATGGACGGGCCGCCAGATGCCACCCGGGTTCCAGTCCGGATCGATGGCGTCCCAGTGCTGGAACACGCCGGTGATGTTCCGCTTGTCCGTCCGGTCGGTCTGGGGCGCGCACGCGAGCTCGACCGCCAGCGTGTGCTCGCGCCGGTCCTGGAGCGCGTCGGTCACTTCGAAGGTGTGGGGGAAGAAGTACCCCTCGGTGTCGCCGAGGTACACCCCGTCGAACCAGATGTCGCCCTGGTAGAAGAGCCCGTCGAAGCGCAGCCACCACCGTCGTTCGGCGGCGCCGGGGTCCTGCTCGAACGTGGTGCGGTGGAGCAGTGGTCCGTCGTGGTCGGCGAAGGCCGGGGTCGACCGCCAGTGCCCGGGCACCCGGATCGGCTCCCAGGCCCGGACGTCGAGGTCGGGTTCCGCGAACGTCCGGCGCAGGACGTCGTCGGCCGGGATGGCCACCCAGTCGTTCGAGATCGGCTTCGGGGTCTGGCCCATGCGCCGCGCAACCTACCGTTGTCGACGCCCCGCTCGGCCGCTGGATCGGGCGTTGCCCGAGCACGTCAGCGCGGTGGGCGCGGCCAGGACGAGGACCACGATCGCGGGAGCCGGCGCGTGCGCACCGACGCAGTCCGGCGCGGGTTCCGCCCAAACGGCCGGCCGATAGGTTGCACGACATGACGCGCTCCGACCCGCCCAGCACGACGACCCTCGGTGAGCTCCGCGCCTCGGGGTGGGAGTCCCGCCCGATCAAGGAGGAGGTGCGTCGCAACGCCATCGCCAAGGTCCAGGCCGGTGAGGCGCTCTTCGACGGCGTCCTCGGCTACGAGGACACGGTCATGCCCCAGCTCGAGAACGCGCTCCTCGCGGGCCACGACGTCATCTTCCTCGGCGAGCGGGGCCAGGCCAAGACCCGGATGATCCGCTCGCTCACCCGTCTCCTCGACGAGTGGATGCCGGTCATCCGCGGCTCGGAGATCCATGACGACCCGTACGCGCCGGTGTCCCGCTACGCCCGCGACCTCGTCGACGAGCACGGTGACGACACCGAGATCGACTGGGTGCACCGCGACGAACGGTTCGGCGAGAAGCTGGCCACCCCCGACACGTCGATCGCCGATCTTGTGGGCGAGGTCGACCCCATCAAGGTCGCCGAGGGCCGCTACCTCTCCGACGAGCTCACGTTGCACTACGGGCTCGTGCCCCGCACGAACCGCGGCATCTTCGCCATCAACGAGCTCCCCGACCTGTCCGAACGGATCCAGGTCGGGCTGCTCAACGTGCTCGAGGAGCGTGATGTGCAGATCCGGGGCTACAAGGTCCGGCTCCCGCTCGACGTCATGCTGGTCGCGTCCGCCAACCCTGAGGACTACACCAACCGCGGCCGCATCATCACGCCGTTGAAGGACCGTTTCGGCAGCCAGATCCGCACGCACTACCCGCTCGAGGTCGAGACCGAGATGGCCATCGCCCTGCAGGAGGCCACGCCGTCCGACGCCGACGGCGTGGTGGTGCGGGTGCCCGAGTACATGACCCAGATCGTGGCGACGCTCTCCCACCTGGCCCGCGAGTCCCCCCACGTGAACCAGCGCTCGGGTGTCTCGGTCCGGCTCACCGTGTCGAACCACGAGGTCCTGGTGGCCAACGCGACCCGACGGGCGCTGCGCCACGGCGACGACGTGGTCGTACCGCGGGTCTCCGACCTCGACGCGCTCGCCGCGTCGACCATGGGCAAGATCGAGATCGAATCGCTCGACGACGGGCGCGACGAGGCCATCGCGGAGCACCTGGTCAAGTCGGCCGTGCTGAGCGTGTTCCGCGAGCGCACCGACCCGGCGTTGCTGCGGGAGGTCATCGAGGCCTTCGAGGGCGGCCGGGTGGTGGACACCGGCGAGGACGTCGCCTCCGCCGACCTCGCCTCGCTCGTCGAGGAGCTCCCCGGCCTCAAGGGGCCGGTGGGTGAGCTCACCAGTGGCGACGAGTCGGGGGCGGCCATGGCCAGCGCGGTCGAGTTCCTCCTCGAGGGCCTCCACCTCGGCAAGCGACTCAACAAGGACCACATGGGGGCGCGGGCCTCCTACCGCGCCCGCGGCTGAATCCCAGAAATCCGGGGAGTATCCACCGATTCGGGGTTTCGACCGAGCACGCTGTTGTCCAGCAGTGGGAAGTTCGATCGAAAGGGGATTCCCATGAACAAGTCCGAACTCGTGGACGCCATCGCCTCCAAGGCGGACCAGTCCAAGGCCGATGTCGGCCGGATGCTGGACGCCTTCGAGGACACCGTGACCGATTCGGTTGCCAAGGGCGAGAAGATCTCGCTCCCTGGCTTCCTGACCTTCGAACGGGGTCACCGGGCCGCCCGGACCGGCAAGAACCCCCAGACCGGCGCGCCGCTGCAGATCCCGGCCGCCAACGTCGCCAAGGTCAAGGTCGGCTCGAAGTTCAAGCAGAAGGTCGCCGGCTCCTAGCCCCGTCGACCAACTCGACAGGAGTGAGGCCGTTGGCCCGGACCCCAGGTCCGGGCCGGGCCGCCACTGCGCCCGGGCGTCACTCGTCCGCCCGTGGGGTGCTGGCGTCGGCCTCGCCCTCCAGCTCACTGCGGAGATCCCGCAGCGTCCGGCGCAGCAGGCGGGACAGGTACGACTGCGATACGCCCAACTCGTCGGCGATCTCCTGTTGTGGACGTCGCTCGACGAAGCGCATCTCGATGATCCGGCGATCGCGGTCGTCCAGCGTCGCGAGCAGCGCATCGACGTCGAGCCGATCCTCGACGTCGACCATGTCACCGGAGTCGCCGACGAGGGTGGCGAGCCGGGTGTGTCCGTCGTCGCCGACTGGGGCGTCCAGGCTGTCGGCCCGGAGCGAACCGCCGGCGGTGAGCGCTTCGAGGATCCGGTCGCTGGATTCGTCGAGCCGCTCGGCCAGGTCGTCGACGCGCACGGCTCGGCCCAGCTCCTGGGCGAGCTCGGGCTCGACCCGCCGGGCCTGCACGGCGAGCTCGAGCATGCTCCGCGGGGGCCGCACCGTCCAGCCCTTGTCCCGCAGCAGCCGCTTCAGCTCCCCTTCGATGGTGCGGTTGGCGAAGGTCTTGAAGCCGACTCCGCGACCGGGGTCGAACCGTTCGACCGCCTTGATGAGGGCGAGGAACGCCTGCTGGCGGACGTCGTCGTCCTCGACCGTGCCGCGCCCGAAGCGACCGACGTAGTACTCGACGTAGCCGAGGTGTTCCTCGACCAGGGCGTTGCGGAGGCGACGGGAGCCAGACGACCGGTACTCGGCGAACCGGTCGTCGAGATCAGCGGGCACCGGAGGCGCCGACGTCGGGTCGATCGGCCCGGAGCAAGAAGACGCAGTCGTCACCATCGCGGTGCAGCTCGTGGTGGGATGCGCCCGCAGCCAGGAGCTGCACGGCGATCGGGTCGATGACCGGGTCGGCGGTGACCGGCCCGCACCGTCCCTGGAGCTCGACGGCGGTGTCGGTGGCACCGAGGGTGAGGGTGAGTGTCGCGCCGTCGGCGGCGTCGGCCATGGCCAGCGCGCACAGCTCGTCGATGCTGACGCGGAGCGATTCGATGCGCTCGACATCGAAGCCGGCGTCGTCGGCGACGGTGGCCGCCACCACGCGCAGATGGCGCAGATAGACGGTGTCGGCCGGGACGGTCACGACGATCGTGTTGGGCGATGGCACGTGCGACATCGGCTTCCGTTCTACGTTCGTCGGCCGAAGGGTAGGGGCAGGAACGACCCATGATGGATGTGACCGACCAAGAGCTCGATCGATTCCCCGAGACCGTGGTCGCGGGGAACGCGGAGCTCTCCGAGGCGCGTCGCTCCTTCGCGGACTGGCTCACAGCGCTCGGCGTCGCGACCGGCCGGATCGAAGACCTGTTGGTCGTCTTCAGCGAGTTGGTGTCGAATGCCGTGCGGGAGACCCCCGACGGCGCCGAGCCCGCCACCGTGTGCGCGGCGGCCGACGAGGCCGCGGTCCGGCTCGAGGTCACCAACGTCGTCGACGACGGTCACGGTGGCTCGATCGATCACGACTGGGACCTCGACGATCCGCTCCGCTCGGGCGGGCGCGGACTCGTGCTGGTGTCGGCCTTCGTCGATGACGTCGACGTGGACGTGACCGAAGACCGGCTGGTGCTGCGCTGCCTCGCGTCTCGCTGAGCGGCGCGTCCGCGGCCGATCACGCCTCGACCACGAGGTGACCGGAAAGGCCGCTGACCGTGAGTAGCTTCTGGAGCCCCGTCGAGGGCGACCGGACGGTGAGTGCGGCGCCGGTGTCGGCGAGCCGACGATGGGTGTCGGCGAACACCCGCAGGCCCGCGGAGTCGACGAAGGTGACGCCGGCGACGTCGAGGACGATCGTCGATGCCCCGTGGTCGAGCTGCTCGTCGATCTGGCCCTGGAGCATGGGGGCAGTGTGCGGGTCGAGCTCGCCCTCGAGCACGAAGCAGGCCGACGAATGGTCGGAGTGATCGAGGGCGATGCGGAGTCGGTTGTCAGGGGCGGGCGCGATGTCGTTCATCCGTTCTCCAGGACCAAGCTGCTGCTGGCACGGAACGCTACCCAGTATGAGTTGCGATTCGACCAGCGCGGTCGACGGGGCGGCGGAGGAGAACGAGTGGTGCCGGGCCGCGTAGCGTCGTCGGCATGGACCGTGATCTGCGCCGTCCGGGGTCCGAAGAGTTCCCCACCCGACTGCTCGACGCCCTGTCGAGTGCCGTGGTCGACGGCCTCGTGCTCGGCGTGTGTGCGGATGGCACCGCACTGTTCGTGTCGTCCGGGGCGAGCGCTCCCGACCTCCTCGACGACGTGGACGAGTGGCTCGAGGTCTCGTCTCGGGACGTACGGCGGGCCCTCACCACGCTCACCGAGCCCGGCGTGTCGGTCCCAGTGTCGACCACCGACCAGCGGCGACGATGGGCCGCGGTCGAGGCCCTCCGGTGGGTGCACGAGGCGATCATCGCCGGCGAGGCCCTCGACGACACCGCCTCCGGTGTGGTCGAGAGCGCCTGCGGCGTCCTCGGTGCCGACGCTGGTCTCATGGTCCATCCCGCCCCCGGCGATGTCGCCGACGAGCTGACCTGGACGGTGCACGGGTTCGGTGACATCCCACCACCTGCCGACCCGTCGCTGCCCGAGGGCCGCTTCCGCGAGAACCACGTGTCGTTGGTGCGTGATGCTCGCACCAACAGCGGGTTCGCCGCACTCCTGAGCGACGCCGGCCTCCCACCTGAGCAGTTCGTCGCCGCACTCGTCGCTCCGATCCGCGACGAGGCCGGCGACGTCATCGGCCACCTGCTCTTCGGCAGCCGCGAGGCCGACTACTTCTCGGTGCACGACGCCGAGCTGGCGGCGTCGATCGCGTCGACGACGGGCATCGCCATCGACAACGCCCACCGCCACGAGGCCGAGCGCCTGGCGGCCATGACGTTCCAACGCGAGCTCCTGCCCAACGACCCCGACGACCGCGACGACCTCGATCTGTGCGTCCGCTACCACCCGGGCCGTTCGGGTCTCGACGTGGGCGGCGACTGGTACGACGTGATCGAGTTCGGCGCCACCCGGATCGGCCTGGCCGTCGGCGACGTGTGTGGCCACGGACTGACGGCCGCGGCCCACATGGGCCAGCTCCGGTTCTCGTTCCGGGCGCTCGTACAGGCGGCGATCACGCCCGAGGAGGCGTTCCGGGTCCTCAACCGGTTGGCGCTCACCGACCAGCGCACCACCGTCACCATCGCCTACCTGGAGCTCGACACCGCCTCGGGCGAGTGCTGGGCGTGGAGCTGTGGGCACCTCCCACCGCTGATCACCGGTCCCGACGGGGCACGGTGGGCCACCGACGCGGCGGCGCAGGGCCCGATGCTCGGGTTCCTCGACCACATCGATGTGCCTTCTTCGCGCACGGTGCTGCATCCGGAGGAGACGCTCCTGCTCTACACCGACGGCTTGGTCGAGCGCCGGGGTGAAGGAATCGACGCCGGCCTCGATCGCCTGATGGGGGCGCTCGGCTCGACGCCGGGGATGCTCGACGACGTGTGCGATCTGCTCTATCGGGATCTCGCCGAAACCGGCCCCGACGCCGACGACACCGCACTGCTGGCGGCGCGGCGCCGGCCCGAAAATCTTTCCTGACTCCGGGTTCTGAACGCGTCTCCGGCCGGGAAGGGACCGGGTCAGAGCCAGATACGCGGCAGGCGCCGCACAGGGGGTGATGCCGTCGTGGCCATGCTCGAGGAGCATCACACCCGCGAAGCCTGACGCCGGTCCCCGACTCGGGTTCCTGCCGCCCCCGCGCTGCCGACCCTTCCCGCCGGGGTCGGCAGCGCCGCGTCTGGCCGCGATCCGATGACCGACGACCAGACCGGCGGTCGAGCCCGCGGTGCCGGACGCTCCGGTCGCACCGCTACCGTGCGCACTGATGACTCGTCCCAATTTCCGGTACTCGCGCTGGGACGGTACGCAGGTCGGGTTCGACCTCGACGCCGATGCCGTCTTCGAGGAGATCACCGACGATCTCCTCTACCACGGCGATCTCAACGCCGCCCTGCGCCGCCTCATGCAGCAGGGCTTCTCCGACGACGAGGGCAACGAGGTCCAGGGGATGCGCGATCTGATGCAGCAGTTGCGTGATGCCCGCCGGGAGCGCCTCGAGAACACGAACCTGGGCGGTGTCTACGACGAGATCGCGGCGTCGCTGCGGGACATCGTCGACCAGGAGCGCGGCGCGCTCGACCAGCGGCTCGACGAGGCCCGCGCGTCGGATGACGAGCGCCAGCAGGAGCTGACCCAGGCCACCCATGCCGAGAAGAACATGCACCTCGACATGCTCCCGCCCGACCTGGCCGGGCAGGTCGAGAGCCTGGGCAACTACGACTTCGAGTCGGGCGAGGCCCAGGAACGCTTCGACGAGCTGATGGACGAGCTGCGCCAGCAGCTGGCCCAGCAGTACTTCGACCAGATGGCCGGTGCCATGGCGAATCCCGATCCGGCCGCCATGCAGCGCACCAAGGACATGATGGCCGCGCTCAACGAGCTGCTCGAGAAGCACCAGCGGGGCGAGGACACCGACGAGGACTTCCAGGAGTTCATGGACGAGTACGGGGAGTTCTTCCCGGAGAACCCCGAGAACGTCGAAGAGCTGCTGCGGGCCATGGCCGAACGCATGGCCCAGATGCAGGCGATGCTCAACTCGATGAGCCCCGAGCAGCGGGCCCAGCTCCAGGGCCTCGCCGAGCAGCTCCTCGAGGACATGGACCTCGCGTTCCAGGCCAGCCAGCTCGGCCAGAACCTCCAGCAGATGTTCCCCCAGCTCGACTGGGACCGCCAGTACGACTTCAGTGGCGACAACCCGATGGGCTTCGCCGAGGCGGCCCAGATGATGGCCGAGCTCGGCGACCTCGACCAGCTCGAGAACCTGCTCCAGTCGGCCACGCAGCCGGGCGCGCTGGCCGAGGCCGACCTCGACCGGGCCCGCGAGCTGCTCGGCGACGACGCGGCCCGTTCGCTCGAACAGCTCTCGAAGCTGGCCAAGCAGCTCGAGGAGGCCGGCCTCATCCAGAACAAGGAAGGTCGACTGGAGCTCACGCCGCGTGGCCTGCGCCGCATCGGCAACAACGCGCTCGACGACCTGTTCTCCAAGCTGTCCAGGGACAAGCTCGGCCGCCACGACATGAGTTCGTTCGGTACCGGCCACGAGCGCACCTACGACACCAAGCCCTACGAGTGGGGTGATCCGTTCAACCTGAGCATCGAGAAGACGGTCCGCAACGGTGTCCGCCGCTCCGGCGGGGGGACCCCGGTCCGGCTCACTCCCGACGATTTCGAGGTCGAGCGCACCGAGAGCGTGGTCCGCTCGTCCACGGTCCTGATGATCGACCTGTCGTTGTCGATGCCGATGCGCGACAACTTCCTGCCGGCCAAGAAGGTCGCGATGGCGCTGCACGCGCTCATCTCGTCACAGTTCCCCCAGGACTACCTCGGCCTGGTCGGGTTCTCGAAGGTGGCCCACGTGCTCACGCCCGAGCAACTGCCCGAGGTGAGTTGGGACTACGACTACGGCACCAACATGCAGCACGGATTCCAGCTGGCCCGCAAGCTGCTGTCGCGCCAGTCGGGCACCAAGCAGATCATCATGATCACCGACGGCGAGCCCACCGCCCACTATGAGGAGGGCATGGCCCAGCCGTACTTCAACTACCCGCCGGTGCAGGAGACCATCGACGCCACCGTGCGCGAGGTCGTGCGCTGCACCCGCGACGACATCCGCATCAACACCTTCATGCTCGACGCCACGAGCTACCTGAAGCACTTCATCGAGCGGATCTCGAAGATGAACGGCGGCCGGGCCTTCTTCACCACGCCCGAGACCCTCGGCGACTACGTGCTCGTCGACTTCGTCGAGCACAAGCGGGCCCTGCGGTCGAGCGGTGGTCGCGGAAGCGGCGGTGGTCGCTTCGCCGGCATGCGCTTCTAGAGCCGGGGCCAGATCCGGGATTTCGGGGGTTCCCCTTGCGTTCGGGCCCCTCAATGGGGGATGATCACACCGTTGTAATTACACACCTGGTATGGGGATCCGGGGGTCCATCCCGACCGGTGTGCATCCCGCTTCCAACCCTGAGGAGACCTGGCAATGAGCGTCCCTGTGGACATCGACGGCCAGCCCGAGATCCAGGCCTGGCAGGAGTACTCCAACTGCCTGGGCGTCGACCCTGATCTGTTCTTCCCCGAGCGTGGGGCCTCCACCAAGGAGGCCAAGGCCGTGTGCAAGGGCTGTGTCGTTCGTGAGGAGTGCCTCGAGTATGCGCTCCAGAACGGCGAGAAGTTCGGCATCTGGGGCGGCATGAGCGAGCGCGAGCGCCGGCGGATCCGCCGGGCCCGTGCCCAGGCCCGCCGCGGCATCGTCGAAACCGCATAGGCCTGTTCCGCCCGACTTCGTCGGTCGCAACAGGTCCTGCGGCTCGTTCCGACTTCGTCGTCACTTCGCCGTAGCGAGGAGGCCCCACCGGGGCCGACGAGCGATTCCGGCTTCCCCCGTCACACCCCGCCCCATCAATCGTGGGCGGGGTGTCGTCGTTGCGGCTCGTTCGGGCTACGTCGTTCACTTCGCCGTTACGGTTTGGTCGAGATGCCTGGGAACCGACGCAGGCCGCGGGTCGTTGTCCCTACGTGGGAGGAGATCGCCCGGGACGAGGGCGACTTCATCTCTGCCGTGGCGTATCGACTGACAGGCAATCGTGAGGATGCACAGGATCTGGTCCAGGACGTGCTCGTGCGGGTCCAGCGCGGCCTGCGCACGTATCAACCGGGGAACCTGCGGGCCTGGCTGGGCCGCATCACCACCAACGCGTTCCTCGACGACGCCCGGCGCCGCCAGCGCCGTCCGCAGGTCTCGCTGCCCGAGGATCCCGACCTGGTCCTGCCGGCGTCCCCGTCAGCGGCCGAGGTGTCGGCGGCCTCGGGGCTGTCCGACGAGCTGCAGCAGGCGCTGGCGACCCTGCCCGAGGAGTTCCGCATCGCGGTGGTGCTCTCCGACGTGGCCGGCCTGCCCTACGCCGACATCGCCGAGCAGCTCGACGTCCCCGTCGGCACCGTCCGTAGCCGCATCCACCGGGGCCGGTTGGCCCTGCGCGAGGTCCTGACATGACTGCATCACGCGCGAACCTCTCCGACGACGGCCACGCCGGCGACCTGGTCTCGGCGCTGCTCGACGGTGAGCTCGATGCCGACACCGCCGCGGCGGTCGAGGCCCACCTCGAGGACTGTCCCTCGTGCGGACGGATCGCCGAGGAGGCGGCCGCGGCCCGCTCGTGGCTCGCCGAGCTTCCCGTCGTCGACGCCACCCCCGTGGTCGAGAACGCGATCGCCCACCGTCGCCGCCTGGTCGGCACCGGCCTCGTGTTCGTCGGCATCGCCCTGTTCGGCCTCGGCATCCTGGCCATGACGGCGTCGGTCATCCATCCTGCGGTCGCGCCCGACGTCGACGAGCTGGTGGCCGCTCACACCGACGCCGACCATCACGAGATGGACGGCATGGAGCCGGCCGACGAGCCCGGCTCGCGGTACGCCGCGCCGGTCTCGCTGGTGGGCGCCGGGGCCACGCTCGAGCGCGAAGCCCTCTTCGACCGCCGCGACCTGACCACCGTGGTCTACGACGACGGCGGCGACGGCGTGACCGTGTCCCAGCAGCCCGGTCGCCTCGACTGGGACCGGCTCCCCGACGGCGACATCGAACAGATCGCCGGACGCCGGGTGTGGACACGGCCAGGGGTGCCGGTGGTGGCGGTCACCGAGGTCGGCGATCTGGTGGTGACCGTCGTGGGCGACGACCTCACCGCCGCCCGCGCCGTCATCGACGGGCTCCCGGCCCCCGAGCGCAGCTCGACGCTCGATCGGGTCCATGACTCCTGTCAGCGCCTGATCGAGATCTTCGCCCTCGGCGGCTGAATCCGGAGATCCGGACTGCGTCCCGATCTCCGGCGCTGGAGGTCGCTCACCTGCTCCTGCGTCGCAGGCTCGTCGACCTCGGCTGCGAGTGGGGAGTCAGGTGGCTGCGGTCTCGCGGGAGCGTCGGCGCTGTTTGAGGAGCCGGCGTCGCTGGCGTTCTGACGCGCCGCCCCAGACGCCGTGGTCGATGCGCTCGGTGAGCGCGTACTCGAGGCACTGGTCGGCGACCGGGCAGGTCGAGCAGATGCGCTGGGCGATCAACACCCCCACACCGTCGCTGGGGAAGAAGACCTCGGGTGGGTGGTTGCGGCAGTTGCCGTCCTGCATCCAGGGGGATTCCATCGGTGACCTCACATCCCCTTCTACGACGCCAGCGGCCGTTTGGTTCCCAGCTGGGGAAGATTTCCGTGCCGGGGCGCCGATCTCGTGACGACGGACCTGCGCGAATCGCCCTGACGTTCGCTTCCGGTGACGCGCGGGCGAGACTGGTTCCTGTCATGTCGAGCACCGACAACGATCCGCCGTCCTACCCGGCGTCGCCGCCGTCGACACCCGAGCGCGAGCTGCGGGCACCGGCGGCGTGGCCCCGCCTCGATCCGCCACCGCATCCCGGTGACCGGGATCGGGCCGTGGGGCGGTCGGCCATCGTCGGTGGCACGGTCGGCGCGCTCGTCGCGGCACTGATCCTCGGCATCGTCGCCCTGTGGCCCGACAGCGGCGAGAGCGACGTGGCCGCGGAGCGGGCCGGCCCCGCCGCCACGGTCCAGGGCGCCGACCGCCCCGACATCAACGTTCTCGACGTGCTCGGCGAGGTCGAGCCCTCGGTCGTGTCGGTCACGACCGAGAGCCAGATCGCCCAAGGACGCCAGGGCGCCGGCACCGGGATCGTCCTCACCGCCGACGGGCTCGCGCTCACCAACGCCCACGTCGTCGGCGGGCTCCCCGACATCCAGGTCGGCCTGTTCGACGGCAGCCAGGCCTCGGCCACCCTCGTCGGCTCGTTCCCCGAGGAGGACATCGCCCTCATCCAGATCGAGGGCCGCGACGATCTCGTACCGGCCGAGTTGGGTTCCTCCGACGCGCTGGAGGTGGGCCAGGAGGTCATCGCCATCGGCAACGCCCTCAACCTGGGCGGACGACCCACGGTCACCCAGGGCATCGTCTCCGCGCTCAACCGCAGCCTCGAGGCCGAGGGCATCTCGCTCGACGGTCTCGTCCAGACCGACGCGGCCATCAACCCCGGGAACTCGGGCGGTCCGCTCGTCAACGCCGCGGGCCAGGTCGTGGCCGTGAACACCGCCATCCTCGGCGATGCCCAGAACATCGGGTTCTCGATCGCCATCGACCAGGTCAAACCCCTGATCGAGGAGATCCGCGCCGGCGGTGGCCCGGTGCGTGGCGACCAGCCGTTCCTCGGCGTGAACACGACCGACGTCGCCACCGAGGCGCCGGCGATCCTCGAGAACTTCGACGTGACCGTCGACGAGGGTGCATTCGTCCGCAGCGTCGTGCCCGACAGCGCGGCCGAGGAGGCCGGGCTCCAGAACGGCGACGTGATCGTCGCGGTCGAAGGCGAGTCGACCCCGGACTCGGCCTCGGTGGGTGAGATCATCCGGGACCTCGAGGTCGACCAGACGATCTCGATCACCGTCGTGCGCGCCGGCGAGGAGCTGGAGATCGAGGCCACCCTGGGCCGTCGGGGCTAGGAGCGCTAGCCTGGCTCCTTCGCCCGTACCCACGGCCCGCACCGGCCGGAAGGACTCGAGAGATCCCATGTCCGACGCCCCTCTCTCCGACGAAGAGCTCGAAGAGCGCCCGCCGCCTGTCGCACACGCCCGGCTCGTGTACCTCGGGGCCACGGCCCCGCATTGGGAGATCCAGTCCGACTGGGGCGACGACGCGCTGATCGAGGCCTTCCGGGCGCGGGTCCGGGCCCGGTTGGTGCTGCTTCCGCCGCACGACCCCCAGTTCCGTCGCAACCGCGAGCGGGTCAACCGCGACGCCGAGCGGGAGAACTTCATGCTCGAGTGGGACCTGGGCTACCCCGAGGAGAGCTGAAGCAGCCATCGGCCCGGACGCCCGGGTGAACAACAGGTGACGAACGATCCCGCGTCGTGGGCGGGGCGTTACGGTGCAGGCGTGGACCGAGCGGACGAGCCAGCGACCCCCGCGAACGTCGACGATGGGGACGAGGGCCGGGGACACGACCGACGCCACGAACCCGCTCGCTTCTTCAACCGCGAGCTGTCGTGGATCGAGTTCAACGCCCGTGTGGTGGCGCTCGCGGGCTCACCACACGTCCCGCTGCTGGAGCGGGCCAAGTTCCTCGCCATCTGCTCGTCCAACCTCGACGAGTTCTTCCAGGTGCGCGTGGCCGGCCTCAAGGACCAGGTGTACGCCGGCATCGACACCACCTCCAACGACGGGCGGACCGCATCCCAGCAGCTGTTCGAGATCCGCGACGAGGTGGTCGCGCTGGTGGGCGAGCAGGAGCGGCTCCTGCTCGACGAGGTCGCCCCCGCACTCGAGGCCGAAGGCGTCACCTTCCGCACCTGGAACCAGCTCGACGCCGACCGGCAGAAAGCACTGACCGAGACGTTCCACGAGCACATCTTCCCCGTGCTGACGCCGCTGGCCGTCGACCCGGGGCACCCGTTCCCCTACATCTCCAACCTGTCGCTCAGCCTGGCCGTGCGGGTGGTCGACCCCGACTCGGGCGACGAGCGTTTCGCCCGGGTCAAGGTGCCGTCCAACCTGGCCCGCTTCGTCCAGCTGCCCGACGAGCTCACCTTCGTGCCGCTCGAGCAGGTGATCGCCGCCCACCTCGGCGAGCTGTTCCCCGGGATGCACATCGGTGAGGTCGCCGCGTTCCGGGTCACCCGCAACGCCGACCTGACGGTGGAGGAGAACGAGGCCGAAGACCTGCTCGCGGCCGTCGAGGTCGAGCTCCGGCGCCGGCGGTTCGGTCGCGCTGTCCGCCTCGAGGTGGCCGACGACATGTCGATGGACCTGCGCGAGCTGCTGGTGCGCGAGCTCGACGTCACCGACGACGACGTCTACACCCTGGTCGGACCGCTCGATCTCACCGGCCTGTGGGCCATCCACGGCCTCGACCGCCCCGACCTCAAGGACCCCCACTGGCAGGGCATCACCCCGGCGCGGCTGATGAACGACGACGAGTCGCCGGCCGACTTCTTCGCCGAGATGCGCCGCAACGACGTCCTCGTCCACCACCCCTACGCCAGCTTCCGGACCACGGTCGAGGCGTTCCTGCGTCAGGCGGTCAACGACAGCCGCGTCGTGGCCATCAAGATGACGCTGTACCGGACTTCGGGCGACTCCTCCATCATCCGCAACCTCATCCGGGCGGCCGAGCAGGGCAAGCAGGTCGCGGTGCTGGTCGAGCTCAAGGCCCGGTTCGACGAGGCGGCCAACATCGAGTGGGCCAAGGCGCTGGAGGAGGTGGGTGTCCACGTCGTCTACGGCGTCGTGGGGCTCAAGACCCACACCAAGACCCTGCTGGTGGTCCGCGAGGATCGCGACGGGCTCCACCGGTACTGCCACATCGGCACGGGCAACTACAACCCCAAGACCGCCACCATCTACGAGGACCTCGGGCTGCTGAGTGCCGATCCGGACCTCGGCGTCGAGTTGAGCCAGCTGTTCAACTACCTCACCGGGTTCGGCCGGGCCGTGGACTACGAACGGTTGGTCGTCGCTCCGGCCCACATGCGCTCGACCTTCGAGCGGCTCATCGCCAACGAAACCGAGTACGGCGACGACGGGCGCATCATCGCCAAGATGAACAGCCTGTCCGACGCGTCGATGATCGACCGCCTGTACGACGCGTCGCGGGCTGGCGTGCAGATCGACCTGATCATCCGAGGCATCTGCTGCCTGCGCCCCGGTGTTCCCGGGCTGTCGGAGAACATCCGCGTCCGGTCCATCGTCGGTCGCTACCTCGAGCACTCGCGCATCTACCACTTCGCCCACGGTCGCGGACCCGACCAGCCCACCAACCTGATCGGGTCCGCCGATCTCATGACCCGCAACCTCAACGGCCGGGTCGAGGTGCTGGTTCCGGTCGACGACCCGGTGCAGTCGTCCCGGCTGCACGAGATCTTCGACATCTCCCTCGCCGACGACCAGCTCGCCTGGGAGCTCTCCGGCGACGGTCGCTGGGTCCGAGCGGCGGCCGGCACCGGCGTCGACACCCACCTGGCGCTCCAGGAGGCTGCCCTGGGTCGGGCCAAGGTCGTCGAGGGCGACTGAGCCAGATGGGTTCGAGCCGCGAGGTCGTCCGGGCCGCCGGCGGGGTGGTGTGGCGACCGGGCAAGACCGGCGACGAGGTGCTCGTCGTCCACCGCAGCAGGTACGACGACTGGACGCTGCCCAAGGGCAAGCTCGACCCCGGTGAGAGCTGGGAGCAGGCCGCCGTCCGCGAGGTCTACGAGGAGACCGCGGTGGTGCCGGTGCTCGGCCGGGAGCTGGCGGGCACCGACTACGAGGACCAGAAGGGCCGCCCCAAGAAGGTGCGCTACTGGGCGATGGCCGTCGCCGCAGAGGGCACGTTCGTGCCCGGCGAGGAGGTCAGCGCCTGCGAGTGGCTGCGCGTCGACGCCGCCGCCGGCCGGCTCACCTACGGGCGCGACGTCGAGGTCCTCGAGTCGTTCCGGGATCTGCGAAGCAGCGACGGCTGAGTTTCCACGATCCCTCCTCGTCGTTCACCGGTCGTTCACCCGAGTGGGGCTGGCCCGCCACCTTCGGTCCTTACCGTGCGCGTGTCGAAACAGACATCCCCTTATCCCCTGCACGGAGGAAAGACATTGTTCCGGAACCGACGTTGGGCGTCGCTGATCGCCCTGTTCCTGCCCCTGGCGCTCGTCGCCACCGCCTGCGGCGACGACGAGGGCGCCACGGACGAAGAGACGACCGACACCGCCGACGACTCGTCCGGCGACGATGGCGGCGGCGGTGACCTGAGCGGCTCGGTGAACCTCGACGGCTCCAGCACCGTCGGCCCCCTGACCGAGGTCGCGGCCGAGCTGTTCATGGAGGAGAACCCCGGCGTCCAGGTGTCGGTGGCCATCTCCGGCACCGGCGGCGGCTTCGAGAAGTTCTGCGCCGGCGAGACCGACGGCAACAGCGCCTCCCGCCCGATCAACGACGAGGAGATCGAGATCTGCGAGAGCAACGGCATCGCCTTCGAGGGCGTCCAGGTCGCCAACGACGCCCTGTCCGCCGTCGTGCACCCCGACAACCCCCTCGAGTGCATCACCCCGGACCAGCTCAACCAGATCTGGGACGAGGGCTCGACCGTGGACAGTTGGGGCGACGTCGATGGGCTCGACCTCCCCGACGAGGACCCTCACCCTGTTCGGTCCCGGCTCCGACTCGGGCACCTTCGACTTCTTCACCGAGGTGATCAACGGCGAGGAGGGCAAGATCCGCAACGACTACACCGACATCGGCGAGGACGACCAGGCCGCCGTGCTGGGCGTCTCCGGCGACGAGTGGGCGATGGGCTACATCCCGTTCTCCTTCGTCCAGGAGGCCGGCGACCAGGTCAAGCCGCTCGCAGATCGACGACGGCAACGGCTGCAAGGAGGCGAGCCTCGAGAACGTCCAGGCCGGCGAGTACACGCCGCTGGGCCGTCCGCTGTTCCTCTACGCCAGCGACACGGCGCTGTCCCGCCCCGAGGTCGTCGCCTTCTTCGAGTTCTACATCAACAACTCGGAGCGGATCGCCGAAGCCGCAACCTACGTGCCCATGAACGACGAGCAGATCACGCAGTCGCTCGAGGACGTCGCCGCGCTCGCGGGCTGAGCCGGCAGACTCGAGGACGAGCACCACGTGACGGAAGGACCGAGTATGGAAACGGAGACGAAGTGACGACCTCCACCATCGCTGCCCCCGGCGGCGCCGCCAGCGAGCGGCGCACGCTGGGGGCGGCCGGTCCCCGCTACGGCGAGAGGCTCGTCGTGGCGTTGCTCGCGGCGTGCGCGGTTGTCTCGGTCGTCGCCACGACGGCGATCGTGTTCACCCTGATCGTGCCGTCGCTCAGCTTCTTCCGCGAGGTGCCGGTGGGGGAGTTCCTCACCGGCACGCGTGTGGCAGCCGGCGTTCGCCAACGCCGCCTTCGGTGTCCTGCCGATCCTCGTGGGCACCCTGCTCGTGACCGTCATCGCCCTGTCGGTCGCCGTTCCCATCGGCCTGTGCTGCGCCGTCTACCTCTCCGAGTACGCCGGGCCGGGCCCGCAAGGTCATCAAGCCGATCCTCGAGATCCTCGAGGGCATCCCCACCGTGGCCACCGGCCTCTTCGCCTTCCTGTTCCTGCGCCCGTTCCTCGAGGACGTGCTGCCCTTCCTGCCCTGGGGCGGCATCTTCTCGCTGTTCGTCGCCGGCATCGGCGTCGGCCTGCTCATCGTGCCGCTCGTCAGCTCGGTCTCCGACGATGCCCTCCGGGCCGTGCCCGACGGGCTGCGCGAGGGCGCCTACGCGCTCGGGCGCCAGCAAGCTCAAGGTCGTCACCAGAGTGGTCTTCCCGGCGGCCCTGTCCGGCATCATCGCCGCCGTCGTGCTCGGCATGTCGCGGGCCATCGGCGAGACCATGGTGGTGCTCATCGCCGCCGGCGGGGGCAACCCGAACCTCAGCTTCAACATCTTCGAGTCGATCCAGACCATGACCGCCTTCATCGGTCGTACCGCCACCGGCGACATCGCCCAGGGCACCATCAAATACGACACGATCTTCGCCGTGGGCACGCTCCTGTTCTTCATCACGCTCACGGTCAACGCGCTGGCGATCCGGCTCGTCCGGCGATTCCGGGAGGTGTACGAGTAGATGGCCATCGAGACCGAAGAACCACGCTCGGCCCGAGCGCGCGCCGCGGTCGCCGGGGCACGCGCCGCGACCGAGAGCAGGTTCGGCTCCGAGAGCCGCAGCGACAAGGTCGGCAACGCCGTCTTCAAGAGCGTGCTCTTCGTCGGCCTGGGTGCCGCGTTGCTCGGCTTGGTCGGCATCGTCGCCTGGGCCTTCGTCGAGGGCCGTCCACTGCTCTCGACCAAGCTGATCACCGAGAACCCTTCGACGGTGGACATCGCCAACGCCGGCTACCGTCCCGCGATCCTCGGGTCGATCTACCTGATGCTGGGGGTGGTCGTCCTCATCGTTCCGCTCGGCGTGGGCGCGGCCGTGTACCTCGAGGAGTTCGCCGACGGCACCCGCTGGTGGAACCGGCTCATCGAGCTCAACATCCAGAACCTCGCCGGCGTGCCCTCCATCGTGTTCGGCATCCTCGGGCTCGGCTTCATCGCCCGGGGCCCGCTCGACCTCGACTTCGTGGTCGCCGCTGGCTCGCTCACGCTGGCGCTCCTCGTGCTGCCCACGGTCATCCTGGCGTCCCGTGAGGCCATCCGGTCGGTGCCCCCGTCCATCCGCGAGGGGGCGCTGGCGCTCGGCGCGACGCCGTGGCAGACGGTGCGACGCCAGGTGCTGCCCGCCGCGTTCCCCGGCATCCTCACCGGTGTGATCCTCGCGGTGTCGCGGGCCATCGGCGAGACCGCGCCGCTGCTGCTCGTCGGTGCCGCCACCTTCGTCACCTTCGACCCCGACTTCTTCTCCAGCCGCTACTCGGCGCTGCCGGTGCAGATCTTCACCTACGCCGGCCGGCCCCAGGACGAGTTCCGCACCCTCGCCGCGGCGGGTGTGATCCTCATGCTCGGCGTCGTGCTGTTGATGAACTCCGTCGCCATCTTCTTGCGTAGCCGCTACGAGGACAAGATCTGAGGAGTGCCATGACCACCGAACCGAACACTTTCGAGGCGACCCCGACCATGGAACGAAAGGCCCCGCTGACCACCGACATCGACGTCCGAGCCTCCTCGGAGAAGGCCGTTGAGGCCGAGGTGACCTTCGACGTCGACGGCCTGCGCGTCTACTACGGCGACATGCTCGCGGTGAAGGACATCTCGATGGAGATCCTCCAGCAGGAGATCACCGCGCTGATCGGCCCGTCCGGCTGTGGCAAGAGCACCATGCTGCGGTGCTTCAACCGGATGAACGACCTGATCCCGAGCGCCAAGGTCGAGGGGTCGCTTCGCTACCACGGCGAGGACGTCTACGCCGACCACGTCGACCCGGTGCAGGTGCGCAAGGTCATCGGCATGGTGTTCCAGAAGCCCAACCCGTTCCCGAAGTCGATCTACGACAACGTCGCGTTCGGGCCGAAGATGACCGGCATGGAAGGCGACCTCGACGAGATCGTCGAGCAGGCGCTCAAGGGCGCTGCGCTGTGGGACGAGATGAAGGACCGGCTCGATGACAACGCGTACGGCATGTCCGGCGGCCAGCAGCAACGGCTGTGCATCGCCCGGGCCATCGCCACCGAGCCCGACGTGATCCTCATGGACGAGCCGTGCTCGGCGCTCGACCCGATCTCCACCGCGCGGATCGAGGACCTGATGCAGGAGCTCAAGGAGCGCTATACGATCGTCATCGTCACCCACAACATGCAGCAGGCAGCACGGGTCGCCGACCGCACCGCGTTCTTCACCGTCGACGCCGACGAGACGACCGGTGATCGCACGGGGACGCTCGTCGAGTACGACCTCACCGAGACCATCTTCTCGAATCCGGCCGACCGGCGGACCGAGGACTACGTCACCGGCCGCTTCGGCTAGCCGTCGCTCGATGGACAGGGGGCAGTCGCTGAGAAAGCAGTTCCACGAAGAGCTCGGTCAGCTCCGGATCCAGGTCGAGCTGATGGGTGTCCAGGTCGACCAGAACCTCGAGCGCATGCGCGAGGTCCTCGTGCACGGCGACGAGGCCATGGCGCAGCGGGCGCTCGATGCCGACGACGACGTCGATGCCACGAACGTGTCGCTCACCGAGCGATGCTACGACCTGCTCGCCCGCGAGAACCCCGTCGCGTCCGACCTGCGGTTCGTGGTGTCGGTGCTGCGCATCCTGTCCGAGTTCGAGCGGGTCGGCGACCTCGCGCTCCGGGTCGTGAAGCTCAATCCCCAGCGGCACCTGTGGGCCGCCAGCGACGCGACCTACCAGATCCTGCTGTCGATGGCCGACCACGCCATCGACAGCTTCCGCGCGGCCCTGCGGGCCTGGTCGGCCCAGGACCTCGGCCTCGCCACCGATCTCGCCCACCGCGTCCAGACCATGGATCTGCACTACGAGCACCTCATGGCCGAGCTGCTCCGTCTCACCGGTGACGACGCCGTGGCCATCGCGACCAATACGCTGATCGCCGGTCGCTCGCTCGAGCGGATCGCCGATCACGCCGCCATCATCGGTGTCCGACTGCGCTACCTGCTCACGGGTGACCCAGATCATCTCTCCGCTGAGGTTCGATGACGGGGCAGCCCACCATGGAGGTCCGACGATGACCGACGCAGAACCACGGGGTCCGCTCCGCACGGAGTTCGCCGAAGAGCTCGAGGAGATCGTCCGCCGGATCACCCGGCTGGCCGCCCACGTCACCGAGGCCATCCCCCGGACCACCGAGGCCCTCCTCGAGAACGATCTGCAGACCGCGCAAGCCATGATCGACCACGACGACGAGGTCGACGCGCTCGCGATCGACATCGAGGAGCAGTGCTACCGCGTCCTGGCGTTGCAAGCCCCGGTGGCCAGCGACCTGCGCGCCATCATCGCGGCCATCCGCCTCGTGTCCGAGATCGAGCGGTCGGCCGATCTCATGGTCAACGTGTGCAAGGCGACGCGGAGGATCTATCCGGCCGAGCTGTCGCCGCCGGTGCGAGGCCTGCTCGAACAGATGAGCGAGCAGGCGACCCGCCTGTTCCGGATGTGCATGGACGCCTACGTCGATCGCGACGCCGCGCTGGCCGCCGCGCTCGACGACATCGACGACCGGCTCGACGAGCTCCACGCCGACTACGTGCAGGCCGTGCTCCGGTGGGGGAGCGAGCAGGGCGACATCCAGCCGGCCGTCCAGCTCGCGCTGATCGGTCGCTACTACGAGCGCGTCGGGGACCACGCGGTCAACATCGGCGAGCGGGTCCGCTACATGGTCGACGGCTGGTTGCCCGAGCACACGGGCGCGGCGCGGGCCGAGGCCCGCAAGCCGACCTGGGTCGAGGCCGAGCCCGACGATCGCGAGCCTCCAGGGTCATGAGCGCAGAGACGGTCGCCGCGCTCGCCGCTGCCGTGCTCGGTGCGCTGTGGGTCGTCACCCTGCTGTGGTGGTGGCGGAGCCGTCGCCGATTCCGCGCCGAAGCCCACAACGCCGCGGCCCGGCTGTCCGAGTCGCCCATCGCAGAGGTGCGCGGGCTCGAGGCCACGATGCGCCAACTCGAGGCCGCCGTCGACGACGCCGTGGCCAAGGGCGGCGACGCGTCTGCCGCCGAGACCCGCATGGCCCACGCGCTGTCGGTCATCGACGACGGCATCGTGCTCCTCGACGACAACGGCAGCATCGTGTTCCGCAACCGTCCGGCCGAGACCTTTCTCGACGCCCGCCACGGCGAGGCGATCGTCGAGTCGACCATCGAGGAGCTCGCCGCCACCGCGCTCGAGGGTCAGGACGGCAGCCGCACCCTGGAGCTGTTCGGCCCGCCGCGGCGCACGCTCGTCCTCACCGCCGACCCCCTCGACGACGGCTACCGCAGCATCGGCGCGCTCGTGGTGATCGAGGACGTCACCGAGCGCCAGCGCGTCGACGCGGTGCGCCGCGACTTCGTCGCCAACATCAGCCACGAGCTCAAGACGCCGGTGGGCGGCATCGGCGTGCTGGCCGAGACGCTGCTCACCGAGGACGATCTCGGCATCATCGGCCGGCTGGCCGAGCGCATGCACCACGAGGCCATGCGGGCCAGCCGCACCATCGACGACCTGCTCGAGCTCAGCCGCATCGAAGCCGGGGAGGCGTCGCTCCGCGACCCGGTCCCGGTCCACCTGGTGCTCGCCGAGGCGGTCGAACGGGCCACCACGGCGGCGGAGCACCGGGGCATCACCATCGACCTGGTCGAGCCCTCCCGCCGTCTGGAGCTGCTCGGCGACCGGCGCCAGCTCGTCTCCGCGGTGTTCAACCTGCTCGACAACGCCATCAAGTACAGCAGCGATGGCTCCTCGGTCGTCGTGTCGGCCGCGACCGACGGACCGTCGGTCCAGCTGTGGGTGGCCGACCGCGGCATCGGGATCCCCCGTCGCGACCTGGAACGCATCTTCGAGCGCTTCTACCGGGTCGACCGGGCCCGCAGCCGGGAAACCGGCGGTACCGGTCTCGGCCTCGCCATCGTCCGACATGTCGCCTCCAACCACGGGGGCGAGGTCCGCGTCGACTCCCGCGAGGGCGAAGGCACCACGTTCACCCTCGTCATGCCCGCCGGTCCTGGACCGGTGGCCGTGTCCACCCAGGAAGCCGGCTGACCCGCCGGCCGCACCACCGAGAGAAAGAGCCCACCCCATGCCCGAGGCAACCGTGCTCGTCGTCGAGGACGAGGAATCCTTCGTCGAGGCCCTCAACGTCGGGCTCGTCCGCGAGGGATTCCGCGTGCAGGTGGCACGCGACGGGATGGAGGCCATCGAGATGTTCGACGCGATCCGTCCTGACCTGGTGCTGCTCGACGTGATGCTGCCGAAGGTGTCGGGCATCGACGTGTGTCGCGACCTGCGCAAGAAGTCGCGCGTGCCGATCATCATGGTCACGGCGAAGGGATCGGAGATCGACACCGTTGTCGGCCTGGAGGTGGGAGCCGACGACTACGTGACCAAGCCCTACCGGGTCCGTGAGCTGGTGGCCCGGATGCGCGCGGTGATGCGGCGAGCCGAGCACCGCGACGAGGACCTGAGCCAGGACGCCATGGCGGTCGGCGACGTGGCCCTCGATCCCGAGAAGCACGAGGTCCGCATCCGGGGCGAGCTCACCCCGCTGCCGCTCAAGGAGTTCGAGCTGCTCCACGTCCTGTTGGCCAATGCCGGCCGGGTGATGACCCGCGAGCAGCTCATCGACCGGGTGTGGGGTTCCGACTACGTGGGCGACACCAAGACCCTCGACGTCCACGTCAAGCGGCTGCGGGCCAAGGTGGAGCTCGACCCCTCGATCCCCGAGCGGATCATCACCATCCGTGGCCTCGGCTACAAGTTCGAGCCGGTCCTGGCACCGACCTGAAGCTCCCGACGACGAAATGACGACGGGGTCGAGCACGCGGACCTGCGATGATCGCCCTTTCCGCGCAGGTCGCTGAGTCGCAGGACCTGATGGGGGAGCCGGCAGGCGATCCGATCAGACCTACGATTGGGGCGATGACCGACCCCGGCTGGCGATCACTCTCCGGGCCCCGCGTCGGTCGCGAGGCCTTCGTGACCTCGCCCTTCGCCCGGCTCGCGCGGTCGCATGCCCTTGCCGTCGCGGGCGACACGCTCGTGGCCATCGCGCTGGCGGGCACGCTGTTCTTCTCGATCGACCCGGACGCGGCGCGGCGCGAGGTGTTCCTCTACCTCGCGCTCACCATGGCGCCGTTCGCGATCGTGGCGCCGCTGGTCGGGCCCGCGCTCGACCGGGCTTCGGGCGGACGCCGCTGGATGGTGGTGCTGTCGTCGACGCTGCGGGCGGTGATCTGTCTGCTGATGATCGACGACGTCGATTCGCTGCTGCTGTTCCCCGAAGCGTTCCTGCTGCTGGTCCTGGCCAAGAGCTACCACGTGGCCAAGTCGTCGCTGGTGCCGTCCACGGTGCGCTCGGACGAGGAGCTGGTCGAGGCCAACTCCAAGCTGTCGCTCATCTCGGGCTTCACCGGCTTCGTGGCAGCCATCCCCGGCGGCATCCTCCTGCAACTCGGCGGGTCGGAGTGGGTGCTCGGCCTCGCCGCCATCGTCTTCGCGGTGGGGATCTTCGTGTCGTGGAGGATCCCCCGGGGTCAGGTGGCCGGCACTCCCGAGACCGAAGAGGCGCGTGACGAGCTCCGCAGCGCCGGCGTCCTGCTGGCCGCGTCGGCGATGGCGCTGCTCCGTGGCGTCGTGGGCTTCCTCGTCTTCCTGCTCGCGTTCTCGCTGCGCACCGGCGGCGCGCCCACCTGGCACTTCGGCGTGGTACTCGCGCTGTCGGCGGTGGGATCGACCGTCGGTGCCGGCATCGCGCCGCTGCTGCGTCAGCAGGCCACCGAGGAGAAGATCATCACCATCGTCCTCGGTGCGGTGGCCACCTGCGCCGCCATCGGTGCGTGGATGGGCGGCCTGGCCGGCGCGGCACTGGTGGCGGTGTCGGTGGGCATCGGCGCGGCTTCGGCCAAGCAGGCCTTCGACGCCATCGTCCAGCGTGACGCGCCCGACGCCAACCGTGGTCGGTCCTTCGCCCGCTTCGAGACACGGTTCCAGTTGGTCTGGGTCGCGGGCGCCGTCATCGGCGTGATCCCGATGCCGACGTGGCTGGGCTTCCTCGGCATCACCGGGCTGTGCGTGTTCGGGGCCGTGTCCTACATCGCCGGGGCACGCGGCGCCCGCCGGGTGACCGACCGGAGGCGGTCCCGCACGCGGCGGCGCACCGCCCAGGAGCTCGGCTTCTACGAGGCGCCGACCCGCGAGTTGCCCCCGACCATCGTCTCACCGCAGGGTCAGGCGCCCGAGTCCCCGCCGGCACCGGCCCCGCCGCCGCCCGAGTACCCGCCCGGCGTCGCCACACCCACCGACGCAACCGACGTCTACCGGTCGGGTGCCGACCCGACCCTGGTCGACGACGACGGCGGCTCGGAGGACGAGCGGAGCCGACCCTCGACCGACGAGTCGTGAGGTACCGCCGGACGACCTGATGCTGCCGCCGGTGCGAACGCCCCACGGATGACCCATCCCGTTCTGGTCGCCCCATTGGTCACCCAGGTGGCCGAAGGGGCGGCCAGAACCCGGGTCGTCAGGCGTCGTCGGGTCGGTCGGGTTCCTCGGGGATCTCGATGCGGGCGAGCCAGAGGCCGGGTGCCTCGATCTCGGCCGGTGTCGGCAGGTACCGCTCGTGCTTCCACAGTGGTTCGAGCGCATCGAACCCGGCACGCTCGACCACCCCGTCGACGAACGCCGCGCCCATGTCGTAGGTCGACTGGCCGAGCTCGAGGCCGAACAGCTTGGCCACGAAGCGGTCGGACTCGTCGGCTTCGACGCGGCGGCGGCGCAGGGCCTCGGTGATCATCCCGTAGTTGCCGAGCAGCGTGGCGCCGAGCTCGTCCATCACGTGGTCGACGTAGCCGACCACCAGGGCGACGAGGGCCTCGAGCTGGGGCAGCATGGCCCGCTGCTCGTCGGTCTGCATCGCGCCGAGTACGACCTCGGGGTCGCCCAGCACCTGCTGGAGCTCGCCCATGGCCTCGGGATTGGTGAGATCGACCGAACCGAGCTTGTCGACCAGCGCGTTGGAGTCGGGCCGGAAGCCGGACGCGTACTCGGTGATCGCGGCCTCCAGTGCCTCGCGGACGTGGGCGACGCCCAGCACGGCGTGGTGGGCGATCTCGTGGATGCACAGCCACAGCCGCAGGTCCTTGGCCTCGATCGACCAGTCGGCGCCGAACGCGTCGACGTTGGGCAGCACCAGCAACAGCTCGTCGTCGGGCTGGCGGGGAACGGGGAGGTCGTACTGGCCGAAGCTGGCTTGGGCGAGGTGGCCGAGCATGCCGCCGGCGGTGACACTCAGCATCATCGGGGCCATCGCTCCCATGAGCTGGGTGAGCATGCCCGACAGGGGATCCGCCTGGTCGGCCGGGTCCTGCTCCGCGGGCAGCGATCCGGGCCCGAGCGCGCCCGACAGCGACTCGAACAGCGGTTTGAAGGCGTCGATGCTGCGCTGGGCCCACTGCGTGCGGGTGACGGGGATCACGGTGACGCCCTTGCCGGTGAGGTTGGTGGACAGGCCGGTCTTGGACGACACGTGGAGATCGGCCACCCGGGCGAGCTCCTCGATCTCCATCCGCTCGAGCGGGTCGATGTTGGGCTCCTGCTCGCCCCCGGCGGCGAGCTGCATGGCCACCTGGCGGGTGGTGTCCCACTGCAATCCGGTGCCGCCACCACCGCCGAAACCGCCCAGCAGCTTGCCGAGATCACCGAAGAACGGCATCCCCTCGAACGGGTTGTCGCCGGACCGGTCGGGGTGGTCGTCGCCGTGTTCGTCGCCGGGATCGTCGCCGTCGGTTGGACCGGAACCACTCACGGGTTGCATCGTAGGGGTCATGGCGAGCGTTGCGGTCACCGGCGCAGCCGGTCCCGTCGGCCGTCGGCTGGTCGCAGCAGCACTGGCCGATGAGTCGGTCAAGCGCGTCGTCGCGGTCGACCGCGATCCGCTCGAGGACGTGCTCGCCACGCCGCTGCGCACCGAGCCCGACCGGCTCGAGCTCCACCGGGTGCAGCTCCGTGGCGACGACCTCGACCCGCTCTTCGCCGGCGTCGAGGTGGTCTGTCACCTGGCCGGGTCCGACCCGCTCGAGGGGACGCCGCCCGACCACGACCTCCACACCATCGCTCGGGTCCTCGATGCCGCCCGGCGTGCCGGCGTCGAGCACCTGATCGTGCGGACCTCGGCCACGGTCTACGGCGCCTGGGACGACAACCCGGTGCCGCTGTCGGAGACCGCGCCCACACGGCCGAACACCGAGTCGGACTGGGTGCGCACCCGGGCCGCGATCGAGGATCGGCTGGGCACCTTCGACGACGCGGAGCCCGCCGTCGCCGTATCGGTGCTCCGGCCGTGCGTGACCGTGGACGAGCACGGACCCGACGAGCTCGGCCGTGTCCTCGCGGCCGCCCGTCTGGTCGCCCCCACCGACGACGCCCCACCGGCCCAGTTCGTCCACGCCGACGACGTGGCGGCCGCCGTCGATCTGATCCGCCGCGAGCGGGCCGAGGGCTGCTTCAACGTGGCACCCGACGGCGCCCTCGACGCGGAGCTGATCCGGGCGCTGGTCGGCGGCGCCCCCCGCCTGCCGCTCCCCGAGGGCATGGCCCGTCGGCTCACCGCCTTCGGCTGGCGCTACCAGCTGGCTCCGACCCCACCCGGCTTCGTGCCCTTCGTGATCCACCCCTGGGTGGTGGCCAACGACAAGTTGCGCGCGCTCGGGTGGGAGCCCGGGCACTCGAACGAGGAGGCCTTCGTCGCCGGCCACGCCGCCGCACCGTGGGCCCAGATCTCACCCCAGCGCCGACAGGAGATCGCACTGGGCGCGACCGGTCTGGCGCTCGTGGGTGCGATCGCGGGAGGTGTCGCCCTCGTCCGCCGCCACCTCCGCTGAACCCAGCCCGTTCTGGCGGGTGAATCCATCGATCACCCGATGGTCTTGCCAGCCGGAACGAGGTGGATCAGCGCGTCTTTTGGGCGAGGACGGCGGAGGTCCGGACCTCGTCCTCGCCGCGTCGAACGGTGAGGCCGACGGTGTCGCCCGGGTCGTGGGTGCGCAGGGTCGCGATCACCTCGCTCATCGACGACACCGAGGTGTCGTCCACGCCGACGACCACGTCGCCCGGCGCGAGCCCGGCGGCCGCCGCCGGGCTGTCGTCGGCGACGTCCTTGATCGATGCTCCGCCGGCCACCCCGAGCTCGGCGGCCCGGTCGGGCTGGAGATCGATCCCCTCGATGCCCAGCCACACGTGCTGGACCCGGCCGTGCTCCATCAGGTGCTCGGCGGCGTGGACGGCGACGTCGGCCGGGGTGGCGACGCCGTAGGCACGTTCGTTGGCGGCGGCGGGGATGGCGTTGGTGATGCCGATGACCGCACCCGCGCCGTCGAGCAGGGGACCGCCGGCGGCGCCGTCGGTGAGTGGTGCGTCGAGCAGGATCATCCCGTGCAGGACCGTGTTCGACGGCATCTTCAGCCGTTGATCGAGCTCGGACACCACGCGCTGCTCGACGGACGCGTCGCCAAGCATGCCGTGCGCGTGGCCGAGGGCGATCACGTCGTCGCCGGCGCGGAGGTGCTCGGCCGAGCCCAGGGCGGCCGGCTCCAGGCCGTCGACATCGACGCGGAGCACGGCCAGGTCGGTGGCGTCGTCGCTGCCGACCACGTCGGCGCGGCGCATCTCCTGGCCGTGGAGGCGGACCTCGACGCGGTCGGCACCGTCGACGAGGTGGGCGTTGGTGAGCAGGTGGCCGTCGCTGCGCACGACGATCGCCGAGCCCTCGGTCCGTTCGTCCGTCCCGGGTGATGTAGACGCCGGCGACCGACGGGGCGGTCCGCGAGGTGATGGCGGCCACCGAGTCGTCGCCTGCCGCGCTGGTGACCGGCTGCACGGCGCGTTGTCGCTCGACCACCCGTGTCTGGGACTCGAAGCCGCCGAGCACGGCGATCACCCCGACGGTGAGCGTGGCACCGATCAGTCCGGACACGACGGCGATGGCCCGCCCGCTGCGGTGCCGAGGGACCGCTGGCGGGGTGCTGGGCCCCGGCGCGCCGGGGCCGGCCACCTCGGAGGGGTGGCGCCAGATCCGGTCTTCGGGTGGCAACGGCGGACGGAACTCGACCGCATCCTCGAACGGCTCGTCGAACTCGTCGTCGCCGTGTCCCTCGCCGGAATCGCCCGATGGCGGCAATGGCACCCGAGCGACCCTACTGAGGGCATCCGGAGAAGGGAGGTCGCGACCGCTAGCCTGGGGCGCGATCGACACGCGTTGGCGACGGCGTGAACTCGGCCGATCTCGAGGACGCAGGCTGCGAATGACCACTCCCGACACATTGGCGCCGCCCGATGCCGGCGACGACTGGGTCGGACTGTCGGTGGCCCCGCTGCCGGTCGAGGTCGCGTCCCGGTGGGCCGAGCGCGACGACTGCGGGGGAATCGTCACCTTCGTCGGTGCCGCCCGCGACCACTCCGAGGGCCGTCCCGGCGTGCACCTGCTCGAGTACGAGGCCTACGAGCGCCAGGTGGTGCCGCGGTTGGCCCGGGTCGCCACCGAGGCCCGCGAGCGGTGGAGCGACATCGGCCGGGTCGCGCTCCTCCACCGGGTCGGTCCGCTCGCCGTGCGCGACGCGGCCGTGGTCGTGGTCGTGAGCGCCCCGCACCGCGATTCGGCGTTCGATGCCGCCCGGTTCTGCATCGACACGCTCAAGTCCACCGTCCCGATCTGGAAGAAGGAGTCCTGGGAGGGCGGTTCGAGCTGGGGGCTCGAGGCTCAGCACCTCGTCGAGCCCGAGAGCGCACCTCGGGGCGTCGGCTGATGATCCCGATCGTCGTGCTCATCGTCGTCATCGTGGTCGTCGGCGTCAGCATCCTCGCCTACCGCAACCGGTCCGAGCAGGGGATCGAGTCGGGCATCACCTCGTTCCAGCGCGAGCTGAGCGCGCTGGCACCGCGTGAGGACGAGCGGCCGCCGAGCGTCGAGCGGGGCGATCCGCCCCGACGCGGTGTGACCGTGGTCGGGGCCACCGGCGACGATGCGGCGGGCGACGACGGGGCGCACGACGGACCGTCCACGCGGTCAGCCGATGCGACCGATCCTGACGACGGAGCCGGCGACGAGCATGGTCACGCCGCCGAGACCGACACCACTGCCGACGACGCCGCGCCCGAGGACGCGGCATCCGACGACGCCGAGGGGCGCGCCGCGACCGACGAGTCCCGGGACACCTGAGGATGGCCCGCGATCTCGCCATCGATCTGGGCACCGCCAACACGCTGGTGTACGCCAAGGGCCAGGGGATCGTCATGAACGAGCCCACGGTGATCGCGCTCAACAAGCGCAACGGCGACGTGCTGGCCATGGGAGCCGAGGCGTGGCAGATGATCGGTCGGACCCCGAGCTACATCGTGGCCGTCCGCCCCCTGCGGCAGGGCGCGATCACCGACTTCGAGATCACCCAGCGCATGATCCGGTTGATCCTCCAACGGGCCGGGGTCAATCGCTTCAACCGGACACGGGTCGTGATCTGCGTGCCCTCGGCCATCACCGAGGTCGAGCGTCGGGCCGTCACCGAGGCGGCGCGGCGGGCCGGCGCCGCCGACGCCCAGCTGCTGGAGCAGCCCATGGCCGCCGCCATCGGCGCCGAGCTCCCCATCCACGAGCCGGTGGCCAACATGGTCATCGACGTGGGCGGCGGGACGAGCGAGACCGCGCTCATCAGCCTCGGTGGGGTGGTCGCGCTCAAGGCCGTTCGTGTCGGCAGCTTCGACATCGACAGCGCCATCCAGACCTACATCCGCCGCGAGTACGGCATCGCCATCGGCGAACGGACGGCGGAGGAGATCAAGATCGCCATCGGGTCGGCCTGGGCCGTCGACGACGACGTCCGCGCCGAGGTGCGCGGCCGGGACCTGATGAGCGGCCTGCCCAAGACCGTGATCCTCACCACGCCCGAGGTGCGCGAGGCCATCGCCGAACCGGTCACCGCCATCCTCGAATCGATCATCGCCTGCCTGGGCAACGCCCCGCCCGAGCTCGCCCACGACCTCATCGGCAAGGGGATGCACCTCGTCGGTGGTGGCGGGATGCTCAAGGGCCTCGACGTGCGGATCTCGGTCGAGACGGACATCCCGGTGACCCTCGTGCCCCAACCGCTCGAGGCCGTCGTGTACGGCGCCGGGCGCTGCATCGAGAGCTACGACGACCTCAAGGTCATGTTCATGGGCGGCCGCATCTGACCGGGATTTCGGGGAAGGCCGAGCGATCCGCGCGAGGATGTGGCACGCGTCATGAGCCGAGCAGCTATGGTCCTCGCCGGCTTGACAGTTCGTCAACAGCGGTGTCTCGCCTCCACCATCCCGGGCACCGTGACTCCAGGGGGAATCACCATCACCGCCACTGCCCAGCGCGCGCCCGAGGCGACCACCACCGAGGCGCTCGACCTGCGCAACCTCGAGGTCGTCTACAACGACGTCATCACGGTGTTGCGGGGCGTGAGCCTCAACGTGTCGTCCGGCGAGATCGTGACGCTCCTCGGTGCCAACGGCGCCGGCAAGACCACGCTGCTGCGGGCGGTGACCGGGTTGCTCGACCTCCACCGCGGACGGATCACCAAGGGTGCGATCGAGTACCAGGGCCACGATCTCACGCGCACCGACCCACCCGAGCGGGTGAAGGCGGGGATCTCCCAGGTCATGGAGGGCCGGCGGGTGTTCGCCGAGCTGACCGTCGAGGAGAACCTGCGCACCGGGGCCTACACCGTGCACGACCGGCGCTCGGTCGGTGAATCCCGCGATCGCGTCTTCGAGTTGTTCCCGCTCCTCGCCGAGCGGCGTGGGTCCACGGCCGGCTACCTGTCCGGCGGCGAGCAGCAGATGCTGGCCATCGGCCGGGCCCTCATGGCCTCGCCCACGATGCTCCTCCTCGACGAGCCCTCGCTGGGACTCGCCCCGCTGATCGTGGAGCAGATCAAGGAGATCATCCAGACGGTCAACCACCGGGGCACCTCGGTGCTGCTGGTCGAGCAGAACGCCACCATGGCGCTGTCGATCGCCGACCGGGGCTACGTGCTCGAGACCGGCCGGGTCGTGAAGGAGGGGAGCAGCCAGGATCTACTGGCCGACGACGACATCCGCGAGTTCTACCTCGGCGTGGGCGAGGCCGGCCACCACTCGTTCCGAGACGTCAAGAGCTACCGGCGACGCAAGAAGTGGGGAGGTTGACGTGGCCGACGTGACCGACGCACCCGAGACCCGGGCCGCAACCGGGGCCAGCAGATCGTCGACCGAGCCGCTGCTCACGGTCGACGAGGTCTCGCTGTCCTTCGGCGGTGTGCGCGCCCTCGACGACGTGAGCTTCACCGTCCTGCCCGGCGAGCTGTTCGCCATCATCGGGCCCAACGGCGCGGGCAAGACGTCGATGTTCAACTGCCTCAACGGTGTGTACCGCCCGCAGCACGGCCGTATCCGCCTCGGCGACTTCGACGTCACCGAGGCCAAGTCGCTGGCCATCGCGAAACAGGGCGTCGCCCGCACGTTCCAGAACCTCGGCCTGTTCATGAACCTGAACGTGATCGACAACCTCATGCTCGGCCGCCACCTCCAGATGTCCTCGGGGTTCCTGGCCGGCGCGCTGTGGTGGGGCAAGGCCAAACGCGAGGAGCTCCGCAACCGCCGCCGGGTCGAGGAGATCATCGAGATGCTCGAGCTGCAGCCGTACCGATACCACCCGGTCGGCCTGCTGCCCTACGGCATCCAGAAACGGGTCGAGCTCGGTCGGGCCCTCGGCATGGACCCCAAGCTGCTGCTCCTCGACGAGCCGGTGGCCGGCATGAACCTCGAGGAGACCGAGGACATGGCCCGGTACATCCTCGAGATCAAGGACGAGCTCGAGCTGGCGATGATCCTCGTCGAGCACGACATGCACATGGTGATGGACATCAGTGATCGGGTCATGGCCCTGAACTTCGGGCTCCCCATCGCGGTCGGCACGCCCGCCGAGGTGCAGTCCTCGCCCGAGGTCATCAACGCCTACCTTGGGGAGTCGGGATGACCACCACCGAGCCCGCCCCGGACCCAGTGGCCACGCCCCACGGCGGCGGCCGGGAGACCGTCCCGGGCACGCTGCTCGAACGTGCCCGGGCCACGCCCGACCGCGTCGCCCTGCGCCACAAGCAGCTCGGCCGGTGGGTGGAGATCACCTGGGCCGACTACGCCGAATCGTCCCGCCGCTTCGGTCTCGGGCTGGCCAGCCTCGGGGTCGAGGTCGGCGACCGGGTCGCCATCCAGTCCGAGAACCGGCCCGAGTGGGCCTATGCCGATATCGGCACGCAGGGCATCGGCGCCATCGCCGTGGGCGTGTACCCCACCAGCCCGGCGGCCGAGCTCGAGTACCTGTTGAACCATTCCGAGTCGTCCGTGCTCTTCGCCGAGGACGAGGAGCAGCTCGACAAGGTGCTCGAGTGCTGGGACCGGGTGCCCGGCCTGCGCACGGTCGTGGTCTTCGACACGCGTGGCATCAAGCAGCTCGACGACCCCCGCATCATCACCCACACCGAGCTCGTGGAGCGGGGCGCCGCGCTCGACGGTGGCGATTTCGACCGAGCCGTGGCGTCCCTGTCGCCCGACGAGGTCGCAGTGCAGGTGTACACCTCGGGCACCACCGGGCCGCCCAAGGGAGCGATGCTCAGCCACCACAACCTCGCGTTCGGCTCACGGGTGGGACGGGAGGCCTGGGGCATCTCCGACCGCGACGAGATCCTGTCGTACCTCCCGATGTGCCACGTGCTCGAGCGGATCCTGTCGGTGGTCTCGGCCGTGCACACCGGCTACGTGGTGAACTTCGGCGAGGGCCCCGAGTTCCTCCAGTCCGATCTCCACCAGGTGCAGCCCACCTACTTCGTGGGTGTTCCCCGCATCTGGGAACGCATGATGGCCGGCATCGAGGTGCGCCAGGCCGACGCCACGCCCCTCAAGCAACTCGTCTACCGACTCTGCATCTCGCAGGGCCGCGCCGTCGCTGCCCGCCGGATGGCAGGGCGGTTCGGGGTGCTCGACCGGATCCGCTACTTCGTCTGCTGGCTGCTGCTGTACCGGCCGCTGCGGACCCAGCTCGGTCTGGCCCGGTGCCGGTCGGCCCTGTCCGGTGCCGCGCCCATCGCACCCCAGGTGCTCGAGTTCTTCTGGTCCATCGGGGTGCCGGTGCGGGAGGGCTACGGCCAGACCGAGAACACCGCGGTCGGCACGGTCGTCCCGTCCGACGACGTGCGCATCGGCACCGTCGGCAAGCCACTGCCCCACTCGGAGCTGCGCCTCGCCGACGACGGCGAGATCCTCACCCGCTCCGAGGGGACCTTCCTCGGCTACCACAAGAACCCCGAGGCCACCGCCGACACCATCGACGAGGACGGCTGGCTGCACACCGGCGACATCGGCACGCTCGACGACGACGGCTTCCTCACCATCACCGACCGCAAGAAGGACATCATCATCACCGCGGGCGGCAAGAACATCAGCCCGTCGGAGATCGAGAACCTGCTGAAGGTCTCGCCCTTCATGCGCGAGGCCATCGTCATCGGCGACCGGCGCAAGTACCTCAGCGCCCTCATCGGTATCGAGGCCGACACCGTGGGCGACTGGGCCACCCGCCACGGTCTGGCCTACACCACCTACGCCGACCTGAGCAGCAAGGACGAGGTGCGCGACCTGGTGGCCGGCATCGTCGAAGGCGTCAACGACGACGTGGCCCGTGTGGAGCAGATCAAGGAGTTCCGTCTGCTCACCGTCGAGCTCGACCAGGACGACGGTCAGCTCACGGCGACCCAGAAGGTGAAGCGGGCGGCCATCTCCGAGCAGTTCGCCGACGTCATCGAGGAGATGTACCGATGAACGAGTTCCTCCAGGCGCTCATCGACGGCGTCGCGCTCGGCGCCCAGTACGCCCTGATCGTGCTCGGGTTCGTGGTGATCTTCCGGGCGACGGGGATCATCAACTTCGCCCAGGGCGCCCTCGTCCTGCTCGGCGCCTACCTCACCTACAACGCCCATGTCACGTGGGGACTGAACTTCTACCTGTCGATCCTCATCTCGATGGTCCTCGTCGCTGCCGTCGGCGTACTCATCCAGCGGTCGATCCTGCAGCTCACCTTCCGCGAGACGGGGGGTGTGGGCGCGGGGCTGCTCGCCTGGGCCATCGCCCAGTACGCCGAGATCGAGTCCTGGCCGGCGTTCGGGATCGGCATCGCCGCCGGCATCGTCGCCTGGCTGCTGCTGTGGGGCATCGAGCGACGCAGTTCGGCCAGCAAGTACAACGAGCTGCCGATCTTCGGCGCGGTCATGGTGACCATCGGCCTCCTGTTCGCCCTGAAGCAGCTGGTGGCGTCGGTCTGGGGCTTCGCCGAGCTGACCATGCAGGACCCCTGGGTGCTCTCGAACCTCAACGTCGGCGATCTCAGCATCAGCCATGCCAAGCTCTGGACCATCGGCCTCGCCATCGTCGGTCTCGGGATCTTCTTCGTGTTCGACCGCTTCACCAAGATCGGCATCGCGATGCGGGCCGTGCACTTCGACCAGGAGGCGGCCGTCGCCCAGGGGATCCCCACCGGACTCGTGTTCGGCGTGGCGTGGGGCATCGCCGGTGCGGTCGCCGGGCTCGCCGGGGCCACGGCCGGCGCCGGGGTGGCCCAGCTCACACCGCAGCTCGACCTCGTCGTGTTCCTCGCCTTCCCCGCCATCATCCTCGGCGGCTTCGACTCGCCGGGCGGTGCCGTGGTCGGGGGCGTCATCATCGGCGTGGTCCAGAACCTCGTGAAGGTGTACCAACTCGAGGCCTGGGGCGTCGGTTTCGACCGGGTCGGGATCTTCATCGTGATGATCCTCGTCCTCATGGTCCGCCCCTACGGCCTGTTCGGCACGCCGGAGGTGCGCAGAGTCTGATGGCCGTCCTCACCCGCCGCCGCAACCACCGGATGGTGGTCGACTACGCCGACGATCTCCGCCTGTTCGGCACACCGTGGAAGCGCGTCGGTCTGGTCGTGCTCGTGGGGTTGTACCTGTTCGTGCCCGTGCTGTTCGCGGATCTCACCTTCAGCTGGCTCCCCGACATCGCCCAGACCGCCGTCCAGGCGTTCTTCAACCTCAACACCCTCGCCTACGTGGGGGTGTTCGCCATCGGCGCCATCGGGCTCAACCTGCTCACCGGCTACACCGGCCAGATCTCGCTCGGTCACGCCGTGTTCCTGGGTGTCGGTGCCTACACCGCCGCCTACGTGGGCAACACCTACAGCTGGCCGATGATCCTGTGGCTGCCGGCGGCGACGCTGGCCGGTTTCCTCGTCGGTGCGGCCATCGGACCGTTCGCCCTCCGGTTGCGCGGTCTGTACCTGGTGGTGGTCACGCTCGGGCTCGTCTTCGTGGGCGACCACATCTTCCGGAACTGGGAGAGCGTCACCGCGGGGAACACCGGGGTGTCGACCACCGCGGCAGAGCCGGTGCTCGGTCCGCTCGACTTCACCGGCCTCGAGTTGTTCGGGCACGAGTTCACCACCGAGCAGAGCATGTTCTGGCTCATCTGGTTCTTCGTCGCGCTCACGGCGCTGCTCGTCAAGAACATCGTCCGCACCCGGCCCGGGCGTGCCCTCCAGGCGATCCGCGAGCGCGATCTCGCCGCCGAGATCATCGGTGTCGACCTGAGCCGCTACAAGATCATGGCGTTCGCCATCAGCTCGGGCATCGCCTCGCTCGCCGGCGCGTTGTACGGCGCCTTGCAGCTGTTCGTGAGCCCGGTCGACTTCGCCCTGCTCGTGTCGATCCAGTTCATCGCCATCATCATCATCGGCGGTCTCGGCACGGTGTACGGCTCGATCATCGGTGCGCTCCTCATCGGCGGCCTCCCGCGGATCATCGACGAGCTCAGCCGCAGCCAGGACCTGCCCGGCGTCGGCGGCGACGTCGGTGGCGTCGACGGGCTGATCTCGGTGTCGTCGCTCAACCAGATCATCTTCGGCCTCGCGATCGCCGCCGTGCTGCTCATCGAGTCCCGCGGGGTCGCCGCCCTCTGGGAGCGCTCCAAGCTCTACTTCCGGACCTGGCCGTTCACCCAGTGACCCCTGTCCCCGACCCCAACCAGAAACCATCGGTATCGCGCCCATGCGTGCGTGCCGCACCCTGTTCCCTGAAAACGGAGGAATCCAGATGAAGACCAAACGATGGCTCCGGCTGCTCGCCGTGCTGTTCTCGTTCGCGCTCGTGGCCGCGTCCTGCGGTGACGACGACGATGAGAGCGCCGACGACGGCGACACCACCGAGGACACCGGCGACGACGGTGGCGGCGAGCTCGAGGAAGCCCCCGGCTTCGACGGCGAGACCATCCGGGTCGGCATCATCTCCGACCTCTCCGGCCCGGCTGCGGTGATCGGCGAGCCGCTCACCAACGGCAACCGGGTGTTCTTCGAGGCGCTCAACGCCGAGGGCGGCATCGCCGGGCAGTACCCGGTCGAGCTGGTCGAGGTCGACTCGACCTACAACCCGGCCACCGGCGTGCAGGTCTACAACCAGATCAAGGAAGACGTGGCCGTGATCGGTCAGATCCTCGGCACCCCGGTCACCAATGCGATCATCGAGTCGCTGGAGCAGGACGGCATCATCGCCTCGCCCGCGTCGCTCGACTCGCTGTGGGTGCGCGAGCCGAACCTGATCCCGGTGGGTGCCCCCTACCAGATCCAGATGATCAACGGCTTCGACCACTACTTCAACGAGGGTGACGGCGACGTCGACAGCGATGTCGTGTGCGCCCTCGTCCAGGACGACCCCTACGGCGAGGCCGGCCTGGCCGGGCTCGAGTTCGCCGCCGAGAACATCGGCTTCGAGATCGAGGCGATCACCCGGTACGTCTCGGGCGACACCGACTTCTCGGCGCAGATGAACGAGCTCGAGGACGCGGGGTGCACCGTCAACGCGTTCGTGGCCCTGCCGTCGGTCACCGGTTCGGCGCTCGGCGCCGCCGCCACCAACGGCTACGCCCCCCAGTGGATCGGCACCTCGCCGACCTGGATCAACGTGTTGGCCCAGTCCGAGCTGGCCCCGTATCTCGAGGCCAACTTCACCGTCATCTCCGACGCACCGGACTGGGGCGACACCTCGGTGCCGGGCATGGAGCGGCTGATCGCCGACCAGGAGGAGTACGCCCCCGACCAGGTGCCGGACGGCTACTTCATCTTCGGCTACTACGAGGCGCAGTCGATCACCGCGCTGCTCGAGAAGGCCGTCGAGCTCGGCGACCTCAGCCGTGAGGGCATCCAGACCGCCCTCGAAGAGCTCGGCACCGTCTCCTACGGGGGTCTGACCGGCGACTACACCTACGGTCCGCCCGAGGAGCGGGTCCCGCCGCGGAACTCCAACATCGCCGCGGTGGTTCCCGATGCCCCGAATGGGCTCGAGAACCAGACCATGGACTACGAGGCCGACTACGTCGACGACTTCGAGCTGTGATCTGACCAACCAGGGTTGACTCGGCCACGGTCGGGTACAACGCGGATGCTCCCCGTCGTGCCACCGGTGCGGCGGGGAGCTTCGCGTCCGGCGACCGATGAATCAGGAGATGAGGTCCTCGGCGGTCTGGCGGACCTGACGGTCGCGGTCCTCCAAGGCCTGCCGGAGCGCGGCCTCCACGTCGGGTCCCTCGAACGCGGCCAGCGCCACGACCGCCCGTCGACGGATGGTGGCCCGCTCACCCATGGCGGCCAGGACGGCGTCGAGCCCGATCGGATCACCGATCGCGCCGAGCGCGGCCACCGCCGCCTCGCGGACGAGATGCTCCGGGTGGTCGGTGGCGAGCCGAGCGAGCGCGGCGGCGGCACCGGGCTCGGGCGGCGTGCGTTCTCCGCATGCCCACGCCGCGGTCTCGGCAACGACGGGGTCGGCGTCGTCGAGCGCCGGCACGCAGGCCGGGGGGAGGTTGCCGGCGCGGGTCGCGCAGATCGACAGCGCCCGGCGGCGGACCTCGGCGTCGGGGTCGTCGAGGCCGGCCTCGAGCTCGGCCGCGGTCAACGCCCCGAGGCGGCTGAGCGCCCCCAGGGCCGCCGACCGGACACGGGCCGACTCGTCGTCGAGGTGCGCGCGGGCGGTGTCGACGTCGCCGGTGTGCCCGGCGACCGCGACTGCCCGCCGGCGGTCGGCGGCGCTGCCACTCATGGAACGCGGTGAAATGATGGTTGCCGCCACGCGAGTTGTGAGCGCCGGGCGAACAAATCGAGAGCGCCGGAGATCCCGCAGGGGAGCGACAAATGACTCACCCGATCGCGTTGCCGAGGAGCTCGGCGACCGCACCGACGACGGCACCGAGGATCGCGGCGATCAGCACCCCGACGACCACCACGATCACGACGAGGGCCACGAGGCTGAACAGCCGCCGCAGCACCGAGGCGCCGGCCACGTCGGCGTAGCGCCCCTCGACCGCGATCTGGGCTGCCCGCACGCCCTTCGGTCGCCGAAGCCGGCGGACGGGGCCGGTCGGCGAGGGCCCGGGGGGCGGTTCGGGTCGCGCGCGGACGGCTGGCTCCGGGGCGGGCGACGACGGGGCGGGCGACGCTGCGGGCTCGGGCTTCGGCGCGGTGGCGCCGCGTCGGTGTTCGCTCGGGTCCGTGGCAGGCTTCCTCTCGGCCGTGGACACGGCCAGGAGCGCCACAGCACCACCGAGCACCACGAGCAGGATCAACGTGAGCACAGAAGGACCGAGCGTACCGGCGGGCCCGCCGGTGGACGGGGAACAGCCCCCTCGTCATCGGGGTCGCGCGTGGTCGTGGTGGCTGGCCGGCAGCGCCCTCGTCGGCCTCATCGCGGCAGTGATCCTGGCGTTCATCATCGAGATCCCGTACTACGAGTTCCGGCCCGGGTCGGCCCGGCCCATCGCACCGTTGGTGCAGGTGGAGGACACCGAGTCCTTCCCGCCGGACAGCAACATCGCCTACACCACGGTGTCGCTCCAGCAGAGCACGATCGCTTCCTACATCACGGCGCAGTTCGACGATGACGTCGAGGTGGTGGGCGAGCAGGTCGTCCTCGGCGACCGGTCGCCCACCGAGAACCGTCAGTACAACCTCCAGCTGATGGACACGTCCAAGCAGGACGCCATACGCATCGCGCTGCAGACGCTCGGCTACGACGTGCCGATCGCCGTCGACGGCAACGTGGTCGTGCAGGTGCAGGAGGGATCGGCAGCCGATGGCGTGCTCGAGGTCGGCGACACGATCGTGGCCATCGACGGCGAGCCGATCGAGTTCAACGAGGACGTGAGTCGGATCATGGATCCGAAGTCACCGGGCGAGACGGTGACGCTCGAGGTCGAGGCTCCCGAGCGCACCGGCACCGAGGAGGTCGACATCACGCTCCAGCCGCCGGACGAGGATGCCGTGGAACAGGGGGCGGACCCGGAGCGGGGGTTCATCGGCGTGTCGCTGCAGCCCCGCGAGCCCGACTACCAGTACCCGTTCCCCGTCGACATCGACTCCGGGAACGTGGGCGGCCCGTCGGCCGGACTCGCGTTCTCGCTGGCGGTGATCGACGTCCTGACGCCCCAGGAGCTCACCGGCGGTCTCGACGTCGCGGTCACCGGCACCATCCGGCCCGACGGCACGGTCGGCCCGGTGGGGGGCGTGGCCCAGAAGACCGCCGTCGTCGTCGACGAGGGCTACGACGTGTTCATCGTGCCGAGGGACGAGGCGGGCCAGATCCGAGCGCATGCCGGCGACCGCGTCGACGTGGTCCCGGTCGAAACGCTGGACGAGGCTCTGGATGCCCTCTCGTCCCTGGGCGGGAGCGGGTTCGAGACCGCGGCCGCCCCCGGATGATGATCACCAGCGCAGTGCACTGACACCATGGCCACCGAAGCGGCGCAGCTGCAGTTCGCAGCCGAGTTCGCGTCGCGGGGTCGCCGGTCCGGCGGTGATGCAGGAATAGGGTTGCCCTGATGGCCGACGATCCGCGCATCGACCCCGATGACCTGCGAGGGGTGCGGTTCCCGCGGTCGTTCGGGCGGTACGAGGCCAAGGCGGTCGACGACTTCCTCGAGTCCGTCGCCCGGCGCGTCGAGGCCACCAACCGGATGATCGACGACCTGCAGGCCGACATCGGCCAGCAAGAGGAAGCACCCCGGGCGTCGTCGTCCGCAATCACCGTGTTGCCGGGTCCCGGCGCCGAGGCGTCCCCGCCCGAGACCCCGTCCGACCTCGCCGACGAACCGCCGTCGCCGTTCGAGGAACCGGTGTCGGCACCCGCCCGGGTCGAAACGCCCGATCTGGCGACCCTCAGCGACGACGAGCTCTCCCGTCTGGTCGGCGACGAGACCGCACACGTGCTGTCCACGGCCCGCAGCGCCGCCGCCGACATCCGGGCCAAGGCCGAGGACTCCGCGGCCCGCGTCATACGCGAGGCCACGGCCGAGGCCAAGCGACTCACCGACGACGCCCGCGCCGAGGCCGACGCGCTCACCACGGAAGCGAGCACGGCCCGTGACACCGCGGTGGCCGAGGCCGAGGAGGCCGCCGCCGCCATCCGCACCACGGCCGAGGAGGAGGCCGCCCGCATCAGAAGCGATGCCGACCGGGCCGCCGCCGAGGCCGCCGAGGCCGCCGAGCAGATTCGCGCCGCCGCCGAGGACGAGGCCGCGGCCGCCATCGAGGAGGCTCGCACCGAGGGCCGCTCCATGGTCGCCGAGGCCAAGCGGGTGCGGGCTCGGATCCTCACCGACCTCCAGCGCCGACGCGACATCGGGCGCGAGCAGGTCGACCGTCTCGTGGCCGGCCGCAACCGGCTTCTCGACGCGTACGCGGCGGTGCGCGCCAACGTCGACGAGATCACCTCGCACCTCGACACCGCCCTGCTCGAGGCATCCGGGCCCGAGGGCGATCTCGACGACGAGGTCGTCTCCGCGGTCGCCGACGCCGAGGCCGTGGCCGGCGACATCCGGCGCCGTGATGACCCGGAGCCCGCAACGCCTGTCGACAACGACGACCACGACGACGCCGGTGTCGACCACGCGCCGGCCGAGGTGTCCGGCGATGACGACGACGCGGGCGACGACCCCGAGCTCGACGAATCGCCGCCCGAGGGTCCCGGCGACGGCCACACGGCGGCTCACGAACCGGCGGCCGCCGAGACCGAGCATGCGACACAACCCGAGTCCCCGACCGCGGCTGAGCCCGGGACCAACCCGGGGCCGGGCCCCGTTGCTGATGACGCGGTCGACGACGCCGCCACCGATGCCGGGGACGACCCCGACGGAGCTGGCGCCGTCGGCGAGGAGGACGGCGGCAACGTCGAGGAGCTGTTCTCCCGCATCCGTGCCGAGCGAGCCGAGTCGGTGGCTCGGGCCCAGCAGGTGCTGGCCGACGAACCCGTCGCGGACGCCGGTCACGCCGACGAAACCGACGAGGCCGATGGCGCGACCGACGAGAGCGCTGGCGCGGCCGACGAGGATGATGGTGCGACCGACGAGGCCGACGCGAGGGCCGAGGACGCCGCAGATCGGCTTCCGGCCGAGATGCGGGCCGAAGGCCCGGTGCACCGGCACCGGGCCGAGACGATCGAGACCCTGGAGAAGGCCCTGTCGCGGGCGCTGAAGCGACATCTGGCCGATGAACAGAACGAGGTGCTCGACGCCCTCCGCACCAGCGAGTCCACGGCCTTCGACGACCTCGTCCCCATCGAAGCCGACCACGTGGCGGGCTATGCCGATGTGGCCACCAAGCATCTGCTCGCCGCCGCGCAGGCGGGGGCGTCCCAGGTCGAGGGGGGCGACGACGGTGACCTCGCTGCCGACGCGGGCGAGGTCGCCGCCGTGCTCGGTGAGTCGCTGATCGCTCCGTTCCGGCGCCGGATCGAACGCAGCGCCGCCGACGTCGACGGCGACGCCGACGCGCTCGACGAGCGGCTCCGGGCGCTGTACCGCGAGTGGAAGGTCGAACACATCAGCCCGGCGGCGGGCGATGCGGTCGTGGCCGCGTACTCGGCTGGGCAGGTCGCCGCCGCCGCCGCCGACGCCACGCTGCGCTGGCTGATCGAACCCGGGTCGCGCTCGTGTCCCGACTGCCACGACAACGCGCTCGCCGGTGCCATCAACAAGGGGCAGGCGTTCCCCACCGAGGTCGACCACCCGCCGGCTCATCCCGGATGCCGATGCCTCCTGGCGGTCGACGCCTGAACCAACGCGACACTCCGAGGGCCAGCGCGCTGGGCGGCTGAGCCCCCATCGGTAGGCTTGGCGCTTACATGCGCCCGCCGTCTGACATGCCTCCTCCCCAGCCCCGTGCGCGGCGCCCCCGCGGCGAGGGTTCCAACCGGGGCCGCACGATCCTCATCGTCGCGGCCATCGCCCTGTTCTTCCTGGTGACGTCGCTGCGCGGCATCGCCGGGTTCTACACCGACTTCCTCTGGTTCGACTCCCTCGGCTACGCCGCCGTGTGGTCGGGGGTGCTCGGCGCCAAGATCTCGCTCGCGGTGATCTTCGTGGCCGTGTTCTTCCTCATCTGCTGGGCAAGCCTCTACATCGCCGACCGGCTCGCGCCCCGGTTCCCGCCGGCCGGTCCCGAACAGGAGGCGCTCGACCGGTTCCGAGAGGCCATCGGCCACCGTACGGGCGTCTTCCGCGCCGCGGTCGCATTCGTCCTCGCCCTGTTCATGGGGGTGGGAATGAGCCAGCAGTGGCGCGAGTGGCTGTTGTTCACCAACGGCGGTGACTGGGGTCGCTCCGACGCCGAGTTCGGTACCGACATCGGCTTCTACGTCTTCCAGCTCCCGTTCCTCAAGTCGGTCGTCGACTGGGGGTTCGCCTCGATCCTCATCATCCTGGTCGTCACGGTCGCGGCCCACTTCGCCAACGGCGGCATCCGGGTCCAGCCCACCGGACAGGGCACGGGGGTCAGCCCGACGGTCACCTCGCAGGTCAAGGCGCATGTCTCGGTGCTGCTGGGCGTGCTCGCGCTGATCCGCGCCGGTGGCTACTTCCTCGAGCGCTACGAGCTCACCACGTCGAGCCGCGGCGTGGTCGACGGGGCCAGCTACACCGACGTCAACGCCCAGCTGCCGGTCCTCTACCTGCTCATCGCAATCTCGGTCGCCTCGTTCCTGCTGTTCATCGTCAACATCTGGCGTCGCGGCTGGGTCCTGCCCCTCATCGGCGTCGGGCTGTGGGGGCTGGTGGCGGTCGTCGCCGCCGGCATCTACCCGCAGGTCATCCAGCGCTTCCAGGTCGATCCCAACGAGCTGGCCCGGGAGACCCCGTTCATCGAACGCAACATCTCGGCCACCCGCGACGCCATCGGACTCCAGAACGTCGAGAGCAACGACTACCAGCTCAACCGCGACGGCGAGAACGTCGACCTGTCCGACAACGAGGACACGGTCACCAACATCCGCCTGTGGGATCCGTCCGAGGTCATCCTCGGCCAGACCTTCGCCCGCCTCGAGGAGCTGCTGCCCTACTACCGGATCAACGACGTCGACGTCGACCGCTACGAGGTCGACGGGGAGACGACCCAGGTCGTGATGTCGGCGCGCGGCCTCAACACCAGCGGGCTGCCGCAGTCGTCGTGGGAGGCCGAGCACGTGATCTACACCCACGGCTACGGCATGGTGATGGCACCGGGGACGACCAAGACCGAGCAGGGCCGGCCCAACTTCATCCTCGAGCAGGTGCCGGTCGAGTCGAGCACCGACATCGAGATCAGCAGACCCCAGATCTACTTCGGCGAGAACCTCAACGGCTACGTCATCACCGGCGCCACCCGACCCGAGCTCGACTTCCAGATCGAGGGCGAGACCGAGACGACCACCTACGAGGGTGCCGACGGTGTCGATATCGGCGGGATCGTCAACAAGGCCGCGTTCGGGCTCCGTTTCGCCGACTACAACACCTTGATCACGAGCCTGATCGACGGCGATTCCAAGATCCACTACATCCGAGACGTCAAGGAGCGGGTCCAGACCCTGGCGCCGTTCCTCGAGTTCGACGCCGATCCCTACCCCGTGATCGACGACGAGGGTGAGATCAAGTGGGTCATCGACGCGTACACCACGACCGACCGCTATCCCTACGGCCAGCAGGCCGACAACAGCGGCCTGCCCGCGGGGTCGCAGCTCGACGGCAACTTCAACTACGTGCGCAACTCGGTCAAGGCCGTGGTCGACGCCTACGAGGGCACCGTCGACATGTACGTCATCGATCCCGACGACCCGATCATCCAGGCCTGGCGGGGTGCGTTCCCCGAGCTGTTCACCGACTTCGACGAGATGCCCGACGACCTCGTCGACAACCTGCGTTACCCCGAGGACCTGTTCCGGGTCCAGACCAACATGTGGGGCGAGTACCACGTCGAGGACCCGGGCACCTTCTACAACAACAACGACGCCTGGAACGTCGCGCTCGATCCGGGGACGGCCGGTGCTGGCGGCACCACCCAGGCGACGAACGCCGCCGGCCAGCCGGTCGGGCCCGCGCGCGGTGCCCGTATCGACCCCTACTACCTGCTCACCCAGTTGCCCGGTGAGGACTCGGCCGAGTTCGTCATGTTGCGCAGCTTCGTGCCCATCGGCGGCGACCAGAACCAGCTGCTGACCGCGTTCATGGTCGCCCGCTCCGACCCCGAGCACTACGGCGAGCTCGTGACCTACGAGATGCCCCGCGGCAGTCGACCCGACGGTCCGGCCATCGTGGCCGACGCCATTCAGTCCGACCCGATCGTGTCCGAGCAGCAGACCCTGCTCGGTGGCGGCGGTTCGCGGGTCAAGTTCGGCAACCTCATCCTGGTGCCGGTCGACAACTCGCTGATCTACGTGCGTCCGTTCTACGTCGAGTCCGACCAGGTCGAGATTCCCGAACTGAAGAAGGTCATCGCCTTCTTCGAGTCCGACGTGGCCATCGACGACACCCTCGAGGGGGCGTTGGGGCAGCTCCTCGGCGAGGTGCCGAGCTTCGAGGAGGTCGTCGACGCGCCCGACCCCGAGAGCCAGCCCGACGGGGAGGAACCCGCCGATGGCGAGGAACCGTCCGACGGTGACGAGCCTGACGACGGGGACGAGCCCGCCACCGGTGGCGTGAACCAGCGGGCGGCCGAACTGCTGGAGGAGGCCGAGGGCCTCTTCCAGGACGCCCAGTCCGCGCTCGAGGCCGGCAACCTCGGCGAGTACCAGTCACTCACCCAGGAGGCCGAGGCTCTGGTGTCCGAGGCCCTTCAGTTGCTGGCCACGTCGACGACGACCACGACCGCGCCGGCGACCACCACGACGACGGTTCCCGAAGAAGAGGAAGCCTGAGCCGCCGCGAGTTCCTCGCCGGGCCTCGGAACTCCCTGCAGATGGAGGCTGGGCCTCAGTAGCCGGTGTCGGCCGGGGTGAGGGTGCGCAGGTCGATCTCGCTCGGTGGCTGGCCGCGGAGCGTGTCGATGCGGGCCGCGAGGTTCACCTCGAGGCGTGACAGCTCGGCTGCCACCTTGGCGGTCTGCATGCGGGCCTCGAGGACGTCGTCGTAGCTGGGCCGGTCCATCTGTTCGAGCAGCGACTGCGACATCGCGTCGATCCGGTGTTCGAGCTGCACGATCGAGGAGTGCAGCTGCGCCGACTGGGTGGCGAGCATCTGCAGGGCCCGCTCGGTCCGGGCCAGGGCCGGCGCGGAGGCAACGGGTACCGGCAGGTGCCGGTCCTCGCCCCGCGCCTGATCACCCGGGGGCGAGGTCGTCGTCTTGTCGCGGCGTCGGCGGAACCAACCCATCGGGATCACGGTAGGAGGGCGATGGTGCCCGAGTGGTGGATGTCGGAGACGTCCGGCGGGGACGGCTGCTCTCAGGCGTGCGGCGCGGGCGTGACGATGTCGTCGGTGAGCCGCGTGGCCGGTGTGGCGTCGACCGTGCCGTGGTCCATGACCTCGCGCAGCGCCGGCACCGGGTCGGCGTCGCCGAACCAGGAGTCATCGGTGTGGTCGACGGTGTCGCCGTCGGCCGGCTCGCCATGGGTCCAGTAGCTCGCTTCGAGCGCGATGCCGGTGGGATCGTTGAAGTAGATCGAGCGGATGAAGCCGTGGTCGACGACCTCGGTGACCTCGCAGCCGAACGCCTTCAGTCGCCGGCGCAGGTCTTCGAGCGCCTCCTCGTCGGCGAGGTTCAGCGACAGGTGGTCGAACTGGCTCGCCCCGGGCGGGTAGGGGATGCCAGCCGGCTTCATGAACGTCTCGAGCTCGGCGTCGGCGTACTCGAAGAACGCCACCGACTGCCCCGTGCCGATCCGGAAGAAGTAGTGCCTGAAGCCGGGCGCGCCGACGGTCGCGATGATCTCGGCGCCGAGCACGCCGTGCCAGAAGCGGACCGTCGTGTCCATGTCGTCGGTGACGAGGGCGAGGTGGTTGATGCCCCGCCAGGCGGGACGGTCGGAGTTCGTTTCAGGGGCCATGGGACCAGCGTAGGAAGCAATTGCCCGTCGTGCCCGTCGTGCCCGGCGTTCTGGCGGGCGGCGCCCGGGGTGCTGGTCACGCCGCTTCCCGGTCGGGCCAAGCGGCGGCGGGCACGCCGAGACGTTCGAGCGTGGCATGGATCCGGGCGGCCACGTTGGACGGCATGTCGTCGTCGACCTGGGCTCGCAGCATCGACAGGGGCGGGCAGCGGCTGAGCACCCAGCGTGCGAAGGCGCCGTCGTCCAGCCACCGGGCTTCAGGGGCGGTGAGCGCTGGCACGGCGAACACGTCGTCCGCCACCAGCTCCCGGAGCCGTCGCCACGTGCACACCCGCCCGAAGCTGGCCGCGAACTCGAGGAAGTCGAGCTCGGACGGAGACTGGACGAGCGGGTCGCCGAGCCGTCGGCGCAGTGCCATCGACGGGTGGTGGGCGATAACGAGATCCCACGCGGTGGCGCCGTGCTCGAGGATCGCGGCCAGCCATTCGATGGCCCAGTAGACCTCGGCCCCGCACGGCGGCGGCGGGGTCGGCAGCTCGAGGGCCAGCCGGAGCAGGTCGATCTGCTCGCCGCCGAGCTCGTCGTCGGGCGTCGAGAGGGCTCGACTTCGTTCGGGGTCGCCGTCCACGTGCGCCCGGTGGGCGAGCTCACCCGAGCGGGTCAGCATCGTGACCACGTGGACCCGGCTGGCGCGGGGTGCGAGTGTGGCTCGATCCGCGACGTCGTATGCGGTGCCGGTCGTGGCCAGCCCGAGCGCGTACCAGACCGGTGGCGCCACGAACCCGAGCAGGTAGTCGGTGGGATGGACCCCGTCGAGCGGTCTCATCCCGAGGTCGATGCCGTCGTCGCAGGGGACGACGTTGAGCAGGCTGGGTGGGGTGTCGCCGGCGACGAGGCCGGTGAGCAGTTCGGGCACGAGCAGGTGGACGGACGCGTCGAGGACCGACGGGTCGGGTTCAGGCGGGCGGGGCATGGATCGAACCTTCCGGGTCGGGCACCGGTGGTGTTGCCAGCGGTGCCGGAAGGCGGGATCGACACGCTCCCGCGAGCGAGGGTGAGGTTCGCACCTCCCCGCACCGAGGTCAAGGCCCACGTGCGACGCGCCGATCGGCGCGTACGACCCGTATCGGGGTAGTAGCGCGCCGATCCTCGTCGGCCTCAGTGAGGCAGGACCGCGCCGATCGGCGCGTCGCGCCAAGGTGGCGCGCGCGTACGCGCCGATCCTCGCGGCCCCAGGCGGGTCACGCCATCGCTCATGCCGACCCGGTCGGTGTTTCGCCGTAGGGTCGAGTCGATGGCTGTTCGCACGCGCCACGACCGGGGGCCGAGCGGCCGGGTGCCGCCCCGGGTGTGGCCTGCCGACGAGCCCGGGCTGCCGCCGATCGACGGCGTGGTCGCCGCCCTCGGTGGCTTCGTCGGCATCGGCGACGCCACACCGCTCGAGATCGAGCTCGAGGTGTCGGCCTTCCTCGGTGCGCTGGGCGCCGGTGCGGTCGGCGAGGCCGACCTCGACGACCATGAGCACGAGCACCTGATCAACGGCGTCGTCGAGGTGTGCCTCCACCACCTCGACGAGCAACCGCCGCGCGTCGTGCTCGACTTCTGCTGGGTGCTCGACGCCTTCGACCTCGGCTACCTGCACTGGCCCCTGCACGAGCGCCTCGGACTCGCGGATCTGCCGATGGCGCCGGCCTGGGCCGTGCCGGTCGGCCGGGCCGAGATCACCGGCGCCCGGCTCATCTCCTACGACTCCGAGGCAGCGCGGGAGCTGGTGCTGCTGGCACGTCATCCGACGGCGACCATCGACCATGTCGTCGCCGTCTCGGTCGAGGACGACGACGGGCACGGGGTGGCGAGCGATCTTCTCGTCCACGCCGACGCCGACGACTTCTTCGAGATCGTCGACGAGGATCCGGACATGTCGGTGACCGACGCGGATCCGGCCGAGTTGGCGGCGCTGATCGACGCCGCCCTCGACCGCACCTTCGCCGGCGACGGCGTGGACGTCAGCGATCGCTTCGCGGCGCGCTACTCCGTGCTCGAGCACTACCTCGCCAAGGCCCGAGCCGAGGCGAACGGGGTTCATTCCGGCGGGGAGTAGCCCGCGCCGAGCTCGGCGCAGAGTGCCCGGAGCTGGCGCTCGAACACCTCGCCGTCGATCGCCTCCTCGAGGAGTACGCCGCTCATCAGAGGACCTCATCCCGAAGGACCGGGTACTCGAGGTCCTCCGACGACTCTCGTGGTAGGTGGTCGGCGAGACCGAGCACGAGCTGGAGCGATCGTGCGTTGTCCTCGAGGTCGATGGCCCGCGACGACAGATCACCGTCGAACTCGACCGCGATCTTGAGCTCGGCCCCGGTCGCGTCGACGATGCGTTGCAGCGTGTCGACCCGTGGCATGCGTTCGCCGGTCTCGTAGAACGAGATGGCCGGCGCGGACGTGCCGGCGCGTTCGGCGAGCTGGCGCTGGCTGAGGCCCGCCCGCTCACGGCTCGCCCGGATGATCTCCCCTGGCGTCATGGGCCCAACGATACCGGAACAGATATCGCGTCAGCCCGTGCATTCGAGTTGGCGGCAATCGGGCGCGTTGGTAATGTCGTCCATCCGCCGCGGGGTGGAGCAGTCTGGTAGCTCGTCGGGCTCATAACCCGAAGGTCGGAGGTTCAAATCCTCCCCCCGCCACCAACGAGTGAGTGAAGGCCCATGTCAGGGACCTGGGCCTTCGTCGTGCTCAGGGTGTATCCTACCGAGGTCTAGGCGGTGTTCCTCCGGTCGTTCGCCTCGGCTGTCGGCCTCGCGGTCAGGTCGTCCGGGGAACGGGCCCGTGACGAGGCGTTCGAAGCGGGCAGCGGCGTCGGCGCTGCATGCCGGGCAGGACGTGCTGGTAGGTCTCGATGGAGTGGACGATCGCTGGCGTGGCCGAGCCGCTCGGACACGACCTTGACCGGCACGCCGTCGGCGATGAGCAGCGTGCCGTGCGTGTGGCGCAGGTC
>JAXHLP010000002.1:487500-490723 GCA_034522155.1 Acidimicrobiales bacterium | reverse complement strand
AGACCCGAAGCGGCGTGGATGCTGGCGATCGCCTCGTCGAGCGCGGCGTCGAACTCCTCGGCGCTCTGGTGCGCGTTCAGGTCCTGGGTGAGCGCCCGGGAGAAGCTGGCGATCAGCCCGGGTTCCGGGCCAGACGCTCGTTGGCCTCGTCGCGGCTGTACCCGCCCGAGCAGCGCGACGACGCGCAAGCACGTTGGGATGCTCGACGCAGCGTCGGCGTAGAGGCCGTCCTGTTCGGGCAGGGTGAGCTTGAACATGACCTCGCTCGTCGCCGAGAGTCGCCGAGCCGTGCCAGCGATGCGCGTCGTCGCAGCAGCTGCTCGGCCTCGGCCTTGGTCGGGCTGTGGATGTCGACCTCGGGCTCGAGGATCGGCACGAGCCCGGCGGCGAGGATCTGGCGCCCGACCTCGAACTGCTGCTCGACGATGGCGTCGATGCCGGCCCTCGTCGGCGAGCTTGATGACCGAGCGCATCTTGGTGCCGAACACGCCGTGTCCCGACGGCCGCGGTCGAGCAGGTCGTCGAGGCCCGGGCATCGGCTTCATGAGCTGCACGCCGTCGGCCTCGTCGGCCAGGCCCTTGTCGACCTTCAGGAACGGGACGACGTTCTTGACGTCCCACAGGTACTCGGCCGGCCGCGGCCCTCGATCTCGCGGTCCATGGTGTCCTCGAACAGGATCGCGCCGAGCACCCGGCTCGCCGTCGAAGGCCGGGCTGGTCATGATCCGGGTGCGCATCTCGTGGATGCGGTCGAACATCTCCGTCTCGTTCGAGTAGGCGTCCTCTTCGACGCCGTACAGCTGCGAGGGCCTTGGGCGTGCTGCCGCCGCTCTGGTCGAGGGCGGCGATGAACCCCTGCCGGCTCCTGACCTTGTCGAACTGCTCGCTGTTCATGGCTGTCGGGCTCCCACGATGATCGACGTGGTTGCGAAAGAGGCCATCCTGTCGGACGGACGCGACGGGCGTCCACGTCGTCGGTCGCTCAGTGACCGGTGCTACGTCGAGCGTCTCGCCGACGGCGTGATGGCCACACGCCGCGGTCGAGTGGGCACGCCCGGACCCACGTGGCGGCGATCTCGGTCGCCGAGCGGGTGGCGCCACCGGCCCGGAAGAACCGCCGCCGGACGTGGCCGACGACAGCCACCCGGTCGCCGGCGACCACAGCGGGCGGACGACCCGGATCGATCCCAGGCACACGGGGACCGAGTCGGTGCCGCCGCGGTGGCGGGCAGTCACCTCGTAGCGGCGCAGCACCGAGCCGGACGGCGAGGCTGCGTGACGACGCGGGTCGCTGCTCAGCGTGCCGACGATGACGGCCAGGTCGAGATCGGCGGACGGTATCGCTGGCCGACTCTGCCTGGCGCATGGGAGGCTCCCCTGGCGCGACCGGCGCTCGGCGGGGCGAGGGGGAAGTCGACGGTCGACGGTAGCGAGTCCCCGACAGGAACTCCCGGAGCTGAGCAGCGGGTCCACCGGCCACGTCAGAAGAAGCGCGGGGCTCGGCCAGTCGGCCGACCGCCTGGAACTGGCGCCGGGCGGCCTGGTGCTCGCCGGCACGGTCGTAGAGGTCGGCGAGCACGTAGCGGAGGCGCAGGTGGTGATCGTCGAGCTTCTTGGCCCGAGCGCGCGCCGCTCGAGCGTCGCGATAGCCCCGGCGAGATCTGCCCTGATCGGCCAGCCGAGCCGGCGCAGACGATGCGCCCCTCGGCGACCACGGCGGCCTCCGGCGACGCCTCGCCCAGCTCGTCCCACAGTTCGCTGCACCTTCCCGTGGTGGCCCAGGGCGCCGGTGGCAGTCGGCCAGCACCGGGTGCTGTTCGACCGAGCCGGTACGTCGGGCGAACGCTCTCGAGCTCGCGCGACGGCCTGGCGCCACGCGCCCAGGCCGGTACAGCGTCAGCCCGTAGAGCTCCCGCGCACGGCGGGCTCGTGCGGGCATGGCGTCGGCCAATCGGCTTGAGCAGCCGCGCCGTATCTTCGAAGCGCTCCTCGAGCGAACGCATCGCTGCCTCGCCAGTCGCTGGATCGCTCGCTCGGCCTTGGCCTGGCCCGGCTTGACGCACACAGTCGGTCGCCGATCGACGCTCGAGCGCCCCTTCTGCGCGCTTGGCGCCCGCTGGGCGTTTGGCGTTGCGGCCTGGGCCACGCCCTGCTGCCCTTGATCGCCGGGCGCCGAGCTGCTTCCGGGGCCGCCGGCCGACCTGCGGGCCCGCTTCGGCCGCTGACCGCGACCGCGGCCTTCGACGATCCGCCGTTCCGCATCGCCCGCGGCCCGCAACCGGCCCTTCGTCGATCCAGCGTCGCCGCGCCCGGTCGTCGCCGGCTCCACGCGGCGCGACCGTTCGCGCTCGTTGGGGCCGAGCTTCCGTGTCGAAGGTGCGCCGGCGGCCCCTTGACCGGTGGACGCGCGCCGCTCGGGCGCATCGTCCGGCGGCTCGTCCGCCGCGGCCGTGCTGATCCAGTCCCCGCCCGCGGCCTGGTCGTCGGCTCGCGACCACGCATTCCGGTCGGCGTTGCGGCGGCCGAGGGACGTCGGTGCTCAGGCTGACGGCGTGCAGCGGACGCCGAAAACGACGAAGGGCCCCCGCGTAGCGAGCCCTTCGTGAGAAACCGGCGGCGACCTAGCTCTCCCAGGGGTCTCCCAAGTACCATCGGCGCTGGACGGGCTTAACTTCCGTGTTCGGGATGGGAACGGGTGTATCCCCGTCCGCTATGGCCACCGAAATCTGTTGTCACAGACTGCCGCCAGCGGCGAACAGCTCGGTGTGCGATGCCTCGAGGACTCCATAGCGAGCACGAACATCAATGTACAAACCCAAGCCCTCGGCCGATTAGTACCGGTCGGCTGAACGCATTGCTGCGCGTACACCTCCGGCCTATCAACGTGGTCGTCTGGCCACGGGCCTTACCTGGTTGACCCAGTGGGAGACCTCATCTTGAAGCGGGCTTCCCGCTTAGATGCTTTCAGCGGTTATCCCTTCCGCACGTAGCCAACCAGCCGTGCCCTTGGCAGGACAACTGGCACACCAGAGGTTCGTCCATCCCGGTCCTCTCGTACTAGGGACAGCCTTCTCAAGTCTCCTACGCCCTGCAGCGGATAGGGACCGAACTGTCTCACGACGTTCTAAACCCAGCTCGCGTACCGCTTTAATGGGCGAACAGCCCAACCCTTGGGACCTGCTCCAGCCCCAGGATGCGCTGAGCCGACATCGAGGTGCCAAAC
>JAXHLP010000002.1:0-482500 GCA_034522155.1 Acidimicrobiales bacterium | reverse complement strand
GCGTACGTCGTCGGCGGTGACGAGATCGCCCTCGTCGAGGCGTCGGCCGGTGGCCTGCACCGCCCCCTCACGCAGCCGGCGCCTGGCCTCGTTGTTGGACGAGGCCAGGCCGGCGGCGACCAGCAAGGGCACCGGATCCACGCCCGCGTCGAGATCGGCCCCCTCGGGCAGGCCGATGCAGGCGACCTCGGCGGCCACGACCGCCCATGCCCGCTCGCCGGCCTCGCTCGGATCTCCCCCGAAGAGCACGCTCGACGCCTCCTCGGCCGCGGCGGTGGCCTCGGCGCCGTGCACCATGGTGGTCAGCTCCCGGGCCAGACGGCGCTGGGCTCGGCGCTCCTGGGGGTTGTCGCGGTGGGCGGCCACCAGGTCGGTGATGTCGCGCACCGGAACCAGGGTGAGCTGGAGGAGGAAGCGCTCGACATCGCGGTCGTCGACGTTCATCCAGTACTGGAAGAACGTGTACGGGGAGGTCGAGACGGCATCGAGCCAGATGGCCCCGCCCGCCGACTTGCCGAACTTGGCCCCGTCGGCCCGGGTCATCAGCGGCCAGGTGAAGGCATGGGCGGCGACCTGCGAGCGCCGCCGGATGAGGTCGACGCCGGCCACGAGGTTGCCCCACTGGTCGGATCCGCCGATTTGGCATTCGACGCCCTCGTGGGTGTGGAGGTGCCAGAAGTCGTTGGCCTGCAGGAGCATGTAGCTGAACTCGGTGTAGGAGATGCCGTGTTCGGACTCGACGCGCGCCTTGATCGACTCCTTGGCCAGCATCTGGTTCACCGTCACGTGCTTGCCCACGTCGCGCAGGAACTCGAGGATGGTCACGTCGGCAGTCCAGTCGCGGTTGTCGACCACCTGGGCGACCTCGCCCACGATCGACTCGACCTGTGCGCGGATCCCAGCGACGTTGGCGGCCAGGGTCTCGTCGTCGAGCAGGTTGCGTTCCTCGGACCGCCCACCGGGGTCGCCCACCATCCCGGTGGCGCCGCCGACGAGGGCGACGGGTTCGTGGCCGGCCTCGGCGAAGCGCCGCAGCACCAGCAGACCGATGAGGTTCCCCACGTGGAGGCTCGGCGCTGACGGGTCGCAGCCGTAGTACAGGCGCAGCGGTCCTTCGTCGAGGCGTTCGGCCAGGGCGTCGAGGTCGGTCGAGTCGTGGACCAGACCCCGGGCCCGGAGGTCGTCGAGGAGCTCGCTCATGGCCCGCCATGTGACCCGCTCCGCGCACCCTGAGTCCAGTTCGGACCGGCGCGGAAGGGGCGATCATCGCAGGTCCCCGTGCTCCCCGCTCTTGCTGCTCCTAGGTCGCCCGGCGTGCCGGCGCGGCCGCTCGGGCCCCGGAGCCGGTTGGTGCCCGGCGCACCGCGACGGCGAGCATGGTGGTGTGACCGACACGGCCGATCCCGACCAGCAGACAGCCGCCGCCTCGCCCTCGGCGCTGCGACGCCTCGGCGTGGCGGCCGTGGTCGTGTCATTCGTGGGGATCTGGGGCTACGTGATGTACCTGACCATCTTCGAGGGCCGGACCGAGCCCCGCGACCGGCTCGAGGACACCGAGTGGGCCGAGACCGCCGACGTGGCGTGCGCGCGGTCGACCCCCGAGTTCGAGTCGATCCCCCTCGCGATCGAGGCCGACACCCCGGCCGAACGGGCCGAGCTCCTCGACACCGGCACCGACGAGCTCGAGGAGATGGTCGGGCGCCTCGACGATCTCGCCCCGCCCGACACCGCCGAGGAAGCCGCGGCGGTCGATCGGTGGCTCGCCGACTACCGCACCTACCTGGTCGACCGGCGCGAATACGCCGCCGCCCAACGGGACCCCGACGATCCCCGCTACGACGAGCCCTTCAGCGTCACCGACCGGGGCGGCAACCAGATCGACGTGCTGATCGACGACTTCGCACACGTCAACCGCATGGAGAACTGCGAGACCCCCGGCGACGTCTGAGGAGCCGAGCTCCGAGGTGGTGAGGTCAACGCCGGCGACGGCGCTCGTGGTCGGGCAGCAGCGACTGCTCGGCCTCGGCCTGCAACGCCCGGTAGTCGTCGAGACGATCTGCCGCCAGCGCGCCGGATGCGACGGCGGCACTGACGGCGCACCCCGGCTCGTGATCGTGGGTGCAGTCCGCGAACCGGCAGCCCGACGTCGCGGCCATGACGTCGGGGAACGCCGCGTCGACGGCGCCGGGCTCGGCGTACAGACCGATGGCACGAACTCCGGGGGTGTCGACCACCAGCCCCCCACCGTCGAGGCGATGCATCTCGCGCCGGGTGGTGGTGTGCCGCCCCTTCGCGTCGGCGGCGCGCACGTCGCCGATCCCGGCCAGGTCGGCGTCAGCGATCGCGTTCAACAGGCTCGACTTGCCGGCGCCGGATTCACCCACCAGGACGTCGAGCCCGCCGGTGACCCGGTCGCGGAGTTCGTCGATGCCCATGCCGGTGTGGGCCGACACGATCACGACATCGAGGCCCGGGTGACGTTCGGCCACCAGCGCGGCCTCACGGCGGGGATCGTCGACGACGTCGGCCTTGGTGAGCACGACCAGCGGCTCGGCGCCGGCATCGTGGGCCTGGATCACCGCTCGTTGGATGCGACCGTCCTTGACCGGACGATCGCAGCCGAGCACGACCAGGACGCGGTCGAGGTTGGCGGCCAGCACCTGGACCCCCTCGCCCCTCGGGTCGGCCCGGCGTAGCTCGTTGCGGCGAGGGAGCACGGTGGCGACCTCGTCGTCGACCACGGTGACCCAGTCGCCCACGACCGGCGTACCGACCCGATCGGCCCGGGTCCGCGCCGACGACTCGCCGTCGGCGCCGGCCACCTGCACCCAGCCGCGGTCCTGGCGCACGACCCGCGCCGGCACACCGTCCGTCGTGGCCGCCGCTGTCGCCCAGTCCTCGTCCCACCCCAGGGCGTCGAGCGCGGTCACCGGACGCGCGCACCGCGAAACGCCGCGAGGCCGTGGCGGACCAGCCGGTGTGCACCGGCATCGAGCCCGTAGTCGTCGAGATCGTCGAGCGACACCCACCGGATGTCGGTGGACTCGTGGTTCCCCGGCGGGTCGGTGTCGTCGGGCGCGACCACCAGGAACCGGACGTCGAGGTGGAGGTGGGGCCCGTCGGCGGGCGGATCGACCTCGTGGACATCGAGGTCGACGGCCGTGGGGGCCACGGTCAGGCCGGTCAGTCCGGTCTCCTCGGTGGCCTCGCGGAGCGCGACGGCGGCGAGGTTGGCATCGCCATCGCTGTGTCCGCCGGGCTGGAGCCACCGGCGCAGCTTGCGGTGGAACAGGAGCACGATCCGCTGGCCGGTGGAGTCGACGATCAGCGCCGACCCGGTGAGATGTCCGGTGCGGCAGGACCGATGAAGCGCGTCGGGATGGACATCGACGAAGTCGAGGATCTGGCGCCGGTGACGCTCGGCGGTCGTGTCGACGTCGGCTTCGGCCACGATGGCCCGGGCGACGGACACGTCGCCTGACGCCGCCAGCGCGGCGGTCCCGGCCGACAATCGGTTCCCCTCGGTCACGGGCACGGACCGGACCCTAACGAGGTGGTGGCGGCGACGTTGCGTGCGGGTACGGTCGTCGGGTGCCGTCTCACGATCCGAGCCCAGGGGCGCCGGCGATCTCGGTCCGGGGCCTGGCCAAGCACTACGGTCCGACCCGGGCGCTCGACGACGTCGACCTCGAGGTCAAGCCGGGTGGGGTGGTGGGCCTGCTCGGCCCCAACGGTGCCGGCAAGACGACCCTCGTCCGGGTGCTCGCCACCTTGCTGAGCCCCACGCACGGCGTGGCCGAGATCTTCGGCATCGACGTCGTACGTCGGCCGGCCGAGGTCCGGGACCTGATCTCGCTGACGGGCCAGTACGCCGCCGTCGACGAGCTGCTCACCGGCCGCGAGAACCTGCTGATGTTCGCCGAGCTGCTCCACCTCACCCCGTCGTCGGCCCGGCGACGCGCCGACGAGCTCCTCGAGCGATTCGACCTCACCGAGGCGGCCAACCGGCGCGCCGGCACCTACTCGGGCGGCATGCGCCGAAGGCTCGACCTCGCCTCCAGCATCATCCTCCCGCCCCGGCTGCTGTTCCTCGACGAACCGACCACCGGCCTCGACCCCCGCACCCGCAACCAGATGTGGGACGTCATCCGCGAGCTCGTGGCCGCCGACACCACGCTGTTGCTGACCACCCAGTACCTCGAGGAGGCCGACCAGCTCGCCGACCGCATCCTGGTGATCGACAACGGCCGGATCATCGCCGACGGCAGCGGCGACGCCCTGAAGGATGCGGCCGGCGGGATCACCGTCGAGGTGCTCCTCGCGCCGGGCGCCGACATCGACGCGGCATGCCAGCAGCTCCGCGAGTCCGGCCTGCAGGCCACGTCCGTGCGCGGCGCGCAGGTCGACCTCGAGGTCCCGACCGACGCCGACGGTGGTCTGGCCACGGTGCGCGAGGTCGCCGCCGCGCTCGAGACCCGGGGCATCGGCGTGCGCGACATGGGACTGCGCCGGGCGTCCCTCGACGAGGTGTTCCTGCAGCTCACCGGCGAACCCACCGACCACGCCGGCGACGAGGAGGTCGCACGATGACGTCGGCCACCCCCACCGTCTCGACCGACGAGCCGCTCGAGCTGCGCACCCGCCACCGGCTGACCGCGCCGATGCGTGACGGCTGGACGATCGGCAAGCGCAACCTGCGCCACTTCACCCGGCTCCCCCGCCTGCTGGTCTTCTCGACCATCCAGCCGGTGATGTTCGTGCTGCTCTTCGGCTACGTGTTCGACGGCGCCGTCAGCGGTTCGCTCCCGCCCGGGTTCCCGAACTACCTGGCGTTCGTGCTGCCGGGCATCTTCATCCAATCGACGATCTTCCGCATGACCCAGACGGCGGTCGGGCTCGCCGAAGACCTCGAGCGCGGTGTGGTCGACCGGTTCCGTTCACTGCCGATGTCACGGGCCGGTGTGCTCATCGGCCGGACCTTCGCCGACCTCGTCCGGTCGATGGCCGTGATCCTCCTGATGGTGGCCATCGGGCTGCTCGTCGGGTTCCGCTTCGGCAACGGCCCGCTCGAGGCGGTCGGGTCGGTGCTGGTGGTGGGCGTGTTCGGCTACGCCCTGTCGTGGGCGTTCGTGTCGATCGCCCTCCTGGTGCCCGGCGCCGAATCGACCCAGTCGGCCGCCTTCGTGCTGGCCTTCCCGCTGTCGTTCGTCTCGAGCGTGTTCGTCCCCACCGAGTCGGTGTCGATCGGCTGGCTCGCGTTCATCGCCCGCAACTCCCCCACCACCGCCGCGGCCGACGCGGCACGCGGTCTGGCCGTCTCCGGCCCGGTGGCCGAACCGGTCGTCCAGATGTTCCTCTGGTCGATCGTCTTCCTGGTGGTCTTCATCCCCATCAGCGTCAACCGCTTCCGCCGCCTCGACTGAACGGTCCGAAGTCGGCGTCGCAGCCTCGGCACGGTCCCGCACGCGGATGTGCACGTGATCGAGCCGCCCCATCCGGAATCCTGCGTGGTCGTTCCCCTTGGCCCGAACGTAGACCCGCATCGTCCGACCCGCGGCGGCGCGCGTGCCGGCCTCGCCTCGCACTGGATCGAGCCGGCCGCTCAGCGTCTCGAGACGTTGGGGTCGCCGGCGACGTACCAGCGCCAGGGCTCGTGAACGGCGACGCTGATGCCGACGCGGGTCGTCTGGACCACGTCGCCGACGGGGTGGCCGTCGTCGAGGATGGACAGGTTCGAGCCGGCGACGAGGTCGCTGCCGTCGTGGTCGCCGGCGATGCCCATCGCTTGGGTGAGCTTGCCCGGCCCGGAGCACAGGTCACGCTCCTGGCGGGCCGTCCCGCCGCGGTCGGCGTACATGGCGTCGATGCCCTCGACCGGCGCGAGGGCCCGCAACAACACGGCCACACCGTCGTCGGCCGCGCTGCACACCACGTTGGCGCACCAGTGGATGCCGTAGCTGCGGTACACGTACAACGTCCCGCCGTCGGCGAACATCGAGTCGTTGCGGGCGGTCCTGCCCCGGAAGGTGTGGGCGGCCGGGTCGTTGCCACCGCAGTAGGCCTCGACCTCGACGATGCGCCCGGCCCGACGTGTACCCGCCGGCACGTCGTGGATCAACAGCTTCCCGAGCAGGTCGGGCGCCACCTCGCGCGGGTCCCGGCGGAAGAACCGCCGCCCCAGACCGCTCACACCTGTCCGCCCGGCTCAGCGGAGCTCGTCGAGACGTTGCCGGTCGCGGCCGAGCTGGTCGCGAAACCGGACGAGCTGGTCGGCGACGGGGTCGGGGCCGGCGCCACCGCGGGTGGTCCGCTGGGTGACCGGAACACCGTGACCGAGCAGCTTCGCCGCCTCGGGTCCGAGGTCGGCGTGCTCGCTGACCAGCTCGGTCAACGGCCGGTCGCCGTCGACCGACGCCCGGATCAGGCCACCGACCACCGCGTGGGCCGCACGGAAGGGCATGCCGCCCCGCACGAGGAACTCGGCCAGGTCGGTGGCGGCGGCGCCCGGGGCATCGGCTGCCGAGGCCATGGCCTCGGGCCGGAACGCCAGCGTGGCGTACTGACCGGCGGTGGCCCGCAGGGCGAGGCGAACCTGGTCGACCGCGTCGAAGAGCGGCTCCTTGTCCTCCTGCAGGTCGCGGTTGTAGGCGAGCGGCAGGCCCTTGAGGGTCACGAGCAGTCCGGTGAGGTCGCCGATCACCCGACCGGTCTTGCCCCGGGACAGTTCGGCGATGTCGGGGTTCTTCTTCTGGGGCAGCATCGACGAGCCGGTGGCGTACCCGTCGTCGAGGCGGACGAAGCCGAACTCGTCGCTGCTCCACAGCACGATCTCCTCACCCATCCGCGACAGGTGGAGGGCGATGGTGGTGAGCGCGAACAGCGACTCGGCCACGAAGTCGCGGTCGCTGACCGCGTCGAGGCTGTTGTCGAAGGCCCGGGCGAAGCCGAGGTCGTCGGCCACGGCCGCGGGATCGAGCGGCAGCGACGACCCGGCCAGCGCGCCGGCGCCGAGCGGCGACACGTCGAGACGGGCCCGGGTGTCGAGCAGGCGGTCGACATCGCGGGCCAGCGACCACGCGTGGGCCAGCAGATGGTGGGCCAGCAGCACCGGCTGGGCCCGCTGCAGGTGGGTGTAGCCCGGCAGGTAGGCCCCGCCGGCCTGCTCGGCCCGGTCGAGCAGCACCTGCTGGAGTGCGAGCACGTCGCGGGCCACATCGACCAGCTCACGCTTGCACCACAACCGCAGGTCGGTGGCGATCTGGTCGTTGCGGCTGCGGCCGGTGTGGATCTTGGCGCCGGCCGTCCCGGCCAGCTCGGTGACCCGCCGCTCGACCGCGGTGTGGATGTCCTCGTCGGACTCGACGAAGGCGAACGTGTTGTCGGCGAGCTCGGTCTCCACCGCGTCGAGCGCGGCGAGCACGGCGGTCACCTCGTCGGGCTCGAGGATCCCGACCCGGCCGAGGCCCCGCACGTGGGCACGGCTGCCCGCGACGTCGTCAGCGTACAGGCGCCGGTCGAACGGCAGGCTGACCGTGTACGCCAGCAGGTCCTCGGCGGGACCCGACTCGAACCGGCCGTTCCAGAGCGTGCTCACGAGCGCGAACCCGGCCCCTGCCGCGCCGACCAGGTCTCGACACCGAGACCCCATAGCCGAACGAAGCCGGCGGAGTCCTCGTGACGGAAGCTGTCCTCGGCGTCGTAGGTGGCCAGCCCGTAGTCGTACAGGCTCGAATCGGACCGACGGCCCTCGACCTCGCACGACCGAGGCTCGAGGTGGAGCCGCACCTCGCCGGTCACGTGCTTCTGGGATTCGGTGATGAACGCGTCGAGCGCCTCGCGCAGCGGCGAGAACCACAACCCGTCGTACACCAGCTCGGCGTACCGGGACTCGAGCCGGTACTTCTCCCGCTGGAGGTCGCGCTCGAGGCAGATCGACTCGAGATCGACGTGAGCCTTGATGAATGCCAGCGACGCCGGGCATTCGTAGGTCTCGCGGCTCTTGATGCCGACGCGACGGTTCTCGACCATGTCGATGCGCCCCCAGCCGTAGGAGCCCACGATGTCGTTGACGTGGCCGATGATGGTCGCCGGCGACATCTCCTCGCCGTCGACGCTCACGGGCATGCCCTCCTCGAAGCCGACGACCAGGTCGCGGGGCTCGGTGGCCCGTTGCTCGGTGAGGAGCCACACACCCTTCGGCGGTGTGGCCCACGGATCCTCCATCTCGCCACACTCGATGGCCCGCCCCATCAGGTTGTCGTCGATGGAGTACACCTTCTCCTTGGTCGCCTGGATGGGGATGTCGTGGTCGTAGGCGTAGTGGATGGCGTCCTCGCGGGTCATGCCCCACGTCCGCACCGGGGCGAGGATGTCGAGGTCGGGCGCCAGTGCCCGCGTCGACACCTCGAAGCGAACCTGGTCGTTGCCCTTGCCGGTGCAGCCGTGGCCGACGGCGTCGGCGCCGTACTCGCGCGCGGTGGCGACGAGGTGCTTCACGATCGCCGGGCGCGACAGTGCCGACACCAGCGGGTACCGGTTCTCGTACATCGCGTTCGCCCGCAGTGCCGGCATGCAGAAGTCGGCGGCGAACTCCTCCTTGGCGTCGACGACGATCGCCTCGGCGGCGCCGGCGGCCTTGGCGCGGTCACGCACCACGTCCCAGTCCTCGGCGGCCTGGCCGACGTCGACGGCGAGGGCGATGACCTCCACACCCTCGTTCTCGATCAGCCAGCGGACGGCGACGGAGGTGTCGAGGCCGCCGCTGTAGGCGAGGACGACTCGCTTGGCCATGCTCAGGAACTCCTTGGAACGACGTGCAGATCGGGGCGAGGGTCGGAGCCGGTCGGCGTCGGGAGCGCCAGCGAGCAGCCGACCGTGAAACGAGGCTCGCAGAGCCCACAAGGGCTCGAGGCCGAGTGAACCATGTCAGAGTCCGGCGAGCGTGGACATGCGGCGGGCGACGGTCTTGCCGGTGGTCGATTCGGCGGCGACGAGCAGCAACGTGTCGTCGCCGGCGACCGTACCGAGCACTTCGGGCAACCCGGCCCGGTCCAGGGCCGAGCCGACGACGTGGGCGGAGCCGGGCGGGGTGCGGAGCACGACGAGATTGTGGCTGTGGGCGACCTCGACCACCCATTCGGAGCACACCCGGCGGAGGTGCTCCTCGGGGGCGATGGCGTCCTTGGGCAACGCCGGCACGGCGTACACGGTCTCGCCACCGGGGACGCGGACCTTGACGGACCCGAGGTCCTCGAGGTCGCGGGAGACCGTGGCCTGGGTGGCGACCACGCCGTCGGCGGCCAGCAGGTCGACCAGCTGTTCCTGGGTCGACACGGCGTTGTCCTCGAGCAGCCGCTGCACGCGGTGCTGGCGTTGGGTCTTGGTGAGCCGGGCGACGCGATCGGTGCTCATGCGGTGTCTCCCAGGGCACCCACCTCGTGCAACCACCGGAACAGCCCGATCTTGGCGTGCATCCGGTTGTGGGCCTGGCGGATCATCCGCGACTGCGGCCCGTCGGCCACCGAGGCGGCCACCTCCTCGCCCCGGTGGGCGGGAAGGCAGTGCATGAAGATGGCGGTCTCGGGCGCCGCCGCCATGACCGCGTCGTCGACCTGGAACCCCTCGAAGGCCTGGAAGCGGACGTCGGCCTCGCTCTCCTGGCCCATCGACGCCCACACGTCGGTGTGCACCGCGTCGGCACCCGTGGCGGCCTCGTCGGGCCGATCGGTGACGACGATCTCCACCTCGCCGGCGAGCCGGATCCGGTCGAGATCCTCGTCGGTGGGCCCGTAGCCGGTGGGGCAGGCCAGGTGGATGTCCATGCCCGACATGGCGGACCCGATTGCCAGGCTGCGGGCCACGTTGTTGTAGTCACCCACCCAGGCGACCGCGCGCGCGGACAGCGATCCCCACTCCTGGCGCATCGTCAACAGATCGGCCAACGCCTGGCACGGGTGCCCGAGGTCGGACAGCAGGTTGACCACCGGGACCGTGGCCCACGCCGCCAGTGTCTCGACGAGTGCGTGGTCGAACACGCGGGCGCCGAGCAGGGCGTGGTAGCCGGAGAGCACGCGGGCGGCGTCGGGCACCGGCTCACGCTCGCCGAGGCTCACCTCGTCGGCGGTGAAGGTCACCGGGTGCCCACCCAGGCGCACGGTGGCCGCCTCCGCGGAGTGCCGGGTCCGCAGGCTCGGCTTCTCGAAGTAGAAGGCGGCCGTGCGGCCGGCGAGGATCGCCGGACCCGACCCGCCCGACAGTTCGAGCACCCGCGCGAGCTCGCCGGGCGAGAGATCGTCGATCTCGAGAAAGTGCCGGAGCTCGCTCACGGCGACGTGCTCGTCGAGGACAGGACCGCGGCGATCATGGAGACGGCCTCGTCGATCTCCCCGTCGGTCACGGTGAGCGGCGGCGCGAGCCGCAGGGCGGTCGGGGTGATCCCGTTGACCACCAGGCCGTCGTCGAGGAGCTGCGCGGCCACCGCCTTGGCGTCGAGGTCGACGAGCTCGACGCCGAGCAGCAGGCCACGGCCCCGGACGCCCTTCACCTGCGGCAGGGCCTCGAGCGCCGACCGCAGCCGCTCGCCCGCCTTCGTGGCCCGGGCGGGCGCGTCGATGGCACGCATGCGGGCGAGCACCGCTCGGGCCGCCGCCGTGGCCAGGGGCTGGCCGCCGAACGTGGTGGCGTGGTCGCCGGGCTCGAACGCAGCGGCGACGTCGACCTTGGCCGCGCACGCGCCGATCGGAACGCCGTTTCCCAGTGCCTTGGCCATGGTGACCACGTCGGGCTGCACGCCGAGGTGCTGGAAGCCGAACCACTCCCCCGTCCGGGCGAGGCCGGTCTGGACCTCGTCGACCATGAACAGGATGCCCCGCTCACGGCACAGCGTCTCGACGCCCTGGAAGTACTCGGCGGTCGCCGGGTTGACACCGCCCTCGCCCTGGACGGGCTCGAGCAGGACCGCGGCCACGCTCGGGTCGAGCGCGCCCTCGAGCTCGTCGAGGTCGGCCCAGGGCACGTGCCGGAACCCTTCGGGCAGGGGCTGGAACGTCTCCCACTTCTGGGGCTGGCCGGTGGCGTGCAGGGTGGCGAGGGTGCGGCCGTGGAAGCTCGAGAACGCGGTGACCACGTTGTGGCGGCCCCGGCCGCCGAACTTGCGGGCCAGCTTGATGGCGGCCTCGTTGGCGTCGGCACCGGAGTTGCAGAAGAACGTCTGGTAGTGCGGCGCGTCGGCGTTGCCGGTGCGGAGCAGCTCGTCGAGTGTGACGGCCACCTCCGGGCCGGGCTCGGTGCCGAACAGGTTCGAGACGTGGAGCAGGGTCCGGGCCTGCTCGGCGACGGCGTCGGCCACGGCCGGATCGGCGTGGCCGAGCGAGGTGACCGCGAGCCCGCACAGGAAGTCGAGGTATCGGGTGCCGTCGGCGTCCCACAGCTCGGTGCCCTGCCCGCGCACGAACGTGACCTTCGGCTCCGGATAGGTGGGCATGAGGGGGTTGTTCATGGCTCGGCTCCCTGCTCGGCCCAGCGGGTGATCATCGTGCCGACGCCCTCGTCGGAGAACAGCTCCAGGAGCACGACGTGTTCGATGCGCCCGTCGAGCAGGTGGGCCGACGGCACACCCTGCTCCACGGCGCTCACGGCCGCGTCGATCTTGGGGATCATCCCGCCAGCGAGCTCCTCGGCGGCGATCTTGCCCCGCAGCTCGGCGACGGTGGCCGCGCTGATCAGCGAGTCGGGGTCGTCGACCTCGGCCAGCAGCCCGGCGACGTCGGTGAGGTAGATCACCTTCTCGGCGTGGAGCGCGGCGGCCAGCGCGCCGGCCACGGTGTCGGCGTTGATGTTGTAGGCCTGCCCGTCGGCCGAACCACCGATGGTCGAGATCACCGGGATCAGGTCCTCGGCGAGCAGCCGGTGGAGGATGGCGGGGTTGACCGACTCGACATCGCCGACGAAGCCGAGGTCGGGGTTGCGGGCCACGGAGGTGATGAGGCCCGCGTCCTCGCCCGACAGGCCGACCGCGATGGGCCCGTGGGTGTTGACCGAGCCGACGATGTCGCGGTTCACCTTGCCGACGAGCACCATGCGGGCCACGTCGAGCGTGTCGGCGTCGGTGACCCGCAGCCCGTCTTTGAACCGCGACTCGATGCCGAGCCGACCGAGGAGCTCACCGATCTGGGGCCCGCCGCCGTGCACGACGACGGGCTTGATGCCCACCGCCCGCAACAGGACCATGTCGTCGGCGAACGAGGCTGCCAGCTTCGGGTCGACCATGGCGTTGCCGCCGTACTTGACGACGACGATCTTCTGCCGAAACCGCTGGATGTACGGGAGGGCCTCGAGGAGGACCTGGGCGCGCGTGCCGCTCATGAGATCTCCTAGGGCATCAGGCCGACGACCGGCAGGGCCGTGGCTTCGGGCAGGCCGGCCAGCAGGTTGGCGCACTGCACCGCCTGGCCCGACGTGCCCTTCACCAGGTTGTCGATGGCCGAGTACACGATGACCGTGCCGGTCCGCTCGTCGTAGCGGGCCGTGAGGTGGGCGGTGTTCGAACCCTGGGTGGCCTTGGTGGACGGCACCCGGTCGTCGACCACGACGAACGGCTCGTCGCCGTAGGTGTCGTGCAGGCAGTCCATGAGCGTCGCCGTGCTGCAGTCGCTGGCGGGCCGGGCGTACACCGTGGAGAAGATCCCCCGGTTCATCGGCGCGAGATGGGGCTGGAACAGGACCTGGGCGCCCGTGGCCTGCTCGATCTCGGGCGTGTGCCGGTGGGTGAGCAGCCCGTAGGCGGTGAAGTTCTCGTCGGCGGCGCAGAACGTGGTGTGGTCCTTGGCCGGCCGACCGGCACCGCTGACGCCGGTGGCCGCGCTGACGATCACGTTGGTGGGCTCGATCAGGCCGGCCCGCACGAACGGGGTGACGGCCAATGCCGCGCCGGTCGGGTAGCAGCCGGCGACGGCGACGAGGTCGGTGCCGCCGGTGATCTCGTCGCGGAACAGCTCGGGGATGCCGTAGGCGGCCTCGGCCAGCAGTTCGGGGGCAGGGTGTTCGTTGCCGTACCACTCGGGGTACAGCGCCGGGTCCTTCAGCCGGAAGTCGGACGCCGCGTCGACCATCCACTTGACCTTGCCCCGCAGCGCGGGCACCAGGTCCTGGCTGATGCCGTGGGGCAAGCCGAGGAACAGCAGGTCGAGCCCGGCGAGATCGTCGACCCCGGCGGCCGAGAACACGAGGTCGGGATACGCGACAGCCAGGCCCGGGTACAGGTCGCCGACCCGGGTGCCGGCCTGGCTCTCGGCCCCGGCGACGCGCACGTCGAACTCGGGGTGGGTGGCGAGCAGGCGGAGCAGTTCGGAACCGGCGAAGCCGGATGCGCCGAGGATGCCGACGGACAACATGGCGGCCACCCTACCGCGATGGATGCATTTCTATGCAACTCCTTGGATGGGAGTTCAACCCCGGAGGCTGGCGGGGTAGGTGCCCTCGACCGCGGCGATGAGCCCGGCACGCACCTCGCCGACCTCGGCGTCGGTCAGCGTGCGGTCGGGCGCCTGGAGGCGGACCCGGTACGCGAGCGACCGTCGCCCAGCGGCCAGGCCCTCGCCCCGGTAGGTGTCGAACAGGCGGACGAAGCCGCAGAGTTCACCGGCCGCGTCCTCGATCGTCGAGGCGATGTCGGTGGCCGACACCCCTTCGACCACCTCGAAGGCGAGGTCGATGTCCGACGACGGGAACCGGCTGATGGGCCGATAGGTCGGTGCGCCGTGGGGATGGGCCAGGAACCGCTCGACGTCGACCTCGAGCCAGGCCACACGACCGGGGATCTCGTACGCCGCGAGCACCTCGGGGTCGACCTCGCCGACCGAGCCCACGGGCTCGCCCTCCACCCGCGTCACGCCGGAGCGGGTGGGGTGCATGCACGGCATCTCGGCGTTGGCGACATCCACGCCGGGCACCGCGAGGCCGTCACACACGGTCCGCCAGATGACGACCGCCTCGGTGGCGTCGGCACCAGCCACGATGGCGGCGACGACCTCGTGCTCGTCGGGCAGCTCGGCGTCGGGGTCGGACGGCCGCCGGAACACATGGCCGATCTCGAAGAGCGCGATGTCGTCGTTGCGGTGGCTCATGTTGTGGCGCACCGCCTTGAGGAGCCCAGGCAGCAGCGACGAGCGCAGCACGGACTCCTCGGCCACCAGCGGGTTGGTGATGGTGATGCCGTCGCCGGGCAGGCCGGCCCGTTCGAGGTCGCCCGGTGCGAGGAAGGGCATCGGTGTCGCCTCGGAGCAGCCGAGGCCGGCGAGGATCGAGCGCAGCTCGCGCCGCTCCCGCTGGCGGACGGTCAGCCCACCGGACAGCGACGACACCGGCATCGTCTGGCCGAGGCGGCTGTAGCCGTACATCCGGCCGACCTCCTCGACCACGTCGATCTCGGCGTCGGAGTCGAGCCGGTACGAGGGCAGGGCGACCTGGATCGTGTCGCCCTGCACCCCGCCATCGAGGTCGGTGGTGAACCCGATGGGATCGAGCAGGTCCTTCATCTCGACGGCCGGGAGGTCGGCGCCCAACAGTGCGTTCACCCGGGCTGGACGGACGGTGATCGGTTCCCTCGACGGGAGGTTGCCCCGTGCGTCGACGGTGCCCGCCGCGGGCGTGCCCGCCGAGTCGCCCAACAACTCGATGAACCGGTCGTGGGCCAGTTCCATGTCGTCGAAGTCGCAGCCGCGCTCGAAGCGGGCCGATGCCTCGGACCGCAGGCCGAGCCGGCGGGAGCTGCGGGCGATCGGCATTCGGTCGAACCACGCCATCTCGACCACGACGTCGGTGGTCGACTCGGAGATCTCCGTCGATGCACCGCCCATGATGCCCGCGAGGCCGATGGGGGCATCGGTGCCGTCGCAGATCAACAGGTCGGCGTCGGTGAGGGTGCGTTCGACCTCGTCGAGGGTGACCAGGGTCTCGCCCTCGACGGCCCGGCGGACCCGGAACCCGTCGCCCGCGAGGGTGGCGAGGTCGTAGGGGTGCGACGGCCGGCCGAGCTCGAGCATCACGTAGTTCGACGCATCGACCAGGTTGTTGATGGGGCGCATGCCGAGCAGCGTGAGCCGGTTGGCGACCTTCCGATCGGACGGTCCGACGGCGACGCCCTGGAGCACCCGGGCCGTGAACCGACCACAGCGCTCGGGATCGAGGATCTCGACGCTGACGAGGTCCGAGGCCGGTGTCGAGCCGGACGCGACCGCCGGCGACGGGCGCTCGAAGGGCAGCCCGAGGCGGGCGGCCACGTCGCGGGCCACGCCGGCCACCGACATGGCATCGGGCCGGTTGGGGTTGATTTCGAGGTCGTAGAGGACGTCGGACCCGATGTCCATCGCCTCGGTGAGCGGTGTGCCCGGCTCGAGTGACCCGGGCAGGATCAGGATGCCACTGGGGTCGCCGGGCAGGTTGAGCTCGCTCGGGCTGCACAGCATCCCGTTGGACCACTCGCCCCGCATCTTGCGCCGGGCGATCTCCATCCCGCCCGGCATGACGGTGCCGATGGTGGCCAGCGGCACGAGATCACCGGTGGTCATGTTGAACGCGCCGCAGCAGATCTGGAGCGCCTCGCCGTCGCCGGCATCGACGTCGACCAACTGGATCTTGTCGGCGTCGGGATGGGCCCGCAGATCGAGGACACGGGCCACGACGATGCCGTCGAGCCCCTCCCCCAGGACGTCCATCTCCTCGACGGCCATGCCGAGGTCGCCCATGACGAGTCCGAGCTCGTCGGGGTCGGTCTCGATCGGCGCGAACTCCCGCAACCACGACAAGAGAACTTTCAAAGCTGGAGACCTCGCTCTTGACCTCGGCGGGGGGTGAGCTTGATGGAGCGAAGCGACATCAGAATTGCTTCAGGAATCGGATGTCGTTGGTGATGAGCTCGCGGAGGTCGTCGACGCCCGCCTTGGTGATGGCCAGGCGCTCGATGCCGAAGCCGAACGCGAAGCCCGAGTACTCCTCGGGGTCGATGCCGCAGTTGCGGAGCACGTTGGGGTGCACCATCCCGCAGCCCCCGAGCTCGAGGAAGGTGCCGTCGGGACGGATGATGTCGAACTCGGCCGACGGTTCGGTGAACGGGAAGTACGACGGCCGAAGGCGCGACGAGAAGTCGCCGCCGAAGTAGGCCTTGGTGAAGCGGTCGATGGTGCCGGCCAGGTCGGTGAGCGAGATGTCGCGGTCGACGACCAGGCCTTCGATCTGGTGGAACACCGGCAGGTGGGTGGCGTCGGCGGTGTCCTGGCGGAACGTGCGCCCCGGCATGATCGAGTAGATCGGCGGCGGCTGGGTCTGCATCACCCGGATCTGTACCGGTGAGGTGTGGGTCCGCAGGAGCGTGGAGCCCGGCTCGCCGAAGTCGACGTAGAGCGTGTCGTACATGTCTCGGGCCGGATGGCCCTCGGGGAAGTTGAGCGCCTCGAAGTTGTAGAAGTCGGTCTCGACCTCGGGCCCCTCGGCCACGGTGAACCCGAGCCCCACGAAGGTGTCCTCGAGCTCCATGGTCGCCTGGGTCACCAGGTGCAGGTGCCCCCGGCGCGACGTGGCCATGGTCTCGGTCAGATCGAGCCGTTCGGTCTCGAGACGGCGGGCCCGGTCGGCCTTCTCGAGGCCGTGCCGCCGTTCGTCGACCAGCGCCTCGAGCTCGTCGACGGCCTCGTTGACCGCGGCGCCGACGCGCTTGCGGTCGTCGGGGTCGAGCGTGCCGAGCTGCTTCTTGAATGCCTTGAGCGTGCCCTTCTTGCCGAGCACGGTGCGCGTGAGCTCGTCGAGGTCGTCGGTCGAGGTCGCCCCCTCGATCCGGGCTCTCGCCTCCTCGGTGATGCGCTGCAGCTCGTCGATCATGGCGAGACAAACCCTGCCCGACGACAGGCATGACCCACCAAACGAGTTGTCCTCACCCCGTTCGGTTCACCCACCGTGGACGACCTCGAACGCACCGGTGGGCAGCGTGAACGAGAACGTCGACCCCTCGCCCTCGGCCGAGGTGGCCGTCAACTCACCGCCGTGGGCCTCGACCAGCCCCCGGCTGATCCAGAGCCCGAGGCCGGTGCCGGTGGGCTGGCCGTGGTCACGCCGGTAGAACTTGTCGAACACCCGGGGCAGGTCGTTCGTGGGGATGCCCTCGCCCCGGTCGGAGACCGACACCCGGATCATGTCGCCGTCGCGCCCGCCGACGATCCGCATCCCGGAAGGGGAGGCGTACTTGGCCGCGTTCTCGACGAGGTTCGTGAGCACCTGCTCGACCTTGTCGGGATCGGCAGAGACCTCGGTGTCGCCCTCGAAGGCCACATCGCAGTCGAGATCGGCATGGGTCATGCGGACGGCATCGACCACCCTGCTGGCGAGCGCCGCCAGATCGACGTTCTGGCGCCGGAGCACGAGCCGGCCGGTCTCCAAGCGGCTGATGTCGAGGAGCTCGGTCACCAGCCGTGTCACCCGGTCGGCGTCGTGATGGACCTGCTCGAGCATCTCGCGCTTCTCGGCATCGTCGATCCGGTCCCACCGGTTGAGCATCAGCGACACATAGCCCTTGACCGATGTGAGCGGCGACCGCAGCTCGTGGGAGACCGTCGACACGATCGCGATTCCCGACTCGCCGCTCACCGGGCGGGCGCACACCACCGCTCCACCGGCCGAGTCGACGGCCACGGTGGTCATGGCAGCCACGTCGGCGTCGCCTGCGCCCCGGAAGGTCACCTCGATCTCCTTGCCGGCATCGACGACGCCGTCGGACCAGATCGGCTCGCCGCGCGCATCCCGCGGATCGAGCACCTCGACGACAGGGCACCCGAGCGCGCTGTCGAGCGGGCCGAGCAGATCGACGGCCGCACGGTTGGCGCCCGCGAGGGTGCCGGCGGCGTCGACCACCAGGACCACGTCCGGCAGCAGGTCGGGGTTCAGCTCGATGGCTCATCCCTCCCGGCGGTGGGCCGGCGCCGCTGACGGGCCGACTCGAACGCGAGGACGGTGCCGGCCATCGCCACGTTGATCGACTCGACCCGACCGGCCATCGGGATGAACACCGCCCCGTCGACCACCGCGAGGTCGTCGGGTGCGAGCCCGTGGGCTTCGTTGCCGAGAACGACGGCGACGGCGCCGGCGAGGTCGGCGTCGTCGTAGGCGGTGTCGGCGTGGAGGTCGCAGGCGAGCACGTTCATCCCCGCTTCGTGGAGCCGGGCCACGACGTCCACGAGCGGCCCAGCGGCGAGCACGGGGATCCGGAAGAGCGAGCCCGCCGCGGCGCGGACGCACTTGGGGTTCCACGGGTCGACCGCATCGGCGCAGGACACTACTGCCGAGGCTCCGGCGGCTTCCGAGACCCGGACCAGGGTGCCGAAGTTGCCCGGATCCCCCACGCCGGCGGCCACGAGCACGAGGCCCGCCAACGCGGCCGATCCCGCGCCCGGCGGGATCGCGGCGAGGGCCGCCACCGACTGCGGGGTCACCGGCGAGGTCACCTTGGCCAGCGCGCCCTCCTCGACGGGACGGACGGGCACGTCGTGGCCGCGGGCGCGGTCGAGGGCCCACGAGGCCGCCGACGGTTCGGCGTACACCTCGACCACGTCGAGGCCGGCGTCGAACGCCTCGCCCAGGAGCGTCGGGCCGTCGACCACGAACTGGCCGGCGTCCGCGCGCGCCCGGCGGCGCCCCGAGAGGCGCCGCAGGTGCTGCAGTGGTCTCGACCGGGGGCCGAGCGGTGCGCTCAGGTCAGCCGCCCGTGCTTCAGGCGGCACCCGACTGTGAGGAGCTGGCCCCGTCGGCGGCGCTGACCAGTGCAGCGAACGCCGCGTCGTCGGACACGGCGAGGTCGGCGAGGTGCTTGCGGTCGACCTCGATGCCGGCCTCCTTCAGGCCGCTGATGAAGCGCGAGTAGGTCGTGCCGTGGTTCCGGCAGGCCGCGTTGATCCGCTGGATCCACAGCTTGCGCATCTCGCCCTTGCGGGCCCGCCGATCGCGGAAGGCGTACTGCCCCGAGTGCAGCAGCTGCTCGTTGGCCGACCGGAAGGTCCGGCTCTTGTTGCCGTAGTAGCCCTTGGCCTTGCCGAGGACCTGCTTGTGTCGCTTCTTGGTGTGGACGCCACCCTTGACCCGTGCCATCGCTGGCTCCTTTCGTGCTCTGGAGTTCGTTCGTCGTCGGTGCGGGAGACCGGCTCAGCGGCCGAGCATCCGCTTGACGCGCTTGGCCTCGTTGGGGTTGAGCACCTGGTCGCCCTTGAGGCGGCGCAGGCGCTTGGACGTGAGGCGCTCGTTGCCGTGGTGGCGGTTGGCCTGGCGACGGGTGACCTTGCCGGTGCCGGTCACCTTGAAGCGCTTGGCCGACGTGCGATGGGTCTTCATCTTTGGCATGTCGATTCGATCCTGTTCGGGTCAGCCGGAGGCGGCGTCGGAATTGCCGTCGGCGGACTGCTGTTCCTGTTCGGCCTCGCGGGCCTCTTTGTCCTTGCGGGCCTTGGCGGAGGCCTGGGCCTTCTTGTCCGGTCCGAGGACCATGGTCATCTGGCGACCTTCCTGCCGGGCGCTGGTCTCGACCCGCCCGACGTCGGACGTGGCCTCGACGACCCGGTCGAGGATCTTGCGCCCGAGCTCCGGATGGGTGGTCTCGCGACCCCGGAACATGAGCGTGATCTTGACCTTGTGCCCCTCTTCGAGGAAGTTGACGACCTTGCGGGTCTTGGTGTCGAAGTCGCCCCGCCCGATCTTGGGCCGGTACTTCATCTCCTTGACCGAGGCGGAGGAGCTCTTCTTGCGTGACTCCTTCGCCCGCTGCGCCGCTTCGTACTTGTACTTCCCGTAGTCCATGATCCGGCACACCGGCGGGTTGGCCTTGTCGGCCACCTCGACCAGGTCGAGGTCCTGTTGGCGTGCGGCGGCAAGCGCCTCGGGAAGCGGTTTGATCCCGATCTGCTCGCCGTCGACTCCCACGAGGCGCACCTCGCGGGCCCGGATCCGATCATTGATACGGGGCTCGTCAGCAGCTATTGCCGATCACTCCTCAACACTCCGGTCCTCCTGTGGCTCGGATACGTGTTCACTTCGTTGACGAACGAGGGAGGATACGGTGCTGCCTGACGCGGAAACGGACGTCCGAAGACGTCCGCCACAGACTTCCCGGCCGGAGCCGTTCGTGCTGATTCCACGACCTGGACGCACCCGAGGGTGGCCAGGTGGGGGGCGGGCCCCGCTTCTCACTCGGTTGTGGCCCATATGTTACCGATGAAGGACGTACACGAGGCAAGACCTGCCGAGGAGGACCCCATGTCATCACTCTGGACACCCGGTGGCGAGCACCCGGTCGACCGTGGCCAGGACTCGTCCCAGCCCGAGTCCGGCGACGAGCCCAGCGCCCAACAGCCTGGCCAGCCCAGCCAGGAACAGCCCAGCCAGGAACAGCTCGACGAGATGCGCCGCCAGCTGCTGGCCGCGCCCGCGTCCGACGTGATCGTGCAGCACGTGATGGCGTTCTACGAGCTGGCGGCGCTGCACCTGTCGAGCGAGCAGCCGCGGCTGGACGAGGCCCGGCTGGCCATCGACGCGGTCGATGCCGTGCTGACCGGGCTCGAGGGCCGCCTGGGCGAGCACGAGCAGACAATCGCCGAGGCCCTGCCCCAGCTCAAGACGGCCTTCGTGGAGGTCCAGGGCGGCGGCGAGGACTGACTCGACGCCTCGATGGGACGAACATCACGGTTGGGGGGTGGGGAGGGTCCTGGCGCCCGGGTCCACGGTCACCCACTCGGTGAGGTCCCGTGACGACCGGCCGATCCAGAGCGTGTGCTCGCCCTCGGCGACCGTCCAGACGGCTGCGGTCGGGTCCCAGTACGCGAGGCCACGCGCGGGGATGCGGACCGATGTCGTCGTGGTCTCGCCGGCCTCGAGGTGGACCTTGGTGAAGCCGGCCAGTTGGCGTACCGGCCGGGCCGCCGGGCCCTCGGGTGGCTCGACGTAGGCCTGCACGACCTCCGCGCCGGCTCGGTCGCTCACGTTGGTGACCCGGACCGCCAACTCGACCGAGCCGTCCTCGGCGACCTCGGCGGTGGTCTCGCCCAGTTCGAAGGTGGCGTAGGACAGACCGTGGCCGAACGGGAACAGCGGCTCGATGGCCCGGGCGTCGTACCACCGGTGCCCGACGAAGATCCCCTCGCCGTAGCGGACCTGGCCGAACTCGCCGGGGTAGTTGGTGAACGCGGGGGTGTCCTCGAGCCGGCGGGCGAAGGTGGTGGGCAGCCGACCGCCGGGGTCGGCGTCGCCGGCGAGGATGTCGGCGAGGGCGTGGCCGAACTCCTGTCCGGGGTACCAGACCCACAGCACCGCCCGGACCGCGTCGATCCACGGCATGGACACGGGGCTTGCGGCGTTGACGACGACGACCGTGTTCGGGTTGGCCGCCGCGACCCCTTCGACCAGCTCGTCCTGGCGACCGGGCAGGTTGAACTCGACGCGGTCGCCGCCCTCGCTCTCGTAGTCCGAACTGGTCCCCACGACCACGATCGCGGCCTCGGCGTCGGCGGCGGCCGCCACGGCGCGGTCGAGCTCGAGAGCGCTGCTCGGCGATTCGGCGGCAAACCGCAGGTGCGGCAGCGTGCCCCGCTCGTCGGCCACCAGCTCCACGACGAGGTCGTAGCTGTATCCGGCGTCGAGGTGCAGCCCCGCGGACACCGGCTCGAGTCCCTCGATCCAGATCGCCATCTTTGGTCCGGGCGTCGGGTCGTGCACCGCCACCTCACCGTCGACCAGCACGCGCGCCGCGCCGGCGGCGGCCACGGTGACGGTCCACTCTCCCGTCTGATCGGGCGTGAACCGCGTGGACCAACGGGCCGAGAACCGGCCGAGTCCGAGCTCGGGCACGGCGGCGCCGAAGAACGACATGGCGGCCTCTGACGACCGCCCGCGCCGGTAGGGCTCGCCACTGAGGTCAGCGGTGGGGAACAGCTCCTCGTCGAAGCCCCCGCCGGCCAGCAGGCCCGGGTCGATCGGTGGCCCGTGGACGCCGACACCGACCCCACGCGCGTGGGTGACCTCGAAGCGTTCGCGCAGCCCGTCGAGGGGGGTCACGGTGTGGTGGGGCGTCACCTCGCTCGACCCACCGCCCTGGATGCGCCCCGGTGTGGCATTGGGCCCGATCACCGCCACCCGGCTCCCGACGTCGAGTGGCAGGAGGGCGTCGTTGGTGAGCAGCACGGCCGACGCGATCGCGGTGCGGCGGGCGAGCTCGCGGCGCTCGGGGCTGTCGACGGAGCGCTCCGGCACCTCGTCGGGCGCGTCGAGCTTGCCGGTCCGGGCGTGGAGCCGCAGCACCCGGCGGGCCTTGTCGGCGAGCTCGGCCTCGTCGACGTCGCCGTCCCGGACGGCCTGGGCCAGGGCCGGGCCGAACTGGGCGGCCGGGCCCGGCATCTGCAGGTCGAGTCCGCCGGCGCCCGAGGCCACGGTGTCGTGGGTGGCGTACCAGTCGGAGACGACCACGCCCGGCCAACCCCACTCCTGCTTGAGCAGCTCGACGAGCAGCCACCGGTGCTCGCTCGCGAAGGTGCCGTTGAGCCGGTTGTAGGCGGCCATGATCGTCCAGGGGTCGGCCTCGGCGACGGCCGCCTCGAACGGGCGCAGATAGACCTCGCGCAGGGTGCGCTCGTCGACCTGGGAGCTGATGGTGTGGCGTTCGAACTCGGAGTCGTTGGCGACGAAGTGCTTGAGCGAGGCACCGACCCCGCCGGACTGCAAGGCCGAGATGAACGCGACGCACAGACGGGCAGTGAGCTCGGGGTCCTCCGCGTAGCACTCGAAGTTCCGCCCGGCGAGCGGATGGCGATGGATGTTCACCGTTGGTCCGAGGAGCACCTCGGCCCCCTTGCTCCGCGCCTCGTCGGCGAGCATCGTGGCGACCTCGGCGACCAGCTCGGTGTCCCACGTGGCGCCGATCGCCGACCCCACCGGGAAGCAGACCGCCTTGGCCCCGGTGGTGAGATCGCCCCGGGCACCGGTGGGACCGTCGGTGACCTTGAGCTCGCCGATGCCGGCACGGGCCACGCCGGCGACGCGCCACAGGTCGGTGCCGGCGGTGAGCGCCGCCCGCTCGTCGAGGTCGAGCTGGTCGAGCAGCTCGTCGATCCGGGCTTCGAGCCCGTCGCCGCCGCCGCTCATGCGGGGGTGATCTCCCCGGCCTCCCACCGGCCGAGGTGACCGGCCACGACGGCGAACCGGACCCGGGCGTCGACCTCGATGGTGCGGGTGCCGTCGGCGATCGCCGCGCAGTGGAAATCGAAGACCGTGCCCTCGTCGTCGGCGATCGTGCCGAGGCCGCGGTGGTCGTCGAAGCTCGTCACCACCCCGGTCCTCGTACCGAGCAATGCAATGGCCATGGCCGGGAACCTAACCGTCGGCTGCGGTGATCTCCGGAGGTTCTGAGCTGAGGCCCTGCCGAAGAACTCCGGGAAACCCGAGCTCGCCCCGCGAGCGAGGGTTTCAGTGGACGATCTTCGACAAGGGCATCTCGAGGATGTCGCTGGCACCCGCGTCGACCAGCGCGGGGATGAGCACGTTGATCTGGTTCTTGGGGACGACGGTCTCCACCGCGTAGGCCCCGCCGCCGTAGAGCTCGTTCACCGTCGGCGCCCGCATCGAGGGGATGAGCTCGATCACGCGGTCGAGGTCGTTGCCGCTCACGTTGAGCTTGACCAGCACCTTGCCTCGGGCTTCGAGCGTGCCGTTGAGCAGCGTGAGCAGCTGGCTCATGGCGTGGGCCTTGTCGGCGTCGGCGTGGCTGGCCGGGTTGGCGAGCAGTTCGGTGTGGCTGGTGAGGATCGTGTCGATGATCTTGAGGCCGGCCGCCCGGAGTGCCCGCCCGGTCTCGGTGATGTCGACCACGCAGTCGACGATGTCGGGGACCTTGGCCTCGGTGGCCCCGTAGGACAGGCGGATGTCGGCGCTGATGCCGTGGCCGGCGAAGTACTTGCGGGTGAGCTCGGGGTATTCGCTGGAGACCCGCACGCCCTGGGACAGGTCGGCCACCGATTCGACCGGCGAGTCCTGGGGCACGGCCACCACGATGCGCACCGGGTTGCTGGTGGCCTTGGAGTACAGGAGCTGGCCGAGGGACACGACCTCGGCGCCGGTCTCCTCGACCCAGTCTCGGCCGGCGATGCCGAGGTCGAACAGACCTTCGGAGACGTACTGGGGGATCTCCTGGGGCCGCAGGATGCGGACATCGTCGATGCGCGGGTCCTCGACCGTGGCCTTGTAGTCGACACTGCTCGACCGGTTCACGGTGAGATCGGCGGCGGCGAACAGCTCCATGGTCGCCTGCTCGAGCGACCCCTTGGGCAGGACGATTCTCAGCACGTCACGCGACGGTACGGCCACCGAGTCCGATGAACCGAATCCCTTTGCCCGTACGAGGGAGGCGCCAGCCGACCGTCCGACGGAGGGCGCAACGCGGCTGCGTGCAACGGGAGGTTCGCGACGGAGGAGGGAACCTCAGGAGTCACGAGTTCAATGCCTGCGAGCCATCCGCGCCATCTCGACGGCGACGGCGGCGGCCGATTCGCCGACGTTGTGCCCGCCGGGGCCGTCGGAGCGAGCCAGAGCCTGGTCACGGGTCTCCACGGTGACGAGACCGAAGGCGATGGGCACGCCGGTGTCGAGCTGGACCCGCTGGACGCCGCTGGCCGCGCCCTCGGACACGAGCTCGTAGTGGGTGGTCTCGCCGCGGATCACGCAGCCGATGGTGACGATGGCGTCGACCTCGCCGCTGGTGGCGAGGATGCGGGCACCCATCGGCACCTCGAAGCTGCCCGGGACCGACTCGACCACGATGTCGGAGGCCGGGACGCCGAGGTGGAGCAGGCCCCGGTCGACGCCGGCCTCGAGACGGTCGACGATCTCGGCGTTCCACCGGGCCTTCACCAGTCCGATGCGCAGGCCGGTCCCGTCGAGCCCGTCAGGAGCGGCGGCTCGATCGTCTCCCGAGGCCACAGCGGCTCAATCCTGCCCGAAGGCCGGCGTCGGGAGCGCGCCGGCACGCCGGTGCGAGCAGCCGGCAACGAAACGAGGATCGAGCGGCCCCCAGGGGCCGGAGGACGAGTGAGTCATAGGACGTCGTCGAGGCCTTCGAGCAGATGGCCCATGCGCTCGCGCTTGGTGCGGAGGTACTCGATGTTCTCGGGGTTGGGCACCGACTCGATGGGCACCCGGTCGGTGATGGTGAGCCCGAAGCCCTCGAGCCCGCCCCGCTTGGACGGGTTGTTGGTGAGGATCCGCATGGTGGTGATGCCCAGGTCGACGAGGATCTGGGCGCCGATGCCGTACTCGCGACTGTCGACAGGAAGGCCGAGCGACTCGTTGGCCTGCACGGTGTCCTGGCCCTGCTCCTGCAACGAGTACGCGCGGATCTTGTGGGCGATGCCGATGCCCCGACCCTCGTGGCCGCGCAGGTACACCACGACGCCCTGGTCCTCGGCGGCGATCTGGGCCATGGCCTTGTGGAGCTGAGGGCCGCAGTCGCAGCGCAACGAGCCGAACGCGTCACCGGTGAGGCACTCGCTGTGGACCCGCACGAGTACGTCCTGCTCGCCGGCCACGGCGCCGCGGACGAGGGCGACGTGCTCCTCACCGTCGAGGGTCGATTCGTAGACGTAGCAGGCGAAGTCGCCGAACTCGGTGGGGATTCGGGCCTCGGCCACCCGCTTGACCAGCTTCTCGGTCTTGCGCCGATAGCGGATCATGTCGGCGATCGAGATCAGGAGCAGGTCGTGCTCCTCGGCGAATCGCGTGAGCTCCGGGACCCGGGCCATGTCCATCTTCTTCTCGTCGACGATCTCGCACAGCACCCCGGCCGGGTAGAGGCCGGCCATACGGGCCAGGTCGACGGCGGCCTCGGTGTGGCCGGCGCGCTTGAGAACGCCGCCGTCGCGGGCGACGAGCGGGTTGACGTGCCCGGGGCGAGCGAGATCGCCGGGCCGCGTCGACGGGTTCACCAGCGCCTGGATCGTGGCGGCGCGGTCGAAGGCCGAGATCCCGGTCGTGGTCTCGTGTCGCACGTCGACCGACACCGTGAACGCGGTGCGCATCGATTCGGTGTTCTCCTGCACCATCATGTTGAGGTCGAGCTCGCGGGCCCGGGCCCGGGTGACCGGTGCGCAGATGTAGCCCGAAGTGTGGTGGAGGAAGAACGCGATGGCCTCGGGAGTGGCGTACTCGGCCGCCATGATGAGGTCGCCCTCGTTCTCGCGGTCCTCGTCGTCCACGACGATGACGATCTCGCCGCGGCCGATGGCGTTGACGGCGTCTTCGATGCGGGCGAAACTCATGGGTCCACCTTCTCTGATGATGACGAATGCGGAGCATTCGTCTTGCGACGAGGCCCGCCAGGGCCGACGGAGCCGGCTTCCTTCCAGGTCAGGAGCCGCTCAACGTATTTCACGGTGACGTCGACTTCGAGATTGACGGGATCGCCGGGCCCTTTCGAGCCCAGCGTCGTGACCCCGGCGGTGTGGGGGATGACCGCCACGGTGAAGCCGTCGGTGAGGACGTCGACGACGGTCAGGCTGACGCCGTCGACAGTGACCGAGCCCTTGACGACCACGTAGCGCAGGAGGTCGCGAGGCATCCGGACCCGCAGGTCGGGCACGGGCTCGACGATCTCGCCGACGGCGTCGACGTGGCCCTGGACGATGTGGCCGCCGAGGCGATCCTGGGCCCGGACCGGCCGCTCGAGGTTCACCGGCGCCCCGGGCTCGAGCACGCCGAGGTCGGTCCGGCGCAGGGTCTCGTGGGAGACGTCGGCCTCCCACCACCCGGGCTCGCCGCGCTCGAAGGCGGTGACGGTCAGGCAGCACCCGTTGACCGCGAGCGATGCGCCGACCTCGGCGTCGGCGAGGACCTCGCCGGCGGCGATCCGCAGGATGCCGCCGTCGAAGCCGACCACGGTTCCGAGCTCTTCGACGATCCCGGTGAACATCGGCGCCAGCCTACCCCACGAAACTAGAACACGTTCTAGTTTTGGTCGGTCGTCGGTCCCGGTACCAGATCGACGCGCACGTCGGCCCCGAGCCTCTCGATCGCCTCGATGCTCCCCCGCCAGGCGTCGTCGATGGTCGCCGCCCCCGGGCCGGCGAAGAGCCCCAGGGCGTCGTCGCCGCCGAAGAGGACCGGCGCGAGATAGAGCACGTAGCGGTCGACCAGGCCCGCCCGGTGGAGGTCGCCGATGACGGTGGCGCCGCCCTCGACCAGCACCTGCACCATGCCCTCCCGTCCCAGGCCGTCGAGCAACTGATCGAGCGGACCGCGCACCTCGCGGCAGGGTCGGACCGCGGCATCGGGCGGGGCGACCCCGAGCACGATCCGCTCGGGCTCGGGTCCCTCGACGTGGCGGACCGTGAGGGCGGGATCGTCGGCCCGGACGGTGCCGGCCCCCACGAGCACGGCATCGCTCTCGGCCCGCAGCCGGTGGGCGTCGGTGCGGGCCTCGGCACCGGTGATCCACCGGCTCGTCCCGTCCGGGGCGGCGGTCCGCCCATCGAGGCTGGCGGCCAACTTGGTCACGACGTAGGGCCGACCGGTGCGACGCTGATGGAGGTACGCGGTGAGCTGGTCCTCGACCTCGGCGGCGAGCACGCCGACCGTCACCTCGATGCCGGCCTCCTGCAATCGGCGGACACCCGTGCCGGCCACACGCGGGTCGGGGTCGAGCACACCGACCACGACCCGCCGCACGCCCGCCTCGACCAGGGCGTCGGCACACGGGCCGGTGCGGCCCTGGAACGAGCACGGCTCGAGGGTCACCACGACGGTCGCACCAGTCGCGTCGGGGCCGGCCGCGTCGAGCGCCACCCGCTCGGCATGGGCCTCGCCCGGCGGTCGGGTGGCGCCCTCGACCACGCGTCCACTCGGCGTCAGCAGCACGCATCCCACCCACGGATTGGGATGGGCGACCACGCGGGCCCCGGCGGCGACCTCGATCGCGTGGCGCATCGCATCGGCATCGGTCACCACGCCGAGGCTACCGGCGGACCCTCACCCGCTTCCCATGAGCGCAGGGTTAGGATCCGGCCGCGGAAGCCCCTGAAGGGCGAGGAATGACCGTGGACGACGCCACCGCCGAGGACGTCGCGACGATGCCAGCGCGCGCCGTCGTGTGCGATGACGACGCGCTCGTCCGCAGCGTGATCCAACGGGTGCTGGCCGATGCGTCCTTCGAGGTTGTCGGCGAAGCCGACTCGCCGCATACCGCCCTGGAGGTGATCGGGCGCTACCGACCCGACGTGATCGTGGTCGACCTCGCCCTCCGGGCCGGCAGCGGCGAGGACGTCATCCGCGAGGTGCGCGCCGAGGGCGACGAGGTGAAGATCGTGGTCTTCTCCGCGTACACGTCCGATCTCACGATCCTCCACGACGCCGGCGCCGACGCCGTCGTGACCAAGCCCGACTTCGAGCACCTCGGCCGGGTGTTCGCCGACCTCGCCGTCGAGCTCGACCTGCCGAACGAACGGCGTCGATCGGTGGCACGGGTGACGAGCGCCCTGCCTGCGCCCACCACCCTGTCCGTGAGCGGCCTCGAGGCCTGGCGCTCGTTCCAGCTCGCGGCCGACGAGCTCGAGGTCGGCGACGCCATCCTCTGCGCCGACGTGCTCCCCACCGCCGACATCCAGGACGACTGGGACGACGTCTTCCGTCTCGACCACCGCGTCACGCTCGGCCGTGTGCTCGCCGCGGGTCGGCGGGCCCAGGACCACGTCTCGGTCACACCCGAGGGCGTTCCGGTCGCCCTCATCGTGGCCGGCCACCCCGAGGCTCCCACGGCCGTGTTCCAGCGACTCGCCGAGACCTGGGCGCGCGACGTGTCCTCGGGCGTCCCCGTCGGCGCCTTCGCCGTCGTCCACGACGGCGACCAGCCCGCCGAACGCCTCCGCGAGGCTGCGGCCGCCGTACCGACCGATCACAGCGAGCAGCTGCGCATGGTCTGAGGAGGCGAGCGGATCAGGGGCAAGCCAAGCGCGCCCATCCGTCGGCGCCGTGGCGTCAGTGGGGGCGTTCGCCCCGCAGGAGCTCGAGGGCGTGGGGGACCACGTCGAGCACCGCGTCGAGACACTCGATGCAGCCCTTCGACGACCCGGGCAGGTTCAGGACGAGGGCAGTACCGATGGTGCCGGCCCGCTGTCGCGAGAGCCGGCCGAGCGGATTGACGAGGCGCATCGCCTCGGCGAGGCCGGGGGCCTCGCGCTCGAGGACCGCGCGGGTGCCTTCCGGGGTGAGGTCGCGGGGCCCGAACCCGGTTCCGCCCGTGGTGACCACCAGCCCGGCGAAGTCCTCGGTCAGCTCCCGCAGCGACCGGGCGACCGACTCGATGCCGTCGGCGACCACCCGGCGGTCGACGATGTCGAAGCCGTGCGCGCCGAGATGCTCGGCGACGACCTCGCCGGACTTGTCGTCTCGCGTCCCGTCGACGACGCCATCGGACACGGTCAGGATCTTGGCCGGATTCATCTTGGCCTCGCTCGGGTTCATCCCGCGATCCTACGGAACCGGTCGGCGCCACCAGGTGGCCACGAACATGCCGTCGCGGTCCTCGTCCGGTGAGATGACGGTCCGCTCGCCGAACTCGAAGCCGGCCGGCAGGTCGACGTCGCCCACCACCTCATCGGTCTCGGCCCGGGTCAGCGTGCACACCGAGTAGACGAGCAACCCGTCGGGGGCCACCAGCAGGGCGGCCTCGTCGAGCAACTCGCGCTGGAGGCCGGCGAGGCGGGCTGGGGCGTCGACATCGATCCGCCACCGAGCATCGGGCCGGCGGCGCAACACCCCCAGCCCGGAACACGGGGCGTCGACCAGGACCCGATCGAAGCTCGCGGGCGGGAACGGGGCGTCATGACCGTCGGCGACCACGACGGGCACCCGGGTACCGGTCGAGCGGGCGTTGTCGCGGACCAGCGGCGCCCGGGTGGTCGACCGATCGGCCGCGACCACGGCGCCGGATGCGGCGGCGATGCCCGTGGCCTTGCCACCCGGCGCCGCACACAGGTCGAGCACCCGGTCGTGGGGCTGGGCAGCGACGGCCTCGATCACGGCCTGTGACGCCACGTCCTGGACATAGCCATCGGCCCGGACGTGGGTGGTGGCCGGCACGTTCATGGCCCCGAGACAGACGTGGGCACGCTCGGAGCCGAGGAACTCCTGGAGCTCTCGCACGATCCAGTCGGGATACGACAGTCTGGTCGCCTCGTCGGGCCAGGCGACGCCGTCGGCCACGTCGTCGGCCACCCGGCGCAGCACCGCGTTCACCAGGCCGCGTGCCGGCCGGGGCGAGGCCCCCACGGTGGCGCTGACCGATGCGTGGGCCGCCACCCCACCGAAGGCGAGCTGGTAGGCGCCGAGCCGCAGGGCGACGCGCACGCGCGTGCTCACCTCACCCCGACGATGCCGGTCGACGAGGTGGTCACAGCCACGTTGCATCCGGCACGTGCCGTAGACCAGATCGGTCACGAACCCCCGGTCGCGGGGCTCGAGGCCGGAACGCTCGAGAATGGCGTCGGTGGCCAGGTTGGCGTAGGCGCCGTCGTTCTCGACACGCAGCAGTGCTTCGAGAGCCGCCCGGCGGGTCTCCACGCCCAGGTCGCGCGTCGCCTCCGCGGTCACGTGCCCAGCCGATCGTCAGCGGTCCAGCGGGCGCCGTTGGCCCACGCTGCCGCGTCCATACGGGACTTGCCGGCCGGTTGGACCTCGAGCAGCTCGATCTCGCCGTCGCCGGTCGGATGGACGATGCCGTCGCCGGTGACCGGCCGCGCGGTGCGCCACACCTTGAACCGTTCGCCGTCCCAGGTGGTCCAGGCTCCACCGACCCGCACCTGCCGGTGGATGTGCTCGGTGGGCGCGTCCCAGTCGATGTGGAGGTCGTCGGCGGTGATCTTGTCGGCGTAGGTGGGGGTGCCGTCCTGGGGTCGGGCTGGGGGCAGGCCATCGCGGAGCACAGTCACCAGCAGCTCCGTGCCGGCCTCGACGAGACGCCCCCGGAGCTCGTCGACCGTCTCGTCGTCGCCGATCTCGAGCTCGGCCCGCGCACGGATGCCGCCGGTGTCGAGACCCTCGGCGACGTCCATGAGGTCGACGCCGGTGACCGCGTCGCCGGCGAGCACGGCCCGCTCGACCGGCGCGGCCCCTCGCCATCGCGGCAACAGCGAGAAGTGGAGGTTGACCATGGCCAGCTCGGCCAGCACGTGCGGCCGGATGATCTGGCCGAACGCCACGACCACGCCGAGGTCGAGACCGGCACCCAGCACGGTGTCGACCTCGTGGGTCACGGGCAGGCCCAGCTCGGTGGCGGCCGCCTTGACCGGTGTCGGCGTGGTCGACCCGCCACGGCCGCGGCGCCGGTCAGGGTTGGTCACCACGATCTCGACCGGGAAGCCGGCGGCCACCAGCGCCCGCAGCGGGGGCACGGACAGCTCGGGCGAGCCCAGGTAGGCGAGGCGGGGCAGGTCGGTGTCGGCGCGCCCGGCCGCTCCTGCAGAGGTCATGTCAACCGAAGTGCAGACCCTTCGAGGACCCGTTGGCGGCGCCATCGCCCTCGAGGCGGTCGCGCATGGCGCGGATCTCGCGGAGCGCCTGCTTCTTGGTGTCGGGATCCATGCGCTCGGTCATGAGGACCCCGTCGAGATGGTCGAGCTCGTGCTGGAAGAGCCGCGCCGTGATCTCGTCGGCCTCGATGGACACCTCGTTGCCGTCGAGGTCGACGCCCACGAGGTGCACCTCCTTGGGGCGGATGATCTCGAACGACATGCCGGGGATCGACAGGCAGCCCTCGTCGTAGGCCCACTCGCCCCGGGTCTCGACGATGCGCGGGTTGACGAGCACGTGCGGGTCGCCGCGGTGCTCGGGATCGAGGTCGTAGACGAACAGGCGCCGACCCACGCCGATCTGGGGTGCCGCGAGACCCAGCCCGGGGACGTCGTACATGGTCTCCAGCATGTCGTCGGCGAGCTTGGCCAGGCGACCATCGATGTCGGTGATCTCGGTCGCCGCCGAGCGAAGCACCGGGTCGCCGACCACACGGATGGTGTACGGGGCACTCACGGGACCGAGGCTACCGTCGGTCCCGGTGTGCCCCGCAGGCGAGCCAAGAGACGACCACTACTTCAGTCCGTCCCCGGCGGCGGGCTCACGTCCCACCACCGTCGCCCTGCGCGGTCGGGGCCTCGACGTGGCGCTGACCGCCGATCGGGGAGTGTTCTCCCCCGGCCGCATCGACCCCGGCACCGCGCTGCTGCTCGACCGGGCCCCCGACCCACCGGCGTCAGGACGCTTCCTCGACCTGGGATGCGGCTACGGACCGATCGCGGTCGTGTTGGCCACGCTCGCGCCCGCCGCCACCGTCGTGGCCACCGACGTCAACGAGCGCGCCCGGGCGCTGACCGCGGCGAACGCTGCCGCCCTCCGGCTCGACAACGTGACCACCGTGGCTCCGGACGAGGTCGAGGGTCCCTTCGACCTCATCTGGTCGAACCCGCCGATCCGCATCGGCAAGCCCGGGCTCCACGACCTGCTGACGCACCGGCTGGGCCAGCTCGCCCCGGCCGGCATCGCCGTACTCGTCGTCAACCGCCACCTCGGGGCCGACTCACTGCACCACTGGCTCGCCGACCAGGGGCACCCTGTCGAGCGGCTGGCCTCGAAGCAGGGCTACCGCCTCCTCCACGTCGGCGCAGCCTGAGCCGCCCGGTGCGCGCTCAGGAGCGGAGCGGGTCGACCACGAGGCGCAGGCGCCCCGATGGACGTTCGACGGCCGCCAGGGCGTCACACAGGGCGGTGTGGTCGGGAGCACGCACCTGCCAGGTCCCGTCCACCGGCCCGATCGACTGCACCTCGGGGGCATCCAGGGACTCGAGCCGCTCGATGAACTCGTCAGCGGCGGCGCCGCCCACCTCGGCCATCGCCGTCACCGGTGGGAAGCCGAAGTCGAGCCGGCGGGCCCGTTCGGCGTCGCTCACCAGGGTGGGGTCGCCTTCGAGGGCGGCCCGGACGACTTCGTGGTCGGGGGCGCGTGTCTGGAGCAACAGGCGCCCCGTCCCGTGACGATCGCCCACGAGTCGGGCGGCCCGGACCAGCAGCGCCAGGGCCTGCTCGGCGGCCCGGTACCGTGGCGCGAGGAGCTCCTGGTCGAGGTCGAGGAAGGCCACCACGTCGGCGCTGGTCACGCGGTGGAGCACGGCCTCGGTACCGACGGCAAGGCGGGCGTCGCCGACCACGGCGTCGGGTGTGTCGGCGGTGATCTCCACCACCGGCTCACCAGCGAGGGCCTCGAGGTCGTCGCGCACTCGACTGACCCCCATGCGGACCGTCTTGAGGCGGGTGCTGCCGCAACGACCGCAGACCACCGGCCGGGTGGTGCCGCACCGCCGGCAGTGGAGCTCGTCGCCGGGGCGCTGCACGGCCGCGTCGCACTCGGCGCACCGGGCGACGTCGCCGCACGCGTCGCAGGCCAGCAGCGACGCCCGTCCCTTCTGATTGAGCACGCAGACCACCCGGTCATCGGAGTGCACCAGCGACGCCAGCGTGGGTGAGAAGAGGGCGTTGCGGGCCCGGTCCTCCTCTCGCCGGTCGGCGACGACCACGCGAGGCCACCCGTGGCGTTCTCGGCCGTGGTCGACCGTGACCAGCGCCGCCCGGTCCAGGGCCTCGAGCGAGGGCATCGGCGAGGTCAGCACGCACGGGATACCGAGGCGCCGGGCCCGCTCGAGCGCCACGTCGCGGACGTGCCAGGTCGGGGTCCGTTCCTCCTGGTGGACCTCGTCGTGCTCATCGAACACCACGATGGCCGCAGGCGAGGGCATGGTGGCCCACACCGAGGCCCGGGTCCCCACCACGGCCACGCCTCCGGCCGCGGCCCGCTCCCAACCGGCCGGGTGCAGAACGGTGGGCACACCCGCACGCTCCAGGCGCCGGGCGACCGCGGTGGCCTGGCGACGCGACGTGCACACCAGCAGCGGGTCGCCGAACGACGCCGCCGCCTGCACCACCGGGATCATGTCCGCGGTGGGCGGCAGCCGCAGGACGGTGGGCTGGTCGGCGAACGCGCCCTGGATGACCTCGTCGTCGCACGGCGGCACGGGGTGGCGCCGGACACCCGCTGGTGCCAGGGCGCCGACCATCCGCTCGGGCGATGCCGTCCGCAGGAACGGCACCGGCGTGCGGGCGGCCCAGCGCCAACGGGCCCAGCGGGCCAGGTCGATGATCTCGGCCGACGGCCCGTGTCCGCTGATCTTGGCGATCGGGCGCAGGTCGACGTCGGCGGGCGGCTCGACGCCGACCTCGACCACCCAGGCCCCCACCCGACGAGGGCCGAGGGCGACCCGCACCATGGTCCCCGGCGCGACTCGTCCCGCCCACGCCTCGGGGACGAGATCGGGCGGGACGAGGTAGTCGAAGGTCTTGGTGAGACCCGTCTGGTCGGGCAGTACCCGGACGACGTGCGACCGTCGGTCGCGCGAACCCTTCGGGTTCGATGACGAATGCTCCGCATTCGTCCGGGACATCTACAGGCCGAGGGCCGACTTCACGTCGTCGACCTTGTTGATCTGCTCCCACGGGAACTCGCCGGGCTCGCCAGTGCGACCGAAGTGGCCGTATGCCGCGGTCTTGCGGTAGATCGGCTTGCGCAGGTCGAGGTCACGCAGGATCGCACCGGGCCGGAGGTCGAAGACCTCGCGCACGGCGGCCTCGATCTTGGCCGGATCGACGTTCTCGGTGCCGAAGGTCTCGACCATGATCGATACGGGGTGGCTCACGCCGATGGCGTAGGCGACCTGGACCTCGCAGCGCTTGGCGGCACCCGCGGCCACGAGGTTCTTGGCCACCCAGCGGGTGGCGTACGCGGCCGAGCGGTCGACCTTGGACGGGTCCTTGCCGGAGAACGCACCGCCGCCGTGGCGGGCCCAGCCGCCATAGGTGTCGACGATGATCTTGCGGCCGGTGAGGCCGCAGTCGGCGTGGGGGCCGCCGAGCTCGAAGGTGCCCGTCGGGTTGACCAGCACCTGGAAGTCGTCGTCGGCGAACTGCTCGGGCAGCGTCGGTCGGATGACCTCCTCGAGGAGGTCGGGCTTGATCAGGGTCTCGCCGTCGTGGCCCGGGGCGTGCTGGGTGGAGATCAGCACGGTCTTGAGTTCCTTGGGCTGGCCGTCCTCGTAGTCGAGGGTGACCTGGCTCTTGGAGTCGGGCCGCAGGTACGGGAGGATCCCGGCCCGACGGACCTCGGCGAGGCGCTCGAGGAGGCGATGTGCGAGGTGGACCGGCGTGGGCATCATCGCGTCGTTCTCGTCGCACGCGTAGCCGAACATCATGCCCTGGTCGCCGGCGCCCTGATCGTCGATCTCGTCTTCGCGGACGCCCGTGCGGGTCTCGTAGGCCTTGTCCACGCCCTGGGCGATGTCGGGACTCTGCGGGTCGATCGAGGTCATCACGCCACAGGTGTTGCCGTCGAAGCCCATCGACTCGCGGTCGTAGCCGATCTCCTTGATCGTGCGACGCACGATGTCGGCGATCTCGACGTAGGCGGTGGTCGTGATCTCGCCCGAGACGATGGCGAGCCCGGTGGTCACCATGGTCTCGCACGCGACGCGGGCCATCGGATCGGTCGTCAGGATCTCGTCGAGGATCGCGTCCGAGATCTGGTCGGCCATCTTGTCGGGATGGCCCTCCGAGACGGATTCGGACGTGAACGTGAAGCTACTCATGTACTTCTCTCCTGATCGATGTAATGGCGTCGAGCACCGCTCGTGCGATGACCCGCTTCTCAGCCTGTGCTACTTCCTGGGTACCGGTGGAAGTCAAAATGACGACTTCGTTGGTGTCGTGCTCGAATCCTGCGCCGGGCGAGGAGACGTCATTGGCGACGATGATGTCGGCGCCCTTCGCGGTCAGCTTCGAGGCGGCGTTGTCCCGCACCGAATCGGTCTCGGCGGCGAAGCCCACGAGCGTCTGACCAGCGTGTTTGGCACCACCGAGGGCGGCGAGGATGTCGACGGTGGGTTCGAGCCGGACCTCGGGCACGCCCCCGGCCTTCTTGATCTTGGTGTCGGCCACGAGCGTGGGCCGGAAGTCGGCGACCGCGGCGGCCATGATCACCACGTCGCTCGACGCCGACCGGGCCATCACGGCCTCGTGCATCTCGTCGGCCGTCTCCACCAGGACCAGTTCGATCCCGGCCGACACGGGCCGCGACAGGGTGGCCACGACGGTGACCCGAGCGCCGCGTGCGGCGGCCTCCTCGGCCAGCGCGAAGCCCTGCTTGCCCGATGACCGGTTGCCGATGAAGCGCACCGGGTCGATGGGTTCGCGGGTGCCGCCGGCGGTGACGAGCACCGACTGGCCGGCGAGGTCGCCGTCGGCACCGGCGGGGGTCGCGAGGATCTTCACGGCGGCTTCGACGATGGTGGCCGGATCGGCGAGGCGGCCGGCACCGATGTCGCCACCGGCGAGGCGACCCTCCTCGGGCGGGACGACGTGCACGCCGCGGGCACGGAGCACGTCGAGGTTGTCGGCCACCGACGGGTGCTCCCACATCTCGGTGTGCATCGCCGGCGCCACCAGCACCGGCGCGCGGGTAGCCAGGAGCGTGGCGGTGAGGAGATCGTCCGAGCGGCCGGTGCGCAGGTCCGACAGCAGCCGGGCCGTGGCCGGGGCGACGATGACCAGGTCGGCACCTTGGCCGAGCCGGGTGTGCGGGATCGGGCTGGGCTCGTCCCACAGCGAGGTCTGGACGGACTCGCTGGCCAGTGCCGACAGCGTGACCTCACCCACGAAGCGGGTGGCGCCCTCGGTCATCACCGGGGCCACGTGGGCGCCGGCATCCACGAGTCGTCGGCACACCTCCACGGCCTTGTAGGCCGCGATGCCTCCGGTCACCCCGAGGACGACACGCTTTCCCGACAGCATCGGCATCGACCGCCGGAGCGGCGCTACTCCTCGTCGACGTCGTCGCGGGCCTCGGCAGCGGCGAGGCGCTCGGCGGCTGCAGCCGCTTCGGCCTCACGCTTGGCGACGAGGGCCTCGCCGTACACGGGAAGGATCTTGCCGGCAGCGATCTCCTCGAACCCGATCGACAGGGGCTTGCGGGACACGGACGGCACCTGGGGCGGGACCTGGGAGCCCAGTCCCCCGCTGCCGACGGCGTTGAAGTAGGAGTTGATCTGCCGGGCGCGGGTGGAGGCCAGCGTGACGAGACGGAACTTGGAGTCGGACCGATCGAGGAGCTCCTCGATCGGTGGGTTCATCATCGTGTCGTGGCGCTCGGCCATCGGTCCGGTCCTCCGGGCGTGTTCGGCCGCGGGTCACGCGACTCGCGGGGTGTCGACGAATCCACAACGGTAGCAGTGACCCGTCCCGATCCCCGATTTCAGGGGCTCGTCCGGGCTTCGTCGATCAGACGTTCGAGCTCGTCGACCGTCCCGGCGACGGTGTCGTTCACCACCACCTGCATGCCGAGCTCAGCGGCAGCGAGTCGCTCGTCGCGCCCCCGTTGCACCCTGGCCTCGGCGACCGCGGGGGCGTCGCCCCGCTGTTGGAGCCGGGCACGCTGGACATCGACGTCGGGGGTGTCGATGAACACCAGCAACGAATCTTCGTCGAGCTCGCGGATGGCCCGGGCGCCCGCGACGTCGACCTCGAACAGCACGTCGGTGCCCTCGGGGGTCGAGGGCAGCGGCGTCCCCTGGCGATAGTCGAGGAACTCGACCCACTCGAGGAACCCGCCGGCCTCGATGTTGGCGTCGAAGGTGGCGCGGTCGACGAAGACGTAGGCGTCCTCGGCCTCGCCCGGGCGACGGGCGCGGGTGGTCCAGGAGCGGCTGAGCCAGATGTCGGGGTGCCGGGCGAGGAGCGCGTCGACGACGGTCCCTTTGCCGGCACCACCAGGGCCGGAGACGACGATGTTCACCGGCGAGCTAGGAGAACGCGTCGAGTAGCTTGCGCTTCTGCTGGTCGCCCAGCCCCCGCACCCGGCGGGTGTCGGAGATGTCGAGCTCCTCGAGCGTCCGACGGGCCTTCACCTTGCCCACGCCGGGCAGCGACTCGAGCACGGCGAGGACCTTCATCTTGCCGACCGTGTCGTCGTCGGCGGCCTGCTCGAGCAGCTCGGGCAGCGTGATCGAACCCATCTTCAGACGTTCCTTGAGCTCGGCGCGGGCGCGCCGGGCCTCAGCGGCCTTGGCGAGCGCGGCCTGGCGCTGTTGCGGGGTGAGCGAGGGGGGCTGCGGCATGCGAAGAGACTGTACTCAAGCTCACTCGTCCTCCGGCCCTTGCGGGCCGTTCGATCCTCGTTGCGCCGTCGGCTGCTCGCACCGGCGTGCCGGCGCGCTCCCGACGCCTCCCCCGCTCCATCGGCAACTGCGAGCGCTGCGGCCCTCTCAGGACAGGGTGTTGTCGACGAGGGCGGCGGCGGTGCCGGCCGGGTCGTCGCTGAGCGAGATCGACCGGCCCAGGACCACGAGGTCGGCGCCGGCGGTGAATGCGTCGCCCGGGGTGGCGACCCGCCGCTGGTCGTGGGCGGGTTGGCCGGGAGCCCGGATCCCCGTGGCGGCGATGAACAGCGACCGTTGCATGGCCCGGGCCTCGGCGACGTCGGCGACGGCACACACCAGGCCGGCGCAGCCGGCCCCGATCGCGCTCTCGACCCGCTTGGCGAAGACGTGCGTCGGCGCGGTGTCGTCGGAGGTGAGCACGGTGACCGCCAACGGGGTCGGGACCGGGACCTGGGCCGATTCCGCGCCTTCGATCACGCCCTCGACACCCGCCTGGAGCATCTCGACGCCACCGTGGGCGTGGAACGTCAGGAAGTCGATGCCCAACGAGCCGAGCACGCGTGCGGCCCGCTGCACCGTGGTGGGGATGTCGTGGAGCTTCAGGTCCACGAAGACCTTGAGCCCGAGCTCCTGCATGGCGACCACCGCATCGGGACCGGCGGACGTGAACAGCTCGAGGCCGATCTTGGCCGTGCCGAACCAGGGCGCCACGTCGCGGGCCATGCGACGCGCCGCCACGAGGTCGTCGGTGTCGAGGGCGATGCAGAGCCGGTCACGCACCTCCTGGGGTGCTTCGGCTTCGATCGTGCTCATGGGGTCGCCCTCCCTCGTGCCGCCGGCCTCGTGGGGCCACAGCCTGCCACCTCGGGCGACGAACCGGCGGGACCAGCAGGGTCAGAAGACCTCGCTGAGCCGGAGACGACGACCGGTGCGGACGATCGAGCGCCGGTAGACGCCGCCCCCGACGCGCACCGCCAGCACCGCGCCCACGACCAGCAGCAGGCCCGAGACCACGGCCTCGACCGGTGACGACGCGCCGTAGGCGATCCGCGTCGGCTCGACGATCGGCGAGGTGACGGGTAGGTATCCCAACACGGCCCCGAGGAGGGAGTCGGGCGTCGCCGTGGCCACCAGGAACGCGCCGATCAGGACGATGGTCAACGGCTGCATGGCCGTGCCCACCTCCTCCTGGCGCTCGACCATCGAACCGAACATCCCGGCGAGCGGCGCCCACAGCGCGAGGCCGAACACGAAGAACACGAGGGAGATCCCGATCGACGGCAGCGCCGCGGCCGGCAACGAGCCACCGAGCGCGCCCTTCACCAGCACGGGTACGACGAGCGCCACCACGCCGCTCAGCGCGACGAGGGCGACGCCGACGACCTTTCCGAACAGCAGCGTGCCCGGTCGGACCACCGCGAGGAGCACCTCGCTGATCCGGCTCGCCTTCTCGATGGCGGTGCCGTTGGCCACCTGGATCGTGACCGTGAGGAGCGCGAAGTAGAGAACGATCGAGGCCAGCGACGCCACGCCCCGCCGCTCGGACTGATCCTCGTCGTCGACGCGCACGAGTTGGATCGACGGGGTGCTGGCCAGCGTCGAGGCCACCTCGGCGTTCAACCCGGCCGCCTCGAGCCGCGCCGTGAGCGCCGGGGTCGAGGCGGCCTGGCCGACGATGCTCACCAGCGGGTCGGACCGGTCCTCCTCCACGACCACGGTCGTCCGCTCCCCCGGCAGGATGGCGGCGTCGAGCTCGCGTTCCTCTACGGCGGTTCGCGGGTCGTCGGCCTCGAGGTCACCGGGGACGACCAGGGTGACCTCGGCGTCCTGGGCCTCGGCGATCGAGGGCAGCTGCGCGGTGACCTCCTCGGGCACGGCCTCGTCCACGTACACGTCGTAGGACGGGGGTCCGCCACCGCCGATGACCTCGGGCAGGATCACGCCGAGGCTGGCCGCCACCAGCAGGACACCGATGAGGATCCTGACCGACGTGCGACGGAAGCTCTCGGTGACCTCCCGCTTGACGACGAGTCGGAACTGCGTGGTGCCGTTCATCCGCCGGCGTCCTTGCTGCGCTGACCGGTGGCGTCGCGGAACAGCTCTGACAGGGTCGGGCCCTCGACCCGGAACTCGGTGATGTGCGCGTGGTGGCGAAGGTCGTCGAGCACGCCGAGGGCGTCGGCACCGGGCGGCAGCGCCACGCGGGTGCCACTCGCATCCTGGGTGGTGATCCGCGTCCCGGCGTGCGCCGCGGCTTCCTCGTCGACGTCGATGTCGACCCAGAGGCGGCGTTCCTCGCTGTGCTCCTTGAGCTCGCGGACCTCACCCTCGAGCACGACGCGGCCATGGTCGATCATGGTGATGGTCTCGCACAGGTCCTCGACGAGATCGAGCTGGTGGCTGGAGAACAGCACGTGCCCGCCCCGCTCGGCGTGGCCGGTGACCAAGTCGGACAGGAAGCCGACCGCGGTCGGGTCGAGGCCGGCGAAGGGCTCGTCGAGCACCAGGACCGACGGGTCGTGCACCATCGCCGCGGCGAGCTGCACCCGCTGGGCCATGCCGCCGGAGAGCTCCTTGATCTCGTCGCCCGCCCGCTCGGCGACGCCCAGGTCCTCGAGCAACGCCTCGGCCTTCGCGCGGCCTTCCGCCGCCGTCAGACCGTGGAGCTCGGCCAACCAGACCAGGTGATCGAGCATCCGCATGTCGCGGTACAGGCCACGCTCCTGGGGCATGTAGCCCCATTCGCGACGGTCGGCGACGGTGGCGGCCCGGCCCTTCCATCGCACATCGCCGGCATCGGGCGCGAGCACTCCGAACAGGATCCGCAGCAGCGTGGTCTTGCCGGCCCCGTTCGGTCCGAGCAGACCCACGACCCGCCCGGGCGGCACCTCGAGGTGCACGTCGGACAGGACCGTGCGGTCACCGAAGGCGTGGCTGACACCATCGACGATCATTCCGCGACGATGACACCCACCAACGTTCGCACCGAAACCCCGCCCGTGGCGGCGACCAGCTCGGCCAGCTCGTCGAGCACGCGAGCGGTGGTGCGCGGGTCGTCGAAGTTGGCCGTGCCCACCTGCACCGCGCTGGCGCCGGCCCGGACCAGCTCGAGCGCGTCGGCGCCGGTCGTGACGCCGCCCACCCCGACGACGGGCAGTCCGGGGTGTGCCCGGTGGACGTCGTGCACGATGCGCACCGCGATCGGGTGGATGGCGGGACCGGACAGTCCACCGCCACGCGCACCGGCGCCCAGCCGGTAGCGGCCGGTGGCCGGGTCGATGCCCATGCCGAAGACGGTGTTGACGAGCGTGACCGCCTCGGCGCCGGCGTCGTACACGGCACCGGCGACCTCGACCACCCGCTCGGTGTTGGGACTGAGCTTGGCCCACCGCGGCCGGCCACAGGCCGCGGTCTGCTCGATGACCCGTGCGCTCGTCTCGGGGTCGTGGGCGATGAGGGCGCCGCCGGCCTCGGTGTTGGGACACGACAGGTTGACCTCGACCGCCACCACCTCGTCGGGACAACCGGCGAGCTGCTCGGCGGCACGTCGGTAGTCGTTCACCGACCGCCCCCAGATCGAGACGACGACGCGAGCGCCGGCACCAACGAGCTCTGGGAGCTGGTCCCGACGCCAGGCGCCGATGCCGGGCCCCTGGAGCCCGACCGAGTTGAGCATGCCGCCATGGGTGCCGTGGGTGCGCAGCGGTGGGTTGCCACGCCACTCGAAGTGAGCGAGCGACTTGGTGACGAAGGCGCCGAGCGACGACAGGTCGACGTAGGCACCGAGCTCGGTGCCGTATCCCGCCGTGCCCGACGCCGGCATCACCGGATTCGGGAGTGTGACCGAACCGATCTGCGCCGTCAGGTCCACGGTCACGTCGCGAGATAACTCTGCAAGGAACGCACGCGGCGGTCCATCCGGTCGCGGTCGCGGATGCCCTCGGCCGCGGCCACGGCGGCCGCTGCGGTGGTGAGCAGGGGGATGCGGTGGGCGGCCGCGGCCGTGCGGATGTAGTCGCCGTCGGCGCGCGGGCCCCGACCGCGCGGGCAGTTGACGACCAGAGCGATGTCCCCGGCCTCGATGAGGTCGACGGCGGTGGGCCCGTCCTCGTCGTCGCTGAGCTTGGCCACCCGGACGGCCACGGGCACACCGGCCGCGTCGAAGTCGTCGGCGGTGCCGGCGGTGGCGATGATCTCGAAACCCTGGTCGACGAACGACCGTGCGGCGGTGCGACCCTGGGGCTTGTCGCGGTCGGCCAGGCTGAAGAACACGCCGCCCTTCTCGGGCAACCGCTCCCCCGCCGCGACCTGGGCCTTGGCGAACGCGAGGCCGAAGGTGCGGTCGATGCCCATGACCTCGCCGGTGGAGCGCATCTCGGGTCCGAGCACCTGGTCGGCGTCGGGGAACCGGTTGAACGGCAGGACCGCCTCCTTCACCGCGACGTGGCCGCCCTGGCCACACCGATTCGGGATGGCCGGCTCGCCGAGCATGCCCTCGGATCGGAGCTCGGCGAGGGTCGCTCCCACCATCACCCGGGACGCCACCTTCACGAGGGGCACGCCGGTGGCCTTGGCCACGAACGGCACGGTCCGGCTCGCCCGCGGGTTGGCCTCGATGACGAAGACCATGTCTCGTCCCGAGCCTCCGTCCTTCACGGCGAACTGGACGTTGAGCAGGCCCTGGACCTCGAGCGCCTCGGCGATGCGCCGGGTGTAGTCCTCGATCACCTCCACGGTCTGGTCCGACAACGAGTGAGGCGGGATCGAGCACGCCGAATCGCCGGAATGGACACCGGCCTCCTCGACGTGTTCCATCACGCCGCCGATGACGATGTCGCCGGTGTGATCGCGGACCGAGTCGACGTCGACCTCGACCGCCTCCTCGAGGAACCGGTCGACGAGCACGGGACGCTCGGACGACAGGCCGCCTTCGCGCCCGAGCGACCCGAAGCCGGCCAGTTCCTCCATGGCCTTCGAGCGAGCCCGGCGTCGTCGTAGACGATCTCCATGGCCCGACCGCCGAGCACGTAGCTCGGGCGCAGCAGGGCAGGGAAACCGATGCGGTCGACGATCTGGCGAGCGCCGGCCAGGTCGGTGGCGGTGCCACCGGCCGGCTGGGGGATCTCCAGCCGGGCGCACAGCCGATTCCACAGATCGCGGTCCTCGGCCACGTCGATGGAGTGGGGGCTGGTACCGAGCACGGTGCCCTCGGGCAGCGAGTTGGCGAGCTTGAGCGGGGTCTGGCCGCCGAGGCTGACGATCACCCCGACGAGGTTCCCGCTGGCCTGCTCGGCCTCGACGATGTTGAGCGCGTCCTCGTGGGTGAGCGGCTCGAAGTACAGCCGGTCGGAGGTGTCGTAGTCGGTCGACACCGTCTCGGGGTTGCAGTTGACCATGACGGTCTCGTAGCCGGCGTCGGCGAGGGCGAAGCTGGCGTGCACGCAGCAGTAGTCGAACTCGATGCCCTGGCCGATCCGGTTGGGCCCGGACCCGAGGATCACGACGCGGGGCCGACCGGTGTCGACGACCTCGTCGCTGTCCTCCCAGGTCGAGTAGTGATACGGCGTCTGCGCGTCGAACTCGGCGGCACAGGTGTCGACCGTCTTGTAGGTGGGGCGCAGGTCGTCGGCCAGCCGACGGGCCCGCACGTCGGCCTCGTCGACGCCCCACAGGTAGGCGAGCTGGGCGTCGCCGAAGCCGAGGCGCTTGGCCCGGCGCAGATCACGTCGGGTGACGCCGAGGAACCCGACCTCGGCCAGATGGGAGCGCTCCTCCACGATCCGCGACATCTGGTCGAGGAACCACGGGTCGACCTTGGTGGCCGCGGCCACGTCGTCGACGGACATGCCCCGGCGCAGGCACGCCTCGAGCTGGAACGGCCGGTCGGGCGTGCCGATGCCGGCCTTGGCCAACAGCTCGTCGTCGGACAGCGCCTCGAGCTGGACCTCGCCCCGGTCGCAGTTCAACCCGTGGCGGCCCTGCTCGAGCGAACGCATCGCCTTCTGGAGCGATTCGGGGAAGGTGCGGCCGATGGCCATCGCCTCGCCCACCGACTGCATCGAGGTGCCGAGCACGTCGCCCTGACCCGGGAACTTCTCGAACGCCCAACGGGGCACCTTGGTGACCACGTAGTCGATGACCGGCTCGAAGCTGGCCGGGGTCTTCTTGGTGATGTCGTTGGGGATCTCGTCGAGCGTGTAGCCCACGGCGAGCTTGGCCGCCATCTTGGCGATCGGGAACCCGGTGGCCTTCGACGCCAGCGCGCTCGAGCGACTCACCCGCGGGTTCATCTCGATGACGACCATGTCGCCGTTCTCGGGGTTGATGGCGAACTGCACGTTCGAGCCGCCGGTCTCCACCCCGACCCGCCGGATGCAGGCGAACGCGGCGTCGCGCATCTTCTGGTACTCGACGTCGGACAGCGTCTGGGCCGGCGCCACGGTGATCGAGTCGCCGGTGTGGACGCCCATCGGGTCGAGGTTCTCGATCGAGCAGATGATCACGCAGTTGTCCGCCCGGTCGCGCATGACCTCGAGCTCGTACTCCTTCCAGCCCTTGATCGACTCCTCGATGAGGATCTCCGAGATCGGGCTGGCCTCGAGGCCGAGATGGGCCATGCGCTCGAACTCCTCGACCGTGGACGCGATGCCGGTGCCCTTGCCGCCGAGGATGTAGGCGGGACGGATCACCACGGGCAGGCCGATGCGGTCGATGACCTGGTGGGCCTCGTCGAGGGTGTGCGCGGTGGCCGACGACGGTACGTCGAGGCCGATGCCGACCATGGCGTCCTTGAACCGCTCGCGGTCCTCGGCGGTGCCGATCGCCTCGGCGTTGGCGCCGATCATCTCCGGCGTGCCCGGGACGCCGATGATCCCCGCCTCGAACAGCTCCATGGCCAGATTGAGCCCGGTCTGGCCGCCGAGGGTGGGCAGCACCGCGTCGGGCTGTTCCTGCTCGATGATCTTGCGGGCGTGTTCGAGGTCGAGCGGCTCGACGTAGGTGGCGTCGGCGAACTCGGGGTCGGTCATGATCGTGGCCGGGTTCGAGTTCATCAGGATGACCCGGTAGCCCTCCTCGGCCAGGACCTTGCACGCCTGGGTGCCCGAGTAGTCGAACTCGCACGCCTGGCCGATCACGATCGGTCCCGATCCGAGCAGGAGGATCGACTCGATGTCGTCGCGGCGCGGCATCAGCCCTGCATCCTTTCCTTGAATTGCTGGAAGAGGTGGCGGGCATCGTGGGGGCCGGGGCCGGCCTCGGGGTGGTGCTGGACCGACCAGGCGTTGGCATCGAGCAGGCGCATGCCCTCGCACACGTCGTCGTTGAGGTTCACATGCGTCATCTCGGCGATGCCGCCGAGCGAGCCCGGGTCGACGGCGAAGTTGTGGTTCTGGCTGGTGATGTCGATGCGGCCGCTGTCGATGTCGCGCACCGGGTGGTTGCCGCCGTGGTGGCCGAAGGGCAGCTTCACCGTCGACGCTCCCGCGGCGAGGGCGAGCACCTGGTGGCCGAGACAGATGCCGAACACCGGTGTGGACCCGTCGTCGAGCAGCGAGCGGATCTCGGTGGCGGCGTAGCCGACGACCTCGGGGTCGCCCGGCCCGTTGGAGAGGAAGATGCCGTGGGGGTCGATCGAGCGCAGCTCGTCGGCCGGCGCCGTCGCCGGGAACACCTCGACGGTGGCGAAGTCGGCGAGCTGTTCGAGGATCGAGGTCTTGATGCCGAAGTCGTAGGCGGCGACCCGCAGCGGCCCCGACCCGTAGCGGTACCGCTCGGGTGTCGTGACCTGGGCGACGAGGTCGACGCCGGCAGTACCGGGCTCGTCGGCCGCGGCCTGCTTCAGCATGGCCTCGTCGGCGAGGTCGAGGGGTCCGAAGGCGCCGGGGATGGCACCGGTGTCGCGGATGAGCCGGGTGAGGCGACGGGTGTCGATGCCGCCGATGGCGGGGACGCCGAGCTGGGCCAGGTACTCGCCGAGGTCCGACTCGCTGCGCCAGTTGCTGCGCCGCCGGGCGAGCTCGCGCACGATCACCCCACGGCAGAACGCCGACCGGCTCTCGTCATCGGCCGGGGTCACGCCGTAGTTGCCGATGTGGGGGTAGGTGAAGGTGACGATCTGACCGGCGTAGGACGGGTCGGTGATGATCTCCTGGTAGCCCGACAGCGCGGTGTTGAACACCACCTCGCCGGACGCGTACCCGCCCGCCGGATCTGCCCCGAACCACTCGCCCTCGAAGACCGAGCCATCGGCCAAAACGAGTGCGGCGTCGCGGACATTGCTCATTGGACCGGCTCCCGGTCGATCACGGTCGGATCTCCCTCGAGGATCGTGTGTCGGACCCGTCCGCGGACCCTGCGGCCCTGGTACGGGGTGTTGCGGCTGCGACTCTGCAGGCTGACACCGTCGACGACCCACTCCTCCTCGGGATCGAACACGCAGAGGTTGGCGGGATTGCCTTCGGCGACCGGCAGGCCGTGGCGGTCGTCGACGCCGATGATGGCGGCCGGCTTCCACGACAGCAAACCGACGACCCGGTCGACCTCCAGGTCCAGTTCGGTGAGGGCGAGTGCGAGGGCGGTCTCGAGGCCGAGCATGCCCGGGGGCGCGTCGTCGAAGGGCTGGTGCTTGGTGTCGGGGGCGTGCGGGGCGTGATCGGTGGCGATGCAGTCGACGGTGCCCTCGGCGATGCCTGCCTTCACCGCCGCCACGTCGTCGTCGGTCCGCAGCGGCGGGTTGACCTTGAACATCGGGTCGTAGGTGGCGCAGTTGGCGTCGGTGAGCGTGAAGTGGTGGGTGGTGGCCTCGCAGGTGACGGGCAGACCGCCGGCCTTGGCACCGGCGATCATGGCCAGCGAGCCCTGGGTCGACAGGTGCTGGAAGTGGACCCGGCAGCCGGTGAGCCGGGCGAGGGCGATGTCGCGCATCACCATCAGCTCCTCGGCCTCGGCCGGCTGGCCGGCGATGCCGAGCCGGCTCGACCATTCGCCTTCGTGCATGTGGCCGCCGCTGCAGAGGGCGTCGTCCTCGCAGTGCTGGGCGAGGGTGACGCCGAGCCCCACCGCGTACTCCATGGCCCGCCGCATCAACAGGTTGTCCTGGACACCGGTGCCGTCGTCGGTGAACACCCGCACACCGAGGGCGGCGAGCTCGGCCATCGGCGCGAGCCGCTCGCCGGCCCGGTCGACCGTGATGGCACCGGACGTACGGACATCACACGGTGCCGCCCGCCCGAGGTCGAGCACCTCCCGTGCCACACCGGCGGAGTCGATGGCCGGCGTGGTGTTGGGCATGGCGAGGATGCAGGTGTAGCCACCCACGGCCGCGCCCCGGGCGCCGGTCTCGACCGTCTCGGCCTCCTCCCTGCCGGGCTGGCGAAGGTGGGAGTGGATGTCGACGAAGCCCGGACTGACCACGCAGCCGGCCGCGTCGAGCGTGCGGGCCGCGTCGAGGTCGGGCCCGACGGCGACGATGGTGCCGTCGGCGCCGATGACGACGTCGCCGGAGCGGATGCCGGTGGCGTCGACCAGACGGCCGCCCTTGATGACGTAGGTGGGATCGGCGGTCATGCCTCGGCCTCCGGGACGGCGAGCAGGTCGGAACCCGACCCGAGCAGCAGGAAGAGAACGGCCATGCGCACCGCGACGCCGTTGCGGACCTGGTCGACGATCACCGACCGCTCGAGGTCGGCGACATCGCCCTCGATCTCCACGCCCCGATTCATGGGGCCGGGGTGCATGACCACGGCGTCGTCATCCAGCCGCTCGGCGCGCTCGTTGGTGAGACCGTACGTGGCCGTGTACTCCCGGAGGCTGGGTAGCAGCGCCTCCGTCATGCGTTCCTGTTGCATCCGCAGCACGTACACGGCGTCGACCGTGGGGATCACCGCGTCGAGGTCGTGGGAGACGGTGACCGGGTAGGTCTCGATGGCGGGTGGCAGCAGCGTCGGCGGCGCGACCACGACGACCTCGGCGCCGAGCCTGGTGAACGCCGTGATGTCGGAACGGGCCACCCGGCTGTGCTTGACGTCGCCGACGATGGCGATGCGCAGGCCGTCGAGGCTCCCCCGTCGCTGGCGCAGCGTGTAGCAGTCGAGCAGCGCCTGGGTGGGGTGCTCGTGCCAGCCGTCGCCGGCGTTGATGACCGCTGAGTTCAACCAGTGGGTGAGCTGCCACGGTACGCCGGCGGAGCGGTGGCGGACCACGATGCAGTCGATGCCCATGGCTTCGATGGCGAGCGCGGTGTCGCGCAGCGACTCGCCCTTGCTCACCGACGACGTGGACACCGAGAAGTTCATGGTGTCGGCCGACAGCCGCTTGGCCGCGGTCTCGAAGCTCAGCCGGGTGCGGGTGGAATCCTCGTAGAACAGGCTCACCACCGTCTTGCCCCGCAGCGCCGGCACCTTGGGAATGGGGCGGGCCGACACCTCGACGAAATGGTCGGTGAGGTCGAGGAGCTGCTCCACCTCGCTGCGTTCCAGATCCGAGATCGACAGGAGGTCGGTCATGATGCTTGCACCGTCCTCGTCGCTTCGCTCCTCGACGGTGCCCGTTGCACGGAGCCGCGTTGCGCCGTTCGTGTGCACGCCTCGGGCTGGCGCCCTCGCCGAACTGGTTCAGGCATCGGGCGCCTCCACCATGTCGCCGAGGTCGACGCCGTCGTCGGTGACGCTGACCGTCTCGTCGCGCCGGGTCGGCAGGTTCTTGCCGACGTAGTCGGGCCGGATCGGCAGCTCGCGGTGGCCCCGGTCGACCATGACCGCCAGCTGCACCGCCCGGGGCCGGCCGAACGAGGTCATGGCGTCGAGGGCGGCCCGGATGGTGCGGCCGGTGTAGAGGACGTCGTCGACGAGGACCACGACCTGGCCGTCGAGATGGAAGGGCACGTCGGTGATGGCCTCGGGCAGCATGGGCCGCAGCCCGATGTCGTCGCGGTGGAACGCGACGTCGAGCCGACCGATCGGGACCTCGACGTCCTCGATCTCGCCGAGCGCGTCGGCGAGCCGGCGGACGAGGGGCACGCCCCCGGTCTGGAGCCCGATGAGACACACGTCGTCGAGGCCGGCGTTGGCCTCGATGATCTCGTGGGCCATGCGGCGGGTGGCCCGACCCATGTCGTCGGCGTCCATCACCCGGCTGCGAGCGATGAAAACGCCACCGGCGGGGCGCGTCATCCGTCGTTCGCGTTCCGCCATCGGCGCTTCCTTCCTGTCCGTACGGGCCTCACGGGACCCGCTTCACGGTCAGGACGGCAACCTAGCAGCACCCGTTCACTGTCGTGGACCCCGTTCGGCCGGCCGGTTGCGGCACCAGACGACCTTGCCGCCGGATTCGCCGAGGCGGTTCCAACCGTTGCCCTCGAACAGCCGGCAGGCGGCGGCGTTGGCGGGGTCGGTGCGGCACCAGACCTGGTCGAGGGCGAGCTGGTCGAAAGCCCAGTCGGTGGTGGCCCGCACCGAGCGGGCGGCGAGCCCGCTCCCCCGGTGGCCCGCGGCGACCCAGACGCCGAGCTCGGCGCGGGCCGGACCGTCGGTGAAGTTGCGCAGGCCGACCTCGCCGGCCACGTCGCCACCGACGTCGATGACGAAGTCGACCGACAGGCGCAGGCTCCAACGCTCGGCGGAACGGGAGATCCACGACGCCGCGTCGGCGTCCGCGGGCGGGGGGTTCCACAACCGCACGCTCGGGTCGGCCCACGCCGCGGCCAGCCTGGGCGCGTCCGTCAGCCGCCAGTGGCGGAGCCCCTCAGGTGGGCGTGGGAGCACCGGGGATGGCGAGGCGGCGAAGCACCCCGCCCAGTCGGATGGCGGACGTCGGCATCCGCACCGCGTGCCAGCCGGCCTCGACGGCGCCGGCGACGTTGTCGTCACGATCGTCGATGAACAGCAGGTGGCCGGGATCGGCCTCGAGGTCGGATGCGACCCGCTCGAACGCGGCGACCTCGGGCTTGGCCAGCCCGAGGCGCGACGAGTTGGCGATGTGGTCGAACAGGCCGGCGACGGCCATGGTCCCCATGTCGGCCTCGAGCCGGCTGGTCGCGTTGGAGAACACGGCGGTGGTGGTGCCGGCTGCCCGCAGGTCTCCGACGAGTTCCACGACGTCGTCGTCGACGCGCCAGTCGGACGACAGCCACAGCTCGGCGACCTCGTCGACGGTCACGTCAGCCTCACGCTGGCGTGCCACCGCCTCGCCGATCTGGCGGGCCCATTCCTCGGCGGTGATCGTGCCCACCGTGACGTCGCGGTATCCGGGGTCGGCGAACGCAGCCTGTGCGATCGTGCCCGGTTCGAGCCCGAGCCGCTCCTCGTGCTCGACGAAGTACTCGGGCAGCCAGTGCCGGATCACGCCGTCCATGTCGAAGACCACGACCTCGATGTCGGACCAGGGGCGGGTGTCGCGCACCTCGTTGCCGACCGCCACGAGCACGCCGTTCACGAACCGGGAGGTCTCGTCGGTGCTGCCGTAGCGGGACGCGAGCTCGACCGCCTCGGACAGGGCGGCGCCGGTCGGGACGTCGGGCTGGGTGGCCAGCTCGAACGCCCCGAGCCGCAGCACGACCCGGTCGGTGACGGCCATCCGTGCGACCGGCCAGTTCCGGGCGTGACGGCCGAGGACGGCGTCGAGCTCGATGCAGTGGTCGGTGACGCCGTGGGCGAGCTCGAGCGCGTAGGCGTCGGGGGTGAGCGGGAGGGCGGCGACGATGTCGTCGACGTCGACACCTCGCGTCTCGGATTCGTAGAGCAGCTCGACGGCCCGCTCCCGCGCATCGCGCCGCGTGGCGGCGGTGACCATGCCTCAGGCCCGGGACTGGTAGGCGCCGGTGCGTGTGTCGATCTTGAGCGCCTCGCCCGTCTCGATGAACAGCGGCACCTGCACGACGTAGCCGGTCGCGAGCGTGGCGGGTTTGGTACCGCCCGACGATCGGTCGCCCTGGAGTCCGGGCTCGGTCTCGGCCACCTCGAGCTCCACCGACGGCGGCAGCTCGACGCCGACGATCTCGTCGCCGTACATCATGAGCGAGGCCACCGAGTTCGGGACGAGGTAGTTGGTGGCGTCACCGAGGACCGCGGCCGACACCGGCATCTGGTCGAAGGTCTCCTGGTCCATGAACACGTAGTCGTCGCCGTCGTGGTACAGGTACTGGAACTCGCGCCGATCGATCCTGGCCTGGTCGACCTTCTCGGCGGCCCGGAACGTCTTGTCGACGACCTGGCCGGTGCGCACGTTCTTGAGCGTGGTGCGGACGAAGGCGCCGCCCTTGCCCGGCTTGACGTGCTGGAACTCCACGACCTGCATCAGCCCCTCGGGGAGATCGAGGCACATGCCGTTCTTCAGGTCGTTGGTCGAGGCCATTCCGACATGGTGAAGCCGGGCCCACCCCCCACGCAACTCCCGATCAATACGGACTGCGCGTCAGGAGCTCGCAGCCGGTGTCGGTGACGACGACCGCGTCCTCGATGCGGACGCCGCCGTCGTCGGGGAGGTAGACGCCGGGCTCGACGGTCACGCAGTTGCCGGCCTCGAGGACGTCGTGGGAACGCGAGGACAGGCGGGGCGCTTCGTGGATCACCAGGCCGATGCCGTGCCCGGTGCCGTGGGCGAAGGCGTCGCCCCAGTCGGCCTCGGTGATGATACCGCGGCAGGTGGCGTCGACGTCGCGGGTGGCGACGCCGGCGGCGACCCGGTCGACCCCGGCCCGCTGGGCGGCACCCACGACCTCGACCATCCGCTCCTGGGTGTCGGTCAGCGAACCAACGGCGAGCGTGCGGGTCATGTCGGAGTGGTAGCCGCTGACGGTGGCACCGAAGTCGACGACCACCAGCTCGCCGCGGCCCGACGACCCGATGACCCGGTCACCGGGTCGGGCGTGGGGCATGGCGGCGTTGGGCCCGCTGGCCACGATGGTCTCGAACGACGGCGCCTCCGAGCCGTGGTCGGCCATGGCGTCCTCGAGCTCGCGACGGAACGCCTGCTCGGTGAGCCCGTCGTCGAGGCGGTGGCGCACCTCGGCGAACGCGGCGTCGGCGATCTCGGCCGCCCGGGCGAGCCGAGCCACCTCGCCGTCGTCCTTGACCGACCGGAGGCCGAGCACCACGCCCTGGGTGGGCACGAGGTGGGCCCAGGACAGCGTGTCGGTCGCCCAGCGCCGCTGGGTGGCCCACGTGATGTCGTCGGCCTCGACGCCGATGCGGGTGATGCCCCGGGTCGCCGCGGCGAGCTCGGGGCCGGCGTCGGTGGCGATGGCGAGCGCGGCGTCGACACCGGCCGCCTCGAGCTGGCGGGCGGCCTGGGTGCGGTAGCGGCCGTCGGTCACGAGCGTGACCTCCTCGGGGGTGACCACCAGCGCGCCGTTCGAGCCGGTGAACCCGCTCAGGTAGCGGACGTTCGTGAGGTCGGTGACCACGAACGCGTCGCAGGCCTCGTGGTCGAACCGGCCTCGGAGCCGCTCGAGCCGGGCGGCGACGTCGAGCGGTGGCAGGTCAGCGGGCATCGAGGAGCTCCTTCGTCTTCTCGATCGCGACCCGGTAGCCGTCGCCCCCGAGCCCGGCCACCACCGCGTCGGCCAACGGCTCGACGACGGAGACGTGGCGCCACTCCTCACGGGTCTTCGGATCGGAGAGATGCAGCTCCACGACCGGCCCGTCGAACGCGGCGAGCGCGTCGTGGATGGCCCACGAGTAGTGGGTGAACGCGCCGGCGTTGATCACGATCGCCGCGCACCGCCCGCGCGCGTGCTGGATCTGTTCGATGAGCGCACCCTCGTGGTTGGACTGGTGGTGCTCCACGTGGAGCCCGACCTGGGTGCCGGCATGGGTCGCGGTCGTCACGTGATCGGCGAGGGTGTCGGTGCCGTAGATCTCGGGCTCGCGATCGCCCAGCAGGTTCAGGTTCGGCCCCGACAGCAGCAGGACGGTGGTTTCTAGACCCTGCGTCATCGGACCTGCTCCAGCGCGTCGAGCGCATCGTCGGGGTCGACATCGGGGACGACCTCCACCCCCTCGGGTCCGTCGAGCACGAACGTGAGGCCGTCCACCGCCTTCTTGTCGCGGCCCATGAGCTCGAGCAGGTCGTCGTCGCCGAGCCCCTCGGGCAGCTGGTCGGCCAGCTCGTAGTGGGCGAGCACGGCCCGGTGCTCGGCGACACGAGCGTCGTCGATACGCCCGAGCCGGGCGCCGAGCACGGCGGCGTAGTGCAGGCCCACGGCCACGGCCTCGCCGTGGCGCAGGTCGTAGGTGCCCGCGGTCTCGATGGCATGGGCCAGGGTGTGGCCGTAGTTGAGGATCGCCCGGCGGCCACCTTCACGCTCGTCGGCGGCCACGATCGCGGCCTTGATCTTGATGCACCGGGCCACCTGCTCGGCGAAGTCGAGGGTCTCGAGTCCGTCGCCGCCGGGCAGGAACCGGTACTTCGACAGCTCGCCCAACCCCGAGCGGTACTCGCGTTCGGGCAGGGTGTCGAGCGTGGCGAGGTCGCAGAGCACGCCGCTCGGCTGCCAGAACGCCCCGACCAGGTTCTTGCCCTCGGGCAGGTTGACGCCGGTCTTGCCGCCGATGGCGGCGTCGATCATGCCGAGCAGCGTGGTCGGGACGTGCACGACCGGCACCCCGCGATGGTACGACGCGGCGGCGAACCCGACGGTGTCGGTGACCACACCGCCACCCACGGCCACGACCACGTCGCCCCGGGTCAGCCCGTACGACGCCCAGTTGCGGCACAGCATCTCGACGGTGGACAGCGCCTTGGCCCCCTCGCCGTCGGCGATGTGGAACACGCGGTTGTCGACGCCGGGGTCGACGGTGACGCCGATCTCGGCCTGGGTCACCACCGCTGCCCGCCGCACCCCCGCGGGCAGCAGGCCGGGAAGCTGGTCGAGAACGTCGCGGCCCACGACCGCGTCGTAGCGGTGACCGGGGACCGGGACCTCGACGGTGATCACGACGTCTCCACCACCAGCGCGCACACCGCTCGCGCCACCTCGTCGGGGTCGAGGTCGTCGACGTCGACCACGTGGTCGGCGACGGCCTCGTAGAGGTCGCGGCGTTCGTGGTCCATGCGCTCCAGCATGCCCGCCGGATCGTCGTCGAGGAGCGGACGGTGTGCGTCGGCGGCCTCGACGACCCGACCGACCAGCGTGTCGGGCCGGGCCCGCAGCCACACGACATCGGCATCGTCGCCAGCCAGGAGGCGACGGTTCTCGTCGGCGAGCACCACGCCGCCGGCCCCCGCGACGACCGAGGCGTTCGGGCGATCGAGCAGGTCGGCCAGGACCTCGGTCTCCATCCGGCGGAAGGCGGCCTCGCCGTCGGTCCGCCAGATGTCGCGCACCGACCCGCGCGTGCCTCGACCTCGTCGTCGGTGTCGAGCACCGGTCGCCCCAGTGTGTCGCCGACCAGGTGCCCGACCGTGGACTTGCCAGTGGCCATGAGCCCGACCAGTACCAGGTGCCTCACAGGGACGCGACGAACGCGTCGCGGTTGCGGACGAACTCCTCGACCGAGTCGCCGCCGAACTTGCGGGCAGCCTCGGCGGCGAGCACGAGCGCCGTCATCGTCTCGGCGACCACGCCCATGGCGGGCACGGCAGTGACGTCGGTGCGCTCCTTGAACGACACGGTCTCGTCCTTGGTGACGGTGTCGATGGTCTTGAGCACGGGCTTGTTCAGCGACGCCAGCGGCTTCATGGCCACCCGGGCCACCACGAGCTCGCCGGAGGTCATGCCGCCCTCGACCCCGCCGGCCCGGGACGACTCGCGGACGTAGCCGCCGGAGCCTTCGTCGCCGCCGGCCCAGGTGATGGGGTCGTGGGCTGCGCTGCCCCGCTCGCCGGCCACGTCGAAGCCGTCGCCGATCTCCACGCCCTTGACCGCCTGGATGCTCATCAGCGCCTGGGCGAGGAGACCGTCGATCTTGCGGTCCCAGTGGACGTGGCTGCCGAGCCCGACCGGCACGCCGTAGGCCAGGACCTCGGCGATGCCGCCGAGGGAGTCGCCCTCCTTGGCCGCGGCCTTGATCTCGGTGATCATGGCGTCGGTGGCGCTGGGGTCGAAGCAGCGGACCTCGTTCCCGTCGACGGCGGCCAGGTCGTCGACGGTGGGCCGGGCGGTGGCGTCGGAGCGGACCGCGCCGATCTGGACGACGTGGCTCACGATGTCGATGCCGATGGTCGACAGCAGCTTCTTGGCGACCGCGCCGGCCGCGACCCGGGCCGCGGTCTCGCGCGCAGAGGCCCGTTCGAGCACGTCGCGTGCGTCGGAGAAACCGTACTTCTGCATACCGGGGAGGTCGGCGTGGCCGGGCCGGGGCTGGGTCTCGGGGTTCTCGGTCTCCCCCGGCGCCGGCGACATCTCTTCGTGCCACTTGTCGCTGCGCTTCCACTCGCTGTTGGCGATCTCGATCGCGACCGGCGACCCCAGCGTGCGGCCGTGGCGGACCCCGCCGACGAGGGTGAGCTCGTCTCGCTCGAAGCGCATGCGCGGCCCGCGCCCGTAGCCGAGGCGGCGCCGGGCCAGCTCGTCCTGGATCTCCTCGACGGTGATCGGTAGGCCGGCCGGTAGGCCTTCGACGACGGCGACGAGGCCCTGGCCGTGCGATTCACCGGCGGTGAGGAAACGCAACATCGGGGTGAGCGTAGAGGCGTGGCCGAGTGAGCCCCGAACGCGTCGTCAGGTCAGCTGGTCGGACCAGAGCAGGACGATCAGGCAGCCGATCGCCAGCGACGGGCCGTACGGGAACACCACGCGCGCGGAGCGTCGGATCAGGGCGTAGCCCCCGCCGATCACCACCCCCACGAACGAGCCGATCGCCGCGCCGAGCAGGACGTACTGGAGTGCGCTGAGGAGCTGCTCGAGCAGGGAACCGTCCATCCAACCCCGCCAGCCGAGGTAGAAGCCCATCAGCCACGCGAGCTTCACGTCACCGAAGCCCATTCCCCGGGGGTAGGCGATGTGGGCGAGGAACAGGACGGTCGCGTAGGACAACCCACCGGCGAGCGCGCCGACGAGGGCGCCCGGCTCGTCCTGGATGACCGCCACCACGGCGATCGACGCGAGACCGACGCCCATGGCCGGGAAGTTGACGCGGTCGGGGATCCGGTACACCCGGAGGTCGATGGCCGACAGCGTCACGAGCGCGGCGGCCAGGAACAGCACGGCGTAGAGCTCGGCGCCGGTGCCGATGCGGTGGGCCGTCAGCGCGAAGACGCCGGCGGTCACCAGCTCGGTGGCCGGGAACCAGCGCCGCCACCAGCTGGACGGGCGTGCGAGCGCGACCACGGGCACCGCCGCGAGCTCGGGTACCTCTTCGAGCTCGTCGAGCAGCGACTCGTCGGCGTCGTCGGGAAGGTCGCCCGGATCGGTGATGACGTAGCCCGGCTCCCGCACGATCAGGCGGTTGAGCAGGGAACCGACGAGAACCCCGACCACGCCCGCGATGATGGGTGCCAACGCCACGGCAGCACCCTACGGGGGTGCAGGACCCCCGTTCGCGGAGGGAGTCGTGGGGCCCAGCCGAACGACTTCAGAAGCGAGAAGGCCGCCTGCGGCCGACGAGCGGCTAGTTCTTCGTGGACGAGAGGAACTTCAGCAGCAGGCTGCGGTTGATCTCGTCGTCGCCGGCCTCGTCGCCGGCCTCGCCCTCGGCCCCCGACTCGCCGAGGGCGACCGTGTCGCCCGACTCGTGTTCGCCGGATTCGTCCGAGGTGGCCTCGATGGCCGCGGCCGCCTTGGGGCTGAGGTTGGAGAGCTGGGCCATGAAATCGACGGTGTCGCCGTCGTCGGCCGTGGTCGACTCGGCCAACGGCTCGTCTCGGGCCGGATCGTCGGCTTCCTCGTGATCCACAGCGGGCTCCGGCAGATCCACGTCCTCGTCGGACGCGGGCTCCGTTTCGGGCTCCTCGTCCTCGGCCGGCCTCGGCTGAGCCACGAAGCTGGCGAGGTTGTTGCCGAGGTCGGCGACCTCGTCGTTCGACAGCTCGTGGTCACCGAGAGCGTGCTCGGCGCCGGCAGCGTCGTCGGTATCGGCGTCGAGGCCCTGGACGGTCTCGCGGATCGCGTCCCGCAACGAACCGTTGGACGACGCCGGGGGCGCGTCCACGTCGTCGCCGGCCGCCGGCTCGGGCACGGGCTCGGGCTCCGGCGCGGGCTCGACAGCCGACGGCGCGTCGGCCGGCGAGGTCGGCACCTCGTCGGTGATCTCGACCAGGTCGGCGTCGACGAGGTCGCGGATCCGTCGGCACGTGTCGAGCTCGCCGAGGTCGAGCGCCTCGCCGAGGCCGGCAGCACTGGCGCCGCCGCCGAGGGCGACGAGGGAAGTCCACTGGTCGCTGGTCACGGTGACCGGACCGTCGATCTCCGGGCGCAGGCGCACGCCGAGGTCCAGCGACGGGACGACCGCTTCGAGCTCGTGCCACTCGGCGAGCAACGCCTCGGCCCGGTCGAGGGCGGTTTCGACCTCGGTGGGCGGGCTGGCCTCGGTCGGCGCCGTCTCGGGTTCGAAGACGAACTCACCGACGTTGAAGCGGAGCAGGTCGAAGAGGACGCCGTTGATCTCGCCGGTCTTGTCCTGATCGGACTCGGCGGCCACGATCTGGCCCTCGTCGAACCAGACCTTGCCCATCCCCCGGTCGCCACCGAGGGCCATGAGGCCCGACTTGCGGGTACTCGACAACAGCCGGAGCACCTCCGGCACGCTGAATGTCTCGAGTGTCCCTTGCAGGGCCACGGTCGCACCTCCGGTACGCGGAACTGGGTCGCTACCTGGTGTCTTCGACACGTTCGCCGCCGACCTGTAGCGAAATCCCCGAAGAACCGGATGGACCGGAGAGATCGGCGTCAGGAGACCGCTTCTCGCCCCGCTGCGGTCATGACCTCGATCGGGGCGGCGACGCCAGTCCAGCGCTCGAACGCCCGGGCGGCCTGGTGAACGAGCATGCCGAGGCCGCCGACCCCGCGGCGACCTGACTCGGCCACCTCGGCCAGCAGCGGCGTGACCCGCGGGTGGTACACGAGGTCGACGACGACGGCCCAGTCGTGGAGGACGCCGGGGTCGAAGGGCATGCCGGAGTCGCCACCCATCCCCACCGGCGTGGCGTTGACCACCAGGTCGACCCGGTCGAGATCATCCTCGGTGCCGATCCGGCCCCGCTCGCCCGCGAGCGCCGCAGCCGTGCGGGCCCGTTCCTCTCGCCGGTTGACCACGGTCACCCGCTCGGCCCCGGCGACGGCCAGCGCCCGGATCACGGCGCGTGCGGCACCGCCGGCGCCGACCACGGCGCAGTGCATGCCGGACGGGTCGAGATCCTCGTCGCGCCGCAGCGAGGCGACGAACCCGCCGCCGTCGGTGTTGTCGCCCACCAACTGGTCGTCGTCCCGATAGACGCAGTTCACCGCGCCGAGGGCGGTGGCATCGCCGGTGAGGCGATCGACGCAGGCGGCGACCGCGTCCTTGTGGGGCATCGTCACCGACAGTCCGTCGATGCCCAGGGCGGCCATGCCGGCCAGGGCCGCGCCGGCCGAGCCCGGCGGCACGGGCATCGCCACGTAGACCCAGTCGAGCCCGAGCGAGGTGAAGGCCGCGTTGTGCAGCGTCGGCGACACCGAGTGGCGCACCGGCCAGCCGATCACTCCGGCCAGGCGGGTCTGGCCCGAGATCGGCGGGCTCATCCGCACCCCAGGTCGAGGCGGATGCACTCCTGCTTGGCCCGCTGGAACTCGGCGTTGGTCTCGGCGAAGGTGTGGTTGCCCTCCTCGTCGGCCAGCACGTAGTAGAGCCACTCCCCCGGCTCGGGGGCGAGCGCGGCCTCGATCGAGGCCCGGCCGGCGCTTGCGATCGGTGTCGGCGGCAGGCCCTGGACGCGGCGGGTGTTGTACGGCGAGTCGGACTCGAAGTCGATGTCCTCGCGACTGCGACCCTGGATCTCGGCCTCGTAGCGCGACGTGGCGTCGATCCCGAGTGGCATGCCCTCGGCCAACCGGTTGTGGATGACCCGGGAGATCTTGCCTCGGTCGCCGTCGACGCGGGCCTCCTCCTCGATGAGCGACGCGATGATCATGATCTCGTACGGCGTCACGCCGAGCTCGGCTGCTCGGGCCTCGACGTCGAGCTCGAGGAGGGTCTCGTCGAGCTGGGTGACGAGCCGGCGCACGAAGGTGCGCTCGTCGGTCTCCTCGTCGATCTCGTAGGTCTCGGGGAACAACATCCCCTCCATCGACGGCTGGTCGGGCGGCTGGAACTGCGAGCGGATCTCCCCCGAGTCCAGCGCAGCCTGCAGGTTGTCGACCGTCCACCGTTCGACCCCGGTCTCGGGATCGGCGAGGCGGGGCACGATCTCAGCGATGGTGAGGCCCTCGGGGATGGTGACGCGCACGTTCTCGGGCGGGAGCGGACCGGCCTCGAGCACCTCGACGGCCTGGCCGAAGGACGAGTTCTCCTGGAAGACGTACAGCCCGGCCTGGAACGGACCTTCGTCGTTGAAGCGGGTCCAGTAGTTCCACAGCAACGACGAGGTGATGACGTCGTTGTCCGCGAGCACCTCGCCGATGTCCTCGGTGGTGGACCCCTCGGCCACCTCGACCTCGAGCTCGTCGCCGGGATCGCCCGACGGGTCGATCCGGTTCTGGACCCACAGCAGGAGTGCGCCGCCTGCGACCACGAGGATCCCGACGACCATGCCGGCGCCGATCAGCGCCTTCTTGCCCCGGGCCATCGGGGGGCGCACGCCGACGACGTACTCGTCGTCCCATTCATCCCAGTCGTCCCACTCGTGGTCCTCGAAGGGATCGCGTCGCTCGTTCCAATCACTCACCGCTGCTCCTGTGCTCTGTCGGGCTGGGCGTCGATCCAGGCCTGCAGGATGACCGCGGCCGCGACCTTGTCGATCACCCTTCGCCGGGCGGGTCCGTTGAGCTGCTGCGCCTGCAACGACTGCTCGGCCGTCACCGTCGACAGGCGCTCGTCCCAGGTTTCCACGGGAACGTCGAGCGCGCTGCGTAGGACGTCGACCTCGTCGAGCGCCCGCTGGGCGGCCCGTCCGACCGACCCGTCCATCGACAGGGGCAGGCCGACCACCACGACCTCGGCCTCGGCCTCGGCCACCAGCTCGGCGATGGCGGCGTGGTCGGCCGCCTTGGCGCCGCGCCGCTCCACCACCTCGAGCGGGGTGGCGAGGGTGCCGGCGCTCACCGCGACCCCGATCCGCTTGGAGCCGAGATCGACCCCGATGGCACGCACCACGTCAACGATCCAATGGACTACAGGCCGAGCGTGGCGCGGACGGCGTCCAGCGCCGGGTCGACCCCATCGGCGTTCTTGCCGCCCGCCATGACCAGGCGCGGGTCGTTGGAACCGCCGCCCTGGATCAGCTCCTTCGCGTCGGTGAGCAACTCGCCCGCGTCGACGCCGGACTCGTCGGTGGTGGCAGCCACGAGCGCGGCGCCGCCGCCTTCGGGCGCGCTGCCCAGCACGACGACACCGATGTCGGGCTTGTCGCGCAGCGAGACCGCCATGTCGCGCAGGTCGCCGCGCTCGATCCCGTCGACACGCGCCACGACCTTGCCGTCGACGGCCGAGTCGGCCAGATCCCCGGCCCGACCGGCCGAGAGCTGCTTGCGCATCGATTTGACCTCGTCCTGGGCTTCCTTGAGCTGCTCGCGGAGCCGGTCGACACCGCCCGCGACATCGGACACGGGAACGCCCGCGGTCTCGGCCACGGCAGCGAGCTCCTGCTCGCGCTCGCGCAACCGGTCGATCGGACCCGTGCCCGCGACCGCGGTGATGCGGCGCAGGTTCGAGCCCACCGACTCCTCGGCGATGATCTTGACGGGGCCGATGTCGCCGAGGCGGCCGACGTGGGTGCCGCCGCACAGCTCGATGGAGTGCTCGCCGGCCTCGAGCACCCGGACGATGTCGCCGTACTTGTCGCCGAAGAAGGCGATGGCGCCCTTGGCCCGGGCCTCGTCCATCGTCGTCTCGTAGTGGTGGGTGTCGGCGTTGCCGAGGATCTCGTGGTTGGCGAGGTCCTCGATGCGGGCGATCTCGTCGTCGGTGAGCGCCTGGAAGTGGCTGAAGTCGAACCGGAGCCGATCGGGTAGCACGATCGAGCCCTGCTGCTTCACGTGGTCGCCCAGGACCTGGCGCAGCGCCCAGTGGACGATGTGGGTGCCGGTGTGGTGGCGCATGATCGCCCGGCGGCGCTCGAGGTCGATGGTGGCCACCGCCTCGGCGCCGAGATCGATGGTCCCCTCGGTGATGCGGGCGATGTGCTGGTGGAGGCCGGGCAGGGCGTAGACGGTGTCGAGCACCTCAGCCCGGCCGGTGTCGGTGCGGATCTCGCCGGTGTCGCCGACCTGGCCGCCGGACTCGGCGTAGAACGGCGTGTGCCGGAGGAAGATCGAGACGGTGTCGCCGTGGTCGGGATGCGGCCGCTCGGCGGGCACGACCCCGACGACGGTGGTCGTGGTGGTGTGGGTGTCACGGCCGACGAACTCGGTGGGGCCGGCCGCGCTCATGACGTCGCGGAACGCCTCGATCTCATCGCCCACCGCGACCGTGCCACCCTTGGCGGCCGCCTTGGCCCGGGCCCGCTGGTCGGCCATGGCTGCGTCGAAGCCGTCGACGTCGAGGTCGACCCCACGCTCGGAGAGGATCTCCTGGGTGACCTCGAGCGGGAAGCCGTAGGTGTCGTGGAGCTGGAACGCCACCGTGCCGTCGAGGACGGGTCGCTCGCCCTGCTCCACCGGCCCGAGATCGTCGAGCGCGGCGTCGAGCATGGTCGAGCCGGTCTTGAGGGTCTGGCGGAAGCGCTCCTCCTCCTTGCTCACGATGGTGAGGACCGAGTCGGCGCTGTCGGCGAGGTCGGGGTAGGCCTCGCCCATGAGGTCGACGCAGCTCTCGATCATCGGGGGCAGCACGGGCCGCTCGACGCCGAGCAGGTAGGAGAAGTACACGGCCCGGCGCAGCACGCGGCGGAGCACGTAGCCGCGGTCCTCGTTGGAGGGCATGACCCCGTCGGCCACGAGGAACGCGACGGTGCGGGTGTGGTCGGCGACGAGGCGCAGGGCCACGTCGGCCAGCCGTTCGTGACCGAAGCGCTTGCCGGTGACCTCCTGGGCCCGGTCGGTGAGCACCGAGAGCGTGTCGGCGGCGTAGAGGCTGGGGCTGTCGTCGAGCACGCCGAGGATGCGCTCGAGGCCCGCACCGGTGTCGACGTTGGTGGCGGGCAGGTCGGTGAGCTGGCCGTCGGCCCCCCGGAAGTACTGCATGAACACGAGGTTCCAGATCTCGACGTAGCGCTCCTCGGCCGCGGCGTTGGCCGGACCGCCCTCGGGACCGACGGAGGGACCGAAGTCCCAGAACAACTCCGAGCTCGGCCCACACGGGCCGACCTCGCCCATCTCCCAGAAGTTGTCCTTGTCGAGGCGCTGGATGCGCTCGCGGGGCAGTCCGACCTCGTCGGCCCAGATCTGGCCGGCCTCGTCGTCGGAGGTGTGGACCGTGACCCAGATCCGGTCGCCGTCGAGACCGAGCGTCTCGGTGACGAACTCCCAGCTCCACGGGATGGCCTCGGCCTTGAAGTAGTCGCCGAAGCTGAAGTTGCCGAGCATCTCGAAGAAGCTCAGATGGCGCATCGACCGGCCGATGGCGTCGAGGTCGTTGTGCTTGCCCCCGGCGCGCACGCAGCGCTGCACCGAACTGGCCCGGGGCGGGTCGAAGGGGACCTCCTCCTCGCCCAGGAAGTACGGGACGAACTGCATCATCCCCGAGTTGGTGAACATCGGGGCCGACGGGTGGTGCGGGATCAATCCGGCCGAGGGCACGTCGGTGTGCGCGCGCGCCGCGAAGAACTCGGTCCAGGCGCGGCGGAGTTCGTCAGCTCTCACGGTGGTCGATCCTAGTGAGGCGTTGCTTCACTTCAGCCTCGAAACCGTGGTCGGAGGGCTCGTAGTAGCGCTGGCCGGCGACCTCGTCGGGCAGGTACTGCTGCTCGACCCAGCCGCGCGGATCGGCGTGGGGGTACCGGTAGCCCTCGCCGTGGCCGAGCGAGGCCGCACCCTGGTAGTGGGCGTCGCGGAGGTGGGCGGGCACCTCGCCGGCCGGCCGGTCGCGCGCGTCGGTCTGGGCCGACCACCAGCCCTGGGCGCTTCGATTGGACTTGGGGGCGGTGGCGAGGTGGACCACGGCCTGGGCGAGGTTGTGGCCCGCTTCGGGCAGGCCGACGAACTCCACGGCGTGGGCGGCGGCGTTGGCCACGAGCAGGCTCATCGGGTCGGCCATCCCGATGTCCTCGGAGGCGAGGATCACCAGCCGACGGGCGATGAACCGGGCGTCCTCGCCGGCCTCGACCATGCGGGCCAGCCAGTAGAGGCCGGCGTCGGGGTCGCTGCCCCGGATCGACTTGATGAACGCCGAGATCACGTCGTAGTGGTCGTCGATGCCGTAGCGAAGCGCGTTGGTGCCGAGCGCGGCCTCGGCGTCGGGGAGCTGGACCTCGTCGCGGCTGTCGCCCTTGGCCAGCGCCACCGCGACCTCGAGCGCGGTGAGCGCCTGACGGCCGTCGCCGTTGGCCCGTTCGGCCAGGTGGGTGAGGGCGTCGTCGGTGGCGGTCGCGGCCTCGGCCTCCAGCCCCCGCCGCAGCAGGTCGCGGACGGCGTCGAGGGAGAGCAGCTCGAGCCGGAACAGCGTGGAGCGCGACCGCAGCGGCGGGTTGACCTCGAAGTACGGGTTCTCCGTGGTGGCGCCGACGAGGACGATCAGGCCGTCCTCCACCGCGGGCAGGAGCGCGTCCTGCTGGGCCTTGTTGAAGCGATGGATCTCGTCGAGGAACAGGATCGTGCCCCGCCCCTGCTCCCCCAACCGCTGGCGCGCCGTCGCGATGGTCTCGCGGACGTCCTTCACCGTGGCGGTCACTGCCGAGAGCTGGACGAACGCCTTCTCGGTGTGGGCGGCCACCGCGCGGGCGAGCGTGGTCTTGCCGGTGCCGGGCGGGCCCCAGAGCAGGGCGCTCGACAGTCGATCGCCCTCGACCAGGGTCCGCAGCGGCTTGCCGGCTCCGAGCAGGTGGTCCTGGCCGACGATGTCGTCGAGCGACCGGGGCCGCAGTCGTGCGGCCAGGGGTTGGCGGGACTCGAGTCGCTCGGTCGCGGCCGCCGCGAAGAGATCGTCCGTCACCAGCTGACCGGCCGGACGAGGGGTGGACCATCGGGGCGGTGCTCGGCCGGAACCCACGTGGTGAGGAACGTCTCGGCGATCGACGCGCAGTAACGGATCGGGTCCATCTTGGCCAGCCGGGCCGACTCGACGCGCTCGCCGACGAGGCGCTCGACCCGGTCGAGGATCTCGGACCGGGGCAGCCCGGCCGACGCGGCGGCAGCCAGGAACGGGCCGGCCGTGGTCACGAAGTCGGGCAGCGCCACCACCTTCTGGGCGCGCAGGCGGTGGAGTCCCGCGGCCGTGTACGGCACGCCCGTGTACGGCACGACGACGCCCGCCTGCATCCGGGCAGCCACGTCGTCGTCGATCGAGCCGACCTCGCCGGCGGTGACGAGCACGTCGACGGCCAGGCCCAGCAGCTCGTCAGCGTGGTGGGGATCCAACCCGTCGACCCGGGTGACGAACAGGCCGCCGTGCTCGGCGCGGAGCGCCTCGAGGTCGTCGAGGTCGAGGCCCGCGGCCGATGCGATGGCACCGTGCTCGCTCGACACGCCGGCGAGGCGAGCGCCCCGCTCGACGACGGCGCGGGCGACGGCCCGGGCACGGTCGTCGAACCCGTGGACGGCCACCAGCCGCCGCTCGAGCGGGCCGACCCAGGCCTCGGCCGCCGCGACCACGCCCCGGGCGAGCGCGTCCAGGTCGAGGGGGTCGGGCCGAAAGCGGCGTTCGTCGATCTCGGGACCGAGCTCGACGTGGCATCGCTGCCGCGTCTCCTCCCGGGTGTCGATGAGGCGGGGCCGGATCCCGACCGCCGCGCCGGCCAGCCGCTCCTCGAAGGTCGCGGCCCGGTAGGTGGCGCTGCGGGCCAGGTCGGCGCTGGCATCGACGGTGAGCGTGTCGTCGATCACGATCGGACCGGCCGCGACCGGGCACACGGCGGGGTCGATGTCGTGGACGATCTCGCCGTCGACCGAGGTGAGACGCCGAACGTTGGCAGGCACGGGGTCGACACTAGATCTGCTGGGCTCGCCTGCCGGCTCCCGCATCAGACCCTGCGACTGGGTTGAAATTCCACAGTCATTTCGTCGTCGATCCATGTCGCGTTCGTGGTGGACTGGGAACGACCATGACCGAGCACCTCCCCGACCGCCTCGATCCCGACACCGCCGGCGCCATCATCCGCCGCGCCACCGAGATCGACCAGGCGCGGGCCCGACCGGGCGGGGACGGCTCGGGGATCGACCGGACGGCACTCGAGGAGGCCGCCAGCGAGGTCGGCCTGTCGCCGGCCTCGGTCCGCCAGGCCCTGGCCGAGCACGACGCCGGCACGCTCGGGCCCGCCGACGGTGGCTACAGCATCCTCGGTCCGGCCCGGACCCGCTCAGTGCGCACGGTCGACCTGCCGCTGCGCCAGGCCCAGGAGCAGGTCACCCGGTGGTTGAAGGCCCAGCTCCTCGAGGTCCACCGTCGCTCGGGCGACCAGATCGAGTGGCGACGGCGCGACGACCTCAAGGCCAAGATGCGCCGCAGGGTCGACCCGAGCAAGAAGGTGCGCCTCAGCGGGGTCGACGCGGTGGAGGCATCGGTGGTCGACGACGGCAAGGGCCGTTCGATCGTCCGCCTCGACGCCGACCTGGAGCACACGCGCACCGGGCTGTGGACCGGGGTGATCGGGGTCCCCACTGCCGCCGGACCCGTGCTCGGCGGGGCAGCCGCGCTCGTGCTCGCCGACCCGGTCATCTTCGTGGCCGGCTTCCCCGTCGGGCTCGCGCTGGGCGGGACGGGGTTCTTCCTCGCCCGCCGGACGCTGGCCACCGAGCTCGACGAGGCCCAGCGCGTGCTCGACCTGTTCCTCGAGGAGCTCGACCGCGGTCGGTGAGTCAGACGTCCGCCCGGGGCAGCACCCGCAGCCCGAGCTCGTCGAGCACCCGGGCGTCGAGATCGCCCGGGGCCTCGGTGAGCGGGTCGGCGCCCTTCTGGGTCTTGGGGAACGCGATGACCTCGCGGATGTTCTCCTCGCCCGCCATCAGCGCGATGAGCCGATCGGTGCCGAACGCGAAGCCGGCGTGCGGCGGCGGGCCGTAGTCGAACGCGCTGAGCAGGAAGCCGAACTTCTCGCGCGCCTCGTCCTCGCTGATGCCGAGGACGTCGAACACCTGCTGCTGGATGTCGCCCCGGTGGATACGGACGCTGCCCGAGCCCAGCTCCCAGCCGTTGCAGACCAGGTCGTAGGCCTCGGAGCGGACCCGGGTCGGGTCTTCCTGCATCAGACCGGCGTCGAGGTCGTCCTGGTTGGGCATCGTGAACGGGTGGTGCAGGGCCTGGGGTCGCCCGTCCGGGCCGAACTCGTCGTCGAACATCGGAAAGTCGGTGACCCACAGGAAGTTGAGCCCGCCCTCGGCGACGGGCGGCCGACCGAGGTGGAGGCGCAGCAGCCCGAGCACGTGGCGCACGAGGGGCCGCTCGTCGGCCACGAGGAACACCATGTCGCCGGGCGACGCGTCGAGCGACTCGATGACCGCCGAGGACTCGGCCGGTGAGAGGAACTTGGCGACACCGGCGTCGAGGGTCGTGCCGGAGCCGTCTTCGGCGTCGACCACGCGCATCCAGGCCAGGCCCTTGGCCCCCCAGAGCTTGCACTGCTCGACGAGCTCGTCGACCTCCTTGCGGGTGAGCGACGAACCGCCCTCGAGGCGGATGCCCTTCACGCACGAGGCCTTGAACACGTTGGCCTCGGTCTCGGCGAAGATCTCGGTCAGCTCGACCAGTTCCATGCCGAAGCGCACGTCGGGCTTGTCGGAACCGAACCGTTCCATCGCCTCCTCCCACGTCATGCGCGGGATGTCGCCGATGTCGCGACCGAGGACGTCCTGCACTGCGGCACGGATGCTGTCGGTGACGAAGGCGAGCACCTCCTCCTGGCCGACGAACGAACACTCCATGTCGAGCTGGGTGAACTCGAACTGCCGGTCGGCGCGCAGGTCTTCGTCGCGCAGGCACCGGGCGATCTGGAAGTAGCGGTCGACCCCGCCGACCATGCACAGCTGCTTGTAGAGCTGCGGCGACTGGGGAAGTGCGTAGAACCGGCCGGGGTGCTGACGGGACGGGACGACGAAGTCGCGCGCGCCCTCGGGCGTCGACGCGGTGAGCAGTGGTGTCTCGACCTCGACGAAGCCGTTCTCGATGAACGCGCCCCGGATCGCGGCGTTGGCCCTGGTGCGAACCTGGAGGTTGTGCTGCAGGCGCTGGCGACGGAGGTCGACGTAGCGGTGGCGGAGCCTGATGACCTCGTCGACGTCGGTGCGCTCGTCGAGCGGGAATGGGATCGGGTTGGCGGTGGACAGCACCTCGACGGTGCAGTCCTGCAACTCGACCTCGCCGGTGGGCAGTTTCGGGTTGATGGTGCCCTCGAGCCGGGGCTTCACCGTGCCGACGATGCGCAGCACGTACTCGCTGCGCAGGTCGTGGGCGTTGGACACCACGCACTGGAGCAGGCCGCTGCGGTCGCGCAGGTCGATGAAGGCGAGGTGCTCGCCGTGTTCGCGCCGGTTCTCGACCCAGCCGGTGACGGCGACCTCCTGGCCGACGTGGTCGCTGCGGACGTCGCCGCACCAGATGGTGCGCAGGCCGACGGCCGGTCCGTTGTCCATTGTCGTCGGGAGGGGGGTGCTCGTGGTCATGCCGAAGGATCCGTTTCGAGGAGCGTGCGGAGGTGGGAGGCGAGATCGGCGCGGTCGACGGTCTGCTGGCCGCCCGCACCGCGCAGGTCGCGGAGGGCCACGGTGTCCGCCGCGGCCTCGTCGGTGCCGATGATGACCGCGGCGCGGGCACCGGAGCGATTCGCTCCCTTCATCTGGGCCTTCATCGACCGGTTGTCGAAGCCGCGGTCGACGGCGAAGCCCTCGTCGCGGAGCGCCTCGCTCACGTCGCGGGCGTGGCGGCCGCCGGTGACGTCGACCACGAACGCGTCGACGCCGGCGTCGGGGGTGGGAAAGGCATCCTCGGCGTCGAGGTGGAGCAGCACCCGCTCGATGCCCGAGCCGAAGCCGATGCCAGGGGTCTCGGGCCCACCGAGTGCCTCGGCCAGGCCGTTGTAGCGCCCGCCGCCCACGAGGGTCGACTGGGCCGAATCGAGCGCCTGGCTCTGGAACTCGAACAGCGTGTGGGTGTAGTAGTCGAGCCCGCGCACGAGGCGGGGCCCGATGGCGAAGTCGATGTGGAGGCTGCCGAGGCCCTCCTGGACGCGCTCGAACCGCTCACGCGACTCGTCGGCGAGCACGTCGGTGACCCGGGGCGCGTCGATGGTGGCCGCCACGGTTTCGGGCCGCTTGGAGTCGAGGACGCGGCGCGGGTTTGCCTCGACCTTCTTCTGGTCGTCCTCGGCCAGATCGCCCTTCACCTCCTGCAGGAACTCGCGGAGGGCGGTGTCGTAGTTCTGGCGGTCCTCGAGGGTGCCCATCGAGTTGAGGACGAGCAGGTACCGCTCGGCGCCGAGGGCCCGCAGGTAGCGGTCGGCCAGGGCGATGACCTCGACGTCCATGTCGGGATCGTCGACCCCCATGGCCTCGACCCCCACCTGGTGGTGTTGGCGGTAGCGGCCGGCCTGGGGCTTCTCGTAGCGGAACGCGGGTGTGGCGTACCACGCCTTCCACGGCACGATCGGGCGGTGCTCGACGAAGGCCCGCACCACGCTGGCCGTGCCCTCGGGTCGCAGCGCCAGGTGGCGGCCGCCCTTGTCCTCGAAGTCGTACATCTCCTTGGAGACGACGTCGGTCGCCTCGCCCATCCGCAGGAACACACCGAGGTCCTCGAACAGGGGCGTGTGCACCATGCCGTAGCCGTACTGGCCGGCCACGTGGGCGAAGGTCGACAGCAGCGCGGTCCAGCGCGCCGACTCCGGCGCGAGCACGTCGCGCGTGCCGATCGGCGCGGAGAACCCGGTTCCTGACACGGCGGGCGAGGCTAGCGGTGCCCCTCGCGGAACCAGCACCCGGATCCGTCGATCGTCAGGAGCCGGCGAGCTCCTCGAGCCGGGCGTGGAGTTGGTCGAGGTTCTCGATGCTCGGCCAGTCCCCCTGCGTTCCGGTGTAGCCGAGCAGGGGTCCGTCGGCGCAGGCGGTCACGAAGCCCTCGATGCTGGGCATGAGGATCGTGCCCGAGTCCCGCTCGACGTACTCCGCGAAGAACACCACCGGGACGTCCGGTCGGATTGCGGCCCGGAACTGCCTCGGGTCGAAGCTCGGGTTGTGGTCGACCCAGAAGGGCTGGGTCGTCGTCAGGTCGGCGCCCGGCGGGCTCTTGTAGAGCGCGGCGACGCGGCGGATCCAGGCAGCCGGCTCGTCGTAGCGACCGACCTTCTTCCATCGGCGATCGGCTTCGATGAAGGCCTCCTGCACGGCGTCGGCTGCTCCTTCCGCGTCGTCGAACGCGACCGCGAGCGCTCGGACCAGCGGTGCGTACCACTGCTCGAACAGCCCCTCGATCGGTTCGGTCGAACCCATTCCGCCCCCTTCACCCGCCAGCCCGACGAGCGGTTGGGTGGGTTCTCGCAATCGCTCCGCTCATCGAGACCTTCGACGCCCGCCGTCCCGCTCCCGGTTCCCCAGCAGCGTCAGCGCTCCGGGTTGGGCACGGCCACCGGCTCGAGGCCGACGATGTCACCGAAGTCGCCCGGATTGCCGGTATGGACGGGAAGTCCGTTGGCGAGGCCGATCGCGGCGATCATCGCATCGTACGAACGCGCCACGGGCTTGGGTCCCGCGCCCCGGAGCGAGGCAGCGACCTGACCGAAGCTACGCGCCGCCGCAACGTCGAAGGGCAGGGGATCGACACGAGGTCGATGTGTCACCCGTGAGACATCGTGCTACTTGCCGTTGACCGACCAGTGCCAGGGTTCGCTGGGGAGGTTGCGGAGGCCGAACGAGCCGGCGTGCTCGGCCAGCCATTGGTACGCCGGTGAGTCGTGCGAGGAGATCGACGCCCCATCGTGGGTGAAGTCGATGGCGAGACCGAGCTCGTGCATGGAGGTCCCCGGCTTGGCCGTCGGCGGTGAACACGACGCGGGCGCCACGGCGTAGATGACATCGGCGTCGGTGAGGCCCTCGCCGCCGCAGTGCTGGCGTCGCAGCGAGACCTGGGACTCGGTCGTGCGATAGCCCCAGCCCTGCAGGATCACGCCGTCGGCCTCGGCAGCTGCCAGCAATGCTTCGACGGCCTGAGCGATGTCGGCGTGCACCTTGATCCCCCGCACGTCGACCAGCGGCACGATCGAGCTTCCCGTGGCCCGCGCCAGGAGGGCCTCGGTCGCCTGCTGGACCGCCAGGGCAGCTTCGGCTTCGGCCCCGCCGAGGGTCTGCAGCTCGTCGGTGGTCTCGGCGAGATCGAACTGGATCCGCTCGGCCAGCGCCACCTGTTCGAGCTTGGCCGCCTGGAGTTCACCGAGCTCGGTCGCCGCCTGGTCGGCCACGACCTCGGCGCGCCGTTCGTGCTCCTCGGCCGTGCGGCGGAGCTTTCGCAGGTCGGCCTCGGCTCTCGCCAGCCGGTCGGCCACCTCGTGATCGTGGTCCGACTTGGCCCGCAGCATGACCCCGGCCTTCGCGGCGGCGTCGAGGTCCTGGTCGAGCATCATCTCGAGCTCGGTGGTCGCCTGCGGTCGGACGAACGCGGCCACCGCCACCTCGCGCATGAGATCGCGCAGCTCGCCGAGCTCGTCGGCCTTGGCCTGCTCGGCGATCCTCGACTGCTCGGCGGCCAGCGTCGCCTCGACGAGCTCGGCCTGGGCCGCCTCGACGACCTTGGACTGGGCCGCCACCCACGCCTCGACCTGTGCCAGCTGCTGCTCGACCTCGACCGCGGACAGGCGCAGCAGATCAGCCTTCAGCGCGGCCTCGGCCTTCCGGCGCTGGATCTCGGCCAGGCGGTCGTAGGGGTTCTCCGGCAGCGTCTCCGGTGGCGCGTCCTCCTGCGCGCCGACCGGCACCGCGAGGGCGGCCAGGGCGAGCAGCACGAGCAGCCCGCGGGAGAGACGGACCCAGAGGGAGGATGAAGAGCGCAACGTGACGGTCTCGAAGGTGGAGAATGGGAGAACGCCCTCTTGCATCGGCGCCGGGCGAGTGTTCCTTGAGCGACGCGAATGGGCGGACATGGGCGAATCCCAGGAGTTCTGGTCCGGCCGGCTGCCCGGGTGCCGCCGAACTGTCGGGCAGTGCGCCGCAGAAAGATAGCTGACAGCGTTCGCCGTGTCAGCGGCCCGAGTGGAACTCCCCGCGAACGGGCTGAACGACGCACTCGCCTCGAGCTCGTCGTCAGCGGCCGGTGCGGCGGCGGCGGGCCCGGGCGAGGCGTCGTTGCTTGTCGGCCGAGGTGTCGTCGTCCTCCACGATCGAGCGGACGGCGTCCGCGTCCTCGGCCCGGACCAGGAGCACGAACGGGCGCTGGACCAGCGGCGTGTTCAGCAGGCCGTGGCCGTCGGAGCTCATCAGCTCGACCCGCAGGCCCTCGAAGCGGCAACGGGCGGCGTAGGTCTCGGCGGCGAACCGGTCGGTGCCGCACTGGATGCGGACGAGGTCGACGTCGTCGCCCATCCCCGATCAGCCACCCTTGCCCGGGACGATCCGGTAGGCGTCGTACACCGAGTCGATGTTCTTGATCGTGGACAGCGCCGAGTCGAGGTGCGTCGGGTCGGCCAACTCGAAGTCGAAACGCATGGTCGAGACCCGGTCACGGCCGGTGGTGGACGTCGACGACACGATGTTGACGCGGTGGTCGGAAAGGGCCGAGGCCACGTCGAACAGCAGGCGTGAGCGGTCGAGCGCCTTGACCTCGATCGAGGCCACGTAGGTGCCGCCGGCCTCGCCGTCCCACTCGACGTCGATGACCCGATCGCCCTGGTCGAGGCCGAGGGACACGGCGTTGGCGCAGTCGGCCCGGTGGACCGACACGCCCCGGCCCCGGGTGATGAAGCCCACGATCTCGTCGCCGGGCACGGGGGTGCAGCAGCGCGACAGGCGCACCATCATGTCGTCGAGGCCTTCGACGTGGACGCCGGCGCCCTCGCGCTTGGCCCGGGCCCCGGTGCGGTCGTGGATCGGCCCGGTGGGGAGCTGCTCCTCCCGGTCGTTGTCCGAGTGGAGGGCCTTGGCCACCCGGCCGGCCACCGAGTTGGCCGACACGTGGCTCTCGCCGATCGCGGCGTGGAGCGCGTCGATGTCGGCGTAGTTCATCGACCCGGCGATCTCCCACAGCGCCTGGGTGACCGAGTCGGACTTCAGCGGCAGCTGCTCCCGGCGCAGCGCCTTGACGAGGTCTTCACGGCCCGACTCGATGGCATCCTCGCGCCGCTCGCGGGAGAACCACTGCTTGATCTTGTTGCGGGCACGGGGACTGACGACGATCTTGAGCCAGTCGCGCGACGGTCCCGCGCCCTCGACCTTGCTGGTCACCACCTCGACGGTGTCGCCCGACTCGAGCTCGGTGTCGAGGGGCACGAGCCGGCCGTTGACCTTGGCGCCGATGCAGGCGTGGCCCACTTCGGTGTGGACGCTGTAGGCGAAGTCGATGGGCGTGCCGCCGACGGGGAGGGTGATGACCCGGCCCTTGGGCGTGAAGGCGAAGACCTCGTCCTCCTCGAGGTCGACCTTCAGGTTCTTCATGAACTCGTCGGGGTCGGAGGTCTCCTCCTGCCAGTCGACGATGCGGGCCAACCAGGCGTAGTCCTGGCCCGTCTGGTTGGTGCGGTGCTTGGCCTTGTACTGCCAGTGCGCGGCGACGCCCCGCTCGGCCCGGGCGTGCATCTCGCTGGTGCGGATCTGCACCTCGAGCGGCTTGCCCTGGGGCCCCACCACCGTCGTGTGCAACGACTGGTAGAGGTTGAACTTGGGCATGGCGATGTAGTCCTTGAACCGCCCGGGTACCGGCTTCCAGGTGGCATGGATCGACCCGAGCGCGGCGTAGCAGTCCTTCACCGAGTCGACTTTCACCCGGATGGCGACCAGGTCGAAGATGTCGTTGAACTCCCGGCCCTTCACGACCATCTTCTCGTAGATGCTCCACAGGTGCTTGGGCCGGCCGGTGACCTCGGCCGACAGGCGCAGCTCGACCAGGCGGTCGTTGACCTGGTCGATGACCTGGTGCAGGTACAGGTCCCGCTCGGGGGTGCGGGTCGACACCATGTGCTCGATCTCGGCGAAGCGCTTGGGGTGCAGAGCCGCGAACGACAGGTCCTCGAGCTGCTGGCGCATGTCCTGCATACCGAGCCGGTGGGCCAGCGGCGCGTAGATGTCGAGCGTCTCGCGAGCGGTGCGCTCCTGCTTGAAGGGTGGCATGCCGGCGATGGTGCGCATGTTGTGGAGCCGGTCGGCGAGCTTGATGATCAGGACGCGAAGGTCCTTGCTCATGGCCACGATCATCTTGCGGACCGTGGCCGCCTGCTGCTGCTCCTTGCTGTCGAACTGGAGCCGGTCGAGCTTGGTGACCCCGTCGACGATGTTGGCCACGTCGGTCCCGAACTGCTCGCCGACGTCGTCCAGGGTCATGCCGGTGTCCTCGACGGCGTCGTGGAGCAGCGCGGCCGCGATGGTGACGTCGTCGAGACCGAGCTCGGCCACGATGCGGGCCACCGCGATCGGGTGGTGGATGTAGGACTCGCCCGTCTGGCGACTCTGACCGTGGTGGGCGGCGGACGCAGCGCGGTAGGCGCCGGAGATGAGGTCGGTGCGGACGGAACGCCCGTGCTTGGCCCGGAACTCGCTGAGGAGGGGCGCGACCTCCTCGGCGGGCGGCGGGTTGCTCCGACGCCACGGCAGGACCCGATCGACCGTCGAGGTCACTCGTTCACCGCTCCTCGCATACCTCCCAGGCTACGGGGTGATCAGCGCAGTTCGAGCACGCTCGACACCGGATGGTTGCCGAGGCGGTCGCGCCCGGACAGGAACCCGAGCTCGAGCAGGAACCGGCACGCGACGACGTGGCCGCCAAGGCTCTCGACCAGCTCACACGCGGTTGCGGCGGTACCGCCGGTGGCGAGCACGTCGTCCACCAGCAGCACGCTCGCCGGGTCGCCGTTGCCGAGCGCGTCGACGTGGGCCGCCAGCGTGTCGGTGCCGTACTCGAGGTCATAGGTGTGCTCGACCGTCTCGTAGGGCAGCTTCCCGGGCTTGCGGAACGGCACGCAGCCGGCACCGATGCGATAGGCGATGGGCGCGGCGAACAAGAATCCACGGGCTTCGACCCCGACGACGAGATCGACGTCGGCCTCGAGGTACGGCTCGGACAGCGCGTCGACGGCCAACCGAAACGCGTCGGCGTCGGCCAGCAACGGCGTGATGTCCTTGAAGACGATTCCCGGTTCGGGGAAGTCGGGAATGTCGCGCAGGTGAGCGAGCAGCGTCTGGGTGACGTCGCTCATCGGCTCAACGGGAACGGACGACGGCGGTGCCGCCGGCGAAGTTGTCGTGCAGACCCCGGTGGAACGGACCGCTGCCGATGGTGACCCCGATGCCGATCGCGGCGGCCAGTTGGGCGAAGCTGCCGATCACGGGGATGAGTGGCAGCAGCATCCACAGGTTGCGCTTGGCGGCCACGTCGAGGCTCGGCGTGCGACCGTCGACGTCGATGACCTTGAACCCGAGCGCCATCTTGCCCAGCGTCTGGCCCCGCGTGGCCTCGAGGTACACGAAGTATGCCCAGCTCAGAAGGGTGGTGAGCACGCTGGCGAGGAACGGCCGCGGGCCGAACTCGCCGGAGAGGAACCCGGAGCCGCCGACCACGATGGCGAGGACCATCGAGGGTACGAGCAGGATCAGGTTGTCGATGAACTTGGCCCCGAGTCGGGGCCAGGGCCCGATCGGCTCGAGCGCCGGCATCTCGGGGCCGGACGGTGGCGGGGGCGGATCCGGTTGCGCGCCCATGTCAGCGACGTTTGCCCTTCTTGCGGGGCCGGGGCGGGATGGCGCGGCCGGACAGCTGCGGTGCGCCGCTCGCCGCCGGCGTCGGCGTCGGCGCCGGTCGGCGCGACGAGCCGCTGTCGTCGGGCGATCCGCCAGCCCTGCGGGCGTCCTGGGTCTCGAGGCGGGCGCGCAGGCTTCGGTAGTGGGGCTCGCGCTCCTTGAGTATGGCCACGAGCGGGGTGGCCACGAAGATGGACGAGTAGGCGCCGGACACCAGCCCGACGGCCAGCGCGACCGCGAACTCCTGGAGGGTGACCGCGCCGAGCAGGAACGAGCCGACGAACAGCATCGCCAGCACGGGCAGCATCGACGTGATGGTCGTGTTGAGCGACCGCATCAGCACCTGGTTCAACGACAGGCTCATCATGTCGGTGTAGGGCATCTTCTGGGCGACGGCCGGGTTGTCGACGTTGTCCTTGACCTTGTCGTACACGACGATCGTGTCGTAGAGCGAGTAGCCCAGGATCGTGAGGATCGCGATCACCGTCGCCGGCGTCACCTCGAACTGGAACAGCGAGTACACGCCCACCGTGATGACGATGTCGTGGACCACCGCCGTCAGCGCGCCGACGGCCATCTTCCATTCGAGCCGCACCGCGATGTACGCGGCGATGATCACGAAGAAGAAGATCAGCGCCCGCTGGGCCGACTCGGTGATCTCGTCGCCCCAGGTCGGCCCGACGGTGGACACGGCCACGGCGCTGGGTTCGGCCTCGGCGAGCTCGGCCAGGGCGGCGGTGATCTCGTCGCGCGACTCCTCGTCGGTCGGTTCGCTCTGGACGCGCAGCGTGTCGCCGCCGAGGATCTGGATCTTGGCGTTGGATGCGCCGACGTCGCCGAGCGCGTCGCGGGTCTCGGCCACGCTCGCTCCCTCGGCCACGACCTCCCAGGACGTGCCGCCCTCGAAGTCGATGCCGAGGTTGAGGCCTCGCGTGAACAGGGCGCCCACGCTGAGCAGGAGCGCGATGGCGGAGATGACGTAGCCGATCCGCCAGATCCGGGGAAAGTCGATGTCGTTCTCGTAGCTGGCCAGCTTGTTGTTCACGCCGGCACCCCCTCACCGTCGTCGGCCAACGTCTCACCGCGGGGCGACGGCATGCCGAACAGCGACGGTCGGTTCTGGAACCGTTCGGACTTCACCAGCATCAGGCTGAGCGGTCGCATGAAGAACCACGACGCGACCAGGTCGATGAGCGTGCCGAGGCCGAGGAAGAACGCGAAGCCCCGGACCGGGCCGACGGTGAGCCAGTAGAGGATGCCGGCACCGATGAGGGACGCGACGTCGGCCTTGACGATGGTCGAGAACGCCGAGGTGAACGACGAGTCGATCGCCGTGCGCATGGTCCGGCCCCGCGACACCGCCTCCTTGAGGTGTTCGTAGAAGACCACGTTGGAGTCGACGGCCACGCCGATCGACACGATGAGGCCGGTGACGCCCGCGAGGGTGAGCGCGAGACCTTGGCTGTCGCCGAGATAGGCGACCACCGTCCAGAGCAGGGCGCCGGACAGCGCGAGGCTGAGAATCGCGACCAGCCCGAGCATGCGGTAGTAGACCAGCATGTACAACGCCACCAGCGCGAGGCCGATCACGCCCGCGCTCACGCCGGCGTCGAGGGCGTCCTGGCCGATGGTGGCCGACACCGACTGGGTCTGCTGGGGCTCGAGCTCCACGGGCAGGGCGCCGTAGCGCAGCACGAGCGCGAGGTCCTTGGCCTCGCCTTCGGTGAAGTCGCCGGTGATGGAGATCCCGCTGGCACCGAACGTGGGCTCCTGGATGGCCGGTGCCGACTGGACCCGGGTGTCGAGCACGATGGCGAGCTGGCCCGTGGGGCAGGTGGGGTCCTGGTTGAAGCAGCGGGAGGCGATCTCGTTGAACTGGTCGAGGGAATCGCCGTCGATCTCGACCGCGACCTGCCAGGTGCCCACGCCCTGGAGCTCGGCGCTGGCGGTGGTGAGGATCTCGCCCGTGGCCTCGGTGGGCCCGAGCCGGAACCGGGCGATCTCGGTGTCGCCGTCGTACTGGGACAGCGTCACCTCCTCGTCGGCGACCGCATCCTCGGGTGGCGTGGGCTCGACCCGTTCGAGCAGCTCCTCGTTGCTCGGCGTCGAGATCGGCGGCGGCGCGGTCGTCGTTGTCGTCTCGCCGCTGGTGTCATCGGTCTGGGCCGGGGCGGCCGACTCGCCGAGCGGCACGCCGGAGCCGTTCTCCTGGGCACCGTTCTCCTCGGCGGGCGCGGTGGTCGTCGTGGTGCTTCCCTCACCACCCGGTGCCGTCGTCGTGGTCGTCTCCTGGAGCTCCTCGAGACCCTCCTCGTCGATACCCCACAGCTGCTGGGGGATGTTCTCGAGCACCGGCCGGAACCGGAGCTCGGCGGTCTGGCCCACAAGTTCGAGGGCCCGGTCGCGGTCGTCGATGCCGGGCAGCTGCACGACGATGGCGTCACCCTGGCGGGCGATGTCGGGCTCGGCCACGCCCAGGCTGTCGACGCGCTGGCGGATGATCTCGATGGCCTGGCCGAGCGACTCGTCGGTGGTGTCCTCGGTGGGCTGGAGCACGACCGACACCCCGCCCTGGAGGTCGAGTCCGAGCAGCGGCTCGTTGTCGGCGACGAAGGTGGCCGACAGCCCCGCCACGGCGAGCACCACGATGAAGATGAGCGAGATCAGGCCGTTGCGGCGCATGGCGGGGCGTCACCAGGGATCGGGACAAACGGGCTGAGCCAACCTAGTCGTAGACCTCGGCGACCTCAGAGCGCAGGCGGTCGAGCGTGCCGTCGAAGACCGACGACCGTGCTCGCTCGGTGAGCGCCAGGGTCCAGGCCAGGTTGTGCAGGGTGGCCAGGCGGGCCGCGGTGGGTTCGTCGACGTTCACCAGGTGGCGGAGGTAGGCGCAGGAGTACCGGGCGCACACCCGGCACCCGCACGCCGGGTCGAGCGGGCCGTCGTCGGTGGCGAACCGCCGGTTCTTCAGGTTGAAACGCCCCTGCGACGACAGGATCGTGCCGTGGCGGCCGAAGCGGGTGGGCAGCACGCAGTCGAACAGGTCGACGCCGAGGGCGATGGCCTCGACGATGCCGATCGGGTCACCGAGGCCCATCAGGTAGCGGGGCTGGTCGGCGGGCAGGTGCTCGATGGCAGCGGCCAGCGCGGGCAGCATCTCGTCGCGCGGCTCGCCGACCGACAGCCCGCCGATGCCGTAGCCATCGAAGCCCACGGCCACGGTCCGTTCGGCGCTCTCGGTCCGCAGGACCGGATCGACACCGCCCTGGACGATGCCGAACTGGCTGCGAATCGGATCGTCGAGGTCGAGGAACGCCCGCCGGGCGCGAGCTGCCCACGCCGCCGTGGTCTCGAGCGCGTCGCGGATGACCGACTCATCGCTGGGCAGCGGCGGGCAGACGTCGAGGACCATCTGGATGTCGGCGCCGAGCTGGACCTGGATCTCGACCGCCCGCTCGGGCGTGAGCCGCTCGAGATCGCCGTCGTAGGTGGAGCGGAAGGTGACCCCGTCGTCGTCGACGGCGGGCGACAGCGAGAACACCTGATAGCCCCCGCTGTCGGTGAGCACGTGGCCCGACCAGTCGCTGAACCCGTGGATCCCGCCGAGCGCCTCGATGATCTCGGGCCCGGGCCGGAACAGCAGGTGGTAGGTGTTGCCGAGCACGATCTGGGCGCCGAGCGCCTCGAGGTCGGCGGTCTCGACGGCCCGCACCGTGCCGCGGGTGCCCACCGGCATGAAGCACGGCGTGGCGACCGTGCCCCGCGCGGTGGTGATGGTGGTGGCCCGGGCCGGGCCCGATGTCGCCTCGATCTCGACCGACAGGCTCATGGCGGACCCGCGCTCGGGAACCCGCGCTCCAGAAACATGGCGTCACCGAAGGACAGGAAGCGGTACCCCTCCTCGAGGGCGATCCGGTAGAGGTCGCGCCAGCGGGGGCCGATGAACGCCTCGACCAGCACCAGCAGGCTTGATCGGGGGAGGTGGAAGTTGGTGAGGAGCGCCTCGACGACGAGGAACTCGCTGCCCGGTCGCAGGAACAGCTCGGTGGTGCCGGCACCGGCACCGGTGCGCGCGGCCGTCTCGAGCGCCCGGACCGTGGTCGTGCCCACGGCGACGACCCGCTCGGCCGCCTCGCACGCGGCCAGCGTGTCGGCGGACACGTCGACGCGCTCGCGGTGCATGACGTGGTCGTCGATGCGTTCGGTGGAGATCGGACGGAACGTCCCGAGCCCGACGACGAGTTCGACGGTGGCGATGTCGGCGCCGGCGGCCCGGATACCGGCGAGGACCTCGTCGGTGAGGTGGAGCCCGGCCGTGGGCGCGGCCACCGAACCCGGCCGGTCGCCGTAGACCGTCTGGTAGCGCTCGGGGTCGTCGAGGGTGGCCTGGATGTAGGGCGGCAGCGGGACCTCGCCGTGTCGGTCGAGCGCGGCCAGCAGGTCGTCGGTGCGGACCTCGACGGCGCGACACCCGTTGTCCAGGCGCTCGCCCACCACCACCGTCAAGTCGTCGCCGGCGCGTAGCTCGGTGCCGGGGGCCACACGGCGGCTGGGCCGCACCAGCGCCTCCCAGGTGGCGTCGCCGGTCTCCTCGAGCAGCAGCACCTCGACCGCACCGCCGGTGGGCTTGGTGAGGTGGAGCCGTGCCGGCAGGACGCGGGTGGCGTTCACGACCACGAGGTCGCCGGGACCGAGCAGGTCGGGCAGATCGGCGACGTGGCGGTGCTCGGGGGCCTGGCCCGGACCTCGGTCGACGAGCAACCGGGCGCGGTCGCGGGGATCGACCGGGTGCTGGGCGATGGCGTGGTCGGGCAGGTCGTAGTCGAAGGACGACGTGTCCATCAGCTCGGGCTCACTCGAACAGCGACGGCGGTCCCCCGTCGGTCTGGGCCGACGTGGGCGCCACGATGCCCAGGTGCTCCCACGCGACCAGCGTGCACACCCGGCCACGGGGCGTGCGCATCAGCAGGCCCTGCTGGATGAGGAACGGCTCGTAGACGTCCTCGACCGTCTCGGTCTGCTCGCCGACGCTGATGGCGAGCGTTGACAACCCGACCGGTCCCCCGCCGAAGCGCTCGCAGATGGCCGACAGGATCGCACGGTCGACCTTGTCGAGGCCGCGCTCGTCGACGCCGAAGGTGGACAGGCCGGCGTGGGCGGTGTCGAGGTCGATGGTGCCGTCGGCGCGCACCTCGGCATAGTCGCGCACCCGGCGCAGCAGCCGGTTGGCGATGCGGGGCGTGCCCCGGGCCCGGCGAGCGATCTCGGTGGCGCCGTCGAGCTCGAGCGCGACCTCGAGGATGCCGGCGGCGCGGGTGACGATGGCCTCGAGCTCGTCGGCGGTGTAGAAGTCGAGCCGCTCGACGAGGCCGAAGCGGTCGCGCAGCGGGCCGGTGATCGCACCAGTGCGCGTGGTGGCACCGACGAGGGTGAAGTTGGGCAGGTCGAGGCGGATGGACCGGGCGGCGGGGCCCTTGCCGATGACGATGTCGAGCTGGAAGTCCTCCATCGCCGGGTAGAGCACCTCCTCGACGGCACGGGGCAGCCGGTGGATCTCGTCGACGAAGAGGACATCGCCCTCCTCGAGTTGGGTGAGGATGGCGGCGAGGTCGCCGGCTCGTTCCACCGCGGGGCCCGAAGTGGGGACGCAGCGGACACCCATCTCGTTGGCGACGATGCTGGCGAGCGTGGTCTTGCCGAGGCCGGGCGGGCCGGCGAAGAGGAGATGGTCGGCCGCGTGACCGCGCCGGCGGGCCGCTTCGAGGATGATCTCGAGGTGCTCCTTCAGCCGCCCCTGGCCGACGAAGTCGGCGAGCGCGCGTGGCCGGAGACCGTCGTCCTGGACGTCGTCGTCGGTGGGCTCGGGATCGAGCAGTTCCTCGCGCATCGCCAGCCTCTCAGCGTGGCACCGACAGCCGCGCCAGCGCGGTCTTGAGCAGCACGCCGGCGTCGTCGGAGTCGGGGAGGTCGTCCAGCACGTCGCGGATCTCGTCGAGGCCGTAGCCGAGCCCGGTGAGCGCCTCGCGCACGTCGGCTCGCGCCGCAGCGGGGCTGGCCGTGCCGTGGGGCTCGTCGATGCCGGTGTCGGTGGGCGGTCGGTCGAGCGGGATGTCGAGCCGGCTCTTGAGCTCGACGAGGAGGCGGGCCGCGGTCTTCTTGCCGACCCCGGGCACGAGGCACAGGGCGTTGACGTCGTCGTCGGCGAGGACCCGGGCCAGGTCGCGGGGGCCGTGCACCGACAGGATGGCGAGGGCGAGGGCGGGACCGACTCCGTGGGCGCCGAGCAGCGCGGTGAAGCACCGGCGGGCGTCGGCGTCGGCGAAGCCGTACAGCGACTGGTGGTCCTCGCGGATGTGGTGGTGGACCCACAGGAACACCTCGTCGCCCACCTCGCCGACCGCCAGCGCGGTGGTGGGACTGACGACGACCTCGTAGCCGATGCCACCGACCTCGACGAGAACCTCCTCGCCACCCCGGTCGAGCAACGTGCCGCGCAGCGAACCGATCACCGGGCACCCCCGGTGGCCGCGGCCACCCGCGACCGCAGCGGGGCGTGGGCGAGGTGGCACAGGGCGATGGCGGCCGCGTCGGCGGCGTCGACGGGACGGATGCGCTCGTCGATCCGCAGCAGCCGCTGCACCATGGCCTCGACCTGGTCCTTGTCGGCCGAGCCGTCACCGGCCACGGCCAGCTTGATCTCGTTGGGCGAGTACTCGCTGACGGCCGCACCGGCGTCGACGGCCTCGGTCATGACCACGCCGGCGCACTGGGCCACGCCGATGGCGGTGCGCACGTTCACGGAGAACAGGATGCGTTCCACCGCGACCTCGACCGGTGGATGCTCGGCGGCGAGTGCCCGGACGTCGGTCTGGATCGCATGGAGCCGTTCGGGCACCCTGTCGGACGGTGGCGTGGTGAACACGCCCAGGGCCACGGGTTTCGGCGGACGCCGCGACGCGTCGAGCACGGCGTAGCCGCACCGGGACAGACCGGGGTCGATTCCCCACACGAACATGGGTTCGACCCTACCCGACGCCTCCGACGGGCTCGCGGACCCGTTCCCACCCCGCGACCGCTGCTTCTGCTCAACTCGCACGGTGTCGCTGCCGATGGAAGGGCCGTGTCGATGACCGAGCTGTCTCAGCAATCCGGGCTGTCCCAGCTGTCCTCGTCCCCGCCTCCTCCCCCGGTCGCGGGCCAGGCCGTGGTCGCCCTCGACGGCGTCCACCGGTCATTCGGCACCACCCCCGCCCTGGCGGGGCTCAGCTTCGAGGTGCCCGAGCGCACGATCACCGTGCTGCTCGGCCCGAACGGCGCCGGCAAGACCACGTGCACCCGGGTCATCACCGGCGCGCTCGGTCCCGATGCCGGCCGGGTCCGGGTGTTCGGACTCGACCCCACCGTCGACGGCGCCGAGGTGCGACGCCAGTGCGGGATCGTGTCGGCCAAGCCCGCCCTCTACGACCGCCTGTCCGGGTTCGACAACCTGCTCTACGCCGCCGAGCTGTACGGGCTCGGGCGGGGCCAGCACGCCCGTGACCGCATCGAGGCCGCGTCCGACCGGTTCGGCATCGTCGGGGCACTCGACGCCCAGGTCGGCGGCTACTCGACCGGCATGAAGACCCGGCTGGCGCTGGCCCGCTCCGTGCTGCACGAGCCCGACCTGCTGCTCTACGACGAGCCGACCTCGGGCCTCGACCCGGAGTCGAGCCATGCCGTGCTCGAGCTGATCCGGGAGATGACCGGTGAGGGAAACACCGTGGTCATGTGCACCCACCTGCTGCTCGAGGCCGAGGGCCTGGCCGACCAGGTCGTGATGCTCCAGGACGGAACGTCGCTCGTGTCGGGCACCCCCGAGTCGCTGGTGCGCACGTACTGGCCCGACGAGACCGTCCTCTTCGACGCCGAAGACCGGGCCGCCCTGTCGATGCTCGCCGACGAGCCCGGCGTCCTGCGTCTGGAGCACGGCCCCGACGGTGTGACCGCCGCCGTCGACCGCGTCGACCGGGTCGCCGACCTCGTGGCCGCACTCGCGGCGGCCGGCGTGCGTGTGACACGGGTCGACGCCGAACGCCACTCGCTCGAGGACCTCTACTTCGCCGTGCGCCGTGGCAGTGGCGACAACCGCATCGGGGAGGTCCACGGATGAGCGACGTCGTCGCTCCCCCGGCCCCGGTCGCCAAGCGACCGGGGACCCGCCGACCCCGCGTACGCGAGACCGGCCCGCTGCAGTGGTCCCAGGTCCGCACGGTGGCTCGCGTCGATCTCAAGCAACTGATCCAGGCCCGTGACTTCTGGATCCCGATGGCGCTGCTCGGGAGCCTGTTCTTCGTGGTCGTCCCGACGATCCTGCTGCTCACCGTGACCCAGATCGACAACACCCAGGTGGTCGACCAGATCTCCGAGACCCTCGAGGTGCTGCCCGAGTCGACCAGGGAGCAGATCAAGGGCGACAGTCCCACGGGCCAGTCGGGCTACGCGTTGGCGGTCTATCTGTTCGCGCCGGTTGCCGTGGTGGTGCCGTTGACCATCTCGACCGCGGTCGGCGCCGCGACCATCGTCGGCGAGCGCGAGCGGGGTACGGGCGAGTTTCTGGCCCACTCCCCCGCCGGGGTCCGCGAGATCTATCTCGGCAAGCTCATCGCCTCGCTCCTGCCCGGCTACTGCACGACGATCGTGGGGTTCGGTCTCTACTCGTTGATCGTCAACGTCGTGGTTGGCCCGGAGGTGGGGGGCTGGTTCTTCCCGACGACGCAGTGGTGGATCCTCATGCTGTGGGTGATCCCGCCGTTCCTGGCCCTCACCCTGTCGCTGGTGCTGCGCCTGTCGGCGCGGGTGAAGTCGACCGCGGCCGCCCAGCAGGCGTCGGGCCTGGTGAGCCTGCCGCTGATCCTGATCGCCTACTCCCAGTCGACCGGCGCCCTCTTCGGCGGCACGATCGTGTCGGTGGTGATCGGCGCCGCCGCCTGGGTCATCGCCATCATCAGCCTCGACCGCGGCATGCGCGCCGTGTCCCGGGCCCGCCTCCTCGGCGTCGCCGACGAGCAATAGCCGGCGGGGGCGGGGGCGACCCGGGACACGACCGCGCCGACCGGCGCGTTGCTCTTCCGATCAGGCGCGGGAGTCGTTGATGGCCTGGACGAGCTCGTCGGTGGGGCGGAAGGTGAGGCCGGCGATGGCGCGATGGCTGTAGGCCACCTTGCCGTCGGCGTCGACGACGAAGATCGAGCGCCGGTAGAAGCCGATCGGCCCGATGATCCCGTACGCCTCGCCGACCGCCTTGTCGGTGTCGGCCAGCAGCGGGAACCCGAAACCCCCCTGGGCATCGGCGAAGCCCTCGTGGCTGGTCACGTCCTGGGGAGAGATCGCGAGCAGCTTGGCGTCGACCCCGCGGAACTCGTCGATCTCGGCGGTGTAGGTGTTGAGCTGACGGGTGCAGACCGGCGTGTTGTCGCCGGGGTAGAAGGCGAGCACCACGGGCTGGCTGCGGAACTCCGACAGGGAGTACTCCCGGCGCCCCTCGGGGGTGCCGTCGGTGCCGTCGAGCTTGAAGTCGGGGGCGTCGGTTCCGATCGCGGGCATGACTAGCTCGACGCCCCTTCCAGGAGCTCGGCCGACATGTCGAAGTTGGACCACACGTTCTGCACGTCGTCGAGGTCTTCGAGCGCCTCGATGATCCGCAGGGTCTGGCGGGCCGCGTCGGGTTCGGTGATGGGAATCGTGACCTGGGGCAGCATCGTGACCTCGGAGCTGATGACCTCGATGCCGGCGTCGTCGAGCGCCTGGCGCACGTCGGCGAGGTCGCTGGCCTCGGTGAGCACCTGCCAGACCTCGCCCTCGTCGGTGATGTCGTCGGCACCGGCCTCGAGCGCGGTGAGCATGAGATCGTCCTCGGTCACCGACTTGGGGCAGAGCACGACGCCCCGGCGGTCGAACTGCCACGACACGGCGCCGGGCTCGGCCTGGGAGCCGCCGTTCTTGGTCAGCGCGTTGCGCACGTCGGACGCAGCCCGGTTGCGGTTGTCGGTGAGGATCTCCATCAGCATCGCCACGCCGTTGGGGCCGTAGCCCTCATAGGTGATCTGCTCGTAGACCACGCCCTCGAGGTCGCCGGTGCCCCGCTTGACCGCCCGCTCGATGGTGTCGAGGGGGATCGAGTTGTCGCGGGCCTTCTGGTAGAAGGTCCGCAGAGTCGGGTTGGCGTCGAGATCGCCGCCGCCCTCACGGGCAGCGACCTCGACCTGGCGGATCAGCTTGGCGAAGACCTTGGCCCGCTTCTGGTCGGTGGCCGCCTTCTTGTGCTTGATCGTCGCCCACTTGGAGTGGCCGGACATCTATGTGACCTCCTCGAGAAAGTACCGGTGGATGCGCAGGTCGGACGTTCCATCAGCACCAGGGAGCTCCGGATGGAACGCCGCGACCATCACCGGTCCGGATGAGCAGAGTACGGGGCGGTCGTCGACGCGGGCGAGCACGTCGACGTCGTCGCCGACCTTCTCCACGGCCGGCGCCCGGATGAACGACGCGTCGAACGGGGTGTCGAAGCCGGCGCCCATCGACGACAAGTCGAGGGCGATTTCGAAGCTGTCGAGCTGACGACCGTAGGCGTTGCGCCGGGTCACGATGTCGATCGCCTCGAAGCACCGCTGGTCGGGGCGGCCGTCGAGGATCTCGCGACCGAGCAGGATCATCCCCGCGCACGTGCCGAGCGCGGGCATGCCCTCGGCGAGGCGGTCGGCGATCGGGTCGAACAGCTCGGCCCGGTCGAGGAGCATCGACATGGTGCCCGACTCGCCACCGGGCAGCACCAGGGCGTCGACGACGTCGAGGTGCGCGGAGCGCCGGACCTCGACGCAGTCAGCGCCGAGCTGCTCGAACGCGCCGACGTGGCGGGCGAAGGCCCCTTGGAGGGCCAGGACACCGATGGTGGCGGGAGTGCCCACCTGGAGGCTTCACCAGCCGCGGTGTTCGAACTCGGTACCGTCGCTGGCGGCACCCTCGGCGTCCATCCCGATGCCGGTCATCGCCACGCCGAGGCCGCGAGAGACCTTGGCGAGGATGTCGGCGTCGCGGAAGTGCGTGGTGGCCTCGACGATGGCCTTGGCCCGGGGCGCGGGATCGTCGGACTTGAAGATGCCCGAGCCGACGAAGACCGACTCGGCCCCGAGTTGCATGGCGAGCGCGGCGTCGGCCGGGGTGGCGATGCCCCCAGCGCAGAACACCGGAACAGGCAGCCAGCCGGTCTCGGCGACCTCCTGGACGAGGGGCAGCGGCGCCTGGAGCTGCTTGGCCCACTCGAACAGCTCGGCCTCGTCGGCCTGACCAAGCTTGCGGATGTCGCCGACGATGGTGCGCAGGTGGCGCACGGCCTGGACGATGTTCCCGGTGCCGGCCTCACCCTTGGAGCGGATCAGGCACGCGCCCTCGCTGGTGCGCCGCAGCGCCTCGCCGAGGTTGGTGGCGCCGCACACGAAGGGCACGTCGAAGGCCCACTTGTCGATGTGGTGGGTCTCGTCGGCCGGGGTGAGGACCTCGGACTCGTCGACATAGTCGACGCCGAGCGCCTGGAGCACCTGGGCCTCGACGAAGTGCCCGATCCGGGCCTTGGCCATCACCGGGATGGTCACGGCGTCCTGGATCTGGGCGATCATCTCCGGGTCGGACATGCGGGCCACGCCGCCGTCAGCGCGGATGTCGGCGGGAACCCGCTCGAGCGCCATGACCGCCACGGCGCCGGCGTCCTCGGCCACCCGGGCCTGATCGGCGGTGACGACGTCCATGATGACGCCGCCCTTCAGCATCTCGGCCAGTCCACGCTTGACCCGGTAGGTCCCGGTCTGGTGGCCCTCGGTGCGCGGCTCCGAATCGGTCATGGTGACGAGTCTACGGGCGGCGAGGACGAACCGACGACGGAGATGGAGCCGTCGGGAGCGCGCCGGCACGCCTCAGGCGAGCGGGCGACGAGCGACCTGCGGAGCAGGAGCCATGTCACGGCTCAGATCTCGCGCAGGAGGTCGATGCGGTCGTCGAGGGGCGGGTGGACCGAGAACGGTCCCTCGTGGTGGTGCGGCGCGGCGAAGCACAGACCGGTGAGCGCCGGCGGAATGGCCTCGAGGCGGGTGGGCGCCGAGCGGAGCGCGTCGAGGACCCCGACCATAGCCGGCGGATAGCGGGTGGTCCGCGCGCCGGCGATGTCGGCCCGTTCCACCTGCTGCTGGACGTCGGCGCCGACGAGGCTGGCCACCACCGGGGCGAGCGGACCGCGGGCGAACGGGCCGAACAGGGCGGCGGCCAGCGTCACGACCTCGACGGCTCGGCCGTGAACCACGCTGAGCTGGTGGCCGACCACGGCTTCGAGGCCGATCAGGTCGGTGGTCTCGAGCAGGCCGGTGGTCACCGCGAGGTTGCTGGGGCCGTTGGACACACCCCAGCTCACGGCGTTGCCCGACTCGGATTCGATCAGCCACAGGCGCGGGACGGGCACGCCCACCGCCATGGCCATGGTCTCGGCCAGGGCGGCCAGGCGGGGGGCCTCGTCGTCGTCCACCGGTCGGGCGTCGATGGTGCGGGCCACGCGTGCGTCGATCCCCCGGGTGCGCCAGACGGTCACGCCCACGGCGACAACCAGGGCCACCGGCAGGGCCAACAACCACAGGCCGAGCACCAGGAACACGGCCAGCACGGGCACGGCGACCACGGCAGCGTGGGCGACGACCAGGCGCGTCATGGCAGCGTTCACCTCAGGCACAGGCCCGCATTCTACGACCTCGTTGCGGGCGTCGTCCTGACCCGTGGCCCCGAGCCTCGCATCCCGAGATCTGCACTCATCCCGCGAGCTGTTCGTAGCGCTCGAGGTACCGCTCGGCCAGGCCGGTCATCGAGAACGACCGGGCCCGGGCGCGCCCGGCCTCGACCAGCGCACCGCGGACCGCGGCGTCACCCAGCACCCGGGCGAGCGCATCGGCGAGGGCCTCGGCGTCGTCGACCGGCGGGAGCAGCGCGTCGGCCCCGTGGGTGGCCACGTTGCGGTAGCCGTCGAGATCGCTGGCGACCACGGCGGTGCCGGCCGCCATGGCCTCGAGCAGCACGACGCCGAACGATTCTCCCATCAGCGCCGGCGAGCAGAACACGTCGGCGCCGCGGAGGCGGGCGATCTTGTCCTCGTCGGTGAGCCGGCCGAGCCACTCGAGCCGGGGATCGCCGGCGTAGACCGCCTGCAGTCGTTCGGTCTCGGGCCCGTCCGAGCCGATCCACACCCGCACGTCACCGCCGAGGTGCTGGAGCGCCTCGAGCAGCACCGCCAGGCCCTTCCGGGGCTCGTGACGCCCGCAGAAGAAGATCGTCGGCGCGTCGGTGGACGTGGCCGGTCCGGCCTCGTAGCGGTCGATCTCGATGCCGTTGTAGAGGAGCTCGTAGTCGCCGCCGAGGTACCCGCGGGCGAGGTCGACGGCGTGGGGCGACACCGCGCAGCGCTGCGACAGGCGCGACAGCAGCCAGCGCAGCGCGGGCGCGGCCAGCCGGTAGCTCGTGGAGTCGCCAGCCGCGTGGAACGTGCCGATCATCGGCGCTGCGTTGACGAGCAAGGCGGTCATGGTGGGACCGGGGGCGAGCGGCTCGTGGAGGTGGAGCACGTCGAAGCCCTCGTCGTTGATGGCGCGGATGGTGCGCACCTGCGCCGACGGATCGGGCGCGACCGGCGCGACCGACCCGTTCGCCGCCGTCGGCACGCTGACGCCGACGGGGGTCACACCGGCATCGGGCGGCACGCCGTCGGCGGGGGCGAGGACGCGGGTGGGATGGCCGAGCGCACGCAGGGCCCGGGCCAGGCCGAGCACCTGGCCCTGGACGCCACCGGGGATGGTGACGCTGTAGGGGCACACGATCCCGATGCGCATCAGAGCGCGAGCCCGGCCTCGGCCAGCGCGGCGTGGTCGCTGGGCCAGTTGGGTTGCATCAGGTGCCACTGGGTCGGCTCGATTCGGATCAGCTCCTCGAGCACCCGGGCGAGGTCCTGGGTGATGCGGGTCACGTCCTCGCGCAGCCGCCCCCGCCGCTCGACATCGAGCGCCGGCCGGACCAGGCCGTGGTGCCCGCCGCGGGGCCGCTGGTACATGCCGCACGGGATGATGTCGGCGCCCGAGCGCAGGGCGAGCGTGGCCGGTCCGGCCGGGAGGGTGGTCGTCTCGCCGAAGAACTCGACCTCGACCCCCGACCCGTCGATGTCGCGGTCGCTGAGCAGGCACACCAGGTCGTTGCGCTTCAGCGCGGCCAGGACCTGCCTGCCGGCGTCGGGACCGAGCGACACGACGTTCATGCCGAGCGACGTGCGGAACTCGGTGAACCAGTCGAACAGCTCCGGCGGGTCGAGCCGCTCGACCACGGCCGTGATCGGCACACCCACGACCCGGGTGAGCCAGAAGCCGGTCCACTCCCAGCACCCCAGGTGGGGCAGGGCCATGATCGTGCCCTTGCCACGGTGCAGCGACCGCTCGATGTGCTCGTAGCCCTCGTAGGTCATGCCCGCGTCGAGCTCGGTGGGACTCACCGACGGCAGGCGGAACGCCTCGAGCCAGTAGGCGGCGTAGGACTGGAACGTGGCGTTGACGGCCCGGCGCAGGGCCAGGCCGTCGAGGGTGGGGTCGACGCGCTGCAGATTCCGAGCCACGACGAAGCGCCGGGCGGCGTCGGGGATCGCCGCGCCCGTGCCGCCGACCCGGGCCAGGGGCCCCAAGAGCGGCCCGGGCACGTGGCCGGCGACCGCGGTGGCCGCCTGGAAGGCCGTCAGGAGTCGGGAGGACACCGGGTAGCGCCGGTCAGGTACGGGTGCGCCGACGGCGGCGGGCGGCCCGCTCCTGGCGCTCGGCCCGGCGCATGGCACGCCGACGCCGGTCGCGGGCCACGATCGGCGTGGGCGCCGGCACCTCGGCCGAGGCCTGGACCCAGACCTTGTGGAACCGCTGGGCCGCCGTGAACAGGGTCAGGGCCAGCATCAGCCACAGCGCCGGGACGAGCAACGAGTCGAACAGCAGCGCGAGTCCGAGCAGCACCAGGCGCTCGGCCCGTTCCATCAGCCCACCGCGGGCGTCGAAGCCCAGGCCCTCGGCCTTGGCCCGCTCGTAGGAGATCAGCAGCGACGCGCCGAGCACGGCCATGGGCAGGATCGAGATGCGGCCGGGTTCGGTGGTGTCGAGGTACCACGCCACCCCGCCCAGCAACATGGCGTCGGCCACGCGGTCCATGGTCGAGTCGAAGAAGGCACCGCGGGACGACGCGGTTCCGGAAGCTTTGGCCACGGCCCCATCGAGCACGTCGGGCACGGCGGTGAGCGCGAGGAGCAGCAGGCCGCCGCGCAGCGCGCCGTTGGCGATGGCGACCGCCGCGGCGCCCGACATGAGCACACCGAACGCGGTGAGCTGATCGGCCTTGATCCCCGCCCGGCGAAGGTTGGCACCGACCGGCTTGAGGCCCTTCTCGAAGCTCGCGCGGAAGCGGCCGTCGAACATGGCGGGAAGGCTACCGGTATCGTCGGCCCATGCCCGTCGACCGTGCGCTCAGTCCCGGCGACGCCGAGGTCGCCATCCGTTCGTTCCCCCGTCGCTTCCGGGCACTGCTGGCCCGACCCGACGACGAGGACGAGCGTCTCGACCCCGACGAGATCGGCCGCCGTCCCGGCCCCGAGGGCCGGACCGCCGTCGACCACCTCGTCGCGGCCGAGCACCTGCTGGCCCTGCTGGAGGAGACCGTGGCCCAGGTTCCCGGGGGCGAGGTGCGCCTCCCCGGCGCGTTCGCCGACCTCGGCGATGCCCGCTTCGACGACCCGGGCTCGTCCGTGCCCACCCTGCTCGACCGGCTGGAGGCGACCGCCGAACGCACAGCGCATCGGATCGCCGCCGTCCCCAACGACGGGTGGGCGACGCCGACCCGGCCACCCGAGGGTCCGGGCACGTCGGACGTGCTCGCTGCCACCCAGGAGGTGGTGGGCGCGGTGGCCGACCACCTGCGGGCGACCGCCCGGGTGCTCGCGGAGGTCAGGACGTGAGCTTGCCGTCGAGATCGGACCAGTCTTCGGGGTTGTCCTCCACGAACTGGTCGATGATCTCCCCGTCGACGCCGTCGACGAGCACGAAGCCGCGCCGCTCGGGCGGTTCCTCGGCGGAGTAGAGCAGGATCCGCCACGTCGGACGGCTGCGCAGCCCGCGCCAGCCCATCTGCGCCGAGGCGTGGCCCACCGGGAACCCGACAGCCCGCGATGCGTCGACGAGCGCCTCCTCCTCGTCGACGGCCAGGTCGAAGCCGGCGAGCAGGTGGTAGGCGCCGACCAGGACGAGCACGATGCCGACCGCGAGGAACCCGTCGTTGACCAGGACGGCGTCCTCGCCGGCCGTCGCCCACACGGCCACGCAGGCGACCGCGCTCAGCAGGTAGAGGTAGCCGGGGATGCGACGGCGGTTGTTGTCGGGGAAGACATAGGGGCCGACGAAGCCCGCCGCATCGAGGTCGTCGGGCAGCTCGTCGGTGACCTCGTCGTCGCGGCGCTCGTTCTCGGGCTCGTCCGCGCTCACCGCCGCGACCGTACCGGCCCCATCAGCCCGTGACCGAGCTGGCCCGCTTCTCGAAGCCGTCGCCGGTGAAGACGCTCACCGACGCAGGGTCGTCGACGTAGAGATCGAGCCACACGAGCTCGTCGTCGCCGTCGCCGTCGAGGTCGCCCACGCCGACACGCTGGGTCTGGTCGTGGTCGGTGGACAGATCGCGGTAGGTCTGGTCGGCCCGGTGGAGCCAGGTGTAGTCGTTCGCGGTCCCCGGGGCGTACCAGAAGATGTCGTCGTGTTCGTTGCCGTCGAAGTCGCCGACGACAGGCTCGTAGGACCCGTTGATCTGGCGCGGCTGGTCCCGGTACCCGGTCCGGCGGTGGGACCACAGGTAGTCCTGGGTCGTGCCCGGGGCGTACCAGAGGATGTCGTCGTAGGTGTTGTTGTCGAAGTCGCCGACCAGTGGCTGGTACTCCCCGAGGATCCGCCTCGCCTGGCTCGTGGAGCCGGATTCGCCGTACCACCAGATGTAGTCGGCGGCCTCGCCGGGCGCGTACCAGATGATGTCGTCGTAGCCGTTGGCATCGAAGTCCCCCACCAGTGGCTGGTACTCCCCGAGGATCCGCCTCGCCTGGCTCGTGGAGCCGGATTCGCCGTACCACCAGATGTAGTCGGCGGCCTCGCCGGGCGCGTACCAGATGATGTCGTCGTAGCCGTTGGCATCGAAGTCCCCGACCAGCGGTTCGTAGCTGCCTCGGACGGTGATGTCACGACGGAGGAAGCTGCCGAGCTCCTCGTGCGCGTCGTAGCGGTGGTCCGGGACCGAGCCCGGGTTGAACACGAGCACCTCGGCCTCGGGATCGGCGTCGATGTCGGCCACGATCGGCGTCGTCGGCGTGCGGTCGAGCACCTTCCGTCGGGCGCTGCGCAGGGCGTCGTAGGGGTCGACGGCCACGCCGTTCGGCCGACCGTCGGCACCGTTGCCGTCGGGTCGGCGGATCTCGAAGTGGACATGGGGCGAGCTCCACTCGGCGTTGCCGCTGTCGCCCATGTAGGCCACGTGCTGGCCGGCCCGCACCCGGGCGCCGACCTCGATGCCGGGGCCGAAGCGCCACTTCGCCGGGTTCCTGCCGTCGTCGGTGCCGGGCGAGTCGTTGTTGATGTGGATGTACCAATACTCCCAGCCGGCGTCGTCCTCGAGGACCAAGATGTTCGAACGCGAGCCGTCCGGCGTGGCCGAGTCGCGCAGCCAGATGACCTCGGCGTCGTTGGGCGCGAGGAGGCGCTGCAGCTTCTCACCCATGAGGTCGTTGCCGAGGTGCGTACGCGAGCACCCGCTCCCCCGGCAGGCGCCGAAGGAGTCGGTGAAGCTCACTGCGCCCTCGACCGGGAAGGTGATCGAGGGGATCGACACGCCGGCGGCGCGGACCTCGCTCGAAGAGACCCGGTCCCCGACCGTCGGGCCCGGCATGGGCTCGTCGCCCGTGTCGGAGGCGTGGGCGGCGCCGGCGAGCGTGCTCGCCAGCAGACCGAGACTGAGAACTGCGGCGCCCGCAACCGCTCGGGGTCGGAGAAGTTGCATCGAACGACGTTATCGACCACCACGCCCGCGACTTGAGTCACCGGGGCCAGAGGGCCCACGACCGGGCCAGGCATCGCGCAGCTTCTGCCACCCCTTCGACAGGGGCTCGGGCATGACCCGGGCCTCGGCCACGGTGGTCATGAAGTTGGAGTCGGCGCTCCAGCGGGGCAGGACGTGGGCGTGCAGGTGGGTGGGCACACCGGCGCCGGCAGCCTTGCCGAGGTTGAACCCGACGTTCACGCCCCCGGGGCCGTACGCGGCCTTGACCGCCACGACGGCCTCGTTGATCAGCCGCCACAGGTCGGCCGACTCGTCGGTCGTCAGCGACTCGAGCTCGCCCACCTCGCGGTAGGGCATCACCAGCAGGTGGCCCGACCCGTAGGGATAGGCGTTGAGGATGGCGAAGGTCTCGCGCCCCCGGTGGACGAGGTAGGCGTCTTCGTCGGTCACCTCGCCCGCGTCGATGGCGGCCAGGATGCGGGTGAACACCGAGCCGGCGCCGGCGGAGGGACTACTGCTCTCGGCGGTGACCTCGTCCATGTAGGTGGTTCGCCAACCGGCCCAGAGCCGGTCGAGCCCGCTCACTCGGCACTGTTGGCGGCCTCGAGCGAGCGCCCGGACCGGAGCTTCGATCCACGCCCGAAGAACCGCTTGAACAGGCTCGGCGGTGGCTGTTCACCGCTGGGCGATCGGGGCTGCTGCGACAGCCGGTCGAGCACCATGGCGACGATCAGCACCGCCACGCCAGCGGACGCGGCGAGGGGAATGTCGGTGGTCTGTACCCCGCGCAGGATCTGCTGGCCGAGTCCGCCGGCGGCGAGGAGGGCGGCGATCACGACCATCGAGAGCGCGAGCATCAGTGTCTGGTTCAGCCCCGCCATGATGGTCCGGCGGGCCAGCGGGAGCTGGATGTCGAACAGCAGCTGGCGCTCGGTCGATCCGTAGGCGCGCCCGGCCTCGACCACGTCCTCGGGCACCTGGCGGATGCCGAGGTCGGTGAGTCGCACGATCGGCGGCAGGGCGAAGATCACCGTCGCGATCACGCCCGGCACCTGACGGACACCCCAGAAGAACACGACGGGCACGAGCCAGACGAAGGGGTGGATGGTCTGCATGGCGTCGAGCACGGGTCTGATGAACGACGAGACGCGATCGGAACGACCGGCCGCGATGCCGAGGGGGAGGCCGATCACGACGCAGATCAAGACCGCGGTGAGGATCATCGCGATGGTCAACATCGTGTCGCCCCAGAACCCATCGCCGAGCATCCCGCAGACGACGAGGCCGGCTCCGGAGAGGATGCCGATCCTGGGGCCCCGCGTCAGCGTTCCCAGGACCACGACGAAGCCGACGACGAACGGCCACGGGACCGTCTGCAGGATGTCGTCGTTGATGATGTCCAGCAGCTGCCTGATGGGCCACTCGATGGCGTCGAGCAACCATCCGAGGTTGTTGACGATCCAGTTGATGGCGTCCTGGACCCAGTCGCCGAACGGGATCTCGTACTCGTCGAGGTACTCGGCATCCCAGAAGTTGGCGGCGATGACAGACGTGCTCATGATGCTGCCTCCCCAGCGGCGTCGGTCGCCGCAACGTCGCCGGCGAGCTGTGGTTCTTGGTCGCCGATGTTCTCGATCAGGCCGAGCTTGGCCAGGACGTTGAGCGGATCGACGACACCGGTGAGCGATCCGGTCGACTCGTCGACGACGGCGACCGGGAGCCCCCGGCCGCAGAGCGCGTAGAGCTCGGAGATCGTCGCGTCGCTGGTCGTCTCCGGGTAGTCCTTGCGGACCACCGACGCCAGGTCACGGCTGCCGACGGCCCGGGCCCGCTCGAGATCGTCGCGGGTGACCAGCCCGACGACCGACTGGTTCGCATCGACCACGTAGGCGGCGTCGAGCTCGGACTCGTCAACCGTGTCGTAGGCCTGGTCGACGGTGGTGGCGTCGACGGGGATGGTGATGGCCTCGGTCGCCACGAACTCGACGCCGAGGACACGGGCCTGGTCCACGTCGCGGATGAAATCGGCCACGTACTGCTCGCTGGGCTCGGTGACGATCTCCTCGGGCGTGCCGATCTGCACGACCTCGCCGTCTCGCATGATGCACACGCGATCGCCCACCCGCAGCGCCTCGTTCAGGTCGTGGGTGATGAACAGGATCGTCTTGTGGAGCGATTCCTGGATCGTGAGCAGCTCGTTCTGCATCTGGCGCCGGATCAGCGGGTCGAGCGCCGAGAAGGCCTCGTCGAGCAGCAGGATGGGCGGGTCGGCGGCCAACGCGCGGGCGAGACCGACGCGCTGCTGCATGCCGCCGGAGAGGTTGTCGGGCATGTAGTCGCCCCACCCCTCGAGGCCCACGAGCTCGAGGGCCTGGTCGGCGGCGCGGTGCCAGTCGTCGGAATCGACGCCCTGGAGCCGCAGCGGATAGGCGACGTTCTCGCGCACGGTGCGGTGCGGGAACAGCGCGAAGTGCTGGAAGACCATGCCGAGCTTGGTGCCCCGGACCTGCTGCAGCTCCTTCTGGGACATGGCGATCACGTCGTCGCCATCGACGTAGACGTGGCCCCAGCTCGGCTCGACGAGGCGGTTGACGGTCCGGATGAGCGTGGACTTGCCCGAACCCGACAACCCCATCACGACGAACGTCTCGCCCTCCCGTACGTCGAAGGTGACGTCATCGAGGGCCACGATGTGGTCGGTGGACTCCTGGATCTCCGCCTTGGAGACGCCCTGCCCGAGCATCTTTGCGGCCGGACCCTCGGGGTCGGACCCGAAGATCTTGGTGACGGACTGGAAACTGATTCTCGTGTCGACCATGACTGGTGAGCAAGCCTAACCCCACCGACGCGAGGCGGGGACGAGGCCACTTCGGGCCCCGTCCCCGCGGCGTCGGATATCTGCGGGTCAGGCCGCGGCTCGAGCCTCCTCCAGCCAGCCGTCGACGGTGTCGCGGTTCTCTTCGATCCAGCTCTCGGCGGCGGCTTCGATGTCCTCGGCGCTGTCCTCACCGTCGTTCATGGCGAGGTTCTGGTCGTAGATGGCCTGCGGATTGATCTCGACCAGCTCGAACAGCGTCTCGGCCGCCGGGTTCTCCGCCAGGAAGTCGTTGTTGGCGACCACCTGGATGTCGGCGGCGACGAAGCCCATCTCGCAGGGATCGGCCGGGCACTCCTCGTCGGAGAGGCTCTCGGCGGCACCCTCCTGGACGGGCTCCTCGACACCGAGCCAGACGACGTCCTCGCCGGGGACGAGCTGGGCGACGGTGTAGTTGGGCGTCCAGGTGTAGAAGAACACCGGCTCACCCTGCTGGAAGCGGGCGAGCGTGTCGGTGAACAGCGTGGAGTAGCTGCCCTGGACGTGCTCGATGTTGTCCCAGTCGCTGGCGGGGATCTGCTCGTTGATGGTGCCAGCGCAGCCCCAGCCCTCGTCGCAGCCGGTCAGGTCGGCCTTGCCGTTGCCGTCGGTGTCGAACAGCTCGGTCAGCTCGGGGTCGTCGTTGATCTGGTCGACGTGGGTGATGTCGTGCTCGTCGGCAGTGGCCTTGTCGATCAGGTAGCCCTGCAGCGCACCGGCCTCGACCTGGGCACCGACCCGGGTGACCTCGTCGGCGACCGTGCCGCCGCCGGGGAGGTCGCCCTCGAGCTGCGGCTCGTGGATCGGGAACCAGCCGTTGGCCCAGAAGTCGAACTCGCCCTGGGCGAGCGCCGGGTAGAAGGTTTCGGGACCGAGCTCGCCGTCAGCGGGCTCGCTCACGTCGTAGCCGAGCTCTTCGAGCAGCTGCTGGTAGATCTCGGCCTGCATGTAGCCGGTGTTCCAGTTCGCCCGGGCCATGTCGACCGAGACGCCCTCTCCCGGCATGGCGGCCTCGTCACCCGAGGTGTCCTCGGATGCGTCGTCACCGCTGCTCGCGGTGTCGTCATCGTCGTCGCCGCAGGCGGCGGCGAGCAGGGCGAATGAGAAGAGCAGCGCGAGTACACGCCAAAGCTTCGATCGGGACCTCATATGTCTCCTTACAGGGGTTGCGGTTCGACCTGGCCCGTTGGGACGTCGTCCTCGAGAAGTGACGGAAGTCACCTGGACCAAATCGGCTGTGACGAACCTATCGCATCTCGACCGGTATGCCGACCCGACCTAGACATGCGTCTCGATCTCGGCCGTGATCCGGCCGATGAGATCCCCGACCGGAACGTCCCGCTCGACCTCGCCACCGCGGGGATTGTCAGCGACGGTCCCCGCCTCGACATCGTCGCCCCCCACCACGAGGACGTGCGGGACCTTCTCGAGCTTGTGCCGCCGGATGCGGGCACCGAGGCCCTCGGTGGCGAGGGACACCTCGACCCGCACGCCGGCGTCACGCAAACGCTGCGCGACCTCGTTCGCGTAGCCGTCGTGGTCGTCGGCGACGGGACACACCACCGCCTGCACCGGGGCCAGCCACGTGGGGAACGCGCCGGCGTAGTGCTCGAGGAGGACGGCGAAGAACCGCTCGATCGAGCCGAACAGCGCCCGGTGGATCATGATCGGCTGGTGGCGCTCGTTGTCGGCGCCCACGTACTCGAGCTCGAAGCGCTGTGGCGTCTGGAAGTCGAGCTGGATGGTCGACATCTGCCAGGTCCGGCCGATGGCGTCGCGGGCCTGCACCGAGATCTTCGGGCCGTAGAAGGCCCCGCCACCCTCGTCGAGGACGAGCTCGAGACCGGCCCCTTCGGCCACCTGGCGGAGCACCCCGGTGGCCTCGTCCCACTCCTCGTCGCTGCCGACGGCCTTCTCCTCGGGCTTGGTCGACAGCTCGAGGTAGAAGTCGTCGAGGCCGTAGTCGCCGAGCAGGCCGAGCACGAACTGCAACGTCGAGCCGAGCTCGTCGCGCATCTGCTCGCGGGTGCAGAACAGGTGGGCATCGTCCTGGGTCATGCCCCGCACCCGGGTCAACCCGTGGACCACGCCCGACTTCTCGTACCGGTACACCGACCCGAACTCGAACATCCGCAGCGGCAGCTCGCGGTAGCTGCGCATCCGGCTGCGGAAGATCAGGCAGTGGAACGGGCAGTTCATCGGCTTGAGGTAGTAGTTCGTGCCCTCGGGCCCGCCCTCGTCGTCGAAGTGCATGGGCGGGAACATCCCGTCGGCGAACCACTGGAGATGCCCGGAGGTCTCGAACAGGTTCTGCTTGGTGATGTGGGGCGAGTAGACGAACTCGTAGCCGGCTTCCTCGTGGCGCCGCCGCGAGTAGTCCTCCATGACCCGGCGCACGATGCCGCCCTTGGGGTGGAACACGGCGAGACCCGAGCCGACCTCGTCGGGGAAGCTGAACAGGTCGAGCTCGACGCCGAGCTTTCGGTGATCGCGCTCGGCGGCCTCCTCGCGTCGCTGCAGGTACTGCTTCAGCTCCTTCTTGGTCGGCCACGCCGTGCCATAGATCCGCTGGAGCTGGGGATTGGCCTCGCTGCCCCTCCAGTACGCGCCGGCCACGCGCAGCAGCTTGAAGTGCCCGAGGTGGTCGCTGGTGGTGGGCACGTGGGGTCCGCGGCAGAGGTCGATGAAACCGTCGTGGCCGTGGAAGGTCTGGTTCGGCCGGGGCTCGGGCGGGATGTTCTCGTAGCAGCGCACCTGCCCGGCGGCCGAGGTGGCCGACATCGGGTCGGTGGAGGCGTCGTCGATGATCTCGAGCTTGTACTTGTGGTCGGCGAAGACGGCGCGGGCGTCTTCGGCATCGAGCTCGGACCGCACGAACGGCTGGGACTCGTCGAGGATGTCACGCATCCGCGCCTCGATCGCTGCGAGATCGTCGTCGGAGAACGTGCCCCCGTCGGGGAGCTCGAAGTCGTAGTAGAAGCCGTCGTCGACGGGCGGGCCGATGCCGAAGGTCGTGCCCGGGAACAGCTCGAGCACGGCCTGGGCCAGCACGTGGGCCGTTGAATGCCGGATCACGTACAGGCCCTGGTCGGAGCTTTTGGTGACGATCGCGACCTCGTCGCCATCGGCGAGCACGTGGGACAGGTCGCGTTCGACGCCGTTCACCTCGGCGACCACGGCCGCCTTGGCCAGTCCGGCGCCGATGTCAGCGGCCAGATCACCGGCGGTGGCCCCGGCGGTCAGCGCACGGCTGGACCCATCGGGGAGCGAAACCGTGATCTGGTCGTCGACTGCGGACGTCATGGGGCCGGAGGGTAGCGACCGCTCCCCGCACCCCTGAAGGCCGTCTGCGACCCCCGTCGCCGGGCCATGCCTCGGCGAATGCCGCTGACCCGCGCTGTCGTCGGTATGGTCGCCCGGTCAGGAGGTACACACCCACTCATGGACGATCTGGACACGATCAATCTCGTACTGCTGGCCCTTCGGCTCATCATCGGCCTCGGGCTCGCGATGCACGGCTACGCCAAGATCTTCCGCGGCGGGCGCCTCGAGGGCACGGGCGGCTGGTTCGACTCGATGGGCATGCGCCCCGGGCACGTCCACGCCCGCCTCGCTGCCTTCACCGAGATCGGCGCGGGCCTGCTCATGGCCGTCGGGTTCCTCACGCCCTTCGCGGCCGCCGGCTTCGTCGGCTTGATGGTCGTCGCGTTCTGGACGGTGCACAAGGGAAGCGGCTTCCTCGTGGCCAGCAACGGCTGGGAGTACAACCTGGTGCTCGCCGCCATCGCGGTCGCCTTCGCCACGTTGGGCGCCTACGAGTACAGCCTCGACAGCGCGCTCGGCATCGTCGAGTCCCCCGGCGACGGCTTCGCCGGCACCACCGGCTTCCTCATCTCGGTGCTCCTCGGCCTGGGTGCCGCGGCGCTTCAGCTCGGTGTCTTCTACAAGCCCGACGAGGTCGAGTCCGACACCAGCTCGTAGGACGTCAGGAGCCGGTGGCCGCCGGCTCCGGCTCCGGTTCGTTCCACCAGCGGGCCAGCACGTCGGCCGACGACGACCGGGCGTCGAGCGTCGCGGGCTCGGTGGCGGGCTCCGGTTCGGGGCGTGCCTCGGGCAGCGGCTTGCCGGCGTAGACGTCGACGTACTCCTGGCCCGACAGCCCGGCGATGGCGAACATCACCTCGTCGGTGAGCTGGCGCAGCAGCATGCGGTCGCCCTGGCGGTCGAGGTAGCGGGTGACGTGGATCGGCTCGCCCACGTTGACCTGGCACGAGGTGAACGGCGTGGGGAACGTGGCGCCGGTGGGCTGCATCAGATCGGTGCCCTGGATGCCCACGGGCACCAGGGGTGCGCCGGTGCGGAGCGCGAGCCGCACCGCGCCAGTGCGACCACGGTGCAGGTAGCCGTCGCGCGAGCGCGTGCCCTCGGGGTAGATGCCGAAGAGCTCGTCGCGGGCGAGCACGCGCGCGGCGGTGTCGAGCGCCCGCGTCGCCGAGCTGCCGCCGGAGCGGTCGATGGGGATCATCCCGATCGCCGGGAAGATGTGTCGGGTCTTCCACGAGTCGAGGTACTCGGCCTTGCCGACGTAGCTGATGCGGCGAGGCAACACGACCGGCAGCACGAGCGAGTCGAAGAACGAGAGGTGATTGGGGCACAGGATGGCCGGACCCGACTCGGGCACGTGGTGGAGCCCGGTGACGTGGATGCGCCAGAGCCCCTTCAGGACCGGCTTCACGACCGCCTTCGCGACCGGGTACGCCTTGCCGTACTCCCGGTCACCTCCGAAGCTCGTGTCGCGATCCGTCCCCACGGATCGGACGGTACCAGTGCCCCCGAAACACCGTGTGGCGAGATCGTGACGCCCGCGTTGCCAGCGAGGTTACGGAGGCGAGCGCCAGCGAGCCGTTGGACGAACGATGACCGACAACTCCGTCGTACGTGGGAGTGCGCGCGGCGAGGAACGAGCGAGCACACGCCAATCAGAGCGCGACACCCACCAGCTGCGCGGCCCGGGTCACGTCGACGCCCGCCTCGGCAGCGTGGTCGATGGCGGCGAACGCGCCCGGCGTGTCGAGGTCGTCGTCGAGACGGGTCCGGACCGCATCGAGCACGCCGGCATCGTCGCCGCCGGCATCGGCGCCGGTTCGCCAACGGTCCAGGCGATCGGCGGCGTCGGGCATGAGCTCGTCGTGCCACTCCCAGGCGTCGCGGTAGTGGTGCTGGCCCACGGCCACGCGGATGGCCATCGGCTCCCACTCCTTGCGCAGCTCGGACACGAAGACGAGGTTGCCGAGCGACTTGGACATCTTCTCACCGTCCATGCGGACCATCGCCTGGTGCATCCAGTGGCGGACGAACGGCTCGCCCGTGGCCGCCTCGGACTGGGCGGCCTCGCACTCGTGGTGGGGAAAGATCAGGTCGGTGCCGCCGCCGTGCAGGTCGATGGTGGTACCGAGCTCACGCAGCGCCAGCGCCGAGCACTCGATGTGCCAACCGGGCCGGCCCGGCCCCCACAGCGAGTCCCACGACGGCTCGTCGTCGAGCGACGGCTGCCACAGGACGAAGTCGAGCGGATCGCGCTTGTGGGGGTCGTCGACCTTGCCACCGCGCTCGGCTGCGAGCTCGAGCATGGTGTCGCGGTCGTAGCCCGACACCTGCCCGAACGAGTCGTAGGTCGAGATGTCGAAGTACACGGCACCGCCGGCCTGGTAGGCGTGGCCCCGGTCGAGGACCATGCCGATGAAGCCCCGGATGTCGGCGATGGCCGAGGTGGCCCGCGGCTCGCTCCACGACGGCAGCATCCCGAGCGCGACCATGTCCTCGTCGAACTTGGTGGTCTCGGCGGCCGCGAGGTCGAGGTAGTGGACGCCGATCTCGCGGGCCTTGTCGAGGATCGCGTCGTCGACGTCGGTGACGTTGCGCACGCACCGCGTGTCGTGGCCGCGGTCGCGCAGCCGGCGCTGGAGCACGTCGTAGCCGACGTAGGCCGCGGCGTGGCCGAGGTGGGTGGCGTCGTACGGCGTGATGCCGCAGGTGTACATCGTGACGAGTTGGCCGGGCTCGAAGGGCACCACCTCGCCCCGGGCGGTGTCGTGGAGGCGCAGGGCGCCGGCGGTCATGCCGTGTCGTCGTGGCCGTCGGCGGGCGCGTCGTCGTCGCCCTCGGCGGCGACCGAGGCGCGGGTCGGCTTCCTGGGCAGTTCGGTGATGGTGCCGCTGCCGTCGGGGATGCCGGTGAACTTGATCGCGACCCGGGTCTTGTACCGGACGTTGAGCTGCAGCAACACCGACGTGAACGACTCGATGGGCGTGGACTGGCTGAGCTCGCCGGCGTCGAGGGGCCGCATGTTGGGGATGGCGTGGACCAGTTCGGCCGCCATGGCGGTGGCGGCTTCGTGGTCGGAGCAGATCAACACGTCGGACTCGATCGGCTCGCCGAGGTCGCCGAGCTCCTTGGCCGGCACGTGGTGGAACGCGGCCGCGACCTTGCAGTCGGGCACGACCGCCTGGATGCTGGCGGCGACGCTGCCCCGGGGCGGGACGAGGGGCTGGAACTCCTTGCCGATACGCGTGAGGGCGTTGGCCATGGAGATCACCACCTTGCCGTGGAGATGCTCCTCGACCGACCCCGCGGTCTGGGTGGCGCCGTCCCACGGGGTGGCGACGACCACGACCTCGGCACGCGCCGCGGTGGCGTTGTCGCCGGCTTCGATCGGGAGGTGCCGGTCGGACCACTGGTCGACCAGCTTGTCGACCGCCTCCATGGCCCGGTACTTGGACCGCGACCCGATGACGACGTCGTAGCCCGCATCAGCCAGTCGCGCCGCCAGCGCGGAGCCGGCGGGGCCCGTTCCTCCGAGGATGCCGATCTTCACGGAACGGCACCCTACCGGTGGGTGTTCCGGCGCAGCCCAACCAGCCCGTACTGTCGCCCGGATGGGAATCCTCGACGGCAAACGACTGCTCATCACCGGCGTCCTGACCGACGCCTCGCTCGCCTTCGGCGTGGCCAAGCTGGCCCAGGAGGAGGGGGCCGAGATCGTGCTCACCGGCGCGGGTCGGGCGCTGCGGCTCACCCAGCGGACCGCCCGCAAGCTCCCGATCGAGCCGGAGGTGCTCGAGCTCGACGTCACCGAGCCCGACCACGCCGCCGCGGTCCACGATGCCCTCGCCGACAAATGGGGACGGGTCGACGGCGCCCTCCACGCCATCGGCTTCGCGCCCGAGTCGTGCCTGGGCGGCGGCTTCACCGAGGCACCGTGGGAAGACGTGTCGATGGCCTTGCAGATCTCGGCCTACTCGCTCAAGACCCTCGCCGACGCGGTGGTGCCCCTGATGAGCGAGGGCGGATCCATCGTCGGCCTCGACTTCGACGCCACCGTGGCCTGGCCGGCCTACGACTGGATGGGCGTGGCCAAGGCCGCGCTCGAGTCGACGTCGCGCTATCTCGCTCGCGAGCTCGGGCCGCAGGGCATCCGGGTGAACCTCGTGGCCGCCGGCCCGATCAAGACGATGGCGGCCAAGTCGATCCCCGGATTCGAGGCCTTCGAGGACGTGTGGGGCGACAAGGCGCCGCTCGGCTGGGATGTCACCGACCCGGCCGGCGTGGCCCGCAGCACCGTCGCGATGCTGTCGGACTGGTTCCCCCAGACCACCGGCGAGATGATCCACGTCGACGGCGGCTTCCACGCCATCGGCGCGTAGGCCGCTCCTCGCTCGCAGGGCGAGCTCGTCACTTCTGAAGTTCTTCTTCGAAGCCGAAGGATTCGCCTGGGCCTCAGAACTTCCCTCTGGGCATCAGTCGCCAGACGGGAAGTAGCCGGGGTTGGCGACCCGGAGCTTGTCGACGACGGTCTCGGCCACCACGGTCTGGACCTCGGCGATGCGGTCGTCGAAGCGACCGTCGCGGATGGCGCCGGCCATGTCGGCCTCGTTGCCGATGCCGAGCCCGCCGAGACGGGCGACGTTCTCGGCCACCATGCCCGGCCCCTGCTCGAGCTCGCGCTGGACCGCGCCCAGCGCGTTCGACGCGACCCGTCCGTGGAACGCCGTTCGGCCCGAGGCGGTCTCGCGCACGTCACCGTCGAGGTACTCGCGCACGGCTTCGACGAGCTCGGCCGCGGTGGGCCGACCGAACATGCCGGCCTCGGTGACCGACGGCGTGGACGCCCGGGCGGTGGCCTGCTCGAGCGCCTCGGGCGCCAGGAGCAGCAGGAGATCGTGCTCGTTCTCGCACACGCGGCGCCCGATGGCGGCGAGCTCGACCGAGCGGCTCATCCCGTCGAGGTGGACGCGGGACTGCATGATGCAGATGATCCCCCACTTGAGGGTGCCGAGCACCTCCCACCAGCGCACGATCTCGGGGTCGACCTCGACGCCGGCAGCGGCCTCGTAGGCGTCGAAGAGCTGCTCGTAGGAGCCCACGCCGGCCACCGGGCACTCGCCACCGAAGCGCCACGCCCGCACGCACAGCCAGCCGAGATCCTCCATCGGGTCGCCGATGTGGGCCAGCTCCCAGTCGACCACGGCCCGGAGCCCGTCGGGGCCGATCATCAGGTTGCCGAGCCGGAAGTCGCCGTGGACCACCGTCTCGCCGGTGACCTCGGGCCGGTGGTCCTCGAGCCAGCGGAAGGCGAGCTCGAAAGCGGGGATCGGGTCGCCGTAGGCGTCGAGGATCTCGCGGTACTGGGCGAGCTGATCGGGCCGCTCCAGCCCGTCGACCGCGTCGAGCGGCACCCGGTGCACCCCGGCGAGCGCCCGGCCGCACTGCTCGGGGAGGACGTCGCGGGCCGTGGCGTATTCGTCGTCGCGCAGGATGCGCCGGGCGATGGTCTCGCCCTCCACGTAGTCGGCCACCATGAAGCCGGTACCGAGGCCGGCCTCGTCGGCGCCCGATGCCACCACCCGTGCCACCGGCACGCCGGCCCCGCCCGCCGCGTGGATGAGCGCGGCCTCACGGGGCATCGTGCCCGCACGCGGCGACCCGGGGCGCTCGCGCTGCAGGATCCGGGGCTGGCCGTCGGCCGTGAACGACCACGTCTCCCGGGACGCTCCTCCGGTCAGGCGACGGAGGTCGTCGACACGCGCACCGAGCAGCTGCTCGAGCGCGACACGGATCTCGTCGGGTTCCACGGCAGCGAGCCTGCCATCGGATCCGCACGCCGGGAAGGATCGGCGCGTCCCTACCGCCCTACGAGAGCAACGCGCCGATCGGCGCGCTCCTCGGCCACCCAGCTCAGCAAGCGGCCCGGGTGGCGGGATAGGGGTTGACGGCACCGCCGTGGTTGGGGTGGATCTCGAAATGGAGGTGGGGGATGCCCCGAGCGTTGCCGGTGTCGCCGACGTAGCCGATGACCGTGCCGGCGCTCACCTGGCCGGCAGCGGCGTACCCCGACAGGTGGGTGCCGTAGTAGTAGTGCCCGTTGTCGCCGGAGAGGTGGAACGACATGCCGCCGACGCGGTTGCCCCGGTGCGTGACGGTGCCCGAGACCGGGGCCACCACCGGCGTGCCGTTGCTGGCCATCATGTCGACGCCCTTGTGGCTGCGCCCGCCGGACCGGGGCGCGCCCCAGGTGTCGACGAAGCTCACCGCGCCCGCCACCGGGCAGGTCATGCCGCCGCCCGTGGACACGCTCGGCGACGAAGCCGGAGCCGATGCGGTGGTCTGCGGGGACGACTCGTCGGCCTCGGACGAACCCGAAGCTGACGACGACTGCTGCTGGGCCTGCTGCTGGCGAGCCCGTCGGGCCTCGGCCTGCGCGGCCTGCTCGGCCTCACGACGACGGCGGGCCTCGGCCTCGGCCTTGCGCTTGGCCTCGAGCTCCTCGAGACGCTCGAGCTCGGCCTGCACGTCGGCGAGGGCGGTCTCGAGGGCCGCGATGCTCTCGGCCTGCTCGGCCCGCTTGGCCTCGAGCTCGGCGCTGGCGCTGTCGAGCTCGGCCTTGGCCTGCTCGAAGGCGTCGATGGCGTCGACCTTGCCGCCGGTGACGTAGCGGGACAGGGCCTCGGCCTTGACGCCGTCGTTGATGTTGGCCTCGCTCAGCAGGGGAACGTCGCCGACCGAGGTGTAGCGGGAGATCACGATCTCGTCGATCGACTCGCTGAGCTCGGCCAGCTCTTCCTCGGCCCGGGCCGTGCGCCGCTCGAGCACCACGATTTCGCCCTCGATCGCACCCAGCTCGGTCTCGGCGTCGGAGACGGCCTGGGCGGCCTCCTGGGCGCGCTGGCGCGCCGCTTCGATCTCGGGCGTTTCGGCGCCGGCCGGTGCCATGAAGGCCGCGGAGCCGGCCACCATCACGCACGCAACGAGCAGGGCGAGCAGACGACGTGGCATGAGCGGCACAGGCTACGAGCCCACCGGCAATATTGCAATCTGATGACGGATCGTCATGTCGGGCCTGGCACCGGTTGCTCGGGGTCGGATTCGTCGACGATGTCGCCCACGAGCTCCTCGAGCACGTCCTCGAGGCTGACCAGGCCCACGGTGCGCCCGGTGTGGTCGACGACGATCGCGAGGTGCACCCGGGCGTCCTGCAGCGCGTACAGCACGTCGTCGAGCACGGCGTCGGGGCGGACGATGGGGACGCGGCGGATCCGACCGAGCGGCAGCGCCCGGTCGCGGGCCTCGCCGGGGATGGTCAGCAGGTCCTTGGCGTGGATGAACCCGAGAACGTCGTCGAGGCCGCGTGGACCCACCACGAGCAGACGGGAATGACCGGTGTCGACCACGGCCTGCTCGGCGTCGACCGCCGTCGAGGCCCGCTCGACGTAGCCGATGCGCTCGCGGGGGATCATGAGGCTGCGCACGGGCGCCTCGCCGATGGCCAGCGCGCCGCGGAAGAGCTGTTCCTCGACCTCGGCGATGAGGCCCTCGGCATGCGACGCGGCAACCATCTCGGCCAGCTCGCCCGAGGTGTGACTGCTGGACACCTCGTCGGCGGGCGCGAAGCCGAGCAGGCGGACGATCCCGTTGGCCAGCGCGTTGAGGACGGCGATGACGGGCCGGAACATCCACAGGTAGATCCGGTTGGGGAGATCGAGAGCGATGGCGGTGGTCTCGGGCCCGGCGATGGCGATGTTCTTGGGCACCATCTCGCCGAGGACCATGTGGAGGAACACCACGATGCTCAGCCCGACGGCGGAGCCGACGGCCGTGGTGGCGCTCTCGGGCAGGTCGACGGTGTCCTGGAGCAGCTCCTCGAGCCCGTGGGCGATGGCGGGCTCGGCGACATAGCCGAGCAGCAGCGAGCAGATCGTGATGCCGAGCTGGGCGCCGGCGAGCTGCGACGACAGATCCGAGATCGAGTCCAGGGCGCGCCGTGCGCCGGCGTGGCCGTCGTCGGCCATCGGCTCGAGCTTGGCGCGCCGGGACGCCACGAGCGCGAACTCGACCGCGACGAAGAACGCGTTGGCCGCCAGCAGCAGAACCGTGGCGAGCAGGGCGGTGACGTTCACGGCGCCACCCCCGCGCCATCAGCCAGCGACGCGGCCTCCGGATCGTCGGGGGCCACCAACCGCACCTCGGCCACGCGCAGCCGCTCCATCTCGAGGACCTGCACCGACCAGTCGTCGTGGTCGAACTCGTCGCCCACCTCGGGCACCCGGCCGATGGCGTGGAGCACGAACCCGGCGATGGTCTCGTACGGGCCGTCGGGCACCTCGAACCCGCAGGTGTCGAAGACCTCGTCGGGATGGAGCCCGCCCGGCACCACCCACTCCCCTGGTCGTTGCACCCGCGTCAACGGCGCGACGGCACGGTCGTGCTCGTCGTCGATCTCGCCGACGACCTCCTCGAGCACGTCCTCGAGGGTGATGATCCCCGCGGTGCCCCCGTATTCGTCGACCACCACCGCCAGGTGCGCCGCGCGCTCGCGAAGCATCGGCAGCAGACCGGACAGCTCGAGGGTCTCGGGCACGACCAGGGCGTCGACGGTGACGTCCGCGATCGAGGTGTCGTCCCGTTCGGCGAACGGCACGGTGAACGCGTCCTTGACGTGCCCGACGCCGAGGATGTCGTCGAGGTCGGCGTCGAAGACCGGGAAGCGCGAGTAGCCGGTCTGGGCCGCCATGGCCGTGAGGTCGGCGACGGTGCCGTCAGCGGGGATGCCCACCATTTCGGTTCGGGGGATGAGGGCGTCGGCGGCGGTCTTGTGCGAGAACCGCACGGCCCGGGTCAGCAGGGTGAGGGCGTCCTCGTCGATCGTGCCCTCCTCGCCCGAGGAGCGGAACAGGAAATCGAGCTCGTTGAGCTCGCGAACCGAGCGGAGCTCCTCCTGGGGCTCGATACCGAGGCGGCGCACCGTCCAGTTGGCGACCCCGTTGAGGAACTTCACCGCCGGCCCGGCGGCCAGGCCGTAGATCCGCATCGGTCGCGCCAGCACGTAGGTCGACTTCAGCGGTTCGGCGATGGCCACCGACTTGGGCACGAGCTCGCCCATGACCATCTGGAAGGTGGTGGCCAGCACCAGCGCGATGACCACCGAAACCGCGGCGGCACGTTCGTCACCGACCGCCGCGCCGGCGAGCGGTTCGAGCAACGCCGCCACCACCGGCTCGGCGATGAAGCCGAGCAGCAGCGACGTGACGGTGATGCCGAGCTGGGCGCCGGAGAGGTGGAACGACAACCGGCTGAGCAACCGCTCGGTGGCTCGGGCACGGGAATCGCCCTCGGCGGCCTGGCGACGGACGCGGGAACGGTCGACGGCCACGAGCGCGAACTCGTGGGCGACGAAGGCACCGTTCGCCGCGACGAGCACGACGACGGCGAGGAGACCGAGGATGGTGTCGATGGTCGTGCCAGGCTACGACGAAGTGACGACGAAGTCGGAACGAGACGCAGGACCTGAGGGGGCCGACGGAGTCGGACCGGTCAGACCGACAAAAGGCCGGGTGCCATCCGGAGCCACCACACCCGCCGTCGAGCTCTCGTCGGTCGACGTCGACATCGACGCCGCTCCCATCCTCCGCGACGTGGACTGGACGATCCGGCGCGGCGAACGGTGGTCGATCATCGGTCCCAACGGCTCCGGCAAGACCACCCTGCTGCGGTTGCTGGCCAGCTGGCAGCGGCCGTCGTCGGGACGGGCGGTGGTGTTGGGCGAGGAGCTGGGCCGCACCGACATGCGGGCGCTGCGGCGCCGCGTCGGCTACACGAGCCAGGCGCTGAGCGACCTGCTCCGCCCGACGATGACGCCCCACGAAGTGGTGCTGTCGGCACCCAACGGCGCGCTGGAGACCTGGTGGCACACCTACACCGACGCCGAGCACGCCGACGCATCCGACCGGCTGCGCCTGTTCGGTATCCCGGCCGAGGCCGAGCACCGGCCGTTGCGGACGCTGTCGGCCGGTGAGCGCCAACGGGTGCTCCTCGCCCGGGCGTTCACCGGCGAGCCCGGCGTGATCGCCCTCGACGAACCGACCGCCGGGCTCGACATCGGCGGGCGCGAGGACCTCGTCCGCCGACTCGACCGCGCCGCCGCGACGACAGATGCGCCGCTCGTGCTGGTGACCCACCACCTCGAGGAGATCCCACCCGCGTGCAACCGGGTGCTGCTCCTCGCCGGCGGGCGCGTGGTCGGCGCGGGACCGACGGCGGAGCTGCTCACGAGCGAGCGGCTCTCGGACCTCTACGGGATCGACCTGTCGGTGACCTGCTCCGACGGACGCTGGTCAGCGGTCGCCGGCGGCCAGTGACCGCAGGCGCGGCCGCGACGCCTCGATCTCACTCGTCAGGAGCCGGTCGAGCAGCGGGACCCAGAGCGAGCCCCCGTAGTGCAGGTCCATCGCCAGCGTGCTCGTGCCGTCGTCCGCGCCGGACACCCGGACCCGCAGGATCCACTCGGCGTGGTCGCGCCCGTCGGTCTCGCGGCGCTCGAAGGTGGCCGCGTGCGGCGGGTCGTGGCGGGTGCGCACCATGCGCAGCCGTTTCGAGCGGGCCAGCGGCCCGAGCCGTCCCCGAAGCGTGACGAACCACGCCGGGCCCTCGTCGCCCGGTACCGCCGGGGCCGGGTCGGTTCGGGGCACGATGTCGAGCCAGCGGTCGTAGGTGTCGAGGCTGCCGACCCAGGAGAAGAGGTCGGCCGGCGGGCACGGGGCGTCGAGGGTGGCGGTGAGATCCACGACTCGCCTCAGCGCCGAGAGAGGTCGGACACGACCCGCAGCAGACCGTAGGGGTTCACCGGGTCGCCTCCGCCGGGATGGACCTGGAAGTGCAGGTGGGGCGCCCCGCCCCGGGCGTTGCCGGTGTCGCCGACGTAGCCGACCACGTCGCCGGCCTCGACCGGCGTCCCCTCGGTGACGCCGTCCTCGTAGGACTGGAGATGGGCGTAGTAGTAGTACGTGCCCGATTGACCCTTGACCCACAGCTTGGTGCCGCCGAGCACGTCGGTCCCGACCCGGATGACCACGCCCCGCTCGACCGCGTAGAGCTCGGTCCCGAAGGGCGCCATGATGTCGGTGCCCTGGTGACCGTGCTGGTACTCGGTGCCCGTCATGCGCGGGAAGCCCCAGCTGTCGATGAACTGGTAGGGCTCGGCCACCGGGAACACGAAGCCCCGGATGACGATCTCGGAGCCGGCGGAGAACACCGCGAGCTGGAACCGGCGCTCGGCGTTGACCGAGAGGACCTCCTCGAGGGCGTGCGCGCGTCGCGCAGCTCGTGACGCGCGCGGTCCACGTCGGCGACCAGTTCGAGGACCGCGTCGTCGACCACCGCCTTGGCGGCCAGGTACTCCTCGACCGCGGCGTGGTCGGCCTCGGCCACGCTGCGCAGCATGACCCGCCCGGCCTCGACCTGGTTGACGTCGGTGGCGCCGATGAGCGTGTCGAGCTCGCTGGCGTTGCCCCGCACCACGGCGTCGGCAACCCGGTCGCGGAAGGTCTTCTCGGCGAGGTCGAGCCGCTGGACGGCCAGGTCCTGGGCGACCCCCAGCCGGGCGAGCTCGTGCTGGGACGCCGCGAGCCGCTGCGACAGCTCGTCGACCGCCGCGGCGGCCTCGGCCACCTGCTGCTCGCTCTCCACCGCCTCGGCCCGGGCCACGTCGAGCTCCCGACGGATGAGGCGACTCGCGGTGCCGCCGTCGACGACGTCACCGCCCGCCTCGCCGGGCACGGTGATGTCGCTGATCGGCACCTCTTCGGGTGGGAGCTCCTCGTCGCCGACGGGATCCTCGACAGGAGCCGACGACGGCGGTGGTGGCGGCTGGCCCGGCACGGTGGTCGACGTGGTGGACGTGGTCGACGTGGTCGTGGACGTGGTCGACGTGGTCGTGGACGTCGACCCGGTGGTGCCGTCTTCCTGGGCACCCACCGGAGGCGCAAGAGCCAGCGCGGCGCAGACCACGATGAGCAGCACGGACCGCCGGAGCACGAGACGGCATCGTACCGACGCCGTGGCCAGGAGATGCAGCGCGACCGCTACCGTCCGACGACGTGGAACGGACCATCTTCGACGACGAACACGACCTCTTCCGCGACAGCTTCCGGCGCTTCGTGAACGACGACATCGTCCCCAACTTCGAGGCGTGGGAGCAGGCCGGGCTGGCCGACCGCGACCTGTTCACCCGGGCCGGCACACACGGCTTCCTCGGCATGGCCATCCCCGAGGAGCACGGCGGCGGCGGGGTCGACGACTTCCGCTACAACCTCGTGATCATCGAGGAGGTGCAGCGGGCCGGCGCCGGTGGCGCCGGGCTGGGCATCACGCTGCACAACGACATCTGCCTGCCGTACTTCCTCACCCTCACCAACGACGCGCAGAAGAAGCGCTGGCTCCCCGGCATCGCGTCAGGCGAGCTGATCACCGCCATCGCCATGACCGAGCCCGGCATCGGCTCCGACCTCGCGTCGATGTCGACCACCGCGGTGCGCGACGGCGACCACTACATCGTGAACGGCTCGAAGACCTTCATCACCAACGGCATCAACAGCGATCTGGTGATCGTGGCCGTCAAAACCGACCCCCAGGCCAAGCACTCCGGTGTGTCGCTGCTGGTGGTCGAGCGGGGCATGGACGGCTTCGAACGGGGACGCAACCTCGACAAGATCGGCATGCACTCCCAGGACACGGCCGAGCTGTTCTTCAACGACGTCGCGGTCCCGGCCGAGAACCTCATCGGCGAGGAGGGCCGCGGCTTCCACCACCTCGTCGACAAGCTCCCCCAGGAGCGGCTCTCGATCGCGGCCGCCGGCGTCGCCGCCGCCCGGGCCGGGCTCGACTGGACGCTCGACTACGTCAAGGAGCGGCAGGCATTCGGCCAGCCCATCGGGTCGTTCCAGAACACCCGGTTCACCCTCGCCGAGGTCAAGACCGAGGTCGAGATCGCCCAGGCATTCGTCGACAAGTGCGTGGTCGCGCTCAACGACGGCACGCTCACCGCCGAGGAGGCCTCGATGGCCAAGTGGTGGTGCACCGAGCTGCAGAACCGCTCGATCGACCGCTGCCTGCAGCTCTTCGGTGGCTACGGCTACATGTCCGAGTACCCGATCGCCCGGGCCTACGCCGACGCGCGGGTCACCACGATCTACGGCGGCACCACCGAGATCATGAAGGAGATCATCGCCAAGCGCGAGCTCGCGCTCTAGAGGTCGTTGCGGCGGGGCGGGTCGGCGCCGGCGCGGGTGCAGGCGATGCTGGCCGCCTTCGCCGCGTAGCTCGCCGCCGTGTTCCACCAACGGAGGTCGAGCCGGTCGAGCGCAGCGCGGGAGTTGACCTCGTGGGCCGCGAGCGCGGCGAGGGTCGCGCCGGCGAAGGTGTCGCCGGCGCCGACAGTGTCGACCACGTCGACGTCGGGAGCCTCGACCTCGATCACGCCGTCGGGACGGATGATGCTCGCACCCTCGGCGCCGCGGGTCAGGATGACCACGCCCGGGGCGTGCGCGTCGTCGACGTCGGGAGCCACCCAGAGCCGCGCGCTCGCCACCGGGTCCGATCCCGGCGACATCCAGGCCACGTCGTCCACGCTCAACTTGACGATGTCGGCGATCCCGAGCCAGTGCCCGAACCGGCGCAGGTAGCGATCACGACCGATGAGCATGGGCCGAGGGTTCGCGTCGATCTGGATCAGCGCCCGGTGCTGGGCGGCGGCGAGCAACCCCTCGAGCCGGGACGCCACCGGCTCGAGGACGAGTGCGACCGAGCCGCTCACGTGGAGCACCCCGAGGTCCGGCGGCAGGTGGAGATCGTTGGCGACCTGCGACATCGTGGTGGTGCCGGCGACGTGGAAGGTGAACGCACCGTCGTCGCCGGGAGCGACGAGGGCCAGCGTGGTCGGCTCGGCGGTGGTGCGGCAGTGGCCACCGTCGACGTGAGAGCTCTGCAGGTGCGACCGGAGCATCCGTCCGAAGTGGTCCTCGGAGAGCACCCCGAGGAACGACGTCGGCGCACCGAGCCGGCCGGCGGCGATGGCGGCGTTGTACGGCGCGCCGCCGGGCATCGCCCGCCATTGCCGACCGCTTGCATCGGCCGCGATCAGGTCGATCAGGGCTTCGCCCAGGCAGACGACGCGAGGGGTGCTCACTCGAGAAGCGCCCGGGCGATGTGGGTGATCTGGATCTCGTCGGTGCCGGCGTAGATCTGGAGCACCTTGGCGTCGCGGGCGAGCTGTTCGACCTGGTACTCGGACATGTAGCCGTTGCCGCCGTAGATCTGCACCGCCTCCATGGTCACCTCGACCGCGGCGCGTGCCGAGTACAGCTTCATGGCCGACGCCTCGGCCAGCGTCAGACCCACCCCCTCGGCCGCCGCCTCGATCGACCGGAACACGAGGTTCTGGACGTTGAGCCGGGCGACCTCCATGCGGGCGAGCTTGTCCTGGATGAGCTGGAACTGGCCGATGGGCTGGCCGAACTGCACCCGCTCCTTGGCGTACTCCACCGACAGCTCGAGGCAGCGCTCGATCATCCCGAGCGCCATCGCGGCGACGCCGGTGCGCTCCATGTTGAACGTCGCCTTGGCGCCCTCACGGCCACCGCTGGGCTGGTCCTCGGTCTCGCCGATGAGGCGGTCGGTGCCGACGCGGACGTCGGTGAGGAACAGCTCGCCGGTGGGGCTCGAGTGCATGCCCATCTTGCGGAGCGGCTTGGTCTGGGTGAGCCCGGCCATGCCCGAGTCGAGCACGAAGGACAGCACCTTGCGTTCCTCGGGCGGGTTGCCCTCGTCGAGCTTGCAGATGAACACGATCGTGTCGGCGTGCGGGCCGTTGGTGATGAAGGTCTTCGACCCGTTGAGCAGATACTCGTCGCCGTCGCGGCGGGCGGTGGACTTCATCGACCCGAAGGCGTCGGAGCCCGAACCGGGCTCGGTGATGGCCCACGCCCCGACCGTGTCGAGGGTGAGCAGGTCGCGGGCCCAGCGTTCCTTCTGGCGGATCGTGCCCTTGGAGTTGATGGCTGCCGCGGTGAGCCCGGTCGACACGCCGAGCGCGGTGACGAGCCCGGGGCTGTAGCGGCAGAGCTCGATGATGGGAATCATCGTGATCGAGCCGTCGCCACCGGACCGCGCGTGCTTGGTCGGCGGCTCCTCCCCGGTGGCCTCCGCCTCGGCGACCGCCTTCTCGAACTCGATCTGGCGGTCGAATCGGTCGGCGGCCATCGAGTCCATGCCGAAGCTCTGGTACAGCTTGCGGAGCACGTCGTAGGGCGGGAGGTCACCGAACTCGAGCTCGTCGCGCAACGGAGCGACCTCGGTTTCGACGAACTGACGCACCGCGTCGCGCACCATCTGCTGTTCCTCGGTCCAGGTGAGCATCACGTACCCCTTGCGCGCCGGTGGCTCAGTGGTCCTCAGATGGTGGCATGCCGAGGTCGACCAGCACGGATTCGACGGCAGCGAGACGTACCTCAGCGCAGCCACCTGAGCGGCGAGATCCGACGCCGGTGCCGGCTCAGCCGCGGCCATGGCGCCGCAAACATCGGGGGTCTGGAGATCGGTGACCGGGTGACGGTTGTTCTTCTGGTTGCAGGCCGCGACCAGCCCGTTGAGCGTCATGGGGTACGTGTCGGGGACCGTCGCCTCCTTCTCGACCAGCGCCCCGAGGAATGGACGAGGTTGCGGTCACCGGCGGTGAACCCGATCTGGCAAACTGTCCGCTCCCCCGTCGTTCCAGGGGTGTTCGAGGAGAACCAGGTGACGTTCAAGGTCAACGACAAGGTCGTGTACCCCCACCACGGCGCGGCGATCGTGGAATCCAAGGAGAAGCTGGAGATGTTCGGCGAGGAGAAGGAGTTCCTCGTCCTGCGGATGACCCACGGTGAGCTGACCCTGAAGGTGCCCTCGGACAAGGCCGAGGAGATCGGCATGCGCTACCCCATCTCCGTCGAGGACGTCGAGGACGTGTTCGAGGTGCTGGCCAAGAAGGACGTGCGCGAGCCCACGAACTGGTCACGGCGGTTCAAGAACCACCAGGAGAAGCTCAAGTCGGGCGACGTGTACCAGGTGGCCGAGGTGGTCCGGAACCTCGCGCTCCGCGAGGCCGACAAGGGGCTGTCCGCGGGCGAGAAGTCGATGTTCGTGAAGGCTCGTCAGGTGCTGGTCTCCGAGCTCGCCTTCGCGCTGGACATCTCCGAGGACGCGGCGTTCGAGCGTCTCGAATCGACGCTCGCCTGAACGAGTGGGCAACGCCGGCGAGGGCCCTGACGCGGATGAGTCGGAGCTCATCCGCCGCCTCCGCACTCGGGCCGAACAGCTGCGTACCGGCATCGAGCCAGAACCCGAACCCGAACCAGAACCCGAACCCGAGCCAGAACCAGAACCCGAGCCAGAACCCGAGCCCGAGCCAGAGCCCGCCGTCGGGGCCGGGGGGGACCCGGTCGACGACCTGTGGGCCGATCCGCCCGCAGGCCATCGCGACCTGCTGACCCAGTGGGCCGACGAGGAACACCTCGAGACCGAGTCACCCCGACGCAACTGGACCCCGCTGTATGTCCTGGTCGGCGTCGCTCTGGGGCTCCTCGCCTTGTTCCTGCTGCTGCGCTTCGCCACCGGCGGCGGCGACGACGACACCACCACGACCGGTGCCGACACCGAGGATGCCGACGCCCCGTCGGTCACCGACGCCGACCCGCCGACGCTCGACGACCTGACCGCCGAGGTCACGGTGCCGCCCGGGCCCGCCGAGGGGCTCACGGTGGCCGACCAGGGCGTCACCATCGTCGAGGACCGCTTCGACCCCGCGCGGCGCGAAGGCACGTTCGCCGCGGTCATCCAGAACCCGCACGACGACTGGTTGGCCCAGGGCGTGCAGGTCGAGGTCGAGTTCATCGCCGAGGGCGGCGAGGTGGCGGGTACCGACCGGGCGTTCGTCGAGGTCATCCTGCCCCAGCAGACCGTCGCCATCGGCGCGCTGTTCTTCGACGCGCCGACGGTGCCGATCACGGGAATGAACGTCGAGCTCGACATCGCCCGCTGGCGCGAGTCCGAGCCCGTCGAGGGCGAGATCGTCACGTCCGAGGTGGTCACCGAGGAGGCCGAATTCAGCGGCGTGCGCACCTCGTTCGTGCTGCGGTCGAGCTTCGAGGAGGCCCTCGACGACGTCGGCGTGACCGCGGTGTACCGCAACGAGGCCGGCCAGATCGTCGGCGGCTCCGACACCTTCGTCGACCTGCTCGAACCCGACACCGACACGCCCGGGGAACTGTCCCTGCTCGCCAACGTCGACGTCGAGCAGATCACCGCCACCGAGCTGTACGCGTCGGCCAGCTTCGGCTACACCGAGTAGCACGGCGGCAAGTGCGGCACCGGTGACGAACGGGGAGTTGTGAGGCCCAGCCGAACAACTTCGAGCTCGGCGAAGCCGAGCCGTGGGCGTAACAGGACTTGAACCTGTGACCTCTGCCGTGTGAAGGCAGCGCTCTAGCCGTCTGAGCTATACGCCCGTGCGCGGGAGCGGGAAACTCTAGCGGCACTGGCGCAGCTCCACGCGATCGTTCAATAGCCCGCGCCGACGTCGATCAGACCCACGAGCTCGTCGCCGGCGTGGAACCGGCGCACGTTGTCGCGCACCTGGGCCGACAGCAGCGGCACCGCCATCTCGGGCGTGTTACCCACGTGCGGGGTGATGAAGCAGTTGGGCATGGCCCACAGCGGGTGGCCGTCGGGCAGCGGCTCGGGGTCGGTGACGTCGAGGCCGGCACCGCCGATGACCCCGTCGGCGAGCACCGTCACCAGATCGTCGGTGACCACGTGACGGCCCCGGGCCACGTTGACCAGCCACGCGTGGCCCGGCAGCAGCCGCAAGCGACGCTCGTCGACCACACCCTCGGTCTCGGGGGTGAGCGGCAGGGCGAGGACGACCACGTCGCTTCCGGGCAGCACGTCGTCGAGCTGGGCGGTGGTGACGGTGCGATCGACGCCGGGGAAGGGCGTGTCGGTGCGACGGACCACGGTGACGTGCGCGCCGAACGGTTCGAGCATGCGGACCAGCGACGTGGCGATGCCGCCACCGCCGACGACGGTGACCGACCCGTCGACCAGGTTGTGTCCCTCGGGCCGCTCCCAGCTGATGGCGGGCGCGTACGTGGCCATGCCCCGCAGCCCCATGAGCGCCAGCGTCAGCGCCAGCTCGGCCACCGGGTCGGCGAACACCCCTTGGCGCAGGTCCAGGTGCGGTCGTGGTCGAGGATGGGCACGAACGGCTCGATACCGGCCCATGGCAGCTGCACCCACTCGATGCCGGGGTGGGCGTCGAGCACCTCGCGCAGCCCGCCGGCGTGCTTGGGGTCGGACCACACAACGGCGTCGACCGGCTGGTCGCGATCGAGATCGGCGGGCTCGACCACCTGCCCGCCACCGGCTTCGACGGCGTCGGCGAGCCAGGTGCGTTCGGGGCCGACGAGGATCGGGCGTGACATCATCGCGATTCAGGCTAGGGAGTCGGACACGAGCGGCACGCAGCGCCGACGGAGTGACACGTTGGATCGGAACCCCATCGACCACAGGATGCACCATGGCTGACAAAGATCCTGAGAAGGGCTACGTCGCGCTGTTGGGATGGGCGCTGGGCGCGATCGACGCCGCCGACCGCTTCGACCGTCGCTACGTGGTGGTGGCACCCGAGTGGGCCCGGGAGTTCGCCGAGGCGAACGGCATCCCCTTCCTGGGCTGGGACTTCGAGCGCATCAACGACCGCTCGATCGAGATCGCCGAGACGCTGCAGGAGATGGGCGTCGACGTCGCGATTCCCCTCTACGAGGAGACCGTCGAGTGGGCCGGCGCCATCAACGCCGTGCTGCGCGACAACCCCCGTCTCTACGGCCAGGCCGCCCTGTTCCGCGACAAGGCGCTGATGAAGCGGCGGGCCCAGCTCGGTGGCATCCGGGTCGGGATCTTCGAAGAGGCCCACGACCGCGAGGACATCGTCCGCTTCCTCAAGCGGGTCAACCAGACGCTGCTCAAGCTCGACGGCGACCCCAACGACCCCATCCACCTCAAGGCCTTCGACCAGGCCGGCTGTCTCGGCCACCGCGTGATCCGCACGCCCGACGAGGTCGACCTCATCCCCGACATCGAGTTCCCGATGCTCATGGAGAGCCACCTCGACGGTTGGGAGTTCGCGGTCGAGGCCTGGATCCACGCCGGCAAGATCCGGTTCCTCAACATCTCCGAGTACGTGACGCTGGGCTACAGCGTGTTCGTGCCCGCATCCCCGGAGCTCGAGGCCTACCGCGAGAAGGTCACCGAGCAGATCGAGAAGCTGATCCAGACCTTCGACATCGAGCACGGGATCATCCACCCCGAGTACTTCGTGACCAGCGACGGCACCATGTACTTCGGCGAGGTCGCGTTCCGCCCGCCCGGCTTCAAGGTCTTCGAGCTCCTCGAACGCGTCTACGGGTTCAACGCGTACCAGGCCCAGATCCTGGTGTTCGATCCCAAGACGACCGAGGACGAGATCGAGGAGTTCTTCCCCACGCCGGTCACCGACGCCAACGGGTTCGCCGGCTGCTTCGGCGTCTATCCCCGCCAGCGCGTGGTCGAGCGCCTCGAGATCCCGTCCGAGACCGAGGAGCATCCCTACTTCGAGTCCCACGAGCTCTCGGCACCGATGGAGACCAAGGTCACCAAGCGGCATGCGTTCGGCAGCCACTGGGGTCTGGTGTACTTCCGGGGCGACGACGCCGAGACCATGCACGACGTGCTGAAGCGCCAAGAGGAGCTCGACTTCTATGTCTGACCAAGCCACCCGGTTCGGCGAGGCCGTCGACCGGTTGGCGAACACGTCCAGCTTCGCGAAGCACACGGCCGTGGGGCCGGTGCTCGACCTCGGGTTCGCGCTCCTGTGCGAACCCGGCGGGGTGGAGATCGTCCGCGCACGGATCGCGGACGCCACCGAGGCCGGCGTCTTCGCCGGCACCGACTGGGAGAAGCCGGCGACCCTCCAGCCGCGCCTCGCCTCGGGCACGATCGAGCACGGCGACCGTGCGCTCGTCACCGTCGAGCTGCTGAGCGAGCTGCGCATGCTGGCCCTCGCCCAGGGCGATCACTTCGACCAGGAGGTGTCGCCCGAGTGGGCCAAGCAGTTCCTCGCCCAGGTGCTGGCGCTCGAGCTCGACCAGCTCTTCGGCACCAGCGACGAATCGACCCGGCGCCTCGGCCGCCAGGCCGAGGCGGTCCGCAACGTGCTCACCCACGTGGCCGAGGGCATCGGCTACGAGAGCATCGTCGACGAGCTGATCGAGGAGATCGAGCGCATCCTCGCCCAGCGCCCGATCATGACCGACCAGGTCGCGCTGATGATCACCCGCATCGCCGCGGCCGCCTCTGACGGGGAGAGCCCCATCCGGGCGAGCCAGGGCATCGACCGCCTCGTCAGCGCGTTGTACGGCCCCACCGGCTCGTCGCGGGAGGACCCCGGACTCGATGTGTACGCCAAGCGCCTCGGCGCCATGGAGGAAACCTCGCTCCAACAGGAGGCCCGTGAGCTCGCGCTGGGCATGCACAGCACCGGGCTGGTGTCCGCCTACCACGTGGCCTTCCTGCACCATGTCAACCATCTGCCCAACGGCACCCACGCCGGGCTGGTCGCGCAGGCGCTCGGCCTCAGCGCCACCGGTGCCGACGTCCTTTCCAGCTACGGCGACCTGGCCAGCGCGCTCATCGACGCCGCGATGTCCCCGCACACGCCACAGGCCGTGTACGGACTCGCCATGCTGCTCGAGGGGGGCGTGCTCCACATGCCCTCGGTCGCGCCCGCGCTGTGGGCCCACCTCGCGCTCACCCCGTCGGCCGCCACCGACGCGACGCTCACCGCCGCCTACGGCACCGCGGTGTCGGCCTCGACGCGCCTGCTCGCCGGCGTGATCAACGTCCTCGGTCAGCCGCTGGGCATCGGCCAGGGCAACAACCCCACCTGCCAGGCCGCGCGGGCGATCTCGATGTGGTCGCTGGCGGCACCCGACTACCTGCTCCGGTTCGTGGAGCGCGCCGCGCGCGACGACGAGATCAACATGTTCTTCGAGGGCCAACGGCTGTCCTCGGCCGAGCTGGCTGCCGGCAGCTTCACCACGCCGCTCACCGACGTCGACCCGGTGTCGCTGGTGCTGGTCCCCCACCTCGATCGGATCTACATCGAGATGGGCCGGCGTTGCGTCGGACGCGACGGCGACCCCCACGAGTGGATCAACCGCGAGATGCACGGTTGGTGGGTGGGTCGCGAGACCGCGCTCGCACTCGACCTGGGCACCCAGGAGCTGGTCGAGCTCGACCCGTTCGTGCGCCGCTTCTACGGCCTCTACCACCCCGCCTACAACGGCAACCGCCCCGTCATCCACCCCCAGCCGACCGGCGTGGCGGTCACCAACTCGCTCGGCGGGTTCGTGGGCTGGCACGCCATCTCGATCCAGCGGGTGGGGCCCGGTCCCGACGGCGACGTGCGCGTCTACTTCTTCAATCCCAACAACGACAGCGGCCAGGACTGGGGTCACGGCGTGGTCGTCTCGACCGAGGGCAACGGCGAGCGCTTCGGCGAGTCGTCGCTGCCGATCGCCCAGTTCGCGTCGCGGCTGTACCTGTACCACTACGACCCCTGCGACGAGGGCGATGCCGCCGGCGTGCCGGCCGAGGCGGTGGCCGAGGTCGAGCGCCTCGCCCGCGAGTCGTGGGCCGCCGGCCGCTGAGTCAACCGAGCAGCGCGGTCGCCACGCGCTCCAACCCGACCGAGCGGCTCGCCTTGATCAACACCGCGTCGCCATCGCCCACCTCGCCGAGCACCTCGAGCGCCCCGTCGATGTCGGGCACGTCGGTCCCCGTGCCGTACGTCGGGCAGGCGACGGAGACCACCTCGATGCCGAGGTCGTCCGCGAGCTCGCCCATCTCGGCGTGGCGGTCGTCGCTGCGGTCGCCGAGCTCGCCCATCAACCCGAGCACCGCCACGTGCCGGTCAGCCTCGATCGCGGCCAGCGAGTGGAGCGCGGCGGCCATCGCTGTGGGGTTGGCGTTGTAGGCGTCGTTGAGGACCCTGGCGCCGCTGGCGCTGCGCTGCAGGTCCATGCGCCACGGTGACAGCGCAGCGTCGGCGAGGCCGGCGGCCACGGCCTCGAGCGGCACACCCTGGGCGAGCCCGGCCGCCGCCGCCGCGAGGGCGTTGCCCACCTGGTGGACACCGTGGACGGCGAGTTCGACGTCGGTGGTGCCCCACGGGCTCGACAGGCGGAAGCGGGGCCGAAGCTGGTCATCGACGTCGACCTTCTGGGCGACCACGTCGCCGGACACGCCGTAGGTCAGGACCCGGGCGTCGGTGCGCCGGCCCATCCGCTGGACGCGGGGGTCGCTGCCGTTGAGCACCACGAACCCGTCGACGGGGACGGCCTCGACGAGCTCGCCCTTGCCCTGCTCCACTTCGGCGAGGTCGGCGAACTCGGAGGTGTGGACCTCGGCCACCATCGTCACGATCGCCGCCGTGGGCCGGGCCACAGCGCAGAGGTCGCGGATGTGGCCGATGCCGCGGGCACCCAGCTCCTGGACCAGCACCTCGGTGTCACCGGGCGCGTTCAGGAGCGTGAGGGGCACGCCGATCTCGTTGTTGAAGCTCCGGGCGCTGGCCGCGGCACGGAACGTGGTGGCCAGCACCGAGGCGAGCAGGTCCTTGACCGAGGTCTTGCCCACCGAGCCGGTGACACCGATGACAGCTTCGGGCAGCCGGTCGCGGGCGAACGTGGCGAGCCGGGTGAACGCGGCCATGGTGTCGTCGACGCGGATGGCCGGCGCTTCGAGGCTCCGGTCGACGGGCTCGCGGGCGGTCAGATAGGCGCCGGCGCCGGCGTCGACCGCGGCGGGGATGAACTCGTGACCGTCGCGTCCGGCCACCAGCGGGACGAACAACTCACCGGGCTCGATCGAGCGCGAGTCGGTCGACGCCCCGTCGACGGCGAGGGCGTCACCCACCAGCTCCCCCCGGGTGATGCGGGCGATCTCCTCCGTTCCGAACTCCACGGCGAGAGTCTCGCAGGCCAGGGCCCGAGCGGCCCGCGCCGGCACGCCGCCGGCACGCCGGGCGACGAAGGAGCAGCAAGAGCGGGAAGAACGGGTACCTGCGATCATTCGGCTCTTCTCCGCAGGTACATACAATCGCCCGGCATGCCGCTTCCCGACCGGATCCGACTCGTCGTGCTCTTCGGGGGCCGGTCGCCCGAGCACGAGGTGAGCTGCACCACCGCCGCGCACGTACTCGCGGCCGTCGACCACGACCGCTACGACGTCCTGCCCGTGGGCATCGCCAGGACCGGCGAGTGGCTGCGGGCCGACGACGCGATCGCCGCGCTCGAACAGGGGGCCCGGTCACTGCCCGACCACCTCGAAGCAACCGGTACGGCCATCGAACCCCTGCCCGCCGTGCAGGCCCCGTCAGCCGACGTGCCGGTGGTGGTGCTCCCGCTGCTGCACGGCCCGTACGGCGAGGACGGCACGGTGCAGGGCCTGCTCGAGATGGCGAACGTGCCCTACGTCGGCACGGGCGTGCTCGGCTCGTCGGTGTCGATGGACAAGTGCGTGGCCAAGGAGCTGTTGTCGGCCCACGGCATCGCGCAGTGCGCGTGGGAGTCGGGGCGGGCCGGCGAGCTCGACGACGCCTTCCTCGACCGGGTCGCTGATCGGCTCGGCTTCCCCATTTTCGTGAAGCCGGCGAACATGGGCTCGTCGATCGGCGTGTCGAAGGCCCACGACCGAGGCGAGCTGGCCACCGCCGTCGACGACGCCGTCCGCTTCGACGACTGGATCCTGTTCGAGGAGGGCATCGAGGGGCGCGAGCTCGAGTGCGCCGTCCTCGGCAACGACCAACCACGGGCATCGGTGGTGGGCGAGGTCCGCCCGGGCGCGGAGTTCTACGACTACGACGACAAGTACGACGACGGCGCCGAGCTGCTGATCCCCGCGCCGATCGCCGATCCGATGAGCGACGAGCTCCGCCGGCTGGCCGTGCGCACCTACCAGGCGCTGCGGTGCGAGGGCATGGCCCGGGTCGACTTCTTCTGGGAGGCGGACGGTCGTGGACCACTCGTGAACGAGGTCAACACGATCCCGGGCTTCACGCCCATCTCCCAGTACCCGCGTCTGTGGGAGGCCACCGGCATCCCCTACGCGAAGTTGATCGACGAACTGGTGGCGCTCGCCCTGGAGCGCCACCAGCGCCGATCACGGTTCGCCACCGAGCGCTGAGGACCCACGACGAATGCGGAGCATTCGACGAACCCGAGGTCGCCCAGCGACCGAGGGTTCGCGGCTACTTCTTGGTCTCGGCGAAGATCTCGGCGATCTCGTCGATGAGGTCGAGCAGCTTCTGGCCGTCGGCCTCGTCGTTGCTCTTCTTGGCGTCGCCCGCGGCCTTGGTGGCTCGCCAGAACAGGTCGTGGATCTGGGGGAACTGCTCGACGTGGGGCGGCTTGAAGTAGTCGGTCCACAGCACCCAGAGGTGCTCCTTGGCGAGTTGGGCCCGCTCTTCCTTCACGATGATGCAACGCGTCCGGAAGTAGTCGTCGTCGGACGCGTTGTACTTCTTCATGGTCTCGAGCACCGACTCGGCCTCGATCCGGGCCTGCTGCGGGTTGTAGACCCCACACATCAGGTCACAGTGGGCATCGGCCGTGGCAGCATCGTCGAGGTCAGCGACCGAGAGCAGTCGGGATACGGTGCTGTTGGAGCGAAGGCTCATGAGAACTCCTGGGTCATGGGACAGGTTCGTGGTCTCTCGTAGGCGGACCCTAGCGGCGGTCGGTCTGCTGGCCACGCTGTCGGTGCTGGCCGCGACGTCCTTCGAGCGCCACGTGGTGCGGGGCGAGTCGATGAAACCGGCGCTCCGGCCCCGTGACACCGTGGTCTCGGTCCGGTGCCGATCGCTGCTCGGCCTGCTCCGCGGGCCGCGGGTGGGCGACGTCGCCGTGCTCGAACTGCCGTGGGAGCACGACCTCATCGGCATCAAGCGCCTGGTCGCCGGGCCCGGCGAGGCCTGGGGCGAGAACGCCGACCGGATCGAACCCGGTCCAGGATGGGTGGCCATCGGCGACGAACGCATCCTGTCCACCGACAGCCGCCATCACGGCCGGGTGCCGACCACGGCGATCCGCGGCGTCATGCTGGCCCGGGTCGAACCGCCCGACGCCGGTGCCACACCACGATCCCGACCCCGAGCAGGAGGACGGGGAGGAAGGGAAGCAGGAAGCCCCCGGCGGTCGCGGTGATGCCGGCCACGAAGACGACGGCGCCCCAGCCGACCTCGAGGCCACGGGCGAACCCGGGCGGCCCGCTCTCCTCCTCGGGCGGTGCGGTTGCGGCCTCGGCGTCGTCGGCGAGCGTGTACTGAGCGCTGATGGTGGCGTTGGTGGTGCGGTCCTCGAGCACCCGGAGCTGGCCGGCGATGGCATCGCGCTCGGCTTCGCGACGGGTCAGCTCGGATTCGAGCCGGCTGATCTCGTCGACGTTGGCGGTCTCGGCGAGGAAGCCCCGGAGACGGTCGATGCTGGTCTCGAGAGTGCCCAGCCGGCTCTCGAGGTCGGTGAACTGCTCGGTGACGTCCTCGGCCTCGATCGACTGCGACGTGACGTCGCCGATCGCGGTGATGGCGTCGAAGGAGGCGTCGAAGCGCACGCTCGGCACCTTGAGCACCACCCGCGCCGAGGTGTCGTCGACGTCCTGGGCGAACACGAACCCACCCTCGGCCGCGGCCTCGTCGCGGGCCTGGCGCACGGCGGCGGCGAGATCCTCGACCTCGGCGGCCACGTCGCCCCGGTAGACGATGTCGCGATCGGCGGCGGCGCTGGTCTCGGCCCCGGCGAGGTCGACGTCGAGCTCGGTCACCCGCCCCTCACCGCCGGCACCATCGTCGGTGCTCGTGCCGTCTTCGGCGGCGACCTGACCTCCCGCACCGCTGCCGGCGACCGAGGTGGACGCCTCGCCACCGCCGTCAGCGGTGTCGGACATCGACGCCCCGTCGTCACTGCCGGAGCAGGCGGCAGCGGTGAGCACCACCACGACGACGAGGATGAACAGGTCCCTGATGCGTCTCATGGAGGTTGGACGCCCGTCGCCACCCCGCCGGTTCCCCGTCACCGAATCGTCACGTCGGCGACCCTCGGGGGTCGAGGCGCCGCGTCGGTGCGGCGTTGCCACGGCGACGGCGCGGTTGGTCCGAAGGATCGGTACGTACGCGCCCGGGCATGCCAGCACACACCGGCGAGAGCCCCGACGCCCAGAAGAAACCGGGCATGCCAACGCACGCCAGTGGACGGCGATGCGCCCGATCAGGGGACGAGGGCGTCGCGGAGGAGGTCGACGAGTTGGTCGCGGCGGCGGACCAGGGAGCTCAGGGTCGGCTCCTCACCCAGCGCACGCAGGACCTCGATCTCGGTGGCGAGGCCGGTGACCGACGAGTACGCCATCAGGACCAGGAGCTTGGGGTCGTGGCGGCGGAGGCGACCGGCGTCCATCTCGGCGTCGAGCCAGGCGGCCGCGGCGTTGAGCAGCGGGGCGACGGCCTCGGTGAGGCGCTTCGACGTCGGCGGACCGAGCCGGTTGACCTCGCGGACGAAGCCGAGCATCGACGGGTGGCGGGCGGCGAGACGGAAGGAGGCGCGGACGATGGCGACGATCCGGTCGAAGCCGGATGCGTCGTCGACCAGGGCGCGCTCGAAGCGGACCTGGAGTTCGCCGGCGCAGAAGTCGATCACCGCGTCGACCAGCGCCTCCTTCGACGGGTACCAGTAGAGGATCGCCTGCTTGGTGACGCCGAGGTCTCGGGCCAGCGCGTCGAGCGAGGTGCCGTCGATCCCGTTCGTCCCGAACGAGACGAGCGCGGCCTCGAGGATCCGGTCGCCGGTGGTTGGTGCACGGCCCACTTACCAAATGGTAGAACAGCGGACGATGTCAGACGACCAGGGCGTCATCTCGATCGCCGACGATCTCCACGGCACGCGCATCGCCGTCACCGGCTGCACCGGATTCCTGGGCACGGCCCTGGTCGAGCGGCTGCTGCGATCGGTGCCCGGCTGCGAGCTCGTCCTGCTCATCCGGCCGAGCCAGCGGCGCGGCGTGGCTCAGCGGGCCACGCGGGAGATCTTCAAGAACGACGCCTTCGACCGGCTCCGAGAGCAGTTGGCCGAGGAGGGTCACGACTTCGACGCCGAGATCGAGCGCCGAGTGACCCCCATCGCCGGCGACGTGACCACCGACGGCCTCGGGCTCGACGAGGAGGGTCGCCGGGAGCTGGCCAGCTGCGACATCGTCATCCACTCGGCTGCCAGCGTGAGCTTCGACTCGCCGCTCGACTCGGCGGTGGAGGTCAACCTGCTCGGCGGCAGCCGAATCGCCAGGACCCTCGAGGACCTGGGGGTCACCCCGCACCTCGTCGCCGTGTCGACCTGTTACGTGGCCGGCAACCGCAAGGGCTCGGCGCCGGAGGAGCCGGTCGACCACAGCCCCTACTGGTTCGGCATCGACTGGCGCGACGAGGTCGCCGCCGCCCGACGGATCCGCGCCGACGCCGAGGCCGAGTCGCGCAAGCCCGACATGCTCGAGCGCTTCCGCGACGATGCCCGCAAGGAGCTCGGCGCTGCGGGCACGCCGTTGCTGGCGGCCAAGACCGAGCAGTACCGCAGCCGCTGGGTCAGCGACCAGCTCGTCCAGGCCGGCCGGTCGCGGGCCGCTTCGCTCGGCTGGCCCGACGCCTACGCCTACACCAAGGCGCTCGGCGAGAAGGCGCTGTTCGAACACGCCCGGGGCGGCCCTCACGGCGACCTGCCGGTCTCGCTCGTGCGCCCCGCCATCATCGAGTCGTCGCTCGCCGAGCCCTTCCCCGGCTGGATCCGCGGGTTCCGCATGGCCGAGCCGGTGATCATCTCCTACGCCCGAGGGCTGCTGAAGGAGTTCCCCGGCGTGCCCGAGGGCGTGATCGACGTCATCCCCGTCGATCTCGTGTGCGGCGCCATCTGCGTGGCCGCGGCGGCCGGCCCGGCGCGCAACGACGACGGTTCGCTCGCCCGGCCGCGCATCGTGCAGTCGGCGTCGGGCTCGGTCAACCCGCTGCGGTACCAGCACCTCGTGGACAACGTGCGGGCGTGGTTCACCGCGCACCCGGTCTACGACAACGACGGCCAGCCGATCGTGGTGCCGGAGTGGAACTTCCCCGGCCGGGGCCGGGTCCAGGCCCAGCTCGAGCGGGCGAAGATGCTGCTGGAGAAGGCCGAGTCGGCCCTGCAGGCACTCCCGCTGCGCGGATCGCAGGCCGAGTGGGCCTCGACCCTGGAGGAGAAGAAGGAGGAGGCCGAGCGGGCCCTCACCTACGTCGAGCTCTACGGCGCCTACGCCGAGTGCGAGGCGCTCTACGGCGTGACCGAGCTGCTGGCGCTGTGGGAACGGTGCGACGAGGCGTCGCAGCGCGACTTCGGCTTCGACCCGCGGGTCATCGACTGGAACCGCTACGTGCAGGAGATCCACCTGCCGTCGGTGGTGAAGCACGCTCGCGTGAAGACCACGCCCGGCGCGTCCGACCGCGAGTCCCGCTCCGACCGGCTGCGGCGCCAGGTGCTCGACCCCGACCGCCACGTGGCCGCGTTCGACCTCGAGAACACGATCATCGCGAGCAACGTCGTGGCGTCGTACTCGTGGCTGGCCACCCGACGGCTGCCCAACGACGACCGGCTGCGGTTCGTGCTCAAGACCCTGGCCGAGGCACCCCAGCTGCTGTCGCTCGACCGCCGGGACCGCAGCGACTTCCTCCGGCACTTCTACCGACGCTACGAGGGCGCGTCGGCGACCCAGCTCCACGAGGACACCGTCGAGATGGCCAGCCACCTGCTGCTGACCAAGGCGTTCCCCGACGCGGTCCGACGGGTGCGCGAGCACCGCAAGCTCGGCCACCGGACGGTGCTCATCACCGGCGCGCTGCGGGTGGCGATCGAGCCGCTCGAGCCGCTGTTCGACGACGTGATCTGCGCCGAGCTCACCGTGGGCCCCGACGGCACGTTCACCGGCGAACTCAGCGACGTGCCCCCCACCGGCGAAACCCGGGCCCAGGCGCTGCTCGAGTACTGCGAGACCCACGGCTTCGACCCGGCCGACGCCGTCGCCTACGCCGACTCCACCTCCGACCTGCCGCTGCTCGAAGCCGCCGGCTTCCCCGTCGCCGTGAACCCCGAGGCCCGTCTGGCCGCCCTCGCCCGCAAGCGAGGCTGGCTCATCGAGCACTTCGAGAAGGCCAAGGGCGGCGCCGACCCGCTGCTGCCCATCGCCCCCGCCTGGCGCGGCACCCGCACCGTCCCCACCCGGAGGCCCGCGTGAAGGCGCTCGAGTTCTCGCGCAAGCCGGCGAAGTACGCGGCAGCGATGGTGGCCGGGCGGATACGCCCGGGGGCCGGCGCGCAGGTCGGTCCGATCCGGCTGCGCGACCTCGACGAGCCCGAGCGTCCCTCCGACGAGTGGGTCGAGCTGCGGCCCCTCCTCGCCGGCATCTGCGGCTCCGACCTGTCGACCATCGACGGGCACTCGTCCCGCTACTTCGAGCCGATCGTGAGCTTCCCGTTCGTGCCCGGCCACGAGGTGGTCGGCCATCTCGACGACGCCTCCCGGGCCGTGCTGATCCCCGTGCTCCACTGCCGGATCCGGGGCATCGAGCCCGTGTGCGCGGCCTGCGGGGCCGGCCAGATCAACCGGTGCGAACGCATCGCGTTCGGTCACCTCGAACCCGGCCTGCAGTCGGGGTTCTGCTGCGACACGGGCGGCGGCTGGTCGGAGTCGATGCTCGCCCATCCCGACCAGCTCGTGACCGTGCCCGACGAGCTGTCCGACGAAGCGGCCGTGATGGTCGAACCCACCGCGTGCGCGGTGCACGCCGCGGCCCAGGTGACCGGCGACGGGCCGGTGGCGGTCATCGGCGCCGGGACCCTCGGGCTGCTCACCGTCGCGGCTCTCGACCGGACCGATCTCATCGTCGCCGCCAAGCACCCCCACCAGCAGAAGCTCGCCAAGGAGCTCGGCGCCCACCGGGTGGTCGAGCCGAGCGAGCTCGCCGGCGCGGTCCGCCTGGCCACGTCGTCGATGAAGCTCGGTCGACAGCTCACCGGCGGTGCACCCACCGTCGTCGACTGCGTCGGCTCGGAGGCCAGCCTCGCCCAGGCGCTCGAGGTGGTCGCCCCCGGCGGCACCGTGCTCGTCGTGGGCATGCCCGCCACCACCACCCTCGACCTCACCGGCCTGTGGCACCGCGAGGTCGCGCTCCGCGGGGTCTATGCCTACGACGGGGCCGACTTCGCCACCGCCATGGAGCTCGTGGCCACCAAGGACCTGGGCCGGCTCGTCACCCAGACCTATCCCCTGCGCCGCTACACCGACGCCCTCGCCCACGCGGCCGAGGCCGGCCGTCGCGGCGCCGTCAAGATCGCCTTCGATCCCCGCGACCAGAAGGAACGGAGCCGCTGATGCCTCGTCCCGGACTCGTGCTCGACGTCGACAAGTCGACGCCGCCGATCCTCTTCCACCGCGGCGAGGGGTTCTCGCTCGAGAAGCTACCCGCCGGCCGGAGCCGGGTGATCTACCCGGCCGAGCCCATGCCCGGCCTCGAGGACGTCGACACCGCCATCGCCGAGGCGCTCGAGAACCCGCTGGGCGACAGCGAGCCGCTCTCGGCTCTGCTGCACAGCGACATGAAGCTGACGATCTGCTTCGATGACATCTCGCTGCCGTTGCCGAGCATGCGCAAGCCCGACGTGCGCCAGCGGGTCATCGAGGCCGTGCTCGACCAGGCCGCCGCCGCCGGCGTCGACGACGTGGAGATCATCGCCGCCCTCGCCCTGCACCGTCGGATGACCGAGGACGAGCTGCGCCACGCGGTCGGCGACCGCGTCTACGACGCCTTCTCCCCGAGCGGCCGGCTCTACAACCACGACGCCGAGGATCCCGACGGGATGCTCGAGATCGGCACCACCGACCAGGGCGAGCTCGTCGAGATCAACAAGCGGGCGGCCACGTCGGACCTCATCGTCTACGTGAACATCAACCTGGTGTCGATGGACGGCGGCTGGAAGTCGACGGCCACCGGCCTCGCCGGCTACCGCAGCCTCAAGCACCACCACAACGTGCACACCATGGAGCACTCCCGCAGCTTCATGGACCGGCACCGCTCCGAGCTCCACCACTCCAACTGGCGGATGGGCGAGGTGCTCGAGGGCGCGGGCGTGAAGATCTTCCAGATCGAGACCACGCTCAACAACGACACCTTCGGCACCGAGGCACTCGACACCGCCAGCCCGATGTCGATGCTGGCCAAGCGCGAGTGGGAGTGGACCGCCAAGGACCGGGCGATGTTCCTGGGGCTGCAGGCCGGGCTCAAGCGCATGCCGGCCCGGGCCAAGCGGGCCACGTTCATGGGTTGGCGGGCACCGTACGCGGTGACGTCGGTGCAGGCCGGCGAGGTCGAGGCCGTCCACGAGAAGACCCTCGAGCACACCTTCGCCCAGCACCTCGTACCGGTGGAGGGCCAGACCGACGTGTTGACGATGGGGCTGCCCTACATCTGCCCGTACAACGTCAACTCGATCATGAACCCGATCCTGGTGATGTGCCTCGGGCTCGGCTACTTCTTCAACATGTACCGGGGCAAGCCGCTGGTGAAGGAGGGCGGGGTGCTGGTCATGACCCACCCCACCCCGTGGGAGTTCCACCCGGTCCACCACCCGAGCTACATCGACTTCTTCGAGCAGGTCCTGGCCGACACCACCGATCCGCACGAGATCGAGAAGAAGTACGAGACCGAGTTCGCCGAGGACGAGTGGTACCGCCACCTGTACCGGACGAGCTACGCCTACCACGGCGTCCATCCCTTCTACATGTGGTACTGGGGCTGCCACGCCCTCGACCATCTCGGCAAGGTGGTGGTCGTCGGCGGCGACCCCGAGGCCGTGCGCCGGCTGGGCTTTGCGCCCGCCAGCACCATGGAGGACGCGCTCGAGATCGCCTCCGACACCGTGGGCCCGCAGCCGACCATCACCCACATGCACAACCCGCCGATCCTCATGGCCGACGTCACATGAGCACGCTCAAGCACCTTCTGGCCGGCGAAACCATCGACGAGCTCAAGGATCTGCCCGCCAGAACGATGAGGACGCGGGCCGCCTTCCCATTGGGGGCACCGAGCACGCCGAAGGGTGTCGAGCCGCTCCCCCCCAAGCGCCGGACCGGCGCCGACTACGACACCGACTGGGCCCGCCGGTTCCCGGCCCGCTTCGCCCGGGTCGTGGTGCTCGAGGCCATGTTGCGCCCGGCGATGGCCGGCGTGGCCAAGCCGACCCGGCGCGGCCTCGACCACCTCGTCGACCTGGACGGGCCGGTGATCTTCTGCGCCAACCACCACAGCCACGTGGACACGCCGCTGGTGCTGACGAGCCTGCCCGAGCCGTGGCGCTACCAGGTGTTCGTGGGCGCGGCGGCCGACTACTTCTTCCGCACCCGGGCCACGAGCGCGGCGGCGAGCCTGGTGCTCAACGCCATCCCGATCGAGCGGGCCACGGTCACCCGCCGCAGCGCCAACCTCGCAGCCGAGCTGATCGACGACGGTTGGTCGATGCTGATCTTCCCCGAGGGCGGCCGCTCGCCCGACGGGTGGGGCCAGGACTTCCGGGGTGGCGCCGCCTACCTCGCCCGCCGGACCGGTGCGCCCGTGGTGCCGATCCACCTGGCGGGCACGAGCCGGATCATGCGCAAGGGCGCGAAGCGGCTGCGACCCTCCCCCACGGTGGTCACCTTCGGCACGCCGATCCGGGCCGCCGCCGGCGAGGACACCCGCCGGCTCGGTGCCCGCATCGAGACCGCGGTCGCCAGCCTCGCCGACGAGCAGATGAGCGACTGGTACGAGGCCCGCAGCACGCCCACGCCGCGGCCACCCCCGCGCTCACCGGGCCCGCCGCCCGAGCTGGCGCCGGGCCTGGGCGCTCGGCGACCGCGGGCCGCGGCGGCGCCGCCGGACGTCCTGGCCCGAACGCTGACTCACGCGGCGAGCGCGCGGACCTCGTCCTCGGTGAACAGATGCCCGAGGACCGAGCCGGGGTTCACGAACACGCCGTGGCCGGGTGGGCACAGCTGGGGAAGCTCGGCGCCGACGATCTCGATGACCGGGACGTCGCCGATGCCGGTCGAGTTGACGTGGTCGTCGAACCGCTCGCGGGACGTGAAGGTGGCGATGACCGGGTCGCCGTTGATCACCAGGGGCAGGAACTGGACCTCGAGGCGCTCGTCGTCGACACCGAGGTCGAGCACGGGCGCGTACAACCGGCCCCGGGCGACCGCGCCGGCGATGCACGGCGCGGTGTCGGGGTCGCGGAGGGCGTCGGCGAGCGCGACCTCGATGGGCTGGTCGGGATCGGGGGTGGGGTCGAGGAAGCGGTCCTCGCGGTCGGGGCCGTCGGGCAGCGAGGCCAGCGCCCCGAGCAGCTCGACGAGCGGCACCATCCCGCGGTCCTCGGCGTAGACCTCGGCCACGTGCCGCAACAGGATCTCGGCCGACATGCGGCACCGCACCCGGCTCAGCGTCCCGAGGCGGACGGCGCGCAACAGCTGGAACAGCACGGTCACCAGCGCGGCGCCGAGGTCGTCGAAGCGCTCGTCGAGCACCTCGAGACCGCCGGCCATGCACGTGTCGGCCCGGCGCACCACCCGGGGCGGCGGGTCGGGCGCGTCGGGCCGGGCGGCGAAGAACACGGCGTCGAGAGCGCGGGCGCAGCGGCGAACGCGGCTCATCGACGGGCCTTCGCCGCGATCGCATCGGCGTGGAGCTCGGAGAACACGAGCCCGGCGTTGCTGAGCCGGTTGGTGAGGTCGGCGCCGAGCACGCCGACCATGGCGGTCTGTGCCTGCGGGGACAGACCGCTCGACCCGACGACGAGACCATCGAGCATGCCGAGGCGGTCGGTCCAGCCGTCGGTGAGGAGCGCGTCGAGTCGACCTTGCAACCTCGGTGAGACCTGCTCGGCCACGGTCGTACCCGTGAAGCGCTGCCGGACGTAGCGGTCGGGCAACTGGGTGAAGCCCTTGATCTCGTCGTTGAGCCGGCCCGGGAGCCGGGCGAGCCCAGCATCGGCGCGACCGAGCGCGCCGGCGTGCCGGAGCGGTGCGAAGTGGCGGCTGATGCCCAGGGCGTCGGTTGCGGCATCGGCGGCCCGGGTCGCCCGCGCCCCGCGGACGGCAGCCGCGGCGGTGGTGCCCACCCTGCCGTAGCCGGCGGTGGCGACGGTGAGGACGATGTCGGGGATCCGGTGGCCGATCCACCGGGCCACGCCGTCCTCGGTCCAGGTGTCGAGGTCGATGATCGCCTTGCCGAGCTCGAGGGTGAAGGCGCCGGGGTTGTCCCAGGCATAGGACAGCACCGCGCCGACCTGGTCGCGGGCGTTCCACACCCGGTGCCACATGACCGGTCCGGTGACGGGGTTGGAGAACAGGGAGAGCTGGCCGGCGAGCTTGCCGAGCTCCCAGGCCGCCTCGCCCGCCCCGAGCAGCACGTCGACGCCGAACTCGTTCACGGCCTCGGTGAAACCCACGGCCTTCTGGAGATTGGACCGGGGTGGCGTGGCGAAGGTCGGCGCGTCGTCGAGACGGTCGAAGGTGTCGGCCACGGCGCGCAGCGCGGCCCGGTGGTCGTCCCACGCCCGTTCGGCGTCATCGACGATCCGGCGGACCTCCGCCGCGAGATCGGCGGGGACGTGCCCGTCGACCAGGCCGAGCGCCAGCAGCCGGCTGCGGCACCAGCTGATGGTCCGGGTGTTGGCGTCGAAGCGGGTGGCGAACCACTCGAGCCGGCTGGCGGCCTCCTCCATGGCGCGGCGCGCGTGGTCGATGGCCGCAGGTAGGGGCTTGCGGTCGACCGCGACGCGGAACACCTCGAACGCCTCGCCCCGCCAGTGGGCGCCGTCGCAGATCGCGCCGACATGCTCGGCGGCGCGCCGGGCGGTGGTCAACTCGGCGAACGTCGCCCGCAGCTCGCCGGCAGCTCGCCGGATGGCCCGGCCGTCGCCTGGTGGATAGGGGATGTCGTCGGGGTGGACCGGGAGGCTCACCATCCCGCCTCGGCGAGGCAGGCCGCCAGCTCAGCGTCGAGGTCCTCGTAGCACTGCGCGGCATCGGTGAGGATCGTGCGGAAGGCGTCGAGGAACCCGGCGACGAGGTCGTATTCCGAGCGCCACTGGCGCACGAACGTCGACACCTTGTCGTCGGCGCGGTCGCCGTGGTCGATGCCTCCGGCGACGAGCCCGCCGACGGACTCGAGCGCGCCCCGGGCCCGGCCGAGCGCCCGGGTTGCTGCCGCCACGTCGGTGACCGCGGCGCGCAACTCGCCCGGCTCGACGACGATCGACCCAGACACCGAGACGGTTCCCCGCTCAGCCGTTCAGGGACGCCGCGATCGACGACTCCTGGTCCTGGTACTGGGCGCCGATGCGGCGCAGCATCTCGGCCATCCCGACCAGCGCCGTCTCGACCTCCTTCCAGCCCTGGGTCGCGTTGGCGTACAGCCCGTGGAACGCGCCGGCGGCCTGGCCCTGCCAGCCGCTCTCGACCATGGCGGCCACCGCGTCGAGCAGCGAGTCGAGCTGAGCGGCGATGGCGCCACCCTCGCTCTGGAGCCGGCTGGCCATGCTCTGGATGTCCTCGAACGTGACCAGGATGTTGTTCGATGCCATTTCGTGCCTCCTCATGATAGATGAGGAGAACATAGAACTACATGAGGTTACGTGTCAAGCATCGTCGGCGGCGGATCACGACGACCGCGAGAGCAACCAACACGAGGAGGACGAGCCCGACCGCGGCGACGAGGCCGAGCCAGGATCGGTTGTCGGGTTCAGCGATGGCCACGGGTGCGGCCAGGCCGCCTGGGCGGGGGAAGGTGATGGTGGCTTCGGCCTCGCGTTCGATGCGTCCGCTCCGGAGCTTGAGGTGCGCATCCCACGGGCCGTCGGGCACGGCGGCGTCGAGGGTGACGGTCACGGTCTGGGTGTCGCCGATGGCGAGCGTCCGACCGAGCTCGGCAGGGAAGGGTCCGGCACTGAGCGCTCCTGGCCCATCGGAGAGTTGGAGCGTTCCAGACATGTCGAGGGCTCGTCCGCCGGTGTTGTGCACGACGGCGGACACGGCGGGCTGGCCCTGGGACGAGCGTTTCGCGATGAGTGAGGCGATGGTGAAGTCGGGGGCAGGGGCGCCGCCGGGCCCGACCGAGACGTAGAGGCGGATCCCGACCCGGCTGACCTGGACGACACCGCGGCGGTCGTCGCGCTGGTCGGAACGGACCTCGGCCCAGACGACTCCGTATCGCTCGCCGGGGGCGGCGTCGATGGCCACGTCGATGTCCACCGTTGCGATGAGCGTCTCGCCGGCAGGGATGTCGGATCGAGCTGGCGTGACCGTGGTCCACGAGGACAGCTCGTTGGCGGTCTTCCCGCTGGTGCCGACGAAGGTGCCGTCGTCGATGCTGGCTCCAGCGGCGTACAGCGCCACGGTCTCCGCCGAGTCGGTGGCATTGGAGACCTCGATGCGGCGTTCGATATGCGTCCCCGGGGCGAGGTGGTCGACGATGTAGAGCCGGGCGCGGGCGTCGTCGGCGGCTTCGGTCGGCGCGTCGAGAAGGCGGAGACCGATGCCGCCGGTGGCGTCGGCCTCCTGGGGTGCCGGGCTGACGACGGCTGCCTGCGCCGGCGCCGCAGTGAGGACGCCGAGCAGGAGCACGGATGCCACGCCCAGCAGGAGGTCGCGGCGGTCAGACAACGGAGTGGGTGACCGTGGCGGTGTAGACCCCTGCGGCCATGCCGCCGGGGACGTCGACGTTGATGGTCGGGTTCCAGGTGGCCGAGTTGTCGCCGGTGATCCCGGTCGCGGTGACTGCCGGCTTCGCCCCAGTGAGGTCCGCCGGGTCGTTGGCCGCGTAGGTGGCGGTGCCGACCTTGACGATCGGCCCGACCGTGTAGCTCACGGCGCTGGCGGCGATCGTCGGCCCTGCCGGTGGCGTGAACGCGGTGGAGATGACGCTGGCCACCCAGCCGGACCCGGCAGGCGCGCTGCGAGCGTCGTTGACCCGGACCTCGCCGAGCTGCCCGCTGATGGTGCCGCCCTCGACCGTGTTGGCCCGGGTCCCGAGGCTGCCGGCATCGGCCGGCACCGTGATCGACAGCGAACCGCCGGTGATCTCGACCGTGGCGGGTGTGTCCGCCGAAGCCGGGCTCGCGCCGAGGGCGAAGACCGCGAGCGCTCCGACGGCAGCGGCTGCGGCGTACATGCGAAGGGTTTTCATGAGGACGTCGTCCTGACGGGTTCGAAGCGCCGGGACGGCGTCGTCGTGTTACTTCCATCGACGCCCCGGCCCCTGGCCTGGAGCGCCGTGGCCCCAACACGGGAACAACTCCGCGACCAGGCCCGTTGCTGTACGCTGCACGGAACGTCTTGTGACCTTCACTCCGGGTGACAGGTTGCTCTCGTCGGAGGCGTTCAGGAGACAGGGACCATGGCCGTCATCCAGCCAGGCAAAGGTCGGGGCGGAGAGCCGTGCGCACTCCTCGTCGAGGGCTCACCGAGCATCCACCGGCCCCTCGGTCAACGCCTCCGAGACCAGGGCGTGGTGCTGATGACGGTGGACTCGGTCCAGTCCGCGCGCGAGGTGCTCGAAGGGCGCGCCTTCGGTGTCGTGGTCGTCGATCTCGTGCTGGCCGACGGCTCGGGGTTGGAGGTGCTCGACGCGGTGCGCGCGTCGGATTCGGCGGCACACGTCATCGTCATGAGCGGCTCTGCGGACAACCGCGACCGGACCGCGGCGTACGAGCGGGGCGCGAACGACTACGTGGTCAAGCCGTGCCTTCTCCGCGAGCTCGCCTCCCGTGTCGTCGCGGTCGGCCGGTGGGCCGACCCGGAGGTCGATGCGCTGCTGACCGTGGGGCGGCTCACGATCGACCTCCGGGCCAGACAGGTCCGCGACGGCCGCCGGACGCTGGACCTGACGGGCAAGGAGTTCGACCTTCTGGCGTTCCTCGCAGCGAGGCCTGGTCACGTCTTCAGCAGGACCGAGTTGCTGCGAGCGGTCTGGCAGTCGACGCCCGACTGGCAGCAGGCCGCCACGGTCACCGAGCACATCCGCCGGCTCCGGGCGAAGATCGAGACCGACCCCCGCCATCCCCAGATCCTGCGGACGGTCCGGGGCAGCGGCTACCGGCTCGACCTGCCGGCGACCGACGCACCCGACGGCGACCGGGGGGCAACGTTCGAGCGGGGCACGATCATCCACGTCGGAGGTCGCATCGTGCACGCCGACCAGGCCGCGGGCGTCCTGCTCGGCCCGACGCCCGAAGCCCGACTGGTCGGACGCCAGATCTTCGAGCTGGCTGCCCCGACCTCGCAACGAGCCATCCGCGAGCGCGTGGCGGTCAGCGGCCCGGGCTCGAGCCGGCGTACCCAGCTCATCGACCTCGAGCGCACCGACGGCACCGAGGTCTCCGTCGAGGTCGCCTCCGAGCAGACCAACTGGGAGGGCCAGCCCGCAGAGCAGGTCACCCTCACCCACGTACCGGACCTGTCGGCCCGGCTCCGGCGCCTGGTCACCGGCGTGCTCGGTGAGGTCACCGATGCGGTCATCATCACCGACCTGCACTTCCACCTGCGCAGCTGGAACCAGGCCGCCGAACGCCTCTACGGCTGGCGCGAGCACGAGGTCCTCGGCCGCCACCTCCTCGATGTCCTCCAACCCCTCGACGATGTCGACAACGACGAAGCCCTGGCGGCCACCTGGGAGAATCTCGAGACCACGGGACGCTGGAAGGGTCAGAGCCGGCATCTGGCGCGCGACGGCTGGGCCATCGACGTGCTCAGCTCCACCTCGCTGATCCGGGATCACTCCGGTGAGCCGATCCTCATCGTCGCGGTCAACCGACCCGCACCCTCGGTGACCTCCGCGCAGGAGATGGCGGCCACCGACGACGAACAGATCCGCATGGGTCTCGCCAACGACGCGTTCGTGGTCCACTACCAGCCCATCGTCGATCTCAGCGATGACCAGGTCGTCGCCATGGAGGCCCTCGTCCGCTGGGACCACCCGGATCGCGGCATGCTCACGCCCGCTGCGTTCATCGCCGCGGCGGAACGCAGCGGAGCGATCATCGAGCTCGGCGACGTGGTGTTCGAGAAGGCCTGCGCGCAGGCCGCCGAGTGGCAGCGCGCCGGCAAGAACCTCATTCTCTCGGTCAACATCTCTGCCCGTCAGCTCGCCGAACCGTCGCTCTATGACCGGATCATCGCGGTGCTCACCGCCACCGGGCTCGACCCCCATCACCTGTGGCTCGAGGTGACCGAGACCGCCTTGATCGAGGACGTCGACCGGGCCAACGTCGTGCTCCATCGCTTGACGGAGCTCGGCATCGGCATCACCATCGACGACTTCGGGACCGGCTGGGCCAGCCTCACCTACCTGCGCAGCTTTCCCATCCACGCGCTCAAGATCGACCGCAGCTTCGTCGCCGGTGTCGGCTGGAACGCCAGCGACACCGCCATCGTCCGGTCGATCCTGACCCTCGGCGCAGAGCTCGGGCTCGTCGTGGTCGCCGAAGGGATCGAGACCCGAGCCCAGCAGCGCGCGCTCCAAGAGCTGGGCTGCACCATCGGTCAGGGCTTCCTCCACGGCCGGCCGGGCCCGGCTTCTGGCGCGCCAGCCGATCAGGCCGGCGGGTCAGCGCCCACCGTGGCGGACTCGCTCTCCCCGCCACCGACAGCCCGCTCCAACGGCGGAGGCGCACCACCGGTTCTGCCCACCCTCGCTTCGATCACCCGCGTGTCGGCCTCGTCGCTCCTCACCGCACCCCACCCGATGCCGAGCAGTCCGGGACGCAGCATCGCCGTGGAGTCCGACATGGTCGCCGACCTGCTCCGCGGCCTCCTGCGGATCCGCTCGGCACCTGCGGCAGTCGACCTGCTCCACCGCACGATCCGTGACATGGGAGGCACCATCGTCCCGGCGGCCGAAGCGGATGAACACGCGCTTCCCGTGGACGTGTCACTCGGAGAGGGGCCGCCGGCGGTCGTCGAGGTCGAGCGATTCACCGTCGCCCATATGCAACTCGAGCGTCTCCTCCCGCGAATGGTCGAGGATGCGCGCCAAGCCGTGGATCTGCTGCGCCAGACAGAACGGCTCGTGGACGAGACCTCACGCGACGAGCTCACCGGCCTCGCCAACCGCCGCGCCCTGGACGGTGCGCTGTCCGGAGCGACCTCGGGCTCGGTCGTGATGATCGGCCTCGACCACGTCGAGGACCTCGACGACCAGCACGGTCACGCCGCCGGCGACGTCGTGCTCGTGTCGTTCGCGATGGTGCTGACGACCCACGTACCGGCGCAGGGCACGAGCTGTCGCGTCGGGAGCGAGGAGTTCGCGCTCGTGCTGAGCAACGTGGACGCGAGCGGTGCGGTCGAGCTCGTCGACCGGATCCGAACGACGTGGTCAGCGGCAGCACCCCGGCCGGTCACCTTCTCGGCGGGGGTCGCCGACGTCGATGCCGATGGCGGGATGGCTGCCCTGCTCGCCGCAGATCGGGCGCTCCACGAGGCCAAGGCCCTCGGATGCGACCGGACCGAGCTGGCGGCGCCCCGCGTCGACCGCGAGGAGCAGTGACGGCGCTCGACTCGGCCAGAACGGAGCTGCCCGTCGTCCTCTACCGGTCGACGACCGGCGCCACCATCGACCGCCGCCTGCTCGTCCACGGCACCCTGACCGCGGTCGCCTGAGGCGAGTTGCGATCGACGCGCGGACTCAGCCAGACCCGACCTGGATGACCGACGGGTGGCGATCGACCACGAGCACGCCCCGGCCCGGCGGGAACGACGTGCCCGGCCGCAGCCGCACCCGGACTCCGGCCAGTTGGTCGACCTCGCCGGCGTCGGCCGGGCGGAGCACGAGCATGCGTCGGCCCCGACGGAGCGCGGGCACGAGCCCGTCGAAGGCCCGGGCGACGCTGGCGGTGTCGAACGCGGCCACCACCCGCACCGCCTCGCGGCCGGCCAACTCCTCGATGCGCCGGGACGTGGCCGGGTCGAGGTCGTCGGCATCGTCGAGCAGCAGCACGTGTGGCCGGGTGACGGGCGGGTCGACGAGCGCGGCGGGATCGGTCACGACCGGCACGTCGAGCGCGTGCAGCCCGTCGCGCACCGCGGCCAGCGCGGTCGTGCGTCCCGACCCGGGCGAGCCGACCACCAGCAGGTGGCCGCCGGCGAGATCGACCATGGCGGGTTCGAGCTCGCCGTCGCCACGCTCGACCACGCCGATCGCCACGGCAAAGCCGTGGTCGGCGTCGAAGGGCCGGAGCACCCGATCGGGCAGCGGCTCGGGTCGCGGAACCACCGGTACGGACGCGTCCACGAGATCGACGAGTGCCTCGGCCTGGGCCGCGCCGGACGGGTCGTCGCCGAGGACGGCGACCTGGATCTCCTCATCGCCCCGCAGGTAGCCCCGCCCCTCCCCCAACCCGCCGGCGCGGGCCAGGGCGAGTGGCACGCCGAGGCTGACCATCGCGTCGGTGTCGGCCATCCGCAGCACGAGGCGGGCACCGAGCGCGCCGAGCAGCGGGTTGGGCAGGTCGGCACGCCGGTCGGCGGCGACCACGGGGTGGATCCCGACCTGGCGCCCCTCGACCAGCACCCGCTGGAGCAGCTGGAGCCACTCGTAGCTCGCGGGCTTGTCGAGCTCGGCCCGCAACGCACCGAACCCGTCGACCACCACGACGAGGCGCGGCTGCACCGGCCGACCCTCGCGGGCGCGCAGCGCGCCCAGCGACTCGATTCGTTCGTTGCCGAGGATCGAACGCCGGACCTGCACCTGCTCGGCCAGCCACTCGATCTCGCGGGCCACGCCCTCGAGGTCGTCGGCGGTGACCACGGCGCGGGTGTGCGGGAGCTCGAGCAGCGGCAGCAGCGCCCGGCCGGCGAAGTCGAAGCCGACGAACTGCACGTCGTCGCCCGTGGACCCCAGGGCGAGCGAGGCCGCGGCCGTCCGGAGCGCCGTGGTGCGGCCCGACCCGCCGGTGCCGAAGACCGCGAGCCCGCCCTCGGACTCGAGGTCGACCTCGGCCGGACCCTGCCGCTGGTGGGCAGGATCGTCGACCAATCCGAGTACGGCGACACGCCCACGGTCGGGTCCAGAATCGACCGACAGCAACTCGAGCGACACCACCTCGGGCAGCGGTGGCAGCCACGGCCGCGCCGGACGGGACCGACCCGAGCGCTCGAATGCCAGCGACACCGATCGGAGCACGTCATCGAGCTGGGTACCCGACGACCCGGGCGAACCCGCCGCCTCGTCACGCCCGCGGCCGAATCCGAGGGTGGCCACCCGCACCCGGCGGGTCTCGCCGCTCTGGCGGGGTGCGCCCGACCACGCGGTCTGGAACGGCACCAGCTCGGACGGGCCGATCCGAGCGAACGCGCGGCCACGCAGCGGCACCGGGATGTCGGCGGCCTCGCCCGAGCCGATGACGTTCTGGGAGTCGGCGGCGTCGACCACCCGCAGCGCGATGCGCAGGTTGGTGTTGGCGAGGATCTGCTCGTTGACCGCCCCGGCCGGGCGCTGGGTGGCGAGGACGAGGTGGATGCCGAGGCTGCGGCCGCGCTGGGCGATGTCGACGATGCCGGACACGAAGTCGGGGATCTCGGCGATCAGCGTGGCGAACTCGTCGACCACGATCACCAACCGGGGCGGGCAGGCAGCCGGGTCGAAGGCGGCCAGCTCGGTGAGATCGGACGGACCGGCGTGCTCGGCGAGCAGCGCCATCCGCCGGTCGAGCTCGGCCCGCAGCGACACCAGAGCCCGGCGACTCAGGCGCTCGTCGAGGTTGGTGACCGACCCGACGTTGTGGGCGAGGTTGGTGAACGGCGCGGCCGCGGCCCCGCCCTTGTAGTCGATGAACAGGAACGTGAGCCGCTCCGGCGGGTGACGGGCGGCGAGCGCGGCCACCCAGCTCTGGAGCAGCTCGCTCTTGCCCGACCCCGACGTGCCCGCGATCAGGGCGTGCGGGCCCTGCTCCACCAGATCGAGCTCGAGGGGGCCGTCGGGACCGATCCCCACGGGTGCGCCGAGGAACCCGCCGTCGCTCACCGACCACGTGGTGGCGACCTCGGCCGGCGCCGGCGTGCCACCGAGCACCTCGGTGAGGCCGACCACCCGCGGGATCGACCCGACCCGGGCCACGCTCGACACGTCGCGCAGCGGGGCGAGGTGCCGGGCGAGGCGGTCGAGGGTGGTGGCATCGCTGGGCTCGGCCGTGAACGCAACCGGCTCGTCGTCGGCGTCGGTGCTGGCGCGCACGCTGCGGGTGTCGCCCGCGCTGACCCGGACCACCGTGGTGCACTGGCGCGGCACCAGCGCCTCGTCCCGGCCGACCCACACCACGCGGACGCCCACCTCGAGGGCCACGTCGAGCAGGCGACCGAGGGCGGCCCGGTCGACGTCGGCGTCCTCGTGAACCAGGACCACGATCCGGGGGAAGCTCCGCCGGGCGGCCCGCCGGGTGGCGGCCTCGTCGAGCAAGCCACCGAGCAGGTCGGCCAGCGGCTCTGCCCACACCGCGAGCTGGTCGCCGGGCAATGGTGAGGCCGACGAGCGGACGTGGGGCAGCCACCGAAGCCACTCGTAGGCGCGCAACGCCGAGGGGGCGAGCAGCGCGGTGATCACCACATCCTCCGGACCGTGACGCGCGACGAGCTGGCCGAGCACCGATCGCACCACGCCGTCGACGTCGTCCCCGTCGCCGTGGAAGGCCACCCCCGCCACGGCGTCGAGGTCGAGCACGACCGGCACGTCGCCGACGGTGGCCGTGGCGGTTGCGAGGCGGTCGACAGCGTGTCGACGCAAGCTGTCGTCGCCACCCTTGTCCACCTCGACGCGCACCCGCGCGGCGGCGTCGGCGGTGCCGAGGCGCACCTGGAGCAGGTCGGGCGCGTCGCGACCCCGCGCCCACAGCGAGGGGCGCCGGGTCCGGGCCTCCTCCACGAGCCGGGGCAGGGTCGGCAGCGCGCGCAGCCGATCGACCCGCTCCTCCTCGGCGGCCGCCCGCACCTCGGCCACCTTGTCGTCGACCAGGCGCCGGTACGCGGCCTTCTCGGCCCGGAAGTTGCGCTTGCCCCGGCGCTTCTCGACCTGGTCGACCACCAGCAGCACGAGCGGCGCGAGCAGGGCGATGATCAGGAACTGGGGCCGGCCGAACACCACGGCGAAGCCGACGCCGCTGGCCAGCGGGACCACGAACGAGGTGATGGCCACCTTGCTCGGCGGTGGCGCGGTCGGCGGCGCCGGCAGCGCCTCGACCTCGCGGACCTTGGCCGCGACGGGGCGGTACGGCGTGCGGTTGAACGCCACGCCGCCGGTGGCGTCGACGGTGTCGGTGGCCTCGATGGCTCGGACCCGCAGCGTGCAGGGCCCGATCTCGACCGACACGCCGCCGGCGATGCCCTCGGCTGAATAGCGCGCCGGCTCGCCCCGGCCGCTGTCGAGGGCCACCTCGCCGTCGGGCGACACCGCCACCATCACGGCTGCCGGACCGAGCCCGGCCCCCAGCACCACGACATCGTCGGTCGACGCGCCGCCCAGGGAGTAGGTGCCCGGACCGAGCACCGTCGGCGAACCGAGGTCCGGCCCGGCGATCACGGCGAGCTCGACCGCCGGCACCATCGACGCGGGCTCGGGCGGCGCCGACGACAGCCACACCCGCATGCCCGAGCACAGGTCGGTGACCGCCACGAGGTGGTCGTCGTCGAGACGCTCGCCGCGGTCGGTGAACAGCGACGCCTCCGACGGCGGCCGGGTGCCCCGCTCGATGGCGTGGTCGGCGAGCGTCCGTCGCAGCTCCGCTACCGATGCCGCGGCGTCGACCTCCACGCGGCAGTCGAGCCGGACCGCGTCCGGACCATCACCGACACGGAGCTCGACGAGGAGTTCGATGACCGCAGGCTACGTCTACTCGACCAGGCGCAGGCCCGGTGGCGACAGTTCCTCGCCCGCCCGGAAGGGCAGCTCGACCACGAACTCGGTGAGGTGGGCCGGGAAGCGGTGCTCGGAACGGAGCACGTCCCGGCCGTCGACGTCGTGACTCACCCGCTCGACCACCAGCAGCGGTGAGCCCACTGGGACCTCGAGCAGCTCGGCGTCGCGCTCGTCGGCCACGGCCGCGCCGATCGACTGGGTGGCACCGGCGAAGGTCACCGACAGCAGCTCGTAGAACGTCGACGACTCGACGTCGTCGCGGCTCAGCCCCGAGCCGAGCTCGGCCGGGCACCACACCGTGACGATGGCGAAGGGCCGGCCGTCAGCCAGGTTGACCCGCACCACGACGAGGTCGCCCGAGCCCCCGTGGTCGAAGCCGAACGACACCACCCGGCGGACCGGTTCCCGTCCCTGCTCGGTGAGCTGGGCCTCGATGGTCGACAGCGCGCCGAGCGACTGGCGGACCCGGTCGCCGGCCACGAACCACCCGAACCCCTGGCGGGAGTCGATCCGGCCCTCGTCGCGCAGCACCTCGAGCGCCTTGCGGACCGTCACCCGGCTCACCTCGTGGGCCCGGGCCAGCGCGGCTTCCGACGGCAACACCGCACCGGCAGCCAGCACACCGACCTCGATCTGGCGGCGCAGGTCGTCGGCGATCGCCCGGTACCGGATCTGTCGTTCCTGACCGCTCACTTGTCCCACACTTGTCCACGGCCGGATTCACCGCAAGCGCCGATGTTCTCGCCGGCCGGGGGGGGATACGCTCAGCTCGAGCATCGCTGCCCCGATGCGTTGTGCACCCCTATGACCGACTCGCACCATACCGACACCTCGCGCCGCCTCGGCCTGCGGTCGTTGCTCGTGCTCGTGGCCCTGCTGCCACTGCTCGGCCTGGTCACGCTCGCCGCGGTGGCGGCCTCCGACCACTGGTCCGCACGCGAGACGGCGCAGGAGCTGGCCGATGAGACCGAGCGCCTCGACCTTCTGGTGGCGGCCCGCACCGCGGTCGTCGAGGAGCAGCAGAACTCGGGCGCGATCGCGTTGAGCGATGTGTTCGGGCTCGAGGTCGAGGAGTTCGCTGAGGTGGCCGGTTTCGACGTGGTGGGTGCGCTGGCCGACTCGCGCGACGCCGTCGACGACATCACCTTGCCCAGCCGGCAGGCAGCGTTCGACCGGGAGCGCAACGACCTGGAGCGCGTGCGGAACCGCGTCGATCAGGGCGAGGCCACCTTCCAGGACGTGACCGCAGCGTTCGAGCCGGTCAACGGCCTCCTCGACGGGATGATCAGCGACCAGCTCGACCGCATCGTCGTCACGGCGACCAGCTCGCGGTTGCCGGGCGAGATCATGAAGCGCCTCGACGCCCTGGAGTCCAGCCTCGAGGCATTCGCCCAGGTCGGCGAGATCGGCACCCACGGCACCCAGATCCTGGTCGGCACCACGTTCCTCCCCGAACTCGTGACGCCCGAGGCCGTGACCGACCTCGTCGAATCGACCTCCCGCTTCGACACCGCCGTCCAGGCCGCCCGATCGTTCGAGGACGTCCCGGCGGCGGACGCGTGGGAGGAGTTCCTGAACGATCCGGGGGCCCAGAACACCCAGGATGGCTACGACCAGGCCGTCGCGCTGGGATTGGGCACCCTCGAGGAGGCCGACGTCTCCCCCGACACACTGGCGACCGCCTTCGCCGATGCCACCCGGTGGGCGGAGCTGATCAACCAGGCCCTGGAGACCGCGTCCCAGGACCTGCGCGCCGCAGCCCAGAGTCACGTGCGCGAGGAAACCACCAGCATGGCGTGGCAGCTGGGCGGCACGGCCCTGCTCACCGCCGTCGCGCTGGTCGTGGCGACTCGGATCGCCCACAGCGTGGCCCGTCCCATGGAGCGCATCGCCGACGCAGCCGGGCGGGTACAGCAGGGCGAGCTCGAGCTCGAGCCCGTCGAATCCGGCGGCCCCCGGGAGGTGGCCGCGACGGCCGACGCGTTCAACGACATGGCGGCCACGCTCACCGAGGTGGAGCGGCGCACGATCGCCTTGGCCGAGGAACCCGACGACCCGTCGCTGAACACGCCCCTGCCGGGGCGGGTGGGCCAGGCCCTGCAGGGCGCGCTGGACCGCCTGCGGGTCTCCATCCGCCTGGCCGAGGACCGTCGGGCCGAGCTCCAACGGGTGGCCACCCATGATGGGCTCACCGGACTGCTCAACCGCACCGCGGCCCTCGACAGCCTCGCCCGCGAGCTGGCCCAGTCCCGCCGCGACGGGGCCCGGACGTTCGCGCTGTTCATCGACCTCGACGGGTTGAAGCCGATCAACGACAACCACGGCCACGACGCCGGCGACGACGCCATCCGCCTCACCGCCGACGCGTTGCGTTCCCAGACCCGCGACGCCGACGTGGTCGCGCGTCTCGGCGGCGACGAGTTCCTGGTCGCCGGCCGGGTCGACCAGGGCTCGGCCGCGGTCGAGAACCTGGCCGAACGGATCGTGGCCGCGGTCGGCGCCCAAGCGGTGCGGGTGCTCGACGGCGAGATCCCGCTGCGCTGCAGCGCCGGCATCGCCACCACCGGCCCCGGCGCAGACGACGAGTCGGTCGACGAGCTGGTGCAGCGCGCCGACACGGCCCTCTACCAGGCCAAGCGAGACGGCGGCAGCCGCACCTCGTGGGGCCCGACGGTCACCAACGGCCCCGACCGGGAGTAGCACCAGGGCGAGCGAGACGCCGCCCGACCCGGTCGGCCGGGCGGTCGCCACCGCCGTGTCCGACATGGTGCGGGTGGCCACCGTGGAACTGCGGTACACGCCCGAATGCGACGCTCCCCCGGCCGCGCCGGTCGATCGCTCGACGGCGTCGGCGACCTGCGACGGCCCGGCCGGTTGGCAGACCACGGTCGTCGTGCGACTCACCGAACGGGTGGCCCGGCTGGTGCCGAGCGACCGCGACACGTCGCATCTCACCGCCCTGCTCGAGGTCCTGCCCGCCGCGGCCGGCGCGACCATCGCACCGCTCCGCCGGTCCGGGGCGGCGGGCGGGTCCGACTCGCTCGACCCCGCGTTCCGGCGGGCCCTTCGGGACGCGTTCGCGATCGAGCTCCTCGCCGCGCCCACACACCTGAACCGCCCGCCGGTCGCTCCGGGCGCATCAACACCCACCCACGTGCGCCCACACACCCGAACCTCTGGGTGCATCGGCGAACGACACCGTTGGGTGACACCCCCGAACCGTCCGGGCCGCGCTCCGGGCGCATCAGTGCCCAGCACCATTGGGTGACACGCCCGAACCGGATCGCTCGTCGACGAATCGCGCGATCTCGGCGATCATGCCGTCGCGGTCGCCGATGTAGTCGTCCCAGGTATAGCGGGGAACGAAGTAGCCGACGCTGCCCAGGAGCCGGTCGCGTGCCCGGTCGCGGCCAGCCTTCTTGCGGCGGACGAAGTGATCGGCACCATCGAGCTCGACGTCGAGCAGACACCCGGGCCAGTCGAGATCGAGCTCGATCGCCGGCTCGCCCGGCAGACGTACCACATGGTGGAGGCGGGGTTCGGGGACGCCGGCGGCGACGAGGTCGCGAACGACGAGCCGCTCGAACTCGGAGTCGGGCACCGCTCTCGTCAAGATGCGCAGCGCTTCCCGGAAGGTCGTGATCCCCGGCCGGCCGGAACGGGCGTGTGCCGACAGGGCCTCGACCAGCGCCCCGACGGCGAGGGACGAGTGACGCTGGCACGCGTTGATGCGCGCGACCACCTCGTCGGGCGTCCGGCCGACCGCCGCATCGAGCAGCGCTCGAGCCACGCCCACCGTCGGAATCCCGTCGACGACGGTCGGCTTGGCGAGGTGCAGGTCGCGACTGCGAACGAGCGTCGCACGGTCGGTCGTGTACCCACAGTTCCGCGGCACGGTCAGGACGGGCTTCCGTGGCAGGACCAGCTCGGGGCACCACAGGGCGAGGCCGGAGTCGCTGGTGGCCATCGCGCCGTCGCCGGCCGCGAGCAGATGAACCATGTGTCGTTGCTTGATGGTGGCCGGGGCGCATGCCAGCACGTAGACAGCCGGCGCGTCCCGCCGGATCGTCCCGGCCGAGCAATGGTTGCTGAGCCAGGTGCTGGTGACGCCTCGGGCGATGGCCTGGGTGGTGCTGAAGGCGCCGTGCTGGCGCCAGGCCAGCTCGGTGACGACGTCGAGCATGAGACTTCCTCCGCGGTGCTGATGCATTCGGGGGAAGTCGCGGACGACGCTACGCAAGACCGCCGACAAGAACCTCGGGTACGCAGCCCGAGTCGCGGAGAACGGGGGTGTGAGCACACCGTGAGGAACGACCACACGCCCGAAGCAGACCGGGCCTGCCAACGCACGGTGGCGAAGGGCCGGACGCCCGAAATGGACCGGGCCTGCCAACGCACGGTCGTCAAGGACCAGACGCCCAGCGCAGGCCCGAGGCGACGGGACACGGTGCGGGCGGGCCTGAGTCGAGCCCGTAGGATCCGACGCGGACTTCACGACCGCACGCACCTTGTCTCTAACCTGTATAGAGTCAAGTGCAACGCATGTCTCCTGCTGCACGAGGTAGCCCCATGACCGTCACCTCCTCCACCCCGATCGAGCTGGTCAACCGCGTCTACGACCGGCTGCCCGAGTCGGCGGCGCTCGGCCGCGAGCGGCTGGGTCGGCCCCTGACGCTGGCCGAGAAGATCCTGATCAACCACCTGCGCGACCGCGACGGCCAGGAGATGGAGCGGGGCCGGTCCTACGCCGACTTCGACCCCGACCGGGTGGCCATGCAGGACGCCACCGCCCAGATGGCGCTGCTCCAGTTCATGACCGCCGGGCTCGACGAGGCCGCAGTCCCCTCCACCGTCCACTGCGACCACCTGATCCAGGCCAAGGTCGGGGCGCTCAAGGACCTGTCGGTGGCCGTGGACACCAACGCCGAGGTCTACGACTTCCTCGAGACCGTCAGCCGCCGCTACGGCATCGGGTTCTGGAAGCCGGGCTCGGGCATCATCCACCAGGTCGTGCTCGAGAACTACGCGTTCCCGGGCGGGATGATGATCGGCACCGACAGCCACACCCCCAACGCCGGCGGGCTCGCCATGGTGGCCATCGGCGTGGGCGGCGCCGACGCCGTCGACGTGATGACCGGGTTCCCGTTCAACGTCCGCTGGCCCAAGCTCATCGGCGTCCACCTGACGGGGGAGCTCTCCGGCTGGACCGCGCCGAAGGACGTGATCCTGAAGGTGGCCGAGGTCCTCACCGTGAAGGGCGGCACCGGCGCCATCGTCGAGTACTTCGGCCCGGGCGCCGACTCGATCACCGCCACCGGCAAGGGCACGATCTGCAACATGGGCGCCGAGATCGGCGCCACCACGTCGCTGTTCCAGTACGACGGGAACATCGCCGCCTACCTCGAGTCGACCGAGCGCGAGGAGATCGCCGACGCGGCCAACGCCGTGTCCGGCGACCTGCGCGCCGACCCCGAGGTGCTGGAGAACCCGGGCGGCTACTTCGACGAGGTCATCGAGATCGACCTGTCCGAGCTGCCGCCGATGATCAACGGCCCCCACTCCCCCGACCGGGCCCACACCGTGGCCGACGTGGGCGAGCACGCCGAGGAGGAGGGCTGGCCGCTCGAGATCAGCTCGGCCCTCATCGGCTCGTGCACCAACAGCTCCTACGAGGACATCACCCGAGCGGCGTCGATCGCCCGCCAGGCGACGGCCAAGGGTCTCGAGGCCCGGACCCAGCTGCTGGTCACCCCGGGCTCGGAGCAGATCCGCGCCACGATCGAGCGCGACGGCCTGCTCGACGACCTCGAGGCCATCGGCGGCGAGGTGCTGGCCAACGCGTGCGGCCCGTGCATCGGCCAGTGGTCCCGCCCCGACCAGGACCTCGACGAGGTCAACACGATCGTCAACAGCTACAACCGCAACTTCCCCAAGCGCAACGACGGGTCGGCCAACACGCTGAGCTTCGTGACCTCGCCCGACACGGTGATCGCCATGGCGCTGGCGGGCCGGCTCGACTTCGACCCCCGCACCGACACCCTCACCAACGACGAGGGCGAAGAGGTGCTCCTCGACGAGCCCGTCGGCATCGACCTGCCCCCACAGGGCTTCGACGCCGGCGAGGACACCTTCATCGCCCCGCCCGACGACGCGGCCGAGCGAGAGCAGGTCGAGGTCAAGGTCGACCCCAAGTCCGACCGGATCCAGCTGCTCACCCCGTTCGAGCCGTGGAGCGGCGAGGACTTCACCGGCCTGCCCGTGGCCATGAAGGCCCAGGGCAAGTGCACGACCGACCACATCTCGATGGCCGGTCCGTGGCTGAAGTACCGGGGCCACCTCGAGAACATCTCGGGCAACCTGTTCGCCGGCGCGGTCAACGCCTTCACCGGCGAGGCCGGCACCGGCCGGTGTCCGGTTCACGACACCACCGAGCCCTACCCCGAGATCTGCAAGCACCTGCACGAGGCCGGCATCAACTGGGTGGCCGTGGGCGACGAGAACTACGGCGAGGGCAGCTCACGCGAGCACGCCGCGATGGAGCCCCGCTTCCGGGGCTGCGCCGCGGTCCTGGTGCGCAGCTTCGCCCGCATCCACGAGACCAACTTGAAGAAGCAGGGTGTGCTCGCCCTCACCTTCGCCGACCCGGCGAGCTACGACCTGATCGGCGAGGACTCGACCATCGACATCGTCGGCCTCGCCGACCTGGCACCCGACACGCCGGTGACCGCGAAGGTCAACCAGCCCGACGGCTCGGTCGACGAGTTCCAGTGCACCCACACGATGTCGCCCGAGCAGATCGGGTGGTTCCAGGCCGGCTCGGCCCTCAACATCATTCGGCAACGAGGAAGCTGACGTCGAGGAGAACGGCGCGAGATCGGCGGTGGACGACCACTCGGATCGCGGTTAGCTTCAAGTGGTCGGATGGTCACCGAACGTGAGCCACGCGGGCCGGTGGCCACTCCCTCGGACGAAGGCGACTGACATGGTGAGTGAGGTTCCGTACCGCCTGATGGTCGAGTCGACCTTCAGCCCGTTCGTGGTGACCGACCCCCACGGTACGGTCGTCTGGGTCGGCCCCAAGATCGAAGACCTCATGGGCGAACCGGCCGCGAGCTTCGTCGGCCGCCACATGCTCGAAACCGTGGCCCCCGAGTACCACGAGGTCGCCCTGTCGGCCTTCGAGGACTACATCGGCGAGGTGGTGCCGATCGCCGAGTGGACGGGCCCGCCGATGGACCTCGAACTGGTCAGGGCCGACGGTGCCCGCTTGCCGTGCGAGATCTCGGCCGCGGTCGGCACGCAGTACGGCTTCGACGGCCTGTTCCTCCAGATCCGGCGCTCGCAGGGCACCACCCGGCTCTACGACGCCGTCGACGCCATGGCGGTGGGCGCCCCCGTCGACGACGTGCTGCGCCGGCTCGCCGCGCTGTGCGAGTACGACATGCCGGGCTCGTCGGTGACGATCGGCTGGGGCTGGGACGGCGACCGCTTCGCCCACGCGGCGCCGGATCTGTCGCACCTGGGCGCCTCGGTCACCCAGATCGAGCCCGAGCAGACCCCGTGGCGCGACGCCATGGAAACCGGCACCGTGCAGGGCGGCCACGAGCTGCACATCGACCACCCCGCGCTCGCCTGCGCCGTCGAGGGCTCGGGCTACGCCACCTGCTGGGCGATCCCCATCACCGTCCGGGGCGACGAGCGGCCCAGCGCCGCGGTCATCCTCTGGCGCCGGAGTCCCGGCGGCGCGACCCCCCACCACCAGACCATTCCCCAGCGGGTGTCGCGACTGGCCGCGTTCGCGCTCGAGTCCGAGCGTCACCACGCCGAGCTGGAGGCTGCAGCCACCACCGACGAGCTCACCGGCCTCGCCAACCGGGCCGCCCAGCGCCGGTCACTGGCCGACGTCCTGCGCCGGCAACACACGACCATGCCGGACACCTCGGTGCTGTTCTGCGACCTCGACGACTTCAAGCCGGTCAACGACCGGTACGGGCACGACTTCGGTGACCGCGTCCTGAGAATCGTCGCCCGGCGCCTGGCCGAGACGGTCCGCGACTCGGCCCACGTGTCGCGCTGGGGTGGCGACGAGTTCGTCATCGTCTGCGAAGGCACCGGTGAGGAGGACATCGTGACCCTGGCCCGCCGGCTGATCGACACGGTGTCGGCGCCGATCGGCGTCGACGGCCGGACGATCCTCGTCGGCCTGACCGTCGGCATCGCCCACGCCAACGTGGGCAGCAACGTCGACGAGCTGCTCCGCCGGGCCGACGACGCCCTCCGTACGGCGAAGACCACCGGCAAGAACCGGTGGCTGGTGGCCCACTGACCGAGCCACGCACGGGGAGGTGGCGGCAGGAACTCGTTCTCACGCTAAGTAGCGGCGTCTGGGCGTAGAGTGAGGTATGCCGCAGAATGCTCACGCCGCCCGACGTCAGGCGAATCGCGCGCCCAGTCATCTGAGTCAAGTTGAGCGCCCAACGTGCCGACGTCATACGCGATGACGGAGTTTCAGGCAGAAGCAGAAGCCGGGACCGACGAGCGCGGCGCCGCGCTCGTCGAGTTCGCGCTGATCATGCCGCTGCTCTTCATGCTGATCTTCGCCACCATCACCGGTGCCATCGCCTACGACCGCAACCTGGCCGTCTCCTACTCGGCCCAGCAGACGGCCCGCTACGCCTCGACCCTGTCGCTGCTCGCCTTCGACGAATCCAGCCAAGGCGGCGACGCCAACGACACCGTCCAGCTCGACGAGGCGGACGCCTGGCTCGCCCATGTGGCCGAGCACGTCCAGTCCAACAGCGAACGGGTGCTCACCGCCGACGCGCCCGGCCGCCACATCTGTGTGGCGTTCGTCCCCGGCACCGAGGACGACGCCGTCGGCTTCGACAACCCACGGCGGCTCTTGCTCACCACCTCTGATACCCCGACCCCCGCCGACTACTCGTCGACCGCCTGCGTCGACGACGAGATCGACACCGACATCGACCCCGGGCACCGCGTGCAGGTGCGCCTGCAGCGAGACGACGAGATCGACCTCGTGCTGTTCGGCACCATCGACATCGACCTCTCGAAGCAGGCCGTGTCCCGCTACGAGGTCGACCTGAGCCTGGAGGCGGCGGAATGAGCGTCCGGCACCCCCGCACCGACGATCGCGGCGTGAGCCTGATCCTCTTCGCCGCCACCATCGGCACGCTGCTGCTGTTCGTGGCCCTGGTCATCGACCTCGGTCGGGCCCGCAGCCAGGACCAGGTCAACGACTCGGTCGTGGACGACGCCGCGCTGGCCGGCGCGGCCAACATCGGCGACGAGGGCGACGCCCAGGTCGCGTGCGAGGCGGCGTGGGCCTACGTGAAGGCCAACATCGCCCAACCCGGCTTCTCCCTCGCCCCCGACTGCTCCCAGCTCGCGGGGGCGTGCTCGGCCTCGACTGCCCGCACCGCGTCGGTGGACATCGACCGGCAGCGCTACACGTTCGTCCACCCCGTTCCCACCGACCACCAGCTCATGGGCAGCCAGCCGACCGGCGACGAGAGCGCCACCGACGCCGGCTGCCGGCGGTTCGGGGTGATGGTGACCGACGTCTCCGAGAACATCTTCCAGCAGGGCGAGATCGACCTCGCCTCCTCGGCCGTGGCCATGCAGGACGTGACCTCGACCTCGACCGGCGGCGGTGGCGGCAGTCCGTCTTCGCTCGTTCTTCTCGACCCCACGGGATGCCTGGTCTTGCAGGCACTTCAAGGCGGGCATCTCACCGTGCACGACAACGAGGGCATTGCCGGCTCGGTCCATGTCGACTCCGACGCCTCGGGCTGCAACGGCAACCAGCCGGTGATCAAGGTCGACGGCGGAGCGAGCATCAACGCCGACGCGGTCTACCGGGTCGCCACCGGGGACGACGCGGTGGACACACCGCACTGGCAGCCGCCACCCACGTGGGACCAGCCCGTGGACGAACCCCACCTCCGCCAGCCAGCCGACGACACCTGGGGCCCGGCGATCGAGTCCCTGCACGACCGCTGGGCCGCGGGCAGCGGTGCCCCGGAGGGCTTCCGTCTCTGGAGCGCCTACATCGACGCGAACCATCCGCAGTTCAGCGACGAGTGCAACATCAACAACCCCAACCACATCGTGGTTCCCGCGGACGACTGGTACATCAACTGTCCCGACGGCCTGCGGTTCACCGGCAGCGGCCGGGTCGCGTTCCAAGGCGGCAACCTGGTGATGGAGGGGCCGATCCGGGGGGAGAACTCGATCCCCGTCGCCATGAACTGCGCATCCGGCTCCCTCCCGGCGAGGGGTACCCCTGCCGAGGTCGCGTCCGCCTGCGGGGCGCCGAACGGGGACAGCGTGGTGGTTGCCCGCAACGGTCGCCCGTTCGTCTTCACCGGTGGTAGCGGCACCGCGTGGCAACAGACCTTTGCCTATGCACCGAACGGCACCATCAGCATGGGCCAAGGCAACAGCATCCACTGGACCGCACCGCTGGGCGGTGACTTCGCCGACCTTCTCTTCTGGTCCGAGAGCAGCGAGCCCATCGTGTTCGAGGGTGGCTCGAGCCTGAACCATCTGGAAGGCACCTTCTTCGCGCCGAACGCCCCGATGAGGGTCCGCCAAGGCGGGAGCCTCGAGTTGCGCGGCGCGCAGTTCTTCCTGCACAGCTTCGACATCCGCGGCGGCGCCACTGTCGACCTCTACCCGGACCCCGACCGAAACCTCCCGCCGGACGGCGGCTCGACCACGACCGAGTCCGACGGCGTCAGTCTCATCCGATGAAAGCGAGCAAGCCATGAAGAAGAAGAGGATCGTCGTCGTCGCCATTGCGGCGCTGGTCGCGCTGGTCGGCACCGGCGTGTTGGTGACCTACGTGCGTGGCGCGGAAGACCGCGCCCTCGCCGGCGAGGAGCTGGTGGCCGCCCTGGTGACGACCCAGCAGATCCCGGCCGGCACGCCGGCCGAGGAGCTCGCCGACTTCGTCGAGACCGAGGAGGTGCCGGCCAAGATCGCCCCCGAGGGCACGCTCTCCGAGCTCGACCCCGTGGCCGGCCTGGTGACCACCGTCGACATCCTCGCGGGCGAGACCGTACAGGCTGCCCGGTTCGTGGAACCCGACCAGTTCAGCGCCCGTCCGGGCTCGGTCGACATCCCCGAGGGCCACCTCGAGGTCACGATCGCCATGTCCCAGGAGCAGTTCATCGGCGGCATCCCGGTGCCGGGCGACCACGTGGCCGTGCTGGCGTCCGGCCCGCGCGAGGAGTTCCTCCTTCCCGACGAGGACCCCCTGCGCGGCGAAGGCGGCAACCCCAACGCCGCGACGATGCGCTACACCCAGATCGTCCTCCAGCAGGCGCTGGTGACCAACGTGCAGGGCAACCCACTGCCTGAGTCCACCGACGCCCAGGCCGCCACCGAGCGGGTGGCGCCGGCCGATGGCTCGCTGCTCATCACGCTGGCCCTCGACGGACTCGACACCGAGCGCCTCATCTTCTTCCGCAACGACCAGTCGCTGAACGCGTCGCTGCACATGGCGCTGCACCACGACGACCAACGGGTCGACAGCCAGGGAACCAGCGTCGGCGAAGCCGTCGACCCGAACGCAGGAGGCAACTGATGATCTTCATTCTGTCCGACCGAGAGGTCATCGAGGAGCGGCTGAAGGACGCGGCCGGCGACATCGAGTCCATCCGCACCCTGCCGTCCGAGACCGGCCTCAAGGCCGACGCGGCCGACCTCAACGCCATCGTGATCGACGGCGAGGCCGACCCGGCCGCGGCCATCGAGCTGGCCCACACTTACGACGAGCTGCGGCCCGACGTGGTCGTGCTGCTCTGGGCCACCGCCGAGGTGACCACGATCACCCAGGCGATGCAGGCCGGTGTCCGCGACGTGTTCGGACCCGAGGCCGACGATGGCCGGATCCGCGAGGTCGTCAAGCGCGCCCTCGAAGCCTCACAGCGGCGCCGCGCCCTGGCCGTGGCCCCCGAGCGCCAAGCCAACAAGATGATCATGGTGATGTCGCCCAAGGGTGGTGCCGGCAAGACGACCGTGGCCACGAACCTCGCCGTCGGCCTCGCCATGCGCCTGCCGCGCCAGGTGGCGCTCGTCGACGGCGACCTCCAGTTCGGCGACGTGGCCAACGCGCTGCGGCTCCAACCGGAGACGACGGTGCGCGACGCGATCGACGGACGCCTCGAAGAGGCCGCCGAGGTCAAGATCCACCTGACTCTGCACCGCAGCGGTCTCTACGTGCTGTGCGCGCCCGAGCTGCCCGGCGTCGCCGACTCGATCACCCCGAAGGCATTCACCCGCGCCGTCGGCCTCCTGACCGACGACTTCCGCTACGTGGTCGTCGACACCGATCCCGGCCTCGGCGAACGCACGCTCGCCCTGATCGACCAGGCCACCGACCTGGTGCTGGTCGCCGCCACTGACGTCGCCAGCGTGCGCGGGCTGCGCAAGACCCTCGACGCCCTCGACCAGATCGGCATGACCCACCAGAGCCGACACTTCGTCCTCAACCGCAGCGACGCCAAGGTCGGCCTCGCCGTCGGCGACATCAACGAGACGATCGGCATGGAGCCCGAGGTGCTCTTGCCCAGCGATCGCACGATGCCGATCTCGATGAACGAGGGCGTGCCGATCATCGAGGGCGAGCTCGAATCGCGGGTCGCCGAACACCTGTGGCAGCTCGTGGACGGCTTCGAGCCCAAGGCCGAGTCGAACGACGGCGACCGCCACCACGAGCGCCGCCATCGGAGATTCCTGTGATCCGGAGCCGCCACTGGCCCCTTGTGCTGGCGGCCGGCCTGGTCCTTGCGCTCGTGGCGGCACCCCCGGTCGCGGCCCAGGAGGATCCCGAACCCGCCGGCGCCCCGCCGGCCGAGATGGAGATCACGGCGATCGACCTCGGCGACTTCCCCGAGGTGTCGCTCGACGTCGCCGCCACCGGCCCGGCTGCCGACGCACTCGACAACGGCGACGTATCGGTCACCGAGGGCGGCGAGGAACAGGATGCCGAGGTGGGATCCCGGTCGACCGAGGTGGTCGACGTGGCGCTCGCCGTCGACGTCTCGGGATCGATGGAGGGTGATCCGCTCGAGCAGGCCAAGGCGGCGGCCCGCACCTTCGTCAACGAGCTCCCCGAAGGCGCGAACGTCGCCGTGATCGGCTTCGGCGACACGGCCAGCCTCGTGTCGGGCCTGACCACCGACCGGGCGGCGACCCTTGCGGCCATCGACGGACTGACCGCGGGGGGCGAGACCGCCCTCTTCGACGCCGTCTCCCTGGCCGCCGCCGAGGTCGCGGCATCCGGCACCACCCGCACCGGCGTGGTGGTGCTGTCCGACGGCGCCGACACCGTCTCCGGCACCGACCTCGCCGCCACGGCGGGCACGCTCGACACCACCGACGCGGAGTTCTTCGCCGTGTCGCTGCGCTCCCCCGAGTCCGACGAAGCCGCGCTGGGCAGCCTCGCCGAGGCCGCCGACGGCACCGTCATCGGCGCCGACAACCCGGGCGCGCTCACCGAGGCGTACCGGGAGCTGAGCCAGCGGCTCGTCAACCGCTACGAGATCACCTACACCTCGACCGCCACCGTTCGCATCGTCGACGTGACCCTGGGCGCCGGCGGCGCGGAAACGTCCACCGAGCTGACCCTCCCGGCCTCGGCGGTGGCGACCACGGCACCGCCCGAGCAGGCCGTGCCGGCACCCCGCCCGGTGGAGATCCAGACCGGCCCCGCAGACTCCAACGCCGCGCTGTGGGTCGGGGTCGCGCTGATCGCCGTGGCCCTCGGCGCGCTGACCGCGGTGACGCTCGGAACCGAACGCCGGCCCCGACGGGTCCGGCGTTCGCTGCGCAGCGATGCCCCCGAGCGCGCCACGTCCCAGACCTCGCTGCTGCGATCGGCGCTCGAATCGGCCCGCCGGGCGGTGACGCGCATCTCGAGCCGCGCGGTGGAGCGCGCCGAGCAGGAGGGCGCGATCGACGCCGCCCTCGACCGCTCCGGCCTGGCGATGCGGGCGGGCGAGTTCGTCGCCGCCGTCGCCGGCACGGCCGTGCTCGTCGCCGTCGTACTGTGGCTGCTCGCCGGCGGCGTGGTGGCTGCGCTGGTCGGTGTCGTCGTGACCGTGGTCGGGGCGCCGCAGCTGCTCAGGCTGCTGGCACATCGACGCAACAAGGCCTTCTCCCGCCAGCTCGGCGACGCGCTGATGCTGCTGGCGGGCTCGATGCGAGCCGGCGTCGGCATCGGCCAGGCCATCGACAACCTCGCCGCCGAGCTCGACCCGCCGATGAGCACCGAGCTGGACCGGGCGATCCTCGAGACCCGCCTGGGACGCGAGATCGAGGACGGACTCGCCGGCGTGGCCCGGCGGATGAACAGCAAGGACCTGGCCTGGGTCGTGGACGCGATCCGGGTCCACCGCGAGGTGGGCGGCAACCTCACCCGCATCCTCGAGCAGGTGGCCGAGAAGATCCGGGTGCGAGCCCAGCTCCGGCGCAAGGTCGATGCGCTCACCGCCGAGGGCCGGATGTCAGCGATCGTCCTCGGGGTCCTGCCCATCGGCATGGCCCTCGTCATGTACGCGACGAACCCCGAGTACCTCGACCCGTTGTTCTCGTCGTCGACCGGACTCACGTTGCTGGCGGTCGGCGTCGGGTTGCTGCTCGCCGGCTTCATCTGGCTCCGGAAGCTGATCACCGTGGGAGGCGCCTAGATGCCGTTGTACGTGTACGTCGCCGCCCTGCTCGTGGCCCTTGCCGTGGCCGTGGGCATCGCCGCCCTGGCCACGTCGCTCGCCGACCGCCAGCCGAGCAGCCTGGGTAGCCGCGCCGGCAGCAACCTCAAGCGCGGCCGGCCCCAGACCAGCCGCCAGGTCGTTCTCAACGAATCCGCCCGCGCCCGCCTCGCCGATCCCCTGTTCGAGGCGATCGCCCGGCGTGCCCGCCGGTTCTCCTCGGCCGAGGGGGTGGGCCGCACCGAACAGAAGCTGACCCTCGCCGGCCTGACCGACGCCGGGTGGACCGTGGAGCGCATGCTCGTGGTCCGCGTCCTGTCAGCGGGCACCGCGCTCGGCATCAGCACGCTGCTGCTCGGTGCCAGCCCGGAACGCAACTCCGTCCTCCAGGCGCTGCTGGTGGTTGTGGCCGCCGCGCTCGGCCCCAACGCCTGGCTCAACCGCAAGGTGCAGGAACGCCAGGACGCCCTGGCCGAGCTGCTCCCCGACATGATCGACCAGCTGTCGGTCAACATCGAGGCCGGTCTCGGATTCGACACCGCGATGATGAAGGCCACGGAGGGCGAGACCAACCCGCTGTCCGAGGAGTTCCGCCGGGTGCTCCAGGACGTGCAGATGGGGGCGACGCGGGAGCAGGCGTTCGAGCAGCTCGTCGAGCGCACCGATGTCCCCGAGCTCCGCCAGTTCGTCTCCGCCGTCCGCCAGTCGACCGAACACGGCATCCCCATCAGCCGGGTGCTGCAGGTGCAGTCCAAGGAGATCCGTCAGAAGCAGCAGGGCCGCATCGAGGAGAAGGCGGCGTCGCTGCCGGTGAAGATCGTCTTCCCCCTCGTGTTCTGCATCCTGCCGTCGCTGTTCGTGATCATCCTCGGCCCGGCCGCGCTCGACCTGGCCGGCGGCTTCTGAATCTTCCGACTTTTCCCTCAAGTTGGTGCCCGGTCGCGCCGACGACATCGAAGATGACGGAATTCCTGGCGGAATCAGAAGCACCTGAGGTCTCCGGCGGCGTGCTGCTTCAGCGAACCATCGATGTGGATGTGCGCGAGCCCAGGCCGGCAAGCCGGTCGACCATCCTCGTCCTGTCCGACCGGGAGGCGATCGGGCACCGGCTGGGGATGGCGACCGGTCCATCCGTCGATGTCCGGACCCTGCCCCTCGCCGCCCCGTCCGACATCGACACGGTCGCGCCCGACGCAATCGTGGTCGACGGCGAGCTCGATCCCGACGCGGCGATCGCGATCGCGCAGCGCTGTGACGAGTGCTGCCCGGACGTCAGCGTGCTGCTGTGGGCCCGCATCGACGTGAACACGATCACCCGGGCCATGCAGGTCGGTGTCCGCGACTGCTTCGGTCCCGAGGACGACGACGCCGACCTCAGCGCGGTGGCCGAGCGGGCCCTGGTCGTGTCGGAGCGTCGACGCTTCCAGGTGGGCCGGGTGGAGCGGCCGGCGCACCGGCTCATCATGGTCGTCTCCCCCAAGGGCGGGGCCGGCAAGACCACGATGGCCACCAACCTCGCCGTCGGCCTGGCCCAGCGGGTGCCCCGAGAGGTGGCACTCGTCGACGCCGATCTGCAATTCGGCGATGTCGCCAACGCGTTGCGACTCCAGCCGGAGACCACGGCCAGGAGCGCGACCGGCGGCCGCCTCGCCGAGGCCGCCGAGGTGAAGATCCACCTCGCCCTCCATCGCAGCGGGCTGTTCGTGCTGTGCGCACCCGACTCCCCCGGGGTCGCCGACGAGATCACGCCGAAGGCGTTCACCCGCGCCGTGCAACTGCTGGCCGACGACTTCCGCTACGTGGTCGTCGACTCCGACCCGGGCCTGGGCGAACGTACGCTCAGCCTGATGGAGACGGCTACCGACCTGGTGTTCGTGGCCGCCACCGACGTCGCCAGCGTGCGCGGGCTGCGCAAGACCATCGACGCCCTCGACCAGATCGGCCTGAGCGATCCGACACGGCACTTCGTCCTCAACCGTGCCGACGCCCAGGTCGGCCTCGACGTCGGCGACATCATCGAGACCATCGGCATGACCCCGGACGTCTGCGTTCCGAGCGATCGCACCATGCCCATCTCCATGAACGAGGGCGTGCCGATCCTCGAGGGCGAGCTCGAGTCGAGGACCGCCGACGGCCTGTGTCAGCTCGTGGATCGCTTCGAAGCGGCACACCACGAGTCCGGCCACCGGGCACGATCGGGCCGGCTGCGACGCCTGTTCGTCTGAGCCCGCCCTCACACCGAAGGTATGGGGCGACGGTCGGAGTCGTGCAGCATGGCTCGGAAGCGCCGGATGTCGTCGCCTGGCATCGGGCGAGCGAACAGGAAGCCCTGGCCGGCGACCTGCCCGTAGCCGCGGAGGCGGTCGAGGTCGTCGCGCATCTCAATGCCTTCGGCGACGACGTGGAGGCCGAGACGCTGCGCGAGGGTGACGATCGAGTCGAGCATGGACGTCTCGTCCTCGATCCGTTCCGGCGACCCGACCCGATAGATGACGGTGGACAGCGGAAGCGTCGTGTCGAGCAACGCCCGATCCAACCGAGCAGACGCGGCGGTCTCCTCCTCCAACGCCGACATCGACTCGGCGAACACCGACCGCTGGTTCAGTACTTCGACGCGACCACGGCGACCACGGTCACCGCCACGAGCAGCGCAACGAACTTCGCGACGGTGCTCGTCCAGGTCCGCCGCAACGAACCGTTCCCTGCAGAACGCGATACCCAACTCATCATCAACGACTCCGACGACCCGAGACGACAAGGCCGAAAGTAGGGGTCCCCGTGTGCGAGGACCGGTGAATGCTCCAGAGGACTCGGCGAACCGGAAGAACACCGCCACTCATGACCGACGCCACACGACCGGCCCCGCCACGATGGGCGGGGCCGAGCGCGTGTGTCGCCGCTCTGGTGTCCTGGACGAGACCGTCCTCAGGGGCGGGTCGGTGTCCCGCTGGGGGCGCCGCCGGTGTCGCCCGCGGCGGGCTGGGGCGGGGTGCTGCTGCCTCGGGCACTGGGATCGTTGTCCGTGCCGCCAGTGGCAGCGTCGCCAGCCGGGGGCTGCGGCGGGGTGGTGGCGCCCCGGTCGCTCGTCGCCGCGTCAGGGGCGGGCGTGGTGGTGGCGCCCCGGTCGCTCGTCGCCGCGTCAGGGGCGGGCGTGGTCTCCGGGCGACCACGGTTGTCGGCCTGGCTGGTCGGCGGTTCGGTCAGCCCGTAGTCACGGGGATGGGGCCGTTCGCCGCACTCCTCGACCGGATTCAGCCCGGCCGCGCCGGCCTCCTCGGCACACGTGCTCCATTCCTCCATGTCAGCAGCGAACGCCGCTGCGACCTCCTGCTTGGTCTGCGCGGCCTCGGCCGTCTTCTGGCCGTCGGTGGCGGCGTCGGCGGGCTCGTTGGCCTCGTCAGCGGCGTCGGTCTCGTCCTCGCTCTGACTGGCGTCGGCGTCGGCGGTGACGTCCTGGTCGGACGACTCCTCGGACGACTGCTCGGGCAGGCCGGGGACGTCGACGAAGTCGGTGGCGTGCAGTCCGCCGACACTGGCAGCGGCAACGGCGGTGCCGAGCACCACCTTGCCGGCCACGGTTGCCACGAGGGCACTCACGGTTTCAAACATCTTGTTCTTCCTTTTCGGTTCTCGGTTCGGAAGCCCGGCCGTCTGCGGTGCAGACCCGTGGGCGTTGCTCACCGCTGTCACCAGCGGCTCGCCGTTGTCGTCGAGAAGCGTTGCGGTGAACGCATGCAGCGCGGCGTGCCGCGTCACAGGCTCATCGCGCAGGTAGGCCGACCGCAGGTCGTGAACGATCGCGGCCACCTCGGCCAGATCATCGTCCAAGAGATCGTCACCGAGAACGGCATCGATCTCGTCTCTGGGGGGTCGGAACCAGCGCATCTCAGGGGAAGGAACGTCGGGATCGTCCATCGCGTTACGGCTTCCTCGCGAATTCTTGGCGGAGCCGCTTCAACCCACGGTGTTGCAAGGCACGCACCGCGCCGGGTCGACAGTCCAACACCTCGGCGGTCTCCTCGACACTGAGTTCGGCCACGACGCGCAACAGGAGCACTTCGCGCTGCTCCGAGGTCACCTGCGCCAGGATCGCTTCGACTCGCTCGGACTCGTCGAGCCGGTCCGGAGTCGGCTCGGAGAAGGCCGGCTGGGAGAAGATCGGCTCGGGGAGCATGTCGGGTGCTGTCGCCACGACGTGGGGTCGTCGTCCATCCCGACGTCGCTCATCGACGAGCAGGTTCCGGGCGATCCGGAACACCCAGGCCCTGAACTGCGGTGCGTTGCCGTCGAAGCCGGCGATGCCCGAGAACACCCGCACGAGGACCTCATTGACCAACCCCTCGGGATCCGCCGCCCCACGTGCCCGCACGAAGCCGGCCAGGGGACGCTCCAACGCCCGCACCAGCGAGTCGAAGCCCGCCGGGTCGCCCTGCTGCGCGCAGGCGACCCATTCGCTGAACTGCGCATCGTCGGCGTCGTATTTCATGGACGGTTCAGTTGTCGGCCGGAACGCGCCGCGACTTGACCACGACCCGATCGTGGAGCAAGCGAACGGCTGTCAGTGCTCGGCAGCCGGGAGTGCCTCGAGTTCTGCTGGGGCGAGTGAGCCGTCGATGACGGACTGGGCGAGCTCGCTGAGCCGGAGGTTGTGGTGGCGGGCGTGGCTGCGAAGCGCGGCGAAGGACCGTTCCATGTCGAGGTCGAGTCTCTCGGCGACCATGCCCTTGGCCTGTTCGAGAATGACCCGACTGTTCAGTGCGTGCGTCAGCTGCTGGTTGAGGACTTGGGCCTCGAGTGCGGCGCGATGCTGGAGGATGGCGATGGTGGCGACGTCGGCGAACGCCTGAGCGACCGTGAGGTCGGCGGGCCCCATTTCACCGACGCCGGAGCGGAACAGGTTGAGCGACCCGATCACCGAGCCGCGCAGGCGCATGGGAAGTGCGTGGGCAGAGTGGAAACCGGCGCCGAGCGCTTCGTCGGCGAACCGTGGCCACCGGCCGTTCTCCGCGTCGAGGTCCTGGTTCACGACGGGTTGAGCGGTGCGGTAGCAGTCGAGACAGGGCCCTTGTTGGGCTTGGAGCTCGAACAGCTCGAGGACACGCATGGCCTCGCTGGACGAGGCCATGACGCGGAGCTGCCCGTCGGGCGCGGCGAGCATGATTCCGGCTGCTTGCACGTCGAGCACCTCGACGCAGCGGTCGGCGAGCAAGGTGAGGAGGTCGACGACGTCGAAGTCGTCGACCAGGGTGTCGGCCAGCTCGACGAGTGTTCGCGCGAGCACGGATTCTCTGGTCATCGGGGTCTCCCGTCGGGGGTGGAGGTCGCCACGGTGCGCTCGTCGTTCGATGCCGAGTTCGTGGTCTCGATGATACGCCTCATGGCGTCCGGTCCTTCTCGCCGCTGCCGGCGTCGAACCGCAGCCGCCGGTCGACGACGTCTCGGGCCACGTCGGTGAGGGGCTGGTCGTTGCCGAAGGCGTGGGCGCGCAGGCGGATCAGCGCTTGGCTGACCGTGACGTCGAGCTGGGCGGCGACCATGCCTGATGCCTGGTGGACCACGTACTGGAAGTTGGCGTTCGCCTCCAGTTCGGCGGCGACGGAGTCAGGGGGAGCCTCGGCCTGGAGCAGCAGGACTGCGTGGGCGGCGACGTCGGCCATGACCAGCGCGTCGGTGTGCTGGTCATCGGTGAGTAAGCCGACCCGGTCGTTGTAGATGTTGAGGGCGCCCAGGCGCACCGCGCCGACCTGGAGGGGGAAGCCGAACACGGCCCTCGCGCCGGCGTCGACGGCCGGTCCGGTGAAGGCCATCCATCGCGGCACGGAGGGGTTGGCGAGGTCGGGCTCGAACACGGGACGGTCCTGGTTGTAGGCGTCGACGCAGGGTCCTTCACCGAAGTCGTACTGCAACTGCTCGATCAGGCCGCTCACGGTGCCCGTGGTGCACACCGACCCGCGGGGGATGTCGCCGGCCATGAGCATGATCCCGGCGCCGGTGGCACCGGTGACGTCCGCGCACACCTGACAGAGCCGCCCGGTCGTGAAACCCGATTCATGGTCGAGCAGGCGGCCGAGGATGGCCAGCCGACGCTGTGGACCGCCGTCGGTCACGACGACGTTCGAAGCTGCTGGGGACCGACCCGGCCGGCTCGCGACGTCGCTCGGCCGGGGCGCGAGCGGGTTCCTGGGAGGGGGGTTTCGTGGGCGGCCGACGACTCGGTGGTGTCCGGGTCGCGATCCGATGCGGGTACGGCGACCCACGAATCCAATGCCGGGGCCACGGGTGGTTGCGACGCCGCCGGATGTTCATCGATCAGGAACCCCAGGTCGCACACGTCGAGGAGTCGCCGGGCTCGAGCTGACGGGGCGCGGATCGACAGCAGCCGGGAGCGACCGCGAAGGCAGTTGTACGCGTCGACGATGGCGCCGATCGTCGACGCGTCCATGAACGTGACACCGCTGAGGTCGACGACGACGTTGACGTCGTCGAGCCGGGCGGCCAGGGCGATGGTGTCCGACAGGTGCACGCGGGTCGCGGGATCGTGGTCGCCGCGAACCCAGACCACGGTGCGAAAAGGATCGCTGCCTGGCTGTGCGGCCCCGCGATGGCACACCGACACCGACGCCGACTTGTGGGGAAGCATGGGTTCTCCTGGTTTCGATCGTTGCGAGCAACGGGCGCTACCAGGGTCCGGAGTACCGCTTCCGTACCAGCGTCCTGCGCTGGTCCGACACGTCAAATCCTCGTTGTCGTGTCGACTTCACAGTACACCATGCCCACCACCCCACGCAGCCGGGGTCGTACGCTTGGTTCGGACCGACCTGCTCGCCAGCCTCAGCTGCGACCGCGCCCAAGGGTTTCGCTACGCGCGCCCAGGGCCGAGCGAACTGGTCGAGGACCGGGTCCTGAGCGCAGCGCCGTCCGGACCAGTCCCGTGAACGATCAGCGGCGGACCGCGAAGAGATCAGCCAGCGGGGTCGACACAGACAGCGGGTCGTCGAACTCGATGCGGTCGGTGCTCTGGAACGCCACCTCGTAGGCGCCGTCGCGCAGTCGCAGGGCGGTGAAGCGTTCTTGGCCCTCCCTGGTGTCGAGCATCCAGTAGTGCGGCACGCCGGCGACCTCGTAGACCTCCCGCTTGGCCACGGTGTCCCACACCGCGGTGCTGGGCGAGACGAGTTCGACCAGCAACAGCACAGGGAGGGAGATCCGCTCCTCGCCGATGCTGGCGTGGGGCACGACCAGGAGATCGGGCTCGACCCGCTGCTCGTCCGGCAGGTCGAGGTCGAGCGGGGCGTAGAAGACCTCGTGGTCAGGCGGACATGCGGCGCCGAGCAGTTCGCAGAGGCGCTTCGAGGCCAGTTGATGTCGAGGGCGGGGCGAGGCATTCACGACGATCGAGCCTCCGATGAGCTCGTAGCGTCGACCGTCCTCGGGCATGTCCTCGAGGTCTGCGATGGTGAAACCTTCGTGCTGGGTGAGCGTCATGGCGACAACACCTGGTTCGATCGACGGATCGGTCGTGCGCGGCCCCGCGCCACGAGGGTGAAGTCAACGGTACCAACGGGGTCGGACACCGACGTCCCGAGGCCACGGCCACGACCACGCCGCGTGCCCCGTCGATGAAACGGTTCCGACCCCATCACCACCGTTTCTGCGTCGAGCACACAGCGGGCGTCAGGCGACGACGAGCACGAGACCGCCGACAGCGCACTCGTGGCGCACTGATGGGGACCGACCGGACGACCGCTCAGCGGACGCCCTCGCGGTCGAGCACCGCACGGACGGTCCGGGCCAGGATCAACCGCAATCGCGTGAACTCAGAGTTGGCTACGAACAGTGCCCGGGATGAAATCTCCCGCAGCGCAGCGCGACGGCATCGCCTTCACCGGCGCCGACGGCACCGTCGGCATCGCCCAGATCGGCGTGGTCCTCGTGGTGCTCGGTGCGCTCGGCGTCTACTTCGCCAGGCGCCGTCGCAACACCGCCTTCACCGACTGAGAAACCCCGCCGACGATCGGGCTTCGGCTCGTCTCGGTTTCAGGGGGTGGTCGTCGTGTCGGAGCCGGGACGCCGCTCGGCCTCGGACTCGGGGTCGCCCTGGTAGCCGGGCGGGTAGGTGAGGGCCAGCTCCTCGGGCGTAGGGTCGTAGGGCTCGCGTGCCTCCCTGGGGAGCAGCGCCGAGATGGCGTCCATGATCCGCTTGGTGTCGGCGCCGGCCGAGCGGTACTTGAGCTCGACCGGGTCGCCCACGCGGACGGTGATGAGGGGCGGGTCGGTCACGTTCCACACGTGGGGCAGGCGGGCGGCTCGGGGCCAGACCTGTTCGGTGCCCCACAGCCCGACGGGGATGACCGGCACCTTGGTCTGGGCGGCCAGGCGGGCCGCGCCCCACCGGCCCTTGAGCTCGGGCTCGAAGAACGCCGGGCCGCGGGGGATGGTGCCCTCGGGCATCAGCATCACCAGCTCGCCGGCCTCGAGCACGCCGGCTGCGGCGTCGAGGGGCTCGTCGGAGCCGGTCCCCCGGTCGACCCGGATGCCGCCGATTGCCTTGGCGGCCTGGCCGATGACCGGCGCGTCGAACACCTCCTTCTTCCCGAGGAAGCGCACCGGCCGGTGGGTGGGCGCCACCGTGATGTTCATCACGATCGGGTCGAAGTAGCTGCGGTGGTTGGCCACGAGAATGGCTGGGCCCTCGCGGGGGATCTTGTCGACCCCCAAGATGTCGAACCGGGCGTAGGGGATCAGCTCGGGCCGGGCGAACATCTGCATCGCCTGGACCGGCTCGATGCCGAGCAGCTTGGGCACCCCGGGCGGCTTGTCGAGCCAACGGACCGGCCAGCGACGCACGGCGGCGGCCACCCGCATGCGGGGGTCGGGGTTGACGACCGTGGGGTGGCCGACGGCGCCGAGCAACGGGATGTCGTAGAAGCTGTCGCTGTAGGCCCAGCTCTCGTCCACGTCGACGTCGTGCTCCTCGGCCCACTCCTCGACCGCCCGGAGCTTGCCCCGGCCCCAGACGAAGTGGCCGTTGATGGTGCCGTCGTAGCGGCCGTTCTCGTCGACGCCGTAGCGGGTGGCGATGGTGGCGTCGAGGCCGAGCCGCTCGGCGAAGGGTGCGACGAGGTCGTGGGGGCTGGTGGTGGCCACCACCAGCGGACGCCCGGCGACCCGGTGCTCCTCGATGATCGGCAGGGCGTAGGGCTCGACCATCGGCACCAGCGCCTCGGCGGCGACGGCGCCGGCCCGGCGGACCAGCTCCTGGGGTTGGCCGCCGCTGAAGCGGGCGCCCTGGCGGGCCAGCAGCATGGACGGGCGGGTCTCGCCGATGAGGTTGAACAGCTTGTAGACGAGGTCCTCGCCGGGCAGGGCGTTCTGTCCCATGGCCCCGACCTGGCGCAGAGCGCCCGACAGCACCGGCCCGCTCGCGCCCCGCAGGAGCGTCCGGTCGAGGTCGAAGAACGCGGCGGGACGGGGCACACGGACAACGTACCGCGACGTACCCGCCGCCCTGGCTCGCCGCGCCCGGTCGCGGCCCGCCCCGGGCCACGTCGGGGCGAACTGGGTGCGGTGCTCCGTCGTCAGCGGAGGCGGTTGCGGTGCCAGGCCACGGTGGCGGCGAGGCCGTCGTCGAGCGCGGTGGGCTCGAGCTTCGGGAACAGCGCCCGCAGCGACGACTGGTCGGCCTGGGAGTGGGGGACGTCGCCGGGCCGGGACGGCTGGTGGTCGCGCTCGAGGTCGTGACCGATGATCCGCTCCAAACGCTCGATGACGTCGATCAGCGAGTACCGGCCCCCGAAGGCGAGGTTCACCGGCTGTTCCGATCCCGTCCGTCGCTGCACGGCCGTGGCGATGACGGCACACACGTCGCCGACGTAGGTGAAGTCACGGGACTGGGTGCCGTCGCCGTGGACCGGGAGCGGCTCGCCCCGCAGGGCGGCGTCGACGAACGCGGGGATGACGGCGGCGTAGGCGTGGCCGGCGGGCTGGAGCGGACCGAACACGTTGAAGAACCGGAACGGCAAGGCACCGAAGCCGAACACCCGGGCGTGCGCCAGCGTGTACTGCTCGGTGGCCAGCTTCGACACCGCGTACGGCGACATCGGCTGGACGACCATGGTCTCGGTCTTGGGCAGCGTGGGGTTGGCGCCGTACACCGACGACGACGAGGCGACGACCACGAAGCCCACGTCGTGGCGGCGCATGGCCTCGAGCACCATGAGCGTTCCGGTGGCGTTGGCCTCGTGGGAGGCCAACGGGTCCTCGATGGAGCGGGGCACGCTCGGCCGGGCCGCGAGATGCACCACCGCGTCGGCCCCATCGAGGGCCTTGTCGAGATCGGCATCGGAGAGGATCGAGCCGACCAGCAGCTCGACGTCGACGCTCTCGAGGTTCGACTCGTCGCCCGTGGACAGGTTGTCGAGCGCCAGGACCGAGTCGACCCAGTGACATCCGGCGAGGTGGGCGCAGAGGTTGGCGCCGATGAAGCCGGCACCGCCGGTGACGACGACACGCATCAGAGGTACTCGACGTTGTCGGCGGCGGGCAGGCGGTGCCGGGTGTCGAGCACGAGCGTGGACCGGCGGGCGACGAGGTCGAAGTCGAAGACAGCATGATCGCAGAGCACGACCACTGCGTCGGCGGCGGCGAGCTCCTCCGCGTTGCACTCGACTCGTCCGACCGGGACGTCGAAGCCGTCGGGACCCACGTGGGGGTCGCAGGCCGCGACCTCGGCGCCGAGCTCCAGCAGCAGCGTGGCGACACGGCTGGCCGGTGTCTCGCGGGCGTCGGAGGTGTTGGGCTTGTACGCGAGGCCGAGCAGCAGCACCCGGGAGCCCGACACCGCTCGCTGCTGGCGGTTGAGAGCGAGCATGAGGCGCCGGACCACGAAGTCGGGCATGTGCTCGTTGACGTCGTTGGCGAGCTCGACGAAACGGAAGTCGACGCCGAGCGAACGCTTGACCCGCCACGACAGGAACGACGGGTCGATGGGCAGGCAGTGGCCCCCCACACCGGGCCCCGGCGTGAACCGCATGTAGCCGAACGGCTTGGTGGAGGCGGCGTCGATGGCCGACCACACGTCGACGCCGAGGTCGGAGGCGAACATCGCGAGCTCGTTCACCAGCGCGATGTTCACGTGCCGGAACGTGTTCTCCAGCAGCTTGGTGAGCTCCGCCTCCATGCAACCTGGCACGCGGACGGTCTCGTCCACGATCCGGGAGAAGAACCCGTCGACCTTCTCCAACGACGCCTCGTCGATGCCCGACACGACCTTGGGTGTGTTCTCCAATCGGTAGGTGGCGTTGCCCGGGTCGATGCGCTCCGGGCTGTAGCCGAGATGGAAGTCCGGACCGGCGGCCAAGCCGGAGCCCGCCTCCAGAAGCGGCCCGACCAACTCCTCGGTCGTGCCGGGATAGGTCGTCGACTCGAGGATGACGGTCGCGCCGGGCGACACGTGCGGCGCGAGCGAGACGGCGGCCGACTCGATGTAGGAGAGGTCGGGGACGCCCTCCCGCAGCGGTGTCGGCACCGAGAGCACGGCGACCTCGAAGCCGACGGCGTCGTCGAAGGAGGTCGAAGCGCGGTAGCGGGCCGAGTCCAGCGCCGCACGGAGCACGTCGTCGCTGATGTCCTCCACGTAGGACTCGGCGTTCTCCAACGCTTTGGCGCGCGTCTCGTCGATCTCGATGCCCGTGACGTCGAAGCCGGCGGCCACCGCCGCCATCGCGACGGGGAGCCCCACGTACCCTTGGCCCACCACGACCACCTTGCCTGCTGCCATCGGGCGGATCGTACCCGGGACTGCAAGGATTCGACCGCTATGACACCTCGGCTGCTCCACATCGCGACGACGGACATGAGCCTCGAGCTGCTGCTCGGCCCGCAGCTGCTGGCCTTCACCCGGGCTGGCTACGACGTGCACACCGCGGCGGGGGCCGGTGGCCATGCGGACGCGGTCCGGGCGGCGGGGCACACCCATCACGTGCTGGAGCACGCCACCCGCGCGTTCTCGCCGACGCAGGACGTCCGAGCGCTGGGCGAGCTGTACCGGCTGTTCCGCTCCGTTCGGCCCGACATCGTCCACACCCACAACCCGAAGCCGGGGATCTACGGCCGGATGGCTGCCAAGGCGGCGCGCGTGCCGCTGATCGTCAACACCCAGCACGGGCTCTACGCGCAGCCGACGGATCGGGGCACGCGCCGTCTGCCCGTCTACCTGCTGGAACGTCTCGCGGCCGCGTGCAGCGACGTCGAGCTCATCCAGAGCCGGGAGGACCTGCAAACGCTACGGCGCCTGCGCGTGCCGGAGAGAAAGCTCCGCCTGCTGGGAAACGGCATCGACCTCACCCGGTTTCGACCGCCCACGGCGACCACGCGCGCCGATGTTCGCCGGGCGCTCGGCTACGGGGAGGACGACGTCGTGTGCGGTGCGGTCGGCCGGCTGGTCTGGGAGAAGGGATACCGGGAGCTGTTCCGAGCGGCGAGTGAGCTCCTCCCGCGGCTCCCCCACCTCCGGATGCTCGTGATCGGTCCGTTCGACGATGACAAGGCCGACCTGCTGCGCCGGGAGGACGTGGAGGCCGCCGAGGCGGCCGGCGTCCGATTCCTGGGGCACCGGCACGATGTCGAGGACCTCTACGGGGCCATGGACTTCTACGTGCTCGCCTCGCACCGCGAGGGCTTCCCCCGCTCGGCCATGGAGGCCAGCGCGAGCGGGCTCCCGGTGATCGCGACCGACATCCGCGGCTGTCGCGAGGTGGTCGTCGACGGCGACAACGGGATCCTGGTTCCGGTCCGCGACGCCGACGCCCTCGCGACCGCCATCGAGACGCTCGCCACCGATGATGGCTCGAGACGACGAATGGGCGAGGCGGCGGCGCGACGGGCCAACAGCCACTTCGACCAGCAGCAGCTGATCGACATCACGCTCGACGCCTACGCGGCGCTCCCGACGGTGCCGTGAACGACGCGACGACGATCGCCACCGCACACACGATCCCCACACGGAGCCAGGTCGCCGCCGGAGCCACACCGACCCAGCGCGCGGCGAGGACCGCCACGCCTCCCGAACCCGCCAGGAACCACAGCCACCCCCGGACCGCCGGCAGTTGCGGCGAGCGACGGAACGGGACGACGGCGACACACGCGAGGGGTGCCAGGCCGAGCAGCCCTCCGGCGAACGACCACGGCGTCGAGCCCGCGCCGAGCACGACCGTCCAGGCCACCGCCACGGACAACCCGTAGCCGGCCCCCGCGTCGTCGACCTTGCCCACGACGCCCAGCCCGACCACGGCTCCGGCCACCACCACCGCCGGATCGTTCTCGGGCACGGCCAACCACACACCGGCCAGGGCCACGAGTAGCACCGCGGCCCGCCCACCGGTCGGCATCGACAGCCGGTCATACCCACGCCCGGCGAGAACGCCCACGACGACGGCGGTCATGACCCGGCCCACCGATGCATCGGGCTGGGACCACCATCCGGCGACGAACAGCCCGAGGGCCGGCGCGAGGTATCCGTGCAACCACGACGGCGACCACCGGATCCTCCGGGCAACCGCACCCACCAGCGCGCCGCTTCCTACGCCCGCCACCAGCAACCGGAGCTCGTGCGCGGTCAGGTAGCTCCCGACGTCCATCTCACCCCGTGTCCCACCCGCCGGCGAAGAGCGTGCGCGTTCGGCGAGCCCACGAGCATCACCGCTCCACCGGCGCCGCCGGAACACCGACGACCGTCGTACCGCTGGCGACCTCGCTGGTCACGACAGCACCGGCACCGATCACCGCGTGGCGACCGATGCGCACGCCTTGAAGCACCTGCGCGCCCGACCCCACGAGGACCTCCTGACCGAGCTCCACGCTGCCGCCGACATTGGCCCCGGGCAGCACCGTCGTGCAGAACTCGGCGCGAACGTCGTGACCGATGGTGACGCCGTAGTTGAGGTGCGTTGCCTCAGCGAGAACGACGTCACAGGAGACGAAGGCGGTGGCGAGCAGGATCGAGCCAGCACCGATCGTGGCGCCGGTGCCGATCACCGCTCTCGGGTCCTCCACGGTCACCGGCTGCCAGCCGAAGCCGACCAGCTCCCGGTAGAGCCGGGCGCGGGTCTGCGGGTCGGCGATCGCCACGACGAATGGGGCCGGCTCGACATCACCGGGGCGCACGACCGGGAGGCCACGCAGCTGTTTGTCGGGCGGTGTGTCGTCGAGGAAACCGTCGACCACGACACCCGCAGCGAGGCAGGCATCGTGGGTCTCGCGACCGAAACCGCCGGCGCCGTAGATCCACATCAGATGTCGCGCACCAGGAAGTCCGAGACGGACTCGAGAACCCGTGCGAAGTCGTCGTCGGTCATGCCGCTCCCGCTCGGCAGGCAGAGTCCGCGTGCGAAGAGCCGATCGGCGGTTCCGTCGAGAAGGGCGGGCGCTCCCGCGAAGGACTTCTGCTGGTGCATCGGCTTCCAGGTCGGCCGAGCCTCGATGTCGTCGCGATCGAGGTGCAGCCGGAGATCGTCGCGCGTGAAGCCGGCGACGGCTGGGTCGATCAGCACGCACGTCAACCATCGGTTGCAGAACCCGCCCTCGATCTCGGGCTGGAAGGTCACGCCGTCCACCGATGCGAACACCCGTCGGTACTCCTCGAAGAACCAACGGCGTCGCTGGATGCGTTCGCCGAGCGTCCGGAGCTGTCCGCGCCCGAACGCGGCGAGCAGGTTGGAGAGGCGGTAGTTGAAGCCGATCTCATGGTGCTCGTAGTGCGGCTCCGGTTCCTTCGCCTGCGTCGAGAGGAAGCGCACACGCTCGATCAACGCGGCGTCGTCCGCCACGAGCATCCCCCCACCAGAGGTCGTGATCAACTTGTTCCCGTTGAACGACAGCACGGCAGCACGGCCGAAGGAACCGGCGGGTCGACCGCCAAGTGACGAGCCGAGCGCCTCGGCCGCGTCCTCGATGAGCGGGACCCCGTGCTCGGCACAGATCGGCTCGATGAGCCGGTAGTCGGCAGGCTGGCCGTAGAGGTCCACGCTGATGATCGCCGCGGGCAGCGTTCCGGCCGATGCCCGTTGCGCCAGCTCACGTTCGAGCAGATCCGGGGCGAGGTTCCAGGAGGCGGCGTCCGCGTCGATGAAGACCGGCGACGCCCCGACGTAGGTGACGGCGTTCGCCGAGGCCGCGAAGGTGAAGGTGGAGACGATGACCTCGTCACCCGGACCCACGCCGAAGGCGTGGAGGGCGAGGTGCAACGCGGCCGTGCCACTCGAGAGCCCCACCGCGTGTGGGACGCCGGCCACCGCGGCGATCTCGGCCTCGAACATGGTGAGATCGGGGCCCGCGGGAGCGGCCCACCCGGACTCGACCGCGGCCATGAGGAGGTCCTTCTCGGCCTGGCGTATGTCTGGTGGCGAGAGATGGATGCGGCTCATGAGTCGCTGCCGAGCGGGCGTGGCGGCAGTTCGCTCATGGTGGCTTCCCCCTCCGCATTGATGCCCTCGCGACGCAACACCACCAGGACCGTGCGAAGCAGGATCCGCAGGTCGAGGAGCAGTGATCGGTGGTCGACGTACCAGACGTCCATCGCCAACCGGGTCTCCCAGGAGCTGGTGTTTCGTCCGTTCACCTGTGCCCAGCCGGTGATCCCGGGCTTCACGTCGAGCCGGCGGGCTTGTTCGGCGGTGAAACGCGTTCGGTAGCGAACCGGAAGTGGCCGTGGGCCGACCAGACTCATCTGGCCGCGGAGCACCATGACCAGCTCCGGTACCTCGTCGAGGCTCATCGACCGAACCCAACGACCGATGGGCACGAGTCGATCGGCGTCAGGAAGGAGCTCGCCCTGCGGGTCTCGTGCATTCGTCATCGTACGCAGCTTGATGAGCTCGAACTCCTGACCCCCTTCGCCCAACCGCAGCTCACGGAAGAGCACCGGCGGTCCGAGCCGGAGGCGCAGCAGCGCGGCGACCACGCCCAGGATCGGCGCGGCCAGCACGAGCCCGGCCGCTGCGCCCACGAGATCGATGGCCCGCCTCACGAACGGGCTCCTCGGTACCGCCACCGATTGGCGAGCCCGCGCAGGTCGTCCTCCAGCCCCATGCCTCCGCTCGCCTTCCGTTCGAACCAACGAATGCCGTCGGCGACCTGGATCGGCGAGCGAGTCAGGCGGAACGGGTCCACCCGGCCCGGACGGTTCGGGCGCGTACGAGCGATCACGGCGGTCTCGAAGCGACTGCGAACCTGGGCCTCGACTCGTGGCGACGCGAGCAGCGCCTTCGGGTAGGCGAAGTGCTCCGGGGCGACGCCAAGGCGATCGCCGATGAGGCCGATGGACCGATCCAGCTCCTCGCTGGCAGCCGATGGGGTGATCCGATCGAACAGCACGTGGGAATGGCTGTGCGAACCGAAAGTCACCAGTCCCGACCCGAGCGCGGTGCGGGCCGCAGCCCACGTCATGGGCACGCCGCCTCCAGGGAACTCGATCTGTTCCTCGATGTGGCGGGTGGCCAGGTACATGGTCGCCGGCACGCCGCGGTCGACCAGTACCGGCACTGCTTCGTCCAGGAAGTCCGCTGTCCCGTCGTCGAAGGTCACCACGACCCCCGGGCCTGCATCGGCACCGGTGGTGTCCAACAGCTCACGGGTCGCCTCGTCGATCGTGAGCACGCGAAAGCTGTCGGCGAGCATCGCCATCTGCTCGTCGAAGAGCGCCGTCGGCAGGTCGACGGGTACCGGGGTCCGGGCACCAACCCGGTGGTAGATGAGGAACGTGATCCCCGCTGAGGGCCGAACGAGATCGGCCATCCCGGCGGCGCGTTTCACCGCCGCCCGGACGACTCCCCCATTCGCGGATTCTCGCCGTTCCATCGATCGATGTCGCGCTCAGGTATCGGAGCCGAGGCGTCGATCGGCCCCGGACTCGGGCTCGCCCTGCTCGCCGGGCAGGTCGGCGACGTCGAGCACGTGGGACAGGCGGGCGGCACCCCAGCGGCCCTGGAGCTCGGGAGCGAAGAACGCGGCGGGACGGGGCACACGGACAACGTACCGCGACCGACCCGCCGCCCTGGCTCGCCGCGCCTCGGTCGCGGCCCGCCCCGGGCTACGTCGAGGCGAACTCGGCCCGGTCCTTGCCCGCACTCTTGGCCCGGTAGGTCGCGGCGTCGGCGCGCCCGACCACGTCGCCGGGACGCTCACCGGGTGCCGCCGATGCCACGCCGACGCTCGTCCCGACACGGATGGGGTGGTCGGTCAGGCCGACGATGGGCGTCCGCACCGCGCTGAGGATCCGCTCGACGAGCATCGACAGGTCGTGGACCGTCCGCAGGCGCCGGGTGACCACGACGAACTCGTCACCGCCGTAGCGAGCCACGAGCGTGTCGTCGCGGCAGGCATTGCGCAGACGGCGGGCGAGGATGCGCAGGACGTCGTCGCCCACCTGGTGGCCGTGGGCGTCGTTCACCGGCTTGAAGTCGTCGAGGTCGAGGAACAGGACCGCGAAGCTGTCCTCGGCCCGCCGCCGGGGGCCGAACGACGTGGCGAGAACGTTGTCGAGGTACCGGCGGTTGGGCAGGCCGGTGAGGTGATCGTGGGTCGCCCAGTGGGCGAGGTCCTCGCTCGAGTCGGCGACGTCGAGGGCGGCCTTGCGGGAGGTGATGTCGGCGATGTGGGCGATCAGGTGGCTCAACTGGCCCCGGGCGTCGCGCACGCCGGCGACGGTGAGATCGACCCAGAGCTGGTGGCCGGCGGAGTGGAGGTAGCGCTTCTCGAGCTGGTAGCTGCTGCGGGTACCGGCCACCACCTCGGCGAGGAGCTCCTGGTCGGTGGCGAGGTCGTCCGGGTGGGTGATGTCGGCGAAGTGACGGCCGACGAGCTCCTCGGGGGCGTAGCCGCAGATCACCGCGAGCGACTCGTTGACCTGGGCGAAGCGTCCGTCGAGGTCGACGACGGCGGTGGCCACCGGCGAGTTGTCGAACACGGCACGGAACAGGCCCTCGGCCTCGGCCCGGCCCTCCTCGGCCCGGCGCAGGCTGGTGACGTCCTCGAGCGAGGCCACGGCGAGCACGAAGTTGCCGGCGCGATCGAAGGTGGAGACCACCCGCAACCGCAGGAACCGCTCCCCCGTCTCGACGTCCTCGATGCACTCCGCCGGTGAACCCAGGGCGAGGTCGATCGCCCGGTCGAGTTCGGCCCGTGCGGGCCCGGCGAGCTCGGTGAACCGATCGTTCTCGAACGACACGTTGCCGTTGCCGCTGCGCACCTGGAGCCCGACGGGCGCGGCCGCGGCGAGCGAGGACATCACCGATCCGGGCTCGTGCGCTGCGTGGGGCAACGCGTCGAGATCCACCAGCCAGACCTGCACGAGCAGCCCGGCGTCGACGACGTGCTGGACGTCGTGGGCGGTCATCAGCAGCGACTGGCCGGGCGCGAAGTCCTTGTCGGGGTGGGTGCGGGCGATCGTGGTGCGCCGCTCGCCATCGAAGGCCGTGCGGGCCATGACGTCGAGGACCTGGGTGACATCGTCGGGGTGCACCCAACCGATGGCCCGTTCCGCGGGCTCGTCGGGCACGTCGAGCGCACCGCGGGGGCCCTCGTGCCAGCGCCGAAGCGCCGTGCCCGTCGACGCGTCGAACAGCAGGGTCACGTCGGCGGCCTTGGCCAGGATCTGATCGAGCTCACCCACCCCGAGCGCCAGCGGCCCGACCGCCGGTGCCTCACCCTCGTGTTCGGCCACGTCGGTCATCGTCCCCTCCTGGGAGAGTCATCGGCCGATTCCCGATGCTGCTGTAGCGGGTTCTCCCGACCCGGGTCGCGTACCGCCGCCCGAACGCGAGAGGAGCCGGCCCATGGGGGACGGACCGGCTCTACCCTCGTTGTGTGCATCCGACCGACGGGGGGGCGTTCGGCCGGGCACTTGCTGCGCCGGAGGACCGTTGGGGGACATGTCCTCTCGGCGATCTGATGCACAGTCAACCAAGCGTCGACCGATCTGTCCAACAGTTCTCATAGATGTCTACCATCTGCTAGAGAGATGACCCGCCGCCATGGACCTCCGCCAGCTCGCCGCCCTCCTCGCCGTGGCCGAACACGGGTCGTTCTCGGCCGCGGCGCGCGCCATCCACACCGTGCAGTCGAACGTGTCGACCCACGTGGCCCGGCTCGAGAAGGAGCTGGGCGTGACCCTGGTCGACCGCTCCTCCGGCGGCCTCACCGAGGAGGGTGAGGCCGCGGTGGCCCGGGCCCGGCGGGTGCAGGCCGAGCTCGACGCCCTGGCCGCCGACGTGGCCGCCATGCGCGACGAGGTGATCGGCCAGGTGCGCCTCGGCGTGATCGGCTCGGTGGGCCGGTGGCTGGTACCCGACCTGCTCGACACCATGGGTGAGCGTCATCCGGGCGTCAGCCTCGTGGTGGTGGACGCCACCACCACCTCGCTCCTCCCGCAGCTGCTCGACGGCAGCCTCGACCTCGCCGTGGTCAACCTGCCGGTGTCCGACCCCCAGGTGGAGGTCACCCCCCTGTTCGACGAGGAGCGCATCCTCGTCGCCCCGTCGGACCATCCCCTGGCCGCTGCCGACGAGGTCAGCCTCACCGACATCGCGCCCCACGGTCTGGTGCTCGAGCCCCGGGGCACCGCGTTCCGCGACGAGCTCGACCGCGCGGCCACCTCGCTCGGCGTCGAGCTGTCGGTGCTGGCCGAGGTCGACGGGATGACGCTGGTGGCCTCGCTCGCCTTCCGTGGCCACGGCCCGGCGATCCTGCCCACCACCGCCACGCTGCTCGAACCGCCCGGCGACTGGGTCAAGGTCCGCATCACCGACCTCGGCGGCCGCGGCGTCGGCCTGGTCCGCCGTCGGGCCGGCCGACTCGCCGCCCCGGCCCGGGCGGTGCGCTCGACGCTGCGCGAACTGCTCGAAGCGCAGGGACCGGACCACGAGGGCGTGTCGCTGCGGCTCGCGTGAAGACGGCGCGGACCGGGGAGCGGGGCCACATCCACCACACCGTTCGCCATCCCGGTCCGGCCGCGCAGCCGCGCGAACCTTGAGGGGTCCGGCGCGCCGCAGTAGCGTTCTGTTTGTTCAACATTCACTGGGGGCGGGGGTGTCTACGCGATGCAAGTCGGCCCTGCTTTGTACCGATCACCTCGTCGAACCGTGGCGGTCGCGGTGGTCCTGTACGCGTTGGCCTGGTCGGCCAGCTTCCTCGCGGGCGGAGCGTGGCAATTCGCCCCCCACCTGTTCTACTTGCCCGTCATCCTCCTGGGCGTCCGCTTCGGAACGACCGGAGCCATCGTGGGAGGCGGCATCGCCGCTGTCGTCGCGGGCCCGCTGCTCCCCGCGGTGTCGGCCACCGGCGCGAACCAGGAACTGTCCGACTGGTTGAGCCGGGGCGCGTTCTTCATCATCATCGGCGTCGCGGTGACCCGTCTCATCCGGGCGCGACTCATCGACGAAGTCGCCGGCACGCTCGACGAGCTGGAGCTCCGCGCCGCGATCGACGAAGACCAACTCGAGCTCCACTACCAGCCGATCGTCGTGCTGCACGATCAGCGGGTCATCGGCGCCGAGGCGCTGGTCCGCTGGCGCCATCCGACCCGGGGGCTGCTCGGTCCCGACCAGTTCATCCCCTTGGCCGAAGTACGCGGCGTCATCGACGCCCTCGGCGACTGGGTGGTCAGCGCCGCCGTGGCAGACATGCGCACGTGGCAGGAAGCCCTCGGTGGCGGACCGCTGCCCATCCAGGAGCTCAACGTCAACGTGTCCCGCCGCCAGCTCTACTCCGACTCCCGGCTCGCCCGACGATTGAGCGAGCTCACCGCCGATCGAGCACTACCGGTTCGCCTCGTCGTCGAAGTGACCGAAACCAGCCTCTCGAACGACCAAGCGGCACTCGTGGACGAGCTGATGAACCTGCGACTCAGTGGCATACAGATCGCCGTTGACGACTTCGGGGTCGGCTACTCCTCCATCGTCTCGCTCCGGGACCTGCCCATCGATGTGATCAAGCTCGACAAGTCCTTCGTCCACGGGCTGACGACCGACAGCAGCGACAACGAGATCGTGAAGAACACGGTGGCTCTCGCCGACCGGCTCGGCAAGCGTCTGATCGCCGAAGGCGTCGAAACGCACAACCAGCGCCGAATGCTCCACGAGATGGGCGTCACGCGCGCACAGGGCTACCTGTTCGCACGGCCGATGCCGTTCGAGGAGCTCACCGACTGGATCGAGACGCGACGCAGCGACGGCGCCGAGACGGCGTTCAGGCACAAGATCCTCGTCGTCGACGACAACCAGTCCGATCGACGCTTGGCCTCGATGCTCCTGTTCGAGCACGCCGAGCTGTGGTTCGCCGACGACGGCTGGCAAGCGATCGCCCTCCTCGCCGAACACGCCTTCAGCCTCGTCCTCCTGGACATGGAGATGCCGGGAATGAGCGGCTTCCAGACCATCGAGGCCATCCGGAACCTCGAACGAGCCGACACCCACGGACTGCGGCACACCATCGTCGCGCTCAGCGCGCTCGAACCCTTCGAGGTCGACACGAGCATGTGCGAGGCCCGGGCCGACGCCCACCTCTCCAAGCCCCTCGACATCGAACAGCTCGACCGGGCGCTGCGACAACTCGGACAACCCGCGCTCGTCTCCTCGGCCCGAGGAAGCTGACCGCCACCACTGGACCGGACCACGAGGGCGTGTCGCTGCGGCTCGCGTGAGGCTCGGTGAACCGTCCCGTGTGAACTCACGGAGCCACACACGCTCTAGTCTCCGAGTCGTGCCTGACTCCATCACGATCACCGACAACCGCACGGGCGACGCCGTCGAGATCCCGATCGAGCACGGCGGGGTGAGCAGCGACGAGTGGCGCAAGCTCCTGCCCGGCATCTGGTTCGAGGACGAGGCGTTCACCGCAACCGCGGCGACCCGCTCGGCCATCACCGAGATCGACGGCGACAACGGGATCCTGCGCTATCGGGGCTACCCCATCGAGCAGCTCGCGCAGAACTCGACCTACCTCGAGGTCGCCTACCTGCTGCTGTGGGGCGAGCTGCCCACCGCCGACCAGCTCGAGGCGTGGGTGCTCGACATCACGTACCACACCTTCATCCACGAGAACATGCGCAAGCGGTTCCTCGAGGGCTTCCACTACGACGCCCATCCGATGGGGATGCTGGTCAGCGCGATGGCCGCGCTGTCGACCTTCTACGACAACGCCAAGAACATCCACGACCCCGACGTCCGCTACCGCCAGATCGTACGCATCATCGCCAAGATGCCGACGCTGGCCGCGGCCTGCTACCGGTTCTCGGTCGGGATGCCCTTCGTCTATCCCGACAACAGCCTGACCTTCACCGAGAACTTCCTGTCGACGATGTGGAAGGTGGCCGAGCCCCGCTACGAAGCCGACCCGGCCCTGTCGCGGGCGCTCGACGTGCTGTTCATCCTCCACGCCGACCACGAGCAGAACTGCGGCACCACCGCCATGCGCGTGGTGGGCTCGTCGCACGCCGACCCGTACTCGGCCACGGCCGCGGCGTCGGCCGCGCTGTACGGGCCCCGCCACGGCGGCGCCAACGAGGCCGTGATCCGGATGCTCACCGAGATCGGCTCGCCCGAGAACGTGCCCGCCTTCGTCGACGACGTGAAGGAGGGCAAGACCCGGCTCCAGGGCTTCGGCCACCGGGTGTACAAGAACTACGACCCCCGGGCCCGGATCATCAAGGAGACCGCCGACGAGGTGTTCGCGGTCACCGGCAAGAACCCGCTGCTCGACATCGCCCTGAAGCTCGAGGAGACCGCGCTCTCCGACGACTACTTCACCTCCCGCAAGCTCTACCCCAACGTCGACTTCTACTCGGGGCTCATCTACCAGGCCATGGGCTTCCCGACCTCGATGTTCACCGTGCTCTTCGCCATCCCCCGCACCGCGGGCTGGCTGGCCCACTGGGTCGAGCTGCTCGAGCAGGACCAGCGCATCGCCCGGCCACGCCAGCTCTACACCGGCCCGTCCCAGCGCGACTACGTGCCCGTGGACGACCGGTAGAGGTGTCGGCGTGATGCGTGCGGTCACGATCGACGACGAGGCGCTGACCTGGGCCGAACATCCCGACCCCTCCCCCGGTGTCGGCGAGGTGCTGGTACGGGTTCGAGCTGCAGGCATCAACGCCGCCGACCGGCTCCAGGTCAAGGGCTTCTACCCCGCTCCGCCCGGCTCGCCGCCCGACATCCCCGGGCTCGAGCTGGCCGGCACGGTCGAAGCGCTCGGCCCGGGCGTGACCTCGTGGTCCGAGGGTGACCGGGTCATGGCCGTGGTCGGCGGGGGCGGCATGGCCGAGCTGTGCGTGGTGCACGAACGCTGCCTGCTGCCGGTGCCGGCCTCGCTCGACTGGGACCAGGCCGGGGGTTTCGCCGAGACCTTCACCACCGCCCACGACGGCTTGTTCACCCAGGTCGGCCTCCGCATGGGCGAGCGGGTGTGCATCCATGGCGCCGCCGGTGGTGTCGGCACCTCGGCCGTGCAGCTGGCCCGGGCCGCCGGGTGCGTGGTGACCGCCACGGTGCGCGGGACCGATCGGCACGAGGCCGTGCATTCGCTCGGTGCCGACGTGGTCGTCGAGCCCGACGACTTCGTCGACGCCGGCCCCTTCGACGTGATCCTCGAGCTGGTCGGTGCGCCGAACTGGCCCGGCAACATCTCGGCGCTCGCCACGTGGGGCCGGATCATGATCATCGGCGTCGGTGCCGGCCCCAAGACCGAGGTGTCGCTCCTCGACCTCATGGGCAAGCGGGCCACCATCCGGGCCTCCACGCTGCGGGCCCGGCCGTTGGAGGAGAAGGCCGCGGCCGCCCAGGCGATGATCGCCCAGGTGCTGCCCCGGCTGGCCGCCGGTGACCTCACCGTGCCGGTGGAAGCCACGTTCCCGATGTCGTCGGCCGACGAGGCCTTCGACCGCTTCGCCGCCGGCGGCAAGCTCGGCAAGGTCGTGCTCGTCACCGACTGAGAGCCGGGCGGGGTCAGCTCGGCCGGGCGCCACGTCGATGCGGCTTTCGGCTGTCCACACACTGGGCGTCTCACCACACACCCACGTGCCCCTACACGCCCCGAGATCAACCGGGGCGCTGACGGACCGGGATCCCCTACGGTCGCGGGGCTGAGGGCGGCCCTGCGACGATCGCCCGGAAGTGCTGGCGGACGCTGGAGCCGCACCAGTGGCGCCGGCCACCTTCTTCAGCTTCGAGTCCGGGCGGCAACGCTCAGACCTCGGACGCGGACGCGGCGGGCGGCAGCAGCGGCCCGGACTGGCCGAGTAGCTCGGTGACCGCCTCGGCGGGGCCGGGACGGGCGATGTGGAATCCCTGCGCCCCGTTGCACCGCGCCGCCCGGAGCCACTCGACCTGCGTCGCGTTCTCGACACCCTCGGCCACGGTCGCCAGGCGAAGCGACTGGGCGAGGCGGATGATCGCCCGGGCGAGGGCGGCCTCCTCGACCCCCCGGTCGGTTCGGTCCACGAAGGTCCGATCCACCTTGATGACGTCGATGGGGAACCGCTGGAGGTACTCGAGCGAGGAGTACCCGGTGCCGAAGTCGTCGAGTGCGAGCCGTACACCGAGAACCTCGAGCTCGTGGAGGTGGGTCAGCACGACCTCGGTGTCGTGCATCATGGCGGTCTCGGTGATCTCGAGCATGAGCATGCTCGGGTCCAGGCCCGACGACGACAGGGTGGCGTCGATCGTCGCGACCAGGTGCTCGTCCCGGAGTTGGCGGGGCGACAGGTTGACGGTCACACCGATCGGCGGATGCCTCGTACCCGCCTCGTGCCAGCGGCAGGTCTGGATACACGCCTGTTCGAGGACCCAGCGGCCGATCTCGTCGATCATCCCGCTCTCCTCGGCGAAGGGAATGAAGGCGTTCGGAGTCAGGAGCCCGCGCTCGGGATGCTCCCACCGCACCAACGCTTCGGCCGCGGCGATCTTTCCGGTGTCGAGGTACACGATCGGCTGGTACTCGAGACGGAGCTCGTCGCGCACCAGGGCACGCCGGAGATCGGCTTCGAGGTCGATCCGATCGAGCACCTCGGCGTGCATCGACGGCGCGAAGCGCTCGCTGCGGTCGCGGCCGAGGCGCTTCGCCTCGTACATGGCCAGATCGGCGTTGCGCAGCAGGTGGTCGGCCGTCGCCCCGGGCGCGTCGGTCGCGATGCCGATGCTCGCGGTGGTGAAGACGTCCTTGCCAGCCAGGCGGAACGGCCGGCGCACGGCCGAGCGCACCCGAGCAGCGACCTGCTCGGCCTCGTCGCTGTCGTTGAGGTCCTCGAGCAGGATGGCGAACTCATCGCCGCCCTGGCGGGCCGCGGTGTCGGCCGCGCGCAGCGTGGCGACGATTCGCCCCGTGACCTCGACCAGCAACTCGTCGCCGGCGGCGTGGCCGAGACTGTCGTTGACGTCCTTGAACTTGTCGAGATCCACGAACAGCACGGCGAGCTCGCCGGCCGACGTACGCCGCCGGTCGATCGCGTGGTTGAGCCGGTCGCGGAACAGGGCCTTGTTCGCCAGCCCGGTGAGCGGGTCGTGGAACGCCAGGTGGGCCAGCTCCTCCTGGAGACGGGTGCGGTCGGTCACGTCGCGGAAGCTCCAGACCCGGCCGACCACGCGACCGTCGACGGTCTGGGGCCGCGACACCGCCTCGAACACCCGTCCATCGTCGAACACCAACGTTTCGGGCGAGGCCGATCCATCCTTGGCGGCGGGCTCTTCCACCGAGGCCGCGAAGCCAGCCGGCTCGACGAGCTGATCGAGCATGTGCCCGAGCACGACGCGGGCGTCACCCCGCGCGAGCAGGTCGTCGGGAACGCCCCACATGGAGCGGAACCGTCGGTTCCAGTCGCTGATGCGCTCGTCGAGGTCGACCACCACGAGGCCATCGGCGGTGGACTCGAGCGTGGCCTCGAGCCGGGACAGCGCACCGCGTCGTTCCTGGTCCGACGCCCGCAGCGCCTCCTCGCTCTGCTTGCGTTCGGTGATGTCCTGGAGCGTCCCGGCCATGACCGTGACCTTGTCGCCGTCCCAGGCCGTGGCCCGCCCCCGGCCGTGGAACCAGCGCACCTCCCCGTCGGGGCGGACCATGCGGAAATCGAGGTCGTGCACGCCGCCGACGACACTCATGGCCCCGACGTCGACCCTCCAGCTCGGGCGGTCGTCGGGGTGGACCAGGCTCGCCACTTCGCCGTCGGTGGCGGCGAGGAACTTCTCGTCGACGCCGAGCAGCCCGTACATCTCCCGCGACCACGAGGTGCCGGCACCAGCGCGCCACTCCCAGCTGCCGACCTTGGCGAGCGCCTGGGCCTCGGCGAGTTGGTCCTCCCGCTCGCGGGCCGCGTCGAGGAGCAGCTCGTTCAGCCGCCACGAGACGATGCCGACGACGCTCATGGCGAGGACGAACCCGGTGTGGACCACGGCCCACCGGACCGGGCTGTCGATCGCCGCCGAATGGTTGTAGACCGCCGAGGGAGCGATGACTCCGGTCACCCCGTGCTGGAAGAACACGTAGCCGATCGCGAGCAGGAACGGCCACCACGCCTGGTAGAGCGTGACCACGCTCACCATCACGAAGTAGTGGAAGTGCATCTCGGTCAGCCCGCCGGTGAGGTGCACCAGCTCGGCCGAGCACGTCAGCAAGCCGATGGACGTGAAGCTCATGCTGAAGTTCCGGTAGGGCCGGGCCACCGTGGCGAGGCCGGCGATCCCGGCCACCACCCCGGCTTCTGCCGCGCCGCGCACCACGGGTTCGCCGCGGACGAGCGCGACGGTGAAGAGGGCGGGCACGTGCAGCCAGAGCAGGAACAGGATCCCCCGGTGGCGCTGGGCGAAGACATCTGCGGGCAGGCTCCGTCCCTCCGGCAGCCTGCTGCGCACCCAGGTCAGCGCCCGACTCGCACGAATCACATCGCCCCCACTTCGAAGCTCGCCCACACATCCTAGAGTCCCTGGTCGACAGGGCCTTCCCCTAGGTTCGGCAGGCATGGACTTCTCCCTCGACCCCGAGCTGCACGAACTGGCTGCCGAAGCCCGCGAGGTCGGCCGGAAGGCGGCCGAGGGCCGGTGGTTCCATGAGGACTCCTGGATCGCCCAGACCGATCGGGAGTTCTCCGAGGAGCTGGCCGCCCGGGGTTGGCTCGGCATGACCTGGCCCACCGAGTGGGGCGGGGGCGGGCGCACGCCGCTCGAGCGGTTCGTGGTGTTCGAGGAACTGATCACCGAGGGCGCGCCCATCGCCGGCTCGTGGTTCGCCGACCGCCAGATGGGCCCGACGCTGCTGCAGTACGGCACCGACAGCCAGCGCGAGCGCTTCCTGCCCGACATCATCGCCGGCACCTCGATGTGGTGCATCGGCATGTCCGAACCCGACGCCGGCTCCGACGTGGCCAGCCTGCGCACCACCGCCGTCCGGGACGGGGACGACTGGATCGTCGACGGCCAGAAGATCTGGAACTCGGGCGGCGCGCTGGCCGACTGGTGCTACCTGGTGGCTCGCACCGACCCCGATGCCCCCAAGCACAAGGGCCTGTCGGAGTTCATCGTCGACATGAACAGCCCCGGCATCACCGTCGAGCCGATCCGGGACATGACCGACGACGAGCACTTCTGCGAGATCTACTTCGACGACGTCCGGGTGCCCGGCGACCACCTCGTCGGCGAGCTCAACGCCAGCTTCGGCCAGCTCATGCGCCAGATGGAACACGAGCGGGGCGGCATCGACCGGCTCGTCTCCAACAAGCGCCTCTACCTCGACTGCCTCGACGTGCTGCGCGCCGACGGCCGCCTCGGCGACCCGATCATCCGTGACGAGATCGCGGCCATCGAGACCGCCTACCGGATCGGCCGCCTGCTGGTGCTGCGCGAGACCCTCCAGCAGGCGCCGAAGGGGTTCTCGGCGGCAACCAAGACCTTCGGCACCGAGTTCGAGATACAGGTGGCCGACTTCTGCGGCCGGGTCATGGGTCCGGGCGCCACCCTGCTCGACACCGGCGACGAGCATCGCCGCCTCGGCGCGCGGGTCGCTCGCAACATCTGCTACGCCCCCGGCTACACGATCATGGGCGGCACCACCCAGATCCTGCGCAACATCCTGGGCGAACGGGTCCTCGGCCTCCCCCGCGCCTGACGTCAGCCGAGGATCGGCGCGTTCGTCCCGCCATATTGGTGTTTCGCGCCGATCGGCGCGTTCCTCGGTCCGGCTCAGTCGGCCCGGCTCAGTCGGCTTGGTCGAGGCGGCGGACGGGCGGCGTGGCGCGGGCCCGCACCTCCTCGACGGCGATCCTGACCTCGACCACGTCGGCGGCATCGGCGCGGACGATGACCGGGTCGCAGATGAGCTCGACGATCTCGGGGGCGGCGTCGACCACGGCGCCGAGCCGGCGCACCAGCTCGACGAGATGGTCCTGGGCCCGGTCGTCGAGCAGCTCGGCCACCGCCGAGCCGTCGACCAGCTCGCGGGCGCCGGCGTCGGTGACCGGCAGCACCTGGCGGGCGGCGTCGGTGAACCGGCCGGCACCACCGCCGGGCCCGACGCGCAGCACCGGCCCCACCACCGGGTGGGTCTCGACCGCGACCCGCACGTCGGTGCCGGAGTCGACCATCGGCTGGACCACGATCGGGAAGGCGTCGTCGCCGAGGCCGGCGACGATGTCGTCCACCGCGCCCTCGAGCTCGTCGACAGTGGTGACGTCGAGGGCGACGCCGGCGTCGCGGGTGCGGGCGCCGGGGATGTGGGCCTCGGACTTGGCGGCCACGGGTTCGTCGATCGCCACCTCGCCCACGCCCCCGCGCGAGTCGAGCACCTGCACGGGCACGGTGGTGACACCGGCCGCGGCGAGGACGTCGCGGCCCACGGCCGGGGTCAGCACCGCCCGTTCGCCGGGCACGACCGCAGCACGCACAGCCGCCTCGACCGTGTCGGCGTCGTCGAGCTCGAGCACGGTGCCGGCCCGTTCGGCGTCGAGCCACAACCGGTGGCGCACCACGCGCCCGAGCGCATGGGCGGCGGCGTCGGGGAAGTCGAACACGGGCACGCCACCGGGGGTCACGGGCACGTGGGTCCCGTAGTAGCAGGCGACCACGGTGACGTCGGGGTGGCGGGCGCGGGACCGGTCGATCGCGGCGGTGATCTCGTCGTGGTCGTCGAGCGTGTAGGGCGCGTGCACGACCAGGGCCACGTCGACGGTCGGGTCGGCGAGCACGGCGTCGAGCACGGCCGCGTAGTCGTCGGCGCCGGCGTCGTAGCGCAGGTCGACGGGATTCGCGCCGTGGCGGCCGTGGAGCCGCCGGTCGTCGATGGCGCCGAGCGTCGACTGGGACAGCCCGGCGAGCTCGAGCCCGGCGGTCACGCAGGCGTCGGCCGCCATCGACGCGCTGCCGCCGCTGTTGCCGATCACGGCCACGCGGGGGCCGGTGGGCAACGGCTGGTTGCCGGCCACGACGGCGACGTCGAGGAGGGCGGCGATGGTCGGGACCCGGACCACCCCGGTCTGGCGGAGCAGGGCGTCGATGGTGGCGTCGTCGAGCCAGCCGTCGCCGTCGGGCTCGAGCACCGCACCGGCGCGCACGGCGAAGACCGGCTTGGATCGCGCGACCTCACGCACGTTGCGACCGAAGCGCCGGGGGTTGCCGAACGACTCGAGGTAGAGGAGCACGACCTCGGTGCGGTCGTCGTCGAGCCAGTAGCGGAGCAGGTCGTTGCCGGACAGGTCGGCCTTGTTCCCGACGGCGACGAAGCTCGAGATCCCGAGGCCCACCCGGGTTGCCCGGTCGAGGATCACCGCGCCGAGGGTGCCCGACTGGCTGAGCAGGCCGACCCCACCGGGCAACGGGTCGACGTCGGCGAACGTGGCCTGCAACGAGACGTCGGGGTCGGTGTTGACGACGCCGAGGCAGTTGGGGCCGAGCACCCGCACGCCGAAGCGACGGGCGACAGCGAGCACGCGTTCCTGGAGGTCGGCGCCGTCCGGGCCGGTCTCGGCGAAACCGGCGGAGATGACGATGGCCCCGCCGACCCGGGCCCGGCCGCAGTCCTCGATCACCGCGGCCACCTCGGGCGCGGGGACGCAGACGACCGCGAGGTCGACCTCGTCGGGGATCTCGAGCACCGACGGGTGGGCCCGCACGCCCGCCACCGACCCGGCCTCGGGATGGACCGGATACACCGGGCCGCGGAAGGGGCCGCGGAGCAGGTTGGCGAGCACCCGGTGGCCGATGCCGCCGGGCTCGCGACTGGCGCCGACCACGGCCACCGACCGGGGCTCGAGCAGGCGGACCACAGCCTGGCGCTCGGAGGCCCGGGCCCGGTCGGCGATGGCGGCGGCGGCCTCCTCGGTGGGCTCGATGCCGAGGGTCACGTCGATCACCCCGTCGGCGAACTCGCTCGACGCCTGGAAGCCGGCCTGGCGAAACACCCGCACCATGCGGCGGTTCTCGGGCAGCACGTGGGCCTCGAAGCCCCGGATGATCCCGGTCTCGCGGGCGTAGACGGCCAGGTACTCGAGCAGCAGCGTGGCGATGCCCCGCCCGTGGTACTGGTCGTCAGTGAAGAACGCGACCTCGGCCACCGGCCGGTCGCCGTAGCGGTCGTAGCGGGCCACGCCCTGGAGCTGGTCGTCGCGCTCGGCCACGAACGCCATGCGGTCGACGCCGTCGACGTTGGTGAGGTGGTCGATCTCGGCGTCGGAGAGCCGGGGCCGGGGACTGAAGTACCGGAAGTAGATCGACTCGCGCGACTGGCGCTCGTGGAAGGCGCGGATGGCCTCGCCGTCGCCGGGGGCGATCGGACGGACGTGCGTGGTCGACCCGTCGGAGAGCACCACATCGGCGGTCCAGCGGTCCGACCACTCGGGAGACCGGGTCGCGGGGCGCATGAGCCCCAGGCTACGACGCCGGTAGCGTGACCGAATGGGCCGGTCGCGGACGCTCGTCACAGTGGGGCTCGCGGTGGTGGGGGCCGTCCTGGCCCTGGCCGGCTGCCGGGAGTCGGAGCTCGGCCTCGGTGAGGCCCCAGGGCTGGCGACGGGCCGCGGACCGCGCCCGACGAGGTGGTTCGCCTCGCGCTCGAGGACCTCGATGCGTTCTGGAGCGAGCAGCTGCCCGAGCTGTACGGCGTGCCGTTCGAGCCGCCGGCCCAGCTCTACCCCTACGGACCCGACACCGAACCACCGCCGTGCGGGGTCCGGCCCCTCGACTACGCCGACGTGGCCGAGAACGCCCTGTACTGCCCCCAGGAGGACATCATCGCCTGGGACCGGGTGGCGCTCATCCCCGAGCTCCAGGACGAGTTCGGGTCGCTCACCGTCGGCGTGGTCATGGCCCACGAGTACGCCCACGCCATCCAGAGCCGGGCCGGGGTGCGCGGCGAGATGGTCACCCTCGAGCTGCAGGCCGACTGCTTCGCCGGCTCCTGGGTGGCCGACGTGTCCGGACGCATCGACGCGTTCGGCGCCACCGGCGAGGAGCTCGACGACGCCATCGGCGGGTTCCTCGAGCTGCGCGACAGCCTGGGCGTCGGCGCCGCCGACCCCCAGGCCCACGGCAGCGGCTTCGACCGGGTGTCGGCGTTCCAGGAGGGCTTCGAGGGCGGGCCGGCGCCGTGCACCACCTACGACGCCGAACCACCGCAGGTGGTGGCCATCCCCTTCGCCAGCGTCACCGACCTGGAGCAGGGCGGCAACCTCCCGATCGGCGAGCTGCTCGACCCGCTCGTGACCGACCTCGAGTCGTTCTACGCCGATCTGTTCGCCGACCTCGACCGGCGTTGGGACCCGATCGAGGAGATCGAGGCGGTGACGCCCGGCGACGACGAGGTCAGCTGCGGCGACGACGACCTCGCGGCCGAGGAGCTGATATCGGCCTCCTTCTACTGCGTGGCCGACGACACCGTGTACTACGACGACAGCGAGCTGGCGCCGACGCTGGCCGACATCGGCGACTTCGCCTTCGGCGGCGAGCTGGCCCGACTGTACGCCAACGCCGCCCAGCACCAGCTCGACCTGTTCGACGTGACCGACGACGACCACGACGAACGCCTCCATGCCGACTGCCTCACCGGCGTCTACGCCGCGGCCCAGTTCGCCGGCGAGATCCCCGAACAGGAGCTCGTCCTCTCCCCCGGCGACCTCGACGAGATCATGATCGCGTTCCTGACGATCGGCGACGGCGCCGACACCTCGGCGTTCGAGCGGACCGCCGCGTTCCGCGCCGGGTTCGTCGACGACTTCACCGGCTGCGACGAGTATCTCTGACTAGAAGCCCCGGTTCGCCCGGGCCCGGCGGCTCTCGCGCACCACGAGGTAGCCGATGCCGCCGATGCCGCCGAGTACGGCGACGAACAGCACGGTCTGCAGCACCCCGCCCCGGTCGCCCGGGTCCTCGGGCGCGGACCCCGAGTCGGGCTCGGGGATGATGTCGGGCGCCGGTGGCGCGTCGCCGATCGTGGTCGACGTCGTCGACGGCTCCCCCGCGTTGGCCTGGGTCGAGCCGAGCGCGCCCAGGGTGGCGAGCACCAGGACCAGGACCGCGACGCATCTGCGCATGGCGACATCGTGTCGGTGCGGTCGTCCACGAAGCCAACCCGCCGAGGCAACCAGGTCGCCGTGGTCGTGGTGGGCGGCTGTGTCGTGGTGGGTTCAGCTTCTGGTCCGGCGCCAGAGCGCGGCCCCGAACGCCGCGGCGAGCCCGGCGGTCGCCCCGGCCGCGCCCACCAGCCCGCTGGGGTCGCGAGGCTCGCCGGCGGCCTCGACGGTGAACCGGTAGGCCTCCCGCTGGCGGTCGCCGTCCTCGGCCACGAACTCGATGGTCACCACGTAGACCCCGGGGTCGAGGGGCGCGAAGCCGACGCGGGCGCGGCGATTGCCGTCGTCGACGGTGACGTCGCCCAGGCCGGCGACGGCACGCTCGTCGGCATCGGAGACGTCGATGCGCACCCCGGGCAGGACCGGATCGAGGAAGCGCAGCTCGACCGCCTCGGGCGCGCCGGTGACGACCTCGCCCGGCCCGGGCGTGGCCCGCTGCACCTCGGTGTGGGCCCCGGCCACGCCGGCGGTGCCGCCGATGGCGACCACGACCGCCGCGGTCGTGAGCAGGAGGTGGCGGACGACGCTCACTCCGCCAGGCTAATGGCAACTCAGGACATCGCCCGGAACGGAGTTTCCGAGGCCCCGCCGAGGAACTTCAGAAACGACGAGCTCCCTCCGGGAGCGAGGAGCGGCCTATCCGACCTGGCGGTCGCGGCCCTCCCAGTAGGGCGCCCGGAGCTTGAACTTCTGGAGCTTGCCGGTGGCGGTGCGGGCGAGCTCGTCGCGGAACTCGACGCTGGTCGGGCACTTGTAGTGGGCGAGGCGCTCGCGGCAGTGGTCGATGAGGGCCTGCTCGTCGGCGCTGGCCCCGTCGGCGAGCACCACGAGCGCGGTGACCGTCTCGCCCCACTGCTCGTGGGGGATGCCGATCACCGCCACCTCGGCCACGTCGGGGTGGGAGAACAGGCAGTCCTCGACTTCGATCGACGACACGTTCTCACCACCGGAGATGATCACGTCCTTCTTGCGGTCGGAGATCGAGAGGTAGTGCTCCTCGTCGATGACCCCGCCGTCGCCGGTGTGGAACCAGCCGCCCTCGAGCGCGGCGGCGGAGGCCGAGGGGTTGTCCCAGTAGCCCTCGAGCACGACGTTGGAGCGGGCCAGCACCTCGCCCGACCCACTGGTCTTCAGCTGCACGCCGAGAGCGGGGGCGCCGGCGCGGCTGAGCTTGCGGGCCCGCTCGTCGGGCGACAGATCGTCGTACTCGGCCCGGCTGCGGTTGATGGTGAGCAGCGGCGAGGTTTCGGTCAGGCCGTAGATCTGGACGAACTCCCAGCCGAGGTCGCGCTCGACGGCTTCGATGGTGGCGGTGGGCGGCGGCGCGCCGGCCATGACCCAGCGGTTGGTGCCCGCGCCGGGGATCGACCCGTCCCAGTCCTTGGCCGCGTCGAGCACCATCGAGCCGACGGTGGGCGCGCCGCACATGAGGCTCACGCCGTGGTGGTCGACCCGGCGCAGGATCTCGTTGCCCTCGACCTGGCGGAGCACGATGTGTCTTCCGCCCATGCCGGTGACTGCGTACACCATCCCCCAGCCGTTGCAGTGGAACATCGGCAGCGTATGGAGGTACACGTCGCGGTCGTTCACGCCCATGTGCCAGCCGAAGGTCGCCGCGTTGAGCCAGAGGTTGCGGTGGGTGAGTTGTACGCCCTTGGGCCGGGCGGTGGTGCCGCTGGTGTAGTTGATGGTGGCGGTGGCGTCCTCGTCGGGCTCCCAGACGACCGGTTCGGTGTCGAAGCGGTGGAGGGCCTCGTCGGTCTCGGCCCCGAGCACGAACCGGTGCTCGGCGTCGACGTCGCCGAGCGCGTCGTCGAGGGCGGGATCGACGAGCAGCACCGACGCGCCCGAGTGCTCGACGATGTAGCGGACCTCGTCGGCGCCGAGACGGAAGTTGATGGGCACGAGCACCCGCCCGTACGCGCTGACACCGAAGAACGAGGTGAGCAGCCGCGCCGAGTTGTGGCTGACGACGGCCACCCGCTCGCCCAGCCCGACCCCGAGGGCGTCGAGGCCTGCGGCCTGGGCTCGGGCGAGCTCGGCCATGCGACGGTAGGTGACCTCGCCCCACGACTCGGCGGGCTGGTCGGCCTCGTCGACGAAGGCGACCCGATCGCCATAGACGAGCTCGGCGCGATCGATGTGGTCGCGGACGGTCAACGGGACACGCATGGCTCAGCTCCCCCTGGACTGCTTCGGGACGGCGCGGGCGGCGCCGGTGGCGGACCCTATGCCCTTGAGCCGGGCCGACGTCGGGCCGCTCAGGCCGGCTGGATCGACAGGGTCTGGAGCAGCTCGTTGACCTGGGGCACCAGGCCGCGCCGGCGAGCGTGGCTGCCGACCACGGCGTAGAGGCAGAAGGCCCGGCCGCCCGCGGTGAAGAACGCCTGGGTGCCGCTCATGCCGGCGATGGTGCGCTGCATCTGCGACGGCGAGAACTGCGCCGGAGTGACGGTGGGCACCCCCTGGGTGGCGAACAGCGGGGTGTCGGCCTCGGCCGGGCCGTACTCGACCAGGCACACGAGCACGTCGTCGGCCTGCATCCGCTCGACGGCGGCGCTGCCGAAGTCGCCGCGGCCGCCGGGCAGGCTGAAGTTGGCGAGATGGGTGACGGGGTGTTCGTCCGCGCTGGCCGCGTCGGCGCCGCGAGCCTCGGTGCCGTTGCCAGCGGCGGACACCGTGTCGTCGCCGGGCCCGGGGTCGGACCGACGGTTGATCTCGCCCTCCCAGCCCGACGGGAGCTCGACGGCGATGCCGTGTCCCTCGATGCGCATCAGTCCGGGCCTCCCCGGCTCGGATCGTCGTCGGCCACCGGCCACGACTCGTGGTACAGCCGCGGGTCACCGGGCAGGATCCCCGCGTCGGCCAGGTCGCGGTCGGCCCGGCTCTCCTCGGGCCGCCGGGAGAACAGGTCGCGGCGGGTCAGGCGGTTCTGTCCGTCGTAGCCGGCATCGGCCAAAGCCTTGCCGAGCAGGGTCTGGACCCGCTCCCAGGTGGCCGCGGCTCCCTCCCCCGCCACCAGGCCGCTGCGCCCGTCGACGAGGACGAAGTACGGAGCGACCGGGATGGAGTAGTCGTCCCAGGCCTGAGTGGACATCACCACGGTGAGGTCGGGGCTGGCGAGCTCGGCGACGGCGGCAGGACTCTCACCGTCGTCGCCGCGAGTCACCACGACGAGGCGGGTCTCCGGCGGCAGGTCGATGCCCCGACCGAAGTCGGCCCAGAAGCCGGCGCAGGTGCTGCAGCCGCTGGTGAGAAAGGCAAGCAAGGTGGCGTGCTCGCGGCCGGTGACGGCCACGGCACGGGCGCTGCCGTCGGGGCTCGTGCCCGACAGGTCGGCGGCTCGGGCCGCGGCACCGGTGCGGGGGCTGGGCACGCCCGGCTGCGTGTTGATGGTCGGCTCGCGGGCCGCGCCGGCGTGGTCGTGGGCGTGGGTCTGCTCGCGGTCGGGGTCGAGCACGATGCCGTTGTCGTGCAGGGCCCGCAGGATCTCGGCGTGGCTGCGCAGCAGGCCGACCACCAGCACGGCGAGCAGGGCGGTGACCACCGCGAGGCCGAGGACCAGGAACCCCATTCAGACCGACCTCGTCACGGTGCGACAACCCAGGCGGGTGGCCTCCCGGGCGTTGACGGCCGGCAACGAGACGCACACCTCGTGGGGGCCGGGGCCGACGCGGATGGTGAGGTCGTAGGTGCCATCGGTGGCGAGCGCGGTCTGGACCGGCTGGCGGTCGACGAAGATCTGGACGTGGGGTCGCGAGGTGTTCGGATCGACGGCGCGGCCGCGGATCCGCAGACCCCCTTCGACGGAACTGACCGAGTCGAGCGAACCGCCGAGGACGACCTCCTCGGGCTCCTCGAGGCATGGCCGGTGGTGGTTGCGGGTGGCGTTGTCGACCCGGCTGGCGGTGGAGCAGGCGGGATCGATGTCCCACGGCTTGGTGCAGGTCACGACCCGGCACATGATCGGGCCGACGCACGCGACATGGTTGTTGCAGTTGCCGTAGCGGAAGTGGGTGCAGCCGTCCTTGCGGTTCCCGCAGCTGCGGCACTGGCAACCGGCGCCGGTGCAGCTGCCCGAACACACCCCGTTGGAGCCGCAGCCACACCCGCCGCACCGATCGTTGCAGTCCATGTAGTAGCGGGCCTGGCCGTTGCAGTAGCTCGAGCCGTCGACCTTCCACCAGCCAGCGAGCACGGTGCCGGCGGGGCACTCGTTGTCGCCGTAGATGGCGCAGCAGAACTCGGTGTAGCCGTCGCAGCACAGGGCGCCGCAGTTGCAGTTGCGGCCGATGCAGCTGCAGGTGGCGGCGTAGGCCGATCGTGGTTCGAGCACGAACTCCTTGCCGGCGACCGCCAGGGCGCTGCCGACGAGGGCGCTGCGGGCGAGGAACCCGCGTCGTGAGGTCCGGCGACCGAGGAACTGGGTGGCCCGGTCGGTGACGGTGGCGGTGAGGCTCATGTGCGCAGCAGCTCCCGACGGTGCTTGACGTCTTCCATGACACTGGACGAGGCGACCACCAGCGCCGCGCCCGTGACCACGAGGAGGACATGGGTGATCAGGACCACGGCACCCTCGTCGACCACGGCGACGAGGTCGGGGGCGCCGAGGATCACGGCGGCCAGGGCGACCCCGGCGGCGGCGGCGTCGATGACGAGATGGACGGGCCCGGGAGGAGCGCTGCTGGCCCCGAAGCACCCGCAACCGACATCCTCGGCGGCACGGCGCTGGAGCAGCACGAGGAACACACCGAAGCTGAGGTAGGTGGCGACCATGGCGCCAGCGGCGACCGGGCCACCGAACGCGAGGACCGCGCCGCCGACGCCCACCTCGATCACGCCGAGCACTCGTCCCGGCCAGGGAGCGGTGCCCACACCGGGCAGGCCGGTCTCGCGCATGGCGGTGGTGGCCGGCGTCGGGTCACCGAGCTTGTCGGCGCCGCTGATGACCAGCACGAGGGCGAGCAGGTGGAGCGGCGTGGTGAGCAGCGTCATGACGGGTCGTCCAGGAAGCCGCCGACGAGGGGCAGGTAGGCGTTGCGGATGGGCAGCGGGGACGACGCAAAGGTCCGGTTGGACCGTCCCTGCCAGAGGAAGTCGCCGGCGGGGCCGGGCGCGTACCAGAAGATGTCGGTGGTGCCGTTGCGGTCGAAGCCGTTGCTGCCCGACACCACCGGGATGTAGTCGCCGTTGACGCTGTAGGCCCGGTCGGCGTGGGTGCCGTCGGAGCGGAAGAACCACGCGTACTCGGTGCCGCTACCCGGTCGGTACCAGAACACGTCGCCGACACCGTCGCCGTCGAAATCACCGGCCAGGGGTGTGTAGGTGCCGCTGATCGAGACCTCGCGGTCGACGTGGGAGCCGTCGTCGCGGAAGGACCAGAGGTAGTCGCCGGTGCTGCCCGGGCCGTACCAGAGGATGTCGGTGAGCCCGTTGCCGGTGAGGTCGGGCACGATCGGCGCCACCGGCCGGTAGTTGCCGTTGATGCGGACCGACTCGTTGCGGTAGGTGCCGGCCGATCGGAACCGCCACAGGTAGTCGTCGGCGCCTCCTGGCGCGTACCAGAGGATGTCGCCGTGATCGTCACCGTCGAAGTACCCCGGGATCGGCTGGTAGTCGCCGCTCACCGGCCGGGCACGGCTCTGGAAGGTGCGGTTGCCGCGCCCGAGCCAGAGGTAGTCGGCCCCGCGGCCGGCTTGGTACCAGAAGATGTCGGTGCGCCCGTCGCCGTTGGCGTCCCATCCCGGCCCGGTGACCGGCAGGTAGTCGCCGCTGATCGACACGGCGACGCTGTGGAACCCGTCGGGCCCGCCGTACCAGACGTAGTCCTGGGTCGATCCCCGGCCGTACCAGAGGATGTCGTCGTAGCCGTCGCCGTCGTAGTCGTTGCCGGGGCCGGTCACCGGGCGGAAGTCGCCGTTGACCGTGAGCCCCCGGAAGCTGGTCTCGGCCCCGGCGCCGGTGACCGCGATGCTGTCGGGATACGCGCCGCCGGCGTAGAAGACGATGTCGGACGCGCGGGTGGGTTCGGGCCGCGGCTCGAACGGCGCGGCACCGACGATGGCGACGCCAGTGGCCAGCACCACCGCGGTGACCACGAGCAGCATCGAGGAGCGGCCTGACACCAAGCCGACGCTACCGCCTGGTCACCGCCGAAGCGGTGCGGTCGCCCCAGGACTTCCCGGTCGGCGTCGTGGCGTTGTCGGCGTCGTGGCGTTGTCGGCGGCGAGAGCTCGCCAGGGTGCTCAGCCGCCGACGGGCTCGGTCGGGGTGAAGGTGACCGGCATTCGCTTGAGGCCGCCGACCAGCGGGATGCCCATGGCCGCGAGCGGCACGACGTCGCCGCTCACCTCGATGTCGGGCAGGCGCTGGAGCAGCTGGCGGAACACGACCGACACCTCGCGGCGGGCGAGGTGGGCCCCGAGGCAGAAATGCGGGCCGGGACCGCCGAAGCCGATGTGGGGGTTGGGGTCGCGGCGCACGTCGAAGGTCTCGGGGTCATCGAACTCGCGGGGATCGCGGTTGCCGGCGCCGTAGAAGAGGACGACCTTGTCGCCCTCGTGGAACTGGTGGCCCGACACCTCGGCGTCGCCGGTGGCGGTGCGGCGCATGAACGTGACCGGCGACGCGACGCGGACGATCTCCTCGACCGCGGTCGGGGTCACACCCTCGATGTCGTCCTGCCAGATGCGGCGCTGCTCGGGGTTCTGGCTGAGCAGGTTCATGCCGTGGCTGATGGCGTTTCGGGTGGTGTCGTTGCCCGCGACGGCGAGGAGGATGAAGAACGGCGCGATCTCGTTGGGAGCGAGCATGTCCTCGTCGAGATCGGTGTGGACCAGCTTCGAGGTGAGGTCGTCGGTCGGGTTCTCGCGACGCTCCTCGGCGACCTCGTTCATGAGGCTGGTGAGCTGCATGCCCGCCTCGAACAGCGCGGTGAGCGGATCGCCGTCGCCCATGAACTCGGGATCGCCGCCACCGAGGATCACGTTGGTGGCTCGGAGGACGGTGTCGAACTCGCTGCGGGGGATGCCCATCATGTCGCAGATCACCAGCAGCGGGTAGGGCTGGCTCAGCACCTCGACCAGGTCGGCCTCGCCCTGTTCGCAGAAGCCGTCGATGACCTCGCTGGCGATGTGTTCGACCGAGTCGAGCACCCCCTGGAGCTGGCGGGGAGTGAACGAGCGCGCCACGATCCCGCGCTGGCGCTTGTGGCGTGGATCGTCCATGTTGATGAACGAGCCGAAGAACTCGAGCGCCTCCTCGGGCATGTCGGGGATCGAGACCGCCCCCTGGCCCGAGCAGAACTCCTCGGGCCGGCGGCTGATGTCGACGATCTCGTCGTAGCGGGTGACGGCGTAGAAGCGTTCGGACTCACCGGTGAGCATGTTGTCGAACTCGACCGGGACGAAGGGCCCCTCCTCGCGGATCTCGGCGAACTGCGCCATGCGATCCTCGAGCGGCTGGCGCCAGAACATCGGATCGGCCAGCGGCGACTCGGACGGCTTCGACGGTGGGTCGGTGGTGGTGCTCACGGGGCCCCCTTGGTGTCGGACGGGTCCCAAACTAGCGAGCATTGCTCGCATGTCTCAACGTCCAGCGCCGGCCTGAGCCTCGAGACCGTCGAGGAACGCGTCGATGGCCAGATCGAAGACATCGTTGCGGTGGACGCGGTCGAGCTCCGGGGTGTCCTGGAAGGCGTCCTCACCGACCCGCTCGGCGTGGCGCTCGGCCGAGCCGCCGGTGTCGAAGAAGACCGACCCGAGGACGAAGTCGATCATCGCCAGGTAGCCGGGGACCGCGACCACGGCGGCCAGGCCGGTGTCGAGCAGGGCCTCGAGCCCGGCGCTGGCACCAGCCATCGCGTTGGGCCCGAGCAGGGGCGCGGCCGGGAGGGCGGGCACGACGTTGGGATGACGCCGAAGCACCCGGCGCAGCTCCCCCGCGAGCGCGACGACACGATCGCGGGCCGGGTCGCCGACATCGGGGATCTCGACCTCGCCGAGCACGCGGTCGACCACCAGCACGCTGAGCTCGTCGACGCTTGCCACGTGTCGGTAGAGCGTGGCGCTGCTGGTCTCGAGTCGGGCGGCGAGGCGACGGACCGTCAGCGCGCCGAGACCGGCCTCGTCGACGAGCTCGAGCGCTTCGTCGACCACCCGTTCGACCGTGAGCCCGCCGGCGCGCGGCCGACGCCGCTCCAGTCGCTCGGCGTGCGCGGCCCACCACTCCGCACTCCCCGGTTCGTGGCCCTCCTCCATCGAGCCCGAGGGTAGGGCACACGGGATCTCACGACCGTCGCGGTCCCGAGATCTGGTGCCACCCTGTTCCCATGGCGTGGCTGCCCGACACGACCGATGCCCTGGCCCGGCTCCTGTTCCAACGCGGCCTGGCGCTCGTGTACCTGATCGGCTTCGTCGTGGCCCGCAACCAGTTCCGGGGGCTGCTCGGCTCGCGTGGTCTCACGCCGATCCGCCGCTACGTCGCGGCCACCACCTTCCGGCAGACGCCGAGCATCTTCGTCCTCCGGAGTACGGACCGGTTCTTCCTCGGCTGCTGCTGGGTGGGCATCGCGCTGTCGGCAGCCGCGCTGATCGGCGTGTTCGACCACGGCCCGATCCCGGCGACCATGGCCGCATGGTTCGTGCTGTGGGCCCTGTACCTGTCGATCGTCAACGTCGGGCAGCGCTGGTACGCGTTCGGCTGGGAGTCACTGCTGTGCGAAGCCGGGTTCCTCGCCGTCTTCCTGGGCCCGGCCGACGCCGAGGTCCCGGACGTGGTGCTCGTCCTGTTGTGGTGGCTGCTGGCCCGGGTCGAGCTCGGCGCCGGCCTGATCAAGCTGCGGGGCGATCCCTGCTGGCGAGACCTCACCTGCCTCGAGTACCACCACGAGACCCAGCCCATGCCCAACCGGCTGAGCCGGTGGTTCCACCACCTGCCCCGGTCCCTGCACAAGATCGAGGTCGGGGCCAACCACCTGGCCCAGACCGCTGCCCCGCTGCTCCTCCTCGCACCCCAGCCGATCCGTTCCTGGGCCGCCGTGTTGATGATCGTGACCCAGGGCTACCTCATGCTGAGCGGGAACTTCGCGTGGTTGAACCTGCTGACGATCGTGCTCGCCTTCTCGGCCCTCGACGGCGAACTGATCGAGACGCTCACCGGCATCGCCGCGCCGACGACGCTCGAGCCCTCGCCAGCGTGGTTCGACGGACTGACCATCACCCTCGCCGTCGCGGTCGCGGCGATGTCGTGGCCCATCATCGTCAACCTCGCCTCGAAGCACCAGCGGATGAACGCGTCGTTCAACCCGTGGCGTCTCGTGAACACCTATGGCGCGTTCGGCTCGGTCACGCGCCAGCGCCACGAGATCGTGATCGAAGGCACCGCCGACCCGGACCCCGGGCCCGACAGCCAATGGCACGAGTACGGGTTCAAGGGCAAGCCCACCGACCCCGCCCAACGGCCGCGCCAGGTCGCGCCGTATCACCTGCGACTCGACTGGATCCTGTGGTTCGTGCCGCTCTCGGAGACCTATGCCACCCCGTGGTTGCGACCCTTCCTGCGCGGCCTCCTCGAGAACGACGCGGACATCCTCTCGCTCATCGGCCACAACCCGTTCCCCGATGCCCCGCCGACGGCCGTCCGCGCCCTGCGCTACCACTACCGGTTCACCACCCGCGCCGAACGGAAGCAGACCGGCCGGTTCTGGCACCGTGAGCTGCTCGGCTCGTTCACCCGCCCGGTGACCCTGTCCCAGCCCGGCTGACCGACGCCGCGCCGGTCGGCGCCGGGTCCAGGCGTACCAGCACACGCCACCGAAGGCCCACACGCCCGGCCCACACCGGGCCCACCAGCACACGCCACCGAAGGCCCACACACCCGATCCCGCCGGGCACACGGCCTCGGGCCGACCGTCCGATGGTGGACTTCTGCGCAACTCGCTGTATCGTTCCGCCCGGCCGACCGAATGCATCGGAGTCGGCTCGCACCTGTCCCGGCGGTCACCGTGATCGACCTCCCGGGTGTCTCTCGACTTCCTTGTGATCGTTCGAGCGAGTGCGTTCGAACCGAGTCACGAGAAGCGAGTCAACGAGAGACATGTCCACCACCTTCGCCGCCCTCGGCGTGCCCGCGCCCGTCGCCGACGTGCTCGCCAACCGCGGCATCACCGAGCCCTTCCCCATCCAGGTCGACGCCATCGCCCCCGGCCTCGACGGTCGCGACGTCTGCGGGCGCGCGCCCACCGGGTCGGGCAAGACCCTGGCCTTCGGCATCCCCCTCGTCGTCGACCTGCCCCCGGCCGCCAAGCGCCGGCCCCGGGCCCTGGTCCTGGCCCCGACCCGCGAGCTCGCCGACCAGATCGCCGACGAGGTGACGATCCTCGGCGCGCCGCTCGGCGTGTCGGTCGTGACCATCTATGGCGGTGTCGGCTACGGCGGCCAGCGTGCCGCCCTGAAGCGGGGCGTCGACGTGGTCGTCGCCTGCCCCGGCCGGCTCGAGGATCTCCTCGGTGAGGGTGCGCTGGTGCTCGACGACGTCGAGCGGGTCGTGCTCGACGAGGCCGACCGCATGGCCGACATGGGCTTCATCCCCGCCGTCCGTCGCATCCTCGACGCCTGCAAGAACGACCGCCAGACCATGCTGTTCTCGGCGACCCTCGACGGGGCCGTCGGCGAGATCCAGCGCAAGTACCAACACAACGCCGTGACCTGCGAGGTCGACGACGCGTCCGCCGATCCCGACCTCGAGCACGTGGTCCGACCGGTCGATCGCGAGACCCGCCTGTCGACCACGGCCGACATCGTGAAGGACCACGGCTCGACCATCGTGTTCTGTCGGACCAAGCGCGGCGCCGACCGGGTCGCCCGTCAGCTCAAGAAGTTCGGTGTGAAGGCCGTGCCGATCCACGGCGACCGCAGCCAGGGCCAGCGCACCCGCGCCCTCGACGAGTTCGCCACCGGCAAGGCCGAGGCGCTGGTCGCCACCGACGTCGCCGCCCGTGGCATCCACGTCGACGACGTGGCCTGCGTCGTCCACTACGACCCGCCCGGCGACGACGGCACCTACGTGCACCGCTCCGGGCGCACCGGCCGGGCCGGCAAGACCGGCGTGGTCGTGAGCCTCATCCTCGACGCGGCCCAGCGCAAGGACTCCGCGAAGATGTTCGCCAAGCTCGGCGTGCGGCCGTCGAACGGTGCGACCCGTCCGCCCGAGAAGTCCGAGCCGGCCACGACCGCCGAGCGGGCCCAGCCGACCCAGCCGGCGGCTGCGGATCGGACGCCCGCCGCCGCGGGCGACGGGCTGGTCGGGTCGGTGAAGTTCTTCAACCCCAAGCGGGGCTTCGGCTTCATCCTCCACGACGACCGCGACCTGTTCGTCCACAAGTCCCAGGTCAAGGGCCGTATCAGCGAGGGTCAGCAGGTCCGCTTCGAGCTCGGCTCCGGACCCAAGGGCGAAGAGGCCCAGAAGGTCCGCGCCGTCGCCTGAGGAACGGCCCCCGGCTCCACGCCGGTTCAGGACGCGCCAACGCGCGCCACCGAAGGCTCACACCCCCGGTGCAGACCAGGCATGCCAGCGCACGTGAATGAAGGCTCACACGCCCGCTGCGAGCCGGGCGCGCCAACCACGCCGCCGGGCATTCGACCTGACCACGTCACGCCGTGGTCCGAGAGCCCGGGATCCTGGCGATGTCTACGCTGGGGAGTCGTGACGCCTCGTCCACCGGCCTCGCTCGACCGGGGCTTCGACGCGCTCGCGAGCGGCGACTGGTCGGCGGCCCACGAGCTCTTCGCCGACGTGTTGGAGAACGACCCGTCGGCCGAGGCGTACCACGGGATGGCAGAAGCGAGTTGGTGGCTCGGTGACATGCGCGCCGCCGTCGCCAACCGGGAGGAGGCCCATACCGCGTTCTGCGACCGGGGGGAGATCGAGGCCGCAGCAATGGCCGCGCTCCGGCTCGCCTTCGATTGCGCATCGGCCCTCGGAAACCACGCCATGGCCCGCGGGTGGTTGAGCCGAGCTCGCCGCCTCGTCGAGGACGCCGCGGAGGAGCTCCTTCGTGGTCACCTCCAGCTCATCGCCTCGTACGTCGACGACGACCTCGCGAGCGCCGACAGGCTCGCGGGCGAAGCGCTCGCCATCGCCCGCAGCCTTCGTGACCGGGACCTCGAACTGATGGCGCTCAGTCAGGCCGGTTCGGTCCTGGTCGCCCGCGGCCGAGTCGAGGAAGGACTCGCGCTCCAAGGCGAGGCGATGGTGGCCTCGTTGGCAACCACGGGCGGCGACCTCGACACGGTGGTGTTCACCAGTTGCAACATGATCACCTCGTGCGCCCACTGCGCCGCCTTCGAGCAGGCGGTGCAGTGGATCCGGGCCACGACGGAGTTCACCGACAAGTACGGCTGTCCGTTCCTCCTCGCCGAGTGTCGGACCTACTTCGGTGGCGTGCTGGTCGCGACCGGCGAGTGGGACACCGCCGCGACCGAGCTCCGAGCAGCGATCGCGCTCACCGACGAGTCGGTCCCCGTGCTGCACCGAAAGGCGCTGGCCAGCCTCGCCGAGTTGCGGCTGGCCCAGGGACGGCTCAGTGAGTGTGACCGACTCGTCGCCGGCCTCGAGGACCACGCCGAGACCGCGACCGTCTTCACCATGCTCCACCTCGAGCGAAAGCAGCCCGACCTCGCAGCTGCGACCGCTCGGCGTCGGCTCGAGCATGGACCGGACGACGAAGTCGAGCGAGCCGAGCTCCTCGAGCTGGCCGGCCGGGCTGCGCTCGCCGCCGACGACACCGCCGAGGCGCAGTCGGGGTCCGAGGCGCTGCTCGACCTCGCCGCCTCGACCGACAGCAACCTCATCCATGCACGCGGCGACCGTCTCGCTGGCTTGGTCGCCCGCGCGGTGGGACGAGCGAAGGAGGCGCGGCGCCGACTCGACGCCGCGCTGGCCACGTTCGTGGAGCTGGAGATGCCCTTCGAGGCGGCCAGCACCCGACGGCACCTGGCCGAACTGCTCGCCGAGTCCAGCACAAACGTCGCCGTCGCCGAAGCGAGGCTCGCCCTGGGGACGTTCGAGGAGCTCGGCGCCGGCCGCGAGGCCGACGTCACGGTCGGGCTCCTCCGCGATCTGGGCGTGGACGCGCGCCGGTCGGGGTCCCGGACGGGCGGTGATCTGACCGGGCGCGAGGACGAGGTCCTGGCGCTGGTCGCCGACGGGCTGTCGAATCCCGACATCGCGGATCGCCTGTACATCAGTCGGAAGACGGTGGAGCACCACGTGGCCAGCATCCTGCGCAAGCTCGGTGTGCAGAGCCGGGCCGAAGCCGCGGCCGAGGCTGTCCGCCGGACCTGATTCCGCCGGGCTGATCCGCCGGGAAATGGGTGAGGTCACCGATGCGCCGACCCGCTCATCGTTGCGACGTTGAGACCGACTCCGAACGCGGACGATGAGAGGAACGCAACGATGGACCATGCACTGGTCGAGAACTTCGCAGAGAAGGTCGCCGCCGATCAGACGGTCGCCGGCGCCGCCGTACTGTCCTATCTGGGAGACCGGCTCGGGTTGTGGGCGACGATGGCCGGCGCCGGACCGGTGACCCCCGACGAACTGGCCGGGATCAGCGGCTTGGACGCCCGCTACCTGACCGAATGGCTCGCCAGCCAGACCGTGGCCGGCTATGTCGCCCACGACGAGACCACCGGGCAGTTCGAGCTCCCGGTCGAGCACGCCGCCGTGCTGGCCGACGACGACTCGCCCGCGGCGATGTCCGGGGGCTTCGAGGCCACCGCCGCGTTCTGGGCGGTCAGCGACCGGGTCGCCGATGCCTTCCGCACCGGAGACGGCATCGCGTGGGGCGACTTCGACCCCCGACTCCAACGAGGCGTGGCCCGCTTCTTCCGGCCCATCTACGCCCGCAGCCTCGTCCAGGAATGGCTGCCCGCGGTCGACCAGGCCGTCCCCCGGCTCGAGGCCGGGGCCAAGGTCCTCGACGTGGGGTGCGGCTACGGCACGTCGACCGGGATGCTCGCCGATGCCTACCCGAACTCGACGTTCGTCGGCATCGAACCCGACGCGAACTCCGCAGCCGAGGCCCGGAGCGCGGTGCAGAAGGCCGGCGTGTCCGATCGGGTCAGAATCGAGAACGACTTCGCCGAGAACCTCGACCTCGGCGATGACTGGGACTTCGTCTTCTTCTTCGACGCCTTCCACCACATCGGCGACCCGGTCGCCGTCGGCCGTTGGGCCCGGGACCGGCTCGCGCCCGACGGTGCGCTCGTCCTCGTCGAGCCCCTGTCTCGAGACCACCTCGCCGACAGCCACGACGGCGTCCACCTCACCTTCTTCAGCGCGTCGACGCTCGTCTGCGTTCCCGACGCCCTCGCCCAGGACGGCGGCGTCGCCCTCGGCGGTCAAGCCGGACCGACGCGACTGACCGGCATCCTGCACGACGCCGGCTTCGGGCAGGTCCGGACCGCACTCGAGACCGACATCAACCTCGTCGTCGAGGCGCGGAACTGACCTCGGCGGGACCCCACCACTCTAATCAATCATTCCATTGACTACTTGATAAGGTACGCTACCGTGGGGCCATGCCTGGAGCCGGGAAGCAGCGGTTGTTCGACTCATTTGCGTCCGTCGGCAAGGCGCTGTCGAACGGGCGCCGGGTCGAACTGGTCGACGTGCTCGTGCAGGGCGAACGCTCGGTCGAGGAGCTTGCCGGCCAGATCGGTCAGTCGACGGCGAACACCAGCCAACACCTGCAGGTCCTCGCCCGGGCCGGGCTGGTGGTGTCGCGCCGGGACGGGAACCGCGTCCTGTACCGGTTGACGGGGCCCCAGGTGGAGTCGCTGTGGGAACGGATGCGGCTGGTGGCAGCCGAACACGTCGCCGGACTGGACCGGCTGGCCGAGGACTACCTCGGGGACCGCACCACGCTCGAGGAGGTCTCGCGGGACGAACTCGTGCGGCGGCTGGCGGATGGCGTGGTCGTGTGGGACGTGCGCCCCCACGCGGAGTTCGTGGCCGGGCACGTGGCCGGAGCGGTGTCGGTGCCGCCGGACCAGATCGAGCAGCGACTTCGTGAGCTGCCTGGCGACACGGAGGTGGTCGCCTACTGCCGGGGCCCGTACTGCGTGTTCGCCGACGAGGCGGTGCGGGCGGTCTCGGCGCAGGGCCGTCGAGCACGACGGCTCGAGGACGGGTTCCCGGAGTGGAGGCGGGCTGGTCTGCCCGTTGCCGTCGGATAGAGGAAGGAGCGGCGTGATGGAACGTCCCCATGCGCTCGGAGCGGTCCGCGTGCCTGGCGACGTGACCCAAGCCGACGTGCACGCTCTCCGAGATCGTGGCGCCGTCGTCGTGGACACCCGCCCGGTGCCCGACGCCTGCCATGTCGAACTGGGCGCGCTGCCCGAGCACACGGTGCACGTCGCCGACGGTCCCGTGGTGGTGATGTGCGGTCACGGTGAGCGTGCGGCCACCGGGGCCAGCGTGCTGGAAGCAGCTGGCCGCGAGGGGGTCGCCATCCTGGAGGGCGGCCCCGACGACTGGGCCGCCGCCAGTGGCGAACAACTGGAGGTCCGGTGATGCCCGCCGCCGACACGCCACCCAGCGACGAGGGCTCCGACGTGCGCCTGGGGTTGCGCGAGAACCTGCCCCAGTTCGCGCTCCTCGTGCTCGTCAACGCCCTGGTCGGTGCCACCGTGGGCCAGGAGCGCACCGTGGTGCCGCTGTTGGCCGAGCAGGAGTTCGGGCTCGAGGCGTACTCGGCGATGCTGTCGTTCATCGCCGTCTTCGGCGTGTCCAAGGCGATCACCAACCTGTTCGCCGGCGCGCTCGGCGACCGCTACGGCCGCAAGCCCGTACTCGTCGTGGGCTGGCTGGTCGCCCTCCCGGTGCCGCTGCTGCTCATGTGGGCACCGACCTGGGGGTGGGTGCTGTTCGCCAACGCCCTGCTCGGCATCAACCAGGGCCTGACCTGGTCGCTGACGGTGATCATGAAGATCGACCTCGCCGGCCCGGCCCGCCGCGGCCTGGCCATGGGACTGAACGAGGGCGCCGGCTACGGGGCGGTCGCCCTGGCCGCGTGGTTCACCGGCTGGATCGCCGCTGAGTACGGCCTGCGCCCCGAGCCCTTCTACTTCGGCGTGGCCCTGGCCATCGTGGGACTCGGACTGTCGGCGGTGTTGGTGCGTGAGACCACCGGTCACGTCGCCCACGAGGTCGCCAACCACACCACCCGCGACGGCCACCCCGACGAGGACCTCACCTTCGGCCAGGTGTTCGCCACCTCGACCTGGCGGAACCGGTCGCTGTCGGCCACCAGCCAGGCCGGGCTGGTCAACAACCTCAACGAGGGCATGGCCTGGGGCCTGTTCCCCCTGTTCTTCGCCGCCGCCGGGCTCTCCGTGGGCCGGATCGGCGTCGTCATCGCCATCGCACCCGCCGTCTGGGGTCTCGGCCAGCTGTTCACCGGCGCCCTGTCCGACAGGGTCGGACGCAAGTGGCTGATCGCTGGTGGCCAGTGGACCGAAGCCACCGGTCTGGTGCTCATCGCCTTCGGCGACAGCTTCTGGGTGTGGGCGGCCGGCAGCACCGTCTTCGGCGCCGGCACCGCCATGGCCTACCCCACCCTCATCGCCGCCATCGGCGACATCGCCCACCCCGTGTGGCGGGCCCGGGCCGTGGGCGTCTACCGCCTGTGGCGCGATCTCGGCTTCGCCGTCGGCGCCGTCCTGTCCGGGATCCTCGCCGACGCGGTCGACATCGGCTTCGCCATCGTCGTCGTTGCCGCCATCACCGCCGTCAGCGGCGCCGACGTCGCCATCCGCATGCGAGAGTCCCTCCACCGCCCGCCCCTCCCGGCGACACCAGCGTGACCAGACCGACAGGTGCCCTCCATGAACGTACTCATCGTCGTCAACGGATCGGCCTACGGGACCGAGCTCCCCTTCAACGCCCTGCGACTGGCCACCGCACTGGTCAAGCGGGACGCCGTCGACGTCCGCGTCTTCCTGATGGGTGACGCCGTGGTGTCCGCCGTCGCCGGTCAAGAGTTGCCCGACGGCTACTACCACCTCGACCGCATGGTGGCCAGCGTGCTGCGCCACGGCGCCCAGGTCGGCTGTTGCGGCAGCTGCACGGACGCCCGCGCCATCGGTGAGAACCGACTCGTCGAGGGCGCCGCCCGCTCCTCGATGGAGCAACTCGCAGACTGGACCCTCGAAGCGGACCGCACGGTCACGTTCTGACCGCTGAAGCGCTCGAGCATCCCCACGGCGATCATCGGCTCGATGGCGACATTCGCCGGAACGAAAGCCGTGCAACGAGCTTGACGCCTTCGATGACCCGCCGGTGGTCGCTGTCGCCCGGCAGCCCGAGCGCGACGAGCGTCTCGTGCGCATCTTCGCCAGCAGCGGTGTCGACCGCCCCGAGCCCGGACGCGACGAAGCCCCAGGCCGATGACATGGGCTTCACAGGGTGGGCGGGGCGGAGCGGTCCGGCGACGGCGTTTGGGCAAGTCGGGACGACGACCGGAGATGGAGGCGGGCGCGGCAGGGATCGGGCTCCGTGGTGGCCGTCGGACGGTGGTAGATCATCAAGACGCTGGCAGCGCACGAAGCGTTCGGGGGCAGCGGACTGCTTCGACGGCCACATCGGCGCGTTCGAAGCACGCCTCGACACCGCCTGCGCCGTCAGAGCGTGATCCGATCACGGAGAGCGATCGGGGTGACCCGAGCGGTCACGCAACCCGGGGTGCTTCAACAACCTCGACTTGGGCCCATCCAGCGGGCGCTTCGGAATCCGATCAACACCAAGATCTGGATGCTCACCCGAATCGCCTTCGGGTCAAAGGCCCCGAAGCCGCTCATCGCCCTGGCCCTACTCGCCCTCGGCAGCCATCCACCCGTGCTCCCAGGCCGGAGCTGACCCACGCCCCCAACGGACGCAGCAGAAGAGCGCGAAATGTGCGATGCTCGCCGCTAGAAGTTAGTCGCGGTTTTGGGGGGGCAGGATGACGTCGGTTTTCGCCCGGCGGTTGATGCGTCGACTGGTCGCTGCGACCGCTGCCGGATGTCTAGTGATATCCGTTCTGGTGCTCGAGGCGGAACCGTCGGCCGCTGGGGCTGTGTCGGTGTCGACCGAGCAGGAGTACCGCGATGCACTCGCCGCACTATCGGCCGACGAGACCGGTCCCCACACGATCGAGATCGTGGCAGACATCACACTCGCGGGCGATGCCGCTCCGACGTATTGGGCGCCAGCCGTTGACGATCAACGGCAACGGGCACACGCTCGATGGTGACGACAACAGCCGGATCCTCGCATCCATCTCCCTCAATTCGGATCTGTTCATCAACGACATCACGATGATCGACGGGCGAAACGCGATCGACGGCTACGGCGGGGCAGTGTCGAGCGGGCGCAACGTGACGGTGGTCGACAGCACCTTGTCGTCGAACACCGCCGATGGCGGCTCGTATTCGGGGCTGGGTGGAGCCATCTTCACCCAGGGTGATGTGACGGTCACCAACAGCACCTTCTCCGCTAACACCGTCACCGGCGCGGAGATCAGCGGCGGGGGCGCGATCGGTACGTTCGCTCCGCCGTATGAGATCGGTCGCACCGCAAACGTGGTCATCACCAACAGCTCGCTGTCGTCGAACTCCGTGAGCTCCCCTGCAGACGACGGCGCCGGAGGAGCGATCGCTTCCGGCGGGGACATCACCGTCACCAGCAGCTCCGTGTGGTCGAACACCGTGACTGCGGCTCGCGACGCAGATGCCGGTGCGTTCTACGGCGACACAGTGACCGTGACCGACAGTGCCCTGGTCGAACAGCGTCAGCGGTGGCGAGTACTCGACTGGTGGGGCAATCATGGGGTTCGACGTGCATGTGGTCAACAGCACCTTGACATCCAACGCCGCCTTACGCGCCGGTGCGATCTACAGCAGAGACACGCTCGACCTCACCCACGCCACCGTCGTCGAGAACGAGGCGGCGTTGGTGGCCAACGTCTTGGCGAAATCCACATCGAGCAGCTTCGGGTCGGTGGTGGCGCAACCGCAGGGGGGCGGTTTGAACTGCTATTCCGCCGACGGAGCTGTCACCCACGGTCACAACTTCTCCGATGACGACTCGTGCGGATTCACCGCCGTCACCGACACCGAGCGCGGCGACGATCCCGGCCTGCTCGCCCTGGACGACTTCGGCGGGGACACGCCCACTCGACCCCCCATGGTCGCATCTCCGCCTGGTGGACGCCATCCCGGCTGACGGCGTGCAACCTGACGGTCGACCAGCGAGGTGAGCAACGACCAGCGGACAGCAACCGCGACGGAATCGCTGCGTGCGACATCGGCGCCGTCGAGGTCCAACCTGCCGACGACTGTGACACCGACGGCGACGGCGTGGCCGATGCCTGCGTACCCGACCATCGTGCCCGCGGTGGCAGCGTCATCGAGGGAGACAGCGCAACGACCACACTCGATGTGCACGTCGAGCTGTCCCACCCGTGGGCTGCGCCCGTGAGTGTGGAGTGGGAGACGATCGACACCGATGAGCCGGAGCCTGGGGTCGACTTCGAGGCAGCTTCCGGGACGTTGACGTTCGCCCCGGGAGACGACGGCCAAGGTGGTTCCGCTGACGATCTACGGCGACACAGTCGACGAGCCCGGCCAGGCCTTCGGCGCCGAATGGGTGGCGGTGGCGTTCTCCACCCCGACCAACGCCGTCTTCGGTACGGGGCTGTTCGCCCAGCTCGGGCTGGCGCTCATCGTCGACGACGACCCCACTCCCACCCTCGAGCCCGGTAGCGCAACCATCGCGGAGGGCGATTCGGGCACCGCAGTCCTCGAGGTGCCCGTCACCTTGTCTGCGCCGTCCGCCAACACGGTCACCGTGGACTGGCAGACGGTCGACACCGATCAGCCGGAGCCCGGTATCGACTTCGAGTCGGCTTCCGGGACGTTGACGTTCGCCCCGGGAGAGACCTCGGCGACCATCGCCATCACGGTGATAGGCGACATCGAGGTCGAGCCTGGTCAACTGTTCGGCGCCGAGTGGGGCTTCATCGAGCTCTCGCAGCCCACCAACGCCGCCTTCGGCACCGGGCTGTTCGCACGGCACGCATCCTTCTTCATCATCGACGACGACTGATTCCCTATGGAGGATCCGCTGTCAAGCGGTCCTTCGGTGAGGGGTTTGTTGACCGTGGCGGTGGTGCTGGTCGACGATGCTGTGTCGGGGGAAGGTCGCCCCGTTTATGCCGCCCGGCTCGGGTGGTTTGGGGGCCTTCCCCTTCTTCTTGCTGCGGCGACGGGCGCGGACTTCGGTGGGCACGGTCCAGTGTTCGGCGATGATCGCCTTGGCGTCGGGCGGGGTGACGGGGTGGCCGTCGGTGTCGCAGATGACGTAGGGCATGCCGCGGTTTATGACCGCCCAGGCGCGTTCGGCGAGGTTGGCGGCGACGACGCAGAGTGCGCCGAGGTGGTCCTTGCCGCGTTCGACCATCTGGACGTAGTAGAGGCGGGCGAGCTGGGGGTCCTGCTTGCGGGCGTGGTCGGCAGCTCGGATGAGGGTGGTGCGTAGCAGCGACGATCCGGCCTTGGACATGGCTTGGCCTTTGCGGTCGGGTCGGCCCAACGCTCGAGGACAGCCAGGTCAGCGGCGCCGAGGTCACCGGTGAGCGGGGTCATGGGCAGCAGCTGGCGGACCAGATCCTTGATCCGCACCTTGTGCTCAGCAGCGGCGCGGGTCAGCCGGTCACAAGCCCGGACCCGACGATCCAGCGCAGCGTGCTCGACACCGGGCAGCTGCAACGGTTGCAGCCCGGCCGGGTCGACCAGCGCGAGGCGGGCGAGGGTGTCGGCGTCGATCCCGTTCGTCTTGGTGTGCCGGGAGAAGAACTTGCGCAGATCAGATGCCTTGGCCGAGCTCACGCGGAACACGGTGTGCCCGCGGCTGGTGAAGAACACTGCGATGGGCAGCCACGCCGGCCCAGTCGGCTCCACGATCACCTCCAACCGGGTGCCTTCCGGGCAACCGGCCAACGCGACCTCTTCGACCTGGGTCATCAGGGCGCAGCGGGCGTTGGGGTTGACGTCTTCCTCGCTGAGGGCCCGGTCGAACCACCGGGTCATGAGGTCCTGTTCGTTGCGGAGCACCCACTGGAACGAGTTCGCCAATACGAGGTAGGGCACCGTTCCCGGGACGGTGATCCGCTCGGACCGTTCGAGGGTGGCCAGCAGGTTGGGTTCGTCGGTGTCGTGTTCCACATCTGCCGAGAGGTCCGACGTGTGCGTCGGGTTCCGCTCGAAACGGCTGCGGGCGAGGGCACCGAAGTGCCGCGGTGTGCCGGCGCCAGCCGACCTCCCGGCGGGCGGGGTCCAACCGGTGGGCGGCGTGCTGGCGAACCGTCTCCAGCTGCCGGTAGCGAACCCCGCCTTCGGATTCGAGCGCGAGCAATGCCTTGGCAAACAGCTCTCGAGCACCGACGCTGTCGCGGCCTCCTCGGTGCCAAGCACGGCTGCAGCTGCTGCGAGGTCGAACGACCCCCGCATCACGCTCAACTCGGCGTGGGCCTGCCTGGTGGACGGGTCGAGTTGGTCGACCGACCAGTCGAGGGCGGCCGTCAGCGTGGTGTGTCGCTCGGCCACCCCCTGGTCCGGGTGCGCAACGACTCGAGGGAGTCGGAGAGCTGGGTGCAGACTGCGGCCACCGACAGGTGCGGGAGCCGGGCGGCCGCCAACTCGATGGCCAGGGGCAGGCGGTCGAGCCGACCCACCAGTTCCCGGCACCGGTCGAGCTCGTCCGCCGACGGTCGCCACGCGACGCCTGAGGACCGGACGCGGTCCACGAGAAGGTCGATGGCCGGGTCCTCCTCGACCGGGAGGTCGTCACGCCCAGGACCGCCGACCGGTACCAGGTGCTCGCCGTCGACCCGGAGCGGCTTCCGGCTGGTGGCGAGCACCGACACCTCCGGGCACCGGTCGAGCAGGGTGTTCACCAGCTGGGCCACGTGCCCGACAACGTGTTCGATGCAGGGCATCGTCCTGCGTAGCTCGTCGGCCTCTGCTCCCCGTCCGATCAGCCGGCGACGTCGTGGTGGGAGGGTGGAGACGAAGCGATCCAGGCTGCGCAGCGGCGGGAAGGCGGGATCCTGACCGGGCACCGTGACCTGCAGCAGCCAGATCGCAGCTCCGATGTCCTTGAGGCGGTGCTCGCCCAGGTCGATGGTCCCGATGTCGCCACGCCCGAAGCCCGCATCCGACCCCGCTTCGGCGGAGATCACGATCTGGCCTCCGTGCGCGGCCGACATGATCCTCGCTGCGGTGTTGACCACGGGGCCGAAGTAGTCGCCGTCCCGCTCGACGCTCTCCCCGGTGGACGCCGATGCGCACCCGGACCTGGGAGTTCCGAAGACCCGTCTGGAACCCGATCGCCGCCCGCACGGCATCGGCCACCGTATGGAACGCCACCGCGAAGCTGTCCCGGCAGTGGAGAACACGTAGCCCCGGTGGGCGGTGAACACCTCGCGGGCGAGCCGGTCGTGCTCCTCGAGCCACCGGGCCATCGCAGCGGGGTCCTGCCGCCAGGCGCGGGTGGATCCTTCGACGTCCGTGAACAGGAACGCCACCGGCCCGGTCGGTCGACCCTCCGCCACGTCAGGGGCGCCGCTCTCCGCCCGTCGGACGACAGGTCACAGCCACGGGGCCGAGGGTAGCGGAGGTGGCCATCGCCATCTCCGGGCGCGGCACACCGACAACGAGCGGGTCTCGCCGCAGGCTTCCCACGAGCAAGTCAACATCGCTCTTCGGCCTGAAGAAGCGGCCCATCGCAAGCGACACGTGCAACAGGACCATCGCGTCGTCGATCTGCTCGAGCAGATCGACAATGGCCTCGACCCACTCGCGGAGATCCACATCGGTTCTAGTAGGCGTCGTCTCGGCCGCGCCGTCGGGGAGAGCCGTGCGCTTCTACGTCAGTTGCGGCTTCCGACCTACGGCGGAACCGTTGGCCGAGCTGTCCGAGCTCGAGCCCGAGGACGGGCACATGCGGAAGGTGCTCTGAGACTGTTCGGCGGACCTGATCAAGGCAGTCCTGGGGCGATGGGCCCGGCTGCGGACAGTGTCGACAATCTTCGGGTTTCTGCTAAGGACCTGCGCGGATAGGCGCTCAGTCGGCTGGGCTCCATCGGTCGCGGTAGTCGAGGAGTCGGCCGATGACGAGGACGGTGGTGGCGAGGCAGAGTGCGGCGTGGCGGTGTCGTGATCGCCGGTCGGTGTTGCGGCGGAGTTGACCGTAGTTCGACCACCACGAGTTGGTCGCTTCGACGATCCATCGCAGCCCGAGACGCACGGGCTGCTTCTTGCCCTTCTCCTTGGTGCCACGCAGCTGGATGTTGAAGTCAGCGACGCCGGCGGCGAGGAGCCGTTCGCGGACCACTCCGGAGTCGTAGCCGCGGTCGAGGTGGAGCGTGTCGATGTCGTCGAAGAGCCCGGCGGCCTTCACGTCGTCGAGGGTGGGGATCAGCAGCGGCACGTCGTTGCGGTTGGCGCCATCGATCACCCAGCCGATCGGGATGCCGTGCATGTCCGAGGCGACCGACCACTTCCATCCCAACTTCCCACGATCAGTGGGGTTCGGGCCCGTTCCCTCACCCCCGTAGGGAGCCTTGTGCAGCGACCCGTCGACGGACACGTCGTCGAGCTCGAAGCCCACGAGCCGGTCGAACGCGGCCAACGCCTCTCGCTTGAGGTCGTCGAACACGCCGACGTCGATCCACTCATCACGCCGTGCACGCAGGGTCGTGTCCGACACCTGGTGGCCGAGGAGCGCTTCGACATCGACCCACGACGAGCCGGTGACGAGCCGGACGAGGATGCCCCAGAAGCACAACCGGTCCGAGACACGGGGCCGGTGGCAGCCGAGCGGGTGGGTGTCGTCGGGCGGTGGCAGCAAGGGTTCGATGGTGGCGAACAAGACGTCCACGACTTCGGGCTCGAGCGCGCGCATGATGATGGAGAACCTCCACACGGTTGTCGGGGGTTGGGCAGCACTCGCATCAAACGCGAGCCACCCCGACGACCGGTGGATGGTCACCTATCCGCGCGGGTCCTAAGTGACGCAGCGCGCGGTAGGTCGGGCCGTGCTCTGACCGGCTGACTCAAGTGCCGGATGACGACGCTGGCCCCGACCATCCCGAACCCCAGCAGTCAGCCACCGGTGGGCCAGCAAGATCAGTCGGCCTCGAACGCGTACGGGTTGCAGAACTGCCGACCCCACAAGAAGTCCCGCTCCGGCTCCGTCAACCGGGCGCGGTCCGCCACATCCGCGAACTCGGAGCGGACGACCGCCACCTGATGGTCGACGATCTCGCGAGCTTCCGTTTCGGACAGGTCATAGGTCGCCGCAGACGCGACGCACGTCGCAAGCCGTGACGACTTCGCCCCCGATGGCCCGAACGCCATCGCCTGCTCCGTGACCTGTCCCGTGCGCATCTGCGGGCAGATGTCGTATGCCGGTGTGAGTACCAGCTCGTCCCTGTCGCAGAACATGGCGTGGTTGCGGGCATGGTCGTCGGTGTTCGAGACCAACACGTTGAACACGATCCGCCCGAACAACTCCCGCAACTCCTCGGCCCGATCGGGGCTCCGGGTCCGCAGCTTCTCGGCCACGTCGACATAGGTCGCGTACCGGCCCGCGATCTCGTCGAGACCGAGGACCGTCGACGCAGAGACGAACTGCCGCCGGATTCCGCCGCCGGGCCGGTCGAACCGTTCGACAAGCAGCACCGACCGACCACCCACCTCAACGAGTTCCGTCGGTGCGACGTCGAGCCCGACCCGACCGGCGAGATCCATGGCGACCGCTTCTGCGCCGACGACCGGATACAGATCATCGACCTTCGGGAACTTCGCGATGAGGGATCGCGCCCCGTCGACGAGCGCGGCCTTCGGGCGGGCACCGCCGAGCGATGAGCCGCCGGCCATCGCCGGCTCGAGCGCCGCCGGGATCGGACCTCCCGCCTGGATCCGGTCGGCTGCTTCCAGCAGATCCTCGAGCGACGCCGTCGCCGTGTCGTCGACGAAGACGTCCGGGCTCGCCTGCACGTCGAGCGCACCGGGTCCGTCGGAGCCGGCCTCAAGCAGGTAGGTGAGCAGCGGAAGATCACCGAGATCAGTGTCCCGGTCGGCCCGGCCCTGCAGCCGGCGCATGATGACCCGCTGTCCCCACGCGTCCGGGGCGGCGTCGCGGATGACGCCGTGGCACGTGAGGAACGAGCCATTCTCGATGTTCTCGCCAGGCACCTGACGTCCCGGCTTCAGCGGCAGTTCGGGCTGGTACGGGGACCAGGCGTCGTCGCGGTCGAGGTACCGGCGTCCGTACGCAAACGTGAGGACCGCGCCATCTCCGTCGCCCTGGGTCTCGATGACTCCTGCGGGGACAGGTTCGGTCGCGCCCTGCAGCCACGCCCACACGTACCCACGGTCCGGTGCGCGCTCAGAAGTCATCGTCGAGACCCGAATCGTCGACGTCGACACGGCGCGGCAGAACGGCGATCCGGTCCTCAAGCCGGCCGGCGAGACCGGCGAGACCCGCCGCGTCCTCGGCGAACAACGGGACCCCGACGAGCACGGCCAGGTCGAACGCCGTGCCGAGCGCGACCGACGGGTCGCCCTTTTCGACCTTGCGGACCGTCGGCGCCGAAACGTTCGCCCGGTTCGCCAACGCATCGATCGTCCACCGTCGGCGCCGCCGCCCGGCCGCGACCTGATGGCCGAGAACCTGCGCAGCATGGCTCGTGTGCCTCGTGTACGTCTTCGTCACCACAACCACCTCCACAGAAAGTATACTTGTGATAGAGGTCTTTAGAGAAAGAATTCTTTCGCTTCTGTGATCATGCTGGGGTCGGGGTCACCCTCAAGGGCCAAGAGTGTGACGACGCGATCCGTGTCCCTCGATGATGAGGTAGCCGCGCGTGTGGAGCGCGCCGCGGACGAGGACGGCGCGTACTCTTCATGGACAATCGCATCGTTATCCACGCCCTGCACCTCTCGACTCGTCGGCCGAATGGAGACGCGCACCACGATCGGGATGCCCCACCCGCGTGCCTTGGCAGCTTTGCCCGACTGCGACGAGGGATCGGCGGCAACCAGCAGCCCGCAGCGAGACTTCGCGAACTTGTCCTCCGGGACCATGCCGATCCTGGCTGCGTGTTCCATCAGCTCGCCTCGCGGTATCTCGTAGCCATTCGCGTCGAGCGGCACGCCCGTGAAGGCCACGCCGACACCGAGATCGGCAGTGACCGCTCTCGTGGTGGTCCTTCGGGTGGCGGTGCGCTTCTCCACGCGGTCGGTAGGCACCTCGAGTACGTGCGCCGCCCGGAGCAACCCGTCGTACTCCACGTCGTCGACGACGCCATCCGCACAGGCAGCGTCGATCAGATCGTCGAGCCAGCGCCGATGCGCCGTCACCATCTGCGCCGCGCTCAGGCCGAGGCCGCTCGCGAGCGCTTCAAGCTCCGCGATCTCGTGAGCGTCGAGGTGGAGGTCGGCCATCGCCCGATCGAGCACGTCGAGGTACGACTGCAGCGCGGAAGCAGCGCCGCTGTGGTCAAGCCTGGCGACCCATGCCGCCAGCTTCGATGGCGGTGCCTCGATCACGGTGTTGTGGGCGGGACGTGCTCGACACCTCGAATGCCCGGTCGGGCTGGTCGGACTGTGCACGATCGATGCGGAGGGTGGGACGGAGGCATGTGCGGCCACGTGGAGCAAGAGCTGGGCACAGGCACGGGCGTCATGGAGCGCACGATGCGCCCCGTCGAGCACGACTCCGTAGCGCTCACATGCGACGGCCAGCCTTCCTCCGGCGAGCGCCAGTGTGTCCACTCCTGTGAGCGAGACGTCGAGACCTGCGGCCTCGTACTCCGCGGTGAGCATCCGGATATCGAACGGAAGGTTGTGCGCGCACACGAGCGACTCGTGCACGCGCGCGGCGAGTTCCTCCGCGATCTGATCGAACGTCGGTGCGTCGGCGACCATGTCCGCCGTGACCCCGTGCAGCCACGTCGGGCCAACATCTCGACATGGATTGACGAGCGTCTCCCCCCTGGCCCGAGCAGATTTTCCGCCGAAGCTGGCTCGCCTTTGGCTCCCCTCGGCGCCCCTCGGCCGCTGGACGCGACAAACTCCCAGGCCGGTGACCTGGGAGTTTGGAGTGGGCCGTAAGGGACTTGAACCCCTGACCCCCTGCGCGTCATGCAGGTGCTCTAGCCAACTGAGCTAACGGCCCCGGGAGTCGGGCAATGTAGCACCCACCTGCGCGACCCCCACCACCAACTGCCCCCGACTGCGCGAATCGTCGACCCGTACCGGCTGCAGCTGACGATCTGGCCTGTGGTAGACCCAGACCGGTGACGTCCGACATCGACGCTCTCGATGCGCGCCTCATCCGGGCGATCGCCGAAACGCCCCGCGCCGGTGTCATGGAGCTGGCCCGGCAGCTCGAGGTGGCCCGAGGCACGGTGCAGGCGCGGCTCGACAAGATGCGCGACCGGGGCGTGGTCACCGGCTTCGGCCCGGACCTCGACCTCCACACCCTCGGCTACGAGGTCCTCGCCTTCGTCACCCTCGAGATCGCGCAGGGCTCGCTTGATTCGATCGTCACCCATCTGGGCACCATTCCCGAGGTGCTCGAGGTCCACACGACCACCGGTGGCGGCGATCTGATGTGCCGGGTCGTGGCGCCCACCAACGCCCAGCTGCAGGAGGTCATCGACCGCATGCTCGATTCCGAGGGCATCCAGCGGGCAACCACCCAGGTCGCGCTGACCCAGCAGCTCCCCTACCGGGTGCTGCCCCTGATCGACCGGGTCATCGACGACCGATGAGCGCGCTCGGACTGCTGCTCGCCCACCAGGGCGGTTGGGACGAGGCCCTCTTCGTGCTCGCCCCGCTGTTGCTGTTCGCCGGCCTGCTGATGGTCGCCCGCAAGCGCGTCGACCAGATGGAGTCCGAGGACGACGCCGACCGCGGCATCGACGACGCCGCGGCGTTCGGTGGCGGACGACTCGACACGCCCTCGCACACAGACGGTCCCGAGGACACCGACGCCGACGACAACGACACCGACGAGGAGCACGCCGGCGGTCGATGAGCCTGCTCTCGGGCGTCGATGCCGTCACCCTCGACGTCGGCGGGGTGTTCGTCGTCCCGAATCACGACCGCCTCGCGGCCGTCCTGGCCGAGGCCGACCTCGCCTTCGACCGCGAGCGGTTCTGGGACGGCCACTACCGGGCCATGCACGCGGTCGACTCGGCCCGCTCGGCAGCCGAATCGTTCCAGGACTACGTCCCCGCCTTCTGCCACCACCTCGGCTTCCACGACGACGAGCACGGCCGGGCCGTCGAGGCGGTCGGTGCGCTGTTCGGCCCGTCCGGCCTGTGGACCGAGCCGATCGCCGAGTCGGCGATCGGCATCCGTGCCCTCGACGAGGCGGGCGTCGCCATGGCGATCGTCAGCAACGCCGACGGCACCGTGGCCGACGTCCTGCGCGACGCCGACGTCTGCCAGGAAGGCGACGGCCCGCTCGTGCGCGTCGCGGCGGTGGTCGACTCCGGGGTCATCGGTATCGCCAAGCCTCACCCGGCCATCTTCACCCCCGCGCTCGAAGCACTCGGCACCGCGCCCGAGCGGACCCTCCACGTGGGCGACAGCGTCCACTACGACGTCGAGGGCGCTCGCGCCGCCGGACTCCAGGCCGTCCACTTCGATCCCCGGCGGCTCTGCCCGTCCGACGAGCACGGCCACGTGCGCGCACTCACTGACCTCATCGGCCCCATCGACCCCGGTCCCGCCGTCGACTAGCCTTGCCAATGGTCGCGCTCCCGGCCGCACGCGATCGGGACGTGCGGCCGAGGTGTCAGCGGTCGGGCCAGGCCCCTCTCGCCGCGCCGTACCACCAGAAGTCGGGCGCTGCACCCGGCCCGTACCACAGGATGTCCGACTGCAGGTCGCCGTCGACGTCACCGACGAGCGGCTCGTAGCGCCCGTTGATCGTGGTGCTTCCGCTGTCGAAGCGACCATCGCCGGTGGCCCACCACACGTAGTCGGCCGCGCCACCGGGCGCATACCAGACCACGTCGGAGCTGCCGTCGCCGTTCAGGTCACCGGCGATGGGCTCGTAGTCGCCGCGCACCGACGTCGGGCGGTCGACGAAGCCACGGTCCGCACGACCGGACCACAGGTAGTCGGCGGCCGAACCCGACGCGTACCAGAACACGTCAGCGTTGCCGTCGCCATCGAAGTCGCCGCTGATCGGTTCGTAGTCCCCCCGCACCGAAGTCGCCGTGCTCAGGTGGGTGCGGTCGTCACGACCCCACCACACATGGTCCTCGGCTTCGCCGGGTCCGTACCAGAAGATGTCATCACCCTCGTCGCGGTCGAAGTCGCCGACGACGGGCTGGTAGGAGCCCGAGACCACACGACGCACGCTCGAAAAGCCGCGATCGCCATCGGACCACCAGATGTAGTCAGGATCCGAAGGGGCAACTCCCGACCTGAGGAAACGCCGGGTCGTCGGGTTGGAGGCGGCGCCGGGAATCGAACCCGGGTAGAGGGATTTGCAGTCCCTTGCCTAAGCCACTCGGCCACGCCGCCGGGGAGCGGCCACACTAGCGGAGGGGTGCCGGGCCTCTGCAGTAGATCGGGCGCTCCGTCCGGCGCTGCGGACGCCGGTAGCGTCGGGCGCGAAATGGCCCGCTCCCCAGATCCGCCCGGCTCGCCGCCGCCGCACTACCGCCCGCCGGGCGCGCCCGCCCAGCCGGCGCCGAACCCCCTCCCGGGTCGCATGCTCGGCTCGCCGACACCGCCACCACGGGACACGGGCCTCGGGCCGGGCGCGGTCACCACGATCGCGATCATCACCCTGCTCATCGGCGGGATCATCGGCTTCTTCGTGGGCCGGGCGTCGGAGTCCGACGGCACCACCACGGCAACCCCCACCACCACCGAGCCGACCACGACCGCGCCGACCACGAATCCACCCGGCGACACGATCCCCCAGAACCAGCCGGCCGACCAGGAAGCACCGCCGTCCACCGACCTGGCGCCGACCACGTTCGGCACCCTGGAGGATCCCATCCCGGCGGGACAGGGCTACGTCCTCGGGCTCTACGAGATCGAGGTGCGCAGCGTCGAGCTCGACGCGGGTGACACGCTGCTCGCCCACAATCCGAGCAACCCGCCGTCGCCCGAGGCCAGCCAACACGTGCTGGTCGAGATCGTGGTCCGCTACGAGGATTCGAACGGCGTGGGCAATCCCGGGGCAGTGCCCTTCTTCGTGTCCGACGGCAGCGGCGAGTGGCAGGACTTCGAGGCGACGTGCGGATCGGTGCCGAACGCGCTCGTCGGCGCCGGGATCCTCGAGCAGGGGGACGAGGCCGTCGGCAACGCGTGCTTCACCGTGCCGAGCGACGCGGTCGACGACGAGTTGCTGCTGGGGACCGAGGGGTTCGCCGGCCCCGTCTACTTCGAGCTCCCGACCGGCTGAGCCGCCGACCCCGACGCCGCCGCCCTCCCAATCAAACGATCGTTTGGTACCGTGCCCGGCATGGCAGACGTCTCCACCGCGCCCCGCACCATCGACATCCTCGATCCCCGGCTCTACGACGACCCGTGGGAGACCTACCGGTGGCTGCGGGCACAACCGGGCCTGGTCTACGACGAGAAGAACGACCTCTACATCGCGGCACGGCACGAGGACGTCAGCCACGTCTCCCGCAACCAGGAGCGATACTCGGCTGCCGAGGGGGTGCGACCCAACGTGCCCGCGGACATGTCGATCATCTCGATGGACGATCCCGAACACACCCGCCAGCGGCGCATCATCTCCAAGGGCTTCACGCCCCGCAAGGTGCGAGAGCTGAGCGACCACATGCGCGAGGTCTGCAACGAGGTGATCGACGAGATCTCCAGCCGGGGCGAGGTCGACTTCGTCGAGGACTTCGCCATCCACCTGCCGCTCATCATCATCGCCGAGCTCATGGGCCTCGACCCCGACCAGCGCATGAAGCTGTATCGCTGGTCCGACGCGATGATGGCCGGCGACGGGCACACCGAGCCCGACGATCCGGTGATGATCGCCGCCGGCGAGGCGTTCGGCGAGTACGTCACCGAGTGCGTCGGCCTCATCGAGCAGCGACGGGGCGCGCCGACCGACGACATCATCAGCATCCTCACGGGCGCGTTCGACTCGGGCGATCTCAGCCTCGAGGAGGCGATGGCCGCCGATGCCGAGGCAGCCGCTGAACTGTCCGACGACGAGCTGCTGATGTTCCTCACGCTGCTGATCGTCGCGGGCAACGAGACCACCCGGAACGCCATCACCGGTGGGCTGCTCGCCTTCAGCCGGTTCCCCACCGAGCGCGACAAGCTGGCCGCCGACCCCGAGCTCATCGAGCCGGCCATCGAAGAGATCGTCCGCTACGTGTCGCCGGTGCTGTCGTTCCACCGGACCGTCACCGAGGCCCACACCTACCAGGGCGTCGAGCTCGAACCCGGCGACCGGATCCTCATGCTGTACCAGTCGGCCAACCGCGACGACACGGTCTTCGACGATCCCGACACCTTCCGGATCGACCGCTCCCCCAACCCCCACCTCGGGTTCGGCGTCGGCACCCACTACTGCCTCGGCGCCAATCTGGCCAAGGCCGAGTTGCGGGTGGCGTTCCAGGAGCTGTTCCGCCGGCTGCCCGACATCCGCATCCCCGACGACGCCACGCCCGAGCGGGGCGACTCGTCGTTGGTGATCTCCCTCGCCCACCTCCCGGCGGTCTTCACCCCCGAGCACGCCATCTGATGGGCGCCCCGGCCACCTCCGGCGCCGACCAGCGGACGCGAATCCTCGATGCCGCCCTCGAGCTCATGGGTGAGCAGGGCGCGTCGACCACGAGCATGCGCCAGCTCGCCGGCGCGTGCGAGCTCAACGTCGCCACGCTGTACCACTACTTCCCGTCCAAGTCCGACCTGCTGCGGGCGGTGATCGAGGAGCGGGCCTACGGCGAGGAGCTGGCATCGATGACCGACCCGCCGGTGGCCCGACGCGGCGCGCCCGCCACCCGGCTGGCCCACCTGCTGGCCTACATCGCCACCGAGGCCCTGGCCACCGAAGCGGTCTGGCGACTGTTCATCGGCGAAGCTGTCCACTCCGACGACGACGCCATGGCCATGGCGCGCCAGCTCAGCGCCGAGCTCGAACACGCCCTCGAGCGCTGGATCCCGGCGCTCGTTCCCGAGTTCGGCGGCGACGTGGCCGCGCTCGCCCGCCTGCTCCGGGGCCAGCTGTTCAGCATGATGATCGAGGTCCTGGTCTCCCCCGGCCTCGACCGCGAGGCGCTGGTCCAGCAGCGCTCGGCCGAGCTCGCCGGCCTCGTCGCCCTCGGCTGACCCACCGCCGCCGAGGTTCGGCGCGTTCGCGCGGCCATGTTGGTGCAACGCGCCGAACGGCGCGTTCGTCGAGGTTCGGGGCGTCGAAGCGGGACGGGGTCGGAAGCTACGATCCGGCGCCATGAAGGTCGCCGTCGTCTATGCCAGCCGGACCGGGAACACCCGCCGCGCCGCTGAACTGATCGGAACCGCCATCGAGGATCGGGGCCACCAGGTCTCGGTCGAGGCCGTCGACGCCCTCGACTACAAGAAGCTGGCCGACGCCGACCTGGTCGTGCTCGGCACCTGGGTCGCCGGGCACTTCATCATCGGCCAGAAGCCGGGCGACGCCCGCCGCCTGGGCCAGGTGCCCAAGCTCACCGGCAAGCAGGTCGCCATCTTCATGACTTTCGCCATCAACCCGGGCGCCGCGCTCGCCAAGTTCGAACGACTGCTGGCCGACCAGGGTGCCGACGTGGTCGGCGGGTACGCGTGGAAGCGCTCGACGTTGCCGGCCGGGGTCGACGCCTACGTCGACGGCATCCTCGGAGCGGTCAAGAGCCCGTCCGCGGCCTGAGGCCCTCGCCGGTGACGCCGACCACTTCCCGACCCGACTGGTTCGAGCGAGCCGTCGGCCACGAGCCCGAGGTCCGCGACGTCGCCAGCAACGGTTGCCTCATCAACTACCTGTGCTGGGGTCCGGCGGGCGCGCCCGGACTGGTGTTCATCCACGGCGGCGCCGCCCACGCCCACTGGTGGTCGTTCCTCGTGCCCCATCTGGCCGACCACTACCGCGTGGTGGCCCTCGATCTGTCGGGCCACGGCGACTCGGGCCGCCGCGACCACTACCCGCTCGACAGCTGGGCCGCAGAGGTGATGGACGTCGTCGACGACGCCGGAATGGCGCCTGCGCCGGTCGTCGTGGGGCACTCGATGGGCGGGTTCGTGAGCCTGGGAACGGCGGCGTCGCACGGCGACCGGCTCGCCGGCATCGTGATTCTCGACTCGCCGGTGAGCGCACCCGACCCCGAGCTCGAGGCGGCCCGTCAGGGCAACATCTTCGGACCGCTGCGGGTGTACCCGTCGATCGACGACGCCCTCGCCCGCTTCCGCACCGTTCCCGAGCAGGACCACTACCTGCCGTATGTGATGGAGCACGTCGGACGCCACTCGCTGCACGAGGTCGACGGCGGCTGGTCGTGGAAGTACGACCCGAACATCTTCATCCCGGCCCGGTCCGAAGCCCGTGAGCTGCTCCCCCAGGTGGGATGCCGGGTGGCGCTGTTCCGCTCCCAGCACGGTCTCGTCACCCCCGAGATCGGCGAGTACATGTACGACCTCCTGGGGCGCGTCGCACCGGTGGTCGAGATCCCCGAGGCCGGGCACCACCTGATGCTCGACCAACCCCTCCTGCTGCTCACGGCGCTGCGGACCCTGCTCGCCGACTGGGAGCATTCCTCACCCCTCACGGCTCGCTGACCCTCGACGACGACGCGCGGCGTCGCACTAGGTTCCGATCCGTCCGTCCGCGAGAGGGGAACCGATGAGCCAACAGGTCCGCGCCGTCGTCGCCAAGGCGAAGGGAGAGCCGGTCTCGGTCGAGACCATCGTCGTGCCCGACCCCGGCCCGGGCGAGGCGGTGGTCGCTGTCCAGGCGTGCGGGGTCTGCCACACCGACCTGCACTACCGGGAGGGCGGCATCAACGACGAGTTCCCGTTCCTGCTCGGCCACGAGGCTGCCGGCCTCGTCGAGGCCGTGGGCGTCGACGTCACCAGCGTGGCGACGGGCGACTTCGTGGTCCTCAACTGGCGGGCCGTGTGCGGCGAGTGCCGCGCCTGCAACCGGGGCAGACCGCACCTGTGCTTCGACACCCACAACGCCAGCCAGAAGATGACCCTCGACGACGGCACCGAGCTGTCGCCCGCTCTCGGCATCGGCGCCTTCGCCGAGAAGACGCTGGTGGCCGCCGGCCAATGCACGAAGGTCAACGGCGACGCCGATCCGGCTGCTGCCGGCCTGCTCGGCTGCGGGGTGATGGCCGGCTACGGCGCCGCCGCCCACACCGGCGAGATCGCCGAGGGCGAGACCATCGCCGTGTTCGGTTGCGGTGGGGTCGGCATGGCGGCGCTGGCTGCCGCCAAGCTGCGCAACGCCCGCACCATCATCGCCGTCGACGTCGACCCGCGGAAGCTCGAGCTGGCGCCGGACTTCGGCGCCACCCACACCGTCAACGCGTCGGAGACCGACCCCGTCGAGGCCATCCGCGGCCTCACCGACGGCTTCGGCACCGATGTCTGCGTCGAGGCTGTCGGCAACCCGGCCGTGCTCGAGCAGGCGTTCTTCGCCCGCGATCTGGCCGGCCGGGTCGTCCAGGTGGGCGTCCCGACCCCCGACATGAAGATGCCCGACATCCCGATGATCGAGTTCTTCGGCCGGGGTGGTGCCCTCAAGCCGAGCTGGTACGGCGATTGCCTGCCCTCTCGTGACTTCCCCGCCCTGGTCGAGCTCTACCTGCAGGGTCGCTTCGACCTCGACAAGTTCGTCACCGAGCGCATCGAGCTCGACGCGGTCGAGGACGCGTTCCACAAGATGGAGCGGGGTGAGGTGCTCCGTAGCGTGGTGGTGGTATGACCGCGCGAGTCGAACACGTCGTGACCTCGGGGATCTTCTCCATCGACGGGGAGGACCACGAGGTCGACAACAACATCTGGCTGGTGGGCGACGACGACGAGGTGCTCGTGGTCGACGCCGCCCACGAGGCCGGTCCCATCATCGAGACGGTGGGCGACCGGGCCGTGGCCGCCATCGTCTGCACCCACGGCCACAACGACCACATCAACGCGGCCGCCGACCTCGCCGGCGCCACCGGCGCCCCGGTCCTCATCCATGACGACGACCGGATGCTGTGGGACGAGGTGTACCCCGAGCATGCCCCGGACGGCTCGCTCGCCGAGGGCGACGTCATCACCGTCGCCGGCACCGACCTCCACGTGATCCACACGCCCGGGCACTCCCCCGGCGGCATCTGCCTCCACGACCCGGCCAATGCCCGCGTCTTCGGCGGCGACACGCTGTTCAACGGCGGGCCGGGCGCCACCGGCCGGTCGTTCTCCAGCTTCGACACCATCATCGAGTCGATCCGGTCCAAGCTGTTCACGCTGCCCGCCGAGACCGTCGTCCACACCGGCCACGGCGACACCACCACCATCGGCGACGAGGCTCCGCACCTCGACGAATGGATCGCCCGCGGCTCGTGACCCCACCAGCAGCTCTCCTCGGGCGGGCGCCGAAACGAAGTCGAACGGGGCCGGCGAGCGACCCCGTTCGTTCGTCTGGAGCGGGTGACCGGGTTCGAACCGGCGACCTCAACCTTGGCAAGGTTGCGCTCTAGCCAACTGAGCTACACCCGCGTGGGGAGCGGTCAATCTATCGCGTGACGATGCCGGCGCGGAATCAGCTACTCGTCGTCGGGACGGAGGTCGATCTTCAGGTGGAGGATGCCGTCCTCGAGCGTGCCCTCGGCGTCGCCGATCATCGCGAAGTCGCGAAAGTCGGTCTGGGCCTGCTCGATGAACCGGGTCCGCTCCTCGCCGGCGACGGGCGGCAGGTTCCGCTTCTTCACCGCCATGGCCCGCTCCTTGAAGCGTTGGATCATGGCGTCGATGTCGAGTTCTTCACTCATGGGCACTTCCGATCCTAGAAGACCGTCGTCGGATCCGAACCCCGACCGGAGTCGTCGTCGCGGGCGGGGGTGGCCGCCAGCGGGCGCGTCGACTTCCAGTACCGGTAGGTCCACAGTCCGATCAGCAGGGCGACGGCGACGAGCCCGGCCACGATCAGCCAGAGCATCGTCGACTCGCTGACCTCGTCGTCGTCAGACGCCTCGGCGGCTGTGGTGGACGTCGTGGTCGACTCGGACCCCTCGGTGCCGTCGCCGGCCACCAGCAGGTCGCGCCCGGTGGTCGTGGTGACGGGCGGCTCGGTGGTGGATGACACGTCGTCGGTCGTGGTCGAGCGGAACGTGGTCGTCGACCGGAACGAAGTCGCGGTCCGGACGGTCGTGGTGGTCTGGAAGGTCGTCGACGTGGTCGGCACCGTCGTGGTGGTGGATGTCGGCGTGGTCGTGGACGTCGGCGCCGTCGTGGTCGTGCCGCCGCCGATACCCGGGAGCTGGCCCGATGCGCCCGCCGGCAGGACGACCATCAACGCCGCCGCGCTCACGATGACGAGCAGCGCGAAGCGGAGCCGGAGCCGGGCGGGGGGAACGGGGGGCGACATGAAGGGACGAGCGTAGTGTCGCCCCCGGTACCGACCCAGCCGCCGAACGCCGGTCAGCGCTGGTGTGCCGGACAGTGGTACGTCGTGCGTCCGCCCACCGTGCTGCGCACCAGGGTCGCGCCGTCGCGCGGGCACGCCGAGCCCGGAACCCGGGCTTCCTGGAGGTCACCGGTGTGACTACCGCCCCGCTCGGTCAGCTCGGCGACCGTCGACACGATGGTCGGCGCCAGCTCGACCACCTCGTCGGCGGCGAGCTCGGCACAGGACCGCCCGGGGTCGAGCCCGGCCCGCCAGAGCGTCTCGTCGACCAGGAGGTTCCCGAGCCCGGCGACCCGTCGCTGATCGAGCAGGCGGGCCTTGAGCGCAACCGTCGACCCGGCGACGGCGGTCGCGAGCTCGTCGGCGGTGATCGTGGCCCCATCCGGGCCCAGCCGGTCGACGTCGGGATCGATCTCGAGCCCGCCCAGCCGGCGAGGATCGCGGATGCGCAGATCACCGCGCTCGAAGGTCAGCACGTAGCGATCCCAGGCGGGTTCGTCACGCCGGCCGCCGTACCCGAGTCGCGCGATGTCGGCATCGCCGTCGACGAGCAGCCGGCCGGTCATCCCGAAGCGCAGCCCGATGGTGGGCCCGTCGGTGCCGAGCAGCAGGAGCTTGCCGATCCGGGCGGTGCCCTCGATCCGCAGCCCGACCAGCTCGGCGCGCACCGCGTCGGGATCGGTGCCCCGGAGGCCGAGCGGGTCGAGCACCGGGACCGCGACGATGCGGCGCCCGACCACGGCGTCGGCCTGCCGGCGGTAGGTCTCGACCTCGATCAGCTCGGGCACGCCCCACCGCCGGACCGCTGCCGAGCGCACGCGCCGATGGATCGGTCGCCACATCTGCAACCGCGGGGACGGCGGGATTCCTGGCCCATCGCTCGCTCCTGTTCGCGCGCGCTCAGCGGATGGCGGCCACCAGATCGTCGACGAGATCGTCGGGGTGCTCGAGGCCGACGGACATACGGATCAGCCCGTCGGAGATGCCCATGGTGGCCCGCTGGTCGGCGGACAGCGTGGCCGCGGACATCGACGCGGCGTGGGTCACGAGCGTCTCGGTACCGCCGAAGGACAGGGCCGGGATGGCGACATCGACCGACTCGACCATCGCGACGCCGGCGTCGTAGCCACCGGCCAGGTCGGCGACGACGACCGCGCCGCCGGCTCGCATCTGGCGCTTGGCCAGGTCGAACTGGTCATGGCTGGGCAGGCCCGGGTAGCGGACCTCGGCGACGCCGTCGTGGGCCTCGAGTCGCTCGGCCAGGACCTGGGCGGTCTCGCACTGCTGGCGCAGCCGGACGTGCAGCGTCCGGGCGCCCCGCAGACCGAGGAACGCGTCGAACGGCGAGGCGACCGCACCGTGGAGCACGTGGTGGGCCCAGACGACATCGATCAGCTCGCGCTCGGCCGTGACCACGCCGAGCACGGCGTCGTTGTGGCCGGCGATGCCCTTGGTGGCCGAGTGGACCACGAGGTCGATCCCGAACTCGTGGGGCGTCTGGAGCGCGGGGGTGGCCATCGTGGAGTCGACGACCGTGAACGGCCCGACGATGCCGCCCACCGCCTCGAGGTCGACGATCGACAACATCGGGTTGGCCGGGGTCTCGACCCAGACGAGCTGGGTCGGCTTCGCGGCGACGGCGGCCAGCAGGGCGTCGGTGTCGAAGGCATCGACGAAGTCGACCTCGATCCCGAACCGCGGGCAGACCATCGTCAGCAGCTGGGTGGTGACCGAGAACATCGAGTCCTGGGCGACGATGCGATCGCCCTGCGAGCACATGCCGAGCACGACCGAGGCGACCGCACCCATTCCCGAGCCGAAGGCGATGCCGGCCTCGGCCCCTTCGAGCTCGGCGACGGTGTCAGCGAAGGCCTGCGCCGTCGGCGTGCCGTTCCGCCCGTAGAACTCGGTGGTCAACGGCTGCGTGGCCATCCGCGAGCTGGCCGCGAGATCGCGCAACTCGTAGGTGGACGACGGCCAGATGGGTGGGGCGATCGAGCCGTGATTGGCGCGCCGACCCGAGTGGATGGCCCGGGTCTCGGGGCGGAGCTCGCGCTCATCGGCCATGGGTGTCGTTCCTCGGGTCGGTCGGGTCGAAGGCGGCGACGTACTCGGTCGGGTTCTCGAGGAAGGGTGCCACGACCTCGGCCACGGCTTCGTGCTCGATGAGGAACGCGTCATGGCCGTGGGGACTGTCGAGCTCGCGGTACGCGGCGGGCACACCCACCGCGCGGGCCTGGTCGGTGATGCGACGGGCCTGGTCGTGGGGATAGAGCAGGTCGCTGGTGACCCCGACCGACAGCACGGGCGCGTCGATGCGCTGCATGGCGTGCTCGGGTCCGTCGCGACCCCGACCGATGTCGTGGAGGTCCATGGCCTTGGTGAGCACGAGGTAGGTGTTGGCGTCGAAGCGTCGCACCAGCTTGTCGCCGTGGTACTCGAGGTAGCGCTCCACCTGGAAGCGCTGCCACAGCTGGAAGCCGTCGAGGGAGTCGACCAGCTCGCGACCGAAGCGGTCGGTGAAGACGCTGTCGGAGCGGAACGTGATCTGGCTGACCATGCGGGCGGCAGCCAGACCTTCGTGGGGTCCGTCGCCGGGCTCGGCGTCGTAGTAGTCGCCGTCGCGCCAGGCCGGGTCCATCCGGATCACCCGGCGGCCCACCGACCACCACCCGATCTGCTGCGCCGACGCGGCCTCGCAGCTGGCGATCACCGCGATGGAGCCGACCCGGTGGGGATACATGATCGCCCACTCCAGCGCCTGCATCCCGCCCATCGAACCGCCGATCACGCTGTGCCACCGGTTGATGCCCAGCTCCTCGGCGACCGCGATCTGGCTGCGGACCATGTCGCGGATCGAGACGACCGGGAAGCGCGAGCCGTAGGGCTTGCCGTCGTCGGGGTGGGGCGATGCCGGCCCGGTCGAACCCTGGCAGCCGCCCAGCACGTTGGGGCACACCACGAAGTAGCGGTCGGTGTCGATCGCCTTGCCGGGGCCGACGCTGCCGTTCCACCAGCCGGGCGTGGGATGGGCGCGCGTCTGGGGACCGGCCACGTGGCTGTCGCCGGTCAACGCATGACACACGAGGATCGCGTTCGACGCGTCGGCGTTGAGCGTGCCGTAGGTCTCGTAGGCGATCTCGACCGAGTCGAGGACCGTGCCCCCTTCGAGCGCGAACGGCCGGCCGCCAGCGACGGTGACGAACCGACGGTTGCCGGGGTCGTCGCCCGGACGCCACGCGCCCGACGCCGGCAGGGCGCTGGGATGGGCGCGGCGACCGAGATCGGCGAGGGGATGGCCGTTGTCGTCGATGCCGGAGGTGGGACCACCGCGGGCGCCGAGGGGCGTCGCGGGATCCGACTCCCCGCGGACCTCGTCTGCCATGTCGTTGCCACCTCCTCGGAGGGGGCGGACACCCGATGTTTGGGGAGTTCCCCGGACCCTTGGTTGCCCCGGAGGGCCACATCCCCGCCGACGGCGGGAGGCACCTTGGGTGTCCGATCCCAGGTTGCCGGACCCGGGCGAGACCGGGCCGCTCTCGATGCTGTTGTCGTTCGGCAAGCATCCTACCCTCCGGGCCGTCGCGGAGCGACATCGAAGCGCGCGGCACCGGTTCATGGGCCGGGCACGGGCGACCTCCGCGCCCGTTGTGAGCGAACTCCCAGGTTCGAACGGTTGACTGGTCCCATGGGAGACGCACGTGTGCTCGTGGTCGACGACGAGGTCTACATCCGGGACCTGGTGTCGAGCGCCCTGCGGATCGCCGGTCTCGAACCGCTCACCGCGTCGTCGGGCGACGACGCCATCCGTCTCGTGCAGCGCGACGCGCCCGACCTGTTGGTCCTCGACGTCGGGCTCCCCGGCCGCGATGGGTTCGAGATCTGCCGGGAGCTGCGCGACGACGGCAACCAGACCCCGGTCGTATTCCTCACCGCCCGCGATGCCAAGGAGGACATGCTCCAGGGCTTCACCAAGGGCGGTGACGACTACATCACCAAGCCGTTCAGCATCGACGAGCTCGTGGCCCGGGTGCGGGCCGTGCTTCGCCGGACCCAGCAGGCCGCCGAGCCGACCACGTCGCTGCAGTACCGGGACCTGTCCCTCGACGAGGGCAGCATGCGGGTCAGCCGCGGCGACGAGCCGATCAACCTGTCCCCGACCGAGTTCAAGCTGCTGCGCTTCCTGCTCCTGAACCGGGAGCAGGTGGTGTCGAAGTCCCAGATCCTCGACCACGTGTGGGAGTACGACTTCGACGGCAACGCCAGCGTGGTCGAGAACTACATCTCGTACCTCCGCAAGAAGGTCGACGACCGGGACCCGAAGCTGATCCACACCGTGCGCGGCTTCGGGTACGTGCTGCGCAGCGAACCATGAGCCGCGACGGCCGGGCCCGGGCATGATCCGTCGGCGTCTCGTCCTGGGTGTCGCAGCCACCATGGCCGTGGCGATCGCGCTCGGATCGTTCCTGGTGGTGGAGCGCCTGGAGGACCGCCTCGTCGCCAACGTGGACGAGCAGTTCGCCAGCGGCGCCGTGGACCTCGATCTGCGCGACCAGCTGCTCGAGCGGGGCCCGAGAGGTCAGGCCCGCATCGACCGGCGCAGCCGCGTCGCCGTGGTCCGGTACGGACCGGAGGGTGCCGTGCTGGCGTCCGTGGCATCGGGTACCGACCAGGACCCGGATCCCCTCCCTGACGCCGCCGACCTCGATCCGGACGAAGGGATCGAGACCGTGGGCTCGACCAGCGACGGCCCCCGCTACCGGGCCGTGAGCCTGCGCGGGCCCGGAGGCGTGACCACGGTGGTCGCAGTGACGCTCGAGGACGTCGACGCGACCCTGCGAGAAGCCCGCCGCATCCAGCTCGCGGTGGGCCTGGGGGCGATCGGCGTGGTCGGGCTGCTGTCGTGGCTGCTGGTCCGCCGGGCGTTCTCCCCCATCGACGGGATGATCACCACGGCAGGTCGGATCGCCGACGGCGACCTCGACCAGCGGACCGAAGCGGGCGACGAGGCCTCCGAGGTGGGCCGGCTGGGCACGGCGCTCAACACGATGCTCGATCGCATCCAGTCGGCCGTGGACGAGAAATCCGCGTCGGAGAAGCGCATGCGGCGCTTCGTGGCCGACGCCTCCCACGATCTGCGCACCCCGCTGACCTCGCTGCGCGGCTACGCGGAGCTCTACCGCCAGGGCGCGAGCGATCCCGAGGAGGTGGCGCTCGGCATGGAGCGCATCGAGGCGGAGGCCACGCGGATGGGCCGCCTGGTCGACGACCTGATGCTGCTCGCTCGCCTGGACCAGCAGCGCTCGCCCACCTACCGGCGGGTGGACGCGGGTCGGGTGGTGGGCGAGGCCGTCGATGCCATGCGGGTCACTGACCACGACCGCACCTGGGACCTCGCCGTCGAGGGCCGGGAGCCGTTGGTCGTGATGGGTGACGCCGACCAGCTCCGCCAGGTCTTCGACAACCTGCTCGGCAACGCCGGTGCGCACACACCACCCGGCACCACCGTCGACGTGCAGGCCCGCGTCGACGGAGACGAGGTCGAGATCGTCATCGCCGACGACGGCCCCGGCTTCGACGACGCCGACCGGCCCCGGGCGTTCGATCGCTTCTGGCGTGCCACCCGTGCCGACGAGAACCCGGCCGACGGTTCCGGTCTGGGCCTGTCGATCGTGAAGTCGATCGTCGAGACCCACGGCGGCGCCGTGACGCTCGACCGGGCGGCCTCAGGCGGCGCCCGCTTCTCTGTGCGCTTCCCGCTCGCCACCTCTCCTGTGACCGAACGGCAACCGACGAAGTGACTTCGATGTCCGACCCCACGCCAGCTCCCACGACCGACTCGAAGGCATCCCGACGGTGGCCGCTGATCACCGTCGCGGTCGTCGCCGTCGCGCTCATAGCCGGCGGCGGTTGGTACTTCTTCATCCGGGACGACTCCCCCGCCGAGTTCGACATCGAATCGGCCGCCGAGGACGCCGAGGGCGAGGACGACGCCTCGGGTGACACCGCCGGCGCGGACGACACGAGCGACACCGCGGGCGACGACACCGACAGCGCCGACCCGGACAACGAGGTCGAGGGGACCTGGGAGATCGATGCCGAGGCCGGCGAGCAGTTCGACGGGCTCCAGGCCGGGTTCCGCGTCGACGAGGAGCTGGCCAACGTCGGTGCTTCCACGGCGGTCGGGCGGACCCCGGGCGTGGCGGGGTCGCTCACCATCGAGAGCACCACGGTGACCGCGGTCGACATCACGGTCGACATGACCCAGATCGAGACGAACGAGGCTCGCCGCGACGACCGCGTGCACGAGGCTCTGGCGACCGACGAGTTCCCGACCGCCGCGTTCACCCTCACCGAACCGATCGAGCTCGGCGAGCTCCCGGCCGAGGGCGAGACGATCAGCGTCACCGCCACGGGCGAGATGACCATCAAGGGCATCACGAACGACATCGAGCTCGAGCTCGACGCCCGGCTCGTCGACGGTGTCCTGGTCGTGGTCGGATCGGCGCCGGTGGTCTTCGGTGACTACGGGGTCGAGGCGCCGTCGGCGCCGATCGTCGTGTCGGTCGACGACGAGGGCACCATCGAGTTCCAGCTCTACTTCACCCAGACCTGACACGCCCCACCCGACCCCGTGGAGCGACGCGCCGATCGGCGCGTTGCACCACCATGAACGCGCGAACGCGCCGATCCTTCGTCCGCCGACCCAGGATCAGGTGCGGTAGCGCTCCTCGGTGGCGGTGACGGCCGGCAGGCCGACGATCTCGGTGAACTCGTCGAAGGACACCAACCGGTCGAGGTCGTCGCGGAGCGAGCCGGCCGAGGCCAGCAGCTCGAGCGAGGTCCGCACCGCGGCCACCATGGAGAACAGCGCGCTCAGCGGCGAGACCACGAGCCGGAAGCCGAGCTCGGTGAGCTCGTCGGGAGTGAGCAACGGCGTCTTGCCGGCCTCGACCATGTTGGCCACCAGGACCGGCGCCGGCACGTCGGCGGCGATGCGCTCCATCTCCTCGGTGGTCTCGGGCGCCTCGACGAACACGGCATCGGCACCGGTGTCGACGGCCCTCTTGGCGCGCTCGATGGCCTCGTCGAGGCCGACCGCGGCCCGGGCGTCGGTGCGGGCGCACACGAACAGCTCGCGGCGATGGTCGACGGCGGCCCGGATCTTGGCGAGCCACTCGCCGGCGGGTACCACCTGCTTGCCGCCGAGGTGCCCGCACCGCTTGGGCCAGACCTGATCTTCGATGAACAACCCGGCTGCCCCGGCCTGCTCCCACAGCTCGATGGTGCGGATGACGTTCAGGGCGTTGCCGTAGCCGGTGTCGCCGTCGACCACGACCCCGAGTCCGGGGTTGGCGGCGATGACCTTGCGGGCCTGGTCGGCCATCTCGGTCTGGGTGAGGAACCCGTAGTCCGGCAATCCCAGCTGGGTGCCCGACACGCAGTACCCGGACAGGAAGACGGTGGAGAACCCGGCGTCGGCGGCGAGTCGGGCCGACAGCGCGTCCCAGGCGCCGGGCATCAGCACGGACGCACCGCCGGCCAGGCTCGTGCGGAGGTCGTTCATGGGCGGGTCACGGTACCGGGACGCGGTCGAGCCACCAGGACCGCAGCTCCGCGTCGTCGACGCCGTAGGCCGCGTCGGACGAGACGGCAAAGGCCTCGGCCACGGACTCGCCGGCGGCCATCCGCTCGGCCAGGCCGGCGGCCTCGTCCCAGACATCCCGGTGGTCCGGGAGCGGGACCTGCGCGATGAGCGCGGCCGTCGGCCGGCACGCGCCGGCGCTGAGCCCGGTCCCGATGGTCCGACGCAGCATCCACGTCGAGACGCACGGCGCGTGAAGCGCCGCGGCCAGGTGCCACAACTCGGCGTGGTCGTGCGGTCGGACGACGATGACGGGCACCCCAGCGAGGTAGCGGCCGTCGGGATCCACCGCGGCCTCGACGACCTTGGTCTGGCTGGCGACCAGCAGCTTCGGGCCGTGCTGGTCCGCTGTCCACCGGCACGCCCGTCCGGTCAGCGACGCCGTGTCGACCGTCGGGCACGTCCACCGCTGCTTGGCGAAGCGCACCGAGCCCGTCCGCACCCGGAAGGGGTCGATCGAGCCCGACGTCACCAGGCGGGGACCGTCGCCACCCTCGTGCACGTGGTCGACCAAGCCGTAGTACTCGTCACGGAACCCGGCCAGCACGGTCCCGCGGTCCGCGACGGTCGCCGTGCCAGTGGCGGTCGTGGCGGGCACCCCGTTGGCCCGCAGGATGGGTTCCACCCAGGACAGCTCGGCCCCGGGGTTGGGGACATGGTCGTCCCGCCGGCGCAGGACCGGTGCGCACACGTGCACCGAGGCCTCGAAGGCCGTGCCGTCGTCCACCCAGCAGTCCTCGAGCTCGGCGAGATCAGCCACCCGCGCCCGCACGCGTGCCGTGTCACGGGCGGCGAGCACGGACTGGGGCTGGACCATGACGACGCGTCCGCCGGGACGGACCGCGTCGACGGCGGCCAGGAGGAACAGCCCGGCGCTGTCGGTGTAGGCCTGCACCGCGTCGCCCCAACGCGCTGCCAACCGTCGGCGGCGCTCGGCGTCCACGGCGGTCCCGGTCTTGAGCTGACCGAGGAACGGGGGGTTGCCCACGACCGCGTCGACCCGCGGGAGCTTGTCGCCCGCGAGCGCATCGCCGACCGTCACACGGCCGGGAAGCGTCTCCCGGCCCTCGTCGGCCGACCACAACCACAGCTCGGCCTCGCACACGGCCACGGCGAGCGGATCGATGTCGACGCCGACCAGCAGCTCCGCGACGATGCGCTCCGGCGCGACACCGAAGGCGCGCAGCCGCCGGGCCGCCGCGAGCAGGAACGCGCCTCCACCGCAGGCCGGGTCAGCCACCGCGCCCGGCTCGGGGAACGCGCGTGCCACCAGATCGGCCGCCAGCCAGTCCGGCGTGTACCAGGCCCCACGGGACACCCGCGCCTCGCCGACGACGAGCTGTTCGTGGACGGCGCCCAACGAGCGCGCCGGATCGGGGTCGTGAGCGGGACGACCGTCGTCGTGGCCCAGGACCGCGAGCGCCGGGTGGGCGTCGAGGCGACGCTCGGCGCAGCGCGCGGCGAACGCGGCGGCGACGACCGCTCCCGGACCGGACACGCCTCCATGCTCACAGACGTGTCCGGCCCGGGGAGGGATCCCGCCGCCCGGCGGAGATCTTTCGGATGGCCCGTGCCCCGCGTTCGTCGTCTCACCATGGGACGGCTCGTGAGCACCCGCTGGGTCCCGATGCTCCCGGAGCAACGCTGGGGTCAGGCCGAGACGGGATCCCAGCCAGCGAGGTCCTTCAGACGCTCGTCGTTGGAGAAGACCTCCACGATCGGAAGGTCCTCGAGGCCGAGGCGGCGCTGGAGGAGCTTGACGGGCATCTCCTCGTTCCAGATGAGCAGGGTGACCGCCACACCGTCGGTGCCGGCGCGTGCCGTGCGGCCCGACCGGTGGAGGTAGGTCTTGTGATCGGGGGCCGGGTCCCAGTGGACGACGGTGTCGATGTCGTCGATGTCGAGACCACGGGCCGCCACGTCGGAGGCGACGAGCGCCTGGATCTGTCCCTCGGAGAACCGCTTCAGGGCCTTGGCGCGCGCCCGCTGGGGGAGGTCGCCGTGGATGGCCTCGGCCCGCACGTCGAGCTTCTTCAACTCGCTCGACAAGCGGTCGGCGGCGCGCTTGGTGTTCGAGAAGATCAAGGTCCGGTTCCCGTGGTCGACGATCGCCGCCGCGACCTTGGCCTTGTCCATCTCGTGGACGCGCAGGAAGCGGTGGTGCATCTGCTCGACGGTGACGGTGTCGGACAGGACCTCCTTGGTGACCGGGTTGGTCTGGTACCGGTCGACCAAAGCGCCGACGGAGCCGTCGAGCGTGGCCGAGAACAACAGCGTCTGGTGGCCGCCGGGTACGTGGCGCAGCACCCACTCGACCTGGGGCAGGAAGCCCATGTCGGCCATGCGGTCGGCTTCGTCGACCGCGACCATCTTGACCTCGTCGAGGTGGACGTCGCCACGCTGGAGCAGGTCGATGAGCCGACCGGGTGTGGCCACGATGATGCCGGTGCCGTTGCCGATCGACGTGATCTGCTTCTCGATCTTCTCGCCGCCGTAGACCGCGGTGATGGTGTGGCCCTTGAGCTTGGCCAGCGGCTCGAGCACCTCGGCGACCTGGACCGCGAGCTCCCGGGTGGGGCACAGGGCGAGCCCGGCCGGCCCGTGTCGGATCTCGCTCGGATCGGGCAGGGCCATCACCATCGGCACGCCGAACGCGAGCGTCTTGCCCGAGCCGGTCTTGGCCTTGCCGCACACATCGCGTCCGGCGAGGGCGTCGGGGATGGTCAGCTCCTGGATGGGGAACGGCTTCTCGATCCCCTGCGAGGCGAGGGCGTCGACGATGTCCTGGTCGAGGCCGAGGTCTGCGAAAGTCGTCATGTTGGCAACCAGGTTACCGGCGCTCCGGAGATCACCCCGCATCGCCACCTTCCCGCTCCCCGGGCCCCTCGGCCACCACCAAGTCCGGGGGGTCAGAAGGTGGCGTGCAGTCGAGACCGTCAGCATCGCATGTTGCGAACACGGCGGCCGGTGGTCTCCACCCCCTCCGCCCGCAGCTGGCGGCGGTGCTCGGCCTCGTTGCCGGGGACGAGGCGCCCGTCGGCGGTCACGACCCGCCACCACGGCAGGGGGCCGCCGGAGCTGGCCAGGATGCGGCCAACGGCGCGCGCGGCGCCCGGCCGTCCGGCCTCGAGGGCGACCTCGCCGTAGGTCAGGACCTCGCCAGCGGGAATCGAGCGGACGACCTCCCGCACCGCGTCCTCGAAGCTGGCAGCCACCGGAGGAGTGCCTACCATCGCGGTGATGCGCACGCTCACCGACGTTGAGGCCGACCGTCACACCGCCGAGATCGACGAGCAGGGCTACACCATCGTCGAGGACGCCTTCGACGCCGCCTTCGCCACGTCGATCCTCGGCGAGCTCGACCGGATCATCGAGGAGCGCTCGCTCTCCCCCGCCGACAACGGCTTCGAGGGCCGCGCCACGTACCGGGTGTACAACCTGCTGGTACACGGCGAGATCTTCCAGCAGGTCCCGACGGCACCCTGCGTGCTGCCCGTGGTCGAGCGCGTCCTCGACGACGGCTGCCTGTTGTCGACGCTGTCGTCGATCGACATCCGCGGCGGCGAGACCGCCCAGCCCATCCACTCCGACGACCAGGTGATCGGCCTGCCCCGCACCGGCCAGGCACTGGTGTGCAACTCGATGTGGGCCATCACCGACTTCACCGAGGCCAACGGCGCCACGCGGCTCGTGCCCGGTTCCCACAAGGACCCCGACTACCCCGAGATCGGCGAGCAGTACGACACGATCGCGGCCGAGATGCCCGCGGGCAGCGTGCTGGTGTGGCACGGCAGCCTCTGGCACGGCGGCGGCACCAACACCACCGACGAGCGCCGGGTCGGTATCGCCGACAACTACTGCGCGGGCATGATCCGCCAGCAGGAGAACCAGCAGCTCGGCATCCCCACCGAGATCGCCCGGACGTTCGACACGCGCCTCGCTCGTCTGTGCGGCTACGGCACCTACCGCGGCCTGATCGGCCACATCGACAAGCAGGACCCGCTCAGCCTGCTCGACCCCGACGCCGAGCACTCGATGATCTGGGACGCGGTTTGACCGCGCTGGCACAACTCGACGGGTGGGACGTGGCGAATGCGGCGGGTGCGGTGTTCGCGCCCGACGGCATCCTCGCCACCCACGGCGACACGCGCGCGACGTTCCCGCTCGCCTCGCTGTCGAAGGTGCTGGCGGCGGTCACCTTCCACCTGGCGACGGAGGAGGGCACGATCTCCCTCGACGACGAAGCTGGCCCGCCCGGCTCGACGGTCCGCCACCTGCTCGCCCACGCCAGTGGACTGCCGCCGGACGGTGACCCGACCCCGCTGGGACCGCCGGCCAACCGTCGCGTCTACTCGAACCTGGGCTTCGAGGTCCTCGGCTCGCATCTCGAGGAGCGGGCGGGGATGTCGTACGCCGAGTACGCGCGTGCTGCGCTGGTCGAGACCCTCGGACTGACCGGGACCGAGCTCACGGGCTCGCCCGCCCACGCCCACCGCTCCACCGTCGACGATGTCTGCGCCGTGCTCGCCAGCGTGGTCACCCATCGCCTGCTCGCGGCACCGACCGTCGAGGCCATGACCACACCGGCGTTCGCCGACCTCGCCGGCGTCCTGCCCGGCTTCGGCAAGCAGGACCCCAACCCGTGGGGGCTCGGGGTCGAGGTGCGCGGGCACAAGGATCCGCACTGGACCTCGCCGCACAACTCCCCCCGCACGTGGGGCCACTTCGGGCAGACGGGCACCTTCGTGTGGTTCGATCCCGAGGCCGGCACCGATGGACTCGGGCTCGTGGTCCTCACCGACCGCGACTTCGGACCGTGGGCCATCGAGGCCTGGCCGCCACTGGCCACCGCCGTGCTCGCCGACCACTCCTGACCTCCAGACCCAGAAAGCCAGGCGCATGACCGACCCGACCGACATCCGCCCGTTCCGCATCGAGGTCCCCGACGACGACCTCGACGACCTCCACCGGCGGCTCGACGCCACCCGCTGGCCCGATGAGGAGACCGTCGACGACTGGTCGCAGGGCATCCCGCGCTCCTACGTGCAGGAGCTGGCGACGTACTGGCGCGACACCTACGACTGGCGGGCGCGGGAGGCTCGTCTCAACGAGTTCCCCCAGTTCGTGACCGACCTCGACGGGCTCGACGTCCACTTCCTCCACGTCCGCTCGCCCCACGAGCACGCCCGTCCGATGGTGATGACCCACGGCTGGCCCGGCTCGATCGCCGAGTTCCAGGACGTGATCGGACCACTGACCGACCCGACCGCCCACGGCGGCGACGCCGCGGACGCGTTCCACGTGGTGTGCCCGTCGCTGCCCGGCTACGGGTTCTCGGCCAAGCCCACCGAACCGGGATGGGGCGTGGGCCGCATCGCCGCGGCGTGGGACACCCTCATGGCCCGGCTCGGCTACGACCGGTACGTGGCCCAGGGCGGCGACTGGGGCTCGATGGTGACGACGTTGATCGGCGCCCGCCACGGCGACCACTGCGCCGGCGTGCACCTCAACATGCCGATCGTGATCCCGTCGTCGACCGACGACCTCTCCGAGGCCGAGCAGCAGACGATCGCCGACTTCGAGTGGCACCGCCAGTGGGGCACGGGCTACTCGAAGATCCAGAGCACGCGTCCGCAGACGTTGGGGTACGGCCTGGCCGACTCCCCCGTCGGCCAGCTCGGCTGGATCGTCGAGAAGTTCCAGCAGTGGACCGACAACGACGGCCACCCCGAGGACGCGGTCGACCGCGACCACCTGCTCGACAACGTGATGCTCTACTGGCTCGCCAACGCCGGCGCGTCGAGCGCCCGGCTCTACTGGGAGAGCTTCGACTCCCCACCGTTCGAGGTGCCCCAGGTGCCGGTGGGGTGCAGCATCTTCCCCCGGGAGATCTTCCGCACGTCACGACGCTGGGCCGAGGCCCACTTCGGCGAGCAGCTCGTCCACTTCAACGAGCTCGAACGAGGTGGCCACTTCGCCGCGTTCGAGGTCCCCGACCTCTTCGTCGACGAGGTCCGCACCTGCTTCCGCCAGCTGGCCTGATCCGAGGGCCAGACACCCCGGAGGACGATCGCGCCGGTCGACGCGTACGACCAACAACGACGCGCGTCCGCGCCGAACCTCGACCAAGCACACCGGACATCCAACCGAAGGATCGGCGCGTACGACCAACAAGGACGCGCGTCCGCGCCGATCGGCGCGGTTGTCCCGGGTACCCGGTGCCGAGGACAACGACGCGCTCGACACGCTGATGTTCGGCTCTACGTCGACCGAGGTCATCTACCGGGCCCTCTCGCCCGCGCAGCAGGACGCCACCATCGCGCTCGCTGACTGCAACCCACGCGAGGACGACCCGGAGGTGAACGAAACCTACGCCTCGGAGTACGACGCCGACCTGACGAGCCTGGCCGCGGTTGCCTACGCCTCCGTCTACCTGTTCCCCGCGCTCGGGCCGCTCCGTCGCCGCGCGGGTTGGGCGCTGTCCGGCGGCGAACAACAGATGCTGGCCATCGGTCGGGCCCTGGTGGGAACACCCCGCCTGCTGCTGCTCGACGAGCCGTCGCTCGGGCTGGCGCCGACCACCGCCGAAGCAGTCTTCGGCGCGCTCAGCCAGCTCGCGACACGCACGCCCATCTTGCTCGTCGAGCAGAACACTGCGATCGCGCTCGAGGCGTGCGACCGGGCCCACGTCCTCGCTGAGGGGAAGATCGTGCTCTCCGGGACGGGCGAGGAGCTCGCCCAGTCGAGCGAGCTGGTCGAGAGCTATCTCGGCTCTCGGCGCTGACCCGGACCGGGACCCGACCTCAGAACTGGGCGGGGTCGAGCTCCATGAGGTCGCCGAAGCCGGCGGTGACCGCGCCCACGAGGCCGCTGGCTTGGGGCAGTAGCTGGGTCGCGTAGAAGCGGGCGGTCGTGAATTTGGCCGACAGGAACGCGTCGTCGTGGCCGCCACCGTCGCCGGCGAGCAGCTCCTTGGCCGCCAGGGCCGACTCGGCCAACAGCCAGCCGCCGGCCACGATCCCGCACTGGCGCAGGTACGGCGAGGCGGCCGCCAGCGCGTGGAGCGGATCCTCGAGGCCGTTGGCGATCAGCCAGTCGGTCGACTCGTTCAATCCGCCGACCGCATCGGCCAGCGCATCGGCGATCACCGCGTAGTCGTCCCCCGCGGCGCGCACCTGCTCGACGGTGTGTCCGACGTCGGCAATGAAGTCCTTCATGACCCCGCCGCCGCGCATCGGAAGCTTGCGGCCGACCAGGTCCATCGCCTGGATGCCGTTGGTGCCCTCGTAGATCGGTGCGATGCGGGCATCGCGGTAGTGCTGGGCGACGCCGGTCTCCTCGACGTACCCCATGCCGCCGAACACCTGGATCGCGGTCGACGAGATCTCGACGCCGAGGTCGGTGCCCCACCCCTTGCAGATCGGGATCAGCAAGTCGACCCGCTCCTGGGCGGTGGTGCGGGTCTGCTCGTCGGGGTCGTTCTGGGCGATGTCGATGCCCTGGGCGGTGCGGTAGATGAGACAGCGCAGGGCCTCGAGCTGGGCCTTCATCGTGAGCAGCATCCGGCGCACGTCGGGGTGTTCGACGATGAACGACTGCTCGCCCTTCTCGGCACCGATGGCGCGGCCCTGCTGGCGCTCGTTCGCGTACTGGCGGGCGTCCTGGTAGGCGCGGTCGCCCACGGCGAGACCCTGTAGCCCCACCGAGAGCCGGGCGTTGTTCATCATCGTGAACATGTAGGCCATGCCGAGGTTCTCCTCGCCGACGAGGTAGCCGGTGGCGCCCTCGTAGTCGAGGACGCAGGTCGGCGAGGCCTTGATGCCGAGCTTGTGCTCGATCGACTGGCACGTCACGGCGTTGCGTTCGCCCAGGGAACCATCGTCGTCGACGAGGTACTTGGGCACGATGAACAGCGAGATGCCCTTCGTGCCGGGGGGCGCCTCGGGCGTGCGGGCCAGCACGAGGTGGATGATGTTGTCGGTCATGTCGTGCTCGCCCCAGGAGATCCAGACCTTGGTGCCGGTGATCTCGTAGGACCCGTCGTCCTGCTTCACTGCCTTGGTCCGCTGGGCCCCCACGTCGGAGCCGGCCTGCGGCTCGGACAGGTTCATCGTGCCGCCCCACTCGCCGCTGACCATCTTGGGCAGGAACGTCTCTCGCTGGGTCTCGTCGCCGTGCTCGAGCAGCGCGTCGATGGCGCCCTGGGTGAGCAGCGGCGCCATCGAGAACGACTCGTTCGAGGCGACGAGCATCTCCTGCATGGCGATGCCGACCAGCCACGGGAAGTTGCCGCCGCCGTAGGCCTCGGGGAACGGGACGCCACCCCAGCCGGCTGCGACAAAGGCCTGGTAGGCGTCGATGAACCCCTCGGGCGTGGTCACGGTGTTGTCCTGGTGCCACACGCTGCCCTGCTCGTCGCCCACCCGGTTGAGCGGCGCCACCTCGTTCTCCATGAACCGGGCGCACTCCTCGAGGATGCTCGCGACCATGTCGGACTGGGCATGGGAGAACGACTCGTAGCTCGCGAGATCGCCGAGCCCGGCGATGTGCTCGAGGACGAAGCGGATGTCGTCGAGGGGGACGGAGTAGTCGGCCATGTCTCCGACGCTACCGGCGGGTAGAACCACCGGCGCACGCCGCGGTCGGTGGCCTCAGTGGGAGACGGGCAGCTCGACGGTGAACCGACAGCCCGGCCCGTCGTTCTCGACACGGATGGTCCCGTTGTGCGCATCGACCAGTCCCCGGGCGATGGCCAGCCCGAGACCGCCACCGCCGCTGCCGCGCGCACCATCCCCGCGGAAGGCGAGGTCGAACACGCGGCCGAGGTCGTCTTCGGGAATGCCCCCACAGGCGTCGGCCACCGACAGCGTCACGCTGCCGTCGGACACGGCGGTGCTGACCTGGATGTCTGCACCGGCCGGGGTGTGCCGGATGGCGTTGTCGAGCAGGTTCCGGACCACCCGGGTCAGCTCCGCTGGTGCGACGAGCAGCGTGGGCTCGTCGCCATTCGGCGCACCACTGACGCGCACGCCCTTGGCGCTGGCCACCGGCATCGCAGCGGCCACTGCCTCGGAGACGACGTCGCCGAGGGTCACGGTCTCGAACTCGAGGTCGAGGGCCCCGGCCTCGATCCGGCTGAGCTCGAACAGGTCGTCGACGAGGATGGCGAGCCGATCGGTCTCGTGGCGAATGGTGGCGTGGTAGCGGGCGACGTCGTCCTCGCCGGCGACGACGCCGTCCTCGAGCGCTTCGACCATGGCGCGGATGCCGGCCAGGGGCGTGCGGAGGTCGTGGGAGACCCAGGCGATCAGCTCGCGACGAGATGTCTCCATGCAGCGCTCACGGCGACGCGCCTCCTCGAGACGCTCCGATGCCACCTGCAGTTCCTCGGCCAACCGGCGCAGTTCCTGGGCGACCGGCACGTCGCCGACGAGGATCAGATCGCCGTCGCCGAGCCGCCGGGCCAGTCCCTCGAGATCCTGGCTGGCGGTGCTGATGCGGGAGCCGAACCGCACAGCGAGGACGACCGCCGACGTCGACGATGCCAGCAGCACCACGAGCAGAGCACCGAGATCGTGCGAAGACACGAACATGGCATAGGCGGCGAGCACCACCCCCACGCCGGTGCCGAACACGGCGACGAGCGCGACCGCCACCCCCTGGGCCCGGAGCGACGCCGTGCGCATCGAACGCAGGACGAGCACGCCGACGACGGCGGCGGCCGCTGCGCCACCGGCAGCGAGCCCCACCAGCGCGACGGTGTCGCGGCCGGGCAGGTCGAGCAACCAGGCGGCGGCGACGGTCAGCGCCACCCCGACCGCCACGACGATCAACTGCGCGCGGGTGCTGGTCCGGGCGTTCATGGCTCGAACCGGTAGCCCACGCCCCACACCGTGGCCAGATGGTGGGGTTCGCTCGGATCTGCCTCGACCTTCTCCCGTAGGCGGCGGACGTGGACGGTGACCGTGGAGGTGTCGCCGAACGTGTAGCCCCAGACCTTCTCGAGCAGCTCCTCCCGCCGGAAGGCCTGCTTCGGGTTGCGCACGAGAAAGGCGAGCAACTCGAACTCGCGGGCGGTCAAGGAAACCACCCTCCCGGCTCGCCGAACCTCGCGGGCCACGACGTCGACCTCGAGGTCGCCCGCGGTCAACACCGGCGACGACCCGGCCTCGACGGTCTCCAGCGCGCCCTGCACCCGCCGCAGCACCGCCTTCACCCGGGCCACCAGCTCTCGCGGCGAGAACGGCTTGGTGAGGTAGTCGTCCGCGCCCATCTCGAGGCCGATTACCTTGTCGGTCTCCTCCCCGCGGGCCGTGAGCATCATGACCGGCACGGGCGCGAGGGCCCGCAGCCGTCGGAACAGCTCGATCCCGTCGATGCCCGGAAGCATCAGGTCGAGCACGAGCAGGTCCGGTGGCTCGGCCAGCAGTGCGTCCAGCGCTTCGCCACCGTGGCCGTAGGAGTCGACCCGGAAGGACTCCTGCTCGAGATAGCGGACCACCACTTCGGCGATGGCCATGTCGTCCTCGACGACGACGATGTGGGGGATGTCCCCGGCGGGCTCGCTCACGTGTCGGATGCTACGGAGCCACCTCGCCCACGGGACGGGCGATGGCGATGTTCAGCACTTCGTAAGCGGGCAACCAGGCATGGATTCGTCGCCACCTGGGTACGTTCCCGCCGATGTTCATCCTCGTCGTGGCCAAGGAACCGGTACCCGGGCGGGTGAAGACGCGCCTGTGCCCGCCATGTACGCGGGCGCAGGCCGCGACCATCGCCGAGGCCGCGTTGGCCGACACCTTCCACGCGGCGCAGGGCGCGGGAGCCGACCGGGTGATCGTCGCCCTGGACGGCGAGCCGGGGCCGTGGCTGCCCGCAGGGACGACGGTGATCCCCCAGGCGGAGGGCTCGTTCGAACATCGCCTGGCCCGCGCCTGGGCCGAGGCGACGACGGTCGCCGACGGCCCGGGCATCCAGATCGGCATGGACACGCCACAGCTGACCAGCGCCGACCTCGACGATGCGATGAACCGGCTGACCCAGCCGGGGACCGACGCCGTGTTGGGCCCGGCCACCGACGGCGGCTGGTGGCTGATCGGCTTCCACCCGACGGTCGAGCCGACCCGGGTCTTCGCCGGCATCCCGATGAGCACCGCCGAGACGGGCCGAGCCCAGCGCCGGCGTATGAGCGAACTGGCCCAGCGGGTCCACCTGCTGGCGACCATGACCGATGTCGACGAATTCGACGATGCCCGACTCCTCGCCCGGGCCGCACCCACCACCCGGTTCGCCGCCGAGGTGAACGCGGTCGAGCAGGTCGTCGCGCGTACGTGACCGCCACCGCTCCCCCCGTGAAACTCGTCTCCCGCTGCGGCATGAACCTCGCACCCGACGCCGATCGCTGGTTCGGCGCGCCCGACGCTGCCGACCTGCTCGCGCTCGACGGCCTCGACGAACCCGTGCTCGACATCGGGTGCGGCCCCGGCCGGATCGTGACCCACCTGGCCGCCTCCGGCGTGATCTCGCTCGGCGTCGACGTCAGCACCGCTGCGGTGGACCGAGCCCGCGATCTCGGCGCGCCGGTGCTGCACCGCTCGGTGTTCGACCCGCTCCCCGGCACCGGTCGATGGGGTTCGGCCGTCCTGCTCGACGGCAACATCGGGATCGGCGGCGACCCAGCCCGCCTGCTCCACCGCGTGCGCGAGCTGCTGCGGCCCGGCGGTCGCGTGGTGGCCGAGCTGGCGGGCCCCGAGGTGGCGACCCAGGTGGTCGATGCCCGCATCTCGGTCGGCGACGACCGGACGAGCTGGTTTCCATGGGCGGTCGTCGGCAACGACCGCATCGCCGGCATCACGGCCGACGCCGGGCTCACGCTCCTGTCGATCCGCCGAGAAGGCGGCCGGCACTTCGCCACGATCCAACGTTGCTGACGACGTGTCACGATGCACGGGTGGCCCGCCTCTCGACCATCCGACACGCCCGGCCCGACCGATTCGACGGTCGGGGCCGGTTCTGAGCGTGCGCCGTGAGCCTGGCCCGGCTCGACACCGGCGTGTACGCCTGGCTCGCCGACGACCCGGGCGACGGTCATCCCAACGCCGGTCTGGTCGTCGACGAGGACGCCGGCACCGTGATCGACACGCTGTGCGTGCCATCACAGACCCTGGCGTTCATGGCCGAGATCGAGGCCATGGAGATCAAGATCCGTCGCACCGTGCTCACCGGTTCGACCATCGAGTCGGTGGGCGGGACCGCACGCTTCACGCTGTCAGGCATGTACGGACGGCGCCAGACCAGCATCCATCTCGACCAGCCGCCGACACCGGACATCTACCGCCGCCTCCACCCCGCGGTGGCCGACGAGTTCGACGACGAGCTCACCACCAAGCCGATCAGCCACATCGTCCAGGAACCGGTGCAGCTCACGCCGGCGATCTCGCTCCACCCGATGACCGGTGCCCAGGAGGAGAACCTGGTGGCCGTGGTCGACGGCGTGGGGCTGTGCTTCGCAGGCGAGATGGCCAGCTTCGGTGTGACGCCCCGCTGCTACCAGGGCGATCCAGGCCGATGGGCCGACGACCTCGACCGGCTCCTCGAGCTCGCGCCGATCATCGTCCCGGGCCACGGTCCGATCGGCGGCGAGGAGGAGGTTCGCGACCTCCAGGGCTACCTCCGCGCCTGCGTCGACGCCCAGGGCGACCCCGAGGCGATCCCGTCCGGCCCGTGGGACGAATGGCGCCAACGCGAATTCGACGAAGTGAACGTCGAGCGGGCCGCGATGCTCGCCCGGGGCGACACGTCGATCCCCCCGTCCATGCTCCGGGCCGCCGGCCTCTGATCCTCCGTCCAAGGTCCTTTACACGCTCCGTGGTGCGGGTCCAAGCTTCCTCTGGGCGGGTGCCGGCGTAACCCTCGGTACGTCCGCCCGACGAGCAACCCGACCACGATCAACCGAGCCCGGCACAGGCGGGCAGAGGAGTACCGATATGCGGAGCGAGCTGTTCACCGAAGACAAGCGCGAGGTCGAGGGTTCGGGCATCTTCGTCCGGCAGAACTCGAAGATGATGAAGGTCGAGCTCACCGCGGGCAGCGTGCAGGCGCTCGCCGGGTCGATGGTCGCCTACCAGGGCGACGTGAAGTTCGAGCACCAGGGCGCGGGCGGGATGAAGAAGCTGGTCAAGCAGAAGCTCACCGGTGAAGGACTCCCCCTGATGCGCGCCACCGGGTCGGGCGAGATCTTCCTCGCCAACCAGGGCGCCGACGTCCACATCATCGAGCTCGAGAACGATGCCCTGTCGATCAACGGGCAGAGCATCCTCGCCTACGAGGACACCCTGCAGTCCGACATCCAGCTCATGCGCGGCGCCGGAATGATGTCCGGCGGGCTGTTCAACACCACGCTCACCGGGTCGGGCCAGGTGGCCATCTGCTCCGACGGCACCCCCATCCTGCTCCAGACCGACCAGCCCACCTACGTCGACCCCGACGCCGTCATCTGCTGGTCGGCCAACTTGTCGCCCCAGCTGCAGGCCGACATCGGCATGAAAGCCCTCATCGGCCGCACCTCGGGCGAGGAGATCCAGCTCCTGTTCCAGGGCGAGGGCTTCGTCGTGGTGCAGCCGAGCGAGAACATGCGCTATGGCGGCCAGGACGCCGGCCAACAGGTCGGCAATGAGGCTGGCGGCGCGCTCGGCGGCATCGGCAAGATGCTCCGCTGACCCGAACCCGGGGGCGTCAGCGGGTGTCCATCACCCGGAACGCCTCGGCGAGTCGACCCTCGCCGAGGCCGGCCACCTCCGCGTTGTGGCCGTTCCAGCCCCGCAGTCGTTCCTCGGTCTCGGGACCGCCGGTGTGCTGGCTGACATGGCTCCGCAGCGCCTTCATCTTGTGGCCGAAGGTGGCGGTGATGTCGACATGGACGTCGGCATCACCGCCACCGGCCATGATCCACAGCTCGTCGGCCGACCAGGCCTCGTGGCCGTCGGCCACCAGCTCCGGGAACGTGAACGGGTTGCGGGCATCGGGGTAGACCGCGCAGCACGTGGCCTCGCCGGCCGCGAGATGGTCCGGGTGGTTCCGGTACATCGAGTCGAGCGTCCGTAGGGGCGACTGGGTCACCACCCGCCGCGGGCGCGTCTGGCGGATGATCCGCGAGATGTCCCGGCGCACGTCGAGGGTGACCTCGAGCCGGCCGTCGGGGTAGCCGAGGAAGTGGAGGTCGTCCACGCCCACGGCCTGGGCTGCCGCAGTCTGCTCCTGGCGCCGGATCCCGGGGATGTCGGCGCGGGGCACCTCGGGGTCGAAGCCGCCCGCGTCGCCGTCGGTCACGATGCAGTAGCTCACGCTGGCCCCGGCCTCGGTCCAGCGGGCTACTGATCCGGCGGCACCGAAGTCCACGTCGTCGGGATGGGCGACCACCACCAGAACTCGTTCGACCTCATGATCCTCGAGCATGCCGCCACGCTACGACCTCGTGACGACGGAGTCGGAACGAGTCGCAGGACCTGACGGGGCTGACGGGGCTGACGCAGTCGGACGGTCAGACCTACGACCTCGCGGCGCACTCCCCGACCGAACCGGGGTGACAACCGCGCCGATCGGCGCGCACCACCACCACAGCCGCGCGAACGCGCCGATCGTGCCCGATGTACGCGCCGGCGGTCGAGGTCCGCGACACCGCGAACGGCTCTACCCTGGGGGCATGTCGATCTTCGGCCGCAACAAGACCACGATGATCAGCCCCGACGAGGCGCTCCCCGGACGCGACGAGGAGATGCCGGTCCACGACGAGCACGTCGTGCTCGGCACCCCGCTCGAGGGACCGTGGCCCGAGGGGCACGAGGTCATCTACCTGGCCGCCGGATGCTTCTGGGGCGTCGAGCGCATCTACTGGCAGATGCCCGGTGTCCACTCCACCGCCGTGGGCTACATGGGCGGCTGGACGAAGAACCCCACCTACGAGGAAACCTGCACCGCCCGCACCGGGCACACCGAGACGGTGCAGGTGGTGTACGACCCGTCGGTGGTGAGCGTCGACGAGCTGATGAAGGCGTTCTGGGAGAACCACGACCCCACCACGCCCAACCGGCAGGGCAACGACGTCGGGACCCAGTACCGCTCAGCCGTCTACACGACCACGCCCGAGCAACTCGCGGCCGTCGAGGCGTCACGCGAGCGCTACCAGCAGGCGCTGAACGACGGCGGCTTCGGCGAGATCTCGACCGAGATCGCGCCGATCGAGCAGGCCGGCGACGGCGTCTTCTACTACGCCGAGGACTACCACCAGGCGTACCTGCACAAGCACCCCGGCGGGTACTGCAACCACGGCTACTGCCAGGTCGCCTACGCCTGAGGAGGCAAGCGGATCAGGGGCAAGCGAAGCGCGCCCATCCGCCGGCTCCGGGCCCCGAGCGGCCCGCGCGGGCACGCCGGGCGACGAAGGAGCAGCAAGAGCGGGAAGCACGGGGACCTGTGACGATCGCCCGTTCCACGCAGGTCCGGAGTCACTCCTCACTCCCTGCGGGAGCTCCTCGTTTCGAGGTTGTTCGGCTGGGCCTCACAACCTCTCCTGGCAGCGACCTGATCCCGTCGCGGACCCGCGCTCGACCGGCAAACGCTCCTCTGGGTCTGACGGTGGCGGTGGAGGCTCGGACGACCAGCTCGGGTGCGAGCTCGATGTCGGACGACCGCGGCACCTCACCGTGGACCACGTACCGCAGCAGGACGTCGACCGCGGTCGTCCCGAGGTCGGACATGCGACCCGACACCGTGGTCAACGCGGGACGGACCATCTCGGCGATGGCCACGTCGTCGGAGCCGACGACGCTGAGCTCGGCGGGGATCGACACACCGGCTTCGTCGGCGGCGGCCATGATCCCGAACGCCAGCAGGTCGTTGAAGGCGAGCACGCCGGTGACGCCCGAATCCCGCACCGCCTCGAAGGCCTCCCGTCCACCCTCGTAGGTCGGCGCGGGCGCCGCGAGCGTGGGCACGCCGAGCGCCTCGGCCCGACGGGTGCGGACCTCGGTGGACCAGTACGCGGCCGGGCCGCGCACGAACGCGATCTGCTCGTGACCGAGCGAGCGGAGGTGGTCGACACCCAGGTCGATGACGGCCGCCTGGTCGAGCAGCACCGACGGCACGGTTCGCACTCGCCGGTTCACCGACACGAGCGGTGTCGAACCCGCCGCGTCCCGGAGCGAGGCGACCGGCGCCACCGATGCGCACACGACGATGCCGTCGACATCGCCGGCGAAGGAGCGGACGGCGTCGATCTCGCGTGCTGGACGCTGGTCGGTGTCGGCGAGCAGGACGAGCTCGTCGTCGTCGCTCGCTCGGCGCTGTGCGGCCTGCACCAGCTCCCCGAAGAACGGGTTGGCCACATCGGGCACGATGATGGCCAGACGCGACGTGCGCCCGCCAGCGAGCTGGCGGGCGGCGACGTTCGGGACATAGCCGAGCTCGTCGATGGCCGAGCGAACCAGATCGAGGGTCCCGGCGTTGACCATCTCGGGCCGGCTGATGGCGCGCGACACCGTGGCCGCGTGTACACCGGCATGCTGAGCGACATCGTCGAGCGTCACCGGCCGGCTCCCCACGGCCCGGCACCGTACTGTGACGGCCCCAATGCTGCAAGCGCTTGCAAACGCTGTGGACGATGGCGGATACTGCCGGGGTCCGTACCCGAGCCGAGGACCGCCGTGATCCCAGAACAGGTCCCCCACCGACGGATCCAGGGCATGTCGGCGATCCTGCTGCCCCACGCGGCCGACGGCACCATCGACTGGACGGCGTTCGAAGCGCACGTCGCTCGCACGCACGCGGCCGGGCTCGTCCCTGCGGTGAACATGGACACGGGCTACGTGCAGCTGCTGGCGGGCAACGAACGCCAGCGTGTGCTCGACATCACCGCCGAGGTCACGGGTGGGACCTTCGTCGCCGGCGCGCAGGTGGGCGACGACCCCGGTGCCGACCATGACCACGAAGCCGTGACCGCGGCCGCGAGACAGATCTCGACGGCCGGTGGCACGCCGGTGATCTTCCCGAACCACGGACTGGCCGCGCTCGACGAGGATGCATGGGTCGCGGCCCATGCGGGTCTCGGTCAAGAAGCCGGTGCGTTCATCGCCTTCGAGCTGGGAACCATGTTCGTGCCCTACGGGCGCATCGTCTCGCTCGACGCCTACGAAGGGTTGCTCGGCATCCCCGAGTGCATCGGTGCCAAGCACTCCTCCCTCGACCGGCAGGCCGAGTGGGACCGGCTGGCACGACGCGACCGCGTGCGCCCCGACTTCTCGGTCCTCACCGGCAACGACCTCGCCATCGACATGGTCGTGTACGGCTCGGACTACCTGCTGGGCCTGTCGACGATGGCCCCCGACCTGTTCGGGGCGCGCGACCGCTGCTGGGCGAGCGGCGACGCCCGGTTCTGGGCGTGCAACGACCTGCTCCAGTACCTCGGGATGTTCACCTTCCGCCCCCCGGTGCCGGCGTACCGCCACGACGCCGCCATCGTGCTCGAGCTCCGCGGCTGGGCGAGCTCGGACGCGACCCCCGAGGGCGCACCGCGTCGACCCGCGTCGGACCGCGCCGTCTTGGCCGACATCGTCGAGCGCATCGATCGACTCGTCGACGAGGCGGGCACGTGACCCGCTACACCCAGATCAAGAAGCTCGACTCCCCTGCCGCGCTCCGGGATCACCTGGCGTCCCTCGACCTCGAGCTGCCGGTGGACCAACACGTGGAACCCCACGGCCCGCTCGCGCGTGGCACAGGCTTCACCGATGCTTCTGCGGGCGCGTTCGAGATCGCCAACCGGTTCGCCGTCCTCCCCATGGAGGGTTGGGACGGGACGATCGACGGCCATCCGTCGGACCTGGTGCGTCGACGGTGGGAGCGGTTCGGGTCGAGCGGCTGTGGTCTCGTCTGGGGTGAGGCGACCGCGGTCGTGCCCGAGGGTCGGGCCAATCCCAACCAGCTGGTGCTCGACGAGCGCACCGTGGACGGCATCGCCGGGCTCCGACGCCTGCTGGCCGATGACCAGGTGACGGGCCTCCAGCTCACTCACTCCGGACGATGGAGCCGACCCGAGGGCGACCCGGTCCCCCGCCCCGCACAACGCCACCCCGTGCTCGACGAACGCACGCCGACACCTGGCCCGCTGGTCTCCGACGACGAGCTCGACGAGCTGGCCGAGCGGTTCGTGGCCGCGGCCGCCCTTGCCCGTCAAGCCGACTTCGACTTCGTCGACGTGAAGTGCTGCCACGGCTACCTTCTCCACGAGCTCCTCGGCGCCTACCGACGCGACGGTCGGTACGGCGGCGACTTCGACCACCGCACCGCGTTCTTGCGGCGGGTGGTCGAGGGCATCCGATCGAGGGTTCCCGGTCTCGCCGTGGCCGTCCGGCTGTCGGCGTTCGACCTCGTCCCGTACCGGACCGGCGACGACGGCACCGGCGAGCCCGAGGACGCCAGCGGCCTGCCCCAGCCCTTCGGCGGCGACGCGGCCGGCACCGGTGTCGACCTCACCGAGACCGACCGGTTCCTCGACCTCGTCGCCGAGCTCGGCATCGGCCTGGTGTGCATCACCGCCGGCAGCCCCTACTACAACCCCCACGTCCAACGGCCGGCGTACTTCCCACCGTCCGACGGCTACCAACCGCCCGAGGATCCCCTCGTCGGTGTCGCCCGCCAGATCGCGGTGACTGCCGAGCTGAAGGAGCGCCACCCGGCACTGCGCTTCGTGGGCTCGGGCTACAGCTACCTCCAGGACTGGCTCCCGAACGTGGGCCAGGCCGTGGTCGCCGCCGGTGGTACCGACCTCGTCGGCCTCGGCCGGATGATGCTCTCGTACCCCGATCTGGCCGCCGACGTCCTCGCCGGCCGACCCACCGAGCGCCGCCTGGTCTGCCGCACCTTCAGCGACTGCACCACCGCACCCCGCAACGGACTCGTCTCGGGCTGCTACCCGCTCGACGACTTCTACAGTGAGCGACCGGAACGGGCGACCCTGGCGACCATCAAACGCAGTACCCGCCGCACCAACCGGTAGCCAGACGGTCCATACTCCACGGCGAACCCGTTGTTGCCAGGAGCGGTTGCGAGCATCCCCGGGCGAGCAGCTCCCGAGGTGACGGGGGCGCCATCCAACGCGGAGGGTTGGCGCGCCCGAGGAACGAACTCAGACTCAGGCGATGCGGTCCAGCGCGCTCCGGGTGACCTCGTTCGCGGCGCGCTCGCCGGCGGCGTAGCGGCGAATCTCGTCGACGACGGACTCCGTCATCCTGCCCAGCTCGGTTCCCTGGGAACCGGCGAGGTGCGGGGTGAGGAACACGTTGGGCAGGATCCGCAGCGGATTGTCGTCCGGCAGTGGCTCGGGGTCGGTGACGTCGAGCACCGCATACAGCCGACCGTCGCGCAGCTCGGCGATCAGCGCGTCGTGGTCGACGAGGGCACCGCGCGCCGTGTTGATGAGGGTCGCCCCGGTGCGCAGCGCCGCCAGCTGATCGGCACCGATCATGCCGCGGGTCGACGGGATGTCGGGCGCGTGTACCGACAGTACGTCCGCGACTGCGCACAGGTCGTCGAGGTCGAGCTTTCGGACGCCGAGCCGGGCGGCCTCGTCGTGCCCGACGAAGGGGTCGTAGAGGATGACGTCCAGTCGCGGGAACGGGCGAAGGAGCTCGATCACGCGCCGGCCGACCATCGACGCGCCGACGATGCCCACGGTCTTGTCCCAGTTGCCGACCGGCACGTCGCCACGGGACCGGCTCGTCGCGATCGACGGGTTCCGCATCCGATCCCGCTCGAAGAACACGTCCTTGTTGGCGAACAGGATCGCCGCCAGGGTGAACTCGGCCACGGGCTCGGCGTTGGCCGGGGCCCCGGACGTGATCCGGATGCCGCGGTCGAACACGTCGTCGGTGACGGTGAACTTCACGGTCCCGGCGGTGTAGGCGATCAGCCCGAGGTCCGGCGCGCGCTCGATGACCGAACCGTCGATCAGCGGACAGCCCCAGTGCCCCACGAGCACCTCGGCCCGGGCCAGGAGGTCGTCCGCCCGCTGGTCGTCGAAGGAGCTGAGCGGTTCACGGTCGAGGACCTCGCCCACCTGTGCGAGCTGCGCCATGCCGGCGTCGCCATAGAAGTCGAGCCCGTCCCAGTGGGCGAGGACGATGCGGGGCTGCATGGGCCAGAGTCTGCCTGCCACGCCGCGCCCACCGGGTCTGCAACGGTGGTGCCGTGCCGACACCGACGTGGACCTACGACCCCGCGCCGCCAAAGCCCCACCTGCACCCGCTCGTCGCGCCGTCGGGTCGCGTCCTGACCCGAGCCGACACCCCCGACCACCCGTGGCAGCGGGGCGTGTGGTTCTCGGTCAAGTTCATCAATGGCGAGAACTTCTGGGAGGAGATGGACGATCACGGCACCCAGCACCACCGCGACGACCACACCGTCGAGTGGCTTCGCCCCGACGGCTCGGTCGTGCTCGTGGAGGACCGTCAGCTCGCTGAGGTCGACGACCGGACCATCGACTGGACCACGACGCTCACGCCGAGCGTCGACGTCGAGCTCGACCGCACGCCCTACCAGGGCTGGGGCGGCTACAGCGGGCTCGCGTTCCGCGGCGCCGGCGACTGGCACGGGACGCGCATCGCCACCGAGACCACCGAGGGCAAGGACGTGATCGGCGAGCCGTCCCGCTGGTGCGATCTCGCCGGACCCGACGCCGGCGTGACGATCCTCGACCACCCGGACAACCCGCGGCACCCGACGCCCTGGTACGGCGACGTCGCCAACGAGCTGTACCTCACCGACGATCCCACCAACTTCGTCAACGCCGCCTTCTTGTTCCACGAACCGATGCACGTCGACGCCGGCAGCCAGCTCCGCTTCCGCTTCCGGCTCGTCGTGCACGGCGGCCTGCCGGACTGGTCGGCCGAAGCCACCACCGCGGCCTGGGGGGCTTTCGCCGAAGCGTGACCGCTCGCGTCGTTGCTCGGCATCGCGTGCGGCCAGGTCAACCAGCTGCCGACGGCTCCACCCGGCATGATGACCTCAGGCGAGGTTGGCGACGCCACCGTCGACGATCACGGTCTCGCCCACGACGTAGTTCGCTCCCCGGCCGGCCAGGTAGAGCGCAGCCGCGGCCAGGTCGTCGGGCTGGCCGATGCGCTTGGCCGGCACGCCGCTGGCCACCGCCCGGCGGCCCTCCTCGTTGCCCAGCATGAAGTTCATCATCTTCGACTCGAAGGGGCCGGGGGCGATGGCGTTGACGGTGATCCCGTCGCTGATGAGCCGCTTGGCCAGGTGGCGGGTGAGGTGGAGGACGGCGGCCTTGCTCGCGCCGTAGGCGAAGCTCTCCATCGCCGGCGTCCGGATGCCGTCGATGGATGCCACGTTGATCACACGCGCCGGGTCGTCGTCGGACGAGGCCGCCCGCAGGGGCGGGAGCAACGCCTGGGTCAGGAAGAAGACGCTGCGGACGTTGATGTCCATGACCTTGTCCCAGCCGTCCTCGGGATACTCGTCGATGGGCGCACCCCACGTGGCACCCGCGTTGTTCACGAGCACGTGCAGCTCGCTGGTGTGCTCGCCGAGCGCGCGGGCGAACGCGTCGATGCCCTCCCGGGAGGACAGGTCGGCCGGGATCGACACGCACGAACCCGACGCGTCGAGGCCGTTCAGCTCGGCGGCCGTCTCGTCGCAGGCCTCGGCCTTGCGGGCCGTGATGTAGACGGTGGCGCCGGACTCGACGAAGCCGGTGGCGATCATGCGCCCGATGCCGCGGGAGCCGCCGGTGACCACCACGTGCTTGCCCTCGGCGCCGAACAGTCGATCCAGGATTGCGGTCATCCCGGAAACCTAGACCCATTGACCGTGCGGTCAAGCCGACGTCACTTGTAACAGCGTTGTCAACGAGCGATAGTGTCGTTCTCGCACGGCCACGCATGAGGAGGCTGCCATGCAGATGGACGACATGATCCTGGTGAGCATCGACGATCACATGATCGAGCCGCCGGATTTGTTCGAGAACCACGTTCCGGAGAAGTACAAGGACGACGCGCCCAAGCTCGTCCGCAACGCCGACGGCGTGGACGAATGGCATTTCCAGGGTTCGGCGACGTCGACCCCGTTCGGCATGGCGGCCACGGTCGGCTGGCCCCGCGAGGAGTGGGGTTTCAACCCGGGCTCGTACTCCGAGCTGCGGCCGGGTTGTTTCGACGTGCACCAGCGGGTGCGCGACATGGACGCCAACGGTGTGCTCGCGTCGCTCAACTTCCCGACGATGGCCGGGTTCAACGCCCGAACCTTCAACGAGGGCGAGAACAAGGAAGTCGCCCTCGTCATGTTGCAGGCCTACAACGACTGGGTCATCGACGAGTGGTGCGCCGAGTACCCCGACCGGTTCATCCCTCTCGGGATGGTGCCGAACTGGGACCCCGAGCTCGCCGCCGAGGAGATCCACCGCGTCGGCAAGAAGGGCTGCAAGTCGATCAGCTTCCTCGAGACCCCGCACGTCCAGGGTCTGCCCAGCTTCCTGTCCGGTCACTGGGACCCGATGCTGAAGGCGATCTGTGACGAGAACATGGTCCTGTCGCTGCACATCGGTGCCGGCTTCGACGTCATCAACCGGCCGCCCGAGGCCCCGATCGACCACCTGATGGTGCTGGCCACCCAGATCTCGGCCATCACCGCCCAGGACCTGCTCTTCGGTGGAGTGTTCCAGAAGTTCCCCGACCTGCGCGTCGCCCTCTCCGAGGGTGGCATCGGCTGGGTGCCCTTCTACCTCGACCGCATCGACCGCCACTGGACCAACCAGACCTGGCTCCACGGCGGCGAGGAGTTCGACGGCAAGCTGCCTTCCGAGGTGTTCCGCGAGCACTTCCTGGCGTGCTTCATCACCGATCCCTCCGGCCTCGAGCTGCGCCACCGGATCGGCATCGACAACATCGCCTGGGAATGCGACTACCCCCACACCGACACCACCTGGCCCGAGTCGCCCGAGTTCACGTGGAACGAGTTCCAACAGGTCGGCCTCACGGACAAGACCGAGATCGACAAGATCACCTGGGAGAACTCCTGCCGGTTCTTCGACTGGGACCCCTTCGCCCACATCGACAAGGAAGACGCCACCGTGGGCGCCCTTCGGGCACGGGCCACCGACGTCGACACCACCCGCATGTCGCGAGCGGCGTGGAAGGAACAGAACGAGGCCGCTGGCATCGGCGTCCTCGCCTGACCCGCCGACCGCACCTGCGATGAACGCCCCGCCGCGGGACCGCGCGCACGTCCTGCGCGAGCTCGGCTTCACCATCCGCCCCGACGGCGACCGGCTGCGCGGGTCGGCGACCATCGTCCCCGAGATGCACGTCCCGGGCACCGACACGCTGCGGATCTCGGTCCTCGCGACCTGGGTCGACACCATGACCGGGCTGCTCACCGCCCGGTTCATCGGCCCGCGTGTCCCGGTGACCCTCGGCCTCGACGTCCACCTCTACCGCCCACCGACCGGCGTCGGCGCCGTCGTCGCCACGGCCGAGGTGGTCAAGGTCGGCTCCGAGGTGGTCGTCGCCTCCGTCGACATCGCCGACGAGGACGACGTGCCGGTCGGCACCGGCACCGGGCTGTTCATGGTGGCCCGGGACCCCGAGCTTCACCTCCCGGCCAGCGCCGACGAGCTGGTGGCGGCCATGGCCGAAGCGGATGGCCCGCTGCGAACACCCCTGGCCGACCGGGCGGGCTGCGAACGACGTGAGCCGGGGGTGGCCGTCCTCCCCCGTCCGACGACGGGCTCAACGCGTCGAACACCGTCAACGGTGGGCTCATCGCCCTGCTGGTCGAGGAGGCCGCGCTGTCGACCCACGCCGGCAGCACGCTGTCGATGATGTCGCTGCACTACCTGCGACCGGTCCGCCTCGGCCCGGCCCGCGCAACTGCACAGCGTCACGGCCCCGTGGCCGAGGTGATGGTCACCGACGAGGGGCGCGAGTCGGCCCTCGCCGTCGCGGCGACCACGAGGTTGTTCGAGCCCTGACCGTGTTTCCGCATCAGGGCGGTCAGGCGCCCACCCGGGTGCCGGGCGTGAACCGGATCGGCACACGCAGCGGTACGCGGTTGAACGCGGAGTGGAACTCGATGTCCTCGACCGGGAGGTCGAGCTCGACGTCGCGCAGCCGGTGAACCAACTCGCCGAGCGCGATGCGCAGGTTGAGCCGGGCGAGGTGCGAGCCCGCGCACCGGTGCGGGCCGGCGCCGAAGGACAGGTGGCGGTTGTGGGGCCGGTCGAGGCGGAACCGGTGCGGATCGTCGAACACCGCCTCGTCGCGGTTGGCCGACACCCAGGAGATGAACACCTTCTCGCCGGCTTCGATCCGGTGTCCGTCGAGGTCTGCGTCGTGTCGGGGCGGGTGTCGCCGATGCCGACGAACGACCCGTCGAGGCGCAACAGCTCCTCGACCGCGGCCGGGAGCTGCTCGGGGTCGTCGCGCAGCAACGCCGGGATCTCGGGCTGTTGGCACAGGCGGATCATCATCTGGCCGAGCGCGCCCGCGGTGGCGTGCGAGCCCGCCGGGATCAGCAGCAGATCGATGCCCGCGCCTGGTCCTCGCGGATGGGCCGTCCTTCGATCTCGGCCACGAGCACCGAGTCGACGACGTCGCCGCGTGCCGGCTCGTCCCGCCGACGGTCGATGAACGCGTCGATCCACTCGTTGAGCGCGAGCCAGTGCTCACGGGCGTCGGGGTTGTCGGGCTTGGTGGCGCTGGTGGCGTGGTGGTTGACGGTTTCGAGCTCACCCGCGGGCGCGCCGAGCGCGAGCTCGAAGAACGCGAGCCCCGGGAACGGCACGGCGAAGTCGGCCATGAAGTCGACCGAGCCACGCTCGACGAAGTCGTCGATCAGGCGGGTGACGATGGCCCGGGTGTCGTCCTCGAACGGGGCCACCGCGGCCGGCGAGAAGTGGGCGTTGATCAGCCGCTTGTACTCGCGGTGCAGCGGCGGATCGATGTGCTCGGGGATGGCCTTGCTCACCATCGTGGTCTCGGGGATGCTGACCCCGAGCTCGGAGCTGAACGTCTCCCAGTCCTGGGCCACCTGCACGACCTCGTCGTGCGCGGCCACGACCCAGTAGCCACCCCGTTGGTCACTGTGGGTCACCGGGCAGCGGGCCCGCATCCGCTCGAACGACGAGTGGAGCTGCCGGCCGAGCTCGGGGGCCCGATAGTCGTAGTGGTGCGCGACCCAGTCGTCGTCGACGGTACCCATGTCTGCTGTCGGAGTCTCCATGGCGCTGCGGCGTCTCTCCCCTGGAAGTGAGTGAACGCTAACAGACTTATGGTCGCTGACCGTCGCGCACCGCCTGCTCCACGAGCGCGATGACCCAGCCGATGCCGGCGATGGCATCGTCGCCGTCGAGCTGCCAGTCGAGGTGCAGGTGCTCGTAGGAGCGCAGGCTCCACAGCAGATCGAGTGTCGCCGCCACGATCGTGCGATCTCGCTCGGGCCAGTCGGCAACCCGGTCGGCCACGGCACGGCGCAGGCTCTCGCGCCGACGCTCGTCCACCTCGTCGAGCGTGGGATCGAGATGCTCGCGGGGTTCGGTCGTGTAGGTGGCGGCCACGTACTCCAGCACGCGGGCCGCGACCTTGCCGATGTCGTCGAAGGCAAGCGACTCGAGGTCGACGCCGGCCTCCTGCTCGAGACGCCCCATGACCGCGTCGCGGAGGCCGCGCTCGTTGGTGAAGTGACGGTAGACGGTGCGTTCGCTGACACCGGCGCGCTCGGCAACAGCCCGGATGGTCACGTTGTGCCAGTCGCGGATCGAGGTCCCGTGGACCAGCTCGGAGCCCGCGGTGACGATGCGCTCGCGCGTCTCGGCGGCCTGCTGCTGGCGCAGCGTGCTGTCGTAGCTCCGCCGAGACGCGGCCACCGGATCAGCGCAGGACAGCGGGCATGGTCTCCCAGCCCCGCACGGTCGAGGTGGAGGACATGACGGCGTTGTCGAGGTCGACGTCCCATTCGGGGAACCGGTCGAGCACCTCGTCGAGCGCGATGCGGCCTTCGATGCGCGCCAGAGCGGCGCCGAGGCAGAAGTGGATGCCGTAGCCGAAGGTGATGTGGCTGAGCTGCTCGCGATGGATGTCGAAGCGGTCGGCGTGCTCCCAACGGCCCTCGTCGCGGTTGGCGCCGCCGACGAGGAAGAGCATGGCGCTTCCGGCGGGCACGGTCTGGCCGTGGAACTCGGCGTCGGCGGCCACGTACCGGCCGACGTGGGGCGCCGGCGGCTCGAAGCGCAGCAGCTCCTCGATGGCCTGCGGGATCAGGTCACGGTCCTCGACGATGTCGCGCCGCTGGTCGGGGTGTTCGGCGAGCACCTTGCCCGTCCAACCGATGAGCCGGGTCGTGGTCTCGTTGCCGGCGCCGGCGATGACGGTGATGTAGGTGAGCAGCTCGTCGCGGGTGAGGGTCCGGGTGGTGCCGGTCTCGTCCTCGAACTCCGCGTTGAGCAGGTCGGTCATGATGTCGTCGGACGGGTTGTCGACGCGCCAGTCGAGGTAGTCGGCGAACATGTCGTTCACGAAGTCGGTGCTGGCCTCCATCGGCTGGCCGGCCTCGGTCCGCAGGTTCGCGTCGGTGCGGTCGCGGATGGCCTCCCGGTCGGATTCAGGAACCCCGAGGAGCATGCCGATCACCTGCATCGGCATCTGCGCGCCGAGGTCCTTGACGAAGTCGAAGCCGCTCGTGCCGACCTTGTCGTCGAGGCTGTCGGCGCAGAACCTGCGGATGTGGGGTTCGAGCGCCTGGACCTTGCGCGGCGTGAACACCCGCGACATCAACTTGCGGTGCATCGTGTGGGTGGGCGGGTCCTCGAAGATCACCACGCCGGGCGGCATCTCCATGTCGGCCTTGATGAGCTCGAGGACGCCACCCTTGCCGGAGATGAAGGTCTCGTTGTCCTTCAGCCCGCGCTCCACGTCGGGGAACCGGCTGACCGCGTAGAACTCGTACTCCTCGTTGTAGTAGAGGGGCGCCTCCTCGCGGAGCCGCTCGAACACCGGGTACGGGTCGGCGTTGATCTCGACGTCGTAGGGGTCGTAGTACAGGTCGGGCTTGCGGATCGTCGTCACGGGTGCCTCCGGCGCTGGCAAATTGATGTCAGGACGATGACATCAATTTGAGGCGCCGTCAACGAGTTCGACGAGGGATTCACACCACGATCGAATCGGGTCTGGCACCATCGACGGTCGCCCGGCGACGGGCGAACAGCCAGCGCCCGTCCACCCGGCGGTAGGCGTCGAGGTAGCGGCCCCAGTGGTCGAGACCGACCGGGGTGAGCACCTGGTAGTAGCAACGGCCCGCCGCGTGGTCGGCATCGCTCAGGTCGATCTGATGTGTGGCCGTCATGTGTCGCAGGTAGGCCGGCTTCTCCTGGGTGGGTGCGACCCGGTCGCGCGCACCCGTGAAGATGGTCATGATCTCGTCGCGGCCCCGGTAGGTGCCGTCGTCGAGCTCCATCACGGCGTCGTGGGCGAACAGTTCGATGACCTGCTCGAACCGGCCGCTGTCACCGTTGGCGTTGTAGCGGGCGACCAGATCGCGGATCGCCTCCCGAGCCTCGAGTTCCCAGGGTTCCATCTCGCCTCCTGTTCACCATCGTCGTCGGTCACGGAGGACGTCCGCACGTCGGCCCGGCGCGCACCGCGCGCGACCCGAGCGCGGTCCGCCGGTCTCCGGGGTGTCGAACGGCTCAGCAGCTGTCGGACGGACGCACCACCCATCGGCTCGGTGCCCCGGGACCCGGCTCGTAGCAGCACTGACGGCCGGTCCGCACCGATCGTCGGAGCGCACCGCCCAGGAGCGAGTCGGCTTCGTCGATGTGGTCGAACGCCCGCCGGATGGCCTTGCTCACCGCGGTGCGTGCCCGCTCGGCCTGATCGGTGAACGATCGAGGTGCTCCGAAGATGTTGGTGCTCCGTTCGATCTCGACGATGACGGCGTCCAGCTCGACGCGGGCACGGGTGGCACGCTCGGAGTCGGCGAACTGCTCGGCCTCGGCCAGTTCGTCCTCGATCTCGCTCACCCGTTGCCGGTACTGGGCGACCGCCTCCGCGTCGAGCACCGGCTGTCCGGCGGTGACCGGGGCGACCGTGGCGCTTCCCTGATGCATCAGATCGATGGCCGCGATCTCGCGACCCGGATGGGTGAACAGGAGCACCAGGTACTGCATACCGACGAGATCGGGCACCACGACCTCGTGCTCGGCCACCTCGAGGATCCACGACCCGCCCTGGCGGTGGATGACTCCGGCATCCGGGCGGATCGCAGGCGACGCCGCGACGATCGGTGCGTCGAGGTCCCGCCGACGGCTGCGCCACTCGTCGAGCCGCTGTCCGAGGCCCGTGGCCGAGCCTTCACGGATGGCGTGGTCGAGCTCGTCCGCTGCAGCCGCTCGGTCGTGCGGTCCACCACGTCCGAGGAGCGCGGTGGCCAGGTCGGCCCGGGTCAGCGCAGCCATCGGCCGGTTTCCGAGCTGCTCGGAGGCGGCCACCGCCAGCCTCAGCTGCTCGACGGCCCCGGCGTGGTCGCCCGCGGTGAGCGCGGCCAGTCCGAGGGGCCGCCGGGCCGATCCCGCACACACGACCGCGAGTGAGCCCATCACGGGCAGGTCCGCGTACGGCTCGAGCAGCGCGGCCGCTTCTTCGGCCAGGTCCGCCTCACCCAACGTGTGCGCGGCCTCGGCCACACAGAACAGGGTCATCAGCCACGCGCTGCCACTCGGCACCGCGTGCAAGCCATCGGATTCGAACCGGGCAAGCGCTGCCCGCGCCTGGTCGAGCTCACCGCAGTCCGCGGCCAGAGCGGCGAACACCGCGGTGAACGCGTGGTTCGCGGCGGTGAGCGTCGGCGAGGCGGCGGTGTCGGCGACCAGGTCGAGCACCTCCGCCGATCGGCCCTGCAGCCATCGGCTCATCACGAGTTGGCTGCCGTAGTACGCGACCGCGTCGGCGTCGCCGACCTCGGTGCCCTTCTCGAACACCGCGGTCGCCGCTTCCTCGGCCTCGTCGAAGCGACCGGCACGTGCCAGCAGCATCACCTCCATCACATCCGCGATGTAGCCGATGCCCTGGCAGCCCAGGTCGTCGACGCGCTCACCCAGCGAGCCCAACGACCGCACGGCGTACGGATCGCCGGCCAGGAAGAGGTCGACGGTGAGCCAGAGGAGTCCCATCAGCGACAACAGGCCATGGTCGGCCGCGGTGGCCGCGGCCAGCAGCTCCCGGGCCACCGGCAACCTCGCGTCGGCGTGCTCGGGCCCGAGCAGCGTGTGGTGGTACAGCGAGAGCGCCTCGGCCAGCACCTCCGGGGAAGCCTCCGCGCGCATCACGTCGAGGACCTCGGACATCAGCTCGGGTCGGCCGGTCCGGTAGGCCTTCTCTGCGGTGATCCGTGCCTCGAGCCGCCGGCGCAGGACAGCCTCCTCCGCCGGGAGCCCGTCCAGGGCTCGGCGCTGGAGCCCCAGCACGTTGGCGTAGTCGAGCGGCGACCGCATCTCGCTCAGCCACACCCCGCCGTATCCCAGCGCGGCCTCGGCCAGGCTGGGGATGTCGCCCTCGGCCTCCGCGGCGCTGACGGCCTCTGCGCACAACTCGCGGGCTGCGGCCAGGTGGCCCGTCCCCAACACCGCGGTGGCGTGCGCGGCTCGCACTGCGGCCGGTACCGGCCCCAGGCCGGCCCGCCGGTGCACGTCGCGGACCTCCTCGAAGAGCTCGACGGCCTGTGCGTGCCGATGCTCCGCGGTGAGGGCGCGTGCCGCATCCAGCGTCGCGGACACGGCACGCCGAGCGTCGGCCTCGGACCGCGGACCCGCGGCGAGGGCGTGCGCCGCCACCCGTTCGGGAGCGGCGGTGAACGTGGTCCTCAGCACCTCCGCGGCGCGGGCGTGGATCTCCAGCACCTCGTCGTCGGTCAACGCGTCGACGAGCACGGCGGGCACGCTGGCATGGGCGAACGCCCGGCTGCGGCCCTGCGGTTTGACCAGGCCCACGGCCTCGAGATCCGCGAGCGCTCGGGCGACCCGGTGCAGCGAGAGATCGGCGACCGCGGCCACCGCGGCGGTCGCGCCGGCATCATCGAGCACCGCGGCATGGGTGGCGACATGACGAGTTCCTTCGGGGAGTGCCTCGAGACGTTCTTCGACGAGGGCACGAACCGGGTCGCCGGCAGCGACGATCTTCTCGAGCGATCGCGGATGCCCTCCGGTGCCACGCGTGATGAAGTCGAGGTCCTCGTCGGCGAGGGAACCGGGGCCCCGGGCATCCAGCACCGTCGCGATCTCGGCACGGTCGAGCCCCCGCAGCGTCAACGGACGACCATCGCCCTCGAGACCCGCCAGCAACTCGCCAGCCCGGCCGGAGGCGGGTCGGTACGCGACCACGACCACGAGATGCATCGATCGGGCATGACGACCCACGAACCGGGCGAACTCGAGCGTGATCTCACCACCGGCGTGGGCGTCGTCGAGGAGCACGACCGCAGGCTGACGCCCCACCGCCTCGCGGACGGCGTCCAGCACCTCGACGTACCGTTGGAAACGGGCGCGCTCGTCGGAATCCCCGCCCCACTCGTTCGGGTCGAGCAGCGAGGACACCGACGGCCCGCAGGCCTCAGCCAGTGCCTGGCGCCATGGCCACAGTGGCGGCGTCGTCCCGACGGGCCACCCCGAGCCCCAGCCGGTGGTGAACCCCTCCGCTGCGCTCTGCTCCTGGACCGCTTCCAGGAACCAGGTCTTGCCGATGCCGGCATCGCCGCGCACCGCCAGAACCGAGCCTCGGCCGGCGCGCGCCCGATCGCGGGCGAAGGCGACGACGGCGAGCTCGTCCGTCCGTCCCACGCCGCGCCCGACTGCCCGCCCTGCCCGCGGTGGCGGGGCGAGCCGGCCGTCCCCGTGGTCACGGGCCCCGGAAGCCACCCCGCAAGAGTACCCGTGACGGGCGGTGGCACGCCGTGGCACACGGCGTCACGCGGTAGTGGGTGATGTCCGCCGCGTCCCCTGACCCCGTGTCACGATCCGATGCCGACCCGAAAGACCGCTCCGACGCGCTCAGCTACGTGCTCGGCATCGATCTCGGCACCACGTTCACCGCCGCGGCCGTGCTACGTGACGGTCGTGTCGAGATCGCCACGCTCGGCAACCGCGCCGCGACGATCCCCTCGCTGGTGTTCCTGCGAGACGACCAGACGATGCTGGTGGGTGATGCCGCCGAGCGGCGCGGGATCACCGAACCACAGCGCCTCGCCCGGGAGTTCAAGCGGCGGATCGGCGACAGCGCGCCGATCATGGTCGGCCAGGCGCCGTACTCGGCCGAGCGGCTGGCCGCCGCCCTGCTGCGTGAGGTCGTCGCTGCGGTCGAGGAGCGGGAGGGACAGCCGCCTGATCGCGTCGCGGTCAGCCACCCCGCCAATTGGGGCCCGTTCAAGGTCGACCTGCTTCGACACGCGGTCGAGCTCGCGGGCCTGCGGGGCGCCGTGCTGCTCACGGAGCCGGTCGCCGCGGCGATGCACTACGCCTCCACCGAACGAGTCGAGCCGGGCGAGGTCGTCGCCGTCTACGACCTCGGCGGGGGGACCTTCGACGCCGCGGTGCTCCAGAAGACGGACGTCGGCTTCGTTCACCTCGGTGAGCCCGAGGGGATCGAACGCCTCGGAGGCATCGACTTCGACGAGGCCGTCCTCGCCCACGTGCGACAGGCACTCGCCGGGAAGGTGGAGGAGCTCGACCGCGACGATCCCCGCGCCCGGTCGGCGTTGGTCCGCCTCCGCCAGGAGTGCGTGGCCGCGAAGGAGGCACTCTCCTTCGACACGGACGTGACGATCTCGGTGCTGCTGCCGAACATCCAGACCGAGCTCCGCATGACCCGCGCCGAGCTCGAACCGATGATCCGTCCGGCCATCGCCGAGACGATCGACGCCTTCCACCGGGCGTTGGAGGCCGCGCACGTCACGGCCGACGAGCTCGCCGCGGTGTTGCTCGTCGGCGGATCCTCACGCATCCCGCTGGTGACCGAGATGGTGTCGGACGCGGTGGGCCGGCCGGTGGCCTTCGACGCGCACCCCAAGCACGCAGTCGCGCTCGGCGCAGCGCTCGCGGCCGCGGCGGCCGAGCAGGAGACCGGCCTCCTGCCTGCGGTGGCAGCCCCGCCGCCACCCTCGAAGCCGTCGGCGACCAGTGACACCGAGCCGACGCCTGAGCCCGTCGGCGGGTCGGGCTCATTCCGATCGGCCCGCGGCATCGGTCGGGGCGCCGCCGCGATGATCGTGGCCGTCGTGGCACTGGGTCTGGTCCTCCTCGGTCCCGATCTCGTGAGCGGCGGCGGCTCCCCGACCACCACCGAGACCACCGAGACCAGTGAGACGACCGACACCACCGACCCGCCGGGCCCGACGTGCGACACCACTTCGGGACGGTGCGCGTTCATCGGCGAGGTGGTCGTCGAGGGTGACCGCTACGTCGCGGGGTACGAGACCGTCGGGTTCGAGCCACTGATCTTCGTCGACGGGACCCAAGGGTCGGCCGACGACCATCACGTCCACTTCTTCTTCGACACCACGTCGCCCGACAACGCCGGGAGCAACGGCAACCCGCCGGGCCAGTGGGAGCTCTGGGATCGCCCCAAGGGCGGCGGCGAGCTCCGGTTCGATGCATTCGCCGTCTCCGACCGCGGCGAGGCGGGCCAGCTCTGCGTCGTCGTCGCGGACGCGTCCCATGCCGTCGACCCGGACAGCGGCAACTGCGTCCCGCTTCCCGAGGCTTGAAGATGGACCTGACCGCACCCGTCGCCGTCGGGCCGGCCATGGCCCCCCCGGGTCCCGGCACCCGACCTCTGGTGCGCCGTGAGGGCTTGGAACGGCTCGTCGCCGCCGCTGACCGTGCCGCTGGAGGACAGACCACGGTGGTCTCGGTGACCGGCGCGATCGGCGCGGGCCGGTCGACACTGCTCGAACTGCTCCGCGACCACGTCCGAGACCTCGGGTTCCTCACCTTGGCGACCCAGGGTCACGCCGCGGACGCCGAGGTCGGGTTCTCCTCGCTGATGACCCTGCTGCGGCCACTCCAGACGAGGTCGAGCGAGGACGAGCTGTCCGCTGCGGTCGCCTCTGCCCTGGCACTCCAGCGGTCGAGGACCGACCCGGCCGCGGTACGTCTCGGGACCCACCGCGCCATCACCCAACTCGCCGACCGGCAGCCCGTGCTGATCACCATCGACGACGCCCATCTCCTCGACCGATCCAGCGCCGAGGTGATCGCCTTCGTGATCGGCCGCTGCGTCGCTGACCCCGTGGTGGCGGTCTTCACGACCGAGCTCGGGGCACCGACTGCGCTCGACCCGCTGGCGACCGAGGATCTCGTGCTCGGCCCCGTGGGCGAGTCCTCGCTCGCGGCGATGGTTCGCGCCGAGGTCGACATCGCCCCGGAACCGCTGTCGCGATGCGTCGGCCTGGCCGAGGGGAACCCGCTCGCCGCCATCGAGCTGGCCCGCTCCCTGGACCCCGACGAGCGGGCCGGCCACGCTCCGATGCCCGCGCTCCCACGACCGGCCGGCGCCCTGGCCCGAGCGTTCACGCGGCGCGTGAGCTCGCTGTCGGAGCCGGCTCGACGAGCGGTGGCGCTGGTCGCGGCCGACGACACCGGGGACACGCAGGTGGTGAGCGATGCGCTCGAGCGGCTGGGCGAGTCGACCGACGGGCTCGTCGAGGCCGAGTGGGCGGGACTCGTCGACCGCCACGGTACCCACATCGGCTTCACGCACCCGCTGCTCCGTCCCGTCGCCTACCACCAGGTCGCCGAGTCGAGTCGGCAGGCTGCGCACCGGAGCCTGGCCGCGGTGCTCGACCAGCCACACCAGGGCTCCTCGCGGGCGTGGCAACTCGCGGCGGGCGCCGACGGCCCGGACGAGAACGCGGCCGCGGCGCTCGAGGCCGTCGCAGCCGATCTCGAAGGCCGCGGCGCGAGCAGCTCGGCCGCGACCACCCTGGAGCTCGCGGCGCGACTCTCGCCCGACCCGTCACGGCGACGAGTCCGCCTCGTGGGGGCGACCCGCTGCTGGCTCACCACTGGTGACCCCGGCGGGGCGCTGCGCAGCGCCGACGCCCTCACCCAGCTCGACCCGGACGGGAACTCGGTCGCCGTCGCCACGGTTGCGCTGCGCGCCGGTCGCGGGATCGCCGCGTCGCTGGCCTGTGCCCGGGACGCGTGCGGGCTCGACGACGATGGGAGTGCGAAGGCCGTGCTCGCCGCCGAGCTCCTCGAAGCCGGCGCCGTCGACGAGGCCGTCGCGACTGCCCGCGCGGTGATCGGTGGATCCCGTCCGGTTGCGATGGCAGCCGGGGTCCTGGCGCTGGCCGGCGGCGAACCGGCCCCGGCCGTGGCCAGGACGGAGTCGGGCGCACTGGCCGATCGGGCCCGCGCACTGACCACGGCGGCCGCGGTGAGCGTGGGCCGACCCGACCGTGCCCTCGCGGAACGCAACCCGCCCGGTGCGCTCGGTGGTCCCGGACTCGACATCTCGGTGAGCCACGCGCTCGGGTTGTTGGGCCGCGGCGAGCTGGCCGCGGCCGACGCCGAGCTCCTCCGCCTCGAGGCCACGGTCACCGAACCGTCGGTGGCGCTCCGCGGGCACCTCGACCTGGCGCTGGCCGAGCTCGACCTGCTCTTCGGTCGACTCGAGTCCGCCGAGGAGCGGAGCCGCCGGACCGCCATCGCCGCGTCGGCCGCAGGCCTCGGGTGGACGAGTGCCGCGGCCGACTGGGTTCGCGGCCGGGTGCACCTCGCGCTCGGCGATCCGGTGACGGCGGTGGACCCGCTGCGGACCGCGTGCCGCCTGGCCCCGCACGTCAGGGCAGCCGATCTCGTCACCGCCATGGCAGGCGCAGACCTACCCGCCGAGGCATCGCGCATCGCGGCGTCGATCCACCACCACATCGACCACGCCGACCCGGCGATCGCGGTGCGTGCGGTCCGGGCCGCGGGCACCGCCGACCCGAGCGGGCCGGGGTTCGCCGTCGCGCTCGAACGGGCCGAGGCGGCGGACCTCCCCCTCGAGGCCGCGGAGGTCGTGGTTGCGTGGGCCGAGGCGGCCCGCCGCGCCGGCGACACGAGCGCGGCTCGACAGCTCGCCGACCGCGCCGAGCAGCGGCTCGTGTCGCTCGGCGTACGCGCCTGGCAGATCCGCATCGACGCCGCGCGGAGCGGCGACGTCGACGCCGCTCCGGCCCTCACCGACCTCCTGACTCCGGCCGAGCATCGGGTGGCCCTCGCCGTGGCGGAGGGTGGGACCAATCGTGACGTCGCCGACGCCCTGTTCCTGAGCGTCAAGACCGTCGACTTCCACCTCAGGAACATCTACCGCAAGCTCGACCTGCGCTCGCGTACCGAGTTGGCGGTGCTCGTCCACGGCGACGGGAGATCGGGACCATGATCGAGCACAGCCGCCCCGACATCCCGCCGACCGCTCGACGATCGCCATGGTGGCGAGCGACGACCGAGCTCGACCCGTGGGCCGGACACGACGACGACCCCGTCCCCCTCACCGCCGACCAGGAACACCGTCTCCGGACCTTCGACGACCAGCCTCGGCCGCCACACCTGATCGGCCTGGTCAACGGCGCGGATCAGCCCGCAGTTCCTCGACTCGTCGACGCGCCGGACCACGCCGAGGCGGAACCCAGGGACGGAACCGGGAATCCTCCCGGCGACACCGAGCAGACCAGTTCGTACGGTCCAGGCAAGGAGGAGATCTGATGGCAGTGAAGCTCGGAGTCGACCTGGGGACCACCTGGACCGCGGCGGCGGTACACCGTGGGAGCCACGACGGCGTGGAACCGATCACCCTGGGAACGCACACGATGGCGGCGCCCTCGGTCCTGGCCGTCGACGGCGAGGGCGGGATCATCGCCGGCGAGCGGGCCGAGCGCCAGCTCGCGACCGACCCGTCGAGCGGCGTCCGCGAGTGCAAGCGCCGCCTCGGGGACGAGACCCCGATGGTGCTCGCAGGTACCCCGTACGGCGCGGAAGCGTTGCTCGGCCACCTGCTGCGCCACGTGATCGGCATCGCCAGCGAGAAGGGTGACCCGCCCGACGAGGTCGTGCTCACCCACCCGGCGACCTGGGGGGAGTTCAAGCTCGACCTGCTGCGCGAAGCCGGACGGGTCGCCGGTCTGGGCGAGGTCTCGCTCCTGAGCGAACCGCAGGCCGCTGCACTGCACTACGCGAGGCTCGACCGGATCGGCCCGGGTGACACCGTGGCCGTGTACGACTTCGGTGGCGGCACGCTCGACGTCGCCCTCGTCACCTGTAGCGACGACGGCAGCGACCTCGTCGGCGAGGCCCAGGGACTGGAGCGGCTCGGCGGGGTCGACGTCGATCAGATCGTCGTCGCGCACGTGAACGGGGCCCTCGACGGCCAGGTCCAGGCCCTGGACCGCGACGATCCCGATGTCCGCCGGGCTCTCGCCCGGTTGCGCGCCGACTGCACCGCAGCCAAGGAGGCGCTCTCGACCGAGACCGAGACGGTCGTCGCCGTCGACGTGCCCGGACTGGCCACCGAGGTCCGGATCACCCGCGACGAGTTCGAAGCCGCGCTCCGGCCCCGACTCGCGGAGACGCTCACCGCGCTGGATCGGACGATGTCCAGCGCCGGCGTCTCGGCCGACGAGCTGGCCGGGGTGCTCCTGGTCGGTGGGTCCTCCCGCATTCCGGTGGTCGGTGAGGAGGTCGGCCGGCACACCGGCCGGCCCGTCCTCGTCGACGCCGACCCCAAGCTCGTGGTCGCCCTCGGAGCCGCCGGCGGTGCGCCGCGCACCGACGCGGCGACGGTGGCTGGCACCGGCGAGGAAGCCGCCAATGCCGGTGCGGCAGCTGCTGCGGCGGGCGCAGCTGCCGCCGCGGCCAGCCGGGACCGCCGGCGTGCCGAGCACGACCCCGACGCGTCCGCCGACCGTGACGCCGCCGCCAGGAAGGCGAAGCGCGCCGCCGCCGGCGCTGCCGGTGTGGCCGGTGTTGCGGGCGTGGCCGCAGCCGGCGTCGCGGCCAGCCGGGCGTTCGGCGACGACGGCGACGCCGACGACACCGTGGATCTCGACGCCGACCTGGCGGCCTCCAGCACGGAGGCGACGGACGAGAGCCTCGACGCATTCGACGACGTCGTCGCGCCCACTGGTCCGGCCGGATCCGGCGGTCCGGTCTCGGGTGGGCGTGGCACGGCCGCGGCCGGCTCCGGTGGCGGCGCGACCGTACGACAGGCACAGGCCCCGCCGAACCGTCCCGCTCCGGAGCCGGCAGCACCGACGGCGGGCGGCGCGCCCGCCTCCGCTCCCCGCCGCCCCCACCCGATCCGGTGCCCCGGTCGGATGAGGACCCCGCGTTCGAGACCGCCCGCCAACAGCTCCTCGAGCGGCTCGAGACGTTCGAGCCCCCGGCGGGAGCCGATCCCGAGGAGATGGCCGAGTTCCGCGCCGACATGGCCGCACTCGTCGCCGACTTCCGGCCGGTGCCCGGGCAATCCAGCGAGGACGCGCTCTCGTCGCTACGCCGCGCCTTCGACGACCAGGTCGAGGACTTCGTGCAGGACATGAAGATCGACGCGCTCGTCGAGGACCGCCAGAACGAGCAGGCCGAGGCCGAGGCGCTCGCCGCCGAGGTGGACGCGGCACGTGACGTGCTGCGCGACCGGCTCGAGGCATGGGAGCCCCCCGAGGGCGCGAGTGCCGAGGACGTCGCCGAGTTCCGCGAGGAGCTGGGCGGCATCCTCGAGCGGTACACGCCGGCACCGGGTCGATCGATCGACGACGCGGTGGCCGACCTTCGCCAGGAGTTCCAGGACCGCGCCACCGACTTCTCCCAGGATCTGAAGATCGACGCCCTCGTCGAGGAGGTCCGCGGGTCCGATGCAGCCGAGCCCGCCGAGGACGCAAGCGGTGACGGTCCGTTCTTCTACCGTCCGCTCCACGACGTCCGGGGGCGATTCGAGGAGAACCTGAAGGGCATCTTCACGCCCGAGCCCGATGGCGACGAGATCACCACGCTGGAAGAACACATCGAGGTCCCCGAGGGCCGGGGGACCTTCCTCGACGACGACACCGCGGCGAAGCTCACCGAGCGGCCAGGGTCGCTGGCCGACCAGTTCGACCTCGTCGACAACGACGGACCCACGCCCGGCTTGTCCGGCGGCGGCTACGGGTTCGCCGGGCCCCAGCACCTGGGGGCGGAAGCGGGCATCCCGCCGAAGCTGAACGACCTCGCCGACGACGACGTGCTCGGGGTCTCGGCCATGGACGACGTCGTCGGGCAACCGACGGCCCTGGCCTTCGACACCACGGCCCCCGAGCCGGAACCGATGATCGACCACGATTTGACATCGATCGAGCCCGACGAGGCCGTCGACCCGGCGCTGGACACCGAGGGGGATCTCGCCACGGCCGGCGCCCTCGACGACCCGCCCGAGCCGGTCCTCGACGACGGCATGACCGATGAGGAGCTCGGCCTCGACGACACGCTCGACGAGGCCGTCCCGAATGACGTCGACGCCGTCGACGACTTCCAGGACCCGATCGGGTGAGGAGGAGCTGAACCATGCCACCGCTGACCGACCAGATCCCGCTGCTCACCGAGCCGAAGCTCCAGGAGGTCCACGAGGCGCTGCGCGCCGGCAAGTACGTCGGGCTCGACCCGAGGGGACGTGTCTACGTTTCCGACGAGTCCGTCGGCCCGCCGATGGAGGCAGGTGACGAGCGATTCGTCGAGGCCAAGCTCGGCGAGCTCCGGGCGTTGCTCGCGGACGGGTGGAACGTCTCGATCCAGCCCGACGGCACCATCCAGGGCAGCGGCCCGCGCCACCAGCTCCAGAAGTACCTCGCCGCGCCGGACCCCGCCGTCGACCACCAGGATGCCGAGCTCATCCGGGCCGCCATCCGCGACGGCCAGCAGGTCGAGGTCCATCCCGACGGAACCGTGGTCCTCGCCCGCGATCCCCACTACTCGTCGACGCCGGTCGACGAGGCCCGGGCCGACCGCGTGGTCGCGCAGTTCGACGAGGAGGTCGCCTCCGGCCAGCTCCGGGAGCACCTGGTCTCGGGGCAGGCGCTGTCGATCGAATCCGAGGGGACCGTCGGCTACGCCTCGGCGTCGGCCGTGGTCCGGGCATCCGAGCCGATCTCGTTCCCCGGCACCGGCGAGGGGAGGACCGAAGGCGAGGCCGGAGGCCAGCCCGCGAACGAACCGGACGGAAGCACGCCGACGTCGACCGAGCTGGTGGAACGCCGGGTCGCGGCCGTCGAGGCGGATGCCGAGGCACTCCACGAACGGGCCAACGCCAAGGGGCAGGAGGCCATCGGTCTCAGCGAGGCCCGGGACCGCATCGAGCGCGAGCACTCGGCGATGGTGGCCCGCCAGAAGGCCGAAGCGGAGGTCGCGGCCAAGGACGCCACCCGCGCTCGCGAGCAGCGGGCCACGGTGGCCCAGGAGCGGCAGCAGGCAGCGGAGGCCCGGGCACGAGGTGACGCCCGGGCCGCCGAGGAGGCCGAGGAGCGCGCCGAGTTCATGGAGTTGGCCGCCGACGCCTACGAGGCCCGGGCCCAGCGGGCCACGGCCGAGGCTGAGCGCCTCCAGGGAGAGGCCGACACGCTGGCCGAGGACCTGGAGCAGGCGAGGACCGCCTTCGAAGAGGCTTCCGAGCAGTTCGTCGAGTGGGACGGCGCCGCGGACCGTCTGGACGACCAGGCCCGCCTCCTCCGGGAAGCGCTCGAGCTCCACCGCCAGGCCGACGAGTTCGAGCCGGTGGCAGTCGACGGCGGAGACGAGGTCACCGGTGTGGCGTCCGACGTCCGGCAGATCGACGAGGAGGACACCGCCGCGCCCGACGCCGTCACCGGAGGCTTCGAGGCCACGAGCGAGCCCAACGAGGAGGAGCTCGACCTCGACGACCTGGTCGAGCCCGAGAACGACCCCCTCGACCTCGACCACCTGGCCGAACCCGAGAACGACCCCCTCGACCTCGACCACCTGGCCGAACCCGAGAACGACCCCCTCGACCTCGACCACCTGATCGAACCCGAGAACGACCCCCTCGACCTCGACGATCCGAGCCTGTCCGAACCCGATACCGCCATCGAGCCGTTCGACGACCCCGACCCGGCCACGACCGAAACCGATCCCACCGTCGAGCCGATCGACGGCATCTGAGAAGGAGAATCATGACCGACACACAGACCGTCCCCGCAGGGCCCGCGCCCAAACCCGCTGACCTGACCGCCCGTGTCGCGGTGTACCCGAGCGCCATGGTGCGCCCGGTCCCGTCGTTCCTGTTCTCGGTTCCACGCGGCTGGGTGCTCGACGAGGCGCCCGACGCGCTCGTGGTCGCGCGGACGCCCGAGCAGGTCGACGACTTCTGGGTCAACGCCATCCTCAGCCACGACCGCGTGCCCCGCTCGGTCGACTTCAAGCAGGCCGCCCAGGTCACCTGGGCGAGGATCGAGAAGTCGACCCCGAGCGCGAGCGTGACGATGGAGCGTCTCGCCCGCTTCGGGACCAACGTCGTGTACCTCCGCGGCATCGAGCTGGACGCCCCACAGACCGGACGTTCGCTCGCCCAGCTCCACGCGCTGTTCTTCGCCCCCGCGCACGACGAGGGCAAGACGGTCGACTTCTTCCAGTTCATCGCCACCAGTCCGCAGGACCGGATGGAGCAGTTCGGGCCCGCCTTCATCGAGCTCGTCGGTTCGCTCCGGTTCACGCCGGCGGCCTGAAGGCGAGCACAGCGAGCAGGAGCACGAGCATGGGTTTCGGATTCGTCAAGGACGCCTGGGACGCCGGCACCGACGCCGCCGGCGCAGCCTGGGACGCCGGCAAGGACGCAGCCGACGATGTCTGGGACGCCGGCAAGGACGCAGCCGACGATGTCTGGGGAGGCACCAAGGATTTCGCGGGCGACGTGTGGGAAGGCACCAAGGACGTCACCGGCTCGGCCGGCGGGTGGGTAGGCGGCGGGATCAGCTTCGCCGGACGTGGTGTGGATGCCGCGACGGGAGGCTTGGCGTCACGCGCCATGAACGCGACCGACGACTACGTGTTCGACACCGTCGACTACGTCACCGGCGGAACCGTCGACATCGACTTCGACGACGGCACCTTCAGCGTCGGCGTCGGCATCGACGACGTCGCGGGCCTCGGCGCCTCGGTCGGCGAGCACGGCCTCTCGACCGACGGCCAGCTCCCCGGAGCCGGGCTCGGAGTCGGTCTGACCGACGCGGGTCTGGAGGCATCGGTGACCGGCGGGCTCGACTACGGCCCGCTCCCCTACGTCGACGGGCACGTGAACGTCACCGCCGACGGTGACGTCAGCGTCGCCGGCGAGATCCAGGGCACGGTGCCCATCCCGGGCGTCGGGGTGCTCAGCGGCGAAGCGAGTGGCGGCTTCGTCCAGACCGATCAGGGGTGGGGGACCTTCGTCGACGCCGACGGGCAGCTCACCCTGCCCTCCGGCGTCAAGCTGGCCGGCGGCATCGACGCCCGCTACGAGGCGACCGAGGACGGCTCGCACACCTCGCTCGGCCTCGAGGGATCGGTGTCCGCACCCGGCGTCGGAGCGGCCGGAGGTGGTCTCGCCTACGAGCGGGTCGAACAGGACGGCGACGTGGTCGAGGTCTTCGAGGCCGAGGGCAAGGCCATCGGGTTCGGCGCGTCCGTCGAAGGCGAGGCGAACTACCTCGGCATCGAGACCGACGGCGTCAGCCACAGCGAGTGGCAGACCGACCTCGATGTCCGTCTCCCGGGCGAGACGCCCGACCAGCAGCCCGGAACCGGCTCCGACGCCTCCAATGACGACGACGTCGTGCTCGGGAACGCAGGGCCGGCCACCGCCCAGCCGGAGCCTCCTGCATCCGCTGGCACGACGACCCTCGAGCCGGGTCTCGGTGACGACGTGGTGATGAACGATGCTGGCTTCGATGGCGGTCTCACCGCGCCGGCACCGGGGGACGGGATCGTCGACATCGGGATCCCGCCCGACGAGGTGGTCCTCGGGGATGGCGTTGGCGCCGGGCCCGCGGCGCCGGTCGATCCGGCGCCAGGGACCTTCGAGGACCCAGCTTTCACCGAGCCGGAACCGGAACCGGTGGTCGACAGCTTCGAGGAGTCGATCGAGTCGGCCGACGCCGTCGACACCTCGTTCGACGACATGTTCGACGATCTGCAATGACGACAAGGAGCGTGTGAGATGGGTGTGTTCGACTTCGTGGAGGAGACCCTGGGCGACGTCGCAGAAGCAGGCGGCGGCCTGCTCGGTGGCTTGACCGGTGGCGAGGGCGGTGGCCTGCTCGGCGGCTTGACCGGTGGCGAGGGCGGTGGCCTGCTCGGCGGCTTGACCGGTGGCGAGGGCGGTGGCCTGCTCGGTGGCTTGACCGGTGGCGAGGGCGGTGGCCTGCTCGGCGGACTCACCGGAGGCTCAGACGGCGGCGGCCCACTCGGGGGTCTCCTCGACGGCGCCGCCGACACCTTCGTCGGGGACACGCTGTCCGACATGGGCGGCTCGTGGACCGACACGGTCGGCGGGGTCATCGACGGGCTGAGCGGCGGCGACGGCGGCATCGCCGAGGGTCTGTCGGGCTTCCTGCCCGATGGCATGGCCGATGCCGCCTCGTCGATCCTGGACGGCGACGGCTCCTGGAGTGGGAGCCTCCTCGACGGCGCCGAGGACTTCCTCGGCGACGAGCTGGGTTCGCTCGCCAACTCGGCGATGTCCGGCGGGCTGGGGGAAGCGGGCTTCGACGCGCTCGTCGAGCAGGGGACGGCGGCACTCGACTCGTTCGGCATCTCCGACCAACTCACCGAGCTCGGCGGCCGGGCCCTCGACGGGATGGGCGCGGGAGGGCTGCTCGACCAGGGCACCGGCTTTCTCGGCGATCTCGAGGGGAAGCTGACCGGTGTCGTCGGTGACCTCGAAGGCCAGGCGACCGGCATGGTCGGTGATCTCGAAGGCCAGGTGACCGGTGTCGTCGACGACCTCGAAGGCCAGGTGACCGACGTCGTGGGTGACGTCGAGGGCGCGGTGTCGGATCCGATCGGCGATGCGCTGGACGACGCGCAGGACGCGGTTCCGGGCCTCGTCGGCGACGTGTCGGCCGATGGGCCGGATGCGGTCACCGGCGTCGACGACGGCGGGCTCGCCCCGGCTGCGCACGCCGGCGCAGAGGGCACCGAACCGGGTGTCGATCCGGTGGGTATTGCCGACGGACTCGACCCCACCGACGCCGCCCCGCCACCCGGGATCGGCGACCCGCCACCCGGGATCGGCGACGGCATCGCTCCACCGGCGGAGCCCGATCCCACGTTCCCCACCCTCGACGACCCGGGTCCAGGAATGGGAGGGAACGTGGTGGCCGATCCCGTGCCCGAACCGGCTCCGGAGCCCGCTCCCGTCGACGAGTTCGAGGAGTCGATCCAGGCCGCCGACGACGTCGAGTCCTCGATGGACGATCTCTTCGACGGCCTCGAGTGAGCCAGACCACCACCGCCCCCACGGCCCAGCCGGCGCCGGGTCTCGACCAGGCCATCGCGGAGCTGGCGAAGGTCCTGCGCTCGCTCGGTCGCGACGACCTGGTCGAGCGCGCGACGGCTGCGGGGGCCCGCCTCAAGCGCCCGGGCACCATCGTCTGCGTCGTCGGCGAGTTCAAGCAGGGCAAGAGCTCGCTGGTCAACGGCCTCCTCGGCAGCCCGGTGTGTCCCGTCGACGACGACCTCGCCACCTCGGCCATCACCCTGGTGCGCCACGGGGAGCAACCGGCAGCGGTCGTGCGTCGCCGGGACGGGGACGAGACGGTGAAGGAGCAGATTCCGGTCGAGGAGCTCGGCGCATGGGTGTCCGAGCAGGGCAACCCGGACAACGGCAAGCGGGTCGAGCGGGTCGACATCACCGTGCCGGCCGCCATCCTCCGCCAGGGGCTCATGGTCGTCGACACCCCGGGCATGGGCGGTCTGGGCGCCGGCCACGCCGCCGCGACCCTGGCGTTCCTCCCCTTCGCCGATGGCCTCGTGTTCGTGTCCGACGCTTCGGCCGAGCTGAGCGCGCCCGAGGTCGAGTTCCTCGGCCGGGCTCGCGAGCTGTGCCCCACGGTGCTGTTCGCCCAGACCAAGTGCGACCTGTACCCCGCCTGGGAGCGGATCGTCGAGATCAACCGGGGCCACCTCAGCAGCCGCAACCTCGACATCCCCATCGCGCCGGTGTCGAGCACCCTTCGCGCCGAGGCGATGGCTCGTCGTGACCGCACGCTCAACGAACGGAGCCGGTTCCCCGAACTGATCACCCGCCTCGGCTCCGAGGTGATCGATCCCGCCAAGGCCGACGCCGAGCAGCGGTCTGCGACTGACATCCGCGGCATCGCCGCGCTCGCGTCGTCATCGCTCGACGACGAACGCCGGCTCCTCGAGAACCCAGCGGAGCTCGAAGCGGCGATCGCCGAGTACCAACGGGCCAGCGAACGGCTCGAGCACCTGCGCGGGCCCGGCGCGCGCTGGAGCGTCGTCGTCGGCGACGGCGTCGCCGACCTCTCGAGCCAGGTCACCCACACGCTTCGCCAGGGCATGCGCGAGGTGTCCCGGCTCATGGACGAACGCGTGGAGACACTCAAGACGGGGCAGGAGTGGGACGAGGTCAGCCGCGACCTGCAGAGCCTGGTCGCCGAGGAGGTCGCCCAGGCGTTCGTGACCGTCGAGGAGGGACGGAAGGCGATTCGCGACGAGGCAGCCTCCTTGCTGCAGGACGAGCACCTCGCGCTCGTGGCCAAGGGCGGAAGGGGCGTCGACCCCACCGACGTCAGTGCCCTCTGGCGGGACAAGCCGATCGACGAGCCGAGCACCCAGCGGCGGCTCACGACCGGCCTCACCGGACTGCGCGGAGCCCAGGGCGGGGTGATCATGCTCGGGATGATGGGGAACTTCCTGCCAGCGGCCGCGGCCACGCTCGTCGCCTCGAACCCCGTGCTGCTCGGCGCCGGCGCCCTGTTCGGGGGCGTGCAGCTCGCCGAGGACCGCAAGCGAAAGGTGGCGGCCCGGCGCCAGTCCGCCCGCCAGCAGGTCCGCCAGTTCGTCGACGAGGTCCAGTTCGAGGTCACCAACGAGCTCAACGGTCTGGTGCGCGAGATCCAGCGCGAGATGCGCGACGACCTCGGGGCGCGGCTCGGCGAGCTCCAGCGCACCTACACCGAGACCGCCAAGCGGGCGCAGACCCAGGCCAACCGCACCCGTGAGGAGATCAAGGCCCGGGCCGCCGAGATCGAGGCAGCCAGGGGCGCGCTCGCCAAGGCGACCCGCCTCATCGGCGCGCCGGGAGGCACGTGATGGGAACCGAGCCACTGGGGAGCGCCGCCCGCGCCGTCTCCGATCTCGCGCGCGAAGCCGCCGCCCGACTCGAGGGGACCGCCTTCGCCGAGCAGGCCGGACGCATCGGCGACCGCATCGAGGGCCCGTTGCGAGTCGCCATCGCCGGCCGGGTCAAGGCCGGCAAGTCGACGCTGCTGAACGCGCTCGTGGGGGAACGACTGGCTCCGACCGACGCCGGGGAGTGCACGCGGATCGTGTCCTGGTACCGGCGCGGCGACCGCTACGAGGTGTCGGCAGTTCTCGACGACGGCCGCACCGAGGTCTTGGCCCACCGTCGTTCGGAGGGAGCCCTCGACGTCGAGCTGGGAGGTCTGGCCGAGCACGACGTCAGGTTCATCGACGTCCGGTGGCCAGCATCGTCGCTCGAACGCGTCACCTACATCGACACCCCGGGTCTGGCGTCGCTCAACGATGCGAACTCCCAGCGGACCCGCGAGTTCCTCGACCACGACGCCGACCGTGCCCCGGACGCCGACGCGGTCATCTACCTGATGCGCCACCTCCACCACTCCGACGTGGAGTTCCTCGATGCCTTCATGGACCGTTCCGTGGGTGCCGCCTCGGCCGTCAACGCGGTGGCGGTGCTCTCCCGCAGCGACGAGATCGGTGCCGGCCGCCTCGACGCGATGGAGTCGGCGACCCGGATCGCCGATCGGTACCGGACCGACCGGGCCGTGGGCTCGCTCTGCGCCACCGTGGTCGCACTCGCCGGTCTCCTCGCCGAGACCGGCCTCACCCTGCGCGAATCGGAGGCCGCGCACCTCCGCCAGCTCGCCCAGACGCCGGCCGAGGAGCTCGAGCACATGCTCCTGTCAGCCGAGCAGTTCTGCGACCTGCACAGCAGCGACCTCACCGTCGAGGTGCGGCGCGAGCTGCTCGACCGTCTCGGGATGTTCGGCGTGCGGGTTGCGATGAGTGAGATCCGGGCGGGGGCCACGACTGCGGCGGCGCTGGGTCCCCGACTCGTCGAGCACTCGGGCCTTCCCGCCCTGCAGCAGGTCATCGCTGAGCACTTCCTGCCCCGTGCCCGGGTGCTCCAGGCCCGATCGGCGCTCGTGGCCCTCCGAGCCCTGGCGCGCGATCTCCGGGAAGCGGGAAGCACCGAGTCGGACTGGCTCGACCGCGAAGCCGAGCGGCTCGAGGCCGGCGCCGTCGACTTCGCCCGCATCCGGGCCGCCCATCTCCTCGCCAGTGGCGCAGGCCTCCTTCGCCGACGGGCGCCGGTCCGAGCTCGACCGCATCCTGCTCGGATCGACCGCGACTGCGGCCCTCGGCCTGCCGGAGCAGAGCGGGCCCGAGGAACTGAGGACCGCCGCCCTCGAGGCCGTGGCCCGGTGGCGGGACCGGGCCGCCGACCCGCTGGCCGAACCGTCGGCGATGGAGGTCTGCGAGGTCGCGGCCCGCACGGCCGAAGCGATCTACGGATCGCTCACCACGAGTCCGGCCTGACCGAGGTCCCGGGTCCCGCCTTCTCCGACGGCGCAATCGACTCGGTCCCGGTGAACCGCTCGATCGCCTGACGAGGGGAGGTCGAGCGGTACGGCGCGTCCTGAGCACACCGAGATCACGCTTCCCCGACGTCCACCCGCCGACGCAGCGCGCTGGCAGCAGCATCTGGCGGAGCGTCGCGGGCCGCTCGGCTTCGCGCACGCCCCAGTCGTAGACCTCGATCGTCCCGGCGGCGACGTCGTGGAGCGTCCGCCGTTCCCGCCCGATCAGCGCGCCCAGGAAACCGAGGAACAGCAGCGCCATCGACAACGGAACCACGAGCGCACGAACCAGCGACCGCGCGCGGCCGATGCGTGGATCCGTCGCGTCCGATGACTGCCAACCCGAGCACCGCCATCCCGGCGGTCCGACCGAACAGGGCGACCGGGATCCAGAACCACAGCAGCATCCAGACCGAGGCGAGCGCGAGCCCCAGCAGTCCCGTGTCGATCGGCGAGTCGATGCTCGTCAACGAGGTGACGAGCCCCGTGAGTGCCGAAGCGATGAGCCCGAAGACGGCGAGACCGCCGAACGAGTCGGCTGCGACCGCCAGACCGCGGGAGATCGGGCCGGCGTAGTGCCCGCTGATGTTCCGGCGGAACGAGGTCTCCGAGCGACGGTCGTCGGGGTCGTCCGTCGTCTCGTCGCCATCCATCCACGGCGGAGCGTCGGGCCGCGCCGGACGACCACGGAGCACGGTCCGGTCGATCAGCGACTCCACCGTGCCGTCGAGCCGGATGATCTGCCGGCGGACCAGATCGAGTCCCGACACCGCGAACTCCTGCGGCCACGTGCGCCAGCGGTGCAGCTCGGGCCATGTCGACGTCGCTCGACCGATCGAGCACGTCAGCGTCTGACGTCCGACGAAGCAGTCGTCCACGCCGCGATCGCGTCCACGTCCAAGCGGTCGACCAGCACGTCGAGATCCAAACGCCCAGCGATCGTGTCCACGTCGAGACGACCGATCAGCGCGTCGAGATCGAGGCAGCGCCGCGATCGCGTCCACGTCGAGCTCCCCGACGAGAGCGTCGAGGTCGAGCTCGGCGGCGATGGCATTCACGTCGAGCGCGTCGACGAGATCCTGCGTGTCGATGCTGCGCATCACGGCGGGCACCACCCGGCCGACGACAGACTCGACGAGACCGCGTCGACGCGCATCGCCCTGATCGGCCAGCACCTCCTCCACGGGTCCGCAATGTAGGTGCTCTACGACATCGGCAGCACCAACCGTGGGCGCGGAGGAACTCGCCCGGGGCGCTCGTCGAGCTGGCCACCGACCGGGCCGAGCGGCAGCGCACGCGCCCTGCGGCGTCGTGTGAGCTCAGCGACGCCGTGGGGGCGCCGACCCCGGCACCTCCGACAACCGCCGGGTCCGAGGATCTCGCCTTCGGCCCGGCCGCCGAGATCTGGAACGGTGTGGACCGTCGGAACGGCGGCATACCGACACTGCCCGGAGTGCGGCAGCGAGTACCAGGCGTGGGTCGAGCGCTGCCTCGATTGTGACGTCCCCCTCGGCGCCCCGGTGTCGAGCGACGTCCGACCCCCGGTCATCGAAGAGGATGAGGATCCGCGGCGGCGAACGACCGACGTCGAAGTCGACGATCTCTCTGACATGCAGCGGGAGCGCCTGGAGATGCTGCTCCGAGGACAGGAGATCCGCTTCGAGATGACCGCGAACCACCTCTGGTTCCCCGAGGGCAACACGGACGAGGTCGACGACCTGCTGGAAGACGTCCGCGGACTGACGCACGGAGACGAGGAGCACGCTTCACGTCGTCGCCCAGCGATGGACTCGCGGGTCCGGTCCGACCGCAGGATCGTCCGGCCGCGAGTCGAGGTGAGCGAAGACGAGCCGCTGCGAATACGCCAGCGCATGGCCGAGGGGTCTCGCCAAGATCATCGACCGCGTCGATCCTCGGCATCGCCTTCGGGCTGTCCATCCTCGTCCTCGAGCCGATCCCGTACGCCACGGGGATCTTCTTCATCGCCCTGTTCGCATCATTGGAGTCGTTGTTCGGTCGAACGCCCGGGAAAGCGATCATCGGGATCCGCGTCGAGGACGTCGAGGGCGAAGCACCGTCGCTGCCGGCAGCAATGCTCAGGAATGCATGGCAGCTGGTCGCAACGATTCCCGTCATCGGTACCTGGCTGACCCTCGTCGCTCAGATCGGCATCGGTTGGCTCATCCGCCTGGAACCCATGCACCGCGGCCCTCACGACCTGCTGGCGCACACGTTCGTGGTCCGCAGTCGCGAGCCGATCCGGCGGCGCCTCATCTCGAGCGGCGGCCGCCGAGAGCGCCAGAGCGCAGCACCCGCCACCGGCCAGCACGACTGAGCCACGCCGATCACCCACTTCACGCTGGTCAGACCATCGGATGATCCGGGGCGGTGCGATCCTGCCGCAGCGAGCCGGGCGTTACGCGGCGGCCCCCGACCGGCGCCTACGAGGCGGGCCGGACGCAGATGCCCTGACGCATCTGGACATCCTGGGCACCGGTCGACAGACCGCGCGTCGCGGACACGATGGAAGTCTCACTCGATGGACCATCCCGCTACGCGACGATTGCATGCGTGCGACCAACGGTGCTGCGAGGTGAACTGGTCGAACTGCGACCACTCGAGGAGTCCGACCGAACGCGGATCGTCGAGATCCGGCGCACCGAGGAAGTGCGCCGACGTTGGGGCGGTGCGGACCTCGACGCGGAGTTCACCGAAGGGCTGGCCGACGAGGAGGTCCAGCAGTTCGCCATGGTCGTCGACGGGGTGACCGTCGGCATGATCCAGTTCGGCGAAGAGGACGATCCCGACTACCGCCATGCGTCGATCGACATCTTCGTGGACCCTGCTGTTCCACCGTCGTGGCTACGCCAGCAACGCGATCACCGCCCTCGCTGACCACCTCTTCCACGAACGAGGGCACCACCGGCTCACCATCGACCCCGCTCTCGACAACCGCGGCGCGATCGAGTGCTACCGCCGGGTCGGCTTCCGCGACGTCGGCGTGATGCGATCCTACGAACGCTCGTCCGACGGCACGTGGCGCGACGGACTCCTCCTCGACATGCTCGTCACCGACCGGAGGCCGAGGTCCGCTCAGCGTCCGATGGTTCGGTAGTCGAGCCCGAGGTCGGTCATCAGCGGATCGGATCCGGGGCCGTCGTCGCCCTCCCGGAGCACGAAGCGGGGCGTCGAGGTATTCGGCGGTGGCCACGCACTCGGCGCCGAGTGTCGACACTCGATGGTCCGCGGCGATCTGCGCCATTCGATACGAGATGCTCCTGATCGGCACGATCTCGATGCTGTCGGGCAAGTTCAGCAGCCTCGCGCCCAGTGCTCGCCGGCGCTCAGCGCTAACCCTCCCGAGGAGTTGCAGGAGGCACTGCCGGTTTTGGACACGTTTCCCTGGTCAGCGTGCGGTTCGGGCGACCGGGTCAGCCGGCGAGCTCGTGATGTCGACGAGGTCCCAGGACAGATTCACCTCGCCGTCGCCGGGTACCGCAACGAGTCCCTGGGTACGAGCGGGCCCGTCACGTCATCGTCGTCGACGATCAGAAACAGGCCGGTAGCGGCCGATGTGCCGTCGGCGAAGCCGGCATTGCTGGGGTTGGTGAAGGTGATACTGCCCCACTCGGCGCGCCACAGGGTCCCGGTCTCCTGTTCGGTGTCGCCGTGGACAGCGACCGGCACGGTCTTGGAGGTTTCGCCGGGCTCGAACCTTACGGTTCCGGATGCGGCTGCGAAGTCGACGCCGGGCTCGGGTTGATCGGTATCGGCGGTTGACCAGTCGACCGTGATCGTGCGGTCCGATGATGCCGACAGCTCGACCGGTACTTCCACGATCGTGTCGCCATCGTCCCCTTCGACCACGCCGCCCACACCGGGCTTGATTGTCGGCGCCGGGTCGTCATCGACGATGAGGAAGAGCCCTGTTGAAGCGAGCGCGCCGGCGCCGAACGTGGTGTTCGTCGGCGACGAGAACGCCACGGTGCCCCATTCGGCATTCCACAGTTGGCCGACTTCGTCGACCACGTCACCGTGAACGGTGACCGGCACAGACTTGTCCGTCTCCCCCGGCAGGAACGTCAAGGTTCCTGATGCGGGCGTGTAGTCGATGCCGGGTTCTGGCTGTGCCGTGTCCGTCGTGGTCCATTCCACGGTGATCGTCTGCCCCGACGGCGCCGACAGGGTGACCGGCACCTCGACGACCGTGTCGCCCACGTCGCCTTCGATCACCACACCCACTCCGGGCTTGATCGTCGGCGCCGGGTCGTCGTCGACGATGAGCACACGCCGCGGTGGCATCCGCGCCGGAAGCGAGCTTTGCGTTGGTGGGCGCAGACAGCGTGATGACCGCCCACTCGGCGCCCCACAAGGTGTCCTCGTCGAGCAGGTCGCCGTACACGGTGAAGGGAATCGTCTTCGACGTCTCTCCCGGCGCGAACTCGAGTGTTCCCGAATCGGAGAGAAAGTCAAGGTTCGCCTGCGGCTCCCCGGGCTGGTCGACCGTGGCCCAGTCGACGGAGACCCTCTCCGCTGACGCATACGACAACTCGACGAGCACATCGAAGGTCGACGAACCACTGTCGCCCTCGGGGACCGCCCTGGACCGCGGGGTCACGACCGGAACGTCACAGGCGTCACCGATCCCATCGCCATCCGCATCGGTCTGATCCGCATTCGCGACATCCGGACAGTTGTCCACATCGTCATCGACCCCATCGTCGTCCCGGTCGTTGGTCGCCTCGGAGATCTCGTAGGCACCCATGTCAACCGAAGATCCCTGGATCCCGGGGCGAAGGTCTCGGTCCGGTGTCGGTTCGGTCGTGTCACCGTCGTCGTCGACGTCGAACTCGTCGGGTGGGACGGACCCGTTGTCGCCTACGTTCCACGCTGGCGAGTCGGCCTGCAGCCGGTAGTCACCACCACCGACGAATAGTGGATCGGCATCGACGTTCCCGTCCCCTCCGCCTTCCCAATCCTGGACGATGGAGTACGAGACGGAGGTTGTGCCAGTGGTGTCGACCAAACCCGTCGTCGGCGTGTTGCCCGAGACGATCGAGTTGACCACCTCGACCGGGATGGCGGCATTCCAGATTCCACCTGCGCTGGTGGCCGTGTTGTCGGCGACGACGGAGCCGATGATGCGAGTCGATCCATCGGCATCGGCCGACCAGCTGTCGGTGCCGATGCCCCCGACGTTGTCCGACGCCGTGTTGCCCGTCACCAGGGAATTGGTGACCGTTACCGAGGCGCCGTCGTTCAGCAGACCGCCCCCGATATCCGCGTCGTTGTCGGCGATGATCGAGTTGACGACCGCGAGGGATCCGTCGATGACGGTCGCGTCGGGGTCGGGGTCGGCGTCGGCCTTGGCGAGCACGCCGCCGGCGAAGTTCCGTGCCGTGTTGTCCACGATCTCAGAGTTGATGATCGAGTCTGCAGAGCTGAAGCTTGCGATGCCGGCTGCGAAGGTTGCGGAGTTGTTCCGCACGATGGTCTTGGAGACCTTGGTGGAGGACCACTCGCTGAGGATTCCGCCCCCTCCCCCATCGCCGGCGGCATTGTCGGCGATGATCACCATTCGTGATCGTTGGTGAGGATGCCGGGCGAAGACGCCGCCACCTCGATACTCGACGCTGTTGAACTCGACGATTGAGTTGCTGATGACCGGTGATGCGTCGATCAGGTGAAGCCCACCTCCGGTGTTGGCGACGCCCCGAACGTCGGCGTTGCCTCCGGTCACGGTGAATCCGTCGAGCACCGTGCCCGGGCCGACGTCGTGGGCGGTGACCACGTGGTGACTGTTCTCATCGTTGTTCACGAAGCCGGGCTGATCGTCACCCGCCGAGGTCACCGGACAACACCGTCGGATGTGCCCCCGGCTGTGGTGTCGCTGCGCCTCCGGGCGGATAGCCCCGGTCATGGTGACACCGTCGACGAGTGCGAACGAGACGGCACGGTCCGTGGCGTGGGGCCGGTAGGTGCCACCGGCCACGAGGATCTCATCACCAGCAGTAGCCGAAGCCAGGGCATCCTGAAGATCAGCATGGGCATCGGCCCACGACCAGCCCATCGCTCGCACCAGTGGCAGACGCGTCAACGTGGATCAGCCCGGTCGCTGCTACGGCCGGGGACGGCACGCTCACCAACACGCCGGCAACCAGACCCACGGCGCACATCAGCGTGACACGGCGACGTCCACAGATACGCACCAATGGACCCATCACACCGACATCTCCCCGATCTCGACCGACGCCCCACCGAGCTCATCCCCGCCGAGCGTTCCCGCCTCCCGATATCAGCGAGATTCTGCCACCGGTACGAGCTCGGATTCACCGAAATTGCGCCGAGAGGAGGTCAATCCTGACCCACTGCGATCCATACCAACTGACTGCCTGAAAGCCGCTCCGAGGTGCCCATACGGCACCGGCATCCCGCGTTCTCCCGATCAACCATTCGCGAGCGCACCAGCTGATCGTCGCTTCTGGGTCAGGCCAGCTGGTCGACGAGCTTGGGGACCTCGGTGGAGGCGATCACCCAGACCTGGTCGGGGTCGACGCGGTGGTAGTGGTGGGCGAGCACGACACGCAGTCCGATGACGTCGCTCCACGACACATCCGGATGGTCACTCCGAGCAGCGTCGCTCATGGCCCGAGCGGACTCACCGATGATCTCGAGGAGTCGCTCGACAGCAAGTTGGCCGATGCGGTCGTCATCCCATGCGGCCTTGCCTCGGGCGATGACTTCTGCAATCTGATCGGCGGCGTCGACGATGTCGGCGACCCGTTCGTCGTCGGAGCGACTCACAGCTCGACGGCCTCGGCCACGATCCTCTCGTCACGTTCCTTGAGGCCGCCGACGGACACGACGTCAACTGGGTGACCAAGCAGTTCTCGGAGGTCCTCGGTCAGGTGGAGCAGGTCAAAGAGCGAGCTGCCGTCCTCGAAGTCGACGAGGAAATCGATGTCGCTTCCTTCGCCGGCATCGCCTCGGGCCACGCTGCCGAACACTCGGACCGTGCGGGCACGATGACGCGCCGCGACCTCGAGGATCTGGTCACGACGCTCATGCACGAGCGCACCGAGAGGCGAAGAGGTGTCGACGACTGCCATAGCGCCTGCCAGCGTACCGGCAACCCTCCAATCGAGCCGCCCAGGTCAACCGCACCGAACATCGGGCAGCACCCCGCCCCGGGCACGGAGGTCCGGTGCGTATTCCGGGGACGGTCAACGACGGTCTTCGGGGTCACCTCGGCCATCTCCGGACCGTTCGTAGCCGGCGTTTGTGGGCAGGCTTCCGGTAGCGGCCAGGAGCACGTTTGGAGATGCTCGTGCCAGGTCGGTTGCGTCGCTGGTGAAGTCTCTACGCCGTTGCGAGCGGTTCGATCTGATCGAGGGTCTCCGCGAGCCGGTCGCGCTGGACTTCGAGTTCGTAGCGGCTCTGCAGGTTCAGCCAGAACCGCTCGCTCGTGCCGAAGTACCGAGCGAGTCGCAGGGCCGTGTCGGCGGTGATCCCGCGCTTGCCGTGCACGATCTCGTTGATCCGGCGTGGTGGCACGTCGATGGCCACGGCGACAGCGTGTTGGGTGACGCCGAGAGGCTCGAGGTACTCGAGCATCAGGATCTCCCCGGGGTGGATCGGATCCATGGTGGGTGCGCTGGTCATGTCGTTTCCTCTCAGTGGTAGTCCACGATCTCGACGTCCTCGGGTCCCGCAGTCGTCCATCGGAAGCAGATGCGCCACTGGTCGTTGATGCGGATGCTGTAGGTGTTGGCGCGGTCGCCCTTGAGCTTCTCGAGTCGGTTTCCGGGAGGGACTCGGAGGTCCCCGAGCTGGTCAGCAGCGTCCAGGATCACCAGCTTGCGCAGGGCCGCGCGTTGGGTCTGTTGGTCGAGTCGTTTCGATCGTCGGCGTTGCCACACCCGTTCGGTGTCCTTGTCGCTGAACGACTGCAGCACACGGCAAAGGATAACGTTACCCGTTATGAACGGCAAGCGTTATGGCGCCGAGGACCCGGAACGCTGTCGCCATACCGGAGCGACATCCGGCGTGCGTGCTGCCTCCAGATCCGGCATCAGCAGGTGCTCGTGCGCTCAGCCCTCGACCTCTCCTTCTCCGCCGGCGAAGATCCGGTCGAAGTCAGCACGATCGTTGACCTGCGGGAACGGTTCCGCCGGTGTCGAGACGTCAAGGAACTCGCACAGCGGCTCCCACCCCTCCTTCGGCGACCAGACCAGCAGCCGCTCGGCCGGCAAGGCCTCTCGAACCTCGGCGACATGCTCCTCGTACCGGTCGACAAGCTCATCGCGTGAACCTGCCCGGTTGAGGAAGCTGCGCTGGACGATGACCTCGTTCATCATCGCCCCGGTCTCATCGCCGTCACCAGGGTGTCGACGAGGGATGCCGTCGCTGATCGTCGCATCGAAGCTCTCGTACCAGTCTCGGCCCGGCCGGTATGTCAGCAGCACCTTCGCCTGTGGGTACGCCTCCGCCAACTCCCGCCAGAACGCGCAGGTCGGCCAGTCGACCGCCGACCGGTACTCGGAGAAGATCTCTGACCATTCGACCTGCTCGCCGGCCGCTGCTCGGCGCCACAGCGATCGGTGCTCCGGATGGGTCCGAAACACCTCGATCATGTGGTAGCAGGGGCCGAGACCGAGCCGCTCGAGAGCGATCTTCGTCGAGAGCGTCCCAGTCCTCCCCCAACCAGCCCCGATCACCTCCATGACCGCAGAGCCTTGCACCCGCTCACGGCCTCCGTGACAAGCGGCGGTCACCAACCCTTATCCGAAGTGCCGATCGATCGCGCGCACGTCGATCGCCATCTAACGGGCACGCATATCTGCGTGGGGCATTGCCGCCGAGGTGCCGGTAGGCCCGCACAGATCGAGCGTCACCCAATCACGTCCGGAAACGTCCCGGGACCGCTGGAGAACGGCACCGTGCTACGCGAGGGCGGTCGACGCCGTTGGTCGGGGACACCGCGGTCGTGCGTCCGGGGCGCCGCCAAGCCGGCGATCGGACTCGGTCACGGCGAGGTACCAAGTTGTTGTGGGGCACTCCGTGGCTCGACCGGGCATCGGTCTCGGCGGGACATCTCCCGCCGCGGGATGGGTCCGAGCTGAGCGGCTCGATCAGGCGAGCGAGGGGTCGATTCGGCAGTTCCGCGCCGGGCCGGTCCTCTTGGGGATTCGGGTCCTGGCTGCCGAGATGGGCGTCGAGGGCGGCGAACCGCTCGGGGAGGGTTCACCGGACCGCGAGAGGGATCGCTGGGCTGAGGAGTTGAAGAATCGGTTGAACGACGTCTCGTCGGTCTGAGTGATCCGGGTGGTGCCGTCGGGCAACTCCTCGAGGTCGCCGGCCACGAGGAACGTGCGGCCTCGATCTCGCTGTTGCCAGCGGATCCGGGTCGGCGGCTGGTACTCGAGAACCTTGATCTCAGCTCGCTGGCCTTCGGGCCGTCGCCTTCAACTTGGTGGCACTCGAGCACGTTGGTGCACCACGTTCGGTCGTTCGTGGAATCGGCCACGAACCCGAAGACCCCGTCGCATCGGGGCAGCGATGTCAGCGCTGGCCCGGACGACTGCCATGGGGACCTCGTCTGCTGGTCGACCAAGTGGTCAGCTCGCCGCTCCCAATGGTGGCCCCAGGATCTCGACGCCATGTTCGGCGGCACTGCGGACGACAACTTCCATGTCGGGACCGCCTGGTTCGAGGAACATCGGGGCGACCTCGCGGTTGAGATCCTCGAAGTGCCCGCCAGGGTGGTTGAAGCCGACGATACGAGCGATGTCGCTTTCGACCACGTAGGTATGGGCGGCGCTCGGCGGGGTGTAGAGGAAGTCACCGCTCGAGACGTGGAACTCCTCCTCGTCGATCACGACACGCAGCTCTCCCTCCACGAGGTACTCCCAACTCGCCCAGGGGTGGCGGTGCAAGGGGTGGTCCGTCCACGCGGGCCGCCCGTTCCTCGTAGAACTCGGGCTGACCGACCGCGCCGGAGAAGAGAAAACGCATCTCCTCGGTGGGCCGGGCGCGGTCGCATAGGTGGGAGCGTCGTCGCGTCGCTGGACGATGGGCTCGGTGGGGAGCGCGGTGGTGTCGGTGATCACGGGTGCCTCCTCCGGCAGCTGGGACCGTACTGTACCGTACAGTACAGTCGGAATCATGGCTGCGTCAACCGTCCCGACCGACCTCGACCGACGGCAGCGCTACCTGCGGATGCCGCTCGTCGCCTGCTCGGCCGAGCACGGCTTCGAGCGCATGACCATGGACGTGGTGGTCGTCGCCGAGGTCGGCGGCTCGAAGGCGACCCTCGACCGGCGCTTTCCCTCCAAGGTCGCCCTGCTCCACGGCCTGATGCCGGACCACATCGCCGCCGCCGTCGACGTCGGCGACACCCGCACTCGTGGACAGCGAAGAGCCCCTCGAGGAGGTCCTCGCGTCGGTCGGTCGGGCCGGCGGCCACGCGCGCGTCCCGTCCCCCGAGGCGATCGCGATGCTGCGGCTCGAGCCTCGGCGAGTACGCCAGGTTGCCCGAGCTGGCCGACCTCGTGTGGGAGAACGGCCCACGCGGCGACGTACTGGAACGTCCGCGAGCTGCTCGAGGAGCGCCACCGGCCGCGGCGAGCTCGACATCGACGTACTCCAGCCTCGCGGCCGGGGCGAGCAGTTCGTCGCCGGCCTCGTCGGACACCTCCAACCCGAGATCGCCATGGGACGAGCAGAACCGCCCGACGACACCGAGATCGAGCGGCGGGTCCGCTCCGCGGTGCGGACCTTCCTTCACGGTCGGGCCACACCTGCCTGACCTGTCAGGTCGGTGCGACCGGGGGATGAGCCGATCCGCCGTCGGAGGGTCGTCAGGTCACCGAGCGGGCCGACATCTTGCGCCGACCGTGGTCGACGACCGCGTGGAGCTCGATCCGGGAGCCGGGAGCCCGACCGCCTCCGCCGTCTTCGGCGAACCGCGCGCCTCGTCCTCATGCACCCGCTCCTCGCTGTCGACGAGGTCCGCCGCGAGCGAGACCCTCATCGATCCGCACCCACGTGGGCCGGGATGGCCGGGCGGTGGGCCCGCGAACTCCTCGTGCAGCAGCGCCTGCTGTCGAACGTACCGCTCCTCGAGCTCGTCGCTGCCCCCCTCGATCGTGGCGACCATCAGCACCGGCATCGTTCGGCCCTTCCTTCCGACTTCAGCAAGCTGTGTAGTACACCATGCTGTGAAGTACAGTTCGGCAACATGTCGACCGACACGCTGCCGTCGGATCCTCGAAGCCACGGAACGCCTTCTCACGACCTGGGGCCGGCCGTGTCGATGGAGGCGATCGCACCGCGGTAGGTCGGCATCACCCCGCCGCGCGCCGCCGTGCTCCTCCACTTCTCCCACCTCGAAGACCGACCTGCGGGTCGGTGTCGTCGATCACATCGACGAGCGGGGCCCTGCGCGCTGAGCCTCGGCCGCCGGCGTGTGGTCGAGCCCCACGGCGCTGGAGGCGCTCGACCGCTTCGTCGGGCTGAACGCCCGCTACAACCCACAGATCGCGGGGATCGCGCGTGCCCTCTCAGATGCCCAGGCCCACGACGACGCGGCAGCCGCGGCCTGGGAGAGCCGGATGAAGGGCAGACGGACCGCGTGCCGCCGCTTGGTGTCGTGGCTGGCGAGCGGAGGACTCGTTGCTCACCTCGAATCTCTCCGCCGCAGATGCGACCGACCTGCTGTGGGCGCTGACCGGGATGCGATTCTGGCGGGACCTCGTCGCCGATCGCGGCTGGTCGGTCAAACGCTACGAACAGCACCTGCGCACCATGCTCCACAACACGCTGTTGCGCTGACCCCACGCTCGGCACGTGGCGATCCATCGCCCTTACTGCTTGCGGTCAACCATGAGGCTGTAGCCGGGGGACTTGGGCAGGGGGATGTGGGACGCGTCGGTGAACCCGGCATCGGCGAGCCAATCGACGACCTCTGGCGTATGCGGCTCTCCGCGATCATCGTTGCCAACCTGCCCGCCACCGACGACGGCGCTCAGCAGGGGCAGCAGCGTGGTGATCGGTGAGGGCTCCATTCGAGTGAGGTCGCTTCCGATTCTCTGACAATGATCGGGCACTCTCGCCCGTACGATCGAGGCGATGAGCAACCACGACCACCTCGAGCTCGACGTTGAAGAGCTGCTACCGACGAGCTCGCCCGGCTGCCGCCTGCATCGAGGCGCTGATGCTCATCGAGGGCGTCGACGAGGAAGAGGGACGCGCATTCCTCGCTTCTCTCGAGGAGTAGCTCGCCTCAACACTCCGAGATTGCTCGGTCGAACGCCTCCCACTCCTCCATCGGTGATGCCGTCGAGCACAAGATCGTCGTCGCGAGGCAGCGGGCGAGCGAACCTCGCCGCTTCATCGGCCGGCAGAACTGTGAGCGAGTTTCTCGCCTTGCGCAGTCTCGTTCATCTCGAACCTATCCTGTCCAGGGTTCACCGCTTGCGCAACGACTGCGGGGCCCGCTCAGAAGCATTTCCACAGGTAGACCAGTGGGCGCGGAGGGACTCGAACCCCCGACATCTTCCTTGTAAGGGAAGCGCTCTAGCCAACTGAGCTACGCGCCCGGGAGCGACAGTCTGCTTTGACGGCCGCCGTTTCGCTAGGTGCGGTCGTCCAGCGGACCGCTGAGGCCGCCGGACCGAGAGGCGGTGAGCCGACCTCAGTGGTGCGTGACCGGGTTCCTCCGGTCACGGTTCGCTGAATCTCGGGGGATCTCGGGGTATCCACGATGCACGCGCAACCCACCTCGCTACCGTCGATTCCCAGCGAGTGCACGACCGTGCAACTCAAGATCCCGAGGCACCGAGCCGACGAATGGGAGGTGACGGTGGCCGCAGCCAAGCGAAACGGTCATCGGGGGCGCGTGGACCCGACGACCTCGTCGGCCGCTACCTCACCGAGATCGGGCAGTATCCGCTGCTCGACGCGGCCCAGGAGATCGAGCTGGCCCGCCAGATCGAAGCCGGCCACGACGCCGAGACACTGCTGGAGGAGCCGGAGTCGCTGACGCCGGCCGAGCGTGCCCGGCTGCGACGCGACGTCCGCAACGCCACCAAGGCCAAGCAGCGCTTCATCCAGTCGAACCTTCGGCTCGTCGTGTCGATCGCCAAGCGCTACCAGTCCACCGGGTTGCCGCTGCTCGACCTGATCCAGGAGGGCAACCTCGGCCTGATCCGCGCGGTCGAGAAGTTCGACCACCGCAAGGGCTTCAAGTTCTCCACCTACGCCACCTGGTGGATCCGTCAGGCCATCGGCGCACGGTGTCGCCGACAAGGGCCGCACCATCCGGCTTCCCTCGCACGTGGTCGACACCCTCACCACGCTGTCCAAGGCGTCGGGCACCCTGCTCAAGGAGCTCGGGCGCGAGCCCACCGCCGAGGAGCTGTCCGAGCTCACCGGCATGCCGGTCGACAAGGTCGTGACCGCCCTCGGCGCCACCACCGACGTGATCTCCCTGTCGGCGGCGGTCGGCGAGGACGCCACCGAGTTCGGCGACCTGCTCCCCGACGAGAACGCAGAGGTGCCCTTCGACGTTGCCGCCGCCAGTCTCGAGCGGATCGCGCTGCGCAACCTGCTCCACACGCTCTCCGACCGCGAGCGCGAGGTGCTCGAGCTCCGGTTCGGCCTCGTCGGCGAGCGGCCGCTCACCCTCGACGAGGTCGGGCGGCACTTCGAGCTGACGCGCGAAGCGCATCCGCCAGATCGAGTCCAAGGCGCTCACCAAGCTGCGCCACCCCTGCTCCCCCAGCGCGCGGGGCCGGGCCCTGGCCGTCTAGACACCAGCCGAGGAACATGCTGAGCAATACGAGAATCGAGCCGCTCGTCCTTGCGAAACCGCTGGTCAGCGAGCTGCGCCCGTGGCCGGTTGCGGGATGCTCAGCACGCTCCTCAGATCTCGGCCACCACCGCCGGGCTCGTGCGCCGCAGCCAGCGGCGGGCGATGTCCGTGAGCACGCCCCCCAGGGCGAGCGCGACCGACGACACCAGCCACGACGTGGTGTACGAGGTCGCGTCGGCCAGCGCGCCGAACACGGACGGCCCCGCGGCGCCACCGAGCGAGAGTCCGCCGAGCACGAGGCCCGCGCCGAGCGCGGGACGGTCGCGCGTCGAAGTCAGCACGGCGTGGAAGGCCAGTCCGGTCCAGCCCCAACCGAGTGCGACCACCAGGAACGCACCCACGACGATGACGGGGCCGTCGGTGGGGAGCGCGAGCAGTGCCGCGCCGACGGCACCGACGGCCATCGTCGCCGACGTGAACGTCCACATCGAGCCGGGCACCCGGTCGGTCACCCGACCCAGGCTGATGCGGAACAGGATGCTCCCCAGGCTCGAGACCGCGAGCAGCACACCGGCGGCAGAAGCGTCCCAGCCACGATCCTCGAATGCCGGAACCAGAAACGTCGGCGCGGCCGTCGCGGCCGAAGTGCCGACCGCGACACCGACGCCGAAGAGCACGAGCGGCTTCCACCGCGCTCGTCCGCCCGGAGGTTGCGTCCGGACGGTGGCCGAGATCGGCTCGGAGGGTACGACGAACCAGACCACGGGCGAGAACAGCGCGCCGACCACGAACACCACCCGCCAGTCGAAGGTGGAGGCGAGCAGCGGCAGGGAGAGACCGGCGAAGAGCGACGCGGCGGGCACGCTCGCCTCCTTGATCCCGAACGCCGTGCCCTGGCGTCGTCCCGGCACCGTCGCCGCGAACCACTCCGACGCACCGGTGTCGACGAACGCGATGGCGAGCCCGCCGACGACCAGGGCGAGCATCACGTGGGTGAGCGAGTCGGCGAGGGTCCCGATCGCCAGCGTGCACAGGCCCGACAGGGTCGCTCCGACCCGCATCGCCGCCGGGGCGCCGATACGATCGGTCACTGCGCCGATCGGAAGGCCGGCCATCCCCGCCACGGCGAAGAAGACCGCCAGCGCAGCGCCGGTGCCTGCCGGCCCGAAACCGAGGTCGTCGCCCATCGACGTGGAGAGCGCTCCGACCAGGAACAGCGGGATGGCACCAACCGCGAGACCACCGGTCGACGCCGCGACCGGGTACCGGGCCTCGGGCGGCAGCCAGGCCCGATCGCGTCCGGCGGCGGGGCGCGCCGCGCGGCTAGTCAAGCCGGGGCCAGACCGGGTCCGGCAGACGCCGCTCCACCGTCGAGGTGTCCGACCGCGCCAGCGTCATCAGCGCGTCGGCGGTCTCGAACTGCAGCTCGGGGAGCTGGTCGGGGTGGTACCACTGGGCCTCGAGGATCTCGGCGGACCGGGGTGTGACGGTTTCGGCCGTCCACGAGGTCGGGTCGATGGGTCGGGCTCGAAACACCACGTCGACGCGCTGGGGCTGCGCGTCGACGACAACCGCCGGTTCGCCGAGGAGCTCGACGCTGAGACCGACCTCCTCGTCGACCTCTCGTCGTACACCGTCCTCGACGTCCTCGCCCCGCTGGAGCAAGCCGCCGGGCACACCCCACCGGTCGCGGTAGGAATGCCGGACGAGCAGGAGCGCGCCATCGCCTCGCTCGATGAAGCACATCGCACCGACGGTGTACGACGGCGAGATCAACCGGACGACGCGACGGCGGAATCTGCGGGGGAGGCGACCGAACAGCCCCAGCGCGACGCGGTAAAGGGAGGCCACTGGCGGATCCTACCGGCGCGTGGTGTCGACCTCGCCGGGTACCGGCGGATCGTCCTCCCAGCGCAATGTCCTCCGAGCTGCCACGAGCTCGGCGAGCAACCCAGGGGTGGAGGCGGCGACCGGCGTACGGCGTGCGGCGTGCTCGACGATCAGCAGGTCGCGGTCGAAGGCATCGACCGCGACCGCGCCGGCTTCCCGACAAATCAACGCACCCGCGGCGTGATCCCAGCTCCCGTGGGCACTCGGCGAGCAGTCGACGTAGCCGTCGAAGACACCCTCGGCGACGGCGCACAGATCCAGTGCCGCGGCACCGAGCACCCGGAACTGCTTCCACCCGAGATACCGGTTCGGGTACCCCGACAGACCGACAACCGACTCGTCGAACGACCGGGGCGGCGCGGGACGCAACGGAGAACCGTCCACCGTCGCACCACCTCCCCGGCGCGCCTCGTAGCGACGACCGCTCGCCTGGTTCACCACCAGCGCCGCCCGTTCCCCATCGGCATCGACGGCGCACAGGCTCGTGGCGTACCACGGGATGCCGCAGCTCGCGTTGGTGGACCCGTCGACCGGGTCGACCACGATCACCAGCTTGCGGTCCGGGTGCGCCAGCCCGCTCTCCTCGCTCAGCCAGCCGAGGCCGGCACGGTCGAGCACGGCGAGGCATGCCTCGTCCGCGACGAGATCCGAGCGGTATTGGCCGGCCCGAGTACCGGCCGACCCCCAGTCGCCGAGCCCGTCGAGCGCCCGGCGCACGGCGTCAGCGGCATCGTGGAGCACACCGAGCAGCTCGTCGTCGGTCATGGACCGGCGACGCTAGCGGCGCCCGCAGGACTGGCCCCGATCGGCCGATCGCGTGGCAGAGTTGTCAGCCATGGCGTCCATCGATGTGCACGGCTTCGTGGCCGATCTGAAGGACCACGCCGTCGACCACGGGTTCCACGTGCACGACGAGCGGCACTTCGTGGAGACCTACTCGCTCCGCCAGGCCTGGGAGGTCGACCTCCACCCCGACGAGGCGTGCGGCGGTCCGCTCGACCTGCACCTCGCGCTCGACGTCGACCCACGCGTGCTGCTCGCCTTCGAGGACACCTTGTTGTCCATCGGCGAGGAGGACGACCCGCCCGACGATTTCCACTTCCCGCTCATCTTCACCTGGGCGCTGCCACCCCTGCCGATGGGCCCCGACCTGCTGGTGCTGGCCACCGAGCTCGCCGGTGAGGGCGGCCCCGACCTGCCCCTCGAGGTGTCGGCCATCGACTCCTACGGCGCCGTCACCGACGCCCCCGAACGGTCGCTGGCGATCGTGGCCCGCGTCGAGGTCTCCCTGGCCCGGGTGTTCCTCGGCCAGGAGCAGCTCTGTGAGACCCTCGACCGGTGCCTCGCGGTGTCGCACTACCTGCTCGACCGTGCCCCGGCCTGGCTCGACGATCTCTGAGCGTGCGTGCGCTGAGGAGATGCCGATGAGCGCGGTCCACCAGTGCCCGTTCTGCGAGCTCCGCTACCAGGCCAAGTGGGAACTGAGCGCCCACCTCGAGGCCGACCATCCCGGTCGCGTCAGAGAGAAGGACCGCGACGAGGGCGAGGTCATCATCGAGGAGGGCGGCGACTCGGATCCCAACGACCCCAAGCCGCTCTGAGTGTCGGCCACGCCGGCGACCCTCGCGCTCGATGCCGCCGGGGTGAGCTACGAGACCATCGAGTACGACGTGCCGCCTGACGGCAGCTTCGGCGACGCCGTCGTCGCATCACTCGGGATCGAACCAGCCGCAACCGGCAAGACACTGGTGGCTGCTGCCGATGACCAGTTCGTCGTGGCGGTCGTCGCCGTCGACACCCGACTCGACCTCAAGGCCCTGGCCCGTGCCGCCGGCGCCAAGAAGGCGCGCCTGAGCGAGCCCGCCGACGCCGAGCGCGTCACCGGGTTCGTCGTGGGTGGTATTGCCCCACTCGGGCATCAGCGCCGCCTCGAGTTGTTCGTGGACGAGGCATTGGTCGCGCACGGGACGGTTCATGTCAGCGGCGGGCGTCGCGGCCTCGAGCTCACGCTGTCGGCTGGCGACCTGCTCGAGGTCACCGGCGCAACCGTCGCGCCACTGGCGGCCCCGGCAGCGCGCGAGAGTCGTTGACGTGCCCGACACGCCTCCGCTCGACCCGGCGATCACCGATCGTGCGGTCGAGCGGGTCGTCGAGTGGCTCGATCAGAGCCTCACGGTCGACGAGGACGAGCAGGAGGCCTCCGACCGCCTCCACGACCTGATCGAGGATCCGGACGGCGTCACCTTCACGATGCGGTTCGTCGACCGTGTCATCCGGCCCGACGACCACGCGGTGGCAGCCGGCCAGCTCCGCTCGCTCGTCGCCCAGAACCCTCTGCCATCGTTCCTGTCGCGACTCGACCGCGCGCTCCTGCATGCGGGCGCCCGATTGGGCCCGAAGCTGCCGAGGATCGTCATGCCCCTCGCCCACCGACGCATGCGCCAGATGGTGGGACACCTGATCGTCGACGCGAACGAACGGGCACTCGACCACCACCTCGGTGCCCGGCGACGGTCCGGTTTCTCGCTGAACGTGAACCTGCTCGGCGAAGCCGTGCTCGGCGAGCGCGAGGCGGAACGGCGCCTCGCGGCCACCACCGCGCTGCTGGCCGACCCGAACATCGACTACGTCTCCGTGAAGATCACCGCGGTCGCCTCCCAGCTCAATCACTGGGCATGGGACCACAGCCTCGACCGGATCTGTGACCGCCTGCGCGCCGTATGGCGGGCGACCGAGGGCCACGACACATTCGTCAACCTCGACATGGAGGAGTACGACGATCTGGAGCTGACCCTGGCGGCGTTCCGGCGCGTGCTCGACGAGCCCGAATTCCTCCACGTCGACGCGGGGATCGTGCTGCAGGCGTATCTCCCCGACTCGTTCCCCGCACTACAGGAGCTGGTGCTGTGGGCGAACGACCGCGCGGCACGCGGTGGTGCGGGCATCAAGGTCCGCGTCGTCAAGGGCGCCAACCTGGCCATGGAGCGGGTCGACGCGGCCATGCACGACTGGGAGCAGGCGCCGTATCCGAGCAAGGCCGACACCGACGCCAACTTCAAGCGGTGCCTCGATTGGGTCCTCACTCCCGAGCGCTCCGGAGCGGTCCGCCTCGGCATCGGAAGCCACAACCTGTTCGACCTGGCGTTCGCCACGCTCGTCGCCGAGGAACGCGGGGTGGCCCACCGCATCGAAGTCGAGATGCTCGAGGGGATGGCGCCCACCCATGCGCGAACGATCGCGGACGCCCGCGACGGTCTGCTCCTCTACACCCCGATCGTCGATCCCGCCGACTTCGACGTGGCCATCAGCTACCTGTTCCGCCGGCTGGAGGAGAACGCGGCGCGCGGCAACTTCGTCCGTTCGTTGCGCGGGCTCCGACCGGGTACCGCGGCCTTCGCCGAGCAGGAGGACGCGTTCCGACGAGCAGTCGACCGGCGGTGGGGAGTTCCCAGCGGCCGCCGCCGGACGCTCGACCGCACCGCGCGGGCGCACGACCCACCCCCGGGCTTCGCGAACGACCCGGAGACCGACACGACGCTGCCGGCCAACCGCGACTGGGCACGTGCCGCGGTCGAGGCACCGACACCGACGCCGTCAGCCGAGATCGACGACTCGCTGGTGTCGATGGAGTCGCGACTGCGGGCTGCTCGCGCCGGGCAGGTCGCCTGGGGTTCACTCGACCCGTCGGAGCGCCGCGACCGGCTGTGGGCCGTAGCCGACGAGCTCGACCGCCGACGAGCCGACCTGCTGCACGCCATGGTCCACGAGGGCGCCAAGACCATCGCCGAGGCCGACCCCGAGATCTGTGAAGCCATCGACTTCACCCGCTACTACGCCGAACGCGCCCTGGACCTGCACGCCGAAGGCGCACGGTTCGAGCCGCTCGGTGTGGTGGCCGTCATCCCGCCGTGGAACTTCCCGGTCGCCATCCCCACCGGCGGGACGGTCGCGGCGCTGGCAGCCGGCAACGCGGTGGTGCTCAAGCCTGCGCCCGAGACGCCGCGCTGTGCCGAGATCGTCGCCGAGTGCTGCTGGTCCGCCGGCATCCCCGACGACGGCCTGCACTTCGTGCGCGCCCCGGAGAACGAGGTCGGCCGTCGCCTGGTCACCGGCGCCGACGCGGTCATCCTCACCGGCGCCTACGAGACGGCCGAGCTGTTCCGGTCGTGGCGACCCGACCTGCGGTTGTTCGCCGAGACGTCGGGCAAGAACGCGATGGTCATCACGCCGAACGCCGATCTCGACCTCGCGGTGAACGACCTGGTGGCATCGGCGTTCGGGCACGCGGGGCAGAAGTGCTCGGCGGCGAGCCTGGCCATCTGCGTGGGCGAGGTGTATGAGTCGGAGCGCTTCCGACGCCAGCTCCGCGACGCGGTGGAGACCCTCTGCGTGGGCCATGCCACCGATCTTCGCACCGTCGTGAACGGGCTCATCGCCCCGCCCGGCCTCGACCTCCGCCGTGGCCTGACCAGCCTGGAACCGGGCGAGGCGTGGCTGGCGGCGCCACGCCGACTCGGTCCGCAGATGTGGCAGCCGGGTGTGCGCCTCGGGGTCGAACCCGACTCGTGGTTCCACCGGACCGAGTGCTTCGGCCCCGTCCTCGGCCTGATGCGCGCCGACTCGCTCGACGAGGCGATCCACCTCCAGAACTCGAGCCGGTACGGTCTCACCGGCGGTCTGCAGTCGCTCGATCCCGACGAGATCAACGTGTGGGCCGAGCGGGTCGAGGTCGGCAACGCGTACGTCAACCGCGGGATGACCGGTGCCATCGTCAACCGGCAACCCTTCGGCGGATGGAAGGCATCGTCGGTCGGCCCCGGCCACAAGGCCGGCGGACCCAACTACGTCGCCCAACTCGGCCGTTGGATCGCGACGTCAGAGCCGTCGACCACCCGGCCCGGCGAGTGGTTCGAGGCTGCGCTGGCTGACGACGATCATTGGTGGATCGAGCACTTCGGTCGCGGCCACGACCCCACCGACCTGTTCTGCGAGGCCAACGTGTTCCGTTACCGTCCCCTGCCCGCGGTCGGGCTGCGCGTCGCCCTGGGGACCCCGACGGAGCACGTGGAACGGGTCCGGGCCGCGGCGGCGCGTTGCGGGGTGCCGCTCATCGAATCGTGGGAACCACAGGAGGACCACGAGAGCTTCGCCGAGCGCCTCGCGTGGCTGCCCGTCCACCGTGTCCGCGTGCTGGGCCCGATCAACGACGCCGTTCGCCGGGCCGCGAACGAGCGGAACATCCACCTCGTCGACGACCCGGTCACCCGCAGCGGCCGACTGGAGCTGGCCCACTACCTTCGGGAACAGGCGGTGAGCGAGACGCTCCACCGCTTCGGCAACCTCGTGAGGTGAGCCCTTGCGCGCTACCTGCAGTAAGGTAACGACCGTTGCCAAAGCAGCCTCCGACCCGCACTCCGTCGCGCTGGAACGGCCTCACCACCGAGGAACGCCAGCGTGAACGCCGCCAGCTCCTGATCGACGCCGCTTTCGACCTTTTGGCCGCGGAGGGCTCGTCAGGGACAACAGTCCGCGCCGTGTGCGCCGCCGCCCGGCTCAACCCCCGCTACTTCTACGAGAGCTTCGACGGGCTCGACGAGCTGGTCGTGGCGGTCTATGACCACGTCATCGACCTGCTGCACATCGACGTCGTCCGCGCGGTGAACGAGGCCGGCGACGACCCCGTCGAGGCGGTCCGGGCCGTGGTGACCACGCTGGTCGACTTCGTCGACGGCGACCGGCGGATGGGACGCGTGCTCTACGTCGAAGCGCTCGGCAACGAGGCGCTCAACGTCCGGCGCATGCAGACCGGCTTCGACCTCGTCGACATCCTCCAACAGGACGTCGAGCGCCGCCGGGGCACCAAGGGCGCCCAGCAGCTCGAACGTCTGGCGGCCGCCATGCTCGTCGGCGGCTCGTCCGAGGTCCTTGCCGCCTGGCTCGACGGCCGCATCGACATGACCCGCGACGAGCTGGTCGAGGACATGACCCAGCTCTTCCTCGCCGTCGGCGAACGGACCGCTCGCCTGTCGTCCAAGCGGATCCGTTCCTGAACAGCCCCGAGAGGCGGTACCGTCAGCGCCCCGTCGGGGCCTGTAGCTCAGTGGTCAGAGCAGGCGACTCATAATCGCTTGGTCGTGGGTTCGATCCCCACCGGGCCCACGCCTTCTCTCCTCATGGGCGAGAACGTGACGAATGCTCCGCGTTCGTCCGCTCATGGCGTCCGCAACGCCTCACAACTCGCGCGACATGGACAGCGGCGGGCGTTCGAGATGACCGTCGCGGCGCGCTGGCATCGCCCGGTCCTGCGTTCACGGGAGGGTTCGGAGCACCCAGTCGTGAAGCATCGGGTCGACGATCGTGGTGGTCTGGCCATCGGCGCTGAGGTGCCCGGCGTCGGTGAGGGCGTTGCGGGCGTTGGTGATCGACGACGTGGACAGGTCGTGGAACCGACCCTCCGCTGCCGCGAACGGAGCACCGGTATGGGCGACCGCCCGCAACACCGCCCGTTGCGACGAACCCAACGCGCTGAAGAACTCACGCATCCCCGTAGCCGAGCGGCCCCGTACCCGGTCGAGCGCGAGCTCCACGTCGCCTGCGTCGCCTCGCTCCCCGGCTCGGTCCGCCACCACACGGCGTCGGCGAGCTCCATGGCGCGCTGGGGATGGCCGCGGCTGAAGCTGGCGACCGCGTCGGCCGTCGGCCCGGCCAGACGGCCAGTCGACCGGAATCCCGCATGAACGAGCCCGTTGACCACGGCCAGATCCAACGGCCCGAGGTCGATCGGCTGGGCCTGGCTGTAGAACGGCTGGTCGGTGTCACCGAAGAGGCCGCGACGTGTGTCGACGGCTTCGATCCGGCAAAGGCCAGCCCGACGTCGCGGTAGACGGGTTGGAGGTGGGTGCGGGCGATCTCGAGGACGTTGTCGACGTCGACCGCGTCGGCGACCTCGTCGACGACCAGCACCGTGGATCGACGGCTCGCCGCCTCGACGAGGGTCTCGAGGAGCGTGTGCAGGGTCGCGACCGGATCGGGGCCATCGGTCGCGGGTCGCCGGAGCTCGGCGGTGACCACGCCCAGGTGGAGGCTCAACGACCCGGCGACGCGGTCGATCGCCTCCCGGAAGGCTCCCGTCGTCGCCTGGAGCGCGGTTCCGAGCCGGACTGCGAGATCGGCCGCCGACGACAGTCCGTAGCAGTCGAGCCAGATCGTCTCGGTCGGCTCGACCTGGTCGAGCAGCCAGACCCCACGGCGGAGCAGGCTGGTCTTTCCATACCGTCGCGGGGCGATCGGCCGCGAACTGGTTGGCGCCCGCCGAGCAGCCGGACGAGTTCGTCGGACTCCTCGTCCCTCCCGGTCACCTCGTCGGCCTCCAACGGGCCGGCGTGCGGGAAGGGCGAGCGCTCCATGCCGGCAACCTACTGGATCGAGCCTCAGATCGCTATCAGTCGATGATAGTGATTCGCCATCACCCAATGGTGGTACACGCGCGGGTTCGGGCCGGAAATGCAACCCACGTCCGGCCCGCGCGAGGCCCCGACCCGCCACGGCGTGGAAGGATGACCCTGCGTGCTGGTCGTATGGCATGAGCCGGTTCCCGCCGCACGGAACGCCGATGACCCTCATTCGCCCAGCCCTGCCCGTGTCCCGCACGGAGGAGCGACCCATGGATTCGGACGAATCGAGCAGCCACTCGGCCACCCGGCTCGGCGTCGACCTGAGCGAGCTGCTCACCGGCGTCGAGCACGCGGACCTCGGGACCGTCGTCCGGCCGGCGCTGGAGCGAATCGCCGGTGAGGTCGACGTCGATATCGCCTTCGCGGCGCTCTTGGCCGACGACCAGATCGACCAGGTGTGGGAGTGGACCGGACCGCGCGCCGAGCGGGGCAATCCGCCGGTCCCGGGGCAGTCGCCCGCCGACGCCTTCGGGCCGGCCCTCGCGTTCCTGGAGGTCGACGAACCCTGCCCCATCCCCGATCTGAGCAAGATCGACCTCGGCGAGGAGGGCGAGCGCCGCTTCTCCTCCATCGGTGCCGAGGCGCTGCTGCTCGTACCGGTGTGCTCCCACGACCACCTCATCGGTGTCACCGGGTTCCTGACCGTGGGACGCACCCGCAACTGGACCCGGCGTCACGTCGAGACCCTCCGGAGCTTCTCGCGGGTGCTCGTGACCGCCGCGCTGCGCAGTCGGAGCGGGGCGAGCACCGCAGCGGCGAACATCCGGGCCACCCGCATCGCATCGTTCATCCCCGACGGCATCGTCACGGCGACCCCCGACGGCGTGATCACGTGGGCATCGCCCCGGATGGCCGACCTCTTCGGGTTGAACCCATCGGCGCTGGTCGGCGAACCGGTGACGACGCTGGCACCCGGATTCGAGACCGAACTGAAGGACCTTGCGGGACGGGCGACCCACGAGGCGCAGGTACGCGACTCCTCGATTCAGGTCACCTCCCGCGAGCGCGGACCCCGCTGGTGCGAGATCACGGCCACGCTGGCCGGCGAAGGAACGGCCGACCCGAGCGCCGAGCTGCTCCTCGCCATCAGGGACGTCCACGGACGCCGGCAGGCCTTCGAAGAGCTCGAGCACGCCGCCTCGCACGACTCGCTCACCGGCGCGCTGAACCGGTGGGGCCTGCGGGCTGCCCACGACGCGACCATGTCCGCCGCTCGGCCGCTGTACACGGTCCTGATCGACATCGACCACTTCAAGGAGATCAACGACCAGCACGGGCACCCCGTCGGCGACGATGTGCTCGTCGACCTGGTCGACCGGCTGCACTCGCTCGCCGGCGACGACGGACTGGTGGCCCGGCTCGGCGGCGACGAGTTCGTCTTCATGTCCACCGCCGTGCTGAGCACGAGCCGGGCCGAGTCGCTGTCCGCCGAGATGCGAGACCGTCTCCACCTCCCGATCGGCACCGACGACCACGTGACGGTGTCGATCGGTGCCGTCTACGCCACGCGACCGGTCGAGCTCAGCGATCTCCTCGCCCATGCTGACGAGGCCGTCTACCGCGCCAAGCGATCTGGCCGCGACCGTTGGGAACTCACCTACCTCGGGCCGTCGGACTGATCGGACCAGATCCGAGCCCCGTGCCCGCTGCCGCGGGCAGCGTGTCGACTCGACGACCGACGGCGGTGAGCCGGTGAAAGCGCTACCGCTCGGCGGTCAGATCGTCGGGTGCTCCTTGTTGAAGATGTCGGTGGCGTACCAGCCCTCGTACACCGGGAGCCAGACGTGCAGCAGCCACGTGTCGCTGGTGTCGACGTTGGTGCCGCCCCTCGACTCGCACTCCTCGTCGGTGATGCTGTCGCCGATGATGAACCCGGAGGAGTTGAAGCACAACGACTCGTGGGCGTGCCAGTGATCGTTGTCGCCCGGGAACCCTTCGGGCGGTCCGTGGGGCGACACGACGGCCCAGACCATCCCGGTGAGCTGCCCGCTGTCGAGGTTGCTGTCGTACATCAGCAGGTTCGGGCGCCGGGGATTGAACTCGGTTGTGATCCCCGCCTCGTCATTGACGTGGTGGGTTCCCTGGCCGGGGATCCACGGGGCCAGATGGGTCCAGCCGTTCGCTTCGGCCACGCCGGCGGTCGGGAACTGCTGCGCGTAGTCCTTGGCCATGTTGAGCTGGACGTTCAGCCGCAGGCAGTCCTCGGCCGACAGCGGCCCCTTCTCCTCGGTGTAGTGCGGTTCGTGGCCGTCGTGGCCACCGTCGTGGCCGTCGTTGATGGCGGTATCGGTCGGGTCGCAGTACCACGGCCGATGCTCACCGCCTTCGGCCCAGTCGTCGACCTCGCACGCAGCCGCGACGAGGGTGAGCGCAATGACCGCGGCCAGCCCGAGCAGCGGCCGGCGTCGGAACGAACGAAGCATGATGTCTCCCCCGAGGTGTTGGTTCGAAAAATCCCTAGCACGCAGAGGTCGCTCGGGCACACCATTGCGATCGCGTTCCGGACATTCCGGGTCGGGAGCTCGGTCCCGTCGAGGCCCCGGGTCAGGTGCCAGCTCCACGAATCCTCGCCACGTCGGCGTCTCCATCAGACCCGGGTGATCCAGAGGACCGCCGGTGCAGCACTGCGAGCTGCGAGCTCTCGTTTCGCGTGCCGACCGTGTGTTGTACCCCGGCGCGCACGTCGACTCACGTGCCGGTCAGGGCAACGAGCCGCGGGACGTGGCGCCGCTCGTGGTGTTGGCCATGCGGCCTCCTGGCTCCGGGGGTCGGGCTCGAACCGACGACCCACTGATTAACAGTCAGTTGCTCTGCCAACTGAGCTACCCCGGAAGGAATCGCCGACGATAGCAACCCTCCCACAGGCGGCGGAAAGCCCGATACGGGGTCGGCACCTACGAGTCGAGGTAGTCGCGAAGCTTCTGGGAGCGGTGGGGGTGGCGGAGCTTGGCCAGGGTCTTGGACTCGATCTGGCGGATCCGCTCGCGGGTCACGCCGAACTCCAGTCCCACCTGCTCGAGGGTCCGGGCCTGGCCGTCGTCGAGGCCGAAGCGCAGGCGCATGACCTCACGCTCGCGGTCGTTGAGCTCGTCGAGGGCCTCGATCACCGCCTGGTTCAACAGCATGCGGGCGGCGGCATCGGCGGGTGCGTCGGCGTTGGTGTCCTTGATGAAGTCGGCGAGGTTCGAGTCGTCCTCCTCGCCCACCGGCGAGTCGAGTGACAGCGGATCCATCGAGATCCGCTGGATCTCGCGCACCCGCTCGGGGGTGAGGTCGGCCCGCTCGGCCAGCTCGTCGACCGTGGGCTCCCGCTCGAGCTCCATGAGCATCTGGCGCTGGATCCGGTGGACCTTGTTGATCGACTCGACCATGTGGACCGGGATCCGGATGGTGCGGGCCTGGTCGGCGATCGCCCGGGTGATCGCCTGGCGGATCCACCACGTGGCGTAGGTCGAGAACTTGAAGCCCTTCGTGTAGTCGAACTTCTGCACCGCCCGCATCAGACCGAGGTTGCCCTCCTGGATCAGGTCGAGCAGCTGCATGCCCCGACCGACGTAGCGCTTGGCGATCGACACCACCAGCCGCAGGTTGGCCTGGATGAGCTCGCTCGTGGCCAGGTCGCCGTCGCGCACCCACCGCTGCATGCGGCGGCGGTCCTCGAAGGGCAGGGTGTCGAGTTCGTCGCCGGCAGCGAGGTCGGCGAGGCGACCCTTGGCCATCTCGCCCTTCTCGATCCGCTTGGCGATCGACACCTCTTCGTCGGCGGTGAGCAGCGGCACCCGGCCGATCTCGCGCAGGTATATGCGGACCGAGTCGCTGCTCCCCCCGTTGGGTTGCTTGATCGGCCGGACCGTGCGGGCGGCCGCCCGACGACGGCGGGCACGGGCCAGCTCGTCGGCCGAGGTCAGTTCCTGCTCGTCGACCTCGTGCTCGACGTCCTCGTCGAGACGGACCCCGGCCTTGCTGCACGCCTCCTTGACGGCGGCGAGCACGTCGGGGGTCAGCTCCACCCGGAGCTTCATCATGACCAGGTCGAGATGGATCTCGCCGTAGGCTCGGGCGGCTTCCACGAGCGCGTCGATCTGCTCGGTAAGGCCTACGTGCTCGGGAACCTCGGTGTCCTCGGCTACCTGAGTCATCAACTCGCCCCCTGTTGGGAGACAAAGGTTAGCAATTCACGCGCCGCGGGCTCTCGGCGCTCGTCCGTTGCGTGCAGCTGGTCCACCAGCCGGGCCACCCCGGTGAGCACGTCGAGATCGGGGGACTGCTTCGCCCGCTCGATCGACAGCAGCCGCTTTCCCGCGGCCCGGAGGAGCAGCGTGACCGGGTCGAGCGGGTCGTCCACCGGCTCCTCCACAGCGAGCCGCGACAGGAGCGCACCGACCTCGGGGGGCGACGACTCGATCGCTTCGTGGATGGTGGCCGACTCGACCAGCGCCCGGTACGCCTCGCGGTGCGTGGTGTCGTCGAACAGCGCCTCATCGAGCCAGTCGACGACGGTCTCGGGCCGGTTGACAGCCAGGCGCAGCACCTCGAGTGCCGGCGAGGCCGCCCGGGATCGCCCCGACTGGCCGCCCGGCCCGGGTGCGGCTGCCGGCCCGCCCGGGGGCGGCGTCGGCCCCGGATCGTTCGCGTCCGGGCCGGGATCCTGTGGCCCCGGGTCAGCATCGCCCCTCCCCCGGCGAGCCGGCTCGGGCGCCGGCCGTCGCTTCACGTCGCCGGAGCGGAGGCGCTCGCGGAGGCGAGCCACGTCGACCCGGCACCGGTCGGCCACCTGCATCAGGTACTGGTCCCGGACGAGGTCGTTGGGATGCTCGGCGACGACGGCGAGCGCGTCCTCCGCCGCCCGGGCCCGGTGCTCGGCCGTGCTCAGGTCGGCACCATCGAGGATCCGCGACAACCGGTACTCGAGGAACGGGCGGGCGTCGGCGATGGCAGCCACCAGGCCGTCGGGGTCGGTGTCGGCCATGTCACCCGGGTCGACGCCGGACGGCAGCGCGGCCACCACGACGTCGAGGTCGAACTTGTCCTCCCACTGGTAGAAGCGGTCGGCGGCCGCCTGGCCGGCGGTGTCGGCGTCGAAGGCGAGCACGATCCGCCGGGTGTACTTGCGCAACAGTCGGACGTGGTCGTCGGTGAGGGCGGTCCCGCACGTGGCCACGGCCCGGGGCACGCCGACCCGGAACAGGGCGGTGACGTCGGTGTAGCCCTCGCACACCACGACCTCGTCGGCCTCCACGACGCCCGACTTGGCGCGGTCGAGCGCGAACAGCACCCGGGACTTGTCGTACAGCGGGGTCTGGGAGGTGTTGATGTACTTCGGCCCGTCGACCCCCGGCAAGATCCGCCCGCCGAAGCCGACGGGACTGCCGTCGGCATCGTGGATCGGGAAGAGGAGACGCCCCCGGAAGAAGTCCTGGGCCCGCCCGCGGCGGTTCACGAACCCGAGCCCGGTGCCGGCGAGGTCCTTCTTCGACAGCCGGAGGTGCCGGCAGAGCTGATCCCAATCGTCGGGGGCCCAGCCCAGGCGCCAGTGCTTGACCTCGTCGCCGTCGAAGCCGCGGGAGCGGAGGTAGCGACGGGCGGCCGCCCCGTCGGGGGACGACAGCAGCTTCTCGTGGTAGAAGTCCTCGGCCTCCGCGACCAGCTCCGACAGCCGTTTGCGCTCCTTGCGGGTGCGGTTCTCGCCCTCGTTGTCGTAGGTGAGGCTGATCCCGACCTTGCCCGCCAGCCGCTCCACCGCCTCGGGGAAGCCGAGGTGCTCCTGCTCCCGGACGAAGGTGATGGCGTCGCCGGAGGCCTGGCACCCGAAGCAGTGGTAGAGGCCGTCGACCGCATTGACGTAGAACGAGCCGGTCTTCTCGGTGTGGAACGGGCACAGCCCGCGCCAGCGCTGGCCCACCTGCTTGAGCTGGACGTACTCCCCGATCAGGGCGACGATGTCGGTGGCCGCCCGGACCCGGGCGATGTCCTCGTCGCGGATGCCCACGGGGAGTTGTCTACTCCGACGAGTGGCTCGACGTCTCCGGTGGCGGTGGCGAGTCGCCGTCACCGCGTTTCCGGCGCCCGATGACACCGTGGATGCCGAGATCGAGGTCCTCGACGTCCTCGTCGTCGACCGGCTTGCGCAGCGACGCCACGATCGAGACGGTCAGGATCACGGCGATGACGGCGAGCGAGATGTAGGTCGGGACGTGGTACTGCTCGCTGATGAGCATCTTCACACCGACGAAGGCCAGGACGACCGCGAGTCCCTGCTGCAGGTACGCGAAGCGGTTCCGCATGTCGGCGAGCAGGAAGTACAACGCCCGCAGGCCGAGGATGGCGAAGGCGTTGGACGAGAAGACGATGAACTGCTCACGGCTCACCGCGAGGATCGCCGGGATCGAATCGACGGCGAAGATCACATCCGACGACTCGACAACCACGAGCACCGCGAACAGCGGCGTGGCGACCCGAGCACCGTTCACGCGCGTGAACAGCTTCTGGCCGTCGTACTCGGAGGTCGAGGGGACCACCTTGTTCACCATCCGCAGGATGAAGTTGTCCTCGGGATGGACGTTGTCGTGGGTGGGCTTGAGGAGCCGGATCGCGGTGAACAGCAGGAACGCGCCGAAGATGTAGAGCACCCAACTGAACCGCTCGAGGATGGCCACACCGCCGAAGATGAAGATCGCCCGGAGCACGAGCGCGCCGAAGATGCCCCAGAAGAGCACCCGGAACTGGAAGCGCTGGGGGACACCGAAGTAGCTCATGATCAACGCCCACACGAACACGTTGTCGATGCTCAGCGACTTCTCGATCAGGTAGCCGGCGTAGTACTCCCCGGCGGCGGCACCGCCCTGCCACGCGAGGATGACCAGCCCGAAGAGCAGGCCGATCGAGATCCAGACCGCCGACTCGATCCCGGCCTCCTTGGCCGAGATCTCGTGCGCGTCCTTGTGGATCAGGAGCAGGTCGGCGAACAAGAGGACCGCCACCAGCGCGGCGAAGGCGGCCCAGACCCACAGCGGGACGTCGAAGCTGACGAAGTCGGAGTTGGCGCCGGACTCCGCGGCGAGGGTGTACATCGCGAGACCTAGAAGCCCAGACGTTCCCCGAGGCGCTCGCGCAGGCCGTCGATGGGGATCCGCTCCTGGGTCATGGTGTCGCGCTCGCGGATGGTGACCGACCGGTCCTCGAGCGTGTCGAAGTCGATGGTCACGCAGTAGGGCGTGCCGATCTCGTCCTGACGCCGATAGCGGCGCCCGATGGCCTGGGTGACGTCGAAGTCGCACATGTAGTGGGGCGCCAGAATCGACAGCACCTCGTCGGACACGCCCACCAGGTCGTCCTTCTTCGACAGTGGCAGGACGGCGATCGTGTACGGCGCGATCCGGGGGTGGAACCGCAGCACCGTGCGGGTGTCGTCGTTCACCGATTCCTCGTCGTAGGCGGCCATCAGGAACGCCATGGCCGTCCGGGTGGCGCCGGCCGCCGGTTCGATCACGTGGGGCACGTAGCGCTCGTCGGCCTGCTGGTCGAAGTACTCGAGCCGCGAACCCGAGTGCTCGGCGTGCTGGTTCAGGTCGTAGTCGCCGCGGTTGGCGATGCCCTCGAGCTCGTCCCAGCCCCACGGGAACAGGAACTCGACGTCGGAGGTGCCCGAGGAGTAGTGGCTGAGCTCGTCGGCGTCGTGGGCCCGCAGCCGGAGCTGGTCCTTGGGGATGCCGTGGTCCAGGTACCAGTCGTAGCGGGCCTGGCACCAGTACTCGTACCACTGCCCGGCCTCGGCCGGGGGGACGAAGAACTCCATCTCCATCTGCTCGAACTCGCGGGTCCGGAACACGAAGTTGCCGGGCGTGATCTCGTTGCGGAACGACTTGCCGATCTGGGCGATGCCGAACGGCGGCTTCTTGCGCGACGTCTCGAGCACGTTCTTGAAGTTGAGGAACATGCCCTGGGCCGTCTCCGGCCGCAGGTACACCTCGTGGCCGGCGCCCTCGACCGGGCCCGCGTGGGTCTTGAACAGCAGGTTGAACTGGCGGGCATCGGTGAAGCTGTTCGTCGCGCCGCAGTTCGGGCATGTCTCGGGATCGTCGAGCTTGTCGAGCCGGAACCGCTCCTTGCACTCGCGGCAGTCGACGAGCGGGTCGGTGAAGTTGGCCAGGTGGCCGGAGGCCTCCCACACCGGCGGCGGCGACAGGATCGACGCGTCGAGGCCGACGACGTCGTGGCGCAGCTGGACCATCGACCGCCACCATGCGTCCTTCACGTTGCGCAGCAGCAGGACGCCGACCGGGCCGTAGTCGTAGGTCGAGCGGAAGCCGCCGTAGATCTCGGCCGACGGGAAGACGAAGCCGCGCCGCTTGCACAGGTTGACGACGGTGTCGAACAATTCGGACGGCGCGCTCATAGGGGCCGGAGCCTACCGAGGGCCCGCGTGGGCGCAGACAGCCGTTCCGCCCTGGTGCGGGGCCCCGGGTGGTATACCGGCGACGTGAGCGACCTGAACTACCTGCCGCCGCCCGGCCCCGGCCAGGACCACGGAGCAGACCGCACCGCGGTCATGGGCCGGCGCACCGTCGCCTGGATCCTCGACCTGGTCATCTACCTCGGGCTCGCCATCGCCCTGTTCGCCGCGCTGGCCGAATACGTCGAGATCCCCGACTCGATCCCCTCCCTCGAGGCGTGCGATCAGCTCCAGTTCCAGGACGGCGATGCTGCCGCGGGCTGTCTCGAGGTCGGCGACCGCGCCTACCTCACCTCCAACGCCGACAACGGCATCCAGACCCTCGCCTCCCTCGGCTACTTCCTGTTCTTCATCGTCCTCCAGGGCGCGACGGGCGCCTCGCCGGGCAAGCTCCTCACCGGTGTACGGGTCGTGCGCGAGGACGGGTCCCGGCCCGGGTTCGGCAGGAGCCTCGGCCGCACGCTGCTGTGGATCGTCGACGGCGCGCCCTGGTTCCTGCCGATCGTCGGCTTCGTGGTCGGGCTCACCTCCACCGGCCACCGGCGGGTCGGCGACATGGCCGCCAAGACCTACGTCGTCGCCCGCAGGGATGCCGGCCAGCCCGTCACCGTCGGGTCGCCGGTGATGCCACCGACGGCGGCGCCGTGGGGCGCACCACCACCGCCCACCGGTCCACCAACGGCACCCCCACCGGCAGCGCCGCTGCGCACCAACGACGAGCTCGCCGATCTCGGCGTCGCGCCACCACCCAGCGTCGAAGACCTCGCGCCCCGGATCTCGGGTCGACCCGACGAGGCGCCCGCGCCACCACCGCCGCTCGCCGGACGCCCGGTCGACGAACCGCCGACACTCGACATCACCGGCCCCGAACCCGAGCGGCCGGTCGAGGCCGAGCAACCCCCCATGCCCGAGATCGACGGGCGGGTCGACTACTCGCCCCCCGAGGTCGACGTCGACCCCGACTGGTGGAAGGGGCCGGAGGCCTCGCCGGAGAGCGCGGCGCCAGCACCACCGCCCGACGAGCAGACCTTGCCCGACTGGGCCGCGGAGTACGGCCCGACCGAAGCGGAGCAGCCGCCGACGACGCCCACCGAGGAGATGACGACGCGGTACGACGCCAGCCCGACGGCCGGCCCGACGCCGTTCATTGCGCCGGGCGCCGACCCGGTGACCGACGCGCCCACCGCGCCCGAACCCGCGTCCCTGCCCCCGCCCCGGTGGGACGCCGCCCGGAACAGCTACATCCAGTGGCACACCGACGACCAGCAGTGGCTCCAGTGGGACGACGGCGCCCAACGCTGGAAACTGATCGATACGTAACTCTTGAAATCGCTGCGTCGCTCGCTTCCTTGCCGCTTCCCGTTGCACAACGAAATCGACGACGGAGTCGGAGAGGTGCAGGAGCTGACATGGCTCCGTCAGGAGACATGTCAGACCTACGGAGCCCCACCACGCCGCCCGTGTGACCCGCCTCGCTGGCGCTCAGCTCGGACGGGCTCAGAGCGTCCTGTCCAGGAGGCCGGGGGTGCGGAGGCGGCGTTCGAGGTGGTGCTCGACGGCCTCGGTGGCGATGGCGGACACCTCCGAAACCGCTGGGGACGGCTCCTCGGCGAGCACCACGTTGAGCCCGCCGCCGAGCACCGCTCGCAGCAGACGGAGCGCCTCACCCGACACCGCCCGACCCTGTCGACAGGCCTGACAGAGCATTCCGCCGGCGAAGAGGTCGATGGCCACCAGCGGATCAGCGGTCCCGCACTGCACACAGGCGTCGACCTCGGGCTGGAAGCCCTCGTGGGCCAGCACCTTGAGGTAGAAGGCAGGCACCACGAGCGGGTTGTCGTTCGCCGCGAGGGTTCGCAGCACGCCCACGAGCATGGAGAAGCGACGCGGGTCGACCTCGCCCTCCATGGCGATCTGGTCGATCACCTCCAGGACTCCCATCGCCGAGCCGTACCGGTCGAGGTCCTCGCGGATGGCCCGGAACGAGTCGATCGACTCGGCCTGGGTGATGGTGTCGAGGTTGCGGCCCTCGTAGAGCTGCAGCGCGACGTGGGAGAGCGGTTCGAGCCGGGCACCGAACCGGCTCTTGGTCTTGCGAACACCCTTGGCGACGGCCCGGACCTTGCCGTGCTCCGCCGTGGCCAGGACCACGATCCGGTCGGCCTCGCCGAGCTTGTACGTCCGCAGCACGACCCCCTCGTCCCGGTAGAGGCCGCTCATCCGACCGCCCCGGTCAACTCTCGTCGACCCCGCCGAAGCGGCGGGCGCGGTGCTGGTACTGGCGGACGGCATCGAACAGGTGCTCGCGGCGGAAGTCGGGCCACAGCACGTCCGGGAACACCAGTTCGCTGTAGGCCAGCTGCCAGAGGAGGTAGTTGGAGATGCGGTACTCCCCCGAGGTCCGGACCATGAGGTCGGGATCGGGCATCTCGGGGTCGTAGAGATGCTCGGCGACGAGGTCCTCGTCGATCTTGTCCGGGCTGACGCCGGACTCGACGATCGAGCGGATCGCGTCGACGATCTCGGCCCGGCCGCCGTAGTTGAACGCGATGGTGAGCGTCATCCGGGTGTTGTGCTGGGTGAGCTCGAGGGCTTCGTCCATCCGCTTGAGGACCCGCTTCGGGACCCGACGGTCGCGCCGGCCGATGAACCGCATCCGGACGTTCTCCTCGTGGAGCTCGTCGCGGCGCCGCAGCAGGAGCGACTCGTTGAAGTTCATCAGGTACCGGACCTCGTCGGCGGGACGGCGCCAGTTCTCGGTGGAGAAGGCATAGACCGTGAACCACCGGACGCCGAGGTCGAGACAGCCGTACGTGGCGTCGAGCAGGGCCTCTTCGCCGGCGGCATGACCCTCGGTGCGCTTGCGTCCCCGCTGCTTGGCCCAACGGCCGTTGCCGTCCATCACCGCGGCGATGTGAGCAGGCACGCGCTCGGGGTCGATGCCGGGGATCTCCATCGAGTCTGACGCTAGTGCTGTCCTGAGGCGACCACGCGCTTGGGTGGCGTCGTCGTGCGGCGTATGTCGTGTGGCACCCCGTGCGGTAGAAGGGGGGTCGGTGAAGGAACGACTGTCGGCCCTCCCCGTGATCGGTTCGCTCCTCCGGCTACAGGACCGGTTCACCATGATCCGGGGCACCGCGCTGGCCAACGGCATCGCCATGCAGGCGTTCCTCTCGCTGTTCCCGCTGCTGATCCTCGCGGTGTCGGTCATCGGCTTCCTCGCCGAAGGCGACGTCACGTTCGCCGGCGACCTGATCGACTCGCTGGGCCTGCCGCCCGACGGTCAGCTCGCCGAAGACATCCGCGAAGCCATCTCGACCGCGACGGACTCCCGAGGCGCCACCGGCGTGATCGGCGTCGTGACCCTGCTGTGGACCGGACTCGGGGTCGTCACCGCGCTCCAGCGCGTGGTCGACAGCACGTGGCAGACCTTCGGCAAGGGGCTCAAGGACAAGGCCCGGGCCGTCCTCGTCGTGCTGGGCGCCGGGGTCGTCTTCGCCGGCTCGTTCGTGCTCAGCGCGCTCATCAACTTCCTGCCCGGATTCTTCGCACCCCTCTCGATCCTCGCCGGACTCATCGTCAACGTGGCGCTCTTCCTCTGGCTGTTCGTCGCCCTCGGACGCGTCCCGGTCGGATGGCGGGCCCGCCTGCCCGGCGCCGTGGCCTGCGGGGTGGGCCTCGAGGTGCTCAAGCTGATCGGCACCGTCTACGTCCCCCGATTGGTGGCCAACTCGTCCGCGCTCTACGGGTCCCTCGGGATCGTCGTCGCCGCGTTGTTGTGGCTCACGTTCTTCGGCCGGCTCATCGTCTACGGCTCGCTCCTCAACGTGATGCGCTGGGAGAACGACCACGGCACGGTGGAGGTCCCGATCGACGTCCCCCGGATCGACGGGACCGTCGCGCTGGCCACCAACCGCAGCGGTGCCGTCGTCGACCGCCTCGAGACCTGAGTCCTACCCCGGAGCGGGAGGCCACCGAGCTCGTCCACGGTGTCGGTGCCTGCGAGTACCGTCGGCCCGATGTCTGATCTGCCCGCTGCCCTCGCCGCGGTCGTGGCCGAGCTGCCCGGTGGCGGGGAGCTCCGCGACGGACAGGCCGAGATGGCCGCGGCGGTCGAGGCGAGCATCGAATCGGGCCGCCACCTCGTGGTCGAGGCCGGCACGGGCACGGGCAAGACGCTCGCCTACCTGCTGCCGGCCATCCGGAGTCACGGCCGGACCGTGGTCGCCACCGCCACCAAGGCGCTGCAGGATCAGCTCGCGGCCAAGGACCTCCCGTTCCTCGACGAGCACGTGGGTGGCTTCAGCTGGGCGATCCTGAAGGGCCGGTCGAACTACGTGTGCCAGCAGCGAGTGGCAGAATTGCTCGACGACCGGCAGGGAAAGCTCGACGTCGACGCCGACGACCCCGGCCTGGTCGCCGTGCTGAACTGGGCGGCCGAGACCGAGGTGGGCGACCGTGCCGAGCTCGCGGTCGAGCCCCGCGCCACCGTCTGGGACACGGTGTCGGTCGGCTCCGACGAGTGCCCGGGCGCGACGAAGTGCCCGAAGGGCGAGGTGTGCTTCGCCGAGTCGGCGCGCCACCGGGCCGCCGAGGCCGACGTCGTCGTCGTCAACGCCTACCTCTACGGCACGCACCTGGCCGCCGGGTCCGTCGTCCTCCCGCCCCACGACCTCGTGGTGGTCGACGAGGCCCACCGGTTCGAGGAGGTGATCTCCTCCACCGCCGGCGCCGAGCTCACCGCGGGCCGGGTGAGCGCCGCCGTCAACGCCGTCGGCCGGGTCATCGCCGACGACGAGCTGACGTCCGACGTGCTCGCGCTCGCCACCCGGCTCGGCGACGAGCTCGACCAGCTCGTCGGCACGCGCCTCGACCCGCCACCCCGCGCGCTCGCGCAGGTCCTCACCCAGCTGCGACCCAAGCTCGACGACGCCGCGTCGGCGCTGCGCAAGGTGCCCGACCACGATCCCGACGTGGTCGCGCGACGCAACCGGGCCACCCAGCAGCTGTCGAGCCTGCTCGAGGACCTCACCGCCGCCACGGTCGTGCCCACCGGCAGCGTCGCCTGGGTGGAGGGCCGCGCCGGCTCGGCCCGCCTCCGCGTCGCGCCGATCGACGTCGGCGCCGTGCTCCGCGACCGCCTGTGGGACGAGACCACCGCAGTCCTGTGCTCGGCCACGATCCCGCCCCGGCTCCCCGAGCGGCTCGGTATGCCCGCCGGCGCCACCGACGAGCTCGACGTGGGCTCACCGTTCGACTACGAGGCCAACGCCGTCCTCTACTGCGCCGCCCACCTCCCCGACCCCCGCCAGCAGCGAGCCGAGGACGTCCACGACGAGATCGCCACCCTGATCGAGGCGGCCGGCGGTCGGACGATGGCCTTGTTCACGTCGTGGCGGGCGATGCAGGTCGCGGTCGAAGCGTTGCGATCCCGACTCGACACCGAGGTCCTCGCCCAGGGCGAGCTCCCCAAGCCCGCGCTGCTCGCGCAGTTCGCCGCCGCACCCGAGACCTCGCTGTTCGCCACGCTGTCGTTCTGGGAGGGCGTCGACCTACCCGGCGAAACGCTCTCCTGCGTCATCGTCGACAAGCTCCCCTTCGCCCGGCCGGACGATCCGTTGCTGGAGGCCCGCCGCGAGCAGGTGGGCCGCGACGCGTTCGGGCTGATCGACCTGCCCCGAGCCATCACGCTCCTGGCCCAGGGCGCCGGCCGGCTGATCCGGACCGCCACGGACCGGGGCGTGGTCGCCGTGCTCGATCCCCGGCTCGCCACCGCCCGCTACCGCTGGGACCTCGTCCGGGGCTTGCCGCCGATGCACCGGACCAAGGACCAGGCCGAGGTGACCGAGTTCCTCCGGTCGCTCCGCGGAGACGGCTGACGGTCAGAAGCCGAGGTCGTCGAGGTCGGACGGGCGGCGCTGCCAGTCCTTGCGCACGGTCACCTGCAGCTCGAGATAGGCGCCCTCGCGGAGCTGGTTGCGCACCTTGGTGCCGACCTGCTTGAGCACCTCGCCGTCGCGCCCGATGACGATGCCCTTCTGCGAGTCGCGCTCGACCATGATCTCGACCCGGATGTAGGGCCAGTCGAGCTCGGTGACGCGGGTGGCGATGGAGTGCGGGAGCTCGTCGCGTGTGACGGCCAGCAGCTGCTCGCGCACGAGCTCGGCCACCCAGGTCGCGTCGGGTTGGTCGGTGATCATGTCGTCGGGGTAGTACGGCGGGCCCTCCGGGAGCCGGCCGACGAGGTGGTCCAGTAGCTCGTCGACCCCCTCCCCCGTTCGGGCCGACACCGGGAAGTAGGCCGACAGGTCGAACTCGGCCGCGGTGCGGAGCTGTTCGAGCACCTGCTCGGGCGACGCCCGATCGCACTTGTTGACGACGAGGACGCCGTCGGCGGGCACGCGCGCGGCTACGAACCGGTCGCCCCGGCCGATGGGCTGGGTGGCGTCGATCAGGAAGCACACGAGGTCGACACCGGCCAACGAATCGGACGCGGTGGCGTTGAGCCGCTCACCGAGGGGCGTGCGGGGCTTGTGGATGCCGGGGGTGTCGACGAAGACGATCTGGGCGCCGTCGCGGTGGAGCACACCCCGGACCTGCGAACGCGTCGTCTGGACCTTGTCGGAGACGATCGAGACCTTCTCGCCGAGGATCCGGTTGAGCAGCGTCGACTTCCCCACGTTCGGACGTCCGAGCAGGGTGACGAATCCGGATCTCACGGCAACGACCGTCGACGTTGTGAGGCCCAGCCGAACAACTCGAAGCTCGCCGAAGGCGAGCCCCGTCCGAGCAGAGTGACGAACCTGGACCTCACGGCAACGACCGTCGACGTTGTGAGGCCCAGCCGAACAACTCGAAGCTCGCCGAAGGCGAGCCCCGTCCGAGCAGGGTGACGAATCCACTGCGCAACGTGGCCGGGTCGTCAGACATCGGCGTGGGCATCGCGGAGCTTGTCGATGCGGACGATCCCGATCCGCCGGCCCTGGACCCGCGCCGCGGTGAGCCGGTGGGCGCCCAGCTCGATCGTCTCGCCCTCGTGGGGCACGTGGCCGAGCGTGCCGAACACCAAGCCGCCGACGGTGTCCCAATCGCCCTCCGGGAGGTCGGCCTCGAGCAGATCGTTCACCTCGTCGAGCGGCATGCGTGCATTGACCCGGAACGCGCCGTCGGGCAGCGGCTCGGCCATCGGGTCCTCGACGTCGAACTCGTCGACGATCTCGCCGACGAGCTCCTCGATCAGGTCCTCGAGCGTCACGAGGCCGGCGACACCGCCGTACTCGTCGACCACCACCGCCATGTGGAACTGCTGGGACTGCATCTCGGGCAGCAACGACGACACCCGCTGCTGCTCGGGCACGAACCGCGCCTGGCGGATGTGGTCGCCCACCGCGTGGCCCCCGTTGCCGTCGCGCTCGGCCCGCATCAGGTCCTTGGCGTAGGCGATGCCGATCACGTCGTCGATGCTCTCGCCCGTGACCGGAATGCGGCTGAAACCGTTGAGGATGACGACCTCCATCACCTCGCTCACCTCCCACGGCGACTCGACGGTGACCATGTCGGGTCGGGGCACCATCACCTCACGCACGATGGTGTCGCCGAACTCGATGATCGACTCGATCAGTGCATGCTCCGACGTCTCGAGCACGTCGGCCTCGACCGCGACCTCGGCGAGGGCGAGCAGTTCCTCCTCCGACACCCGCGGGCCCTCGGTGTCGTCGATGCCCGGGCTGCGCTGGCGCACGAAGGACGACAGGGCCCGGCCGAGCAGGCCCAGCAGCGGGATCCGCCCGATGGCGCGCACCAGGCCGGCGACACGGGGCGCCACCTGTTCGGTGCGCACCAGCGCCACGGTCTTGGCGAACGCCTCGACCACACCCAGGAGCACGACGATCGCGGCGGCCACCGCCAGCCACATGGCGGCGGAGAAGCCCTCGCCCCGACCGAGCGCGACGATCGAGCCGACCACGCCGACCTGGGCCACGAGCCGAACGACGAGCGCGGCGCCGAGGTTCGCCTCCCGGCGGTGGAGCTCGAGCACGAGACGCTCGGCGCGCTCGTCGCCCTGTTCGACCATGGTGGTGGCCCTCGCCACGGACACGTGGACGAGCACGGTCTCGCACAGCGACAGGATCGCGACGACACAGAGCAGCAGCACGACAGCGACCGCGGTGACGATGGCCATCATGGGTCGTCGTTCACCGTCCCGTCACGACGTGTGGAACTGCGCGAGCAGCTCCCGTTCGCGTGCCTGCATCGTCTCGGTCTCAGCCGGCTCGGCATGGTCCATCCCCAGCACGTGCAGGATGCCGTGGACGACGAGCAGCGCGATCTCGTCGTCGACGGTGCCGGTGTGGTGGGGCGTGCCGGCGTGATCGGCTGCCTGCGCCGCGGCCACGGCGGGACAGACGACGACGTCGCCGAGCAGCATCGGGAGGTCCTCGGGATCGACGACCGGCCGGTCGGGCCCCGCGCTGCCGTGGTCGGGCCAGCGTCCCCGCTCGACGGGCTCGTCGTCGATCGGGAACGCGAGGACGTCAGTGGGGCCGCTGGCAGCCATGTGTCGCTCGTTGAGCTCGGCCATGGCCGCCTCGTCGACGAACAGGAGGCTCAGCTCCGCGTCGGGCCGGGCCCGCTCGGCGTCGAGGACCCGTTCGGCCAGCGCGACCCACCGCGGCACGTCGACGGCGACGGCGCGCTGCTCGTCGACGCCGAACACGCTGGCCCGCTGCACCCGTCCCTCGGCGCTCACGACTGCGACGATCCCCGTTCGGCGTCGACGTCGTAGGCGTTGACGATGTCCTGCACGATGCGGTGCCGGACCACGTCACGCGCCCCCAGGTGGATCCAGGAGAGGCCCTGGATGCCGGTGAGGATCCGCTCGAGGTCGGCCAGGCCCGACCGGTTGCCGGCCACGTCGACCTGGGAGGTGTCGCCGGTGACCACGACCTTGGATCCGAATCCGATGCGGGTGAGGAACATCTTCATCTGCTCGGGTGTCGAGTTCTGGGCCTCGTCGAGGATGATGAAGCTGGCGTTGAGCGTACGGCCGCGCATGAACGCGAGCGGGGCGACCTCGACGAGACCGCGGTCGAGCAGGCGTTGGGCACCCTCGGGGTCGACCATGTCGTACAGCGCGTCGTAGAGGGGCCGCAGGTACGGGTCGATCTTGGCCATCAGGTCGCCGGGCAGGAAGCCGAGCCGCTCGCCCGCCTCGACCGCGGGCCGGGTGAGGATGATCCGCTCGACCTCGTCGCGCTGGAGCGCCTGCACCGCCATCGCCACCGCCAGCCACGACTTCCCGGTGCCGGCCGGGCCGATGCCGAAGGTGATGACGTTGTCGCGGATGGCCTCGATGTAGCGGCGCTGGCCCTGGGTCTTGGGGCGGACGGTGTTGCCCTTCGCCGACCTGAGGATCTCGCTGGCCAGCAGATCGGAAGGCTTCTCGTCGTGGACGACCATGTCGATGGCGCGGCGCACGCTGTTGGCGTCGAGCGCCTGGCCCTCGTCGACGAGCACGACCAACTCGGAGAACACGCGGGCCACCGACGCCGCATCGGGTCCGTCGAGGGCGATCTCGTTGCCGCGCGCGTGGATGTCGGTGCGCGGGAAGCTGTCCTCGACCTGGCGCAGGAACTCGTCGCGGTGACCCAACAACGCGGCCATCAGATGGTTGCCGGGCACGTTGACCGTGACCTGGGTGTCCGGGGAGTGGACGCTGGTCGTGATCTCCGGGCGGGAATGGGTCGAGGATGAGGACACGATCGCTCGGAGCCTACCGTTGACACCGGTGGATCGGCCCCGAGAAGCCCGCCTCGACCAGGATGCCGACGGCGTCGCCCGCGACCTGCTCGGCGGCACCGACGCGCTCGACCGATCGCTGCAGCGATGGGCGGCCGATGCCGTGGTCGACGAGGCGGCCCGGGCGCGGATCAGGGCTCGCTGGCTGCGGATCCAGGCCGAGGGCGACGCCACCTTCGCCGGCGCGCTCCTCGACCTGGCCGAACGTGACCGACCGGTGGTCCTCGACGTGGGAGGACATCGCGTGCGCGGCGTGCTCGTCGGCGTCGGCGGCGACTTCGTGGCGGTGCGGTCCGACCAGGCCCAGCAGGTGCTGGTGCGCACCGACGACATCGTCGCCGTGCGCGCCGAGCCCGGGACCGGCGAGGTGAGCGGCGACCGCTCGGCCCGCTACGACCTGACCCTCGACGCGGTGATGGGACCCATCGCTGCCGACCGTCCGGACGTGCTCGTGCGCAGCCGCGACGGGGTGGTCGTCCGGGGCGAGCTGCGCAGTGCCGGCATCGACGTGCTGGCGCTGCGCGTGGGCGGCGATCCACCCACGCCGACGTGGGTGCCGCTGCGAGCGGTGAGCATGCTCGTCATCGAGCCGTGACACCGGCATCGGGGACGCCGGCATCGGGGACACCCGATCGGGGCAGCTACGCGTCGGCGCTCTCGTCCGCGCTGGACGAGTCGGGTGAGAGATGGTCGAGCGTGCCGGGCTCGATGCGAGACGCCTCGATGAACTCGTCGACGTCGTCGCGCTTGACCCGGATGACCCGCCCGAAGCGATACGCCGGCAGATCTCCCTGGTTGATGAACCGGTAGAGCGTCCGCGTGGTGATGCCCAACGACTTGGCGGCATCAGCGGTCGACAACCAGTCGACAGATCCGGTCATTCGGGGTCCCTCCTACCCGTGCGTGAGCGGCCGGCGGCCTTCGAGATGACCGTAGCATGACTGACCACACTTCTGCCATACTCTCGAGTTGTTCGATGCTTTTCCATGTCGGCGCTGGCGTCGACTACGCTCAACGCACCTTCACGGTTGGGAGAAGGCGGAAGGGGCAGGTCATGCCGGGGCAAGCCGGATCGTCGGAACGGTGACGACCACCACACAACGGAACGAGGCGGGTGCGGCAACAGCGGTTCCGCGTGCACCCGAGCGACGGGTCGAACGCCGGGTCGGCCTGCCCTCGGGTCGCGCCGTCATCGGCGGGCTCCTCATGGCGGTGGCCGCCGTCGGGACCTTCCTCGCCTACACGAACGCGACGGCCGACGACACGATCGACGTGCTGATCGCCGCCCGGTCGCTGAGCGCCGGCGAGACCATCACCGCCGACGACCTGGCGATGGTGGCGGTCGAGCTCCCCGGCGAGGTCCGCGGCTTGTTCGGCACCACCGAGGCCGCCGTCGGACGCCAGGTGGTCGCACCCGTCGACGAGGGCGAGTTCCTCCAGGCGTCGGCGACGGTCACTCCCGTCGAGGGCGACGAGGCACTCGAAGTGAGCGTCGCCCTGCCGGGGAGCCGGGCCGTGGGCCGGTTGCATTCCGGCGAGCGGGTCGACGTCTTCTCGACCTGGAGCGGCGACGTGACCGAACTGGTCGCGGTCGATGCACGGGTGCTCGAGGTGAGCGGGGCCTCGGGCCCGGTGCTGTCGGGGAGCGAGCAGGTGATCGTCCGGCTCGCCCTGGCCGACTTCGATCAGGTCGAAGCGATCGTGCACGCACAGGCCGCCGGCGACATCACGATGATCCGTGCCGCCATCGGCACCGAGGTCCAGGACGTCGGCCGCGAGTACCGACCGCTGGTGGGCACGCCCCGCGCCGCCGACGCGGCAGCGGCGGACGAGGACGCGACCGACGACGAGGGCGACGACTGATGCGTTCCGAGCGATACGTCGCCCTGGGGCTCGCCCGTGTGCGGACCCCCTGGTTCACCGACGTCGCTCGTTGGGCCACCTCGGGATCGATCGCGATGGACTTCGTGAAGACCGTGTCGGTCGAGGAGGTCCGTGCCCGGCTCGACAGTGGCCGGCCGTTCTCCGCCCTCCTCATCGACGGCGGGCTGGCCGGGATCGATCGCGACCTGTTCGCCCACGCCCGCGAGCACGACTGTGCGGTGGTGGTCGTGAGCGACACCGACCGCGACTGGGCGATGGTCGGCGCGACGGCCACGCTCCCGTCGGGATTCGACCTGCACGCGCTCGAGTCGGTCCTGGCCGACGTCGCCGCGCCCATCGGCCTCGCCGACGACCTCCCCGGCCAGCCCGCGGGCGACGAGTCCGGACCGGGCTACCGCGCGCCGACCATCGCGGTCACCGGGCCGGGCGGCACCGGACGGTCGATCACGGCCATCGCCCTCGCGCAGGGCTTCGCCGCCGACGTGACCCACGCCGACACCGTGGTGCTCGCCGATCTGGCGCTCCATGCCGACCAGGCGATGCTCCACGACGCCCGCGATGTGATCCCTGGCGTGCTCGAGCTCGTCGAGAGCCACCGATCCGGCACGCCCGTACCCGAGGACGTGCGGTCGCTGACCTTCGACATCGTCGAACGTCGCTATCGCCTGTTGCTCGGGCTGCGCCGGCACCGCGACTGGACCGCGCTCCGCCCTCGTGCGCTCCGCGCCGGTCTCGACGGCCTGCGTCAGGCCTTCACCCTCGTGGTCGCCGACATCGACGACGATCTCGAAGACGAGACCGTCACCGGATCCGCCGACGTGCAGGACCGCAACCTGCTGGCCCGCACGACGGTCGGGCTGGCCGACGTGTTGGTCGTGGTCGGCACACCGGGCGCCAAGGGGGTCCACTCGCTGCTGCGGGTGGTGCGCGACTGCCTGGCGGCCGGGGTCGACGCCGATCGCCTCCTGGTCGTCGTGAACCGAACCGCCAGGCGTGGGACCCAGCGGGCCGAGACCGCTCGGGCTATCACGGAGCTGCTGGTGGCGTCCCATCCGGATGAGACGATCCTGAGCCCGGTCTTCCTGCCCGAGCGCCGCCAGCTCGACGACCTGCTCCGCGACGGCGCCCGGCTCCCGGCCACGCTCGTCGACCCGCTCACCGCGGCGGTGCGGGACCGGCTCGATGCCGTCACGCGACCCGACACGGCGCGCTCGATCGACGAGCCGGTCCCGGTGGCGGTCGGGTCGTTGGGGCACTGGGACGAGGAGGTGGCCGGTTGAGCACCACCGACGACCTCGACGCCACGCCGCTGCAGCTCGTCGAGCGCACGGTCCTCGAGCGGGCCAAGGAGATCCGCCTCGATCTCGACGACGACACCGCGCGCACGCGGCTGCGCGAGCTGATCGACGAGGAGGTGACCCGCTGGTCGGGCGACTACCGGCGCGGACTGCGAGCCCACGACCTGGCCGACCCGGAGCTGGTGGTCGACCGCGCCCACCGCAACCTCGTCGGCTACGGCCCACTGGAACGCCTCCTCGACGACGACGACGTGTGGGAGATCATGATCAACGCGCCCGACGCGATCTTCGTGAAGCGCCACACGGGAACGTCCGGCTACCACGACGAGGTGTTCCACGACGACGAGCACGTCATCCGGACCCTGACGAAGGTGCTCGACGACGCCTCGGGCGCGCACCGCAAGCTCGACCCCACCGAGGGGCTGCAGGACGCCCAGCTCGACAACGGCGCCCGCCTGCACATCGTCCACGGCGACGTCTCCCGCGACGGCCACCTGATGGTCAACATCCGGAAGTTCACCGGCGTCGCGTTCCGCGAGCTCGAACAGCTCGTCGACCGCGACATGCTCACGGTGCAGGCGGCCGAGTTCCTCCGCGCGTGCGCCCGGGCCAAGCTCACGGTCGTCTTCGCCGGTGCACCCGGGTCGGGCAAGACGACGATCATGTCCTGCACCGCCGCCGAGCTCGATCCGTCGTTGCGGGTCGTGGTGGCCGAGGAGGTCTTCGAGGCCGACGTCCCGCTGCCCAACGTGGCGAGCATGCAGACCCGGGCGGCCCGGGCCGACCGGCCGGCGGTCGATCTCCGTCGCCTCGTCGCCGGCTTCCTCCGCATGGCCCCCGACGTGGCCATCGTCGGCGAGGTGCGCGACCGCGAAGCGCTCCCGCTGCTGCTCACGCTCTCGTCCGGGGTGAAGGGCTTCACCACCATCCACGCGGGGTCGTGCCGACAAGCGCTGTCGCGCCTGCGCTTCATCTGCCAACTCGCCGACACGTCGAGCGAGATACCGATGGCGGCATTGAACAGCTTGGTGGCCGAATCGATCGACATCGTCGTGCACTGCGCGCGTGAAGCCGACGGACCGGTCGTCACCGAGATCCTTGCGGTGGAGGACCAGGCGACGGCCTTCGAGTCGACCCAGTTCACGGTCGTCGACCTGTTCCGACGTCCCCGTGCCGGGCAACCGCTCGTGTGGACCGGGCTGCTCCCCACACGAGCGGCCCGATCGTTGGAGGAAGCCGGCTACGACCTCCACCACCTGCTGGGCGTGCCCGACCAGGCCGTGCCGGCGCGGCGGGCTGAGGACCCGGACGCCCGATCCTTCCAGGACGCGATCGACGAGAAGGTCCACGGTCCACACAGCCGGCAGGGACCGGCGATGTGATGGTCGCCCTCGTCCTCGCCGTGATCGCCGCTGCGGGCGTGTACTACGTGTACACGGCGCTGGCGTTCGGCTGGCGTCACGTGGGTGTCGCACCCCGCCTGGGTGGGCACGTGGAGCGAACCGAGGTCGTACACCAGTGGCTCGTGCAGGCCGGGCTCGGCGACGTGCGGGTCCGCGAGTTCGCTGCGGTGATGGCCGCGTTGTTCGTGCTGGGCACGGCGACGATCTTCGCCGTGTTCGGCGCGATCCTCCCTGCGATCGCGATCGGGCTGTTCGCCGCCACCTTTCCGCTGGCCTCCTACCGGGTACGCCGGGCCAACCGACGGGCCCGCAGCCAGGAGGCCTGGCCCCGGCTGATCGAGGAGATCCGGATCCTCACCGCCTCACTCGGCCGGTCGATTCCCCAGGCGTTGTTCGAGGTCGGACGGCGGGCGCCGGATGAGATGCGACCGGCATTCGACGCCGCACACCGTGAGTGGCTCATCTCGACCGACTTCGCCCGCACCCTGACGGTCCTCAAGGCGGGGTTGGCCGACCCCACCGCCGACGCCACCTGCGAGACCCTCCTCGTGGCGCACACCGTGGGCGGCAGCGACCTCGACCACCGGCTCGAAGCGCTGGCCGAGGACCGCATCCAGGACACCCAGGGTCGCAAGGACGCCCGGGCCAAGCAGGCCGGCGCCCGTTTCGCTCGACGCTTCGTGCTCTTCGTGCCGTTCGGCATGGCGGTGGCCGGCATGTCGGTGGGCGACGGTCGCGACGCGTTCCGGTCCGCGAACGGCCAGCTCCTCACCCTGCTCGCGGTCCTCCTCGTGATCGCGTGCTGGGCGTGGGCCGGCCGGATCCTCCGGGTCCCGGAGGAGGAGCGGGTGTTCTTCGAATGATGCGGGTCGTCATCGTCTCCGGACTCGTCTTCTGGACGGGCGCCACGCTCGCCCTGAGCCAGCGTCGGTGGTTCGCACGCCGGTCACTGACCGACCGGCTCCGGCCCTACGAGCCGGGCGGCCTCGCGTCCTCCAGCACCGGTCCCGGGATCCTGTCGGTCGAGTCGTTCGCCGAGGTCGTCGGGCCGCTCGCCCGCGCCGTGGGCGAGCGGATCTCGCGGCTCGTCGGTGTCAACGAGGAGCTCGCCACCCGACTCGAGCGCGTCCACTCGCCCCTCGACCAGACCGACTTCCGGATCCGCCAGCTCGGGTGGGCAGCTGTCGGCGGCGTGGTGAGCATCCTCGCCGTCGCCGCACTGCGACCGCCTTCGCTGATCGGACTGCTCTTCCTCCTCGGCGGGCCGGTGCTCGGGTTCCTGCTGGTCGAGCAGCAGCTGATCACCACCTCGGAACGACGCAAGCGCCGGCTGTTCCTCGAGCTTCCCGTCGTGGCCGAGCAACTCGGGATGCTGCTGTCCGCGGGGTTCTCGCTCGGTTCCGCCCTGACCCGCCTCGCGCGACGGGGCCAGGGTGCCAGCGGCCAGGATCTTCGTCGCGTCGTCGTCCGGACCCGCCAGGGCATGAGCGAGGTCGATGCGCTGGGCGAATGGGCCGCCACCGCCGACCTCGACGAGCTCTCACGCCTGGTCGCCGTGCTCGCCCTCAACCGCGAAGCCGGTGACCTCGGTCGCCTCATCGCCGAGGAGGCCCGCTCGATCCGGCGCGAGGTGCAGCGCGAGCTCATCGAGCAGATCGAGCGCCGGAGCCAGCAGGTCTGGATCCCGGTCACCGTCGCCGCGCTCGTGCCCGGCGCCATCTTCATCGCCATCCCGTTCATCGAGGCGCTGCGAGCCTTCGGCGTCTCCTGACCACAACTCCCAGAGGAGAGGAACCATGCACCCATCCCCCACCCGACGATCCCGCCGAATCATTCGATCCGACCGAGGCGAAGGCGTGATCTCAACGGCCATCGCGGTCCTCGTGATGGCATTCATCGGTGCCGCGATGTGGGTCACGTTCAACGCGGTCTGGAAGGACACCGCCGAGAACACCGAGGATCAGGTCGAGATCATCGGCACCGACACCGAGAGCCAGCCCTCGGAGGGCGGTTGAGGAGAACGGTCGTCCGTCGCGACGACCGAGCGACGGGTGTCTTCGGCACTTCCTTCGCATTCACGGTCTTCCTGATCATCCTGCTGTTCACCGTGCAGCTGCTGTTCGGGCTCTACGTCCGGACCACGGTGACGGCCGTCGCCAGCGACCTCGCGCAGGACGCGGCGAACGAGGGGCCCGCTGCGGTGGAGGACGACCGGCGCGCCTTCTACGAAGCCGAGGCTCGCCGCCGGCTGGGCGGCTACGGCGACCACGCCGAGTTCGACTTCTCCCTCGTCGACACCGACGCCGACGGCACGCTCGACACGGTCGCGGTCGCGGTCGAGGCCGACCTCCCGACCCTGCTGCCGGCGCGCTGGATTCCGTCGTCGCCCACGTCCTTCTCGCGCACGATGCGGGCCCGGCTCGAGACCTTCCAGGAGGCACCGTGATGATGCGCACGGTCGGGCACGGCGACCGGGGCCAGGTCGCCGGCATCGAGGTGCTGCCCTTCGGGCTCCTCGTGTTCATCGCCGGCGCGCTCCTGCTCACCAACATCTGGGCCGTGGTCGATACGAAGTTCGCGGCCGACGCAGCAGCCCGGGAAGCCACCCGCTACGTGGTCGAATCGGCGCGGGCCGACGCCGACACCGGCGCGATCCGCGCCCGGGCCAACGTGGTGGCGAACCACACGATGCAGGACCATGGCCGGCCGTCCGAGCTCGACGTCACCTTGTCGACCGAGGACGGTTCCCTCGACCGCTGCCGGCGCGTCGTGGTCCGTGTCGCGACCGAGATCCCGGCCGTGCGCATCCCGTTCGTCGGCGGCTTCGGCGAACCGTTCGACGTGGTGGCCACCCACTCCGAGCTGATCGACCCGACCCGCTCCGGCGTCGGCGGCCGAGCCGACTGCATCCGATGATCCGCCCGCGCCCCCCTGCACGACGTCCAGCCCGGGGTCCGGTCCGAGGCTCGGCCCGGGGTTCGGTGCTGATGCTGATGCCGGCCGCGGTGCTCATCGTGCTCCTGCTCGGCGCGATCGCCGTGGATTCGGCGATCGCCTACCTCGGCCAGCGTCAGGCCTACAACGTGGCCTTCGACGCCGCGAACGATGCCGCGGGCGCCGGATTCGACGCGGGCATCGCCCGGACGGAGGGGCGGATCGTCTACGACGAGGCGCGAGTCGGCGACATCGCGATGCAGGCCGTCGACGCCGCCGGGATCGACGACCTCGAACTCGTCGACGTCGACATCGACGAGACCGGTGCCGTGGCGGTGACCGTCGAGATCACCATCGACCGCCTCTTCGTCCAGGCGTTCGGACTCGATTCCGGCGACCCCATCCGCATGACGGCTCGCGCCAGCGGCGAGACTCGCGGGCCGTGACACCCTCGCAGCGACGCACACTACTTCTTGATGAATTTCATGTACCTTCGCTACGGTGGTGGCGATGGTGATCGCGGTCCGCACCGAGCGGGGAGCCACCGGCCTCGAGGTCGTGAAGGTGGCCGACGACGACGCCGGTCGCGCCCGCCTGGCCCACGAGGCCGAGGTGCTGCGGCGCGCCACCCATCCCGGCATCGTCGAGGTGATCGGCACCACCGAGTCGACCCTGCGCCTGCGCCACCGCGGCACACCCCTCGCCCGACTCGGCGCCATCGCACCCGATCACGGCGCCGCCATCATCCGGGCCGTCGCCGACATCGTCGACTCGATGCACCAGCAGGGTCTCGTGCACCGGCGCATCGACGCCGACCACGTCGTGGTGAACGAACGGGGCCGCCCCCACCTGTGCGGCTTCGGTGAGGCGGGTCCGGGCGACGAGGACGAACAGGCCGACGACGTCGCCGCCCTGGGCAGGCTCCTCGACCGTCTGCTCGACGACAGTGCCGAGGCGCTGTGGAGCCCCGCCCACCGCGGGGTGCGGGCTGCACCACGACGCAAACGCTCCCTGGCGGCGTTCCGCACCGCCGCGGCCGGGGCCCAGCGGGAGTCCGCGGGACAACGGCTGACAGCCCGGCAGTTCGCCACGGCGATCGGCGATGCGCTCCCCGGCCTGTCGTTGCCGACACCTCCGGGCAGCAGGACCGGCACCGGCGACGACGACGCCGACGACACCCGCGACATCGATCCCACTGCCGACGTCGGGTGGAGTGACCTCGACCTGTCGATGCTCGCCATCGACGAGGACTTCGACACCGCTGCCGTCGACCCCACCGCGCGTGTCGACCCGTACGCCCGTCTGGCCGATCTCGCCGGGCCCGACCCCGACGTCGAGCCCGACCCCGAGCGGGATCCCGTCCCCGGGGCGACCCCAGCCGAGGATGGGTGGGACGAGGAGCACTCCGCCGCGGTCGATGATGCGACGTCCGACGACGCGATCGATTGGGGCGATCTCGAGCCCGATCGGGCTGACGACGGTTCCGGCGAGGCCAGCGGCCCCGAGGACGACGAAGATCGGGAGCACGACCAGGACCACGGCCAGATCGCAGGCGAGCGCGGTGACCGCGCCCTTGCGTGGTTCGACTTCGGTGGCGAAGCCGACCACGGCGAACGCGCGACGCAGCCAGCTGGTGGGCCCGACCCGATCGTGGCGGCGCTGCGTGCCGCCCTGGAAGCGGCGGGGACCGAATGGCGATCGGCCGCCGTCGACGAGACCACCGAACCCGTCACCGGGCACACTGCCGAGCAGACCGCCGAGCAACCAGGCGAGCGAGCCGGCGGACCGACGGTCGAGGTTGCCGACGACGAGACCCAGCGGTCGGCACCCCGTCCGACGACTCGGGGGTCGTCCTCGAGCCACGGGCCCCGCGACCCGCTGTCGATCGAGATCCGGCCCGGCACCGGCACCGGCACCGGCACGGAGGATCCCGATCCTCCGCCCCCCTCCAATCGACGCGTCGTCGCGCTCGTGGCAGCCGTGCTCCTCGTGGTCGGCGTGGTCGCCGGCTCCCTCATCGCCCGAGCCGTGGACCCCTTCGGCGCCGGCACCGCATCGGCGGCCGACGACGACGCCGAGCAGACGACCACCACGACGGCTGGCGACGCCGCGCCCCTGCCGACCCCGCCGTCGCTGCCACCGGATTGCCAACCGGTCGAGCTGCCCGGTCCCGACGCGAACGACGACGGCTGCCCCGACGAGATCACCCTCGACGGCCGGGTCGCCACCGTCGGGGACGTGGAGATCGAGCTCGGCCAGGACGGCGATCTCGTCAGCTTCGCCGACACCGACTGCGATGGGATCGTCACGCCCGTGCTCCTCCGACCCGGGAGCGGAGAGATCTTCGCGTTCGACGAGTGGAGCCTCAGCGAACCCGTCGAGGTCACCTCGATCGGGGTGGTCGACGGGGCCGAGAGCATCGAGCGAGGCCCCGAACCCTGCTCCCCCGCCGTGGTGACCGACAGCGCCGGCACCGAGGTCGAGGTCCCGGCACGATGAGATCGGCAACGGGCACGCCCCGCGCCGCGGCCTGGCTGCTCCTGCTCTTCGCCGCCGGGGCGACGTTGCACCTCATGGGCACCCGCGACCTGGCAGCCCCGCCGCTCGGTTCGCTCGGCGCGCTCGTCACCTGGGCCGAGGACGGCGGCGCCGCGACCTCGGCGGTGGCCCTGCTCCGCATCGGCGTCGAGCTGACGGTCTGGTATCTGCTCGCCTCGAGCCTGTTGCAGCTCGCGGCGGCCCGGTCGCGTTCCCGCGGCGTGGGGCGCATCGCCGACGCCGTGGCCCTGCCTGGGTCCCGCCGGCTGGTGCACGCCGGGTTGGGCGTCGGGCTGCTCACCGCCACCGCGGCCGGCACCGACCCCGAGCCCGCGCCGGAGTCCACGGCGTGGATGCAACCCCGCACCGAGCTCACCGAGGAGCCGGCCGACACCGTCGAGCCGACCGTTCCGCCGGCCGACGACGCCGGGACGGCGTCGATGACGCCACGGCCGGCACCCTCGCCATCGGCACCCGACGACGCCGACGAACCGCCCCACGAACCGACCAACACGGCCCCGACCACCGGAGCGCCGGACGACACGGCCCCGGACAACACGGCCCCGGACGACACGGCCCCGGACGGGGCGGCCGACCATCCTCGCGACGCATCCGCCCCCACCATCCCCGACGTGCTCGCCGGCTCGACCACCTGGCGGGTCGACCGCGGCGAGTCGTTCTGGTCGATCGCCGCCGACGTCCTCGCCGACGCGTGGGGCCGTCCGGTCACCGACGTCGAGATCGACCCGTTCTGGCGGGCATTGGTGGCGCACAACCGCGACCGGCTCGTCGATCCCGGCGACCCCGACGTGATCATGGCCGGCCAGGTGTTCGAGCTCCCGACTCCGCCCCCGGCACCGGAGGCGCCGGGGGTCCCGCGCCTCGTACCGAGCCGCTGATGTCGGCCGCCAGCGTCGTGCGGTCGCTCACCGGAGGCGGATGGCGACCTCGTTGGCCAGCAGGCGGCCCTCCGGGGTGAGGACGAGCCGCTCGTCCACGGGTTCGACGAGCCCGCGCAGCGCCGGATCGTCGAGATCGAGCGCCTGGGCCGGTACGCCGTCGCGTGTCCGCAGCGCCAGTTGGAGCGCCTCGAGGCGGCGGGTCTCCCCATCGAGGGTCTCGCCCGCGGCCTCGGTCGAACGACCGTCGCGCACGGCGTCGATGTAGCGCTCGGGCGTGCGGAGGTTCCACCACCGCCGGCCGGCGCGGTGACTGTGGGCCGCGCACCCGAAGCCGACGTATTCGCCGGCATCCCAGTAGAGACGGTTGTGGCGACACTCGTGGCCGGGTCGTGCCCAATTCGACACCTCGTACCAGTCGTAGCCGGCTGCTCCGAGCACCTCCACGGTGCGCAGGTACTTGGTCGCCTGGTCGTCGTCGTCTGGGTGGCGCGAATCGTCAGCAGCCAGGGGCGTGCCGGGCTCGACGGTGAGGCCGTACGCAGAGATGTGGGGCGGTCCGAGGTCGAGGACGGCGTCGAGAGTTCGGGCCCAACTCGCAGCCGACTCGCCCGCGGCTCCCATGATCAGGTCGAGGTTGAACGTGTCGAAACCGGCGTCCTGTGTCCAGGTCACGGCGCGGCGCACGTTGTCGGGGTCGTGGGTGCGGCCGAGCGACGCGAGGACATGGTCGTCCATCGACTGGACGCCGAAGGACATCCGGGTCACGCCACCGTCGGCGTAGGTCCGGATCGACTCTGCGCTGACGGCGTCGGGATTGGCCTCGACGGTGACCTCGGCGTCGTCGACCCGCGGGATGCGTTCGAGCACGCCGACCAGACCCTCGGCGGGCACGAGGCTGGGTGTGCCCCCACCCACGAAGATCGACGTCGCCGGCGCCATCCCCTGGTCGACGGCTCGATCGATGTCGGTGGCGAGCGCCCGGAGGTAGTCCTCGATCAGGTGGTGGCGATCGGTCCAGGTCGCGAACGCGCAGTAGTCGCACCGTGACGCGCAGAACGGGACGTGGACGTAGACGCCGAACACCGCACCATCCTCGCGTGCGGTGCATGAGTGCGTGGAGCCGGGGAGTCGGCCTAGACCGCGGAACCGATGCTGGTGAGTCCGAGACGGTCGAGCCGGTCGACCACCTGATCGGTGGACACGCCGAGGATGCACGCGATGGCACGGGCATCGTCGCGGCGGATCGTGAGCATCCGACCGTTGAAGTCCTGGCGCTGGACCTGGATGGTTCGCACGAAGCGGTTCAACATCGCCCCTTCGGCTCCCGTGAGGCCCACGAGGACCTGAAGATCGATGACCAGCTGGGTCTCGGCGTGACGGGCGATGGCCCGATCGGTCAGGTCGATGACCTCGGCCGCGTCCTCGACCGGCAGCAGCTGGTCGACAGGTACGTCGTAGAACTCGGCGAGGCGCTGGAGCCGGGGCACCGAGATCGATCGCTCCCCACGCTCGTAGGCGCCGAGCACCGACGCCTTGAACTCCTGGCCGGAGCCGTGTTCGACGTCGTGCAGACTGCACCGCTTCTGGCGGCGGATGCCGCGCAAGCGCTCGCCGACGCGACGGCTGTAGTCGTCCGTCGCCTCGTCCGCGTCTGCTTCGTCCACGCTTCGTCTCCCCGTACCGACTCCCCAGTCGCATCCACTGCCTGGCCACTGGTCGTCAATCACGGTAGGGCCCTCGAGGGCCGCCGACCGCCGGTCAGCTCGCCACTCCTGGGTGGTTTTCCACGCTACGTGGAGGATTCGGTCGCTGGCGCCACGATTCCACTACGGAGCGCGGCCAACAGTCCACCTGCGGTAAGCGCCGCGGTCTCCGCCCGCAGAACCGTTGTCCCAACCCCGACGGCGACCGGTAGCCGCGCCGTCTCCTCGGGGTTCCAGCCCCCCTCGGGACCGACCGCGACCAGCGTATCGGCCCGGGACGGCGCCCGACCGTCGCGGTCGAGACGGACTGCGCCCCGGCGGGCCAGGTCGTCGACGTCGGTGACCGGCTCGATGTCGGGCAGCCAGCACCTTCGGGACTGCTCGACGGCCGATCGCGCGATCTGGGTCCACCGACGGTGGTGGAACGCGGCCTTGGTCTCGTCCCAGCGCACCACACTCCGTGACGCCCGGAACGGCACGATGTGGTCGATGCCCAGCTCCGTGAGCTTCTGTACCGTCAGTTCGGGCTTGGCGGACTTGGTCAACGCGAACGCGACCGTCAACGGTGGCGTCGGTGGCGAAAGGACCACCGTGTCGCCATCCGGTTCGAGGACCCCGTCGCCGAGGCGACACCACCGCCACGATCCGGCTCCATCGGTCATGGTGCAGCGGGTTCCGGGGTCGAGGCGCCGCACACGACGCAGGTGGTGCCAGGTCCCCTCGTCGAGGATCGGATCGTCGACGTCGTCGACGAGGACGTGGGCCGTGGCCCCGGACGGCGGCTCGGACGACAGCCCTGCCGTCGCGGTCACTTGAACGCGGTGCGCAGCTTGGAGAAGAAGCCGTGACCCTCGCTGCCGACCGGTTCGTCGCGCAGCTCGGCGAGCCGGCGCACGAGCTCCTCCTGCTCCTCGTCGAGGTCGTGGGGAAGGTCGATCACGACGTGGACATGGAGATCGCCGCGTCCCGACCGGTTCACGACCGGCACGCCCTTGCCACGGAACCGGAAGGTGTGACCCGTGGGCGTCGCCGGCGGGACCCGGATCTCCTCGAGTCCGTCGAGGGTCTCGAACCCGACGTCGGCGCCGAGGATGGCCTGGGTCACGGGGATGTGGAGGTCGGCGTGCAGGTCGACACCGTCGCGGGTGAAGACGTCGTGGGGCTCGACCCGGAATCCCACGTAGAGGTCGCCGGCCGGGCCGCCACGTGGGCCGACCGCGCCCCGACCCTGGAGGCGCAGTGTGGCGCCGGCGTCGACGCCCGGAGGGATGTCGACGGTGAAGGTCTTGTCCTCGAGGCGACGGCCCTCGCCGGAGCAGTCGTCACAGGGATCGTCGATCATCTGCCCGGCACCGCCGCAGCGGGGGCACGCGCCGGTGGTGACCATCTGGCCGAGCAGCGACTGGCGCACCTGGCGGACCTGACCCGCACCGCCGCACTCCGAGCAGGTCGACGGGCCCGAACCGGGCTTGGCGCCAGTGGCCTCGCAGGTGTCGCAGGCCACTGCGGTGCGCACGTCGACCTTGTGCTGGGTGCCGAACACGGCCTCGGTGAACGAGAGATCGGTGACGACCTCGAGATCCGGACCACGCGGTGGCCCGCTGGGGCCACGACGGCCACCCCCGAAGGGGCTGGCGTCGCCGAAGAACGCGTCGAAGATGTCGCCGACGCCGCCGAATCCGAACGGGTCGCCGCCGGCTCCCTGGCCGTTGCCGGTGTCGCCGAAGCGGTCGTAGCGCTGACGCCTCTGCGGGTCGCTCAGCGTCTCGTAGGCCCGGGCGAGGTCCTTGAACTGCTGCTCCGCCTCGGGATCGGCGGGATTGGCGTCGGGATGCAGCTCGCGCGCCCGCTTGCGGTACGCCCGCTTGATGTCCTCGGGCGACGCGTCGCGGGAGACGCCGAGCAGTTCGTAGAAGTCGGCCATTGATCAGCCTTCAGTCAGATGGTTTTCGAGGCGGTTGCTCACGTCGGTAACGGCGGCCATGGCCTCTCGATAGTCCATGCGGGCGGGGCCGAGCACACCGATGGAGCCGGCGCGCTCACCGCCGACGGTGTAGGGCGCGACCACCAGCGCCGCGCTGGCGAGCGTTTCCATGCCGGTCTCGGAGCCGATGGCCACCTGGAGGCCACGATCGACGACGTCGCGAAGCAGCGTGACCACGACGAGGTGCTGCTCGAGCACGTGGAGCACCTCCTGCACCGTCTCCACGGCGTCGAACGCCGACGCCACCCGGGACGCGCCGCCGACGAAGACGTCGCTCGGCGCGTCGGGCTCGACGCTGGCTCGCAGCACATCGAGCGCGGTGGCGGTGATGCGATCGGTCTCGGTGTCGCCCGTCGGCGTGACGCTGTCGGGCAGGCCGCTGCGCACCACACCCGAGAGGTGGGCAGTGAGGTGGGCCGATGCGGCGTTCACCCGCTCCTCGCCGGTGTCGGCGTCGAACTCCACGGAGTGCTTCTCCACCGACCCGTCGGCGTAGACCAGCACCGCGAGGGCCTGGCGCGGCGCCAACGACGCGAGGTGGATGGAGCGAAGCGGCGTCTCGGTACTGGGCGGGGGGACGACCACGCCGGTCCAGTCGGTGATGCCCGACAGCAGCCGACTGGTGGCCTCGAGCATCTCTTCGATCTCGCCGTGCGCCCGCCGGAAGAACGCGCTGACCTGGCGGGCGTGCTCGCCTCGCAGCGCGCGGGGCGCGCCGATGGTGTCGACGAAGTAGCGGTAGCCCTTCTCGGTGGGAACGCGCCCCGCGCTGGTGTGGGGCTGGACCAGGTACCCATCGGTCTCGAGGGTCGCCATCTCGTTGCGGACGGTGGCCGAACTCACGTCGACGCCCTCGGCATCGGCGATGCGTCCCGACCCCACGGGCTGCGCGGTCTCGATGTACTCCTGCACGACCGCACGAAGGATGGCCGCCTTGCGGTCGTCGAGCATCTGTTCACCTCCCGGTCCGACGTGGGCTGGCACTCGATGTTACCGAGTGCCAACGCCAGCACCGAGCCGCTCCTGTGCCGCTCCTCGGGCTCGTCAACCGGCGGCTTCGTAGCGGCGAAGGGACTCCACCCGCTCCTCGTGGTGGTCGACGATCGGATGGGGATACCCCGCGGGCGTTCCACCGTCGAGCTTTCCGGGCTCGTGCACCGCCCCACCGTCGACGTTCGCGAGCTCGGGCACGTAGCGACGCACGTAGGTCCCATCCGGGTCGAACCGGGTGCCCTGGGTCGTCGGATTGAAGATCCGGAAGTAGGGGGCGGCGTCCGTACCGGTGCCCGCGGTCCACTGCCAGCCGTGCTGGTTGGACGCGAGATCGCCGTCGACGAGGTGGCGCATGAACCATCGGGCCCCACGCTGCCAGTCGAGGTGGAGATCCTTGACCAGGAAGCTGGCCACGATCATCCGCACCCGGTTGTGCATCCAGCCCTCGGCCAGCAGCTGGCGCATGCCGGCGTCCACGATCGGGAAGCCGGTACACCCATACGTCCAGGCCTCGAACCGCTCGTCGGCCTCGGGGCCACGGTCCCAGGGCATCGATCCGACGCGCGCGTTCATCGAGGTGCGGGCCGACGAGGGGTTGTGGAAGAGCACATCGGCGTAGAAGTCCCGCCAGCACAGCTCGGTGGCGAACGTGCGCTCGGCGTCGGTGCCGTCGAGCCGGGCCAGGATCTGGCGGGGATGGAGCGCGCCCCACTTCAGGTCGGCCGACAGCCGCGACGTCGCGTCGTCGCCCGGACGGTTCCGGGCGTCGCGGTAGTCGGCGATCTTGCTGGCCAGGAAGTGATCGAGCCGGTTCCGCGCCGCGTCCTCCCCGGCACGGGCGAGCTCGACACCGCCCAGGTCAGGCTCCTCGGGGATCGCCTCGGACTGCACGCTTCGCCACGGGATCGACGCCGGCTTGCGGACCGGCGCATCCCAGGCGGCGTCACGCCACGCCCGTGAGAACGGGGTGAACACCCGATACGGCGTCCCACCCTTGGTGAAGACCGTTCCCGGTTCCACCGCGTAGGGGCTGCCCGTCCGGACGAACTCGATGCCCGCGTCGGAGACCGCGGCCGCGACCGCCTCGTCGCGTGCCCGCCCGTATGGCCCGAAGTCCTCGGCCAGGTGGACCGAGGCAGCGCCGATCTCGAGGGCCAGCTCGGGGATGACCTCGACCGGGTCACCGGCTCGAAGGACCAGATCGCCGCCCATCGACTCGTCGAGGGCTCGGAGGCTGCGGTACAGGTAGGCCAACCGGACGTCGCCGCTGCTCCCACGCAACCGGTCGTCGAGGCAGAAGACCCCGACGACCTCGTCGGCCGACCGTACGGCCTCGACGAGGGCGGGATTGTCGGACAGGCGCAGGTCGCGCCGGAACCACAGCAGGGCGGTCGCCATGACCGCCTTCCTACCCGTCAGGCGGGGCGGTGTTCGTTCAGCTCCCGGACGTTGTCACGCAGGATCTTGCGCTGATCGTCCTCGGACAGGTGCGACACCTCGGCCACGTACTGCAGTGGCTCGGGCAGGGCCTCGATGTGGGGCCAGTCGCTGCCGAAGATCACCCGGTCGGGACCCATGCAGGCGAGGACGTCGTCGATGTGGTCCTCCCAGAACGGGTTGATCCAGATGTGGCGACGGAAGGTCTCGACCGGGTCCTCGGGGAACCAGCCGGCCATCTTGCCGGCAACGACGCGCAGACGGTCGAACAGCCCGGCCAGGTACTTGCTGCCGTTCTCGACGCTGGCGACCCGGAGGTTGGGGAACCGGTGGAACAGCTTGTCGCCGACGAGCGATGACAGGAAGTCCTCGATCGGCCGCTCGAGCTGGAGCATCTTGATCGGCTGGGGCACGCCGCTGAAGTCGGTGGTGAAGCCGTCGCGGGCGTAGCCGTGGCTGGTGTAGCCCGCGTCGCCGGCGTGGACGACGAGCGTGACCCCGGCCTCGTTCATGCGGGCCCAGAACGGGTCGAACATCGGATCGGTGGGCGGTACCTGGCCCTGTGCCGTGGTCGGCGCGGCCGGGCGCATGACGATGGTGCGGGCGTCGTGGTCGAGGGCCCACTCGAGCTCGCGGCACGCCCAGTCGACGTCGACGAGGGGGATGTAGGGCCCGGCGAAGATCCGGTCCTGGTGGGCGAAGCCCCAGTCCTCCTCGAGCCAGCGGTTGAACGCGGTGAACATCAGCGCGACGCCTTCGGGGTCGTGGCGCAACGGCTCCTCGTAGATCATCCCGAGCGTCGGGAACAGCCAGACCCGCTCGAGCCCGTGCTCGTCCATGGTCGCCAGCCGCGCGTCGCGGTCGCGGTACTCGGGCCGGATGGGTTCGTGGCGGCTCAGCAGCTCGAGCGGGTCGTCGTCGTTGGGGTTGCCGCGGAAGTAGTCGGCCAGCACGCCGGGTGGGGCCACCGGATCGAAGGTGGCGTTCTTGACGCCGCGGAACACCTTCCCGCCGATGACGGGGTAGGTGCGGCCGTCGATCTCGGACCACTGGAACACGCGGGCGGCGTGGCGCGGATCGAGGTGGCGGGTCACGCAGTCGGTCGCCTCGTAGTAGTGGTTGTCGGCGTCGAAGGGCCGGTAGCCGAGGGTGTCGACGATCGACGGCGTGTCCAGGGTGCTGACGGTGACGGACGGCGCGCTCATACCTGACATCGTGTCAGATCCCCTCGTTCGGGTCAGTGGTTGCCGGGGAGGAGTTCCCGTACGGCGTCGAGGGTGTCGGCCTCGGCGGGTGTCTTGTCGTGGCGGTACTGCTTCACGCGGGCGAAGCGCAGGGCGACGCCGCCCGGGTAGCGGGTCGAGGTCTGCGCACCGTCGAGCGCGATCTCCACCACCTGCTCGGGCCGCACCCACACCGTGTGGCCGTCCTCGCCAGTCTTCAGCTCGGTGAACCGCTCGGTCTGCCACTCGAGGATCTCGTCGGTCATGCCCTTGAACGTCTTGCCGACCATGACCGGCTCGCCGGTGTCCGGGTCGATGGCACCGAGGTGGATGTTCGACAGCCAGCCCCGACGCCGACCGCTCCCCCACTCCACGCCGAGCACGACGAGGTCGAGGGTGTGGACCGGCTTCACCTTGCGCCAGGACTTGCCGCGCCGACCGGCCTGGTAGGTGCTGTCGGCGGCCTTCACCATCACGCCCTCGTGCCCGCGGTCCAGCGCGTCGTCGAGGACCTGTCGGGCGACCGCAGCGTCGTCGGTGATCTCTCCCGGGATGAGGTGAACACCGACGAGGACCTCGAGGCGCTGGCGCCGGGTCCGGAGCGATTCGTCGATCTGGTCGGCCCCGTCGAGGTGGAGCAGGTCGAAGAAGTGGGGCATCAGGCGGGTCGGGTTCGATCCGGCCTGCCGACCCGAGGCAGATCCGGCCCCCTCGTCGCGGCCGAACCGGCTCATCGTGTCCTGGAACGCCTGCGGCGACTCGTCGGGGCCCGTGAAGCCGAGGATCTCGCCGTCGAGGACGAAGGAGTCAGCCTCGAAGGCACGCACGGTCTCGACGATGTCGGGAAGACGGCCGGTCACGTCGTTGAGGTTGCGGGTGTAGATGCGGACGTCGTCGGCGGCGCGGTGGACCTGGATGCGGGCGCCGTCGAGCTTCCACTCGACGCTCGCCGTACCGGTCTCCTCGAGCGCCGCCTCGACCGACTCGCCCGTCGAAGCCAACATCGGCTGCACCGGACGGAGTGGTTCCAGCCCGACCTGGCCGACGGCGTCGGCGCCGTCGACCAACGCAAGCCGTGCCACCACGCCGAGGTCGCCGGCGAGCATCGCGGCACGCCGGACCGTGTCGAGCTTCACCCCGACGCCACGCGATGGCGTCGGTGACCACGCCCGCCAGGCGCCGGTGCGGAGCTCGCCACGAACAGCCGGCCGAGGAAGTCGCCTCGTCGGAGTCGCCCGACCGAACAGGTCGGCGAGCTGGTCGTGGCGGGCCGACTGCGAGCCCCGGTCGTGGCCTGCAGCCGGTCGACCGCAGTATCGACGTCGGCGACCGTCAGGGTGGCCTCGTCGGCATGCGGGACCTCCAGGTCCCGGATGGTCGCCCAACCGATGCCGATCCGCCCCTGGCGGACCTCGCCCGTGAGGAAGCCGACCACCACCTCGACCTCGTCGGGATCGAGGTCGCCGAGCAGCTCGGCGAGCGCGGCCTTCTTCTCGGTGCGCTTGGTGGTGCCCGCCACCCGGGCCGACGTCGCGACGACGTCGGCCAACAAGGTCACGGCAGGCACCAGTCGATGGGGTCCCGCCCGGCCTGGTCGAGCGCCTCGTTGGCCCGGCTGAACGGCTTCGAGCCGAAGAAGCCCCGGTCGGCCGAGAGGGGCGACGGGTGGGGCGACTCGATGACGGTGTGCCGGCTGGTGTCGATGAGGGACTTCTTCTTGCGGGCCGAGGCGCCCCAGAGGATGAACACGACCCGATCGGGCTTGTCGCCGACGATCTCGATCACGCGGTCGGTGAAGGTCTCCCACCCCTTGCGCTGGTGCGACGCCGCGCTGTGGGCGCGCACCGTGAGCGTGGCGTTGAGCAACAGCACCCCCTGGCGGGCCCAGTGCTCGAGGTTGCCGTGGTCGGGTCGCGGACAGCCGAGATCCGACTCGAGCTCGGCGAAGATGTTCTTCAGCGACGGCGGTGGATCGATCCCCTCGCGGACCGAGAAGCACAGCCCATGGGCCTGGTCGGGGCCGTGGTACGGGTCCTGGCCGAGGATGAACACCTTCACCGCGGCGTACGGCGTGAGGTGCAGGGCGGCGAAGACCTCGTCGTGGGGCGGGTACACCGTGTGGTGCTGGCGCTCGTCGCGGACGAAGGACTGCAGCTCGCGCCAGTACGGCTCGTCGAACTGGTCACGCAGCAGCGGGTTCCAGTCGGTCCTCATGGCGCAGAGCCTACGGTCGACCCGGATCGGATCGGATCGGGGCCCATCGAGGTGGGAGTCGGTCGAGTCGGGTCGGGGGGCGACCCGGTCGATGAGCAATGGTTGCTCATGCGGGCGTGGGTCGAGCCGATCCAATGAACGCATGTGGAACGACCGATCGCATCACTGGCTCTCGGCCCGCTGGCTGGCCGTCCTCGTCCTGGCCCTGAGCTTCGTCGCCGCATGCGGCGATGGCGAGGACGATCATGCGACGAACGCGGCGTCGGGCGATGGCACGACTCAGGACGACCCAGACGACCCAGACCACCCAGGACGACCCAGACGACCGAGACGACCCCGTGGCGACTGCCGGCTCCTGCGCGACCTGGTGCCGCCCGCCGACCTGGCGTCCGCCGCCGCGCGTCGACATCACCTCGACCACGGCGATGACGGGGACGGGCGAGTACCAGGAGATCGAGTACTCCAGGATCGGTGCACGTACGAGGCATCGGGGGCGGCGAGATCGGCATCGCGGTCCTCACCGACGAGTCGGGGCGCTGCCGCTTCCGCCGACCGTGCTCGACGAGGTTCGGACTGCATCCGAGGCGAGGACCCTGTTCGACGACGACCTGCCCCATGAGGAGGTCTCGGGTCTCGGTGAGACCGCACTGTTCGTCGCCAGCCTGGGACCGGCGGACAGCCTGCTGATCGGCACCGGCCCAGCGGGGATCGTGGAGATCACCAGCCACCGGGAGCTTCCCCCTCCCCCGCGACGCGATGCGGTCCGTCGGCGGCCTCGTCGTCGACGCCTACGTTGACCCGTCAGACGGTCAGACGTCGGAAGCGCCATCCACCACAGATCGTCCGGGCCGGGCGAGCACCTCGCCGTGCGGGACGATGAACCACCCATCCTCGTGCTCGCCCCACTCCAGGAGCGCGTCGGCGAACGTTCGCAGGTCGTCCTCGGAGGCGATGCCACGGTCGATCGCATGCCGAGCGAGATCCGATTCCACGACGCGCTCGGCCCACAGCCCGGCCCACCACCGTCGTCCTCGCCGGTGCTGAAGCACCACACCGACGCCGACGCGTCCACGTCGGTGCAGCCCGCCTCGAGCGCCCAGCCCTTGAGCCGCCGACCGGCGTCGGGCTCGGCGCCGTTCCCACGAGCGACCTGGCGGTACACGTCGAGCCAGTGGCTCAGTCGCTCGTCGGCCGGCGCCCAGGTGAACGCGGCCGTAGTCGGCGTCCGCGGCACGGCGATCGTCCCGCCCGGCCGGCACACGCGGCGCATCCCCCGGAGTGCCGCCACCGGGTCGGAGAGGTGCTGGAGCACCTGGTGGGCGTGGACAACGTCGACGCTGTCGTCGGCGACGTCGAGGCCGTAGGCGTCGCCGACCTCGAAGCTGAGGTTGTCGAGTCCGGCCGCGCGGCTCGCGTGCGCTGCCGAGCACGTCGTCGCTGCGATCGATGCCGACCACGTGACCCGGCGCCACCCGGCGGGCGAGGTCGACGGTGATCGATCCCGGCCCGCACCCCACGTCGAGCACCGTGAGTCCAGGTTCGAGCCGTGGAACCAGGTACGCCGCGGAGTTCTCCACGGTCCGGGCCGCGTGCGAGCGCACCACCGACGGTTGGTGCCCATGGGTGTAGGTGTCGTCGGGCATCGTCAGATCATGTCCGAGGGACGACCGTCGGGGGAGCGGAGCACAGCCGAGCGGACTCAGGCGAGGAGGGAGCCGTCCGAGAGTGACGTGTCGAGGCGACCGAGGAGATCCTCGTCGTGGTTCTCGCCCGGGTTCGGCGTGGTGAGCAGCTTGTCGCCGAGGAAGATGCTCGCCGCCCCGGCGTGCAGGCACAGGGCCTGGAGCTCGTCGGTCATCTGGTTGCGTCCCGCCGAGAGCCTGACGACGGAGCCCGGCATCATGATCCGGGCTGCGGCGATGGCAGCGCACGCAGCTCGAGTCCGTCCAGCTCCTCGGTGCCGTGCAGCGGCGTGCCGGGCACCTGGACGAGCAGGTTGACGGGCACGCTCTCCGGGTGCGGATCGAGCTGGGCCAGTTGGGCCAGCAGCCCCGCCCGTTGGCGGCGGCTCTCCCCCATCCCGACGATGCCGCCACAGCACAGCCGGACTCCCGCCTCGCGGACGTGGCCGATCGTGTCGAGGCGGTCCTGGTAGGCGCGGGTCGTGATGATCTCGCCGTAGAAGTCGGGCGGAGGTGTCGAGATTGTGGTTGTCAGTAGTCGAGCCCGGCATCGGCGAGGGTCTCGGCCTGGGCGTCGGTGAGCATCCCGAGCGTCACGCAGGTCTCCATGCCGAGCTCGCCCACGGCGGTCACCGCCTCGGCGACCCGGCCGACCTGGCGGTCGTTGGGCTCGCGCCACGCTGCGCCCATGCAGAAGCGGGACGCGCCGTTTGCCTTGGCGTTCTCGGCGGCCTCGACGATCTCCTCGGTCGACATCAGCTTCTCGGCGTCGACCCCCGTGCTGTACCGCGCCGCCTGCGGGCAGTAGGCGCAGTCCTCCGGGCAGCCCCCGGTCTTGATCGACAGCAGGATGGCGCCCTCCACCACGTCGGAGCGGAACGCGCGGCGATGCACCGACTGGGCCTCGAACAGCAGGTCGTGGAACGGTCGCTCGAGGAGCGCGAGCGCCTCGTCGGTGGTCCAGTCGTGGCGCAGCTCGGGTGAAGCGTCCGGTTGCATGGCCGGCGATCCTACGGCGAAGTGACGCCGGAGTCGGAACGAGGTCGCAGGATCAGGCGGACTTCGGGCCCGATCCGTACGGACGGGTGAGGATCTCGAGGAAGTTGCCGCTCGGGTCGGGGAAGTAGACGCCTCGACCGCCGTCGTTGGTGTTGATCTCGCCCGGACGCGACCGCATCGGATCGGCCCAGTACTCGATGCCTGCCGCCTGGATCCGGCCGAAGATCTCGTCGAACTCGGCCTCGGTCACGAGGAACGCCAGGTGCATCGAGTGGACCTCGTCGGCGTCGACGAAGTCGATGCCCACCCCGTTGCCCGTCTCCACTTGTGCGAAGTGACCCCACGTGATCGGCACATCGAGGCCGAGGATCTCGGCGAGGAAGTCGGCGGAGGTGTGCTTGTCGTGCGCCGCCACGATGATGTGGTTCAACTGCGGCTTCATCGAGGCGAACGGTATCCCGGGAACGTTCATCCTGCGCCGAGATCCGGTTCGCCGACTGCTCGCGCCCGGTCGGCCACACTGGCGGCGTGACGGAACACGCTCGCGGCGAGGATCCGGGGTGGTTCTCGTCCAAGACACTGCTCTGGGTCCGTACCGTCCTGGCATCCGACGCGCGAAGGAGACGAACATCCCTGCAACTGCTGCGTCTGCTGTTCACGACCTTCGCCGTGGCGTCGTTCTCATCGGCGTCGTCGTCACGTCCTGTCGACCGGCATGGACGGGCGCCGAGGAAGCCATCGCAGGGAGTGTCGTGGCCGTCGGTGTTGCGGGCTACGGGCTCCTGAGCCTGTTCGCTCCTCGACTTCTCGAGCCGTCGCTCGACTGCTCATCGCGCGACGCGTTGATCGACGCCTACCGGACCCGCTTCTTCCTTCGCATGGCGTTCGCGGAGTCCGCCGCGCTCGTCGGATTCGTTGGATTCTTCCTCGCCGGACAGTGGTGGCTGTACCCGTTTGGTGCGCTCTTCGCCGCGGTCGGCTTCATTCGTCTCGCGCCCACGCGAGGAAACGTCGCGCGCGACCAGGAGTCCTTGAACCTGGCTGGCTGCGGTCTCGACCTCGTCAACGTCCTCACGACGCGCGACGACTGATCGTCGGACGACGATCGGCTGCCGGTTGCATCCCGGTTGCATCCATGGAATCCCCGAGGCCGAGCCGGGCGACGACGCGACACCCGGCAGGTCGGGGACAGTCACGTGGCGGTGGTGAACAGGTCGGGTTGACTCGGCGGGCCCGCGTTGTCGGGTTCTGGGGTGTGGTCGTCCGCGTCGGGTTCGAGGCGGTTCGCGCCGGCGTCGCCGTCGGCGTGGCTGGTGGTGGTGTTCGCCGCCCTGGCCGGCCCCGTGCGGGGCACGAGTCTTCGGTGGCCGGTGGGGCCTTCGAGGATGAGGTTCTCTCGGGTCTTGCGGTCGTGGTGGTGGGCACAGAGCCAGGCGAGGTCGTCGACGGTGGTGGTTTCGGTGAGGGTCCAGCCGGTGACGTGGTCGATCTCGAGGTGGTGGGTGGAGCCGCAGCCGTCGACTTCGCAGCGGTAGCCGCGGGCTTCGAGGGCGCTGCGTTGGTGGGCGGTGACCTGGCGGCCGAGGTGGGTGACATGGATGATGTCGACCCCGTCCTTGATCACGAGGGTGAGGAAGGCGTCGGAGAGCATCGACCGCACCAGGGGCACCGGCACGGGACCGACGCCGGCGATCTCACAGGTCTCGCCGTCGGTGACTCGGCCGCGGTTGAGGGCGTGCAGGTCGATGGTGGCGATCACTTTGCGGTCGGGGCGCACGGCCGGGTTCGACGACCGCTTCGACTGTCCCGCCGAGGGTGGCTCGTCCGGCGGTGTCGAGCCCGCCGATGCCGGGTCTGGTGCCGCCGGGTCCGGTGATGTCGAGCCCGGGGACGTGGTGGTGCGCTGGGCCCGGCCGGTGAGCAGGTCGGCGATCACATCGGCGGCGTAGGCCTCATAGGACTCGTAGCGCCCGGCGTGGCGGGCGTCGGCGTAGCGCTGGTCGATCCGGGGTTTGAGGAACGCGTCGATCTCCGCGCCCAGTTCGGGGGTGAGCTTGGTCAACAGGTTGTACAGGCCGTCGTCGTCGATCCAGCGCGACACCCGCCGCCTGGCATGCAGGCGGCGCTGACGCGCCGTCCGGTCCCGATCGGCCCGGGCCCGGGACTGGGCGGCCTTGCGGCGCAGGGCCGGCAACGGCTCCTTGCGCGCCGAGTCCAACAGGTCGCCCTCGTCGTCGGGTGAGGCCGAGGCCCCCGAGGCCACCTGCTCGGCCTGCTCCGACGACAACTCCCCGTCCGCTACCGCCCGGTCGGTGTCGGACAGTTCGGCCAGCCGCTTGGACGTCTCGGCTCGGCGACGCGCCGTGGCTGGTGACGTACCGGTCTTGCGGGCCACGTCATCAGCCGCCGAGCGCTCCCCGTTGTGTTTCCACGCGCCGGCGGCCTCGTAGCGGGCCGTGAGCCGGACCACGGCCCCGTCGATGCGCTTGCCCATCGCCACCAACGCATCGAACACCGGCTCGATCTCATGATCACCCACCAGGCCCGGGTCCAAAGCTGCGCACAGCGCGGCGACATGCTCGCCCACCGCTTCCACCTCACTGCACACATCCGCTCCGAACATCATGGAATCGACCATACGCACGACCACCGACAAGAACCCCCGGCGGGATCGCCGGTCGAAGGATTCGCGCCAGCATCCGTCTTGCTGGGCACCCGAGGGCGAGATGGCGGCGACCGTCGACGGGCTCGGAACCCTCACGCGCTGGTGACTCCGGAACAGCAGCGCCATCCACGGGGTTGGCACCGGGTATGCGCATCGATGTGTGGTCCGACGTCGTCTGTCCGTGGTGCTATCTGGGCAAGACCCGGCTCGAGCAGGCGATCGCCCAACTCGACTTCGCCGACGAGGTGGAGGTGCGCTGGCGGGCGTTCCAGCTCGACCCGACGGCGACCCCCGAACCCAAGGACCTGCGCTCGGCGATCGACCGCAAGTACGGCCCGGGCGCGTTCGACGGCATGACGAAGCGCCTGGGTGATCTCGGCGCCGAGGCCGGCATCGAGTACCGCTTCGACATCGCCCAGCGGGTCACGAGCCTGCCGGCGCTGATGCTCGTTGCGTGGGTCGAGGACACCTACGGACTCGACACGGCCCACGTGCTCCACGACCGTCTGTTCCGCGCCTACTTCACCGAGGGCGCCAACGTGGCCGACACGGCCAACCTCGTCGAGTACGCCGTCGACGCAGGAGCCGACCGCGACCTGGCCGCCGAGGCGATCGCCGCCGACGCCGGCCGCGACCAGGTCGCCGCCGATCTCCAGGCCGCCGCCGACCGCCAGATCACCGCGGTCCCAACGTTCGTGATCGAGGACAAGGCCGTCATCCCCGGCGCCCAGGACGTGGAGACCATGCGCCTGATGATCAACCGCGTTCGTGAAAAGCTCAGCGCGTAGGCCACTGGTCGCCCCGGCGCGAGCTCCTCGTTTCGAGCGTTGATCGGCTGCGCCTCGCCCCCACCAGCCGGCACGGATATCGCCATCATCGAGCCCCAGCAACCCCAGGAGATGTCATGACCACACTGACCGAGATCGAGTTCGACAAGATGGACGGCACGACCGGCACGCTGGCCGACCACGCGGGCGACGTCGTCCTGGTCGTCAACGTCGCTTCGCAGTGCGGGCTCACGCCCCAATACGAGGGACTGCAGGAGCTGTACGCCAAGAAGGCCGACCAAGGCTTCACCGTGCTCGGCTTCCCGGCCAACGACTTCGCCGGCCAGGAGCCCGGCACCGACGACGAGATCGCCGAGTTCTGCTCCACCAACTACTCGGTCACCTTCCCCGTGATGTCCAAGATCAGCGTCGTCGGCGACGGCCAGCACCCGCTCTACGGCGCGCTCACGAACGCGGCACCCACCGCCGACGGCAAGGCCGAGATGCGCGAGGGACTCAAGAGCCACGGGATGACGCCGAGCGAGGACCCCGACGTGCTGTGGAACTTCGAGAAGTTCCTCGTCAGCCGCTCCGGCGAGGTCGTCGCCCGGTTCGCTCCCACCACCCCGCCCGACGACCCGAACCTGGTCGCCGCCATCGACGAGGAGCTGGCGAAGTAGGCGCTACTCGCCATCGCTGAGGTGAGCCTCGACCGAGGCCACCTTCGACGACAGCCCGTCGGTGACGCCCGGCTTGTGATCGATCTTGATCACCACGCCCACGCGCGGCGCGGTTTCGGCGATGGTGTCGACGCACTGCTTGATGACGCCCATCACCTCGTCCCAGTCCCCCTCGACGTTGGTGAACATGGCGTTGGTCTCGTTCGGCAGCCCGCTGTCGCGGACGATGCCGACGGCCTCGGCCACGGCGGCGCTGACCGATGGGCCCGTCCCGGACGGGCTGATGGAGAAGGCGGCGATCATGGCACCATCGTCGCACGACCACGTGACCTAGGTTCCGGGTGACCCGCGAACAAGCGCGACTCCAAACGACGATCGAGAGGAACGACGATGGCCGACGAGGCACCCCAGCACGGCTTCGACACCATGCTCCTGCATGCTGCCGCCGAGCCCGACCCCACCACCGGTGCCGTGCAGCCGCCCATCTACCAGTCGACCTCGTTCGTGTTCCGCGATGCCGACCACGCGGCAAGGTTGTTCAACCTGGAGGAGGTCGGGTTCATCTACTCTCGCCTCACCAACCCGACGGTGTTCGCGCTCCAGAACCGCGTCGCCGCGCTCGAGGGTGGGGCGGGCGCTGTCGGCTGCTCGTCCGGCCACGCCGCCCAGATCCTCGCCCTGTTCCCGCTGATGAGCCCGGGCAGGAACGTCGTCGTGTCGACCCGCCTGTACGGCGGTTCGGTCACCCAGTTCTCCCAGACCATCACGCGGTTCGGCTGGTCGGCGACCTTCGTCGACTTCGACGACACCGACGCTGTGGCCGCCGCGTGTGACGACGACACGCGGGCGATCTTCTGCGAGAGCATCGCCAACCCCGGTGGCTACATCACCGACCTACCCGTGATCGCCGAGATCGCCGACCGCCACGGCATCCCGCTCATCGTCGACAACACCTCGGCCACGCCCTACCTGTGCCGGCCGATCGAGCACGGCGCCACCCTCGTGGTGCACTCGGCCACGAAGTACCTCACCGGCAACGGGACGGTGACCGGCGGCGTGGTCGTCGACTCGGGCACGTTCGACTGGATGGCGTCCGACAAGTTCCCGTCGCTGTCCGAACCCGAGCCCGCCTACCACGGCCTCGTGTTCGCCGAGGCGCTCGGCCCGATGGCGTTCACGTTCAACACCATCGCCGTCGGCCTCCGCGACCTCGGCATGACCATGAACCCGCAGGGCGCGCACTACACGCTCCTCGGCATCGAAACGCTGAGCCTGCGGATGCGCAAGCACGTCGACAACGCGGTCGAGGTCGCCAACTGGCTCGAGAACGACGACCGGGTCGAGGCCGTCGACTACGCCGGTCTCGATTCCTCGCCGTACAAGGAGCGGGCTGAGCGTCTCTGCCCGAAGGGCGCGGGCGCGCTGTTCACGATCCGGGTCAAGGGCGGCTACGACGCGTGCGTCCAGCTCGTCGACAGCCTCGACCTGTTCACCCACGTCGCCAACCTCGGCGACACCCGCTCGCTGGTCATCCACCCGGCGTCGACCACCCACCGCCAACTCGAGCCCGAGCAGCTCGAAGCCGCCGGTGCCGGCCCCGGTGTGGTCCGGCTCTCGATCGGCATCGAGGACCCCGCCGACCTCATCGCCGACCTCGACCAGGGCCTGGCCGCCGCGACGTCGGGATGATACGCCGCAGGACTCGGGCCAACCCGCCGGGTTGGATGGCGCTCGTCGCGCGCGGCTACTCGTCGTCGAGCCGGAGCGCCGAGACGAAAGCCTCCTGGGGCACTTCGACCCGTCCGATGTTCTTGGCCTTCTTCTTGCCTTCCTTCTGCTTCTCGAGCAGCTTGCGCTTGCGGGAGATGTCACCCCCGTAGCACTTGGACAGCACGTCCTTGCGCTTGGCCTTGACCGTCTCGCGGGCGATGATCTTGCCGCCGATGGCCGCCTGGATGGGAATGTCGAACATCTGCCGCGGGATCAGCTCGTGCAGCTTCTCGGCCATGCGACGGCCGTAGTCGTAGGCGCTGTCCCGGTGCACGATCATCGAGAACGCGTCGGCGGCGACGCCGTTGAGCAGTACGTCCACCTTCACGAGGTCGGCCCGTTCGTAGCCGACGAGCTCGTAGTCGAGGGATGCGTAGCCCTGGGTGCGCGACTTGAGCTGGTCGAAGAAGTCGCGCACGACCTCGGCGAGGGGGACCTTGTAGGCGACCTCGATCCGCTCGGGTGACAGGTACTCGAGCCGGGTCTGCTCGCCGCGTCGCACCTCGCACAGCTCGATGATCTGACCGATGTACTCCGACGGCGTGATGATGGCGACGAGGAACATCGGTTCCTCGATCCAGTCGATCTCGGACGGCTGGGGCAGGGCCGATGGGCTGTCGACCTCGAGCCGCTCGCCCGACACGGTGACCACCTCGTAGGCCACCGACGGCGCGGTGGTGATCAGGTTGAGGTCGAACTCCCGCATGAGCCGCTCACGGATGATCTCCATGTGCAACATCCCGAGGAACCCGCACCGGAAGCCGAAGCCCAGGGCCTGCGACGTCTCGGGCTCGTAGGTGAACGAGCCGTCGTTGAGCCGCAGCTTCTCGAGGCTGTCGCGCAGGTCGGAGTACTCGTCGCCGTCGACGGGGAAGAGCCCGGCGAACACCATGGGCTTGGGGTCCTGGTAGCCAGCGAGCGCGTCGTCGGCGCCGCCGGACACCGTCGTGACCGTCTCGCCCGACCGCGCATCGGCAACGTCCTTGATACCGGCGATGAGGTAGCCGGTCTCGCCCGGACCGAGGAAGTCGACCGCTCGGGGCGCGGGATCGCGCACGCCGAGCTCGTCGGCGTGGTGCCTCGACCCGGCCTGCATGAACCGCAGCTCGTCGCCCGACCGCAGCGTGCCGTCCATGACCCGAACCGAGGAGATGACCCCCCGGTAGGTGTCGTAGTGCGAGTCGAAGATGAGAGCACGGAGCGGGTCGTCGGCCTTGCCGGTCGGCGGCGGGATGGTCTCGATGATCGCATCGAGGAGCTCGGCGACGCCCGCGCCCGTCTTGCCCGACACGTGGAGCACCTCGGTCGCGTCGATGCCGAGGATCGCCTCGATCTCCTCGGCGACGCGGTCGGGCTCGGCCGCGGGGAGATCGATCTTGTTGAGCACCGCGATGATCTCGAGGTCGTGCTCGAGCGCCTGGTAGCAGTTGGCCAGCGTCTGGGCCTCGATCCCCTGCGAGGCGTCGACGATCAGGACCACGCCCTCACACGCGGCGAGCGACCGTGACACCTCGTAGCCGAAGTCGACGTGGCCCGGCGTGTCGATGAGGTTGACGATGTGGTCCTTCCACACCAGCCGCACCGACTGCAGCTTGATCGTGATCCCCCGCTCCCGCTCGATGTCCATCTGGTCGAGGAACTGCTCCTTCATGGCCCGCCCCTCGACCGCGCCCGTCATCTCGAGCAGGCGGTCCGACAGCGTCGTCTTGCCGTGGTCGATGTGGGCGATGATCGCCAGGTTGCGGATCCGCTCGAGCGGCGTGAGGTCGGCCATGGGGAACCCTGAACGCTACCGGCCACCCTCCTCCACCACGGACTCCACGAACTCGCTCACCAGCGACGCGACGAGACCGGGGACCTGTTCGTGGGGCGCGTGCCCGACCCGTTCCAGCAGGTGGAGCTCGGCGGCGAGGCGATCCGCGACGTCGCGGGTGGCCGTGGGCGTGGAGATGCGGTCGTCGATGCCGCCGATGACCGACGTCGGGACGCCGAGCGGGCCGAGGTCGTCGAGCAGCGCCGGGCGTTCCCAGGTCGTGGTGAGGTGCACCAGCGCCTCGGCGGTTCCCGGCCGACGCAGCGAGCGCGCCGTCTCCGCGCCCGTGGCCTCGATGAGGGGCGTGCCGTGCTGGCCGACACGACGAAGCGCCACGCGGGCGCCACGCACCCCCAGCTTGAGCGCGGCGGCGCCGACCGCGCTCGCACCCGGCAGGGCGAAAAGACGACGGAGGAGCCCCGGTGGTTCGCCGGCGAGCGCTGGGGCGATCAGCACCGCGCCGCGGACGTCGAAGCCGCCGGCCAGCACCAGTTGGGTGGCGACCAGCGTCCCGGCGGAGTGACCGACGAGCACGAGGGGCCCGTCGCCGGCATGCTCGTCGAGCACCGCCCGGGCCGTGGCGACGACCGCGTCCACGCCGTACGGGTCCAGGGCACCGCGCGGCGGTGGCGCAGGGCGGTCGCTGTGACCGAACGGCGGTCGGTCCCAGGCCACGACCCGGTGCCGGTCCGCCCACGTCGGCGCGACGCCCGCCCAGCTGAACGTCCCGGAGGCGAAGCCGTGCAGCAGGGCGAGGACGGGGCGCCCGGCGCCACCCGCGGTCTCCACCGCGATGCGGACCCCGTCGACGTCGACGTGCGAACGGGCACCCCACCCCAGGTCGATCGGCTCCGGCACGCCGAGAGTCTCGCACGGGGTTTCTCGCCCGGGGATTGTCGCAGCCGGCCCATCAGCCGCTACCGTTTCCGGGTTCCCGTGCCCACGACCGTGGGCGCTCCCGAGTCTCCGACACGTTCCCGCAGAGGTCGACGTGGCCAACATCAAGAGCCAGATCAAGCGCAACCGCCAGAACGAGAAGCGGCGCGTCCGCAACCGGGCAGTGCGCTCCGAGATCCACACCCGCACCAAGGCCGCCATTGCGGCGGCCGAGGCCGGTGAGGACAGCGGCCAGGAGCTCGCCACGGCGATCCGTCGGATCGACTCCGCGGTGTCCAAGGGCGTGCTCCACAAGAACACCGCTGCCCGCCAGAAGTCTCGCCTCGTCAAGCGCCTTCGCGCCATCGAGTCCGGCAGCTGAGAAGTCCGGATCCAGACGGCGCCTCAGCGGGCCGTCCGGGCGATCCGGGCCAGACGGGCGACCAGGACCTCGAGCGCCAGCGGTTCGGGCCAATCGATGGTCCCCCGCAACTGCAGGTCGGCGGTGGCGAGCAAGCGGATCGACTGGCGCACCCGGTCCGAGCCCAGCCGGCGCGCCTGATTCAGCGCCTTCTTGGCGGGGAACGTCGACTTGCCCTTCATGCCGAGCAGGGTCGCGGCCTCCTTCTCACCGGTCGCGTTCGCACCATCCAGACGGAGCATCCGCTGGAAGTGGGTGTGCAACGTCGCCATGATCTGCAACGGGTGCCGTCCTGCGCCCAGCATGCGCGTCAGCGCCGTGAGGGCCTTGGGGATGTCACCGTCGTCGATGGCGTCGGTCAGGTCCCACGGCGGCACGCCGCCGGCGTCGCCCAGGAACGGCTCGATGTCATCGGGTGACAGACGGGCACCTGCGCCGTAGGTCGACACGAGCACGGCGAGCAACCCGGGGAGCTTGCCGCCGTCGTCGCCCAGCCAGTCGACGACGAGCCTCGTGGCGGCGGTGTCCGGCTTCAGCCCGGCGTCGCTGAACTGCTCGGCCGCCCAGTCCCCGACCTTGCGCCCGGGGCCCGTGGGCCGGATCTCGCCGCCGCACGCCTTGACCGCGTCGCGCAACGCCTTGGGCCCGCCACTCGACGACGACCACTCGAGGATCAGGGCGTTGGTGTCGAGCGGGTCTTCGAGGTACGCGAGCAACGGCGGGAGGTCGTCCTTGTTGAACCGCCCCATGCCACAGCCCACCACCACCCGTCGGTCGGTGAGGAACGGCGGCGTCTGTGCTGCGTCGACCAGCTCACGCATCTCGTAGTCCTCGCCGGCGAGCTCGGCGACGATCAGCGACGGGTCGTCGTCGCCGACGAGCTCGGACACCAGCTCGGTGCGTGCGCTCGCGAGCAGGACCGGGTCGGTGCCGGTGAGCAGGATGCAAGGGGTCATCGCCCGGTCTCCGCGGCGCGGATGCGGGCGGCGATCTCGGCGACCCGCCGGACCGCCCGCACCTCAGTGGTCAGCAACACCGGAGCGCCCCCGAGAGCGGCGGCGGCGAAGGCCCCGAGGCGCTCACCCGCGGGGAGGTCGTGGAACGGGCCGACGGCATCGTGGCGAGGATCGTCGTCGGCCCGGATCGAACCGGACGTCGCGGTGGTGACGGGCACCCCGACACGATCGCGCACCGGCTCCGGGTCGAGCGCCCCGATCACGGCCATCACGTCGGCACCTTCGCCGACCAGCCGATCGACCTCGTCGATGCTGCTGGCCAGCCCCACGACGACGGCCCGTCGATCGGTGTCGAATCGCCGATGGTCCAGCACGAGGGGCACCCGGCGAATGTAGGAGCGTGCGCGACGACCCGCAATCGACTGCGGCCCCACATCGCGGACCTCGACCACGAAGGCGGCGAGTTGGCCACGTGGCCCGCTCCCGGGCACGACCGATGTGCTCGTCGGCCACGGCACGATCAGGTTCCCGACTCCCCCAGCGAACACGCGCTCGCAGCGGCGGGCCGGCCCCGTCGACCACGACCACGATCCTGCCCACCTGGGTCCGAAAACCGTCCGGGGGCACAACGGCGTCGTCGGAGAAGCCCGGTGGCGCGATCACGGCACCCACAGGAAAGCGAGCCCGCACGGCCTCGACGCTGGCCGCAGCCGCGGGCTCGGTCGAACGCACCACCACCATGCCCACGGCAACGACACGGGCCGCGCGCAGCGCCTCCACGACGTCGGCCGGATCAGCTCGGGCGCCGACCTCGACCACGGCGACACGACCGTCGACGAAGATGCTCGCGTCCCGTCCCACCAGGTGCCGGCCGTCGACCGTCGGCGTCAGGACCGGCGCGAGGATGACGATCGCGCCGAGGGCACCGGCCACGACACGGAGCAGGAATCGGTCGAGGCGGGCCAACACGACCACGACGGCAAGCACCAGGATGTGCCGCAGGTCGACGGACCCGAGCGGCAACGACGCGCCGACGGACGCCACGAGGTCGAGGGCGTCGAGCCCGACGGCGCTCGGCCGGTGCAACAGCCATGCGGCGGAGCCGCCGAGGGCGCCCGCCGCAGTCCCCGCAGCCAGCCCCCACACCATCAGCATCCCCGCCAGGGGTCCGGCGGCGATGTTCGCCGGTAGTGCAGCCATCGGCATGGGTCCGAGCACGGGGATGAGCACGGGCGCGACAGCCAGCTGCGCCCCCACGGTGACCGCGGTGCCCTCGCGGAACCACCGCGGGCCTGGCAGGCGTGGCGCGAGCCGGGGGGCCAGGACCAAGACCCCGGTCGACGCAGCCACCGACAACCGGAACCCGAGTGAGTGGACCAGGAGCGGGTCGATGACCAGCAACGCGCACACGGCCAACGCGAGGTGCCGGACACCGCCGCTCGGTCGGCCGGTCGTGGTGGCGAAGAGCGCGACACCCGCCACGACCGCCGCCCGCAGCACCGATGGCTCGAACCTCGTCAAGAGCGCGAAGGCTGCGATCACCGTCACCGAGAGCAGGAACCGAGGCCAGATCCGGATGCGACGGAGCATCGGCCCGAACACGACGAGCACGAACGCGACGTTCTGACCCGAGACCGCCAGCAGGTGGGTGAGCCCGGCGGCACGGAAGTCCGCGGTCAGTTCCGGCGGCTGGGCCCGATCGTCGCCGAGCACGAGGCCGGAGAGCAGCGAACGCTGCTCCGGGTCGAGCGACGCGGCACCCCGATCGAGCATCCGGCGGTACGCGTTCACCGCGGCCGCCGGTGGTGCGCCCGTGGCGGTCGCATCCACCGACTCGACTCGGAGCATGCCGACGAGGTGTCGCGAGCGGGACCACTCGCTCGGTCGCCCGAAGGCCTCGGTACGGCCCCGCACGCGGGCGAGGTCGCCGGCGAGGCGTTCCGCCAACATCTCCTTCGCGCCGGGCGATCGAACCTCGGTCAGAACACGGCCGATCGAAGTGGTCGCCTCGAACCGGAGACGCCCGTCAGCCGTGGGCTCGGGATCGGTCACGAGCGTGATCTCGCCGTCGAACGGGGCGTCTCCGAGCGGGTCGAGCCCGTCGAGCGCCCGGACAGCCAGCACGTCGGCGAGCACCACCAACGCGACGGCCGCGGTCACCGGACGGCGGACGGCGCACGCGACAACCACGCCGGGAATCGGGGCCCACCAGGGCAGCGGGTGGGCCCACCACGCGCCGAACCACGCGCACGCCGCCAACGCCACCGCGACCCGGTCAGACACGGACCAGATCCCGGAGTGCGGCGAGCTTCGCTTCGCCGATGCCCCGCACGTCGAGCAGATCGTCCACCGTCGCGAAGGGCCCGGCGCGCTCGCGGTGGTCGATGATCGCCGCCGCGGTGGCCGGCCCGACGCCGGGCAGCTCCTCGAGCTGGCTACCGCCGGCGACGTTGAGGTCGACGAGGTCGTCGCCGGCGGTACCGGCCTCGGTCCCCGACGCGGCGACCGGGGGTGCGGCTTCGCCGACCGCCGGGATGTACACCTGCACGCCGTCGCCGAGCTCGGCGGCGAGGTTGACACGCCCCGCATCGGCGTCGGCGGTGACTCCCCCGGCAGCGTCGACGGCGTCGATCACCCGCGAACCTGCGGGCAACTCCTGGACGCCGGGCCGGGCGACCTCACCGGCGACGTGGACGATCACCGGACCCGGTGGCGCGGTTGTGGTCGTGACGGTCTCGGGTTCGACCACGGGCAGGGTCGACTCGATCGGCTCGGGTGCCTGGCGGGTCAGCCAGACGAGCGCGCCCGCGGCCAGCCCGACGACGAGACAGCCCGCGAGCAGAGCACGCCACCCGGTGCCGGTGGCATCGAGGACCTCCTCGATCGCGAGCCGGACCCGGTGGGTCACCGGGGTCGGTGGTTCGGTCACACGACCTCCTCCGCGCGGAAGCGAGAGCGGCGGGGGAAGTCGCTGACGATGGTATCCGACGGCGCATGCGCGCCGGATGGGGCACTTTGGTGTCACTATCCATGCGTGCGGCAGTCACGCCAGCCCCGATCGGCCGCCACGGTCTACGAGGCGTTGGCACCCGCGGTCCTCGGGTACTTCCGCGCCCAGCGGATGCGCGATCCCGAAAGCCTGACCGGCGATGTGTTCGTGGTCGTCACCGAGAAGCTGCACGCGTTCCGTGGCAGCGATGCCGCGCTCCGGCGGTGGGTGTTCACCATCGCCCACCACCGGCGGGTCGACACGATCCGTCGCGAGACCCGCAGCCCCGAGGTGCTGCGCGACGAGCTTCCCACCGATGCCACTGACGAGATGGCCGAACCGATCGACCCGGACCTGGTCGCGGCCCTCGACGGGCTCACCGACGATCAGCGCGAGGTCGTGGTGCTCCGCTTCGTCGCCGACCTGGCAATCGAGGAGGTTGCTCGGGTCACCGGGCGCTCGAAGGGATCGGTCAAGATGCTCCAGGCGCGAGGCCTCGAGATGCTGGAACAGACCCTGGGTGGCGACGGCGGAGAAGTTTCCTCCGACGACGCGTGACCTCACGGGCCCGTCATCCGATCACGTAGGTGATGAGCGACCGCCGCGATCCCACGAGCCACGTGACCGACACGAGTCCGATCACCGATCGGCTCGCTCGGCTGGCGGCACAACCGGTGCCCGACGACGTCCGCGGCGCGCACATGCACCGCATGGCCGCGGCGACGCCGGACGGACCGGCACCGAAGCGGTTCGGGCGTCTGGCCGTGGCGGGTGCCGCGATCATCGGGTTCTTCGCCGGCTCGACCGGTTTCGCCATGGCCGGGGCACTCCCCGGTCCGGCGCAGGGCGCCGCCCACGACGTGCTCTCGGTGCTCCAGGTCGACGTGCCCGACCGGCCGGGGAACGGCAACGGCCCCCCCGACTTCATTCTCGACGACCCGTGCAAGGGCCCGCCGCCCTGGGCCATCGACAAGGACATGACCGCCGAGGACAAGGCCGCCGCCCAGGCCGAACGCCGCGCCACCTGCGGCACCGACGACGCCGAAGCCGACGACCCCGAGGCCGACGGCAACGGCCGACCCGAGGGCATCGAACCCGGCGGCCCGCCCCAGTCGATCCTCGACGACCCGTGCAAGGGCCCGCCGCCCTGGGCCATCGACAAGGACATGACCGCCGAGGACAAGGCCGCCGCCCAGGCCGAACGCCGCGCCACCTGCGGCACCGACGACGCCGAAGCCGACGACCCCGAGGCCGACGGCAACGGCCGACCCGAGGGCATCGAACCCGGCGGCCCGCCCGGGAACCCGGGCCCGCCCGAAGCCCCGGGAAGCCAGGGCCAAGGCAGCAACGAGGGCCAGGGCAACGCCAACCCGGGACCGCCCGGGAACTCCGGTCCGCCCGAAGACCCTGGGAGCCAAGGCCAGGGCAGCCAGGACCAGGGGAACAGCGACAGCCAGGGACCAGAGAACGTCGGGCCGCGCCGACGGGGCCGGCCCGCCCGGCGGGTAGCCACCCGCCACCAAGAACACACCAGGTCAGGGAGGGAGCCCTGCCCGGTACGTGGCGCCCTCAGCGAGACGGTGCCACGTACCGGGACATTCCTCGGGTCCGGTGCGTGGCGTTGATCAGGGAGTGAAGCGCTGCGTGCCGGACCCGACGTTCCTCCGGGCACGCCACTCCGCCTGGATCTCGAGAGGGATGCGGCGATAGGCCGCACGGTGCCCGTAGCCGAGCAGGCGCCACCGCAGGTAGTCACGGACGTAGCGCCCGAGGAAGCCGGCCCAACCGTGGCGGTGGTACTGGCACACGTGCTCGTACTCGTGGCGGAGCAGCCTCGGGGTGAGCTCGAACCCGCGCCGGACGAACACCCAGGAGCCGAACGTGGTCGCGACCGCGCCCGGGGCCGCGACGCCCCGCACGATGCGGATCTCCTCGATCGGCGGTACCGGGCGCCGCGACCGAGCCATCCGCTCGCCTCCTCAGAAGAGCGCGGCGCTGAGCTTCTTGCGGTAGTCAGCCGTACGCGGGTCGGTCGGGCCCATCAGCTCGAGCATGTCGAGGAATTCCTGGTGCTTGTCCTCGTCGTGTTTGACCTCGGCCAGCAGCGCGTCGAGTCGAGCCTCGACGTCGTCGGGCACATCGGGATTGGAAGCGCGCGCCTGGGCGGCGATCACCCGGGTGTCGTTGGTCTCGGGGATCTTCTCGAGCAGCTCGAGCGCTTCGACCTTGTCCTGGCCGTCGTCCGACGCTGCCAGCAGGGACGCCAGCGCCGTGATCACCTCGGCGTTGTCGGGTTCGAGGTCCATCGCCTGGCGCAGCGATGCCTCGTCGCCGGCCGCCAGGAGCTGCTGGACCTGCGACTCCTCCGCGCTCGGCACGAGCTCGGCCACCCACGCGGCCACGGTCTGCTCGGGCTGGGCGCCGACGAAGCCGTCGACGACCTTGCCGTCGCGCAGCGCGTAGACCGCCGGGATCGACTGCACCTGGAACGCCTGGGCGATCTGGGGGTTGGCGTCGACGTCGACCTTGGCGAGCACGACCTTGCCCTGGGTCTCGTCGACGACCTTCTCGATGATCGGGCCCGAGCGTCTTGCACGGCCCGCACCACTCCGCCCACAGGTCGACGACCACCGGGACCTGGGCAGATCGGTCGATGACCTCCGTCTGGAAGGTCGCATCGGTCACCTCGACGTAGCTCATGAGGCCTGTGACCGATCTGGCCGCGCGAGTGCCAGCGAGCCGGACAGTGATGGGGTCTGGGGGCGCAGCCCCCAGGAGGACGCGGTGACGTCGATGTCTGCCATGACCGGCCACGCTACCGGCCTGGCACCCAGTCCCCGACTGCCCGATAGGTTGGTTCGACCGGGCGACCATGACCGGCGTCCGCCGCCGAGGAGGAGCACCGCACGTGACCGATGTCCAGGGGATCGACCGGGACGCCGTCGAGGCCTGGTACCTCGAGCACGTCCCTGGCACCCAGCCGCCACTCGAGTTCTCGCTCATCGCCGGTGGACACTCGAACCTGACGTTCTCGGTCATCGATGCCGCCGGACGGGTCACCGTGCTCCGGCGCCCGCCCCTCGGACAGGTGCTGGCCAGCGCCCACGACATGGGCCGCGAGCACAAGATCATCGCCGCGCTGGACCACACCGACATCCCGGTGCCCCACCCGCTGGGTTACGAGCCCGGCGACGAGGTCAACGGCGCGCCCTTCTACGTCATGGACCACGTCGACGGCCACGTGCTCCGCGACAAGGCCGCGGCCGAGAAGCTCACCCCGTCGGCCCGTACCACCGCCGGCGAGTCCCTCGGCGACGTCATGGCCGCCATCCACGCGGTCGATCCCACTGCCGTGGGTCTCGGCGACCTCGGTCGCACCGATGGCTACATCGAACGCCAACTCAAGCGGTGGTACGGCCAGTGGAACAAGTCCAAGACACGCGACCTCGCCGCCGTCGACGACGTGCACGCTGCGCTCGCGGCCGACATCCCCGACCAGGGACCGGCGGCGATCGTCCATGGCGACTACCGCCTCGACAACTGCATGGTCGACGACGACGGCCACGTGGTGGCGGTCCTCGACTGGGAGCTGTGCACACTCGGCGATCCCCTCGCCGACGTCGGGCTGCTGATGGTGTACTGGAACGAAGCCGGCGACGACGTCCAGACCATGACATCGCCGACGCTGGCCGAGGGGATGCCCACCCGCAAGGAGATGCTCGACCGCTACGAGGCTGCATCAGGGCGCGACCTCAGTCGCATCGACTTCTACATCGCGTTCGGGTACTGGAAGCTCGCCTGCATCGTCGAGGGCGTGTACGCCCGCTACATCGGCGGGTCGATGGGCGAGCGCGACACCGACGACTTCGACCACTTCGCCCGACAGGTCGAGGCGCTGGCCCACCAGGCTGCCGCCACGTTGGACGGAGGCCGCTGAATGCCCGACCTCTACGAGCTGCACGAACGTCCGGACCTCGACAGCCCTGCGCTTCTCGTCGCGCTCGAGGGTTGGATCGACGCGGGCTATGCCGCCGGCCGGGCGGTGGAGGCGATCGTCGAGCAGTCCGAGGGCACCCACATCGCGACCTTCGACGCCGACACGCTCCTCGACTTCCGCGCCCGCCGGCCGACCATGCACCTGGTCGACGGGATCAACACCGGGCTCACGTGGGCGAGCATCGAGCTCCACGCGCTCCGAGCCCCCAACGGCACCGACCTCCTGCTGCTGACCGGCGTCGAGCCCGACCACGCGTGGCACGCGTTCACCGACGCCGTGTTCGAGCTCACGGTGGAGCTGGGCGCTCGGATCCAGCTCGGATTCGGGGCGTTCCCGGCCGGGACGCCGCACACCCGCCCGGTGCTGCTGTCGGCCACCGCGTCCACCGAGGAGCTGTCGGCATCGCTCGGCTTCGTGCGCGGGACCATCGACGTCCCCGCGGGCGTCGAAGCCGTCCTCGAGCGCCGCTTCGCCGAGGCGGGGCTCCCGGCGGCCGGGATCTGGGCCCAGGTCCCGCACTACACGGCGACGATGCGCTACCCGGCAGCATCGGCCCGTCTGATCGAGGCGTTGAACCCGCTGGCCGGCACCGACTTCGGGATCGAACCACTCGCCGACGAGATCGCCGACACCAGGCAACACATCGACACCCTGATCGAGGACAACCCCGAGCACGTCGCGATGCTGCGCCAGCTCGAGGCACAAGCCGACGAGGCCGCCGAGAACGACATCGGACCCCTCCCCTCCGGCGACGACCTGGCCGAGGAGCTGCAACGCTTCCTCCGCGAACAAGGAGAATGACCCGTGAAAGTCGACGGAGGCATCGGCCTCGACCTGGCCAGGACCGCGGAGCAGGCTCGCGAGGCCGAGTCGTTCGGCTACGACGGCGTGTGGGTCCCGGAGACCTCCCACGATCCCTTCCTGCCGCTGGCGCTCGCCGCCGAGCACACCGAGCGCCTCGAGATCGGCACGTCGATCGCCGTCGCGTTCGCGCGTTCACCGATGACGCTGGCCAACACCGCCTACGACCTGGCGCGCTTCTCGGAGGGACGGTTCATCCTCGGGCTCGGGAGCCAGATCAAGCCCCACATCACCAAGCGCTTCTCGATGGAGTGGTCCAAGCCCGCCGCGCGGATGCGGGAGATGGTCCTGGCCATGCGGGCGATCTGGGACTGCTGGATGAACGGCACCAAGCTCGATTTCCGGGGCGACTTCTACACCCACACCCTCATGACCCCGTTCTTCGACCCCGGACCCAACGAGCATGGCATCCCGCGCGTGTTCCTCGCCGGGGTCGGCCCGTTGATGACCGAGGTCGCCGGCGAGGTCTGTGACGGCTTCTTCTGCCACGGATTCACCACCGAGCGTTACCTGCGTGAGGTCACCGTCCCCGCGCTGGAAACGGGCCGGAAGAAGGCAGGCAAGACCATGGACGGCTTCGAGATCTGCGGCCCGAGCTTCGTCGTCACCGGCACCACCGAGGAGGAGCTGGAGCGGGCCAAGGCCGGTACCCGCCAACAGATCGCCTTCTACGGGTCCACGCCGGCGTACAAGCCGGTGCTCGACCTGCACGGCTGGGGCGAGCTGCAGACCGAGCTGAACCGCATGTCCAAGGAGGGCAAGTGGCAGGAGATGGGGACGCTCGTCGACGACGAGGTCCTCCACACCTTCGCCGTGGTCGGCGAACCCGAGGAGATCGGGCCCGAGCTGGCGCGCCGGTACGGCGACGTCGTGTCCCGGATCAGCTTCTACGCGCCCGACGCGACCGACCACGACCGGTGGCAGAAGGTCTTCGCCGACCTGAAGGGCGCCTGACTGCTCCGTCCCGCCAGGTATCGGGCAGGTGTCCGCCAGAACGGGGCGATCGGCAGCGTTGCAGGCCCCGCCGACAAACCACCGACATACCGAAGAAGCCGGGGACGCGCGATGGCTACGCGTTGAGGAGAAGGAGCAGGCCGCCGACGGTGTAGGCGATCATGACGCCGAGCATCGGGTACTGGCTGCGGACCGCGACCCGGGGCGGGTACAGCTCCACGGCCCGGTCGTGGGCGGCGATGACCCCGCCCACGTGGCCGGCCACGATGGCGGCGACCTGCACGTAGGCGATGAACTCGGGCGAGACGGCGGTGTAGTCGATGGTGTTGCCGGCGGTGCCGAACAGGTCCCAGCCCTCCCCGAACGGGTCCGAGAGCAGGGCCACGAACGACTGGCCCTCGAAGACCAGCAGCGAGAAGTAGTGGGCGACCGAGTAGGCGAGCACGATCGGGATCAGCGACGGCACCCACCGCCACGACTGCTCCAGCGTCCCCCGATCGTCATTGGCCAGGATCGCCACGAGTCGGCAGGCCACCAGGAACAGCACCGCGACGACGCCGATCGCCAGAACCAATCCGGCGGTGTTGACGATGGTCGCGTCCCACCCTCGACGGGTCCCGAGCGCGTCGTCCCAGACCGCGGTCCGGGAGAAGCCGTCGAACGCGGTACCCCCCAAGAGCACCAGTACCACGGCCATGGTCCCGCGCCCGGGTTCGACCCGAGCGAGGCCGACGCCCGGCCAGCGGAGGCGGAGCCGGCCCGACTCATCGTCCCGGTGAAGCGGAGCCAGCGCCGCCAGCAGCGAGAAGAACACGGCGAAGCCGTCACCGGTGCGCAGCCATCCCGCGCCGAAGGCGGCAGCGCCGACGAGCATGACACCGGCGTAGGCTCCCAGGAAGATGCCGACCACGGCCGGGGATCCGGGTTCGTGGTAGGCGAGCTCGAGCCAGAGGAAGACGGCCAACCCGGCCGCGGCTGGCCAGTGCGTGGCCCAGATGCCCGTCGCCGTCGACGCCTCGGGATCTCGGCGACCGAGCCGGTCGAGGACAGCGGCCACCGTCCACAGGGGATTGACCCGGCGCCAGAAGTCGCCGAGCAGGGCACTGAGGATCGGGACACCCACCCAGAACGCGACGTAGAGCGCCGTCGGTGCGAGGTTGTCGGCGACGGCATCGACACCGAACCAGGCCGACACCAGCGTCGCGACGAAGAGCACGAGCGCGCCGATCTGGGCGACCGGTCGGAGTGAGGTGGCGACGTGATCGAGGAGCGCGGGAGCCGGTCGACCATCGGCGGCCGCCGCCAGACGGGGCCGCGGCCACAGGATCCGCAGCGCGACGAACGAGATCAGCAGCGCGAACGCCGCCGAGTACGCGAACAGCCAGACGGGGAGCGGGAGGTCGGCCCGACCCCCCACGCCATGGGCCAGGATCACGAGACCTCGAGCTCCACGAGCTGGATCACCGAGTCCTCGAGTTCGACCTCGAACACCCCGGGGATGTCGGCCTCGAACGTCAGCTCGGCGGCCTCCCCGGCCGCGACGTCCTGGAACACGTCGTAGCCGTGGAGGTGGACGTGATCGTCGATGTCGCTCGTCACCCGGAGCGTGACCCTCTCGCCCAGGGCCACCTCGTGACGGCCGCCGCCGGTGACCTCGCCGCCGGACACGGTGATCTCGATCACCTGCCCCGCCTCCTCGTCGACGGGAGTCTCCGTGGTCGAGTCGCCTTCGACCGTGATCGTCGTCGTCGCTGCGATCGGGGTCCCATCTGCCACATAGGGACGATGGTCGTTGGCGTTCAGCTCGACACGTACTTCGTGCTCACCCGGTTCGAGCTCGCCGCCGAGGTGGTACCAGCTGCCGTAGAGGCGGTTGATCTTCGTGCCATCGACATAGAGGTGGGCATGGCCCTCCCCCGACGTCGTCTCGGCATCGTTGACCTTCTCGGGCGTGAACGTGAAGTCGGTCGTCATCACGTGGATGTTCCAGCCGGCCTTCGCGTCCTCGGTGGCTTCGACCTCCACGGTCGGGACGGGATCGACGGCCTCGAAGCTCCGGCCACCGTGATCGTGGCCACCGTCGTTGGCGGTGCTGTCAGCCGTGGTGTCAGCGGTCGTGGTCGTGGTGTCGGTCGCGGTCTCGGTGTCGTCGCCGCACGCGGCCACGAGCGTCGTGGCGGCGAACACGCCGACGAGCGCGCGCCAGACATGGCGATGTCGCATTCGGGTTCTCCTCGTTCGGTACGGATCGGTCGGGCTGGGACTACCGACCGACCGGCGGAGCACGCAGACCCACCGAGACCGTGGCGGGCACGGTCGCCGGCGCACGGTCGGGAGCCAAGAGGAGACGGGGGCGCAGACCGAGGCGGACCCTCGGGCGGCGCCCCAGGATCATCTCGCGGACGGCGCGCCGGACCCACTCGAGCGCCGCGACCACGACATGCGCGACCGCGACCTGGGCGACGAACCCCATCCAGACGCCGGGTTCGCTGAGCACCGCATCCAGACCCTCGCCGACGACGACGCGCTCGCCGACCTCCTGGACGGCGAACAGGCCGACCTGCGCTGCTGCGAGCCGCCGCGGATCGATACGACCGGCGAGGCCGAGGGCCCTGGCCGTGCACACCGCCCACCACAGGGCCGCGACCAACCCGACCGGGACCACCAAGGCCGCGACACCGGGAAGGTACCCATGCCCGCCGAGCGCAACCTCGCGGGCTGCGCTGTCACGATGAGCGATGGCGTACCCGAGGACGTGACCGACCGTGACGCCAGCGGTGGCCAGCATCCAGAACGCGATCCGTCGCGGAGCCATCAGCGACAGGATACGAGCCACGAGGAACCAGGCCCAGTCGACTCGCGGTCAGACCGGTTGCAGCGCCCGTTCGAGGTACTGATCTCGGCACCGCGTGCGCTGGAGCTTGCCGCTGCTCGTCTTGGGCAACGTCCCCGGCGCCACGAGCACCACCTCGCGGGCCGGTACCCCCACGGTCTCGCGGACGCGTGCGAGCACCGAGCGACGAACGGGGTCGAGGTCGGTGGCCTTGGACTCAGCCACCACGACCACGGCCTCCCGGCCCTTGGTCGACTCGACGCCGAAGGCGATCACGTTGCCGGCGCGGACGCCGTCGACGTGATCGCAGGCGCGTTCCACGTCCTCGGGGAACACGTTGCGCCCGCCGACGATGATCACGTCCTTGATGCGGCCACACAGAACGAGCTCGCCCTCGACGAGGTACCCGAGGTCGCCGGTGCGCAGCCAACCGTCGTGGAACAGGTTCGCGTTCAGCTCGGGATGCCCGTGGTAGCCCGTGCACACCGAGGTGCCGCGGATCTCGAGCTCACCCACCTCTCGCTCGAGTCGTCGGCGCCCGGACGCGGGGTCGACGATGCGGATCTCGAGGCCGGGGACCGCGGTGCCGAGACGGGCGAAGCTCCGCGACCCGTCGGCACCGGAGTCGACCGGGGCGGCGTAGCGCTCGGTCTCGAGCACCCGCCGGTCGACGGTGTCGACGACCAGGCCACGTCCCGGCGGGGGGAACGTCCCGGCGATGGCGACCTCGGCCATACCGAAGGCGGGGAACACGGCGCCCGGGTCCATGCCGAAGTGGCCGGTCGCGTCGACGAAGTCGGCCACCGTGTCGGGATCGATCGGTTCGGCGCCGTTGAGCACCACCCGCAGACTGGACAAGTCGAGCGCCTGGCCTTCCCTGGCAGCCCGGCGCAGCGCCCGGGTCGCGAGCACGAAGGAGAAGTTCGGTCCGGCGGTCGCGGTGCCGCCGTAGCGGGAAATCCACTCCATCCACCGGGCGGGAGCGGCCATGAAGTCCTGGGGCGCACCCAGCACGAGACGGGTCCCGGTGGTCATGGACAGCGTCAGCAGCCCGACCAGCCCCATGTCGTGGTACAGCGGCAACCAGCTCACGAGCACGTCGCGGTCGATGTCGAGCTCTGCGGCCGAGGCGATGGCCTCGAGGTTGGCGCCGACGGCACGATGCGCAAGAACGACGCCCTTCGGGTCCGACGTCGACCCGCTCGTGAACTGCAGGATGGCCGGGGCATCCGGATCAGGGTCGGGAGCGACGAACGAGCCCTCGGTCGCGACGTCGTGGAAGGCGACCAGCGGAGGGTCGCCGGGTTCGGGGGTGACGAAGGCAGCCAGCTCCGGATCGGCGAGCACCAGGGAGATGTCGCCGTGGTGGATCCGTCGCCGCGTCTGGACCACGAACTCGTCGATGCTTCCCATCCGCATGGGCAGCGGGAGCACCACCACGGTGCCGCCGACGAGCCACACCGCCTGGATCGCGGTCACCAGCTCCCGCGAGGTGGGTCCGAGGATGGCCACGTGATCGCCGGGACCGAGGCCACGGGCCTGGAGGCCGGCCGCGACCGAGCGGGCGTCGTCGTGGACCTCCTGCCAGGTCGCGCTGACGTGGACGTCGCCGGAGACGAAGGTGACCTCGTGGCCTCGGGTGGCACCGCCTGCGATGCGTTGGGGAAGTGTCTGCACGCCGGTGGGACCGGTCGCACATCGTTCCGGTTACGAGCTTTCTGCGAGGCTTCTGGCATGAAACCGATGACGCACCGAAACCTCGACTGGATCGAGCAGGCCCCCGTCAAGGTCACCGAAGAGCGCCGCATCGGAGTCCCGGTCGAGAACGTCTGGCGGGCGATCGCCGACCACGAGGGCTGGGCTGACTGGTTCGGTGCCATCACCAGGATCGAGCGCATCGGCAGCGGCGAAGGCGTGGGGAGCGGCCGCCGGGTGTTCCTGAAGGGTGGCGTGAAAGCCGAGGAGGAGTTCCTCGCTTGGGAGCCCGACGCCCGTTTCGCGTTCGTGCTGACATCGTCGTCGATGCCCGGGATGCGGTCGATGGTCGAGGATGTCCAGCTCCTGCCCGAGGGAGCGGGAGCGACGATCGTGCGCTACACCCAGGCGGTCGAACCCGCGGCGCCGAAGATCATGGGGCCCGTGTTGCGAGCCGCGCTCCCGAAGGGCATCCAGTCCGGCCTCGCCGGCCTCGAGAAGCACCTGCTCCCCTGACCCGCACACCGGTCAGGGGACGATGTTGACGAGGTTGGGCGGCTTGGCGATCACCTTGCGCGGCTCGCCGTCGAGGTACTCCTGTACCCGCTCGCTCGCGAGCGCGATCTCGACCGCGTCGTCCTCGCCGATCCCGGGATCGACCTCGATTCGATCACGCACCTTGCCCTTGACCTGCACGACCATCGTCACCGAGTCGACCGTGAGCATCGACGGATCGTGCTCGGGCCAGGCTTGCTCGTGGATGTGCGCGCCGGCACCGTGTCGGAGCTCCCACAGCTCGGCCGTGACGTGGGGCGCCATCGGCGCCAACAGCTTCAACAGCGCGTCGACGGCGAAGTCGGTCCGGCCCTGCTTGTAGAGCAGGTTCGTGAACTCCATGAACGCCGCCACCGAGGTGTTGTAGCTCCAGCGCTCCATCTCGTCGCTCACACGGGCGATGAGGCGATGCGTCTCCCGCTCGATGACGAGGGCGTCGTCGCCGACGGCCTCCGGGACCACGTCCGATGCGGGATGGGCCAGGCGCCACAGGCGGCCGATGAAGCGGTAGGCGCCCTGGATGCCCACGCCCTCCCAGTCGACGTCGTCCGCGGGCGGACCGACGAAGAGCTGGCCGAGGCGCAGGGCGTCGGCACCCTCGTTGTCGAGGATCTCCTCGGGGGCGACGAGGTTGCCCTTCGACTTGGACATCTTCTCGCCGCCGAGCCGGATCATGCCCTGGGTGAACAGCCGCCGGAACGGCTCGCGCAGCTCGTTCGGCGCCACGCCCAGATCGGCCAACGCCTTGGTGAAGAAGCGCGCGTACATCAGGTGGAGGATGGCGTGCTCGACGCCACCGATGTACTGGTCGACCGGAAGCCAGTGGGCGACCGCGGCCGCGTCGAAGGGCCGGTCCTCGTTGGTCGGATCGGTGAAGCGCAGGAAGTACCAGGACGAGTCGACGAAGGTGTCCATGGTGTCGGTCTCGCGTACGGCGGGTCCGCCGCATTCGGGGCAGGTGGTGTTGAGGAAGCCATGGTGGTGGTTCAGCGGCGACTCACCGGTGGGCTTGAACTCGACGTCGTCGGGAGCGATGACGGGGAGCTCGTCGTCGGGAACGGGCACGGCGCCGTGATCAGGGCAGTAGACGATGGGGATCGGACAACCCCAGAACCGCTGTCGCGACAGCAACCAGTCGCGCAGGCGGTAGTTGACCCTCGACTGGCCCAGTCCCCACGTCTCGAGCCACTCGATGGCCCGCGCCTTGGCGTCGTCGATCTCCATGCCGTTCAGATCCAGCGACTCGAACGTGGCGCCCGGTGCCGGGGAGTTGATGACCGGACCATCGCCCGTGTACGCCTTCCCCTCCCAGTCGTCGGGCGGTTGGACGGTGCGGATGATGGGCAGGCCGTGCACCTCGGCGAAGTCCCAGTCGCGCTGGTCCTCCCCCGGCACGGCCATGATCGCCCCCGTCCCGTACGACAGGAGCACGTAGTCGGCCAGGTAGAGGGGCACCGGCTGGTTGGTGAACGGGTTGTGGACGTAGGCGCCGGTGAAGACGCCACGCTTGGCGAGCGCACCCTCGGAGCTCAGCCGGTCCATCTCGGAGGTGTTGCGCGCCTGCTCGATGAACGCATCGACCTCGGCCCGCTGCTCGTCGGTGGCGGCGACACGCGCCAGCTCGTGCTCGGGCGCGAGCACGGCGTAGGTCATGCCGAAGGAGGTGTCGGGCCGGGTGGTGTACACGTGGACCTCGGCCTCGGAGGGATGGGAGTTGCCATCGGCATCCACCACCGGCATCGAGAACTCTGCGCCCTCGGACCGACCGATCCAGTTGCGCTGCATGGTGACCACCCGCTCGGGCCAGTCGACCAGCTCGAGGTCGTCGAGCAGCTGCTGGGCGTAGTCGGTGATCTTGAAGAACCACTGCTCGAGGTCGCGGGCCTCGACCACGTCGCCGGAGCGCTCGCAGGTCCCGTCGGCCAGCACCTGCTCGTTGGCGAGCACGGTCTGGCAGCCCGGGCACCAGTTGACGGCCGCCTTCTGCTTGTAGGCCAGGCCGTGCTCCAGGAACCGCAGGAAGATCCACTGCGTGAACCGGATGTAGTCGGGCTGGTGGCTGGTCAGCTTGCGGCGCCAGTCGTAGACCGCCCCCAACCGCACGATCGACGACGTCAGCTCCTCGATCCGCTCGTCGGTGTGGATGCGGGGGTGGATGCCCGACTTGATGGCGGCGTTCTCCGCCGGGAGGCCGAAGCTGTCGAAGCCCATGGGCGACAGCACCGCGTTGCCCCGCATCGTGCGGTAGCGCACGATCAGGTCGCCGAAGGTGTAGTTGCGCACGTGCCCCATGTGCGCCGCACCGGACGGGTACGGGTACATGCTCAGCACGTAGTACGGCGGGCGGGGATCGTCGTTGTCGACCTCGTAGGTGCCGAGATCGACCCAGCGCTGCTGCCACTTGGCCTCGACGGCCTGCGGGTCGTAATCGGGGACGCGCCCCTCGGCGGTGCCCTGCTCAGCGGTCTGATCGGCCATCCCGGCGATCGTACCGACGGCGCCCCATCCGACCCGCAGCCGGCGCCGAACCGTTCGAGCCTCACGGCGAGTTGCGAGGCACCGCCGAGCAACTCGGAGGTCGGCGAAGCCGACCCGTGGAGCTAAGGGGATTCGAACCCCTGACCCTCTCGATGCCATCGAGATGCTCTACCAACTGAGCTATAGCCCCGTGGGGAACCACACACACTACCCGCGGCCGGGGTTGAGTGTCGTACCCGGTTCGTACCATCGTCAAAACGGAGATCCCGTCCCAGATCGGGGCGACCGCCGAGCGTGAGGTCGCGTACGCACTCGAGCGCGCCGGCTGCGAAGCTGAATGCGTGGCCGGACATCCCGAACCCGACGTACTCGTCTCGCTTTCCGACGGCCGGCGGATCGGCGTGGACGATCGCGGTGCTCCCGACGGTGTGCCCGTCCTGTTCTTCCACGGGACACCAGACACCCGGCTGGCACGTCATCCCGACGACTCGATCGCCGCCGATCTGGGCGTGCGCGTCATCGCTCCCGACCGTCCGGGACTGGGGTCGTCCGACACCGATCCCGGTGCCACGCCTCTCTCCGTCGCCGACGATCACCTCGCGGTGCTCGACCACCTGGCCGTCGACCGTGCCCACGCCGTGGCCTGGTCGGCGGGCACCATCCACGCCCTCGCACTGGCCGGCGCCCACCCCGACCGGGTCACGTCGCTGACGCTGGTGGCACCCCTCGTCCCCGCCGACGCCTACGACGACCCGCGGATGCTCGAGGGCTCCGACGACGCCCGGCAGCTCTTCGCCGAGCACCTCGGGACGATGCCCCCCGACGAGCTCGGTCGGGAGCTGGCCATGTGGCTGGTCCCACCCGAGCTCGACCCGGTCACGGCGAAAGCCATGCTCGAGCAGAGCGTCGACCGCGTCGCCCACGTTCCCGGGGCCGGCGACGCCCTCGTCCAGGCGTTGCTCGGCAGCGTGCACCAGGGGATGACCGGCCTCGAGTGCGAGATCGGCGCCCAGGCCACGGTGCTCGGGCCGCTGCTCGACCAGGTCCGCGCTCCCGTCTCGGTGCACGCCGGCGACGACGACACCGTCACGCCGCTCGCCATGGCCACCTGGCTCGCCGAGCGCTTCGACGCCCCGCTGCGCGTCCACCACGCCGGCCACGAGATCGGCATCACCGCCTGGGACGAGATCCTCCGCGAGCTCGACCGCGGGTAGCAGTCGGGACATGCGCCGGAATTCGGGTCGCCGAGGGAGTTGTGAGCCTCCGGCGAACAACTCGAGAGCGCAGGAGCTCCCGCACGGGAGCGACAAGCGACTCATTCACCGGCGGCGAGGCGCTCCTGGTCCGATTCGCCCCAGTCGACCACGGCCACGTCGGACCACAACCGCTCGAGCTCGTAGTAGCTGCGGGTCTCGTCGTTGAAGACGTGGACCACGAACGTGCCGTAGTCGGCCAGTACCCACTCGGCCTCGGCGACCCCCTCGACCCTCGACGGGCGAGGGCCACCCACCGCGGCGAGCTGGTCCTCGATGTCCTGGACCACGGTGCGGACCAGTCGCGGATTCGAGGCCGAGGCGACGACGAAGTAGTCGGTGATGGCCAGCACGTCGCCCACGCGGAGCACGACGATGTCGGTCCCGCCCTTGGCGTGGGCCGCCCGGGCCGCCACGATGGCGAGCGCGGGATCCATCGCGTCGGACGGATGGGGTGGTTCGGTCACGTGCCAGAGCTCATAGGTCGGCGCCGAGCGTAACGGTGATGTCTGCCGAATCGCTCGGCCGATCCTCCTCGACCACCCGGCCGGCCCCGAGGATGTCAGCGATCTCCTCGGCCTCGTCCCGGTACTCCTCGCCGAAGTGGGCGATCGTCGTTTGCTCGACGTCGAGGGATGCCGCATTGCCGACGATCACCACCTCGACACCCGCCGGCGGCAGGTCGGCGGCGATCGACGCCGCCACCGACGTGTCGGTGGTGCCGTTCAGGACCCGGACCCGGGCCCGCTCCCCGTCGGCCGGCGACCGCGGGAACGGGATCATGCGGGAGACGAGATTCTCCATCCGGTCGGCCCGCGGCACGAAGGCCGGAGCATCGCCGAACCGCCCCGGCGCGGCCGGCTGGACCGGCAGGGTCTCGATGACGATCCGGCCCGGGGCGAGGGTGCGTACGAAACGCCCGATCCCGCTCTGGAGCTCGCCGGGGACAGCCTCAGGACTGCCGTCGGCGGCCACCGCGTCGAGCCACGCCTGCCAGAAGAGCTCGTGCCGGAACAACCGGGCGAGGTCGGACTCCCCGTCGAGCGTGGCATGGAGATACGGACCGACGTCCTCGGCCTCCAGCTCGATCGGCCCCGGAGGGAAGCGGACCTCGCCATCGATGGACAACTCGTTGGGATTGTCGATCTCGAGCGGCGCCACGGGTGCCACGAGGTCGGCCCAGCGTTCGGCATCGACGACCGTCGATTCCAGCATCGCGGCGCCGAGCAACTCCCCGACCGCCTGGGTCTGCAGATCGGGATCGCCGAGGTCGTAGGCGATCTCCAGCGGGCTCTCGTCGTACAGCGGGACATCGGCCACGGTGCGAGCCGGAACCATGAGCACGCCACCACCCGTGCCATCGGGGTCCGGCAGCGTGAGCACGGTGATGGCATCGATGAGCCCGTCCACGTCGTGCATGACCACCATGGTCGCCGTGGGATCGACCACGGCCTCGTAACCCGGCGCCTCGGGGTCGTCGACGGGCGTCAGCACCTCACCTTCGGTGCTCGAACGCACGATGCGGGTGCCGGCGTACGCCAGCGCGACCCCGATCCCGAGGAGCACGACGAGCACGGTGCCGGCGAGCACCCGCTGCCAACGGGACGGGCCGCTCCGGGTCTCCGGAGCCCCAGTTGTCGCCGCATCACCGGTACCGACCGGTGTGGCCAGCTCGCCGAGCGCATCCGCGGTCTCGACGTCGTCGGTGGCCACCTCGACCTCGACGGCGCCGACGTCGTCGACCGAGGGGCCCGATCGGGGCGAGATGTCGACGGAGAGCAGCGCGGCGAGACGTGCGGCACGGTCCGCGTCCGCGTCGGCGTCGTCCCGAGACTGGTCATCCGGCAGCGACGCGTCCTCGTCCGTCACGCCGGGTCACGATAGAGGCGACGGTCGCGGATGCAGGTGATCACGTCGGGCGTCACCAGATAGTCGAGCGGGCGACCATCGGCGACCCGTGCTCGCAGGTCCGTCGACGAGACGTCCAGGCGGGGGACCTCCACGTGCTGCCAGGTCCAGCCGTCGGGGATGTCGGCCCGGCGGACATCCGGCCGATCGACGATCACCAGGGTCGCCCGGTCGCGCACCTCGTCGACCCGGTCCCAGGTGGACAGCCCGGCCGCCGCATCGGCGCCGAGCACGAGGAACAGCTCGGCATCGCCGTCCTCCCGGTCCAGCTCGGCCAGGGTGTCGGCCGTGTAGCTGTCGCCACCGCGTCGGATCTCCACGGCCGAGGCCTCGAGCCCGGCGACGGGACCGACCGCGGCCTCGACCATGGCGAGGCGATCGGCGGCCGGCGTGACCCGGCGGGTTCCGGTCTTCTGCCACGGCTGGTTGGCCACGACCAGCAGCACACGGTCGAGATCGAGCGCGTGGCGCACGTTCACCGCAGCCACCAGGTGACCCACGTGGGGTGGGTCGAAGGTGCCGCCGAACACGCCGATCCGGTGACGGCGATCCTCGGGACGCGGCGACGGCACGTCGGCCACGGTACGGCCCACAGGGCCCCGGAACCGACTACGGATCGATGTCGAGGTGTGGGAGACTGAAACCTCCCCCAACCGGCCCGGCGGACGCGGGCCACCGGTTCTGCGATTCCGCCAGACCGGGTAGGTCCCACCAAAGTCCCCGTCATTGCCCGATTTGTGACCACAGTCACGAGTCGGTCGGGAATCACACGCCTGCAACCTTCGTTGGAAGATACGTCATGAGCGATTCCGTAGGTCAGTACCTCAACGAAATCGGCATGGTGCCGCTCCTCACCGCCGAGGAAGAGCGCCAACTGTCGCAAGTCATCGAAAAGGGCCGCGAGGCCCAGGAACGGCTCGACGCGGGCGAGAAGCCCTCGCGGGAGACCCGCAAGGCCATCGGGGCCGCGGCAGCCGCCAAGGACCGGTTCATCCGGGCCAACCTCCGCCTCGTCGTGTCCATCGCCCGGCGCTACCCGCTGCCGCCGTCGATGGAGCTGCTCGACCTGATCCAGGAGGGCAACCTCGGCCTCGAGCACGCCGTCGACAAGTTCGACTGGCGCAAGGGCTTCAAGTTCTCGACCTACGCCACCTTCTGGATCCGCCAGGCCATCGGCCGGGCGCTCGACCAGAAGGCGTCCCTGGTCCGCCTCCCCGGCGACCGCTCCGCGAGCTTGCGGGCCGCGCTGCGCCACGCCTCCGGCGAGGGCAGCGAACTCGACGACGAGCACGCCCGGCTCCACCGCCTCACCACCCCGACGTCGCTCGACCGCACGGTGGGCGACGACCCCGACGGGTCCGAGCTGGTCGACCTGTTGGCCGACAGCAAAGCCGGTCCGGAGTCCCTCACCCTCAAGCAGGCCGAGGACGACATGGTGGTCAGCCTGCTCGACGTCCTCGAACCCCGGGCCCGCTTCGCCGTCGAACAGCGCTTCGGCCTCAACGACGGCCGCAGCCGCAGCTACCGCGAGGTCGGCGAGGAGCTCGGCGTCACCGCCGAGGCCGCCCGTCGACTCGTCAAGCGTGCCGTTGGCACCGTTCGCGAAGAAGCGGGAACCCGCGGCGCCGCCTGAGCTGGGCCCTCGGACTTCGTCCGACCGCCCAGCGGTCGCGCTCGCTCGCCCGCTCCTTCGTCGCCGGCTCGTCGAGCGCCGCCTGAGCTGGGCCAGCTCGCAACAGCGATTTCTGCCAGCACCTTCGAGCTGTCTCTCCCCGACGGCTCGAAGGTCGTTTCGCAACCACTTTCCCTTCCACTGTCCCGTCATGGGAGGCTTGTCGCCGTGACCAACTGGGATCCGAGCACCTGGCGGGACCTCCCCGCCGAGCAGCAGCCCGAGTGGCCCGACCCGGGCGCCCTCGACGGGGTGCTCAAGGAACTCGCGTCCTATCCCCCGCTGGTGTTCGCCGGTGAGGCCCGGGCGTTGACGAGTCAGCTGGCCGAAGTGGCCAGTGGCGACGCGTTCCTGCTCCAGGCCGGCGACTGCGCCGAGTCGTTCGACTCGTTCTCGGCCACCGCCATCCGCGACAAGCTGAAGGTCATCCTGCAGATGGCCGTGGTGCTCACCTACTCCTCGGGCGTGCCGACGGTGAAGGTCGGCCGCATCGCCGGACAGTTCGCCAAGCCCCGGTCCAAGCCCACCGAGACCGTCGACGGCGTCGAGCTCCCCTCCTTCCGGGGCCACATCGTCAACGACATCGGCTTCACCGACGCCTCCCGCGCCGCCGACCCGGCCCGGCTGCTGCAGGCCTACAACCAGTCCGCGTCCACCCTGAACCTGCTGCGGGCCTTCACCAAGGGCGGCTTCGCCGACCTGCGACAGGTCCATTCCTGGAACCAGGAGTTCGTCGCGTCGTCCAACGAGGGCAAGCGCTACGAGCAGGTCGCCCACGACATCGACCGCACGCTGTCGTTCATGCGGGCCGTCGGCATCGACACCGTCGAGACACCGAGCCTGCACGAGGTCGACTTCTTCACGTCCCACGAGGCGCTGCTGCTCGGCTACGAGGAGGCCCTCACCCGCCAGGACTCCCTCACCGGTGGCTGGTACGACTGCTCGGCCCACATGCTCTGGATCGGTGAGCGGACCCGCCACCTCGACGGCGCCCACATCGAGTTCCTGCGTGGCGTCGAGAACCCCCTCGGATGCAAGCTCGGTCCCACCGCGACACCCGACGACGCGCTCGGGCTGTGCGAGGCGCTCAACCCCGACCGGGTCCCGGGCCGGCTCACGCTGGTGTCCCGCATGGGCGCGGACCACGTCGGCGACCTCCTTCCGCCGCTGCTCGAGGCCGTGCGCGACGCCGGCCACCCCGTGGTCTGGGCGTGCGACCCGATGCACGGCAACACGTTCACCTCCGAGTCGGGCAGGAAGACCCGCCACTTCGAGGACGTCGTCCGCGAGGTCGCCGGGTTCTTCGCCGCCCACGAGGCCGCCGGCACCTGGCCGGGCGGCATCCACGTCGAACTCACCGGCGACGACGTCACCGAGTGCCTCGGCGGGGCCGAGGAGATCGCCGACGCCGACCTCGGCACCCGCTACGAGACGATGTGCGACCCCCGCCTCAACGGCCGCCAGTCCATCGACCTCGCCTTCCGAGTCGGCGAGCTGCTCCGTTCTTAGGAGCATGCTGAGCAGCCTCTGAGCCGAGCGCCAACCGGCGTCGTCACCGCATCGACCCGGCGGGCTCCGACAACGGGAATGTTCCGACGCGTGCGCGGAAAGTTCAGACAATAGGGAATGTTGATCGGATCAGTCGGGTTTTGACACACTGACGCCACCGGAAAGATGACCGTTCTGGTCAGGTATTGGTCCGGTCAGGTTTTCGATCCACCCCGAGGTAGGGATTCGCATGCAGAGCCGAGAGATCGTCCTCGATCCCGAGCAGGCCGCCGACATCGCCAAGTTCGAGATGGTGCTGGACGGCTACCTCTCGGGCGAGGTGCCCGAGGATGCGTTCCGCGTCTTTCGGTTGACCAACGGCATCTACGGCCAGCGCCAAGGCGGGCACAACCAGATGGTGCGGGTGCGGATCCCGTACGGCCGGCTGAGCCCCGAGCAGCTCGACATGATGGGCCGCGTTGCCGAGACCTACAGCCGCGGCTGGGGTCACATCACCACCCGCCAGAACATCCAGTTCCACTTCGTCGACCTCGAGTCGGTGCCCGACCTGATGCGCGACCTCGCCAGCGTGGACATGACCAGCCGCGAGGCCTGCGGCGACACCAACCGCAACGTGCAGGGCTGCCACCTGGCCGGCGCCTGCCCCTACGAGGTGCTCGACATCACGCCGTGGGCCGAGGCCGTGAACCAGCACTTCCTGCGCAACCCGCTGGTCCAACGCCTGCCCCGCAAGTTCAAGATCAACTTCTCGGGCTGCGACACCGACTGCGGCCAGGCGATGTTCAACGACTGCGGCGTCATCGCCGTGTCGCGGCCCCGCGAAGACGGCACACTCGAGCCCGGGTTCCGGGTCTTCGTCGCCGGCGGTCTCGGCGCCAACCCCCATCCTGCCCTGGCCCTCGAGGACTTCACGGCCCGCGACGAGCTCCTGGTCACCCTCGAAGCGGTGCTGCGGGTCTTCTCCAACCACGGCAACCGCGACAACAAGCTCCGGGCCCGCATGAAGTGGCTCGTCGACTCGATGGGCTGGGAGGAGCTGCAGGCGCGCATCCTCAAGGAGCGCACCTTCCTGCTGGCCTCGTCGAGCTGGCCCGGCGGCATCCCCGAGGTCGTCGACAAGTGGGGCGACGAGCCCGCCGGCACCGCCGCGGGCGTCGCGCCGACCCAGATCGGCCAGGGCGTCCCCGTCACCCTGCGCCGCAACGGCGAGTACGAGCGCTGGGAAGACGCCAACGTCGTCCGCGGCAACGCCAAGGGCACGGTCTCGGCCTACGCCTGGGCCCGCCTCGGCGACATCACCGCCGACCAGTTCCGCTCACTTGCGAGCATCCAACGCGACCTGGGCGCCGACGTGCGGGTCACCAACCGCCAGAACATGGTGTTCCGCGACCTCACCGAGGACCAGCTCCGCACCCTGTTCGACCGCCTCTCGACCATCGGCATGGCCCAGCCCGGCGCCGAGCTGTCCCGCGACGTGGTCGCCTGCCCCGGGGCCGACACCTGCAACCTCGCCGTCACGCAATCCCGCGGGCTCGCCGATGCCATCGGCGAAGCGCTCGACGCCGAGGGCCTCGCCGAGGTCGGCGGCATCCGCACCAACATCTCCGGCTGCACCAACTCCTGCGGACAGCACCACATCGCCGACATCGGCTTCTTCGGCGCCGAGCGACGTGCCAACGGCCGCTCCGCCCCCGGCTACCAGATGCTGCTCGGCGGCTACGTGGGCGAGGAACGGATCCACTTCGGCGAGAAGGCCCTGCGCCTGCCGGCCAAGAACGCCCCCGAGGCCGCGGTCCGGGTGGCCCGCCGCTTCGCCGCCGAGCGCGAGGCCGGCGAGGACTTTCGCACCTGGCTCGACCGAGCGGGAGGCGCCAAGGAGGTCGGCGCCGAGCTGAAGGAGCTCGACGTCTTCCCCACCTACGACGACAACCCGGACTTCTACGTCGACTACGGCGAGACCGGGCCCTACGTGAAGGAGATCGGCGAGTCCGAATGCGCCACGTGAGCGCCTGACCGTCCGTTCCCCCGACCTCCCCCGATCCTGGAAGACCCCCATGCCCGTCACCGTGCCGCTCCCCAGCCTGCGCCACACCTACACCGACGACGAGCTGCTCGACCTCAACGCCGAGTTCGAACACGCCCCGGCGTCGAAGATCATCCAGTGGGCCGTCGACGCGTTCGGCCCCCATCTCTGCCTGACCGCCTCGATGACCGACGCAGTCCTCATCGACCTGGCGGTGAAGGCCGACCCCGCCATCGAGGTCGTCTTCATCGACACCGGCTACCACTTCCCCGAGACGATCGAGACCGTCGAGGCCGTACGCAAGCGCTACGGGCTCAACCTCAAGATCATGACGGCTCCCGAGAACCTCGAGGAGCTGTGGAAGGTCGACCCCGACAACTGCTGCTCGGCGCTCAAGGTCCAGCAGCTCGAGCGGGCGCTCGCGGCCAAGGCCGCCTGGATGACCGGCCTGCGCCGCAACGAGGCCGACACTCGCTCCAGCGCCCTCGTGGTCGGCCGCGATCTCCGCGGTCTGGTCAAGATCAACCCGATCGCAACCTGGACCGACCGGGACGTCGAGGACTACATCCACGCCAACGACGTGCCCTACAACCCGCTCCTCGACCAGGGCTATCCGTCCATCGGCTGCATGCCCTGCACGAGCCCGGTGGCCCCGGGCGACGATCCACGCTCGGGCCGCTGGAACGGCCGCGACAAGACCGAGTGCGGCATCCACCTCGAATAGACGATCTTCGGCTCACTCGACCTTGGTCCCGGGCGGGACCATCCGATTGCCGTTGACCGACCAGTGCCAGGGCTCGCTGGGCAGGGCCTGCCCAGCTTCCTGGCCCACCACCGTGGCCTAATTGCCGTTGACCGACCAGTGCCAGGGCTCGCTGGGCAGGTTGTAGAAGCCGTAGCCGGCGGCGTTGGCGGCCAACCACTGGAAGGCCGCCGACGACCGCGAGTTGACGATGCGACCCTGGTACGTGAAGTCGACGGCCAAGCCACGCTCGTGCATCGAGGTACCGGGGCGGGCCGTGGGCGGTGAGCACGAGCCCGCCGGCATCTGGTACACGGCGTAGTTGCTGCTGCCGCAGTTGTTGCGCCGGGTCTGGATCTGGCCGGTCGGCGAGCGGTACCCGCCGCCGGAGAGGTTGATGCCGGCGGACGAGGCGGCCGAGAGCATCGACCGGAGCTGGCCGGCGATGCTCTGGTGGACCCGGATGCCGTTGACCGACACGATGCTGCCGGAGCCGGTGATGGAGATGGTGGTCGCACCACCGCCGCCATTGCCACTGCTGCCACTGCTGCCACTGCTGCCGTTCGACGAGGACGCCTCCCTGGCCCGCCGGTTGGCCGCGGCCTGGGCGGCGAGGGCGGCGAGGCGCTCCTGTTCCTTCTTGATCTCGGCGGAGAGCTCGGCGTCGAGGTCCTCGAGGGCCGCGGCCTCGGAGAGGCGCCGGTCGAGGCGGTTCTCCACGTCGGCGGCGACCTGCTGCTGTTCGTTCTGGGCCTGGCGGACCTCGGCGAGCTTGGCGTCGACGGCGGCCCGGTTCTCCGCGGCGGCCGCGGCGGCGGCTTCGGCCTCGGATCGGGCGGTCTCGAGATCCTGTCGGGCCCGTTCGAGCTGGTCGAGCACGTCGAACTGGTTCGAGGACTTGGCCTGCAGCAACGACTGCTTGAGCTCGGCCTCGCCGAGGGTCTCCGCGCCGAGGGAGTCGAGCAGGCTGTCGGTGTTCGGCGGACGCACGAACGCGGCGACCGCGACGCTCTCGACCTGGTCGTGGAGCTCGGCGATCTCGGCTTCCTTGGCGTTCACGAGCTCGGTGGCCTCGGCGAGGGCAGCCTCGGCCTGGGCGGCTCTTCGCCTCGCGTCGACCAGCGCCGCCTCCTGAGCGGCGACGTTGCTGTTGAGGGTCTCGAGCGCGGCCTCGACCTCGGCATCGGAGGCACGGAGTGCATCGATGTCGGCGGCGGCGGCGGCTTGCTTGCGCCGGACGTCCTCGCGCTCTTCCCGCGGGTCGCCGGCATGGGCGGTGGCGGGGAGCACGAGCGTCAGGACCGCGATGGCGGCGGCGACGAGGGCCCGGGCGGGGTGGCGGCGGAGAAGGGTCATGTGCGGCAGTTCTCGGGAACGGTTGTCGGCGCTCTCGAGCCGCACGAGGACGGCCCGGATATATTGCAATAGTGTAACAAACACGCGCTGTTTGTCATATTCGGGGCGACTGTAGCCCCTTCCCCGGCACCAGGCGTGGACCCCTCCCGGGAGTCGGCGCCTACTCGAGGATGTCGACGAACCGCTCGAGTTGCCGCAGATTCCGGCATTCGTAGACGCCATCGGTGAATCCAGCGTACTCGGCCATGATCGAATCGCCGGTGTCCCAGTACGAGCGGGGCTCGGGGTTGAGCCAGTACACGTGCCGTGCCCGATGTTGCATCTCCTTGACGACCCAGGACTGGGAGGCGTGATAGTTGTTCCGGGCGTCGCCGAGCAGGAGGACCGTGGTCTTGGGGCCGATGTCCTTGCCGTAGCTGCCCCAGAACGACTCGAACGCGTGCCCGTAGTCGGAATGGCCGTCGACCCAGACCACATCGGCCTCGGTGTTGACCCGGTGGACGGCTTCGGCGATGTCCTCGACCCGCTCGAAGAGGTGAGTGACCTCGTCGACGCCGTCGATGAACACGAACGCCCGGACCTTGGAGAACTGGTTCTGGATGGCGTACACGAGGTGGAGGGTGAAGCGGGCGAAGCTGGCCACGGAGCCGGAGATGTCGGCCACCACGAAGATCTCGGGCTTGGCCGGACGCGGGTAGCGGAACTTGGGCTCGGCCGGCACGCCGCCGTAGCTGAGCGAGTGGCGGATGGTGTTGCGGAAGTCGAGGGGGCCCTTGCGGCCGTGGCGGCGCTTGCGGGCCAGGCGCACGGCCAGCTTGCGGGTGAGCGGGTAGATGGCCTTGCGCAGGCTCGCCATCTCCTCGCGGGAGGCGTGCATGAAGTCGATGTCCTCGGGCAGCGGCTTGCGCAGCGTCTTGGCCATGGCCTCGACGCCGCGGTCGGCCACGAGCCGTCGCCGGATCTCGGACTCGATCTCCTGCTTCAGCTTCTCGATGCGGCTCTGGTACTCGTCCTGCTCCAGCCGCTCCTCGAGCGCGCTCAGCGGCTCGGGTGACTCGTCGCGGGCCTGGTCCATGAGCTGGTCCATGACCCCGTCGAGATCGAGATGGCGCAGCGTGCGGTACAGGTAGTAGGTCCCGCCCACGGGCCGGCCGGGCTCCATGCCCGCAAAGCGCTTCACCGACTGACGGGCCACGGCCCGCATCGTCGACTGGTCACCCTGCTGGAGCGCCTTCATCAGCATCTGGGCGATCTCCTCGGGCGTCATGGAGTCCATGGCGCCCCCGCCGCCCTGCTGCTGGCCGTCGTCGCCCTGATCGCCCCGCAGCTCCTCCATGAGCTCGTCGAGCGCGTCGGACAGGTCGGCGTCGGGGTCGAGCTCGTACTCGGGACCGCGGTAGGAGAAGTAGACCTCGAAGACCGTCTCGAACGCCCGCCAGTGCGAGTTGTTCTTCACCAGCGTGGCCGCGAGCGCGTACTTGAAGGCCTCGCGGTCTTCGAGCGGGATGTGCTGGACCGCCTCCATGGCATCGAGGTTCTCGGTCAGCGACACCGGAAGCCCCGCGGCCCGCAGCTCCTGGATGAATCCCGCCAGCAGCTCGTTCAGCGCGCCGCCGGCGCCGAGCTCTGCCTCGCTCCGGCCGGAGGGCTCTGCCTCGCTCCGGCCGGAGGGCTCTGCCTCGCTCCGGCCGGAGGGCTCTGCGTCCGAGAGCTGCTCCCCCGCCATCAGGAGGCCGGCGCGGCCGTGGCGTCGGCGTGCATCTCGGACTTGGTGTCGTCGAGCTCGCGCATCGCCTTGGTGATGTCGGACTGGTACTTGAGCAGGATGTTGACCGTGCTGCGGGCGGTCTCGGTGTCGACCTGTTGCACACCGAGCAGCAGCAGCGTGCGGGCCCAGTCGAGGGTCTCGGACACCGACGGCGCCTTCTTCAGCTCGAGGTTGCGGATCGAGCGCACGATGCGGGCCACCTGGTCGGCGAGCGACTCGGTGATCTCGGGGACCTTGGTGAGCACGATCTCCTTCTCGCGCTCGAGGTCGGGGTAGTCGACATGGAGGTAGAGACACCGGCGCTTCAGTGCTTCGGACAGCTCGCGGGTGTTGTTGGAGGTCAGGAACACCAGCGGGATCTGCTTCGATTCGATCGTGCCCAGCTCGGGGATCGACACGGTGTAGTCGGAGAGGATCTCGAGCAGCAGGGCCTCGGTCTCGACCTCGACCCGGTCGACCTCGTCGATGAGCAGCACGACCGGATCGTCGGCGGTGATCGCTTCGAGCAGGGGCCGAGTGAGCAGGAACTCGTCGGAGAAGATGTCGTCCGACAGCTCGTCCCAGTCGTCACTGTCGCCGGCGTCGTCGCCGGTGTTGGCGGCCTGGATGCGCAACAGCTGCTTCTTGTAGTTCCACTCGTACAACGCCCGCGACTCGTCGAGCCCCTCGTAGCACTGCAGGCGGATGAGCCGGGCGCCGGACATCTCGGCGACCGACTTGGCGAGCTGGGTCTTGCCCGTACCCGCCGGGCCCTCGACCAGGATCGGCTTGCGGAGCCGATCGGCCAGGTACACGATGCCGGCGATGCCCTCGTCCGAGAGGTACTCGACCTTCTTGAGGGACTCGCGGACGGAAGGAACGGACTCGAAGCGGAACTCGTCGGTCATCCCCTCACCGTACCGGCGGTCTTGACCGGACGGTCAACTGGAATCCTCGGTTGCATGGCGACCTCCGGATTCACGACCGATGCGCCGCATCGGTCCACGCCCGTCATGAACGCCCTTTGGCCTTCTTCCTGGCGGCCCGGATCTTGGACTGCAGCGAGCGGCCCACCGACTTCAGTGCGCTCTTGTCGGCCTCGGTGTTGTGATTGATCAGCGTCGTGATGCTGTCGACCTCTGCCGGCTCGAGGCCGACGGCGACGGCGTCGCCCCGGGCCACGGCTTGCTGGGCCTCGGACGGCAGGCCGCCGTTGGCGTGCTCGATCGCCTCGACGGCTTCGTCGAGCAGATCCTCGTCGGCCTGCCCGGGCTCGTCGTCGACCAGCTCGAGCAGCTCCTCAGCCACGTCCCGCTCGAAGAACACGACGCGATGGTCGTCAGTTGCCATTTGTCTCCCTTCGGCTGTCGATGGGGTCGCTCCGCCGACACCAACCCGCACCTCCAGTACTACCGGACGGCGGACAGGATTCCGAACAACTCCGAGGATCCAAGGCTCCACGGAGGCGCCCTGCGCCTGACGAACGAATCAGGCCCGGACCTGGCCCGTCCCCCGGACGACGTACTTCTCGGTGGTGAGCTCGCGCAGACCCATCGGACCCCGGGCGTGGAGCTTCTGGGTGGAGATCCCGATCTCGGCGCCGAAGCCGAACTCCTCGCCGTCGACGAAGCGGGTCGAGGCGTTGACCAGCACCGCCGCCGCGTCGACCTCGTCGGCAAAGCGGTCGGCTGCCGCGAGGTCGGTGGTGACGATGGCTTCGCTGTGGCCCGAGCCGTGGGCGGCGATGTGGTCGATGGCCTCGTCGAGCGAATCGACCACCGCAACCCCCAGACGCAGGTCGAGGTACTCGGTGTCCCAGTCCTCGTCCACGGCGGGCTCGATCGATGGCGCGTGGGAGCGGGCCCGCTCGTTGCCGACCAGGTCGACGTGTTCGAGCGCACCGAGGACACGCGGGAGGAACTCGCTGGCCACGTCGGCGTGGACCAGCAGCTTCTCGGCCGCGTTGCACACGCTCGGCCGCTGCGTCTTGGCGTTGACGATGATGTCGGCCGCCATCGCCAGGTCGGCGCTGCGATCGACGTACACGTGGCAGTTGCCGGCGCCGTCGATGACGAAGGGCACGGTGGCGTTGTCGAGGATCGACCGGATCAACGAGGGGCCACCGCGCGGGATGAGGCAGTCGATGTGCCCGCGCAGCTGCATGAACTCGGTGGCGGCCTCGCGGCTGGTGTCGTCGACGAGCACGAGCGAGTCGGAGGGCAAACCCGCCTTGTCGAGGCCGTCGCGCAGGACCGTGGCGATGGCCGTGTTCGACTCGATGGCCGCCGACGAGCCGCGCAGGAAGGCCACGTTGCCGGACTTGAGGCACAGCCCGAACGCGTCGCTGGTCACATTGGGCCTCGACTCGTAGATGATCGCCACCACACCCAGGGGCACGCGCACCTTCTGGATCCGCAACCGGTTGGGTCGGGTCCAGCCTTCGGTGACCTCGCCCACCGGATCGGGCAGCCCGGCCACCTGGCGCAGCCCACCGGCCATCGCGGCGATCCGTGCCTCGGAGAGGCGGAGCCGGTCGAGCAGGCCGGCCGCCATGCCATCGGCCTCCTCGCGGTCGACGTCGATTGCGTTGGCCTCGAGGATCTCGCCGCTCCGCTGCTCGAGCAGGTCGGCAGCGGCGGCCAGTGCCGCGTCTTTGGCCTCGGTCGACGTCGTCGCCAACGTGCGGGAGGCGGCCTTGGCGCGCGCGCCGAGCGTTGCGACGGGGGTTCCGGCCATGGCGCGAGTGTAGGAGCGCGGGGACGCCACCGACCCAGCGAAGCGCTCCCGAGGCAGCGATGTCCCGTCAGGCATCCCTCGGACCAGCGCGACCCATCGATCAACCGAGCCACCCGCTGGCCTAGCGTTTCGCCATGGCCCCGCGGTGCTCCGGAACCCAGCCGCGCCCGCGCCGGTCCCGGCGTCACGGTGGCGAGCAGCGGGCCACCAGCGCATGAGCACCCACCTGACCCGAAGCCCGGGTCCCGATCCGGCGGCGGCTGCACCATCGGGTGCCGCGTCGGTCGGTGCGGGAATCCTGCTCTCCCGGCTGTCCGGTCTGGTCCGGGAGATCGTCACCGCGGGCTTCCTGGGCCTCGGGGTGTCCGCCGACGCGTTCCGGGCTGCGCTGCGCATCCCGAACCTGATGCAGAACCTGCTCGGCGAGGGGGTCCTGTCGGCGTCGTTCATCCCGGTCTACTCGCGCCTGGCCGACACCGACTCGGAGGAGGCCGGTCGCACGGCAGGTGCGATCGCGGGGGTCCTCGCCGCGATCACCTCGGTCCTCGTGCTCGTGGGCATGGTGGCCGCACGGCCGATCACGATCGCGCTCACTCCCGGATTCCGCGACGAGCCCGAGAAGCTCGACCTCACCGTGAACCTGGTGCGGATCATGTTCCCCGGTATCGGGCTGCTCGTGCTGTCGGCGTGGTGCCTGGCCATCCTCAACTCGCACCGGCGCTTCTTCCTCGCCTACGTCGCGCCGGTGCTGTGGAACGCGGCCCAGATCGCGGTGGTGGCCGCGGTCGCCATCGGGGGCAGCACCGAGGTGTCGCTGGCGAACGGCCTGGCGTGGGGCGTGGTGCTCGGCGGGTTCGCCCAGTTGGTCGTCCAGCTCCCGTCGATCCGGGGGCTCGTGCCCCACCTGCGCCTGTCCCTCGACCGACGCCGTCCCGCCGTCAGAGATGCCCTCCGCCGGATGCCGCCGGTGGTGTTCGGTCGGGGTGTCGTCCAGATCTCGGGCTACCTCGACCTGGTGCTGGCGAGCCTGCTCGTGACCGGTGCCGTGGCCGCCAACACCTCGGCCCAGTTCCTCTACCTGCTCCCGGTGTCGCTCTTCGGCATGAGCATGGCCGCCGCCGAGCTCCCCGAGCTGTCGCGACTGAACCGCTCCCCCGCGGAGGTGCTCGACCACGTCGAGCGCGGCCTCGCTCGGGTCGCGTTCTTCGTCGCGCCGACCGCGGTGTTCTACGTCGCCCTCGGCGAGACGCTTGTCGGTGCCCTGTTCGAGCGCGGCGAGTTCGGACCCAGCGACACCCGTCTGGTGTGGCTCGTCCTGGCCGCGTACTCGCTCGGTCTGCTCGCCAGCACCGCGTCACGCCTGCTCCAGAACACGCTGTACGCGCTCGACGATCCCCGGACACCGGCGCGCATCGCCCTGGTCCGGGTCATCGCGGGCGCGCTCGTGGCGGTGGCGCTGATGTTCTGGCTCGACGGCTTCGTGCTGGTCGGCACCTCGATCCAGACCGAGACCGCGTCGAGCACCGAGCTGCTCCACCTCGGGGCCGTCGGCATCGCCCTCGGGTCGGCGGTGGCGGCCTGGTGCGAGTTCCTGCTGCTCCGGGCCGCGCTGCGCTGGCGGATCGGCCCGGTCGCGCTGGGTGGCGGGCGCCTGCCCACGGTGCTCACCTTCGCCCTCGTGGCGGCCGCAGCTGCTCGACTCGTGGCGCTGGTGATCTCCGACCCGATCCCGCTGATCGAGGCGGTGCCGGTGCTCGGCGTCGCCGCCCTTCTCTATCTCGTGCTGACGCGGATGGTGGGCCTCGACCTCCGCAGCCAGCTGTCGGGACAGCGGTGAACCGGGGCACGAAACCCGCCCTCGAAACGCCGGCCGGTCCCCGGCGTCTACGATCGCCGCCATGTGGAAGGCCTTCAGACGTTGGTGGAAATACCAGATCGCTCGGCTGAGCGGGAACTTCGAGGAGCGGGCCGACCCCAAGGTGCAGCTCGAACAGGCCATCACCGAGGCCCACGACCAGCACAAGCGCCTCACCCAGCAGGCCGCCAACGTCATCGCGAACCAGAAGCAGACCGAGATGCGGCTCAACCGGGTCATGGAGGACCTCGAGAAGGTCTCCGCGAACGCCCGCCAAGCCGTGATGATGGCCGATCAGGCAGCCAAGGAGGGCGACGAGGCCAAGGCGACCGAGTACACCCAGGCAGCCGAGTCGTTCGCCAACCGGATGATCACCCTCGAATCCGAGGTCGACGACCTCAAGGCCCTGCACTTCCAGGCCGCCGAGGCCGCCGACCAGGCCAAGTCGGCGGTCCAGCAGAACTCGGCTGCGCTGCAGAAGAAGCTGTCCGAGCGTCAGGCGCTGCTCGGCAAGATCGACCAGGCCAACATGCAGGACGAGATGAACACCGCCATGGCCCAGCTCTCGGCCACCGTCGGCGAGGACGTACCGACCCTGGAAGAGGTCCGCAGCAAGGTCGAGACCCGCTACGCCAAGGCCAAGGGCATGTCCGAGCTCCAGGGCTCGTCGGTCGAGGGCCGGATGCTCGAGGTCGAGCAGGCGGCCATGAACGTCGAGGCCCAGGGCCGCCTGTCCGAGATCAAGGCTCAGCTCGGCATCGCCCCGTCCACCGACACCTCCGCTGGTGAGGACCAGACCGCGATCAGCGGCGAATCAGCCGGCGACGAAGCCCCCGACATGCCCGGCGAAGGCCAGACCCAACAGCCCCGCGACGGCGGCGGCACGAACTGACCGGCGCTCGCCGCGAGGAACGAGCGAGCACACCCGGGCACGGTGATGGAGGCGAGCGCCAGCGAGCCGTCACCCCACTGACGTGGGAAACTCCGTCGTACGTGGGAGTGCGCGCCGCGAGGAACGAGCGAGCACACTCCAGTATTACGGCAAGACCACCAGGTCGTCGCGGTGGACGACCTCGTGGGGGGCACCCTCGGGGAGGGCGTCGGTGCGCTTGCCGGCGATCGCAGCCAGCGTGGTGGCATCGAATCGGCTGAGGCCCTTGGCGAAAACGGCACCGTCGGGCCCGGCGATCTCCACCGCGGCCATGGTGTCGAAGCGACCCTGGACGCTGACAACGCCGGGCGGGAGGAGCGAGACGCCCCGCTCGATCAGTGCCCGCTTGGCGCCCTCGTCGACGACGATCGTGCCCGACGAGCCGACGGCGAAGGCGATCCACAGCTTGCGTGCAGGCAGCCGGTCGACTCGGGGGCGGATGACGGTCCCGACGCCGGCAGTGCCGGCGACGGCATCGACGAGGATCCCGTCGCGGTGGGCCGCACCGATGATGGCCCGGACCCCGGACCACGCCGCGATCTTGGCGGCCGCGAGCTTGGAGGCCATGCCGCCGCTCCCCCGCGCCGAACCGGCGCCGCCGGCCAAGGACTCGAGGGACTGGTCGACCTCGATGATCTCCTCGATGAGCGACGCGTTCTCGTCGAAGCGGGGGTCGGCGGACAACAGGCCCGGCATGTCGGTGAGCAGGACGAGCAGGTCGGCTGCCACGAGGTGGGCGACCAGCGCGGCGAGCCGATCGTTGTCGCCGAATCGGATCTCGTCGTCGGCGATGGCGTCGTTCTCGTTGACCACCGGCACCACGCCGAGCTCGAGCAGGCGCGAGAGCGTTCCACGGGCGTGGAGGTACTGCTCGCGGATGATGAAGTCGAGGGGGGCGAGCAGCACCTGCCCGCCGATGAGATCGTGGCGGGCCAGCTCTCGGTCGTAGACCGACATCAGCCGGCTCTGCCCGACCGCCGACACCGCCTGGAGGGTGACCGCATCGCGGGGACGGTGGTCGAAGTCGAGCGCGGGCAGTCCGGCGGCGATCGCACCCGAGGTCACGATCACGACCTGGTGCCCCGCGGCGCGGACCGCAGCGACGTCCTGGCAGAACTTGGCGATCGCGGGTTCGTCGATCCAGCCATGGTCGTCGGTGATCGACGAGGTCCCGATCTTGGCGACGACGATCATGGGCCGTCTTCGTAGTCGAACGCGAGGCCGCCGATGTGCACGGTTTCGCCGGGTCGCACGCCGGCACGGACGAGGGCCTTGTCCACGCCGAGGCTCTTGAGGCGTCGGTGGGCCTCCTCGAGCGCGTCGGGGTCGGTGAGGTCGGAGAACGCCACCGCCCGTACGGCCTGCCGGCCTTCCACCACCCAGTCGCCGGCCTCGTCGCGTTCGACGGTGAACCCCTCGCCCTCGAGGCGATGCACCACGTAGGCCTCGCGCTCGGGTTGGACGACGCGGGCGTCGGTGACCGCCTGGACCATGCGGCCGACGAGCTGGTCGACACCTGCGCCGGTGACAGCAGCGACCCGGTCGCCGTCGAAGTCCCACGTACCGTCGTCGAGATCGGCCCGCGAGCCGACGACGAGCCGCGGTCGTTCGAGGAGCTCGGGTTCGTAGTCGTCGAGCTCCTCGAGCAGCAGGCGCTCCTGCTCGGCCGGAGGGTGCATCGCCGTGGGCGCGAGGTCGACCATCACCACCAGCACGCGAGCGCGCTCGACGTGGCGGAGGAAGCGGTCGCCGAGACCCCGCCCCTCGCTGGCGCCCTCGATCAGGCCGGGCAGGTCGGCGACGACGAATTCGACGTCGTCGTCCATGCGCACCACGCCGAGGTTGGGCTCGAGCGTGGTGAACGGGTAGTCGGCGATCTTGGGCTTGGCGGCGGAGATCACCGAGATCAGCGTCGACTTGCCCACGCTGGGGAATCCGACGAGTGCCACGTCGGCGAGGAGCTTGAGCTCCATGTGCAGCCAGCGCTCCTCGCCGACCTCGCCCTGCTCAGCGAAGGCGGGGGCCCGGCGCTTGTTGGACAGGAACTTGGCGTTGCCGCGCCCACCCTTGCCGCCCTCGGCCACGAGGAACCGGTCGCCCACGTTGACCATGTCGGCCAGGAGCGTGCCGTCGCGGTCCTCGATGACGGTCCCCTCGGGCACCGGCACGATCTGGTCCTCGCCCGCGCGGCCGTGCCGCTTCTTGCCGGCTCCGTGGGTGCCGTCCTCGCCCCGACGGAACGGGTGGTCTCGGAAGGAGATGAGCGAAGCGACGTTGTTGTCGACAACCAGCCACACGTCGCCACCGTCGCCGCCGTCGCCGCCGTCGGGCCCACCACGGGCGACGTGTGCCTCGCGCCGGAACGAGACCGATCCGGCCCCGCCGTCGCCACCCTTGACGTGCAGGTTGCACTCGTCGACGAACTGGCTCACGGGTGAGAAGGGTAGGACCGATGGGCTCGCCCGGCGGCATGCCATCAGGCCCAGGGACGGGAGTGTCATCTGTTCGCCGTAGTGTCGGGGACGTGGCATCCGTCGACGACGACATCGAGCTGACCGAACGTGGTCGGCAGTGGGCGGCGACCATGACCGGACACGACGAAGCCGGAGTACGTCGTGCCCACGCCGACAGCCACGTCACGCTCGCACCCGAAGGCATCGCCGACCGGGTCGACCGCGAAGGCCACGACGACGAGCGCATGGTGGCCGGGGCGACGCGGGCCCGGGACGCCGGCAATCGGGCCGTGGCGGAGGAACCGGACCGGTGGCGGACCTGTTTCGAGCGCGATCGCGACCGCATCGTGCACGGGACGGCGTTTCGGCGCCTGGCCGGCAAGACCCAGGTCTTCGTGCGCCCCGACGACCACCAGCGCACCCGCCTCACCCACGCCATCGAGGTCGCCCAGGTGGCCACCTCGATCGCCCGTGCGTGCCGGCTCAACGTCGCGCTCGTCGAGGCCATGGCCCTCGGCCACGACTGCGGCCACGGCCCGTTCGGGCATGCCTCCGAGGACGCCCTGGCCCCGTACGTCGACGGCGGCTACGACCACGCCACCTGGGGTGCCGACGTCGTGCTCGCCCCGCTGAACCTGTGTACCGAGACGCTCGACGGCATCCGCAACCACTCGTGGTCCCGCCCCGCGCCGTCGACACCGGAGGGCGAGGTGGTCAGCTGGGCCGACCGAATCGCCTACCTCTGCCACGACTTCGAGGACGCCGTGCTCGCCCGGGTGGTCTCCGCCGACCACCTCCCGGCCGAGGTCGCGGCGCGCTGTGGTCGAACGCGCCGTGAGCAGCTCCACGTGTTCATCGAAGCGGTGGTCACCACCACCATGGACACCGGCATCGTCGGGATGGATCCGGCCACGACCGACGCGCTGGGCGCGTTCCGCCGGTTCAACTACGAGGAGATCTATCTCCGGCCGGCCTCGGTGGCCCAGGCCCGCATCGTCGATCGCCTGCTCGGCGAGCTCGTCGAGTGGTACGTGGCCGACCCGAAACGGCTCGTGAAGGCGGGACGGACGCTCACCGACGAGCTCGATCCCCAGCGCGAGGCCGTGGCTTTCGTCGGGGGCATGACCGACCGCTTCGCCCACGAGCAAGCCATGGAGCACCTCGGGTGGTCCGAGGCCGACCTGCCTCTGGCCACGTCGGTGTGATGCACCGCCTGATACCGGGGGACGCGCTCGACGACGCACTCACGCCGTATCTCGACGTCGAGCGTCCGCCCCGGCCCGACCGGCCCTGGGTGCTGGCCAACATGGTCGCCGGCATCGACGGCAGCACGGCGGTCGGCGGCCGAGTGGGCGAACTGTCGAGCCCGACCGACCGCCAGCTGTTCCTCGACCTGCGGTCCGTGGCTGACATCGTCCTCGTCGGCGCCGAGACCGCCCGGCGCGAGCGCTACGGCCCGGTCCGGCTCGACGAGCGCCGGCGCGACCATCGCCAGCGCCAGGGCCGTCCGCCACTCCCGCGACTCGCCCTGGTGAGCCGCTCGCTCGAGCTCGACGATGCGTCCCGGGCGCTCACCGGCGACCCGGACAATCCGGGCATGGTCGTCACCTGCACCGCCTCACCGACCGACCGGCGGGCCGGCCTCGCCGATGGAGTCGAAACCGTGCTCGCCGGCGGCGAGCAGGTCGAACCCGATCTCGCCCTGGCCCAGCTCCGGGCCCAGGGTGTCGAGGTGGTGCTGTGCGAGGGCGGCCCGGCGCTGCTCGGCGCGCTGCTCACCGCGGGGACCGTCGACGAGCTGTGCATCACCCTCGCGCCGGTCATCGGGGGTGACCCACTGCCGCTCGCGGTGCTGCCGGCCGCCACCACCCCTCGACGGGCTCGGTTGGCCCATGTCCTCGAGGCCGACGACCAGCTCTTCCTCCGCTACGAGCTGTCATGACCGACGCGTCCTTCGACGAGATCATGGCGCAGCTCGACCCGCCGATGACCATCGCCTGTCAGACCTCAGCGACCTCGAACCGGGCCACGGCGCCGCCGAGGCCCCCTGAACTCCGTCTGCCCGAGACGAATGCGGAGCATACCCCGGCCTCGTCAGGCAAGTCGTGAGGCACTGCCGAACAACTTCGTCGTGACGAAGTCCGTCAGGACTGGGGAACGACGTTGACCAGCTTGCGGCCGTTGCGGGAGCCGAAGCGCACCTCGCCGTCGGCCTTGGCGAAGAGCGTGTCGTCGCCGCCCTTGCCCACGTTGAGCCCCGGGTGGAACCGGGTGCCCCGCTGGCGCACGAGGATCGAGCCGGCGGTGACGAGCTCACCGTCGAACTCCTTGACGCCGAGGCGCTTGGATTCGGAATCGCGGCCGTTCCTGGTGGAACCGCCACCCTTGGTCTTCGACATGGCGTGTGACTCCCGGGTTCAGCGGCTGATGCCGGTGATCTCGATGCGGGTGTAGTTCTGGCGGTGACCCCACCGGCGACGGATGTTCGACTTGTTCTTGTAGGTGAAGCCGTTGATCTTGGCGCCCTTGGTCTCGCCGACGATGCGGGCGGACACCGAGGCCCCGCCGAGGTCGCCGGGGGTGGCGAGGACGTTCTCGCCGTCGACGAGGAGCACGGGTCGCAGCTCGACGTCGTCGCCGTCGTCGCCCGCGAGGCGCTCGACCTCGAGGACGTCGCCCTCGGCGACCCGATGCTGCTTCCCGCCGGTGGCGATGACTGCGTACATAGAGTTCGACAGCTTACGGCGGGGGGCACGCCGACTCCAACCGGGAAGTTCCGAGCCCCTGGCGAGGAACTTCAGAAGCGACGAGCTCGCAACGCGGCACCAGCCATGCACCGGGAAGTTCCGAGCCCCTGGCGAGGAACTTCAGAAGCGACGAGCTGCAAAGCGAGCGAGGAGCGGCTCCTCGAGGAGGTCGTGGTCGAGGATCATGCCGCGACCCTCGCACACCTCGCAGGTGTCGGTGAACGCGTCGAGCAGGCCCTCGCCGATGCGCTTGCGGGTCATCTCGACCAGGCCGAGCTCGGAGATGTCGAAGACCTGGGTACGGGTCTTGTCGCGGGCGAGCGCGTCGCGCAGCACGCGGGCGACGTCCTCCCGGTTCTTCTTCACCTCCATGTCGATGAAGTCGATGACGATGATGCCGCCGATGTCACGGAGGCGGAGCTGGCGGGCGATCTCCTCGGCGGCCTCGAGGTTGTTCTCATAGACCGTGTCCTCGAGGTTGCTCTTGCCCACGTTCTTGCCGGTGTTCACGTCGATGACGGTGAGCGCCTCGGTGTGCTCGATGATGAGCGACCCGCCCGAGGGCAGCCACACCTTGCGGTCGAGGGCCCGGTGGAGCTGCTCGTGGACGTGGTGGCGCTCGAAGAGCGGGAGCTTCTCCTTCGCGGTGTCGTAGTACTGCACCCGGTCGGACAGGGCGGGCGTGATGCCGGACACGTAGTCGTACGCGTCGTCGAAGAGCTCCTTGTCGTCGATGACGACGGACCGGTAGTCCTTGGAGAACTCCTCGCGGATGACCCGGACGGCCATGTCGGGCTCGCGGTAGAGCAAGGTGGGGGCCTGGGACTTCTGGGCCAGCTCGTCGATCTGGTCCCACAGGGCCACGAGCCGCTTCACGTCGTTGGCGATCTCCTCCGAGGTCACGCCTTCGGCGGCGGTCCGCACGATCACGCCGTGCTGGCTCGGCTTGGCCGAGTCGAGGATCTTGCGGAGCCGCTTGCGCTCGTCGTCGGGCAGGCGCTTGGAGATCCCGTACGTGCTCGAGTTGGGCACGAGGACCACGAAGCGGCCGGGGAGGCTCACCTCCTGGGTCAACCGGGCGCCCTTGACGCCGATCGGGTTCTTGGTCACCTGGCAGATGATGGTCTGCTTGGCCTTGAGCACCTCTTCGATCTTCGGGCGCTTGCCGCCCTCGACGTCGTCGGGGTCGTAGGAGACGTCGCTGCGGTACAGCACGGCGTTCTTCGGCGTGCCGATGTCCACGAAGGCGGCCTCCATGCCGGGGAGCACGTTGGCGACCTTGGCCAGGTAGATGTTGCCGTGGATCTGGCTGATGTCGTCGGCCGGTCGAGCGACGTAGTGCTCGATCAGGTTGCGGCCCTCGAGCACGGCGATCTGGGTCGCCTTCGGGCTCTTGTGGACCGCCATGAGGTAGCGCCCCACGGGCTTGCCGTTGCGGTGCTTGCCTCGGCGGGCCTCGAGCTGCTCCTCGTCGAGTTCGACCGCGTCGATGTCGATCCGGTGCTCGACCGGCGTGGGGCCGCCGCTGCGCCGTTTGCCGCGCCGGCGCCGTCGGGAACGGCTCTTGCCGCCGTCGTTGGCGTCCGGGTCCTGCTTGGCGCCCGACTTGCCGGTGCCCCGGTTGTCCGGACCCTTGGAGTCGGGTCCCTTCCGGCCTCCGCCCTTCGGGGCCGGCTTCTTGCCCTGATCGTCCTTCTGGTCCGACTTCTGGCCACGACCGCGAGTGCGGTTCCGCGGGCGGCCGCTGTCGGCATCCCGCTCGGGGGCGGCGCGGGTGTCGCCGATCTGGGGCTTGCGGCGCGCGTGGTCGCCGGCGCGTCCCTCGGTCGGCTCGGCCGCCGAGCTCGCGGTGGTGTCGGCGCTGTCGGCTCCGGGTCGGTCAGTGGCGTTGGTGTCGGGCGAGCCGGCGTTCGAGCCGTCCTCGCGGGAGTTTGCCGACCCTTGGTGGGTGTCGGACATCGTGGTGTTCCCTTCTGAGCACGCGCAAACAGATCGCTCGCTGCCGATGGCAGCTCCGAAGCGACGGGCGTCGTGGCCCTTCGCTCGCTCCCATTCGCGCGCACTCTCTCATGACGCACGCACCGTCGCGTGCGCGGTCGTCGGCCGGGCGAAGGTCCCCTCGGGGGCCCAGGGGGCCACCTCGAGCGGTTCGCGCCGATCGCCGCCGACCGTCGTCCATTGGTGGAGCCGGAGCACCCGACCCTCGTCGTAGCCACCGCCGACGGCCTGGAGCAGCTCGGCCGGGCGACACGCACGGGGCTGTGTCGCCAACTCGGCTCGGAGCATGACGCCAGCCGGCTGCACGTCGGCAGCGGGCGGGCACTCGTCGGCTTCGGCGATGCGGAGGGAGCGCACGGACGGGCGGATGTCGTCGGTGACGTCCTTGCCCTTTCGTGTCCGGGTGACCGGGAGTTCTTCGGCCGCCAGCACCTGCTCGATGAGCACATCGGCCCGCGCCCGGTCGAGATCGGGGACCTCGACCAGCCACGAACAGGAGCTGACCGCCTCCTGCAAACTGGGTGTGCGGGGCGCGACCGGAGCCACGGCCTGCACGTGCACGCCGGGGGGCAGCATGGGGTCGAGCCGCTCCCCCAGCGCATCGACGTCGAGTTCGGTGCCTGGCACCAGGTCGACGTCGAGGTACTCGCCACACGACTCGTGCGCCGTGGCGAGGGCCAGACCGAAGCGCAGCCTCGGTCGAGGCGAGTAGCCCTCGCTGTAGGAGACCGGGAGCCGGGTCCGGCGCAGGCTGCGCTCCCAGACCCGGGCGAGATCCCGGTGTGACGTGAATCGGATCCGGCCGAACTTGGCGAACCGGATCCTGATGCGTTCGCGGGGCGGAGGGCTCATGCCGGCCCCCGGCGAGGTGACAGCATCACGGGCACGGACGAGTGAGGCGCAGCCGAACTCGTCGAGGATCCCGGAGCTCGCCCCGCGAGCGACGGGATCCCGTCGACCCCGGTGCCCTGGCTGCCGCCCGCCGGTGGAGTGGCCGAAGCCACGATGTGCTCGATGGAGTAGCCGGTGCAGGCCCCGCAGTCGTAGCAGGGGGTCCAGCGGCAGTCGGGCAAACCGACCTCGGCGAGGGCGTCGAGCCAATCCATCCAGAGGAAGTCCTTGTGGAGCCCGGCGGAGAGGTGATCCCACGGGAGCACCTCGTCCTCGGTGCGGTGACGATGGACGTACCAGTCGGGATCGAGCCCGCACTCGGCCATGGCCTCCAACCACAGGTCGATCGAGAAGTGCTCCGACCACTCCTGGAAGACGCCGCCTCGTCGCCACACGAGCTCGATGACCCGGCCGAGGCGCCGGTCGCCGCGGGACAGCAGCCCCTCGATCACCGACGCGCGGGAGTCGTGCCACTTGAGCTTGACGCCGTGCATCTTCCTCGTCGCGTCCTTGAGCAGGCCGATCTTGCGACGCAGCTCGTCCTCGGTGTTCTGCCCGAACCACTGGAACGGCGTGAACGGCTTGGGCACGAAGCCGCCGACGCTGACCGTGACGCTCGGGTTCTTGTGGTGCTCACGGCCGAGCTCGACGCAGTGTTCGGCCAACTCGGCGATGCCCAGGGTGTCCTCGTCGGTCTCGGTGGGCAGGCCGGTGAGGAAGTAGAGCTTCATCCGCCGCCAGCCCTGGGAGTAGGCGGAGCCCACGGCGCCGTAGAGATCCTCGTTGCGGATCAGCTTGTTGATGACCTGGCGCATCCGCCATGTGCCGGCTTCGGGTGCGAAGGTGAGCCCGGTGCGGCGGGCCTGCTGGATCCTGTTGGCGAGCCCGACGGTGAAGGCGTCGACCCGCAGCGACGGCAGGCCCAGCGTGATCGGCTGATCGCACCCGGTGTCGAGGCTCATCACGTCGTCGACGGTCTGTTCGATGCCGGAGTAGTCGGCCGTCGACAAGCTGGTGAGGGTGACCTCGTCGTAGCCGGTGCGCTGGAGCCCCTCGTCGATCATGGTGCGCACCTGGTCGGCGGGACGCTCGCGCACCGGCCGGGTGATCATCCCGGCCTGGCAGAACCGACAGCCGCGGGTGCAGCCCCGGAACACCTCGACGTTGAGGCGGTCGTGGACCACCTCGGTGAGCGGGACGAGTTGCTCCCTCGGGTAGGGCCACTCGGCGAGGTCGGCCACCGTGCGCTTCTCGACCCGTGCCGGCACGTCGGCATAGCGCGGGGTGACCTCGGCGAGGAACTCGCCGTCGTAGGCGACGTCGTAGAGCGAGGGGACGTAGATCCCCTCGAGGCGGGCGAGCGCCCGGAGCACGTTCTCCCGGGATCCGGGCGTCTGGCCCTCGGCCTTCCACTCCCGGATGACCTCGGTCATCTCGCCGATGACCTCCTCGCCGTCGCCGAGGACGACGACGTCGACGAAGTCGGCGAGCGGTTCGGGGTTGTAGGTGCAGTGCCCGCCGACCACCACGAGCGGGTCGTGGTCGGCGCGGTCCTCGGCCCGGACCGGGACTCCGGCGAGGTCGATGCAGTTGAGGACGTTCGTGTAGACGAGCTCGGCCGACAGGTTGAAGGCGATGACGTCGAAGCTGGCGGCCGGAGAATGCGTCTCGATCGAGAAGAACGGGATCTGCTCGCGCCGCATGACGGCCTCGAGGTCGGTCCAGACCGCGTAGCCCCGCTCGGCGAACGCGTCGCCGCGCTCGTTCACGATCTCGCGGAGGATCTGCAGGCCCTGGTTGGGCAGCCCGATCTCGTAGGTGTCGGGATAGCACAGCAGCCAGCCGACCTTGCCCGGTGTACGCGGCGACGACGGCGCGCCCTGCTCGAGTCCGATGTAGCGCGCCGGCTTGGCCACCTTGGGGAGGTGTCGCTCGAGCGAGGGCCACACGCTGGTGGCCACGCCCGGCGTTGACGATGAGGTCGTGCGCACGGCGCCCTCAGGCTATCGGACGAGGTTCGACGTTCTCGGATCACGATCCCGGACCTGTCCTTGCGAAGCGTCCGAGCGGAGCGCCAGCGAGCGGTCACACGAGCGACGCAACGCGGCTCCGTGCACGGGACGCTGAGGACAGCGACGAAGGAGCCGACGACGCGTCGAGAGTCTCAGCTGAAACGACGCATGTGCACGTTCATGACCATCCCGAGCCCGGCGAAGAGCGCGATGGTCGACGAGCCGCCGTGGCTGACCAGTGGTAGGGGGATGCCGGTGATCGGCATGATGCCCATCGTCATCCCGGCGTTCTGGAACATCTGGAAGACGAACATCGACAACACGCCCACACACAGCAGCAACCCGAGCTGGTCGCGCGACAACTGGGCGATGCGCCAGATCCGCCAGCACAGGATCCCGAACAGGACGAGGAGCGTGCCAGCACCGATGAAGCCGAGCTCCTCGCCGACCGCGGTGAAGATGAAGTCGGTGTGCTGCTCGGGGACGATGTCGAGCTGGGTCTGGGTGCCCTCGAAGATCCCCTTGCCGAGGACGCCACCGGAGCCGATGGCGATCTTGGACTGGTTGAGGTTGTAGGCCTCCTCGCGGAGCGCGGCGCCGGGGTTGAGGAACACCGTGAGGCGGCTCTGCTGGTAGTCCTCGAGCAGGCCGCTGTTGAGCACGAACACCAGCCCCGCGAGACCGAAGAGGGTGAGCGCCGCGATGTGCTTGGCGCGCACGCCGGCCACGAGCAGCACGCCCATCGTGATGGCCACCAGCACCAGGGCGGTACCGGGGTCGGGCTGGAGCATGATCAACAGGAGCGGGAAGCCGGGAACGCAGAGCATCACGGTGAGGCGTCGCAGGTCGACGTCGCCGGCGAACTGCGAGCCCAACGCAGCCAGCATCATGATGACGGCGACCTTGGTCAGCTCGGACGGCTGGAGCTGGAAGCCCCCGAGCTGGAACCACGCCTGGGCGCCGTTGACCTCGGTCCCGAGCGGCGAGAGGACCATCATCAACATGGCGCACGCTCCGAGGAACGCGGGCAGCGCCCAGTCGCGGAACCGCCGGTAGTCGACCATGCAGGTCAGTGCCATGACGGTCCCGCCGACGGCGAGGAACACGAGGTGGCGCTCGAGGGTCCCGGTGTCGATCACATCGGGATCGCTACCCCGGGTGGCGGAGAAGACCATGATCGTCCCGATGAGCGCGATCGCCGCGACCGAGCCGAGCATGATCAGATCGACGTGACGCCACGGCGCCGAGGGGTTGCGGCGCATCGACGTCGACGAGCGACGGGCTCCGGGCCAGCTCCCGGCGTAGGCCTCCATCAGTCCTGGCTCCCCACCTGGGCGAGCTCGTCCTGGGTCGGCTGGTCCTCGACGACTTCGGGGTACACGAGTTCGCCACCGGGCTGGATCTCGGGTGGCGGGGTGACCCCGGCGAAGTAGTCGAACAGCTTACGGGCCACGGGGGCGGCGGCCGTGCCGCCGAAGCCGGATTCCTCGAGGATGACCGAGACCTGGTACTCGGGGTTCGGGACCGGCCCGAACGCCGAGAAGAGCGCGGTGTCGGCCTTGTCGTTCACCTCCGCGGTCCCCGTCTTGCCGGCGATGGGGAACTCGGTGAGCGGGAAGCCCTGGAACGTGCCGTACGCGGTGCCTTCGCTGCTGGTGGTCACGCCGACCAGCCCCTGGAGCAACGGCTCGCGCCATTCGGGCGGCAGCTCGACGGATCCGTTGATGCGGGGGTCGAAGCTTCGCTTCACCGTGTTCTCGTTGCCCGCCCGAGTGATCTTGGTGGCGATGTTCGGCGCGTAGCGCGTCCCGCCGTTGGCGAAGGTGGCGTAGGCGTTCGCGAGCTGCAATGGCGTCGCCGCCACGTCGCCCTGCCCGATGGCCGTGATGACGTTGTCGCCGGTGTACCAGTTGCCTTCGGCGAACAGTTCCGGGTTGGCCGCGTACTGGTCTTGCTTCTGCGCGGGCGTGGGGATCCGACCCTCCTGCTCCGAGGGCAGGGGCACGCCCGTCTCCTGACCGAAGCCGAAGAGCCGGGCCGACTCCTGGAAGGCTTCCTCGCCCAGCCTCCCCCGGGCGTTCCAGAAGTCTTCACCGAGGGAGTAGAAGTACGCGTCCGACGACACCGTGATCGCTCGCTGGAGGTCGACGGTGCCGTACGCCTTGTTCCCGGCGTTGTTGAACGTGCACTTGCTGCCCCGGCAGTTCTCGAGCGTGTGTGAGCCGGTGTCGTAGTAGGTCGTGGACGGCTCCCGCAGGCCGTTGGCCAGCGCGGCGTACCCGCTGATCAACTTGAACGTCGATCCGGGCGCGTACTGGCCCTGCGTCGCCCGGTTGGTGAGTGGATCGTGGTTGGCCTCGTCGGTGAGGAACGCGTAGCGCGACGACGAGATGCCGTTGATGAAGTCGGCGGGGTCGTAGGTCGGGTAGCTGGCCATGGCCCGCACCGAGCCGTCCTGGGGGTTGGTGATCACGACCGACCCACCGGTGGCGGCGTTGGGTGGGTTGTTGCGGACCGGCGGGCGGTTGCGTGCCGTCTCGAGGGCTTCCTCGAGGAGATCCTCGGCCAGGGCCTGGGTCGTGATGTCGATGGTGAGCCACACGTCGTCGCCGGGCACCGATGGTCGTGACTGATCCTCGAGCACGCGCACCGGACGGCCCTGGGCGTCGACCTCGTAGACGGTCTGGCCTGGCGTCCCGCGCAGCTCCTTCTCGTAGATCCGCTCGATGCCGGTCTTGCCGATCTGGCTGCCGCGGATGTAGCTCAGCTCGGAGTCCTCGCGGGCCTCGAGCTCCTCGTCGTTGATCTCGCCGACATACCCGATCAAGTGCGCGGCGCGAGTGCCATAGTTGTAGCGGCGTACGGCCGTGCGCTCGACGTCGACCGAGGGGAACAGCTCACTGTGCTCCTCGACGAAGATCTTGAGCTCCTCGTTGACGTCGTCGGCCACCGGCACCGGCGCGTACTGCGAGTAGCGCTGGTCGTTGACCCGCTCGAGGAGCTGCTCGACCGTGGTGGGTGAGCCATAGCGGGTCAGTTCGTCGGCGAGCCGGTTGATCATGGCATCGGCCTCGTCCTGTTCGAGCTCGTTGAAGATCACCCGGTCGACGGTGACCACGGTGGACACGCGGTTGTCGACGAGGACGGTGCCGCTGCGGTCGAGGATGCGGCCACGCGGTGCCTCGACCTGCACGATACGCACCCGGTTGGCTTCGGCCGCGACCTCGAAGCTCTCCGACGACGCGACCTGGAGGTACCAGAGCCGAGCGAACAGCGCCGAGAACAACGCGAGCACGATGACGGCCAGGACGGCCAGCCTGAACTTGGGGGACTCACGTGCCGTCATCGGAAGCTCCGGGCGGGTTGGCCCAACATGCGGTCGGGTGCAGATTTCTCGACCCAACGCATCGCGTGCAACGCGGGGACCGCGAGGAACGCGTTGATGGTCGAGGTGACCAAGACGATGCGGGCCAGGTCCGGCAGCCGGAACTGCTGCCCCATGAGTTGGCCGAGGACGACGTAGAAGCCGACGCCGACGGCGCTGGCCACGAAGGTGACCAGCACCGGGATCCACGGAGCCGAGCGCAGGACCCCGTCGTGCACCGTGCCGACGGCGTAGCCCACCGCGAGGTAGGTCAACGCGGCGAGTCCCAGGGGAGTGAGCAGCACCAGGTCGAGGGCGAAGCCGGCGATGAACCCCACGGTGGCCCCTCGAACGGGACCGGCGGCCATGCCGCCGGCGATGGCGAGCAGCAGGAGCAGGTCGCCGACCACGCCGAAGGGGCGCAGGTCGGCCATCCAGGTCGTCTGGATGGTGAGCAGGACCACGAGGACCAGCGAGAAGCGGACGGCGCGGATCATCACTCGACCGGACTGGTGAGCAGGACGTTCACGAACGAGAGCTCGCCGAGGTCGGCGAGCGGCTCGACGAACAGCTCGAGGGTCAACCCGCCGTTGGCCGAGCGACTGCGGGTGACGTGTCCGACCGGGATCGAGGCGGGGAAAGACGACCGGTCGTCGATCCCCGAGGTGGTCACCACCTCGTCCTCGGGCAGGTCGGCGTCCTCCTCGTTGGGCTCGATCTTGGTGTCGATGATCAGGTCGCGGGCCGATCCCTGCCCGGTGGCGGTGCCGACCCGCTGACTGGTGGCGAGCCGCACGCCGACCGCGAACTCGGGATCGGTGATGAGCTGGACCGACGAACGGTCGGCGGACACGTCGATGACCTGGCCCACGAGCCCGGCCCCGGTGACCACCGGCATCCCGTCGGCGATGCCGACGGAGGAGCCCTTGTCGATGATCACGACGTGGGAGAACGACGACGCCGGCTGCTGGATGACCCGGGCCGTGGCGGTGGAGATCGACCCCACCCACGAGATGTCGACCTGTTCGAGCAGCTGCTCGTACTGGGCTTCGATGTCCCGGTTCTGGGCGATCTGGCCCTCGAGCTCGTCGACCTGTGCCTGGAGCTGCTCGTTGCGGTCGGCGACATCGTCGTAGCGGGTGATGCCGTGCCAGGTGTTCTGGAACGGGGTGGCCACCCAGTCGGCGGCGTCCTGCGCCGGGCTGAGCGCCGAGCCGACGGTGTGGCGAGCGTCCTGGACGAAGCCGACGTCGCGGAGGTCGAGGGTGAGGACGGTGATCGACAGCAGCACCAACACCACGATCGAGAACCGTGGGCGGCCGCGGCGTGGAGACGTCATCGCCATGAGCGGGCCACCCGGGGTCAGTGCTCAGGCGGGTTGTTGAAGAGAACGTCCTTCAGCGCGTCGAACTCCTCGAGCGCGAGTCCCGAGCCGAGCGCGACCGCGTGCAGCGGATCGTGGGCCACCACGATCGGCATGCCGGTCTCGTGCTCGAGCCGGGAGTCGAGCCCGTGGAGGTGGGCGCCGCCGCCGGCAATGACGATGCCCTTCTCCATGATGTCGGCCGCGAGCTCCGGCGGCGTCTTGTCGAGGGTGACCTTCACCGCGTCGGTGATGGCCGACACGGGCTCCTCCATGGCCTCGCGGATCTCCTCGGTGGAGGTCACGATGGTCTTGGGGAGACCGGTGATGAGGTCTCGCCCGCGCACCTCGGCGTAGATCTCCTCCTCGAGCGGCCACGCCGACCCGAGTGTCATCTTGATCTCCTCGGCGGTCCGCTCACCCAGCGCGAGGGAGTACTCCTTCTTGATGTGCTGGATGATGGCGTCGTCGAGCTCGTCGCCGGCGACCCGGACCGACTGGCTGGCCACGATGCCGCCGAGGGAGATGACGGCCACCTCGGTGGTGCCGCCGCCGATGTCGACGATCATGTTGCCGGTCGGCTCCTGGACCGGCAGCCCGGCGCCGATGGCCGCGGCCATGGGCTCCTCGATGATGTGGGCCGGCTTGCGGGCGCCGGCGAACTCGGCGGCTTCGAGCACGGCGCGCTGCTCGACCCCGGTGATGCCCGACGGCACGCAGATCACCATGCGCGGCTTGGCCCAGCGGCGCTGGTGCACCTTCTGGATGAAGTACCGCAACATCTTCTCGCAGATCTCGAAGTCGGAGATCACGCCGTCCTTGAGCGGACGGATGGCCTGGATGTGGCTCGGCGTGCGGCCGATCATCCTCTTGGCCTCGAGGCCCACGGCCAGCGGGCGCCCGTCGCGGACGTTGACCGCCACCACCGACGGCTCGTTGAGCACGATGCCCCGCCCGCGCACGTAGACCACCGTGTTGGCGGTACCGAGGTCGACCGCCATGTCGCGGCCCATGAGGGAAGTGAAGACGTTCTCGGACATGGGGGTCACCGATCGGAGCGGGAACGGGTGCGCCGGTCCGTTTCGGATGCTACCGAAGGGAGGGCGGCGACGCCCGGCGATGCGGCTGCGCCCTGGTGACGCACCCGCGGATGCACCATCGTAACGGTTTGTCACGAAACCGCAATACGCGGCTCAGCGGTCCCCGAACCACAGAGCGATCTCGCGGGTGGCCGACTCGTGGGAGTCGCTGCCGTGGACGAGGTTCTCGGTGGTGACGGTGGCGTAGTCGCCGCGGATGGAACCGGGCTGGGCCTCGTCGACGTTGGTCTTGCCGATCAGGGTGCGGCACAGCGAGAACGTGTTGTCGGCCGGGCCCTCGACGACCATGGCCATCACCGGCCCGCGGGTGAGGAAGTCGACCAGCTCGCCGAAGAACGGCTTGTCCTTGTGCTCGTCGTAGTGGGCCTCGGCGAGGGCGCGGTCGGGGGTCCGCAGCTCGGCGGCCACCAAGGAGAGTCCCTTGCGTTCGATCCGGCTGATGATCTCGCCCACCAGGCCGCGCTCGACGGCGTCGGGCTTGCACATGACGAAGGTCCGGTTCACGGCGGCCGAGCCTACGACGAAATGACGAGGTCCGAGGAATGAGTCGCAGGACCTGGCGGGGCCGACGAAGTCGGACCGGCCAGACCTACGACGAAATGACGAGGTCCGAGGAATGAGTCGCAGGACCTGGCGGGGCCGACGAAGTCGGACCGGCCAGACCTACGAGCCGAGTGGGGGGACACCAAGATCGAGGCGCCGCAGTTCGGTCCGGGCCGCACCGACCACGTAGGTCGAGCCGGCGACGAGGAGCGCGTCGTCGGGTTCGCTGCGCTCGACCACCCGGCCGACGGCATCGGCCACATCGGCCACGACCGTCACCTCCGGGACCTGGGGGGCCCGGCCGGCCGACACGAATCGGCTGACCGCGTCGGCGATTTCGCCGGCCGGCACCGCGCGGGGGGAATCGGCCTCGACGCAGACGATCCGCCGGGCGCCGAGCTCGAGCAGCGGTGCCAGGGTGTCGTCGACGTCGCGCCCGCCGAGCAGGCCGACCAGCAGCGTCAGCGATCCGTCGACCTCGAACTCGCCGTCCATCGTCGCCGCGGTGGCCGCCGTGCCATCCGGGTTGTGGGCGGCATCGAGGATCACCAGCGGCGAGTGGCTGACGACCTCGAAGCGCCCGGGGGCGGCCACCGACGCGAGCGCCTCCTCGACCACGGCGCCGTCGAGCGGTCGCCCGAAGAATGCCTCGACTGCAGCCACCGCGATCGCCACGTTGTCGGCCTGGTGTCGGCCGTGGAGCGGCACGAACAGCTCCCGATGGCGAGACGTGGGGGTGTACAGGTCGACCTGGCGACCGCCGATCGCGACCTCCGACGACCGAGTCCCGAAGTGTTCGTCGCGCACCCAGTGGAGCGCGCCGCCCTCGGCCGTGAAGATGTCGACCAGCTCCGGGTCGGTCTCGCCGATGACCACGGCGCTGCGGTCGGCGATGATCCCGGCCTTCTCGGCGGCGACGGCGCGACGCCAGTCCCCCGCCCCATCGGTGTGATCACGCCCGACGTTGGTGATCACCGCGACGTCGGCCTCGACCACGTTGGTGGCGTCGTAGCGTCCGAGCAGGCCGACCTCGGCGACGACCACCTCGACCGCTTCACGGGCGAACCACGAGAACGCGACAGCGGTCAGCAGCTCGAAGTAGCTGGGCCGGTCGGGAAACATCGGCTCGAGCATCGCGACCTCGGCGACGGCCGCGGCGAACTCGTCCTCGCCGATGAGGTCGACGTTGCGCCGGATCCGCTCTCGGATGGTCTCGAGGTGCGGGCTGGCATAGACCCCGGCGGTCAGCCCGTGCGCGCCCAACAGGGCCGTGATGATCCGGGCGACCGATCCTTTGCCGTTGGTGCCGGTGACGTGAATGACCGGGGCGGCCAGCTGCGGATCGCCGAGCACGTCGACCAGACCCCGCATCCGCTCGAGCGACAGGCCGTGGACGGCCCCTGCAGAGGGGCCACCGGCCGTCGACTCCAGGTTGATGTGCTCGTCGAGGTAGGCGACCGCCTGCTCGAAGTTCAGGAAGCTGCTCGCTTGGGTCGGGAGGTCTTCTCGCGGGGCACGATCGTGGGGTTGACCTTGTCGAGCACCACGTCGCGGTCGATCACGACCTTGCCGACATCGTCGCGACCGGGGATGTCGTACATGATGTCGAGCAGCACCTCTTCGAGGATGGCGCGCAGACCCCGGGCACCGGTGCCCCGCAGGAGGGCCTGATCGGCCACGGCGTGGAGAGCTTCCTCGGTGAACTCGAGCTCGACGTCTTCGTAGCTGAAGATCTTCTCGTACTGCTTGACCAGGGCGTTCTTGGGCTCGGTGAGGATCTCGATGAGCGCCTCGTGGTCGAGGTGCGACACGGCGCCGATCACGGGGAGCCGGCCGATGAACTCCGGGATGAGCCCGAACTTGACCAGGTCCTCGGGCAACACGTCCTGGAGCAGCTCGGACGCGTCGACGTCGGTGGACGCACGGATCTCAGCGGCGAAGCCGACCCCGGTGTGGCCCTTCCGGGACTCGATGACCCGCTCGAGGCCGGCGAAGGCACCGCCGCACACGAACAGGATGTTCGAGGTGTCGATCTGGATGAACTCCTGGTGGGGGTGCTTGCGCCCGCCCTGCGGCGGCACCGAGGCCGTCGTGCCCTCGAGGATCTTGAGCAGCGCCTGCTGCACGCCCTCGCCGGAGACGTCGCGGGTGATCGAGGGGTTCTCCGACTTGCGGGCCACCTTGTCGATCTCGTCGATGTAGATGATCCCGGTCTCGGCCTTCTTGACGTCGTAGTCGGCGGCCTGGATCAGCTTGAGCAGGATGTTCTCGACGTCCTCACCGACGTAGCCGGCCTCGGTGAGCGCGGTGGCGTCGGCGATGGCGAAGGGCACCTTGAGCAGCCGGGCGAGCGTCTGGGCGAGGAACGTCTTGCCCGAGCCGGTGGGCCCCAGCAGCAGGATGTTGGACTTGGCGACCTCGACGTCGTCGTGGACGGTGTTGTGCCCGAACTGGATCCGCTTGTAGTGGTTGTACACCGCCACGGACAGGATCTTCTTCGCCGGCGTCTGGCCGACGATGTACTCCTCGAGGAACTCGAAGATCTCGTGAGGCCGGGGCAGCTCCTCGAAGTGGAAATCGGCCGTCTCGGCCAACTCCTCCTCGATGATCTCGTTGCAGAGATCGATGCACTCGTCGCAGATGTAGACACCGGGCCCGGCGATCAACTTCTTCACCTGCTTCTGCGACTTGCCACAGAAGCTGCACTTGAGGAGCTCGCCCCCGTCTCCGAACTTGGCCACGGTGTCCCCCTTTGCGGACGTCGGCTGGTCTCAGTTGGCCCGGATGGGACCCGTCGTGTCGGCCACGTCGCGCCGGTCGATCACTTCGTCGATGATGCCGTATTCCTTCGCCTCGACGGCGGTCATCACGAAATCGCGGTCGGTGTCCTTCTCGATCTTGGCGACGTCCTGGCCGGTGTGGTCGGCCAGGATCTGGTTGAGCAGGTCCTTCATCCGCATGATCTCGCGAGCCTGGATCTCGATGTCGGTGGCCTGGCCACCGCCTCGACCCCACGGCTGGTGCAACAGCACCCGGGCGTGGGTGAGCGCCAGGCGCTTGCCCTTGTTGCCCGCGGCGAGCAGGACCGCGGCGGCCGAGGCGGCCTGGCCGTAGCAGATCGTGCTCACCTCGTTCTTGATGAACGTGAGGGTGTCGTAGATCGCGAACAGCGCCGTGATGTCACCACCGGGGCTGTTGATGTAGATGTTGATGTCCTTGTCGGCGTTCTCCGACTCGAGGTGGAGCAACTGGGCACAGACCAGGTTGGCGATCTGGTCGTCGATGGCGGTGCCCAGGAAGATGATGTTCTCCTTGAGCAACCGGGAGTACAGGTCGTAGGCCCGCTCGCCCCGGTTGGTGGACTCGACCACGGTGGGGACGAGGTAGTTGCGCACGGTCGAGTCGTGCTGCGCGACCTGCTCTGGGGTCATTCGGATTCGTCCTCTTCGGCTGGCTCGTCGGTCGGGTCGTCGTCGGGCTGGTCGGGATCGGGGTCGTACAGACTGCGATCGACCGGATCGCCGTTCTCGTCGACGATCTCGACGTGGTCGAGCAGCCACTCCAGCGCCTTGCGCTTCTCGATGTCGGAGCGTACCGCAGGCAGCTGGTCGTTCCGTTCCAACTGGTCGCGAACCTTGGCGGGCTTCTCGTCGGCGCGCTCGGCGACCTCGTCGATCTCGGCGTCGAGCTCGTCGTCGGTGCACTCGATGTCCTCGGCGGTGGCGATGGCCCGCAGCGCGAGGTCGACCCGCGCGCTGGTCTCGGCGTTCTGGCGCAGCTCGTCGAGCAGATCCTCCTGGGAACGGCCCGTCATCATCAGGTACTGCTCGAGGTCCATCCCCTGCGCCTGCAGGCGCATCCCCAGATCCTGGAGGCGGCTGTTGAGCTCGTTGCTCACCAGCGCCTCGGGGATCTCGTCGGTGACGAGCTCGGCCAGCGCCTGGGCGACCTTCTCCTGGAGCTGCTGCGCGCCCTGGGACCGGCGGACCTGGGTCATCCGCTCGACCAGGTCGGCCTTGATCTCCTCGACGGTCTCGAAGTCGGAGTTCTCGGCCGCCCACTCGTCGGTCAGCTCGGGGAGGACCTTGGCCTGGACGTCCTTCACCTCGATCGTGAAGTGGAGCTGGCGCTCCTCGTCCTCGTCAGGGTGGGTGGCGTCGAAGTCGAGCTCATCGCCAGCGGAAGCCCCGTTGAGCTGCTCGTCGACCTCGGACGTGATCACACCCGAACCGACCTCGTAGCTGTAGTCGTCGGTGGTGAGCCCGTCCTGCTCCTCGCCGTCGAGGGTGCCGGCGATGTCGATGACGACGGTGTCGCCCTCTTCGGCCGGCCGGTCGACGGTCTCGACGGTGGCGTCGACGCTGCGCATCCGCTCGAGCTGGGCGTCGATCTCGTCGTCGGTGGGCGTCGGCTGGGGCATGGTGACCCGGAGTCCGTCGTAGCCGGCGATGGTCACGACCGGGCGGACCTCGACGACGGCCTCGAAGGTGATGGGGCCGTCCTCCTCACCCTCGGTGATGTCGAGCTCGGGGGCGGCGATGACGTCGACCTCGTGCTCGCTGACCGCGTCGGCGTAGTAGCGGGGCAGGGCCTCGCGGAGCGCCTCCTCCCGGGCCGGCGCGGTGCCGATGCGGGCCTCGAGCAGCTTTCGGGGGGCCTTGCCACGGCGGAAGCCGGGCAGGTTGACCTCCTGGGCGATGCGCTTGAACGCGGCGTCGATGTCGGTCTCGAACTCGTTCTCGTCGACGGTGACGGAGACCTTGACCTTGTTGTCCTCGAGCGGCTCGACGGTTGAGTTCACGGGGCGACCTCGGCGGCGATCGGAAGCAGTCTGGGGGTCGGGCGGGCGCCCGAGTGTATCGACGGGCCCCGGCTGTCCGGCCATCCGCCGCGGGGACGCCGACGCGCTCCGTGTAGGGTTCCCCGCCCGGTCGACGGGGAGTGGCGCAGTCCGGTTAGCGCACCTGCTTTGGGGGCAGGGGGCCGGGGGTTCGAATCCCCCCTCCCCGACCATTCGCGCGATGACCGGTCGCGGGCTCGATCGCGACCCTCGGAGGCCATCGGGCTACACCCGAGACTTCACGAGACCGATCCCCTCCGCGGTGGCCTCGATGGTGTCGGCGATGAGCCGGAGCTCGGTGTCGGTCAACTGGGCATGCATCGGGATCGTGAGGATCTCGGACGAGATGCGATCGGTCACCGGGAGCTGCTCGATGGCGCCGGAGCCCCGGAACGGCGCTTGCCGGTGGGCGGGCGGAAACGAAACCTCCGCCTCGATGCCGCGGTTGTGGAGGCAGCTGAGGAACCGCTCCCGGCCGCGGGCAACGCGAAGCGTGTAGAGCATGAACGAGTGCTCGCGGCCGGGTGGCGAGACCGGAGGCCGCACACCCTCGACACCCGCCAACCGTTCCGTCATCCAGGCTGCTCGCTCGCGGATGCGTGCCAGTCGCTCGTCGAACGTCGCGAGCTGCACACTGCCGATCGCAGCCTGCATCTCGGTCATGCGCCAGTTGTGCCCGATCGAGTCGTATTGGTAGCGGGCGCTCTGCCCGTGGTTGCGGAGCAGCCGCAGACGCTGTGCCAGCCCGGGGTCATTCGTCGTCACGATGCCGCCTTCGCCGGTCGCGACCAGCGCCGACGACGTGAAGCCGAACACTCCCGCGTGCGCCAGACCACCGACGGGGCGGCCGTTGACGCTCGCCCCGAACGCCCCGCCCGCGTCCTCGATCAACAGCACGTCGTGTTCGTCACACAGCTCGATCAACTCGCGCATGTCCGCCGGCTGTCCGCCGAAGTGGACTGCGATCACGGCCCGGGTCCGAGACGTGATCTGACGACGGACGTGAGCGGGATCGATGGTCATCGCGTCGGGATCGACATCTGCCCACACGGGCGTCGCCCCGACGTGACAGATGGCGGCCGCGCTGGCGATGAAGCTCAGCGAGGGAACGATGACCTCATCACCAGGACCGATGTCCAGCGACGCGAGGACCGCCTGGCGCGCCAGCGTCCCGTTGGCCATCGCGACGGCATGGTCGACGTCGTGCCGTTCGGCGAAGACACGCTCGAGCTCGGCCGTACGAGGACCATCGGTCAGCAACTTGCTCTCGAAGACCTCGCGAACGGCCTCGAGCTCCGCCGGACCGAGCTCGGGCTCCGCCATACGGATCTGGGTCGAGACGACCCCCGTGTCGAGGTCGAGATAGACGTCCGGCTCGGGTTGTGCGGTCCACATTCCCTCGGACCACCGCCGCGCGCCGGGGCCGCACAGCCGCACCATGGCATCGCGGTTCTCTCGGTTTCCGTCGAGCCACAGCTCGACCTCCAGGGGATCCAGTGGGGGAACCGGGGCGTGTGAGATGAGCGGGTGCGCCGGGCGAGCGTCGGGCTCGTCGGTCCCGAGAAGGACCTCGTGGAGCTTCTCGCCGGGACGCAGACCCGTGTAGACGATGTCGAGCGACGGATCCGTGTCCTTGATCATGCGTTCGGCGACGTCCTGGATGCGGACCGGCACGCCCATGTCGAAGACGAGTGCCTCCCCATCGGAGCCGATCGCCCCGGCTTGGATCACGAGCTGGACCGCCTCCTCGACGATCATGAAGTATCGGGTGACGTCCTCGTGGGTGACGGTGAGCGGGCCTCCCTCATCCGCTTGACGCCGGAACGACGTGAGCACGGAGCCCCGGCTCCCGAGCACGTTGCCGAAACGTACGGAGAGGTACGTCCCGGGGTGCGCCTGCCCGTAGTAGGAGGTGAGGCGTTCGGCGATCCGCTTGGTGTAGCCGAGCACGCTCGTGGGGTCAGCTGCCTTGTCGGTCGAGATGTTGACGAAGCGCTCGACTCCGACCGATGCGGACGCCTCCAGTAGGACGAGCGTTCCCTCGACGTTGGTCTTGACGCCTTCGCCGGGCCATTGCTCCAGCAGAGGGAGGTGTTTGAGCGCTGCGGCGTGGAAGACGACCTCCGGGCGCCAGCGCTTCAGTACCTCGAAGACGCGGTCGCGATCTCGGATGTCGGCGACGACGAGCTTTTCGTCGTCGAGCATCGCACGGCCGGTGAGCGTGAGCTGGACCGCGTGCAGCGCGGATTCGTCTCGATCCAGCATGACGAGGTTGGCCGGACGGAGCGCGTGGATCTGCTTGCACAGCTCGGAGCCGATCGAGCCACCGGCGCCGGTGACGAGGACCGTCTTGCCGCTCAGATAGCCCGAGATCAGGTGGAGATCCGTATGGATCGGGGTGCGACCCAGCAGGTCCTCGTCGGTGACGACCCGCATGTCCTCGACGCCGAGGGTGCCGTACAGCTCCGCGGCCGGGGGAAGCACCAGCACCTCGAGCCCCACCGCAGCGCCGAGTTCGCTCAGCTCCTGAAGCGTGGCGGAGTCTGCGCCCGGAATGGCGAGCAAGAGCACCTCGGCTCGGTGTCGTTCGGCAACGACACCGAGCGACTCCCGGGTGCCTTCGACCTTGATGCCGCGAATTGACCTTCGAGCCTTCCGGGGATCGTCGTCGAGCAGTGCCACCGGGCGAAACGTTCCCGACGAATCGGTCAGCATGGCCATGATGGCCTGGGCCGCCGCTTCGCCGGCGCCGAACACGAGCATCCGACGGGTGGAGTCGGTGACATCGACCGACTCGGACAGCAGACGCCAGGCCACTCGGGTCGCACACATCCCGATCAGCGCGAACCCGGTTCCGATCAGCACCGCGCCGATGGGCATCGGCCGGCCGGCCACGACCGTTCCGATGAGGAGCCCCCCGCCCACCTGCACCGCGAGGACCGCCAACCCGACCGCCTCGTCGATCGATCCGACCCGCCACCGTCCGGCGTACTGGCCCCCCAGGTGGCCGAGGCCGAGGCCGAGCACCACCGCGAGCACGGCCATCGCCGCGAGGCCACGTCCGTCGACCGCGCTGAGGTCGAACTCGTAGCGGAGCGCCGAACCGAGCGACAGCCCGATGATCCACATCGCCGAGTCGACCGTGGCGATGATCCTCCGCTTCGGGTGGTGGCCGGCGCGCCGCAGCCGCCCGACGAGGGCACCGAATCGATTTGAACCCCGCATTTCCCCCCGACCTCTGACAGCACGGCTGTCGGTAATCGGCGTGACCACCCTGATCTCCCGGACGATCGGCGCCTTCTGCGTCGTATCGGTAGGCGTGTCGCAACTCACCGGTGTGAGCATTGACGCCTCTTCTGGTCAACGTAGTCGGACTCCCTCGGATGGCAAGCGGTACAAACCTGGATATTTCAGTCACGTTCGCAGACCCGGCGGTCGACCGTCTCACGGATCCGTGCCACGCCACCACGGAACGTGTTTTCTCGACTCCTTGACGTGCGGACGGCTCGTCCGAACGCGGCTACGAAGTCCGATGGTGCGCGAGCGAGATGGTCGTCGACCACCGATCGAGGTCGATCGACGGACACAGCTCCTCGAGCTGGCCGTGTTCGTCCACGTAGGCGCGCGCCATGTCGGCGAGGGCAACGTCGTCGAAGTCCGGTCGGTCGAACCACGTCGGGTTGACGGTGTCACCGAGGTGCTCCGGGCGATGGCGGGCGTCCACGCCGAGGAACTCGTAGGTGCGGGCCAGCTCGGCGACGGGATCAGCGACGCACTGCTCGTACTGGAGCACGAGCAGGCGCTCGGGCGGGATCACGGCCTGTAGCCGTCGGAGCTGCGGGGCGTAGAGACCACGAAGGAAGTGCTCGTTGAGCATCCGCAGGCTGAGCCGTTGACCGCGACCGAGTTCCTGGGTGAGGCCGGAGAGGAAGCGCTCCACCGGATCGCGCAGCATCAGCAGGCACTTCACCTCGGGCGCGGCCCGCGCCAGGAGCGGCGCGGTCCAGAAGTCGAAGGAGTATCGAGGCGTCCACTCGCCGGCGATCGTTCCGCCCGGCCGGGGGAAGTAGCGGTGGTAGCGGGCGGCGTCCTCGTCGCCGAAGGACACGCCGCCGTAGCGGTCGAAGAAGTGCACCTCCTTGGGGCGGCCCCCGACGTCGCCCACCTCGGGGTGATCGACGATCAGCTGGTACCACCACGACGTCCCTGCCTTCATCACTCCGACGCCGACGAAGTCGGGCGGGGCGACGGCGTGTCCTTCCGGGCACGGCGGGACCTCGATCCCTTCGACCGCGGAGGCCCGGCGTTTGGTGCCGGTCGGGTGGCGGAAGCCGACCCAGGCACCTCGGGCATGGGCGCGCAGGTTCGAGAGATCCATCGCGGAGGAACCTACGTCGCGACCAACCGGTCGATCGCCTCGAGGACGTGTCGGACCTGGCGGTCCACGACCACAGCCGCGCCGCGGAACGTCGCCCTCCCTCGGAGAGCCGGGTCGCGAGGTCTCGCTCGTCCCTGATCCGACGCAGCGCCGCCGCGAGCCCGAGGTCGTCACCGGGATCCACGAGGAGGCAGTCCTCCTCGTCGACGAGCCTCTCCGACAGCTGCCCGATGTCGGGAGCGACCAGCGGGACGCCCGCCGCCAGGTACTCCCCCACCTTCAACGGCGAGTAGTGGAACGCTTCGTCGGCCCGGGCGAGCACGACCGCAGCGTCCATCGCCGACAGCAGCTCCACGAGCTGATCGTGTGGCACGGTCCCGGTGCTGACGAGGTCGACGCCACGCTGCTCGGCCATGCCCTCGATGTCCTGGCGCTCCGGGCCGTCACCGACGAGGAGCAGGGTCGCCCCCTCGATCGCCTCGGCGGCGCGGATGGCACGTTCGAGCGCGTGGAACCGCCGGAAGCTGCCCACCCAGCCGATCACGAACCGGCCGCTGACACCGAGCCGGTCGCGCACTCCGACCCGGTCGCTGGCACGGCCGAAGAGATCGAGGTCGACGCCGGTGGGCGTGATGATCACGTGGCGAGGGTCCGCACCGATCCGGAGGGCCTGTTCGGCGACGGCGGGGGTCCCGCACGCCACGACATCGGCGCCCGCCAGCGCTGGTCGTTCGCCGTGGAGCTCGGCCCATCGCGCCCAGCCCGGACGGCGAGTCCCCCACTGATTCGCCTCCCACACGATGGTCGCGGGGACGAACAACACCGACGGGACATCGAGCGACCGGGCCAAGCGCAACCCCGCGGTCTGGAAGAGGTCGTGACGCTGCCAGACGAAACGCGGCGCGGGCGTCGCGCCATCGCTCGGGACCGACGTGGAAGCTCCGAGCCCGTCGGGCGCGGCGAACGTCCTTCACGAGGGTCTTCACCGGCGACGGAACGAGGTGCCGGACCGATCGTCCACCGGCGGCGGCCATGCCCGGGTGAGATCCGCGCGACATCGAGGTCTCGGGATCGATCACGCCCTCGGGCGTGACGATCCAGGCCGCCCCGAGGACGCGCTCCGCGCCGCGTGCCCAGCCCGCGGTGCTGACCATCGCAGCCACCGGGCCCTGCGGCGTGCTGGTCGATCTCACGACGACGAAGACGGCTCCGGACATCGGAGGGAAGCTAGTAGGTCGCCCCTCGGCGAGTGTCCGATCGCACGCCGGAGACGGCGGCAAGACGTCGGCTACGTTCGCTCGGATGCGTTCGTCCCGGCTCTCGGTTCCCATCGAGCGCGCCGCGGACCTTCTCCGGCGGGTCCGGACCGCGCTCGCCTCTGCTCGCTGGTCCCGTGCAGAGGACCAGCGCACCGACTTCGTGCGGTCGGTGCTCCCCGCGGTGGCATCGGCGCCGAGGCGGCGTGTTCCGCGGGAGCTTCTCGCCGGTCCTCTTCGGCGCGCCGCATCGGTCCGAGCTCCACCTCGTCGATCCCTGGTACCTGCTCACACCCCAGTGGCACTGGGGCCGGGGCGATCGCAGCACCGTGAACGCCGTCCGGCGGATCCTCAAGCAGTGGAAGCGCGAGATCGACCAGGGAACCGTGGTCGTCCACATCGGCGACGACCGAGACGTGCTCCGCACCTTCGAGGACGCTTCCCTCGACTGGGTGTACATCGACTCCTCCCACGCCTACGAACACACCCGGGAGGAGTTGGCGATCCTCCACCAGAAGGTCCGACCCAGAGGCGTCATCGCCGGCGACGACTGGCAACCGGATCCGGCGCACCGCCACCACGGTGTGTGCCGCGCCGTCCGGGAGTTCGCCGACGAACAGGGCTACCGGTTCATCCATGTCGACGAGAACGACCACCAGTGGGCGATCACCCGCCGGGACGACGTCAACCTGGGCTGGAAACGACCGCTCAAGTCCGGGATCGGGCTGACCGATTCTCGCACTATGCCTCTTTTCCGCACGCGGCACCGTGCTCCCGCGTGGCCTGCGCCATCGCGATGGCGTCCGTCGCGCTGCCCTTCCTCCCGAACGCTGCCGGCGCGGGTTTCCACACCGTGCCTACGAGCATCGACCGGACGGGGGAACAGGACGTCACGACACAGCTCAACGACTTCATCGCCGATGTCCCTGACGGTGCAACGGTCTCGTTCCCGCCTGGCACAGACGTTCCGGATCGAGGGCGTGCTCGCGGTCGAGGGCCGGCGCGACCTCGTTCTCGACTTCAACGGCGCCAGCCTGATCGCGAACACCGACGGCTCAGCGGTCAGAGCCCGCACCACATCCTTCACCGCTACTGGCCGCGTCATCGCGCCCACCTCTACATCTTCGAGAGCTCGGGCATCGAGGTACGGGACCTGGTGGTTCGTGGCCCGCATGCCGACGGAGGTACTTCTGACGAGGCGTGGCGGGTGGAGTACGAGGCGCAACACGCCATCGAGGTTGCCCGCTCGAACGACGTCTCCATCCGAGGCTGCAACGTCTCCAAGATCTTCGGCGACGGCGTCTACATCGGCAAGAAGAGCGAGCGGGTGCGCGTCCAAGGCTGCGAGATCCACCACAACGGGCGTCCAGGCGTCGCGGTCACCAGCGCCCGTGACGTCCGTCATCGAAGGGAACCACCTCCACGACATCCGCCGGACGGCGTTCGACCTGGAACCGATACCGAACAATCCCATCGAGAACGTCGTGATCCGGGACAATCACATCGGCCGCCAGCGCCTGAACTTCGTGTCGGGCCACGGACACGAGTGCGACGTTCACGGGTGTTCGGATACTCGACAACACGCTCGATACCGCAACGAAGATCAGCCTGCACGCCCCCGAAGGCACGAGACGGGGATCGGATCGAGATCCGCGGGAACGAGAGTTGCGCACCTTCGGCTCCAGGGCGGCGCTGCTCAGGGCCATTCGATACGACGACGTGGTCATCGCCGACAACGCCTCACCCTTCGACGGGCAGCCGCAGGTGGCGTTGCCGTCGCTGTCCTCGAGGGCTGCCGAGTCGACATCCGCGACAATCAGTTCACGAACGTCGAGCGCCAGCAGGAGGTCGACCTCCTGCCTGGCTGCCCGAACGGCCGCGCACCGGAGGACGCAGAACGGGAGGAGCCTGCTCGCCGCGCCAGACAACCAGAACCAGAGCAGCCCCAGGCCGCACCACCGGCACAGCCTCCACGGCACGCCGGACGAGCCGGAGCGTCAGCGACCTCGTCAGAGCCGTTCGTCCGAGTCCGCACCAACCACGTCGCCGAGCGCCATCGACATCGGTCTGTCAACGGGACTTCGAGGTGCCACGGTCACACCCCACCACATCTCTTGCGGGATCCTGAGGTAGGTAGCCACAGTCCCTGCCGGCGGAACGGGCCGATGGGTCAGATCTCCTGTGCTCGGCTCGAGATCGGCGCTGTTCGTGGTCAAGCGCTACGACGAGGTGATCATCGCCGACAACGCATTCACGAACCTGGAGCGTCAGTAGGACGTCGACCTTCTGCCGGGCTGCCCGAAGAGGCGATCCGCTCGTTCCTGACCTCCAGCCGGCTTCTCGTCAGCGTTCGTCCGGATCGGCACTGCCCACTCCGTCGAACGCCGCTGAGCCTGCTCTGTCGAGGAGCGCCGAGCCTCGACCCACCGTCGTGAAGGTATCCCACAGCTCTCGAAGAACCGGGATCACGATCGCGAGCATACCGAGGTAGGCGGCACCGCCCGATGCTCCGGCCCCGAGCGCCAAGGCCAGTTCGGGGACTTCGACCAACACCCGCCGCATGAGCAACCCGACCACCGCCATGACCGCCCCGGCCACCGACGAGGGAGTACTGGCACGCAGCATCGGACGGAGCCCGATACCCGTCGAGCGCCTAGTGAACCTCCCCGCGATCGGGAGCACAAGAAACCCGCGCGCGGCGAACACCGCCGCCACCGCGAAGATGCCGTGGCTGACGGCAAGGGCGAAGCCGACGATGGAAATGACAGCGTTCGCCAGGTGGGAGCGCAGGGCGAGCCCCGCGTTTCCCGTCCCGTTGAGCAGTTGCATGAGCATGGTCCAGAGCGGGAGCGGTAAGCCACCGACGGCCAGCATCGCAGCGATCGGACCAGCCTCCCGCCACTCCTCGCCGAACACGAGCACGACGAGCTCAGGGGCAACGATCCCCATCCCGACGAAGGCGGGGACGGCCAGAACCGACGTCAGACCCACCGCCTTGTACATCGCCCGCTCGAGGCGGACCAGGTCGTCCTGCAACTGCGCAACGGCCGGAAACATCACCTTGCTGAGCGAACGGACGAACATCTCATTGAAGATGGTCATCAGGCGGTAGGCGACCGAGTAGAGGCCCAGTGGGACAGGCCCCAGGACGCCGCCGATCAGCAGGTCGTCGCTCCGGCGGAACGCCTGCACGAGGACCTGTGAACCGAAGATGCGCACGCTGAAGCCGAAGAGATCGCGGAAGTGCCGCCGGCTGAACCGGAGGCGGGGTCTCCAGTCGACCTGCATCCACAGGAGGAGCGCCCCGACGGCAGAATCGGTGAGCGTCTGGGCCACCAGCGACCAGGCGCCCCAGCCCGAGAGCGCCCCTGCGATCCCGACCACACCACCCGCGGCGACGCCGAAGAACTCGCGGATGGCGAGGCTCCGCAACTGCAACCCACGCAGGAGCAGCGCTGCGGGGACGCTTCGCAACCCGCCGAAGAAGAGCGCGGGCGCGAGTCCCATCAGGATGGGGACGAGGTCAGGCTGGTCGAAGAGGTCGCCGATCAGCGGCGAGAGCCCGATGACCGCTGCGGTGCGTCAGTCCGGCGCCGGCGCGGCGCGATGACGAACGCCGTGTCGAGGTGCAGTGGCTCGAGGGACCGCCGCTGCACGACCGCCTGCACCAGCCCCTGGTCGCGCACGAGCCCGAGCAAGGCGACGAACACCGCTGCCAGCGCCACGAGACCGAAGTCCTCCGGCACCAACAGCCGGGCCAGCACCACGAAGACCGCGGTGCTGATGGCCCGGCGCCCGAAGGCCGAGTGCAGCCGACCATGCCAGTCCCAGCGCCCACTGCGCTGGAGAGCCCCGCCCCGCTGGTGGGATCTGACGTCGTCAGCCACTCTCACTCACCTCTGCTGGCAGATCATGAATGCTCCGTTGGACGACCAGGAGCTGACGTCGGGAGCGGGGCCCGGGGAACGCCGCATCGTAGCTGTCATCGGACACAGGTGGCGCCAGAGGATGCGCATCACGACTCCGGCATCGGAGGGCACCGTTATCATCCCGCCGGCAGATGGATCGTGTCCGATCCAGACGACGGCCGACCGAGGGAGATCAGCGTGCAGAGGAGCGTGATCTTCGTCGTCGGAACCGCTCGTTCGGGCTCGACGATCATCGGCCGGTCGCTCGCGGAGCACCTGGCGTACGCCTTCATCGGGGAGACGAAGTTCTTCCCGAGCCGCCTGTTGGAGGCTTCCCGAGGTGGACGTGCTCGTGTGGCAACTCGCCCCAGCGAGACTGTGTGCTCTGGAGCCCCGTGTACCGACACCTCATGGCCGAGCTCACCGCCGATGAGCGACGTGGCCTCGACGAGAGCGTGCGTCGGCGACACCTCTGGGACCGGTCAGCGACTAGGGGTGGTCTCGGCGGGCTCGTCGACGAGATCGAGGAGATCTACGACCGTTTCTGGGACCCGACCGGGACCTCACTGGTCGACACATCGAAGGACCTACTGCTGGCTCGATCGTTGAGCGAGCGCGGCGTCGACGTCGTCTCCTGCACGTGACACGCGACCCACGCGCGGTGGACTTCTCGCGCCGGCAGCGTCCGGTCAAGGGATACGTCCGCGGGAACAGCTTCCGGGTGGCGAGGAACTGGGTGGTCGTCAACCGTCGAGCCGAGCCGCATTTCTTCGCGAACGAACTGCGCCAGCACGCACCAGCATCCGGTACGAGGACTTCTTGCACGGACGCTGCCGACACGATGGAGAGCGTCGTCGATCACCTCGATCTCGTCGCCGGCGACGGCTCCTTCGACGGGGGACTCCTCCACGACTTCGCGTCGAACCCCGGCGTACGGTCACGGATGCAGAGCGGCTCACCACCGACGATCCGCTACGACGAGCAGTGGGAGCAGGAGCTGCCGCGACCGGCGCGTTTCCTGGTCACGACGATGACTCGCCCGCTGCTGCGCACCTACGGCTACCCCGTGGGGACATCGAGGTGACGACCCGGGACACTCCAGGCGACGTCTGACGAAAGGCCACGCATTTGCACGTCTACCTCGTGAACGACACGTCCACTTCGCCCAACTGGGGTTGTCGAGCCACGACCGCGGCGCTCGAGAACCTCATCCTGGATTCCGGGGCGGAAATCTCGGACCGGGTTGTACCTCGCCGCAGACCCACCATCGCCAAGACAGCCATCGAGGCGGAACCCTGGATCTCCTGGAGCGTGGGCCGCGCTCGGTCGGTGCGTCGCTGTCGGGTTGGAACACCATCGACCACGTGCGTCATCGAACTTTTCGGGTTCGGCAGGAGTTGGCGCAACGCAACGATGTGATCCCACGCACTGCTGGAAGGGCTTGACCCAGCAGCCACTCGCATGGCGAAGGGCGAGATGCTGGCCGAGGAGCGAGCTGCGATCGAGGAGGCCGACATCGTCCTCATCAATGGTGAAGGCAGCATCTATGACCGCCAGCGCAAGGGGCGCATGTTGCTTCTCATCGCCTACACCGCAGCGACACGACTAGGGAAGCCGACAGCTCTCGTGAACCACACTGCGGATCTCAACGACCCAGGTGTGAGGAGCATCGCCGCACAGACCTACCCGGTCCTCTCTCACGTCGTCTCCAGAGAGCCGACCACCTCGGACTCGATTCGCCAACTGTCCGATGTAGCAGTGACAGACGCTGCCGATGCAGCCTTCATGTGGTCGCCACTCTCCCAGGACCGATTCGTACCCATAGCTGCGAACGGGATACCACGACGTCTGGCCCGACACCGCCCACTTCGATCCAGGCCGACCGTATGTCTGCATCGGCGGCAGTTCGATCTACCTACGACCAGATCGGCCACCGTCTGACCCCGCGCCCGCGTACCGCCAACTCGCCGAACGCCTCGACGATCTCGGCACCCAAGTCGTCCTCACGGCGTCAGCACCCGTAGACGAGCAGATCTTCCGGCCACTCTCAAAGCAGCTCGGCCTGCCGCTGATCGGATTGCACACGCCCGTGCAACAGGTGGTGGACGTGTTGGGAAACGCATCGGCATACATCGGCGGCCGGTGGCCATCCGGCGATCCTCGCCGCAACCGGCGGCACTCCGTCTGTTCTCCTCACCAGCCAAGGCAACTCCCTGAAGACAGAAGGGCTCATGAAGCAGCTCGGAGTCGGCCGGGCGGTCCATGATGCGCTGAGCCTCCACGAACACGTCGAAGATGTCGTGGACGAAGTCGCCTCCTTCATGTCCGACGACACTGGTTTGCGGTCGCTGCTCAGAGCGCGTGCGCACGAACTCCGCAAGGGGCAGCGTGCGAACGTCGACCTCATCGACCGGGTGCGCTCGAACGGATCGCGCGGTTCGAGCGGACATCCCGGAGGACCTCTGTCGCACGCTGCGCCAACCAGCGCCAGAAGTCCCCTGCTCGATCCTGGTTTGCCCCTGCCTTGAGCAAGAAGTCCCCAATTCGTGCGCATCCGACCGACTACGCACGAAGAACAAGCCGGTCCATGCGGCTCGCCGAGCGGGCACGTAGGAAGGTCGCAATCTCGGGAGTCGGTCCTGGGACGGTCGCCGAGAAGCGACGTACCTCTTCGCCCAACTGCACCTGGCGCATCGCGAGCATGAGCTTCTTTCGCTGAACTCGCCAGAGCATCTCGTTGGCAGCGGAATAACTCCCATCTTGTCAGAGGATGAGGCTTCGAGCGATGACCTCGTTCTCGGGATTGAACACGTGCTCCCGGTCAGGGGTCCCGATTCTTCCGCACCAATGGTTCGTTGATGCCGATGAAGTCGAAGCCCTTAATCGCCGCAGTGAGAGCGAAGTCGAGATCTTGCGATGCTGGAAATCGCTCATCGAACCGGAGATCGCGCTCGCGAGCGACCTCGGCATCGACAGCCATGATCGAACACGTCAACGGGCCGCCGCGTGAGCCCAGAAGTGCCGTCAGCGGATCCGGTTCCCCGATCACGCCGGGGAAACCTCGACGGATGGTGTTCTCGAGATGACGTCGGAAGCCAGTCAGGACCAATGCATGGGGGTTGTTGACCAGGTGTTCCATCTGGAGTTCGAGCTTCTTGGGGTCCCACTGGTCGTCGGAGTCGAGGAACGCAAGATACGTGCCAGTCGCTTCGTCGATGCCCACATTGCGGGCTGCACCGCCGCCGCGGCACGCGCATCGCACCGGATCACCCTCAGCGACGCGCCGGCGGGCGGGCGGAGCTCGCGAGCGACATCGCTCGACTCGTCGTCGGACCCGTCGTCGACGACCACCGCTTCGACCTCGCTGACGGTCTGCTCGAACGCCGAGCGGACGGCCCTGGGAAGTGTGTCACTCCGGTTGTATGCCGGAAATCACCACACTGAAGAGAGGTCGTCGGCTCAACCCGGATGGTCCTTCCCCGCCGCTTCCTGGACCAGACCTGGACATGGGTCGCCCGTTGGCCCAAGCGATGGCCACGAAGGCGAAAGATACCGCGGCCGGTCGTGTGCCGGTATCCAGGCACGGCAGGTCGTCTCTGGCTTCTCGCACCGTCCAATCGTGCTCACCGGCGACCACTCACGAGCTCTCGGCCGAGGGCGAACGGGCGGCCAGACCAGTCCCGACGGCGGATGAGGTAGGCGATCAGGCAGTACCGGGTGCGATCCGTGTGTCCATGCCATCCCTTGTGAGCGCCTGACTGCACGCCGAGGACGGCCGAACCAGCTCCGCTCAGGAACGTCCTCGGCATCGGCGTCCTCGAAGCGGGACATGTCGGTGCGCTGGACATCGTCGCTGCCGCCGGAGGTTGTCGAGCAGGCACCGGAGCCGCCGGCTGGTATCGACGTGAGAACCGGGCACGTACGTGAAGGGACCGTGCTCCTCGGACTCCACCGCAGTCAGGTAGACGAAGAGCTTGAACACCGGCGGGGTGATCCTGTCGACGTGGTAGCCGCGCTTGGTCTCCTCGTCCGGTTCATCCACCTGCAGCGTGATCGACTCGAGCACCACCTCCTCACCGAGACGCTCAGCGAAGAGGGATTCGATGCGACCACTGGTGTAGAGATCTGACAGCCCAGCGTCAATGTCCTGCGCGTTCATGATCTGGCGTACACCCCGATCGTTCAGCCGGCGATGTTCGCGCCGGACGACCAGGTATGCGTCCCCGTCCAGCGGTCGTGACCGATCTTCCATGTAGCGATCCGTAACCCCCACCAAGCGGGCGCATTCGTCTTGCGAGAGAAACGGCTGCCGGAGCTGCTCGACACCCGTCCGCGTCAACTCGTTCGCAGGGCGTCGGGACCACCACCGTCGGTCGCGGGCGACACCAGCTGACACCGCAACCATCATCTTGGCGATGTCACTCACGTTCATCGTGATGGTCCTCCGCTGGGTGGCAGGCTCCCCGGAATGGCAGCCAAGGAGCATGCTCACCGCCTGCCGGCCAGTCAGAGCGGGCGCGTGACGACGAGCTCATGATCGACGCGTGGGCACGGGATCGGCTCGACGACGAGCTGGTCTCGTCGAGCTACCGCCCGCTACTCCATCGAGCGCTTCAGCCATCCTCGGCACCGGTCCCGATCAGGGCCGCCGCTACCCCAGAGCATGCCGGAGCCGTCGCCGGCGCCCGGTCCGGTCCTCTGGTCGTCCACGTCGGGGCGACAGCGTTCTTCATCGACACAGGAACCGACGTTCGCCGCGCTCGAGCCGGTCGTAGAGGCGTGCTCGACGCACGCCAGAACGACGGCGACTCCGCTCGAGATCGCCCCGTTCGCGCTCGTGCGCCTGCTCGGTGGCACGGGACGAGCGCTCGAACTCGCCCGAGAGGATCGCCAGGCTGGGGTCGAGGACATCGACGGCCGGCCGACCTTGTCGAACCTCATCGACCAGTTCCTCGGCCTGCGGCCCGCGCACTGGCCAGAGCAGAGATGATCCTTCGGTCGGACGCCATCTCGACCATCGTCGTGTCCAGCCAGCACAACGCGAACGCCCGCGCACTGCTGTCGATCGCTGCGCGCAACGGAATCCCATCCGTCTACGTCCCGCACACGGCGGGAAGCCGCCTCCGGGAGTACCGCGACCTGCCCTGCAACCTCGCGCTCCTACGCGGGGAGGGCGACCGGTCCTTCTATGCCGCGCTCGGTGCCCCGACGGGCGGCCTCGTGGTGAGCGGCAACCCCTCGGTCGCCCCGACTGCTGCTACTCCGATTGATCCACGACTCGGACCGGTCCTCGCGCTGAGCCCCGATCCCCCGGAGGACCTCGGGGAGCTCATCGCGGTCACTGCCAGTGCGTGGCCGACGGGCATCATCGCCCCGCATCCCCGGGTGGGTCGCGCCCTCCTACATCGGCTCGCACCTCCCGGCTGGAGCATCCACGAGGGCCGGACCTTCGAGCTCCTCGAGCACGGGCCGTTCGCTGTCATCCAGCATTCGAGCGGAGTCGGTTGGGAGGCACTCGCCCTCGGCCTCCCGGTCATACAGCTCGACTTTCCCGGGAAACCCGCCGACTACCTGTACCTGGACGATCCCGTGGTCGCCCGCGTCACAGGAAGCGCGAAACTCCACGCTGTCCTCGAGCGAGCGCGGGATCACGACGGGAATGAAGAAGCCCGACTGGAGCGCCGACTGCTGGCCGAACGGTGGTGCGCTCGAACGGGCGCCGACGCTGCGGAGCACATGGCTCGGCAGATCCTCGAGCCGAGCACTGCCACGTGTGGTACGACGTTGTTGGACGGATGGCGGACGGGCGTCGCCGTCGCGGAGTAGCGGGACGCCCGCGACCTCGTCAGTTCGACTGCACCCGCCGCAGCTTCGCCCGGATCGGGACCTCGCTGTCGTACACGCGCTTGACGCCGTCGCCCGTGGCTTCCTCCACGACCCGGATGTCGCGGACGAGACGCGCCATGCCAGGGGGTTCCACCGAGGCCGCTTGGTCGGTGCCCCACATCGCCCGGTCAAGGGTGATGTGGCGCTCCACGAACGTTGCCCCGAGGGCGACGGCAGCCACAGAGGTCTGCAACCCGACCTCGTGGCCCGAGTAGCCGATGGGGACGTCCGGGAAGAGCGCAGCCAAGGTGGGGATCATGCGGAGGTTCAGCTCGGACGGCGGGCACGGGTACGAACTCGTGCTGTGTGCCACGAGCAACGGGGAACCGTCGAGCCGTTCGATCGCCGCCTCGATCTCCTCCATCGTCGACATCCCCGTTGACATGATGACGGGGCGTCCAGTCGCAGCGACACGGTCCAGCAGATCGAAATCGGTGATGGCGCACGGATGCGATCTTGTGGCACGGCGGGTCGAACTGCTCAGCGAAGTCCACGGAGGGAACGTCCCAGGGCGAGGCGAACCAGTCGACACCGTGGTCCTGCGCATACCGACCGATCTCCTCGAACTCCTCCGCGGTGAACTCCATCCGCTCCTTGTAGTCGAGGTAGGTCATCTCACCCCAGGGCGTCTCCCGACGGACGTCCCACTGGTCCTGGGGCACGCACACGCGTGGCGTCCGCTTCTGGAACTTGACGGCGTCACATCCAGCCCGTGCGGCCTCGTCGATGAGCCGCTTGGCGATGTCGAGGTCACCGTTGTGGTTGATGCCGATCTCGGCGATCACGTAGGCCGGGTTGCCGGGACCCACCGATCGTCCTGCGAGTTCCCACTGCTGCTGTCACGTCAAGCCTCTCCGATCCGTTGTGAGCCGTAGGCCGAGGAATCGAGTAGCACGCAGCTCCCGCGCCGCTCCATTCCACCTTCGCAGCGTCAAGACGACGTCCGCAGCCGTTCGGACGCTCGGGTGGGCGTCCGACGGAACGACGCCGCATCCTGCACGGCGGATGCACTCGAGGTCGTTCACGTCGTTTCCCACGTACACGATGTCTTCCACATCGACTCCGCTGTCGTCACACCATTGCTCGAGCATCCGGAGCTTCTGCTCGACCCGTTGGAACACCTCGAGGCCGAGCTTCGCGCAGCGGGCCGTGACCACCGGGTTGGCTTCCTTGCTGAGGACGCGAACTCGGATGCCTGCCGCACGCAGAAGCTCCAACCCCATGCCGTCGCCACACGACTCCAGCACCCCTTCGGTTCCATCCTGCAGGGTCAAGACCCGGTCGTCGCTGATCACCCCGTCGAAGTCGAGGACAAGTGCGGCCACGTGCGTTGGAAGATGCGCGTCCGTGCTCGCCTCCTGACGGCGGGCGGCCACGGCCCGGGCGACCTCAAGATCCAGGTCGTCGTCGATCTCGACGGACGTGTCCGGATCGATAGGGACGAGCGCGACAGTTCCGACGAACCGGATACGTGCGGCAGCGAAACGAGTCGGACCGCCATCGCGTACAAGGCCCCGGTCTCGCGGAACTCGGGTTCCAGCTCCTGCCTCGGCAGTCGACGGGCAGGATCGTGGTTGACTGCGACCGCTCCGTCGGCACCGTGCCGCCAGAGGAACGTGTGGTTGGGGACGACCGTCAACGCCGAATCAGCACCGTCGAGCACCGCAGACACGACACGGTCGAGATCGTCGGCCAGTAGTGAACGGACTCGTGGCTTGCATGAGGACGACGACGTCCCATGATCGGCGACGTTCGGCTTCGAGATGGTCCAACGCATGGAGCACTGCGGATTCAGACGAGGCGGAGTCGCCGGAGAGCGCTGGCGGCCGCCACACCACCGAGGCGCCAGCCTCCCTGGCGATGTCGGCGATCTCGCTGTCGTCGGTGCTCACCCGCGACCAGATCGGCGGAGTCCGCTGCAACCGCGGACAGAACCGCTCGACGAACGAGTGGAACGCCACCGATCGGGCACACGTTCTTTCGAGGGATTCCCTTCGAGCCGCCGCGGGCCGGTATCGCCACCGAGGGCCGACCCTCGAACTCCTGCGGAAGCTGCAGCCTGACGTTCCACCGGGTCGCGTGCTCCATCGATCGAGTTCGAACAGCCTCCTCGACGCGCGAAGAATACCGATCACGTCGTCGGCGATCACCATGGGTCGCAATTGGTCCGTCCCGCCGTGCTCTGGACCATCGTGGGCTCCTACGCTGTCCGATCCTGTCCCGCGTGCGGTGCCGGGCCGACGACGCAACGACTCGACTGGATGAACGTGACTCCACAGCAGTTCCTCAGAATGCTGGCCCGTCGGTGGCCGATCGTGCTCGTCTTGGCGCTGGTCGGCGCACTGCTCGGGTGGATCACGACCCCCGACCAGGCGCAGGCCGAGGACGACACCGTGTACCGCGCCACCAACGTCTCCTTCATCGACGCCGGCGCGCCGACGGGCCTCACGCCGGCCCAGATCGCGTTCCTGGTGACCCTCGACGAGGTGCCGGTGCTGGCCTCGGAACAGCTCGATGAGCCGCCCCAGGACCTCGCCGACCAGGTCGATGCCCGCTACAACGGTGAGCTGGGGATTCTGGAGATCACTGCCACGAACCGCGATCCGGGGCGAGCCGAGCTCGTCGCCGACACCTTCGCCGAGGTCCTCGACGGCTACCTGCGCGGACGTGCGACGGACGAGCAGTCCCGGCGACGCGATGCCCTGGTGGAGCGCATCGACGTGCTCGAAGAAGAGATCCGCGCGTTGGACGCCCGCCTCCCCGGTGCCGGGCCGACCGACCTCAGCATCATCAGCTCCGAGCGCGAGAGCGCGGTCGACGAGCTCCGACTGGTCCGGGAGCAGCTCCAGGAGCTGCGTTCGACCGGCGACCCACCGTCCGGCATCCGGCCGGGGCGGCCGGCACGCGCCATCCCCTACCGGGGATCCGAGGTGATCGACGAAGCGCTCCGCTCGGTCGGTGAGCCGCCGTCGGAGCAGATCAGCAGCGCCGAGGACGAGGGCGACAACGGCGACGACGAGGAAGAAGAAGCAGAAGACGGGAATGCGCTCGTTCCGATCGAGAACCTCGACGACGAGGCCACCGACGAACCAGACCCACTGATCAGATCAGGCATCGGTGGCGGTGCAGGCCTCCTGGTCGGGCTCGGCGTCGTCGCCCTGCTGGCCGTGCTCGACAAGCGGATACGGACGCGCGAGGACGCGGAGCTCGCCTTCGGCCTGCCCGTGCTCGTGGAGGTACCCAAGCTCGGGCGGAAGCACCGAGACAGGTTGGTGCTCGTCGACCAACCGACGACACGCGTCGCGGAGTCGTATCGTTCGCTGCGCACCTCGCTTTCGCTCACCAGGTTGTCCGAATCCACGACCGGCGGCGACGACGTCTCTGAACGCGATGTCCGAGTCATCATGGTGACCGCGCCGAGCGACGGCGACGGTGCAACCACAGTCGCAGCCAACCTCGCGGCGGCCCTGGCCGAGACGCAACTGCGAGTTCTCGTCGTCGACGGCGACTTCCGGGAGCCGCGGATCGGTGACCTGATCGACACCGGGATCGCCACCCCGCTGGACGGCGCGTCTGACGACGCGGTCCGCGCCGACATCTCGCCGTTCATCGCCGAGTCCCCCGGACTGGCGAACGTCTGGCTGGCACGGAGCATCGATCCCGAACGCGAGACGCCGATCGTGCCGGCGGCGATGGTCGCAGCGCAACGGGCGCTCATCTCCGTGGCGCGCGCCCAGTTCGACGTCATCGTCGTGGACACGTCGCCGGCGATGTCGGCCAACGACGCCAGGGACCTCGTGCCCGCCGTGGATGCCGTGGTCTTCGCGGCCCGGATCGGTCGGACGAGCACGCCGGACGCCGACCGTACCGCCGAGCAGTTCGAACAACTCGCGACGCCGATGGCGGGGGTCGTCGTCCTGGGGTCCTCCGGCAAGCCGACGGCACGACGCCACGTCGGTGGACAGAACGTCCGTTCACAGGACGGTTTCGCGGAGAACGGCCATGTCCGGGACCGGGACCGGGCCGCCCATGGCACGACCTGAACCCGCCACGGCGCTGCGCACCGTCGTCTACACGCGGCGCCGACGCGCGGTGGATGAGCCGGTGATCGATGCAACGTCCCGGAACGAGGCCGCCATCGACGATGCAGACGCGGGCCCGCGTCGTTCCGCGCTGTCGATCGCCGCGGTCGGTGTCCCACCCGTGGTCTTCGCGTGGTTCGGCTGGACCGCACATCCGGAGCTCGCGATCGGCGTCCCGATCGTCTTCGGACTGGGGCTGGTCGCCCTCCACCTGACGCGCAACCTGAACCGGCGCCGGTCGTTCGACCTCGCCGGGATCGTCCTCACCGGCTTCGCGATGAAGCTCGTGTTCGTCGCGCTGCGGTACGACGCCATCTACGGCACCTACAGCGGTGTCGGCGACGCCGGGGCGTACCACGAGCACGGTGTCCGGCTCGCCCAGGCCTACCGGATGCTCGACTTCGCCGAACCTGCCCGACAGAAGATCCCGGGCACGGGGTTCATCCGGGTGGTCACCGGCTACGTCTACGCCGTGCTCACGCCTGACATCGTGATCGGCTTCATCGTCTTCGGGCTCTTCGCGTTCATCGGCACCTTCCTGCTGTACCGCGCCTTCGAACTCGCCGTCCCCGAGGGAAACGCCCGGCGATACGCCCTGCTCATCTTCCTGTGGCCCTCGATGCTGTTCTGGCCGGGCTCGATCGGCAAGGAGGCCTGGATCCTGCTCGGCATGGGCCTGTTCGCCTACGGCGGTGCCCGCGTCCTCTCGCACCAGCGAGGCGGCTTCCTCCTCGCCGCCGCCGGTGCGTGGGCGATCGTCATGACCAGACCCCACGTGATCCTCCTCCTGTTCGGTGCGTTCGCGGTCGGCTACGCGCTCCGGCCCGGATCGCGCGTCGCCGGCCTGGGGCTGGCGACGAAGATCGTGGGCGGGCTCTTCCTGTTCGCCGTCGGAACCTTCATGATCAGCACGTTCAACGAGTTCTTCGGCATCGACGAGTTCAGCCAGGAGTCGATCGAGCAGGAGTTCGAGGAGACCAGCGAGCAGACCTCCCAGGGAGGATCCCGCTACGAGACCCCCAGCCCGTTCTCGCCCCTCGGCTACCCGATCGCGCTCGTCACGGTGCTCTTCCGGCCGTTCCCGTTCGAGGCGGACAACGCGCAGATGTTGTTGACCTCCGTCGAAGGGCTCGTCCTCGCCGTATTGCTCCTGAGCGCCGTGCCGCGCATGCTCAGTGCCCCCGGCGCGCTCCGCAAGTGGCCCTACGTCGCCGCCTCGCTGACGTACGTCCCGGTGTTCGCGTTCGCGTTCTCGTCGCTGGGCAACTTCGGCATCCTCGCCCGTCAACGTGTCCAGATGTTGCCGTTCCTCTTCGTGCTCGTGGCCTTGCCCCCGCTGGGAAGCGCGGTGGCGGACCGGAGACGAGCGAGGCGCCGACCTCGGGAGACCGTTTCGGTCCACCGCTGACGGACGGCGCCGGTGCCGCGGTCAGCCTCCGAGTCGCCTGTGCAACGCAGCCATGAACCCCGTCGAGCGCTCGTCGTGATCCCGTCGAGCAGACGTCGCGGCCACCAGAACCTCGTTGTACCGGTGCGCGATGCGCTCCGCAGAGAAGTGGATAGCGTGCCGCAGCCGTGCCGCGTCGGACATCGCCGACCGGCGACCGTCGTCGCGCAGGAGTGCCGCGACCTCTGTCGCCATCGTCCCAACGTCCGATTCGTCGAGGACCACGCCGGTGCGACCGTGGTCGACGACCTCGCGGATCCCGCCCACGGGATAGCTGGCGAGCGGACAGCCAGCCATGGCCGCCTCGATCGCCACGCCCGGGATCCCCTCCGTGCTGCTAACCAATATGGCGAGATCGATGCCGGCGAACACCTGTTCGATGTCGTCCCGATGCCCGAGAATCGTGACGTGACCCGTGAGTCCGCGGCGCTCGATCTCCTGCTCGACGAGCTCGCGCTTCGGACCGGATCCGGCGATGACGAGATGGGCGTCGACCCCCTCCGCTTGGCGCACCAGCTCCAGCACCGACACGGCGCGCACCGGTCGCTTCTGGTGGACGAGGTGACCGACGAAGCCGACCAGCGGTGCACCGTCGTCGATGCCGATCTCGCGACGGAGGCGGGCCGCGGCAGCGGCGCGATCCACGCTCATGAAGCGGCTGGGCTGGCGGAAGTTCGGGATGGTCCACACGGGCTTCGCGAATCGGAGCGCCCCCATCTCCTTGGCCTCGTCCGCGGTGAGCGCCACGACCGCGTCCACGCGACGGACGATCAGGCGCCAGTACTGACGGCGGCCGGGCTTCCACAGCTCCGGCGGGAAGTCCAGGATGCGTTGCCACACGATGGCCGTCTGGGCTCGCCTCCAGAGCGCGAACGCCGCCACCTGGGCCGCTTGGCCGCCGTGGGCCAGCAGGACGTCCGGATTGTGATCGTCGACGACGGCGCGCAGCGGCGCGGACGTAGGCAAGCCGTCTCCACTTCTCGGGGACGTCGCGCGGCAGCAGCGGACGTAGGTCGTCCTCGGTCCCGCCATCGAGCCCCGGCGACAGCGCAACCACCGAGTTCTCGTGGCCCAGGTGGTCGAGCTCGGCCCCGAGCTCGAGAGCCACCAGCTCCGCGCCGCGGCGATGGCTCCGGCCGACGAGGTGAAGAACGCGCACCGCCGAATGCTGCCATGTCGCGATGCCGTGGTGTCGATCCCTCGCCGTCCGCCCGCTCACCAGGGCAAGGGACGATCGAGGAACGAGGCCAATGCCGCGTTGTGCGGCCCGAAGTGGTCCCGCAGCCGATCGCGCGTGTCCGATCGCATCGGTGGGTAGTCGAGCGTGGTCGTGTTGATGCGCCCGACCACGCGCCGAGCGAGACTCGGCAGGCGCGGTGTGAGATGTCGTAGACGCACCGACCGGTAGCCGACCCTCGCGTTGACCACGGATCCGACCGGTCCGGTCTGGACGGGCTCGATCCCGAGGTACCGGCACACGGTGTCGAACGACCCCGACGCGTCGGACTCGATGTCGTCGGTGAGCAGGACGCACATCCGGTCGTCGCCGACCACCTCGCGGAAGCGACGGAGGTGGCGGTGGTACTCGCCGGTGACGATGCATCGCCGCCACACGCCAGGTGACTCCAGGGCATCCTCGAACGATCGGTCGTCGGATCCGAGAGCACGGTGCATCCAGTAGTCGGAGTACGCGCGGGCGACCGGCTCGCGCAGGAGGAAGATCAGCTTCACCTCAGGCAGCCGGGCGTCGATCTCCACGGGATCGGCGTCGGTCAGGTAGCGGGGCGATGCCTCGCCCGTCACGACGCGATCGGGGAATCTGGTCCACGTACCAGTCCCAGCCCTTGTCGGCGTTGTAGCCGTCGAAGAACCGCAACTCCTTGCTCGCCGGCACCTCGACGTCGGGGTGACTCCCGATCCAGCGGTACAACGACGTCGTGCCGCTCTTCGACGCCCCGCCGATGATGAAATCCGGCAATGCCACCGCGAGAAGCTAACCGGTCCGGGCCGGGCAGGTTCGGTGCGGAGGGGACGAGGTAGGTTCACGGCGATGTGGGGGCGTTCCATCTGCAGCCGCATCGTGCGACGAGGGCGGGGGCGTGCCGGGTGAGCGACGTCCAGCGGCCTTCGACCACCGGCGATCTCGCCGACGCCGAGCGTGCTGCAGCGGCGTTCTGGCGCGAGCAGGCGGAAGCCCATCTCGCAGACCTGCGATCGCTGCGGACCCGGCCGGTCGTGCGCGTCGCCCTCCGCGCCGACCGAGCACTCGCGCCGCTCCGGGGACCCACCGGGCGAACGATCGCCGCAGTGGGCTCGCTGCGGCGTCGGGCCAGCGTGACAGCCCGCGCGCTGGCGAGCCGGGGAGATCGTCCGCGCCGGCGACGGGCCCTCCGTGCGGCGGTTGCGGGATTGCCGGCCGCCGATCCGCACCGCGACGTCACGGTCCTGTCGATCGACGAGGCGTGCTCCGACAGCGGCATCGGCGCCGTGCTCGACCTCGACCGGCGGATCGCCGCCGCACCGACCGAGTTCGTGTGCATCCACCGGTCGAACATCGAGGCGTTGGACCGCCGGTGGGTCGAACGGCTCCGGGCGGCCATGGCCGACGGGGTCGTGGCCGCCAGCGCGCACATCGTGCACCCCGACCGGAAGCTGCCGCACGCCACGCCACACGACATGCTCACCCGGGAACGTGGCCTCGCAGTGGAGGATCGGCTCGGCACACCGCTGTTGATCGCGCTCGGAGCCGGGGACGAGGTCCGAGACGGCCTCCACCTGGACGAAGTACCGGCCGCCTCGGCTTCTGCCGTCCTGCTGCGCCGCGATGCCGTCACCTCGGTGGGCGGGCTCTCAGGTTCGGTCCCGGACGTGGATGCCGCCATCGTGGAGCTGTGCATCCGGCTGCGAGCGGCCGGGGGGCGGGTGCTCTGCGTGGGCGAGGCGCTGGTGGCCGACTGACCGGCCGGTCGAGAGCCTGGAGGCACTCCGCACGCCGGTGGGCGTCGACTCCCTCGCCTGGCGGCGTGTGGTCGAGCGTCACGGCGGATCGGTCCTGCCCAGAGCGGCCGGGGACGACGGTGGGCTCCGCATCGCGATCACCACCGCCGTGCCGAGCCGGAAGCTCACCGAGCGGTGGGGCGACTGGCACCTGGCGACCGGCCTGGCGCGAGCGCTCGAGTGCGCTGGGTCACACCGCCGTCCTCCAGACCGGCGACGAGGCCGAGACACATCCCCGGGCGAGCGTGCGACGTCCACGTCGTGCTGCGTGGTCTCCGCACGTCCCCCACGGACCGCGGGACAGGTCCACGTCCTGTGGATCGTGAGCCACCCGGAGTCGGTGACCACCGAGGAGTGCGACGACGCCGACCTCGTCTGCGTGGCGTCCGAGCGGTTCGCGGCCGAGCTCCGCGAACGCACCGACACCCCGGTCGCGGTCCTGCTCCAGGCCACCGACCACCACCGGTTCCGGCCCGGCTCGACCCGATCCGGTGCACCAGCACCCGGTGACGATCGTGGCGAAGTCTCGGGAGCGGCTGCGGGACTCGGTCGCCACCGCACTGGAAGCCGGTCTGCGCCCGGCGATCTACGGCTCGGGCTGGGAGAAGCTCATCGATCCGGAGCTCGTCGTCGCCGACCACGTCCCCAACGAAGATCTCCCGACCGTGTACTGCTCCGCGGGCGTGGTCCTGAACGACCACTGGGGGACGATGAAGGCGTCGGGCTTCGTCTCGAACCGCGTCTTCGACGTCCTGGCCTGCGGCGTCCCGATCGTGAGCGACCACCTCGACGAGGTGCCACAGCTCTTCGGCGAGACCGTGCCGACCTACCACGACGCAGCCAGCCTCCGATCGGCCGTCGAGGACGTACTCGACCAGCCCGACCACGCCCGGGCGCGGGCCGAACGGGGCGCGCCATCGTGCTGGGCGCGCACACGCTGGACCACCGCGCCGCCGAGCTCCTCGCGCAACTCGAGGCCCACGACCTCGTCGCCATCCAACGCCGGGCCAAGCCATGAGGCTCGGTCCACTCCGGCCACGCCGGCCGCCGTTGAGCGTCGTCGTGGTCAGCTACGACATGGCCCGCGAGCTGCCCCGCACGCTGCGCTCCCTCAGCCCGTCGCACCAGCGCCACATCGAACACGACGACTACGAGGTGATCGTCGTCGACAACGGCTCACCACAGCCTCCCGGTGACGATCTCGCCGACGGCTTCGCCGGAACGCTCCGCGTCGAGACCATCGCCGATGCCCCGGCCTCTCCCGTGTCCGCCGCCAACCGAGGGATCGACCTGGCGCGCGGCGACCTCGTCGGTCTCCTCATCGACGGTGCCCGACTCACCTCTCCCGGCCTCCTCGCCGGGGCACGGCGGGCAGCGGTCCTGTCCCCACGACCGGTGATCACCGCCACCGCCTGGCACCTGGGCAGCACCACGCACATGCGCGCTCCCGAGGTCGGCTACGACCAGACCGTCGAAGACGAGCTGCTGGCCGGGTCCGGCTGGGAGGAGGACGGCTACCGGTTGTTCGAGATCAGCACCCTCGCCGGTTCATCCGGTCGGGGGATCTTCGGCGTCAAGGGCGAGAGCAACAGCCTGTTCCTCACACGATCGGTGTGGGAGGAGCTCGGCGGGTTGGATGAGCGGTTCCGCTTGCCCGGCGGCGGGCTCGCCAACCACGACCTGTACCGCCGCGCCTGCCACCTGCCCGACACGCAGCTGATCGAGCTGCTCGGCGAGGGGACGTTCCACCAGTTCCACGGTGGCGCGGCCACCTCACGACGCTTCACGTTCGAGGAGATGCAGACCGACTACGAGGCGATCCGGGGCGAACGCCATCGACCACCGGATGCCTCCCCGGTCTACGTCGGCACGGTGCACGCGTCGGTGCTGCCCCACGTCGAGCAGTCGGCGCGGGCGGCGCAGCCTCGGCCACCGGCACGCGACTCGTCCAGACGCGCCTGACCGCGGACCTGGGCCACGGTCGCGCTCCGACCGTCGACGCCACGCTGACTATGCTCTCGCTCCTCTCGATGGAGGTTTGGTCGATGCGACGCAAGATGATCTCCGTGCTGGGCGTGGCCATGCTCCTGCTGGCCGCCTGCGGCGACGACGACGACGGCGGTGGCGACGGCAACGACAACGGGGCTGCCGCAGACGGCATCGTCGATCTCGTCGGGCCAGCGGTGTCCGAGCCGATGCTCGAGGAGCTCGTCGCAGCCTTCGGCGAGGAAGAACCCGACGTCGAAGTCGCGCTGCGGACCGTCGACGGCGAGCCGGACATGAACGATGCCCTGAGCAACGGCACCGACGTGGCCATCACCCCGCCGAACTGGATCGGTGACGACGTCGACGCCGAGCCCCAACCGCTCGGCCGGAACCCCGTCGTGTACGCCGTGCCGGAAGGAAACCCGGACGACCTGACGGTCGACGCGTTCGCGCCGGACAGCACCAGCACCACGAGGGTGTGCGGTGTGGAGACGCCCTTCGGCGACTTCGTGCTCACCGCGCTCGAGAGGTTCGGCGTCACTCCCGACCCCGAGACCGTCGAGACCGGATGCGAGGACGAGGCGCTCGAGCAGGTCGCGTCAGGAGACATCGACGCCGCTGCCGATGTTCCGGGCCGGCCTCGACGTGCCCGACGGCGTCGAGCTCGTCGAACTCGACGAAGAGCAGAACATCGTGATCGACTTCGTCAGCGTCGCGCTCGACCAGCTCGGACGACGTCGAGGCGTTCACCGTCGTTCCTCGGGACCGACCGAGCGCAGGCCGTGCTCGAGGACAACGGCTACCTCCCCTGATCTCCGGCGCAGCAGACGGTCGCTCGAAGCCGTCGATGCGCGCTGGCCTATGGTGAGCGTTCGTCCTGGAACGTCGAGATGGATCGGGGATGTGGGAGCTTGCGGCATCCGGTAGCGATCACGGGCATGCACCGGTCGGGGACGTCGATGATCACGCGCGCCCTGCACGAGTCGGGCCTGCACCTGCTCGGCGACGCGGACGACGAGTTCATCGAGGCCGCAGACGACAACCCCGAAGGCTTCTGGGAGAACAAGGCGATCGTCGCCTGCAACGACGAGCTCCTCGAGGCCACCGGCGGCGCCTGGGACAACCCGCCCGCGCGCTCCCGCCCCAGGCCGCCGATGATCCCCGGGTCGCGCCCGTCGTCGACGACGCCGTCGCGGCCCTCGAGGGCCTGCGGAAGCACGATCGGTGGGGCTTCAAGGACCCCCGCCTCTGTCTGACCGCACCGTTCTGGCTCGACCTCGAGCCCGACCTGCACTTCATCCTCTGTGTGCGGCATCCGATCGAGGTCGCCCTGTCGCTCAAGCGCAGGAACCAGAACTCCTACTCGCTCGGCCTCCACCTCTGGGAGCGCTACTACGCGACGATCCGCGACGCCGTGCCGTCCGAGCGAATCCTCGTCACCCACTACGAGAGCTTCTTCCACGACCCTGCCGGCGAGCTCGCCCGGCTGTGTTCGTTCGCGGGCCTGCAACCGGCCGAGTCCGTCGTCCGCGAGGACCTGCGCCACCACACCATCGACGTCGACCTCGCCGACGCCGGGGTCAGTGCGACGCTGCGCGAGCTCTACGCCGACGCTGTGCGAGGAGGCCGGCGTCCCGGTTGCGCCCTCCGCTCCCGCCGACGAAGGTCGCGTCCGGCGTCTGGTGCTCGACGGCGCGGTGGCCGCCCGGCATGCCGACCAGCGCCAGGCGGCGATCGAACGGCTCAAGGAGCGGGAGGAGGACTTCCGGGCGCGGATCGCCGAGGTCGAGGGTGAGCGCTCGAGCGGGAACGCAGCCGAGCTCGAACAGCGACGCAGCCGGGTCCGGACACGCGAGCTCGAAGCCAAGCTGTCGACCACGACCGGCGAGCTGCGGACGATGCACGCGGACGCGCTCCGAACGGCCGATGGCCTCCGGGAGGACTTCGAGAAGACGACGCACCGACTCGGCGAGCTCGAGCGCGAGCTCGAGGGTGCCATCGCCCGGGTCGACGCGTTCATCGCCACACCTCAGCGCGCGGTCCGCAAGGCGAAGCGGGCCGGCGAGCAGCACGTGCTCCGCCCGGTGCGTCGAGTGCTCGGCCGGACCAAACGGGCCGCGTCCCCGCGTCCGGTGCGCTCCAGACGCCGGCTGCCGCCTCCGAGCCGATGCAGCCGTTCGCAGCGCCACGCCGAGCGGCCGAACGGCGGGCCTCGCGCCGCGATCGCCGAGCTGGAGGTCGCCGCCAAGCGGATGCCGCCGCCGGCACAGCGGGCCCTGCGCCATGCTCGGACCGCGGGCCGGCGAGCCCGCGCCCAGGTGATCGCGCGACGGCGCGGCCGGGCGCTCGCCCCGTCCCGACCGGGCCCCGTGCCACACGCGGGCCGGCCTTGAAGGGCTGGAAGGACGGCGTTCGCCGACCTGCGTCGGATTCCACCGTGGAGGCCGGCGGAGCGTGGTTGGTCGTCCAGCCGGGGAGCCCCCCCGACGTGCGTGGCGTCCGGTCGCCGGCGGGCACACCGTTCCCGCAGGTCACCGGGGGCGCGCCGCTGACCGACGACCTCGCACACATCGCCCACCTCGAGGCGCTGCGCTTCGAGGGCCACGACCGGCTGCTCGTCCCCGAGGGCTCTCGCCCGTGGTTCCAGGAGCACGTCCTGTTCCGGGACCACCTCGTCGGCACGTACCGAACCCTCGCCGACGTGGAGCACGCCGGCCTCGCGTTCGACCTCGACGAGTCGCCCGACGCCGGACGCCTCCTCGCTTGCGCGGCCGCGGTCGAGGGCCTCTGCCCTCCCGAGTCCGGGGAGCCCGCGGTCCTCGACCGGACATCGCTCGATGTGTCGACCGAGCTGCCGGGCCTCGCGACGTTCCGCCCCCCGGCGCGGGCGACGACCTGCCTTACCTCGACGACTCGGTGCCCGTCGTCGTCGTCGACGGGGACTGCGACCTCGCCGAACCGACCCGCGTCGCCACCCGGGGCGTCGTGGTCGTCGCGGCGCCCGAGCAGGGTGGGATCGAGGTCGCCGAGGTCCACTCGCTGGTCGAACGGCCGAGGCCGTGCCGGCGCCGCACGTGCTGGTCATCTCCGCCGACCCCGACGACGACGACCGCTGGCGGGCGGCACTCGGCCGTCGGGCCCACGACGCCGGGGCCGAGCTGCGCTTCGGCATCGATCGACGCGGCCGGCACCGGTCGCCGTCGACGGCCACGACGTCGTCGTGCGTCGTCGAGCCCTACGTCCTGCCCCTTCCCGGCAGCATGCGAGCCGCGGCCGACCACACCGTCGCCGACCCGTCGACCGCGGTGTCGGGCAGGATCATCAGCAGCGACGGCGTCCTCGAGTCGGCCGGCGGCACGGTCTTCGCCGACCGCTCCGTCGCCCTCGTCGGCCACGGCTCCGCCGACGTCCGAGCCCCGTGGCACGACTACGCCCGCCCGGTCTGCTGGTCGCCGGGCTTTCTCGCGGCGTCGGCCGAGCTGCTGGAACCGAGACCCCCCGACCGGAGTCGGTCAGCGGCGCCGCCTTCCTCCGCGAGTGGTGCAGCCAGGTGTGGGCCACCGGCGGGTCGGTGCGCTACCACCCCGACGTCACGTCCGTGCGCGTGCGCGGCGACGGCGGCGAGGCGTCGACGCCGCTGCGCGAATCGTCGTGGCAGCGTGTCCTCGACCTGCGGCCCCAGCGACCCACCGAGCTGAGCGAGGGTGCATGGCGCTACCTGCTCGCCCGGGACGACGTGGAGTCGTGCCGCCGATGAGTGTTCGTCGCGCCCTCGTCGTGCACACCCGCATGCCGGCCTTCGACCGCGACAGCGGATCCCAGGACGTGGACAACACGATCCGCTTCCTGCTCGACGCCGGGTGGGACGTCACCTTCCTCGCCCGCGAGGAGGAGGGGGTGGCCGAGGAGCGCCACGCGGCACGCCTCCGCCGGATGGGCGTCTCCACGTACGCCGGCTTCGGGTGGGCCGACAAGATCCTGCGGTCGGGGAACTTCGACCTCGCCGTCATCGCGTTCTGGGAGCTCGCCGAACGCATCATCCCGATCGTCCGCGAGCACTCCCGCCGGACCCGGATCGTCGTCAACTCGATGGACGTCCACTTCCTCCGCAATGCGCGGAGCTCCTTCGGCCGTCGCAGCAACCTCGAGTCGTCGTTCGGCGCCGAGGCGTCGCGCGAGCTCAACACCTACAACGCCGCCGACGCCATCATCGCCGTATCGGAGAAGGAACAGCAGCTGCTCGGCGACTTCCTCGGCCACGACCGCGTCTTCACCCTCCCGCTCGCCGAGCAGGTCCCGCGCTCACCGGTGCCGCTCGCCGAGCGCCGAGGCATGTTCTTCGTCGGCAACTTCCGTCATGTCCCCAACCGGGAGGCGGCCCAGTTCCTCTGCAACGAGGTGGTGCCGCTGCTGGACCGCGACCTGCTCGACGAACACCCGGTCAGCATCATCGGGAACTGGCTGACGCAGGCCAAGCTGCCCATCGACGACACCGTGCCGGGCGTGCACCTCGTGGGCTGGGTGCCCTCCATGCAGCCGTACCTGCACCGATCCCGCATCGCGCTCGTGCCGCTCCTGCACGGTGCCGGCGTCAAGCGGAAGGTGATCCAGGCGCTGATGGCCCGGACACCGGTCGTCACCACCCCCGTCGGCGCCGAAGGCCTCGACCTGGTGCAGGGCGAACACGCGCTGATCGCGGCCGACGCCGGCGACATGGCCGCCGGCATCACCCGGCTGCTCTCCGACGACGCGCTGTGGGAGCGCCTGGTGGCGAGCGGTGCCGACCACGTCGACGCCCGTCACAGCCTCGAGCTCGTCGAGTCGCAGTTCGCCGACGATCGTGGATGCCGGCGTGCTCCGCCGTTCGCCGGTGACGGCCCGTGGGCGTCGTCCTCCTCCGCGGAGGACCAGGCCACGACGACCGAGGTCGCGGCGGCGCATCCAGAACGTCGCCGCGCCCGGGGCCATCGTGCTGGTCGCCTCGGGCGGCGACGACGGGTTCGTCGACGCGGGCTCGCAGACGTGCTGGCACTTCCCGCAGGGGCGAGACGGCGGCTGGGCCGGCTACGACCCGGTCGACGGCCGAGCCGCGATCACGCACCTGGAGGCGCAGCGCACTGGCGGGCGCCCGGTGGTTCGTCCTGCCCCGCACCCAGTTCTCGTGGCGCCACCGCTTCCCGGAGCTGCAGGCGCACCTCGAGGAGCGCTACCGGCGGGTCCACGACGACGAGCACATGCTCATCTACGACCTCGACGAGTTGGGTGCCGGGGCCCTGCTCGACCCGACACCGACGGCCTCGGTCACGGTCATCGGCACCTATCCGGCGTCGCGCACCGGGCCGTCGCCCGCGCTGATGAGCGAGCTGCGGGCCAGCGAGACCCTCGGCGGTCGTGCAGCACTGGCAGAGCGACGCGGAGTCGACGTTCCCGACCCTCCCGGACGACGCCGACGCCGACTTCACCGTGCTGATCCGCGACGATGCCGTCGTCCCCTCCGGCTTCCTCGACCGGCTCATCGCCACCCAGGTGACGCTCGACGTCGATCGCCTCCAGCCGGCGCACGCCAGCGGCCCCGACGGCCGGACCGCCGGCGACCGAGCGCCACCTCGGCGTGGTCGGTCGCGAGGTCGCAGGCCTGACCCCGCTCCCCGTCGTGTCGGTGCGGCGCGGCGCCGGTCTCGCCGGCCCCACGGCCATCGCCGACCAGGTCACCATCGGCCTCCGGACACCGCTGAAGGACGGCGGCGACACGCTTCGACCCGTCCACCAGCCGCCTCTGGACCGCGGACGGCGGCGAACGACCCGTCGCGCCCGATCGCGGTGGACGCCGAACCGGCTCCCCGCGGATCAGCGTGCTCATCGCCACGTACAACCGCACCGATCTGTTGGCCGACTGCCTCCGATCGTTCGCCGAGCAGACCCTCGCCCCGCGACGACTACGAGGTCGTGCTCGTCGACGACGGCTCCGAGCACTCGGCGCTGCCGGCCATGCTCGCCGAGTTCGGCGACCGCCTGCACCTCGTCGGTCTCCGCATCGCCCACGCCGGACGCAGCGCGGCCAAGAACCACGCCGTGCTGCTGGCCCGGGCCCCGCTCGTGCTCTTCTTCGACGACGACGACCGGGCCGCGCCCGACTACCTCGAACGCCACCTCCTAGCCCACGAAGCCCGACCCGCCGAGGCCGACGCGGTCCTCGGCCACACCGACTGGGCACCGGAGCTGGAGACGTCGCCGCTGATGCACTACATCACCGACGTCGACCGGCTCATGTTCGCCTACGAGCGGCTCGGTCCCGGCCAGGAGCTGGACTGGCGGGGCTTCTGGGAGGGACGGATCTCGTGCAAGCGGTCGCTGCTGGTGCACCACGGACTGCACGACCAGCGCCTCGAGTACTCGATCGACGTCGAGATGGCCTGGCGTCTCGCGTCTCGCGGGCTGCGGGTCACCTACGACCCCTCGGCGCGCAGCGAGATGGTGCGCCCGCTCGACCTCGACGGCTTCTGCGCCCGCACGCTGGCGAAGGGCCGGGCGCACGCCGTCGTGGCGTCCCTGCACCCGGGGACCGACATCGCGGCGCGGCTGCTCCCCGGCGACAGCGAGCAGCTGTGGTCCGAGGGACGCTTCACCGAGCCTGCGCTGCGCCGCAAGGCCGCCGCGCTCGAGGCCGCGGCGAACGATGACCCGTCGGTCCTCGACGAGCTCCACAAGACGTATCGTTCGCTGTTCCGACTCATGCACGCCAAGGGCGTCGCCGAAGCCACCGGAGCCGTTTCCGAAGTGTCCGCACCCGCCACCACGATCGAGCCGTTCCCGAACACCGACCCCCGCTTCCTCTACGACGGCACGCCGGACGACGCTCCGCCCGAGCCGCTCCTCAGCATCAGCATCCCGGTCTGGAGCCGGACACCGGAGCTGGCCGAGATGGCCCGGCGCACCATCGACCGGATCTGGGAGGTGGCCCGCATCCCGACCGAGGTGATCGTGGTCGACAACGGGTCGCCACACGAGGTCTCCTACGCGGCCAAGGTCTACCGGTACGACCAGAACCGCGGCGTCGCCACCGGCTGGAACACCGGCATCCGCCTCTCCACCGCCGACGCCGTCGTGGTGCTGAACAGCGACTGCACCGTCGAACCCGGTTGGGACGAGGCGCTCTACGAAGCCGCGAACGACGGGCGCCGGGTGGCCTTCCCCTACACCGACCACTGCGACGGTCGCGGGTTCGCCTGGCCCGACCAGGGCGGGACCTCAGGGTGGTGCTTCATGATGACCAAGGCCGTCTACGAGGAGGTCGGGGTGTTCGACGAGTGGTTCAGCCCGGCGTTCTGCGAGGACACCGACTACTGGCACCGGGCGTGGGAACTGGGCATCGAGCTCTCTCCCGTCCCCGCAGCCCGCGTGATCCACGCCCGCCGGACCAGCAGCCAGGCCCGATCGAACCTGCTGCTCCAGGCCCACCGGTACAAGTACGGCTGGAAGCACAACGTTGATCCCGACCGCGCGCCCCCGTACTACAACCGGGACGCCACCGACTACGTCGGGACGGTGAAGCTCGACGAGGGCGCACGCCGGTGAGCGCCGACCACGTCGCCCCCTACCTCGCGCTCGACGGGATCTGCCCGGATCCCATCTTCGTGATCGGTTCGCCCCGGTCGGGCACGACGGCCCTGGCCCAGTCGCTCAACCGGCACCCCGACCTGCGGGTGGGCAAGGAGTCCTACATCCTCCACGACCTCTTCAACGACCGGCGCGCCGAGCGCTCGTGGGAGCGGCACACCAACCGGGTGACGCCGTCGTGGCTGGCGCACGAGGAGGTCGATCTCGACGAGCTGCTCGCGTTCCTCGGTCTCGGGCTCAACGCCCTCTTCTCCAGCCGCGCCGACGGCAAGCGCTGGATCGACCAGACCCCGCTCTACACACCGATGGTGGAGACGGTGGCCGCGCTGTTCCCCGGGGCGTCGTTCGTCCACATCGTGCGCGACGGCCGCCAGGTCGTCCGATCGATGTCGAACTTCGAGCGCAAGTTCGACCGCTCCACGCTCGACGCCGCCCAGCCGAAGGAGATCCCGACCTGGTCGTCCGACTTCGCCAAGGGCTGTGACACGTGGGCGCGTTGGGTCGAAGCTGCCCTCGACTTCGGCGAGGTGCACGGCGACCGATGCCTCACCGTCCGCAACGAGGACCTCGCGTCCGACCCGGAGACCGGATTCGAGCGGATCCTCGAGTTCCTCGGGACCCGGCACCACCCCGGCCCGGGGAACTTCTTCGGCAAGCAGCGGATCAACTCGAGCTGGGTCCACGACCCGTCCCGGCCCGACGACGACGACTGGGCCGACTGGGACCGGCGCCGGCGGCGCAAGTTCGTCGATCTCGCCGGCGACACCATGGCCCGGGCCGGCTACGGGGACCGGTCGTCGCTGGAGGACTGGTCCCGTGGCTGATCCGGCGCTCCGTCCCGACCGGCCCCGGATCTTCTGCGTCGGCCTGAACAAGACCGGGACCTCGTCGTTCCACGAGGCGATGACGATCCTCGGGTTCCGAAGCCTCCACTGGGGCGGACCCGAGACGCGCCGGACCGTCGAGGCGGCGCTGGCAGCCGGACGTCCGGCGCTCGACGACCTCGATCCCCGCTACGACGCGTTCTCCGACATCGAGCCGCTGTACCGCAACGTGGAGCTCGTGGACGAGCAGTACCCGGGAAGCCGCTTCGTGCTGACCGTCCGGCCGCTCGAGGACTGGCTGGAGAGCCGCCGGCGTCACGTCGAGCGCAACCGGGCGAAGGAGGCGGCGGGCGAGTACCACGGCACGTTCCTGGAGATCGACCGCGATGGCTGGACCCGCGAGTGGGAGGACCACCTCGACCGGGTCCGGGGCCACTTCGCGTGGTCGGCTCGGACTTCCTCGAGCTCGACATCACCGCGGGCGAGGGGTGGGCACCGCTGTGCGAGCTCCTGTCGGTGCCCGAGCCGGCAGTTCCGTTCCCGTGGGCGAACCGAGACCAGCAGCGATGCGACTGATCCTGCACATCGGCACGGCGAAGACCGGCACCACGACGCTGCAGACCTCGTTGAAGAACAACGCCCGGCCTGCTGCGGAAGGCCGGGATGCTGTACCCGTCACCGCCCAGGAGGCGCCACCAACCACAACCTGCTCGCGACCATCCTCGGACCCACGGCCAAGATCCAGCGGGAGTTCGCCCAGCGCGCCGATGCACGACGACGACGCCATCCGCCGCTCACGGCTCCGCCGTACTGGGACGACCTGCGGCGCGAGGTCGCCGGTTCCCGCAGCCGAGGTGACGTATCATCTCCGGCGAGTACTTCTACGGCCTGCGAGAGGAGAGCGCTCGTCGAGCTCGACCGCCTGCATCCGCGAGGCTCTTCGACGAGATCGACGTCGTATTCTACGTGCCGCGATCCGGCCCCGCACTGCGACTACATGCTCGGGCCACGAGTGGAGACAGCGAGCACCATCCGGTGGCCGAGCGAGTTCCACATGCGGGCGGAGCCGTGCCTGTTCGTGCTCCTCGAGCATCTCCGGCATCGTCCTGACCAGGAGGCCACCGAAGCGGGGCGTGGCTCGATGCTGACCTTCGCAGTGGTCGCCGGACGAAGATCCCGGACCACACGATCGCTGCCCTCCGGCGACCCGGATCCGAGCGATCTACCTTCCAGGCCGACCCGGCAGCACTCTCTGGGCCAACGAAACCGGCACGGTGGTCGTCGCTGGCTGGCAGGACGATGTCGATCTCGGCCTGGGCAGCCGCTTGCACGCTGGAAGCCGACGGGCTGACGGGATTCGCCGGTCAGCTGTGGCCACGGTCGGGCCCCTGGCCGGCGGGAAGGAGCCTGGGCGAAGCGACTCGCCGATCACCTCCGGACACACCCGCTCGAGCACGGCACGGACGAACTCCTCGGCATCTTCGCGGCCGTGTCGCTCGGACGCGCAGCGGTCGCGGCGCCGTCGCGAACGACTCGTTGTTCACGCATCCCTTGTACCGAGCACAGGTCGGTGGGGCGTCGAGCAATCTCGACCCGTCTCCCGCTCACCGCCCGCTTGTCCGTCGAGGGACCGCCGCGGCGCGACCCGATGGGCGTCGGCTGGCTCGCCTACACCGGCTACCCGATCGGCGACCGCACCGGGTTCGAGGACGTCGAGATGGTCCCGTTCGGCGTCCGAGCTCACGTCAGCACCCGATGGCGTCACCTACCGCGATGCGCCAGCGCCCTGGCATCGTCCCGTCGAAGGAAGACCCGGAAGCCTCGCTCGAGGAGCTCTACTCCGACATCGTCGCATCCATCGGGTACGCTGCGGCACTCCGCCCGCGCCGAACAAGGTGGTCGAGCTGACCGGTGGAAAGGACTCCCGCACCATCCTCGCCGTTCTCCTTGCCGAAGGTGTCGCGGCACGACTTCGAATACCGAACGTTCGGCGGACCGGACCTACCCGATGTCGTCGTCGCGACGGTTCGCTCGCGAACGAGTACGGCCTTCGACACGAAACGGGGTTCGATCCGGATCTCCTCGGGCAAATCGTGTACCGGAGGGATCGAGCTGCCGCAGCGTACCCCGAATGCACCCGACGGGAGCTGGTGCTCCGGATGAACGTCGGCGACTCCGCGGGCATGCGCAATGCACACGACGGGGGCTCATCGATGCCGCCCGACGGAACCCGCATGACCCTGAACGGCCTGTACGGCGAGACGCTCTCGACCAACTACCCCGCCACGACACGACTCCGCACCATGCCGGCCTACAACAGACCCTGCTGGTCCACTCTGGTATCGGTTCCGCCGGTATCGTCAGACCTTCGATCCTCGAGCACTTCCAGCGCGAGCTCCTGTCGGCTGCCTACGCCGGCATTCGACGAGGAAACGACGCACCACAGGATGTCGTCGACAGCATGTACATCCGACAACGGATGCGTCGGTGGTTCGGGCCGACCCAGGAAGGTCGACGAGAACAACCGCGGTCTTCCCTGCACTCGCCAGCGGGCGTGCATCTCGCATGTCTCCATCGGCGCCCGGGAACGTCACTCGGCAGCGGATCTACCGCGAGCTGTACAGACGAACGGTGCCCGCCCTCGCGGACGCACCGTTCGACAAGGGCGGCTGGCCCGACGAACGTGTACCAAGCCGATCGTCGAAGCCCGATCACGTTCCACCGCTCCCGCCACCAAAGCGGCTGTCCAATCGAAGACGAGCGACGGTGAGATCAGAGGTCGCCGCCAGACGGAGGCATCCGACCTCGACGTCATACGGCGCCACTTGCTCGACGACCCATCGAATCCGGTATTCGAGCTCGTGGACCGTGGTGCCGTCGAGGCCGCCATCGCCGGCATTCGCGGTCTTGCCGGAACCGGCGCGCGAGCAGATCTATGGTGCGACTGTCTGCGGCCATCTGGCTGGTGGGCATGAGATCGTTCCCGAGCCTTGACCAGCATGGAACACAACCGAGGGTGAGTCCCATCACGTGGTGTAGGTAGGCCGGCCCGGCGTGGGGGTCCCCATGACGTGGTTGGCCACCGTGCGATTCTCAGAAGACCTGAACCAACTGAGAAGGAGTCGCACGATGGCCACCAACGAGTCTGCCCTGTCGGAGCTGAGCGCGCGTCTACTCGATGACGATGGAACGCTTGCGTCGTCGCTGGCGGAGATCTTGCGGGTGTCGATCCAGGAGCTGGTCGAGGCCGAGCTCACCGCCCGGATCGGCGCGGCTCCGGGCGAGCGCACCGACACGCGCACGGCCCAACGCAACGGGCACCGCCCGAAGCAGCTGTCGACCCCGGCCGGTGATGTGGAGGTGCAGATCCCCAAGTTGCGGTCGGGGTCGTTCTTCCCGGAGCTGTTGGAACCGCGCCGGCGGATCGACAAGGCCCTGTGGGCGGTGATCATGACCGCCTACATCAAGGGCACCTCGACCCGCAAGGTCGATGACCTCGTCCGCGCCCTGGGCTGTGACTCGGGCGTGTCGAAGTCGACGGTGTCGCGGATCTGCAAGGAGATCGATGTCGAGGTCGCCCACCTGCGCACCCGCCGGTTGGATCACCAGCCGTTCATCTACGTGTGGTTCGACGCCACCTACCTGCATGTCCGCGACGGCGGCCAGGTGGTCTCCAAGGCGGTCGTGATCGCCACCGGCTTGCGGCTGCTGATCGATCACCTGACCTCCGCAGCCCGACCGTAGGGCGACACGTTCGTTGAGGACGTAGGCGTTGTGTTGCGTCAGGTCCGGTGAGGATGGGGTGGTGCTCGCCGAGTTGTCGGTCGTGGCGACGGCGGGGCGCCCGCATCACCTGGTGTGTCAACGAAGCCGCCCTCGGCGTGATCACCGGCGAAGTCGGCTCCGGCAAGACCGTCGCCGTCCGCCGCCGCCGCCGCGGGCATCCCCTCGAAGTGTGGAGACATCCACTATGAGGAGATGTCATGGCAGAAGTGCGAAGGAAGTACGACCCGGAGTTCCGTGAGGGCGCGGTGCGGATCGTTCGTGAGACCGGCAAGTCGATCGCCCAGGTCGCCGACGATCTCGGGTTGCACCCGGGCACGCTCGGCAACTGGGTGAAGAGGGACCGGATCGAGCGGGGCGAGTCCGAGGGGCTGACCGTCGACGAGCGGGCTCGGCTCAACCAGCTCGAGCACGAGAACGCGGAGCTGAGGATGGAGCGTGATGTCCTCAAGCGATCGGTGGTCCTGTGGGTGAAGGAGGCGACGCGATGACCGTGGCATCGTTCATCGCTGCCCAGAGGACCGATCATGGCGTGCCCCACGCGAAGTGCTGCCGATACCTCGGCGTGGCGCCGTCGACGTTCTACAAGTGGCTCAACCGGCCACCCACGGGCCGCGAGCAACGGCGGGTCGAGTTGGACGCGGCGGCGAAGGCGTCCTTCGAGGACTCGGGAGGCACGCCAGGCACGTACGGCTCCCGAGGGCGTGGGAGGACCTGGTCGAAGAGGGCTGGTCGGTGTCGGTGAACACGGTGGCGGCGTCGATGGCCCGCCAGGGCCTCGTCGGCCGGTGCCCGAAGCGCAAGCGGCGGAGCTTGACCCGCCCGGACAAGGCGGCGGCGCCGATCCCGGACCTGGTCGGCCGGGACTTCACCGCCGAGCGGATCAACCAGAAGTGGTGCGGGGACCTGACCGAGATCCCCACCGACGAGGGCAAGCTGTACCTGGCCATCGTCGAGGATCTGGCGTCGCGCCGCCTGCCCGGGTTCGCGATCGGTGAGCACCACGACGCCCCACTCGCCAAGGCTGCGCTGTTGATGGCCGCCGCCGTTCGTGGCGGTGACGTGGCCAGCGTGATCTTCCACTCCGACAAGGGCGGCGAGTACACCGGCGATCTGTTCACCAAGGCGTGCAAGGCGCTCGGCGTGGTCCAGTCGATGGGTCGGGTGGCGTCGGCTCTGGACAACGCCGTCGCTGAAAGCTTCAACTCGACGCTCGAGTGGGAGCTGTTGTCGCGCCGGCACTTCGCCACCAAGGACCAGGCCCGACGCGAGGTCGCCGACTTCATCGACCGCTACAACCACCGGCGCCGGCACAGCTCGGCGAACATGTTGCCTCCGGTCGCCTACGAAGCCGTGCTCGCCGACGAGCGGCCGTCGACGAGGAGGATCAGGCCGCTGTGAACAACCCGCTCTCGACCGACGATGGCGACACGCGCACTGCCGGATGAGAGGCTCCACCCCAATCAGCAACCCTCCGATGCTTCAGGGGAAGCCCAGCTGACCGGCTCTTCTTCCTCGAGAAGACACAAGGGGGCATCCGGCATCATCCAGGGTACGGGCGGCCTGGTCGAGGAACCGTTCCTCGATCCTGTCGGCGCGGGCTCGAGGAGAACGGCGACGGCGAGGAGAGGGGCCGAGGTGAGCGCGGCCTTCTCCACCCTGGCAGTTCCATCCCGACTACGCGGCGAACAAGGGCGGCCGCCTCTTCGTCTACGACCGCGGACATGAGCGGGCCTCTGGAGATCGTCGAGTATCAGGTCTCGGACGATCCGAACAAGGCAGATCCTGATTCGGCGGTCGTCCTCCGGGAGTTTCGGCCCGTCGAGAGACTCCACGACACGGGGGGACGTTGACCTTCGGCCCGCACGAGGCGCTCTGGTTCAGCATCGGGGATGGCCACGAACGTCACAAGGCCCCGGACATCGACGAACCGTGCTGGCGCGATCCACCGTCTTCGACGTGTCTGAGCCAGGAGTCGCCGAGCCTGCTGACGGAAACCCCTACATCGACGGCGAAGGCTTGCCCGAGCTGCTGGGCCGCGCACGGTCTCCGAAACCCTTGGCGGATCTCCATCGACGCCGAGGACCAGGTGCTCTACGTGGCTGACGCTCGGTGAGGCGAGCATCGAGGAGATCAACGAGCAACCGCTCGACGCTTGCCGGTCTCGACTACGGCTGGCCGGTCGCTGAGGGCACCGAAGTGTTTCATGGCCGACAGCCGCAACACCTCCGGCACCGTTGAACCCGTGCTCCAGGTCGAACGCTCCCAGGGCGTCTGCGCAGTCGTGGCCGGCCACGTCGACCGCGGCGAGGCCATCCCCGAGCTCCAGGGCGCATTCCCCTCTACAGCGACTACTGCGGAGGTTTCGTCCGGCAGTTTCCGCTTCGAGGACGGTACCGTCATCGACGAGTTCGAAGTGGTCCGAAGACGCTCGGCGGATCACGTCGATCGACACCGACGGCCGGGGCGAGCTCGACATCGTCACGCTCGAGCGGCAGCATCTGCAAGCTCGCGGCCGGCTCGACCTAGCCGCAGCGACCGGCAGCCGTCGGCCCTACCGCCTCCGCAGCGGGCTGGGTACCAGCCGCTTGCCGACAGCAGAGAGCGCTAGGCCGTTGAGCCAGCACCTTCACCAGTTCGGTGGAACGTACGCTCGATACTGCGCGGGTCGACATCCAGCAGGTGCCGCAGATCATCGGACGACCATCCTGGAGGATCGTCCGGCATCGCCTTCGGCCATGCCCGGATTCGCGCAGACCGAAACGCCGTACTCGCGGCCGAGGAACTCGATGTCCTCCCGGCGCCGATCGAGGAACGCCGAGCGAATCTCCGGACGCAACGACGGTCGGGTCTGTCCGAAGCGACGACGGCAGGCCTGTCAAGACACGGAGGATGCGGCCACTCTCCGGAACGAACCAGCCGTCGTCGTCCGGCCACGCGGACCGGCGGACCCCATCGGAGGACGCACATCGCCTCCGCCGACATCGATTGGTTGAGATCAGGAGCATGGACGTCGACGCCGTGTCCACTCATCTGGAAGGAACGTCTCCAGGAAGTCCGCGACCACTCCGCCACCGATGAGCGCATCGCGCTCCGCCGAGCGCACCGTCACCATCGCCGAAGGCCGACCGGTAGCGAGAGAGGCGCTGCTGGGCTGCGAGATGGAACTGGTCCGGCCGGGGGACTGCGTGGGCGGTCTTCACCCGCTGCTGCAACATCGAGACGTAGTAGGCCGATGGGGGTCGCGGATGTAGCAACAGACCTCGATGTCGGTCGTAGAGAGTCTCGAGCATGTCCCGCAGGAGCGACATCATCCTTCGATCGGCCGTAGAGGTGCTCGCTGGAGAGGACGACGACTTCGGCCCCCGACCCCTCGACCTCCGGCGCAGACGGTTCCAGTATCGGTGGGCCTGGGGCCCGAATCGATGTCGGATCTCCATGCCCGTCACGGAACTCCCGAGGAAGCCTCCGAACCTGTCGCGATCGGCAGCGACGAGAAGCCCGTGGTTCAGCCGACCTCGCGGCGGCGTCGGATACAGGATCCCAGGTCGTGGAGCCGGGCACCATTGGTCCGCAGAGCGGTCTGCAGTGTGGTCGTACCCGGTCTTCGGCGTGCCGATGTGGACTACGAGACGCACCTAGCTCACCCGGGACTCGAGCGAGCCGCACCAGTTCCAGACCGGTTGCGGCATGGCGTCGTACGACCGGACGATGCTCGTCGAACAACCGACAGACGAGGCACACAGCCAAGACGCATGGCTGGACGGGGCAACCCGTACTCCTTGGATCGTCATGCACGCTGCTCGCCTCATGATGAAACGTGCTGCGAGCAATCCTCCGGTGCCGCTCCGCCGCCTACTTCGGGCATCACAAGTGCGCCACGCAGTGGATCAAGGCCGTGGTCGCCGACCTCTGGAAGTCATTGGTCGCGGAACGGATGGTCGTCAGCGGCCCTGAAGGACTTCGACGGAGATCTCACCAGAGCGATTCGGAGACCGGACCGGACCTTCCTCTGCCGACGTGAACGCGCAGCGACACATCGTCGATCTCGGCCCGTAGCGTTTCACGTCATCCGCGATCCGCGCCATCGCAGTGTCGGCCGACTTCTCCCACCGCTACAGCCATCCACCGTTCGGCAACCTCCTCGAGTATCGAGACCGACTCGAACGCGGTCTCCGAACGAGAGGGACTGATGCTCGAGCTCAAGCCGGCGAAGTTCCAGTCCAAGGTCATGCGCGTCGGGATTACGACCGTCCCCAGCGCTCGAGCTCCGCATGGAGGATCTCACGACCGACACCGCCGACGCACCTGCGCGCACCAGGCATCCTTCCTCGAGATCGATGGGCCCGGTGCCGTCACTCCCGACGTCATCGAAGAGATCGCGGAGGACCACAGCTTCCAGAAGTCGCTGGCGGCCGCCGGGCGAGGAAGACGTGACGAGTCACCTCCGGAAGGGCGTCGCCGGCGACTGGGTCAACCACTTCGACGCCGAGCACATCGAGTACTTCAAGGCCCACTACGGCGATCTCCTCCAGTTCCACTACGAGACGTCGAACGACTGGGTTGATGGTGCCACTGTCACACGGTGACCAACGGCACCGGAACCTCGCGGGTGGCCCTGCTCCCCGACGGACCTCGTGGGTGCCATGCTGTAGGAGTGCGGGGAGAGAGCTGAGCGTGCTGGTGTTGTACTCGCGGCCGGTCCTTCGATTCCGAGCCATGTCGAGGCCGTTCTCCGGGAGCCGACGCCACCGGAGCTTCCGGTCCCAACCCACGACCCACTTCGTTTGGTCGAACCCGGAGTCGACGGTGGTCTTCGCCGGTTGCAAGACCACGTGGACCTCGGTACGGGAGACAGGTGCCACGTCGCCTCAGACGGATTGACGGCCTTCACTGGCCAGCTCTGGCCAAGGTCGGGATGGGGAAACGATGAGCCGTGGTCAGCACAGCTCGCCCGTCATGTACGGAGCCGTCCGCTGACCCGGTACCGACGGACTCCTCGGCGTCTTCACCGCCATCTACTCGACGCCGGCGGGCACGGCGTCGTGGCGTCCGACTCCTCGGGACGAGCCTGTTGTATCGATCCGAGGTGGACGGGTATTCCCTCATCTCCTCCCGACTCGGGGTTGGCTGCGTGCTTCTTGCCGGTTCTCCGAGTCGAGATGTTCCTCGGGGCCGGGTGGCTCGCGTACAGCGGCTACCCGATCGGGCACCGGACCGGCTATCAGGACGTCGAGGTCGCGCCTTTCGGCACGAAGCCGTACGATCAGCGCACGCGGCATCTCCTTGACCCGCGACACCACACCACCGTGGCGGCGGCCGCTCGAAGGGAGCCCGGACCGTCTGCTCGATGGAGGTCTGATCTCCGACATCGTGACCTCGATCCGCACCGCGGCCAGCCTTCCGGTCCAGCGTCGCATCGTCGAGCTCACCGGAAGATACCGGATCTCACGGTCGGCTCGCCGTGCTCCTCGCTGAAGGGCTTCGAGGGCGGCAATCGAGTATCAGACGTTCGGCAGCCCCGGCCTTCCAGACGTCGTGGTCGCCCTGATAGTTGGCCGCGCAACGTACAACTTGCGGCACGGTGATCGGTCCTGCAGACCTGGAAGCTCGCCAGCGGTCAGCGGCTCGAGCACGTCGTCTTGGCCGCCGAGCATCGCAGAACGTCGACGAACGAGAGCTGCGGCACTTCGTCGCGCACGTGGGCCATGGCCCCCTACGGCGGACCGCGGTGGCGGCGCCCTCGATCTGCTCCACCGCACGGTGACCCCGGCGTGCCGACCTCGGAACGGGCTCTACGGCCAGACCCTGTCCACCAACTACGCCGGAATGACCCGCATCCAGAACCACGCACCAACTTCTCGAAGGGCGCCTCCCGAGCGATTGGGGATACGGAGCGTCAGGAATCCTCGAGACGGATGCGCTTCGTCGCCGATACCAGCACCGAGTTGACGGGCCGCTGCCTACGAGGGCTTCGACATGGAGCGACGCTCCGCAGGATGCGGTCGATGCCATGTACCTCCGCCATTCGGATGCGACGCTGGTACGGTCCCGGCGCTCGAAGACCGACGAAACGCACGTGCGTGCCTCCCCCTCCATTCTCCGACCGCGGTCCGCGCCGCGATCCCTCGGCCCCCGGGACCGACACACGGCAATGGGGATCTGCCGGGAGCAACTACGAACGGGCGGCGCCCGACCTCGCCCGACTGGCCTCTTCGCCAAGCGCGGCCGGCCAGCAGGAGGTCGTTCCGGACCGCACCTTCCCGAGCCGGAGAGCCGAACCCGCTCAGCATCCGACGCCGCGGAGCCCGAAAGCCAGGCGACCACCTTCGATGATCGTCGGTCGTCGCGCGCCGCCCGCCGAAACGAAGCGGCCGACGTCGAGGTCATGCGCCGCCACGCTGCTCGACCACGCCTCCAACCGACCGTCCACCAGATCCTCGATCGAACAGCGGTCGAGTCGAGCCATCGCGGAGTTCTCGGAGCGGGACGGAGAACGCCAAGGAGCAGCTGTACGGGGCGCTCACCGCGGCCATCTGGCTGGGTGGAACGAAATCCCGACCTGACGGATGAGTACCCGCCGCCCGCGACACCACTCGATCCCGGTGCGACGACGTCTCAGAGCCGTGACGCCATCTCCCGCTCGTACCGCATGAACAGCCAGCCGCCGACGAGGAAGAGGCCTCCTGCCCACAGCACCGAGTACAGGAGGTACGTCATGTCGGCCGACCCACCGCCGAACACCAGTTGGCAGTTGGCGAACAGCGCGGAAGAGGCGGCTGGAAGGTCAACACGCTTCGGATGCCGTCGGGCAGCATGGCCAGCGGCAGGTAGATCACCGGGGTGGTGAGAAGAGGATGCGCTGGACGTACTGGAGCGCCTTCTCGACGTCTTTGAAGAACACGACCATCGTCGCCATCAACAACGAGAGCCCGGTGCCCAGCAGCGATCTGGATGCCGAAGCAACAGCGGCACCCACAGCAACCCCGACGTGGCGGCGGCCCGAGCAGCGCATGCACGCCACGGAAGACGAAGATCGTCGGGAGGAAGCCGAGCACGCCCTTGTACACGACGGCAGGCGAGGAGCAGCGCATGTGGGAAGTTGGAGTTGAGCATGAGCGAGCTCGACCTGCGAATCGATTTCCGCCCTCGGTGAGCGCGGCCGAGCACGAGCCGGAAGAGGAAGATGCCGCCGATGAGGAGCGGGAGGAAATCAATCGTACGGCCGCCGCCGCCATCACCTCCGCCCCCGCGGATGACGGTGAACAGGAAGAAGTAGATCGCGGCCTGGAAGATCGGGTCGAGGAGCGCCCAGATGCTGCCGAGGAGCGTGCTCGAACGTTTGCCTCGCAGCTCCGACTTGGCCAGCGCCACGAGGAACTGCCGGCGAGACCAGAGATCGCGGACGTACTGGCGGATGGGGAGGCGTGGAGCGTGACCGGGCATCGGAGACCCTGACGACCCCAGAATCCTCAGCGACCGCTTCCACGGCTTGCCGCTGGTCGTCGGCGACGGCGTGACCGAACGGCGCGGCCTGGCGTCGTTCCCGCACGTCGTTCGCCGCGGCAGCGTCGTCGCCGCGCCCAGCGGCGACGGCTCCTCGTCGTCGTCGAGCGACATCGACTCTCGTCCTGGTCCTCGGGCGACTCATTCTGCGCCGTCCTCCAGCGAGTTCGAGCTGCTCGAGCCGGCAGTAGCGCATGTACCGGCCGAGCACATCATCGGGGTCGCCGGTGCAGACCACCCGACCCTGGTGGAGCCACATGGCGTTGGTGGCCATGGTCCGGATCGACTGCAGGCTGTGGGTCACCAACACGATGGTGCGCCCGTGGCCGCAGAGATCGGCCATCTTCTTGCCGACCTTCGGCGCGAACGCCGCGTCTCCCGCGGAGAGCGCCTCGTCGATCAGCAGGATCTCGGGGTCGAGATGCGCGGCGACCGAGAAGGCCAAGCGCGACCTTCATCCCCGACGAGTAGGTCTTGATCGGGTACTCGATGTACTCGTCGAGCTCGGCGAACTCGGCGATCTCCCCGGTGAGCGCGTCGATCCGCTCCGGCACCATGCCGTTGGCCAGCCCCCCGAGCCGGATGTTCTCCCGGCCGGACAGGCTCTGGTTGAAGCCGATGCCCGGTGCGAGCAGGTTCATCTGGCCCCGGACGACCACCCGCCCCGTCTCGGGCGCGAGCACTCCCGACAGCGTCCGCAGCAGCGTGGTCTTGCCCGCGCCGTTGCGGCCGATCACCGCGGTGACCGACCCCTGGGGCACGTCGAACGACACCCCGCGGAGGGCAGGGACGACCCGCTCGCGGTTCTCCCGCTTCTTCCGGCGGTGGAACACGTCGCGGATGTCGGCCCAGGCGGAGTCGTTGTCCAGGCGGATCCGGTAGGACACCGACAGGTCGTCGACCTCGATCGCCGGGACGGGTCTGCGCACGCACCGGCGCCATGTTCGGTCAGCGTCGGACGGCGCTCATCGCCGACTCCATGGCGTCGTGGCCGCAGGTTCATTGCTCGGGCTCCGGCCTCCAGCGGGATCGCCTTCGGCCAGCAGGAATGCTCACGATCGGCCGCGGTGACCAGGGGGGCGACCTCGTCCTTCATCGACAGGACCCGCACGTTGCGCTTCCGACCGTTGGGCAGGGTCTCCGGGACCAGTCGCTGGGTGAACCAGGCCCGGCGCGCTCCGTCGCGGCGATCGTCGTTGACCTCACGGAGCAGATTCCGATGAGCCTCGCGGGGCTCAGCTCGATCAATGGCAGCGGCATCGTCTGCGACCGAGCGGTCGCTCGCCCTTCCTGGACCGCCTGGGCGACGGTCGAGAGCAGGGCACGGCTCGGCTCATCCACGTCCTCGAACATCTGGGCGATCGATTCCTCGTCCCAGTCCTCGAGCGCGTCCTGGTTCACGATCCGAACGACGAACTGCATCACATCTTTCACGCGGTCCTCGGGGACCGGCACCATCACGTAGGACATCGGTGGCTCCTACCTCCTGAGTCCGTCGACACTCTAGACGTCAATCCGTGCCGGCCGCTGTCGACGCCATCGCCGCAACGTGCGAGCACTGATTCTCACGACCGTCGTTGACGACCTCGCGAGAGGCGCACTGCCTCACGGCTCCAGCGATCCATCGCGACACAGGGGAGCGCTCGCGGACATGTTCCCGCTCGTCGGGACGATCGCCATCTCTCCCGTGCTGGAGCCGCCGCACGGGCTCAAGCGCAGCTCGCGTCGAGATCGGTGCACTCCGTGGCGAGAACGACCGACAGCAGATCATCGAGCAGCCTCGGTCCCGAGACCGAGCTCCATGTGATCGACCCGGTACCCGGCTTCGACCCGGAGGAACACGTGGCCCGCTTCGGCGGCCAGTACGTCTTCCACCGGGACCTCAGCGTCAACGTCCTGGGACACCTTCCCCCGATGGATGCCGCACTGATCGACGGCGACCACAACTGGTACACGGTGTACAACGAGCTCCGGCTGCTGCGCGAGGTGGCCACGACCAACGGCACGCCGCTGCCGTTGCTGATGCTCCACGACGTGGGCTGGCCCTACGGTCGTCGCGACCTCTACTACAACCCCGACGACGTTCCCGACGAGTTCCGTCAGCCGTGGCGGCACGCAGGCATCAAGCCGTGGCGCCGGAAGCTGGCCTCGCAGGGCGGCCTCGGCCTCAACCCGATGATGCAACGCCGAGACCGAGGGCGGACCTCGCAACGGCGTCATGACCGCACTGGAGGACTTCCTCGCCGAGCACGATCGCCCGTACCGACTCGAGGTCATCCCGATCTACTTCGGGCTGGCGATCGTCGCCGAGCACGACCTCCTCGAACGCCGACCCGCGCTCGTGGCCGAGCTCGACCGGCTCGCGGGCGTCGAGGGCAAGGACGACCTGCTCCAGCTCGCGGAAGACGTCCGGCTCCGTGCCGTGCTGTTCCAGCACAACGTGTACCTCCAGCGGAACGAGAAGCTCGCGCGGGCCACGACGAGGTACCTGCGGACCGTGAAGGCCTCGCTGCTCAACGAGCACTACCTCGACCACGAGGCCCGGTTCCAGCACCTGACGGAGCGCCTAGCCGAGCCGGCACCGAACCCGGCACCAGCATCCTGCGTGACCCGCGTCGCCACGACCAGATGCCGTTACTCGGCGTCGAGCGGCCGACGGCTCGGTCCGGCCGGCCCCGGACCCCGTCGACCACGTCGTTCATCCCGTACACCGACATGGGCCGAACCCGGCTGGACCACATCGAGCAGTGCCTCGATGCCGTTCGGCACGACGACGTGCCGGGGGATCTCGTCGAGTGCGGCACCGGCCGCGGTGGTGGGGCGATCTTCATGCGCGCCTGGCTCGATGCCCACGAGATCGATGATCGTCGGGTGTGGGTGGCCGACCACTTCCGGTCGTCGCCGGAGCCCGGACAAGGCGCCGATCCTCCCGTCGGACGGGCGTCGCCGGGTTCCAGGCCGACCTGAACCTCGTGCGCGACGGATTCGAGCGCTTCTCGCTGCTCGACGATCGCGTCCGATTCCTCCAGGGTCCGCCGCCGACGACGCTGCCCGGAGCGGACGCTCGAGCAAGTGGCGATGCTTCGGATCGGTCGTGGCATCGGCACCGAAGCGACGCGAATGTGCTCGACCGGCTCTACGACCGGCTCGCACCCGGCGGCTTCGTCGTGATCGACGGACGCCGCACGACTCCGACCGCAACGCAGCCGCCGACGCGTTCCGCGAGCTGAACGGGGCATCACCGACCAGATCACCCAAGTCGACGCCAACGCCCGGTCGTGGCGCAAGCCACAGCTCGGGCCGGAAGCGACATCGCCTGCCCGAACCCGCGGTCGCGCCGCCGCTCGGCCGCCGACGACGACGACGACCGAGCAGCCGTCGACCTGATCGCGTCGTCGTCGTCTTCTACGACATGCGTCGCGAGGCCGAGCGCACGCTCCTCGCCCTCTCGCGGTCCTACCAGGAGGGCATCGACGACCTGTCCTACGAGGTGATCGTCGTGGAGAACGGGTCCTCGCCGGACCAGAAGCTCGGCCAGGACTTCGTCGGCCGCTTCGGTCCCGAGTTCCGGCTACATCGACCTCGGGCGACGAGGCCGACGCCCTCGCCGGTCACGGCGCCCAACCGCCGGCATCCGGCCGGGCCGCGGCGACGCGCTTCGCGCTGATGATCGACGGCGCCGCACGTGCGTCACCCCGGGCGTGCTCCGCTTCGGGATGGCCGGCCTGCGCATCTACGTGCCGGCCATCGTGGCCACCCAGCAGTGGTACGTCGGTCCGGGCCAGCAGGGCGACGCGATGGACGACGGCTACGACCAGGCCTACGAGGACCGACTCTTCGAGCGGATCCGCTGGCCCCACGCGGGCTACCGCCTCTTCGAGATCAGCCACTTCGTCGGCGACCGCGACTGGCTCGACGGCGTGTGGGAGAGCAACTGCATGTTCGTCGACCGGAAGCAGATCGAACAGGTCGGCGGCTTCGACGAGAGCTTCTCGGTGGCCGGCGGCGGCTACGCCAACCTCGAACTGTACGAGCGGCTCGGCTCGTCGGCCGACGTCACCGTGTCGACGATCCTCGGCGAGGGGTCGTTCCACCAGCTCCACGGCGGCACCACCACCAACCAGATCGATCCGGCCGAGCGCCGTACCCGTGTCTTCGGCTACAGCCAGCACTACGCCGACCTGCGTGGTCGTGGCGTTCCAGGGGCCGGGCAAGCCCGATCCACTACGTCGGCCGACTTCCGAATCCAGGCGAGCCGCGGCACGAAGCCCCGCCGGCTGTCCGACGGCGGTCTTCGACAGACCAGGCCCGGCGGTCGGCGTCGACGGCCTCCCGACGCACCCGTGCCGGTGCCCGACGAGCTGCAGGTCGCCGTCCACCGAGTCCGTGTGGCGGCAACCTGCCGTGGCGCAACACCACCTGGCTCGGCCGCCACCTGGGCACCGCACCGACCGACCTCGTCGCCTACCAGGAGGCGATCGCCGAGGTGCGACCGGACTGGATCATCGAGACCGGCACCGGCGACGGCGGGCGCTCGCTGTTCCTCGCGTCGATCTGCGACCTCGTCGGTCACGGACAGGTCATCTCCGTCGCCGAACAGGCCGATCCCGACGAACCGCCCGTCGCATCCTGCGGATCACCAGGAGGGCGTGCGCATACGCGCAACGACGATCGAGGCGGTCCGCGAGATCGTCGGCGACGGCTCGGCGCTGGTCCGTGCTCGGCTCGCTGCGCCGCATCGACCGACCACACACCGGCAGTTCGAGGGCTACTCGCCCATGGTCCCCGTCGGCTCGCTACGTGCGTCGTCACCGACACCGTCGTGAACGGCCACCCGGTGTGGCCGGCGTTCGGTCCCGGACCGCCGAAGCGGTGAAGCAGATCCTCGCCCGCTCACGGCGACTTCATCCAGGACCCGTCGATGCCAAGAAGCTCGCTCACCTTCAGCCCCGGCGGGTTCCTCCGCCGGATCCAGCAGCCCTGAGGAGACGCCTCCACCATGTTCCCCTTCCTGGCAGGACATCGTCGCACCGCTCGTCGAGGCCGCCGAGAGCCGGCGGATCGTCGAGATCGGCGCTGCGCGGCGAGAACACCAGCAGCTCATGTCTCCGCGCCCTCGGTTCCCGACGTCGAGTTCCACGCGATCGACCCGGTCCCGTGAGTTCGACCCAGCCGAGCACGAGCGGGAGTTCTCCGGCCGCTGATGCTCTTCCACGGTGGCCCTCAGCCTCCGACGTCCTCGGCAGCATCTCCCGCCGATCACGCCGGCCCTCCATCGACGGCGACCACGACTACTACACGGTCCGCGACGAGCTCCCGCCTGCTCGCCGACGTCGCCGAGGGCGCCGTGGGCGCCGATGCCGGTGATCATCCTGCACGACGTCGCCTGGCCCTACGGCCGGCGGGACCTCTACTACGAACCTCGACACCATCCCCGATGGGCAACCGGTCGAGCCGTGGGCGACGTACTGGGCGTGCCGCCGGCCGGCAGGAAGCTCGTCCCCTATGCGAGGTGGTGCGGATGAACGCCACGCTCGGCCAACGCCGAGGTCGAGGGCCGTCCGAACGGGGTCATGACGGCGGTCGAGGACTTCATCGCCGACCACGACCCGACCCATCCGGCTGGTCGTCATCCCGAAGCTACTCCGCATTTCCTGGGCGACTCTCGTCGAGCAGGAGCGCACCGACGACGCCACAGCCCGCGGTGGCCGAGCACCTCAACCGCCTGGAGACGCCCGAGGGCAAGGACATGCTCCTCGACCTGGCCGAGCGGACCCGCATCGATTCCACCGTGATGGAACAGGCCAATGCTCCGCCAGCGCGACGAACGACTCGATCGGCTCACGAGCAGTTATCTGGAGACGGTGAAGTCGTCCGTCCTCAACGACCACCACCTCGAGCTGGAGGCCCGCTACCACCACCTGCTCGACGCGGTGGCCCGACGGCAACCTGATGCCACGCGAGGAGGGCGTCGGCGCGAACTCGGTCCGCGACGCCCGCGGCGCGGTGCGCCAGCGGCTGAAGCAGGAGCACCGTCGGGGCGAAGGCCCGCCGGCTCAAACGTCCGGTCAGCCACAGCGAGCATCGACATCGACGAAGCCCGCCGGCAGGGGTTCGCCGTGACCGGCCGAGCCGGCCTCGACCTCCTGCACGCAGACGATATCGAGTCGCTCTGGGGCATGCCCGTCGCCGGCGACATCGCGGTGTGCGGCTTCGGCTTCGGGGGGCCGACGGTGTTCCTCGCCGCCTACCTCCACACCTACGACGACGGGATGCCCCGGGACCGGCGGGCCCTGTGGGTGATGGACCGCTTCCGGGCCAGCGAGGGTTTCGCCGACCTCAACCAGGCCCGGGAGACGCTGCACCGGTCGACCTGCTCCACGACCGGGGTGCGGTTCCTCCAGGGCGACGTGGCCGCTCACCGTCGACGACGTCTCGGAGCACCGCGCCGGTCGTCGGCGTGGGCGAGGCCCGGCCGGCCGGCGTCCGGCACGCGCTCGGAACGCCTCGTACCCCCGCCTCGTCCCCGGGGGGCGTCGTCGCTGATCGAGCGCGGCGAGCGACCCCGAGGTGCGAGGAGGCCGTCGCTGCGTGTACCGCGAGGCGCTCGGGCGTGACCGAGCCACGTCGAGACGACGGGGCCGGGGATCCTGCACTGGAGCAAGGCGACGCCGATCCCCGAGCGCCGACGCGGCGCCGCCGGCGCCGGCGGGCGCCGGACAACTGCCCCGCTCGCTACCCGGCGCGGGGATGCGGGCTCCCGATCTCTCGGTGGTGCTCGTGGTGCACAACATGCGCCGCGAGGCCCGAGCGCACGCTGCACTGCCTCGTCACGCCAGCTACCAGGAGGGCGTGCGACGACCTCGGCTACGAGGTCGTCGTCGCTCGAGAACGGCTCCGACCCCGAACAGCGCCTCGGCGACGACTTCGTCGCCAACTTCGGGCGAGAGTTCCGCTACGTCGATCTCGGTGACGAGGCCACCTCCTCGCCCGGTCGCACGCGCTCGAACCGCGGGATCGGCCGCTGCACGGGGCCGCAACCTCGCCCTCATGATCGACGGCGCCCACGTCCTCACGCCACGCGTGCTCCACTACGGCATGGCCGGCCTCGACGCGTACGCGCCGGCGATCGTGGCCACTGACAGCCGTGGTACGTGGGCCCGGGCCAGCAGGGCGAGGCCATGCGCGTCGGCTACGACGAACCGATTCGAGGACACGCCTCTTCGACCGAGATCGCCTGGCCCAACGACGGCTACCGGCTCTTCGACATCGGCCACTTCGTCGGGCGACCGCGACCTGGCTCGACGGCCTGCGGGAGTCGCAACTGCCTCTTCGTCCCGCGGCAGCCTGCTGAGCAGGTCGGCGGATTCGACGAGGCGTTCTCGATGGCCGGTGGCGGCTACGCCAACCTCGACCTCTACGAACGTCTCACCTCCTCCCCCGGCGTCCGTGTCGTCAGCATCCTCGGCGAGGGATCGTTCCACCAGCTCCACGGCGGCACGACCACCAACCGCACCCACCCCGACCTGGAGCGCCGCCAGCGAGTGCGCTCCTACACCGACCACTTCGCCGAGCTCCGTGGCCGGCCGTTCATGGGGCCGGAGAAGCCGATCCACTACGCGGGCAGTAGCTTCCACGCCGACGCCGGCCATGCGGTCGACGGTCGCGGCGCATGACCGCCACCTCGTTCGAGGTGGACGAGCGACCTCGAAGGACCCGACGGCCCGGCAACGGACGAGCCGGTGCCCGTCGCCGACCACCTCAAGGCCGGCTTCACCAACGGCCTACGCCGATGAAGCCCTGGCGTGGAAGCGGACGAAGTGGCTCGGGCGCCGGGTGTCCAACGCCGCCACCGACCTCGTCACCTACCAGGAGATCGTGGACGAGGTCCGCCCCGAGTGGATCATCGAGACCGGCACCGGCAACGGCGGCCGAGCCCACTTCCTGCGCCGACGACCTGGCGACCTCATCGGCGAGGGCCGCGTCATCTCCATCGAGCAGCACGCCGAGGGACACCCGACCCGAGCACCCCGCGACATACCTCCAGGGCCGCGGTGAGCCGCCCGAGGCCGTCGACCAGGTCCGCGCCCTCGTCGGCCACGATCCGCACGCGCCTCGTCATCCTCGGGACCCGCGGCCCGCGGCACGCGGACGCGCCAGGAGTTCGACGCGGTACGTGCCGATGGTCCGGGTCGGGTCCTACGTCATCGTGGAACACACGGCCCTCAACCGGCTTCCCGATCGACGCCAGCTTCGGGCCCGGCCCGCACCGAGGCCCTGGCGGCGGACCCTCAACCTGCGCGGCGACTTCCTCGCCAGCGACACCGAGCGGGAGAAAAGCACTCCCTCACCTTCAATCCCGGGCGGATTCCTGCGGAGGATCTCGTGACCATGCCCGCACACACGAACCGGGACGCCGACGCGCCGCGTCGGTTCTTCGTCGCCCACATGCAGAAGACGGCCGGCACCGCCTTGCGCGACCGGCTCCGCGCCACGCTTCGCCGGAGGAGGCCATCTACCCCAACCGGACCGACGGGCCCGACGCCCTGGCATCCCGGTCATCGCCGCGAACCACCTCCGCGGAGCGATGGGCCGCGGCCGAGGCGACGACATCCGGCTGCTCACCGGCCACTTCCCCGTGCGTGCCTGCGGAGGTCCTCGGCGGCCGAGTTCGTCACCATGACCGCGCTCCGCCACCCCGTTGGACTGGACGCTGACCTTCCTGCGTCACCAGGCGTCGCGGCGCCAGCGCGGGCGCGGCCGAGGACACCCCGCTGGTCGAGATCTACGAGGACCCCTTCCGCTTCGAGTCCATGATCCAGAACCACATGGTCCGGACGCTGTCGCGCACGCCCAGGAGTATGGCGCCAGGAGACGGGCGTCCTCACCACCGCGCCCTACACCCGCCGAACGCCTCGACATGGCGCAGGAGCCTGCTTGTGCCACGCTCGACCTGTTCGGGCTCCAGGAGCACTTCGACGAGCTCTGCGACGAGCTCTCGGTGCGGTTCGGGCTCGATGTCGGTGCGCCGCTTCGTTCGAACACGACCGAGGCAGTCGGAGGCGCCCCACGGGTTCGCCGACCGCATCGCCGAGGACAACGCCCTCGACATGGAGCTGTACGATTTCGCGGCTGGCCGTCTGCGTGAGGAGCGACGTTCATGACCGCGACCACGGGTCCCCGCTCGGCCGACATCGAGTCGCTGCTGGCCGAGGTCGACCAGCTCGCCAGGTGCGGGCCGAGCGCTCGAGGCGCTCGACCGGCTCTCCTCCGAAGCCGGCACGTCTGGCGAACCGGTCATCGAGCAACGGCTGGCCGAGCTCCGCCACCAGGCGTTCCGCGAGCTCCCGCAGGGAGGCCCCAACCGATGGCCGAGCTCCGATACCGGCATCGACCGGGGAGGACCGGCCCACATCCCCGAGATCCAGCCAGCCGAGCTCGACGCCGACGCCGTGCGTCGCAACCTGCACAGCAAGGGGAGCCTGCTCGTCCGCGGCCTCTTCGCCCGGCAGGCGCCGCGTGTCCGCAGAGGCCATTGATACCGCCACCGCGGAGGAGACGGCGAGGGCGGAGGGCGGGCAAGCCCGACCGCACCCTGGATCCGTCCGCTACCCCTCCCCAAGGAGGATGCCAGCACGCTGGGGCGCTTCTGGGCGTCCGCCACCGGCGGTCTTCTCGTGCGACTCACCGCGGCGGCTCCAGCACGCTCTTCAGCAGCTACGAGGAAGCCGGCCTCCGCGAAGGTGGTCGGCGGCGGCTACTTCGGCGAGCGGCCCGCGCCTGTCGGGCAACAAGTGCACCATGCGTCGAGCGCCGCCGCCGACCGCGGAACACCTGCAACTGGCGCCAGGACTGGCGCGCTCCCTCGGCTCTCGGCACCCGCGCCCTGAACATCTACTGGATCGTGTGCCGACCGACTGCGGTGTCGACTCGCCCGGCATGGACCTCGTGCCCAAGCGCTTCGACCGCGTGGTCGACACCGGCACCGACGGCGCGCTACTCCGCACCGGGCGGTCGGCTCGGGGATGGTCGACCGGGTCGCCGGCGACGCGGCCCATCGTCCGACCGGGAGTCCCGGGCCGCGCGATGCCCTCGACGTTCGACGACATGTTCCTCCACCGCACGGCGATCGACGAGACGATGACCCGCCCCCGGTACGCGATCGAGTCCTGGTCTTCGGCCGCCGACCGCACGACCCGAGCGGCCAGGTCCCCCGGTCGTGCTGAACCGGCGTCAGCGGTCGGCGACGGCGGCCCGGCGTTCGCGCAGCTCGAGAGCGAAGCGGTACAGCTCGAGGCCTACCGTACCGGTCGTCCTCGCTGAGTCCGCTCCACCAGCGCCGCGCTGGGCCTCTGACCGGCGGGTTGCGGTCTCGCGAACAGCGGTTGCTCCCATGATCCCACGCCGAAGCATGGTCGGCGAAGCTCCTTGCAGAACTCCTCGAAGTGCTCCTGGGCACCCCATGACGTCGAGTCGCTCCTCCGAGGTTGTGCCTTGGCCCTGGGTCGACAGTCGGTCGTCGTCATCGACCACCTGGGTCATGGCACCGGCGTTCATCTCGTCCGCCTCGATCGACAGCATCCGGACCATGTGGTTGCGGAGCAGGCCGTCGCGACGGCATGCCGTCCTGCTCGTAGATCTCGTCGAGGCCTGGACTCGCGTGAGCGCGGGTCCGGCACCTTCTTGGCGTGGCGCAGGATTCGCCAGGCGACCTGCTCCACCGGCTCGCGGAGCACCGTGAACGTCTTGAACGGCCCGCCGAAGCAGCTCCGTCGCGCACAGCGGGAAGTGGCCCGTGACCACCCGGATCGTCGTGCCGTCTCCGCGCGGACCTGGGCAGCCAGCTCGGCGCCCGTGCCGAGGGAGGCTCCGCTGCGCTCCCCTCGCTCCTCGGCGGAGGGGGTACACGGCCCGCTCACCGTGGAAGCGGTGCCGGATGCGCCGCAGCAGCGTCGTGCCCGCGGTCTTCTGCATGTGGATGAAGAAGAACCGCTCGGGCTCGGCCTGGTGGTCGTCGCTGCCCCATCGGCGTCGGCCCGGCGCAGGTACCCGTTGCGGTTGAAGGTCACGGTGCAGCGCTCGCGCGCCGGATCCGGCACGAAGTCGCGGTGCTGTCGCAGGATGCTGACCGTGGCCTCGTAGGGGCCGGGCCCGTACCCCGAAGCCGCGGGCCGACCGTTCACGACGGTGTTCTCGATCACGACGTAGCCGGTCGACGTCGACGAGCGGGCGCGGAGCGCTCGAACGTCGCCACCAGGCGACGACGTCACCGAGCCCGAGGAAGACCATCGCTCCCCCTCGGGCGCCATGGCGGCGACCTGCTCGACGCCGGCTTCCGCCGCACCGCGGATGCGCCACGGTGGGCCCCGGCGCGGGGCTACGACCGCGTCGGGCCGACGGCGACGACGCGACCGTGGCCCAGCGATCGGCAGATCGAAGCCGCGAACAGCGCCCGCCCACCGAGCCCAGGATCGTCGCCGACCATCACCACCAACTCCGGCCGCCGGACTCGGCGATGAGCTCCTGGTAGGTGTGCAGGTCGGTTGCATAACGGTTGACCGGGTGTCCCGAGCCACGCGCTCTTCCGCCATCGACCGGCCCGTCGCCACTCCGATCGCGGCGGCCAGCTCGAGCTCGTCGCGCCACCGGAACCGGGTCGGCTTCGGCGCCTCGCCCGCCGTCACGTCAGCGCCATCGGCCCCAAGCTTCAGCCCGATGTCATCGCCGCGACCGGGTCCGCCGGCCGCCTCGGAGCCCCATGGTGCCCGACGTAGTGCACGGGGCCGTCGATGCCGACGAGCGGCCTGGCCGACCCGCAGCTCCTGGAAGCGCTCGCTCGTAGGCCGCGAGTCCTTGGACGGCGAGCCGCCTCGTCGGCGACGTTGGTGGTGGTCCCGCCGTGGACCTGGTGGAACGTCCCCTCGCCGAGGCGAACTGCTGGCGGCTGTCGACGCCCGCGAGCCAGCCCGAGCTAGACGCTCGAACAGCTCGAGGTTGGCGTAGCCGCCGCCGGGCATGTCGAAGCTCTCGCTCGAAGCCCCCGAGCTGGTCTGCAGCAGCTTCCGCGGGACGAAGAGGCAGTTGCTCTCCACGATCCCGTCGAACCAGTCCCGCTCGCCGATGAAGTGCCCGATCTGGAACAGCTCGGAGCCGTCGACCGGCCACTGGATCGCCCGGAACAGCCGGTCCTCGGCGGCCTGGTCGTACCCGGCCTGCTGCGCGTCGCCCTGCCTGGCCCGGACCCGACGTACCACTGCTGGCTGGCCACGCACGGCGGGGCGCGTAACGCGGCGACGGCGCGGTCATCCCGTGGTGCAGCACACCGGGGGTGAGGACGTGGGCGCCGTCGATCATCAGGGCGAGCGCATCCCCACGGGCCAGGGCGATGCCCCGGTTCAGCGCGGTGGTCGGCGACGGCGATGCACTCAGAGTCGGCCGAGGGCGACCAGGCGGAACTGGGGCCCGAAGCTCGACACGAACTCCTCGGTCAGCCGCTGCGCCGGGGGTCGGAGCCGTTGTCCACGGCGATGCACCTCGTACTCGAGATCCTCCATGCCGCGCCCGGTAGGAGCGGGCGAGGATGAGCTGCCGCGTGCGCTCCGCTTCCCGCCGCATGTTGTAGAAGCACGACGACCACCGACAGCGCCACCGTGTCGGACGGAGCGCGGGCGGGGCCACCGGAGCCTGCTGGAGCGTCGGCGCATCCTCCGCCGCGGCTGCTCGCCTGCTCCTCGTTGATGGCCGGCGTCCGCCTCCACGAACGGCATCCGCCAGGTGCACGAGTTCCAGTCGATGCGCTCGACCGGCGCGGGCGAGCCCGGCCTGCTCGCGGAACGCCGCCGGTCGCGCTCGACCTTCCGGTTCGCCGGTACCGGCGACGACGACGGCCGCCCCGGGAGCCAGCCTGGGCTACGGAGCAGTTCCAGCACCTCGGCGACCGATCGCCCCGAGCCCTCGCCCAGCCGGACCAGCGCGAGACGCTCGATCGGAGCGTCGACGAGGCGGTGCGTCGGGATCGCCCTGGAGGAACCGGACCCGGTCGTCGAGCAGGCCGAAGCGCTCGGAGCGCTGTCGGCGCACCTGGTTCAGATCGCTCGCTGGCAACCGGGCCATCGCCCCCACGACGCTCTCGTGCATCGTCCGGCCTCGGGCGCCGTGGCCCGGAACGCGTCGCCGACCCACACCGAGCGCGATCCTCGACCTCGTGCGCCTCCAGGACGGCGCGCAGGAAGCTCGGCATCCGACCGCCACGGCCGACGCCCACCTCGGCCACGTCGCCGGGGACGGCACCGGCGAGCACCGAGCTCCATCGCCACCTCCAGCCGTCCCGGCTCGAGCGGCGACCTCGATCTCCGTGTAGCGGAAGGAGGCCATCGAGCGCCCGTCGTCGAGCGCCTGTCCCGGCGGCGCGGGCCTGCTTCAGGCGCCGGTAGCGGACCGGAGGAAGCGGGCCGGGTCTCGCACTCGAGGAGAGATCGGGCTCGCCCTGGCCGACCAGGCTCGCCAGGTACTCGAAGGCGCACCTCGTTGTCGATGTAGTGCTCGTCGAGGAAGCGCGGCCTTGGTCAGCTCCAGGTGGCGGTTCGACGGCGCGATCGAACGCGGCTCGTTCCAGCGTGCGGATCCACGCCTGGCCGAAGATGGCTTCGTCGAGGCGGATCTGGCTCGGCCATGTCGACCAGGGCCACGCTGGCCCTCGACGCTGTCGAAGCGGTCGAAGCACTGGCGGCGAGCTCAAGGATTCGCAGCCAGCCGCGAACTCCTCGGCGTGGATGGCCAGGCCGTAGTAGATGGGCAGGACGACGCGGCGCAACGGTTGGTCGTGTTCGGCCATGAAGTCCTCGAGGCCGGTCATGACACCGTTGCGGGGCCCGCCCTCCTGCTCGGCGTTGTCGAGGCCGATGTTCATGCCGCCACCGGGGAAGAGTCGGGCGGTCCCCGGCCGCATGCCGGCACGACGGTAGGGCTGGCGCAGACTCCTCGGGGATGCGGGACGGTCCGTCAGCAGGTCGCGGCCGGCCGTAGGGCCAGCCCACGTCGTGGGCAGGACGAGGACCGGCAGCGCGGCACCGCCGTCCCGAGCCGTAGCCGCGAGCATCTTCAGCTCGTGGTACACGGTGAACCAGTTGTGGTCGCCGTCGATCAGTGCCACGTCTTCGGGCCGGTGCGGAGCTCCGGGAGCACGTCGTGGCTGATGCCGAGGTGGAAGAAGTACTGCCCCGGGAAGGCCCGCTCGTGCTCGCTGGGATCGAACTGTGGGAGGGGGTCGATGACGTGCAGCTCGCAGTCGTCGCCCAACCGCTTCAGCATCCGCGCCGTGGTCTCGCCGCGCAGCGCGCCGATCTCGACGACCCGTCGGGCCCCCACGGCCTCGACGACCGGGCGACGACGTCCTCCCAGAACGGGAACATTCGGACACTCCTCCGATCCGCTGAGGTCGGCAAGCTACCAGGCGCTCTGGCCGTTCGATCTCACCGTGCGATCCAGGCTCGCCGGACGCTTCGGTGATAGAGCGTCCCGGTGGCGTTCTGCCAGCGCGTGGCAACGACTCTGTACTCGGCACCGCACGGAACTCCATCGGCGTGGCTGAAGTCCATGACGCCGTGGATCCGCACGCCGGCGAACAGCTCGCTGGTCGGACCCGACCTCGGCGAACAGCTTCGACAGCACCCCGGGCCCGCTGACCGCCGAGACGCTGTTCTCCCGACGCTCGACGTCGGCCAGCACCCGCTCGAAGCAGGAGCGTCCACCAGCGGGTCGTTCGGCGCGAAGAAGGTCATCAGCCCGTTGACGATGAGGCCACGCTGGTGGGTCCCGGAAGAACAGGTGTGCCCCGGGCCGACCCGTCCGTGAAGCGTCTCGTTCCGACCCCGGTTGCCCTGATCGGCGTCCAGAACACGTGTACACACCCCCGTGGGCCGAGACAGCCAGAACAGCCGGAAGACGTCGGACTGCATCGCCGGCACCGCGCACGACTCGAAGATGGTCTGCGACCGCCTGTCGGTCGAACCGGTTCACTGGACGGAACTGGCGATGCCGCCGTCCCGGTCGTAGCGGTGGTACCGGAACCGGCGGGTCCGAGCGCCACGGACGCCATGAGCTCCTCGACGTCGTCCGCGCCGATGGAGCATCCCAGACTGCATCAAGTCCAGGACGCCATCCTCCTCCGGCTCGACTGCCCCGACATTGGCCCGACGCTACCAGCCAGTCCGAAAATAGATCGGCGCGAGGTCACAGCATCTGCGCTCGGCCCCTGAATGTGCCAGCCTCGATGACACGTTCATGCCCTGGTTGAAGACGAGTGCCACATCGCGCGAGGAATTGCACTCGAACGCGGAGTGAGGACGTGAGGATTCGCAGATGGTGGCACGACACGCTCGGAGCCCCGCACAATGCCGACACGGATCGAGCTTCTGGGCAGCCGTTTGCTTCGAACATCCCCCGTTCCTCCACGCTGTCGCTGCCGATGCCAGGGTGACGGCATCGAACCGCGGTGACCGACACGAGTTCCGATCAGCGCCAGACGCTGATTTCAAGCGCTCCGCCTCACGTTCGTCGCCGACGGCTTCTTTGCGCAGCGCCGCCACCCGGGCCAAGGCGACTCAAGCCAAGCGAATTCCCGCGCTCCCGCGAAGTCTTCCATCGACTTGCGATCGTCACAGGCCAGATCTGCATCGGAGATCCGGTTGTGATGGAGGCTGGCGTTGACATCGCGCACGGGCAGGTCGTGATCGACGGAATGACCAGGGTGGGCGCGAGGGCTGTGATCGGACCATTCGTCAGCATCGGCTTCTCGCCGGCGACCACGGGTCCCACGATCGCCCCTGGGGTAGGAAGGAACCCGTGCGCGGTTCCTCGGGCCCGTACCATATCGGCGTCGTGGTCAGGTGGATCCAACGCAGTGGTAACGGCCGACGTCCCACCTGCAGCAACAGCTGTGGGCGTTCCTGCGAAGGTGGTCGGACGGCGAGAAGCATTCGGCGACAACGCTGACCGCGACGACCGTCGACCGTCAGCCGGAACACCAGGGGCGATGAGGCGGTAGATGCTTCTGGAGTAGTGGGTACTGTCTGAGACCCAGTGTGAAGAATCGACAAGGGACCGAGTTGCGCCGAAGGAGCACGATGGCAAGCGCCCGCCCCATCGAGCGGTCACCGGCGACGCTACGTCGGCCTCAGCCCTGGCTTTGGAGGAAGAGGGCCGTTCCTCGCGACGCCATCCGGCTACTCAGCGAGGCGAACTCGGAGGGCGTGGCAGTCGAGCTCCAGGAGGCTCTCGTCGCACTGCGGCATCGCCGCGGTTCGGCTCCATCCAGTCGACGATGCTAGAAGCACCGCCGCCCATCGTGTGCACAGGTTCGGGAGGCACGCTTCCCGAGATCAGTCCTGCAGAGCTCGACGCAACCTCCCGGCCGAGAGGGTTCGGCGCGGAACGGCCGCCTCCTCGTCGACGATCTCGACCCAGCGTGGATTCGAGCTGGCTGCGGACATCGACAGCGCCCTCAACGTGTTCGACGCCGGCGCCGACGGTGCACCAGTCACGCAGACGTCGCCGTGGTACGTACCGTTCAAGCCGAAGCCGGAAGTACCGGGTCGGTGGACGCCGCAACTGGGTCTCGTGCCAGCGGAGGTGTGTGGACCGCCGATTCGCTACATGCTGTTCGAGCTCCTCGAAGTTGGTCGATGAGACGGGCATCGTGACCCCGTTGCCGAGCACCTTGGTGAACGCCCAACACTGTCGGCGAACAAGTGCACGCTTCGACGCGTACCCGTTGACACCAACACCAATTGGCACCAGGATGGTGCGTTCCTCGGTGAAGACGTGCGCACACTGAACCTCTGGCTCTCACTGTCGGAGTGCGGCCAGACGCACCGGCCTCGACCTCGTGCCACGGCTATCGACCGGGTCGTCGAGACCGGCACAGAAGGAGCGGTATTCGACTGGTCGGTGTCGCTGGACGTGGTGAAGGAGGTGGCCGCGGACACGCCGGTCATCCGCCCCGGAACTCCACCGCGATGCACTTCTTTCGACTACCTCTTCCTCCACGATGCCGCTCTCCGGAGATGACCCGCGAGCGCCACGCCATCGAGACTTGGTTCTTCGCCGCTTCGGCTACCCAGACGGCCAGATCCCATCGCTCCACCGACCTCCTCCACGGTGAGGTGAGCAGCTGAGATCTACGATCGGGGCGACACGCGCCGCCTGACCAGGTGATACCCGCGTCGAGACCATGCAGCCTTGATCTCCAGGACCGGCGACGATGGAATTGCTTCGGCGCAGCTCGCCCTCGGCCACCTGGCAGCTCAGACGCAGTGGTTGGCGAGGCGTAGAGCCTGAACGTAGAAGGCCACCACCAGCGCGCCGCCGCGGTGTTCGATGAGGAAGCACAGGCCTTTCCGTCGCCCGGTGCGGCCGCCTTCGGCGGGGCTTGACGGTCACCGCAATCGCGGCACATCCGTCGGCCTCACCTGGACATCCTCGCCGCGAGGTCCCATCCAATCTCCCGGGATGCGCTGTTCTATCGCTTCAACGCCGCCAGGCTCAGCGAGTTTGATGGCGTCGTCTACCGCGACCTCGGAGCCGAGCGCCCTGCACCCACCTGGATGGTCGCCCTCCTCGCCGTTCCTCATTTCGCGGGTTCTCCGAATCGCTCCTTCAGCTGCAGGTCTTCAGCGCATTGTGCTGCACAGCGACGGTGGTGATCTTGGGTCTCGCTGCCGCACGTGTCGCAGGCCCGACTACAGGCATCGTCGGTGCAGCAGTCGGCGCGATCGATCCGAACTTCTGGCTTCATGAACGGGCGCTGCTCTCCGAGGTAGCCTTGTTGCTTTGTTGCGACGACGGTGCTCGGTGGCACAGCAGTACCTCGAAGCCTACGTGTGGCCCGAGCAGCGACCTCGGTGGACTCGTCCAGCACCTCACTTGTTCGTCCCGCAGCAACTCCCATGCCGATGCTCCTCGTCCCACTCGTCCGCCAGCTGGGCGGGAAGAACTCACGTTTCTGAAAACGAGCCAGATGGGCTGGGTGGTGGTCGGCATCGCCCTCCTCGTCCTCGCCCTCGGGTCGTCTACAACAATCTCCGCTTCCCCAGGAACCCGCGCACCCTGTCAACCAGATCTCGGCACCGCTGACCGCCAACTGCCCGGCACATACGAGGAGTAGAACTTCGTCATCGACTCGACCTGCTGGCAGCGCGTGATCCCGTCGCTGTTGGCCACCAGGCCGAGCAGGGCGTCCAGTTGCGGCGAGCCGCCGCGACCAGGTCGAGGTCGACCCGGATGTCGCTTATCTCGGCGTAGGGTCGAACGCGGCATGTACAAGCCGTTCGAACAGCCTGCCCTGGACGCTGTTCACGTAGTCCCCAGTGGCCTTATTACCTCGCGGTCATCAGCTACTGGTTCACGCCCTGGACTGCAGCCGTCGCAGGCGTCGCTATCACGCGGCACCGAAGACCGACCCTCGGCATCCTTCGTCGTTCGCGTTCGTCGTCGCCATAGCCACGGCAACCACCGTCGCCAAGCGGCATCCGCAACTGCGCCGATGTTCCCCATCGGCGACCTCGCCTCGGTTGCCGCTACCAAACTGCTGGAAATCGGCTGCAACCCATGGCTGTCAGGTGGGCTCCAGCGGCGCCACACCTCTGGCGAGATACGCGCCGAACAACGAAGGGTTGCTTACATCCGCCAACCGCCGCTCCGCCTCCACTCCAGGGGGTCAGTTCGGAGCAGGATGCCGGATGAACTTCGGCAAGCTCGGCCGAGTCGGCGAACGCCGCACCAGGCGCTGGCCTCGATGATCTCGGCGCCAGCACCTGGTTCAGTCGATCTCACCAATCGGGTCGTCGATGCCGTGTTCGGCGCGGAAGTCCTCGACCGCCTGCCGGAGGGGCCGAACGCGAAGTCGATGATGATGTAGGCCCGCGACCGACAACCGGTACAGGTCTACAAGTGTTCCTCATCGTCGATCGGCACATGTTGCCGTTGACCCGACGATGGACGCAGGTTCATCGTCCACCGCGCGGTAGCGTCCTTGAACCACCCCTCGAGCAACGGCACCTGGTCGCTCCAGCAGGTTGCGGTACAGGTTGAACTGGCGCTCGACGTTGGTGTGGAGACGAAGAGGTATTCGCCACGCGGCGGTTGTCGTCGACGTCGCGGGACAGCTGTCGCGTCGGCGGGAGGCCTGGGGATCAGTTGGTGATGAATACCGTCGATATCCGCGGCGCGATGCTGGAGCACCCGGCGGATGAAGGCATCGCGACGCCACCACGCCACACGCCGGCCTCGATGAAGATCTCGCTGGCAACTCGTCGGCGATCACCGGCCTGGACACATGCTCGGTGGACGCGTCGGTCGAGCTCGGCTCGACCCATGATGGTCCTCGGCGCGCCGCGCCAGTCCTTGCCTCGGTGGTGGAGGAGGAGTCCAGCGACCCTTCCCGCTCCAACAGCTCCAGCACAGCCGCCTCCATCTCCTCGCGCACGAATACGAGATCGGCGTCACGTCAGCCGCCAGCAGCATGTGCGTCAAGGTCGCTCCAGCAGTTCGAGGTAGAGGTTGGTTCGCTTCGAAGAGCAACAGACGAACCATCGACTGGTCCTTCGCCCATCGCCGAGCAGCGCTCCGCGGGCATACTCGTCGTCGTCGTGCCGTCGATCGATGGCACGCGCCTGCTCCTCGGGTCGGATGCCGCCAGCGGCTGTCGGTGAGCACGGCGAGCTGGCCGTAGCGCCACGCGACCAGCGACGTTGAGCTTCGTATTCCGCAGCCCCTGCGCACTGGACCGGCGGCGCGGTCCTGGCTGGTCAGTTGGCGACGGGCTCGGCCCCGACGTGCACCTGAGGTCGACTCCATCGATGGCTCGGCCCACCGGATACGCGGAAGATCGCCTCGAGGATCTTCCTCCCTTCGAGTTCAGCGGCAACCCGCGCGCGACGCCACCTGGCCGACTCATCTCGAGGATCCTTCGCGGCCTGCTGAGCGACGTGCTTGGTCACCACGCCATGCTTCGACGCGGCCCCGGCCTCCCGGCAGTGTTCATCCAGGGATTCAGGATGATGCCGCTGGCCTGGGAGCGGGAGACCTTTTTGTAGATGTGGCACCGGTTCCGCGTCGCCTCGTGGCTGATCGACGTCGGGGTGCGCTTCGGCGTTCCGAGGGAACAGCTCATCCTCCTGCCGCCGGGGATAGATCAAGGCCTCTTCCGCTGTGGGACGGCCTGGACAATCGCCCCAGAGATCGCTGTCGATAAGACCAGCACCACGAGAAGGGCTGGCACGTGGGCCTGGCCGCCTTGCGGCGTATCGCTGCACGCCGACCAGGCGTACGGGGCATCGTCTTCGGGATGTCAGCGCCTTCGAACGAACTGCCAGAGGGGTTTCGGTTCCTGCGGCAACTGGACCAGCGAACGTTGGTGGGCGAGGTCAGACAGATGCAAACTCGACGGTGCAGGCAAGCCACAACGAGGGGTTCGGGCTGACCGCTGTCGAGGCAATGGCTTGCGGTGACGCTGGTGACGACCGACAACGGCGGATCGAGCGACTACGCCATCGACGGCGAGACGGCATCGGCGGCGCCCCGGTGGCGACGACAGGCGCACTTGCCGACGCAATCGAACGTGTGCTCAGTGACGTCCAGCTCAGGCGCCGGTCTCTACGAACGCTATGTCGTTCGTCCAGCGCTTCGACTGGAACAACAGTGCCGTCGCTCCAGCATCACCTCAAGAGCTACATCGATGATCCAGCGGCGTTCCAGCATCCTCCCGCACGGAGATGCGGCAAAGGCCGACTGAGCACTGCTTCGACCTCGATCACCGTGGGATGCTCGAGACGGTTCCACCAGCATCCAGAAGTGGCTGCTTGGGAACGCCGGCCTCACTTCGGGATGCGCTCTCCATCCATGTCCTCACGTCCGCGAAAGCGACTCGGAAGTGACCGCTCAGCTACGAGCCCTTCCGCCAGGCCTCACTGTGATGGATCCCTCGTTCAGTCTGCGCTGATGCGCCCCAAGCTCCAGAAGGAGGCTGGGACCCGTGACCATGATCAAGCCGATGAGCTCAACGATGCATTGGACTGACGCGCCTTCTGAACTGGGCATCGTCCTCCTCACCTCCGAAGCGCTAGCCGATCGTTCAGCACGGCGACGAACCGTTCCTCACGAGCCTCGAGGCCTCGCCCGTCGCCACGAGGTACGAGTCGCGACGACGTGCGCCGCAACACACGGCCCTCGAAGCACGGTGGCGACAATCTGGTTCAGTACGCTCGGCACGCACCGCGCAGGGACTGGGTCAAGCAGCAGGCGGACCATCTCCGCTACGAGACCACCGTCGCTTCTGTGGAGAACTCGCCAGCGTGTCGTTCGAGGTCAGGCCGTTTCGCCGCGACCTGCTTCGTGGTGGACGTCGTCGTCGACTTCGTGCGGCAGTTTGTCGATCGACGACTTCGATGAAGCAGCCATGGACTTCGAGGAGAACCCGGGCTGCTCGAGTTCGCCAACCTGTTGCGGGAGGCTCCGTTGCAACTGCTGGAGGACCTGTCCATTCCCGGTGGGCGGGATCCCGCGTTCGCCACGTCCAGCTCGCTGTTCCCGTCGTTGGCATCCTGAGTCGCCATCCACTTCGCGGCTCTCGGGAGCTCCTTCGGGCCTTTGCACACGAAGAAGTTCAGTTGTTGCAATCAGAACCTCGTGAAGCGGCTTGGATGGCGAACCGATCACTTCGTATCCCCGCCGTAGACCTCGCCCTGGGCGGCGGCGCTCCAGGAACGACGCGCTGTGGGCGCCTCCCCCGCCCGCCGCCCGTCGCGTACCTGTACGCCGCTCTGGAGGATCTACTCCAGATGCGAGGCAGGATAGGCCGTCCTTCGCAGCGCGGGGCCGACGAGCCAGGCGGGCGCTCCTGCTCAGCACTTTCCATCGACGGTTGCTGCAGACTCAACGGGATGAGAGGACTCGTGCGAAATTCAGGCGCCTCCGCTTCGATGCGACGCAGCACGCGCAGCTGCCGTTGCTCACGCTACAACGTCGATCGGAACGTGTGCATCGATCGCAACTCAAGCGCCTCATCCTCGAATGCCACGGATGGTCCAACTGTCTCCCGAATTGGACCCGCCGAGCGATCATCGAGTCGGCATACGGTGCATCCAGAAACTCGGCGACCTCCTTTTCAGCGTAGCTTCCGGCTCGGATAGATCGCGGTACTTGACCAAGAGGTGTCGTGGATCGGCGATCACGCGATCGCCGCGCGGCACTGCGTCAAGCCATCGATCGATGCAATCATCCAGCTTGTACGGGCCACCCCAGAGCCTCGGCGCCTTGTGAGACACCGAGTACAGGCTGGCCACATGATATTCGGCCCATTTCTCACGATGTGGACGAATCGAGGCCGATCGATATAGCGTTCGATCATGTCGAGGTCATGGCATGTGCCGGGGTGTCTTCTCCAGCCAGACCGTCTCGCGGCGAGACCAGTCGCCTGCCGATCCAGTGCCCCCTGAAAACCGGCGCCGTACGAGCTGCACAGCGGGATGCGCGGTCGGCGTCCTGGACACCCGCACACGGTCTCCCCAACTGAACTTCGCCCGCCTCGGCCTACACGAATACGAATGCGACGAAGTCGAGCCGTCGTCAGGTTTCGAAGAACGAACTTGCTGACAGTCACGACTCCCCGGATGAGAGTCGAGGAAGGCTTGGAGCAGTGCTCGTCCCGATCGTGGGCAGCCCACCAGGAAGGCACGTGGTCGGCGACCCCAGCAGGGCATTCACGGACGATTCCCGGGGCCCGCGGTCTACGCTCGTTCATCATTCGGGGGATCCGAATCAAAAGGCACGCCGTGGCCAGTCACATTCAGGATCGTTCAGCCGCCGATCCTTCACCTGACGATCTGGAAGGATCCTCCGGAAACCGCCTGCACCACTTCCCCCATCGGGCTCCCGCTCCTGAAACTAATGAAGACGAATCGCGCCACCGAGGCGTGGCCGAATGTGGTTCACCTCCACCGCCATGCCAACAAGTTCGGCGGCCCGCACTACACCCAGTTCGGTGGGCGGTTCGGCCGACTGTCAGCTCCTCGGTCGCGAGGTGCAATCGAGAGTACGACGAGCAGCTGCCGGGTCACTTCATCGACGCTCGCAACCAATGCCTCCACTGACTCCCCGTCAACGCGCTCAGGCCGGGGCTCTGCTAAGCTCGGCGATACCGCCGAACGGCACCCACGGCGGCTTCCGGTATCGGAACCATTACGTACTGCATCAAGCGACTACCCCGTCGATGGCGGATGGACGAGAGAAAATCACGAGGCGGCAATCTTGCGTTGGGAACGCTTTACGAGATCACGGGCATGCTCATAGTTTATCCAGCGTCTCCTCGGCAATTCTCCGACGGGAAAAGATGGTCACCGTGGGCCCACTGCCGACGTTCACGTTCGTCACGTGC
>JAXHLP010000001.1:0-373069 GCA_034522155.1 Acidimicrobiales bacterium | reverse complement strand
GATCGTCCTCGGTGAGCAGGGACACCAGCTCGTAGTCGCGCCGGCGCGCGTCGGCGCCGGCGATCAGGCGTGTGCTGGTCCCGCCGGCCGTCCGGGGCGAGATCGTGAGGCAGAGCTCGTCGACCAGGTCGGCGTCGCTGACCGCGCCGTTGAGGCTCGGGCCACCCTCGGCCACCACCACGTCGGCCCCCTCGGCGGCGAGTTGGCCGGCGACGGCGGCGAGGTCGACTTCGGCCGTGCCCACGGAGGCGGACGTCGCCGCCGGGTGCGAGCGCCAGCACGGCCGCACGGTCGGCGGCGGCGCAGGTGAAGACGATGGGCACGATGTCCGACTCCTGGAAGACACCGCCGGGTCGAGGTCGAGGCGGGCCGTCACGATGGCCAGTCGGGGTCGAGCAGGCCGACCGGCCGTGCTGTGTACGTGCCTGGCGGACATCATCGGCCAGTCGCACCGGCCCGTAGCGCTCGGCCCGCACGGTGCCGGCGCCGACCACGACCACGTCGGCGATCGAGCGCACGGCCCGCGGCGCGGGCCTGGTCAGCCGGGCCCCCGAGCTCGCCCGAGCGCCCGTCGACCGCGGTGGCCCCGTCGAGCGAGGTGATCATCCCGAGGCTGAACCAGGGTCGACCCGCGGGCCGGGGGCGAGGCGCGTCGAGGTAGGCCTCGACCGGATCGACCTCACCGGGTTCGGGGAGCAGTTGGCGCACGGCGAGACCGTACCCATCGGGCGCCGGTGCGACGGATGGTGGCGCTGAGGTGCCAGCATGGTCCTCGCCGCACCGCCGCGGCGACGCCGAATGCGCGGGGGAACCATCGTGGCCGTCACCGAGAGCACACCGACCAGCACCACCGACGCTGCCCACGCCGAGCGGCGAGCGACCGGACCGTGCCCCGGACCTGCCCGCTGTGCCGAGGCCGGCTGCCGGCCTCGGCGGTGACCGTCACGCGGCGGGGCCGTGCCGCCGCATCCGCGGCGAGACCGGCTCGACGTCTTCAGGTCGCGGGCTACCTCTGTCCCAAGGGCTCGACGCTCAGGCAGCTCCACGACGACCCCGACCGCCTCCGCCAGCCACTGGTGCGCCGGGGCGACCGCCTCGAGGCCGGCGACCTGGGACGAGGCCTGGGAGGCGGTGGCCGACGGCCTCGGCGCGGTGATCGCACGGAGCACGGGCCGGGACGCCCTCGGTGTGTACGTCGGCAACCCCAACGCCCACAACCTCGGCGCCCTGCTCTACAACCGGGTCTTCCTCAAGGCGCTCGGCACGCCCAACGTCTTCTCCGCGTCCACGGTCGACCAGCGACCCGAGGAGATCGCGGCCGGACTCCTCTTCGGCGGGCCGCTCACCGTCCCGGTGCCCGACCTCGACCGGACCGACCACCTCCTGATGCTGCTCGGCGCCAACCCCTACGCCTCGAACGGCAGCTTCGCCACCGCGCCCGACTGGCCCGGCCGCATCGAGGCGCTCGTCGAGCGCGGCGGGCGGCTCGTCGTCGTCGACCCCGCGCGCGGTCCCGGACGGCCGAGGAGGCCGACCGAGCACGTTCCGATCCGCCCGGGTTCCGACCGCTGCTGCTCGCGGCCATGATCCAGACGCTCGTCGCCGACGACCTGGTCGACCTCGGCATCGGTCGCCGACCACGTCGCCGGCCTCGGAGCGGCTCCGTGGGCGCGGTCGACGCCGTTCACGCCCGAGCGGGTGGCCGGCCACACCGGCATCCCCGCCGACACGATCCGCCGCCTCGCCCACGACCTCGCCAGCGGCCGAGTCCGCGGCGGCGGTCTACGCCCGCATCGGCACCACCACCTCGCCGTTCGGGACCGTCACGTCCTGGCTCGTCGACGCCCTCAACATCTGCACCGGCAACCTCGACCGGCCGAGCGGCGCCGATGTTCACCACCGCACGCGGCGGGCGCCGGCCAACGCCGCACGGATCGCCGGGTACGGGCAGGGCGATCGACGCCTCGGTCGCCGCCGGCAGCCGGGTCCGCGGCCTGCCCGGAGACGTTCGGCGAGCTGCCGGCAGTCTGCATGGCCGAGGAGATCGAGACGCCGGGCGACGGCCAGATCCGGGCCATGGTCGCCGTCGCCGGCAACCCGGTGCCTGCTCGACCCCCGACTCGGTCCGCCTCGACGCCGCGCCTTCGGTCGGTCTCGACTTCATGGTGGCCATCGACATCTACCGCAACGAGACCACCCGTCACGCCGACGTGATCCTGCCCGCACCGTCGGCGCTGGAGAAGAGCCACTACGACATCGCCCTGCTCCAGCTCGCCATCCGCAACGTGACCAACTACAGCCCGCCGGTCCTGGCCCTGCCCGACGACCAGCCCGACGAGTGGGAGATCCTGTGCCGCCTCGCGCTGATCCTCCAGGGCACGGCGCCGAGGAGGCCGATCCCGGCGTCGTCGACGACCTGGCGATCGGCGTCGCTGCGTCGACGCCGCCATCGCCGACGAGCACGGACCGCTCGCCGGCCGACGACCGCGACGAGATCCTCGACGCGCTCGCCGGCTCGCCGCCGGACCCGAGCGGATCCTCGACTTCATGCTGCCGGGTCGGCCCCTACGGCGACACGTTCGGGCAGGTCGCCGACGGGTCTCACGCCTCGACGTGCTCGAGGACCATCCCCACGGGATCGACCTCGGCCCGTTGCAGCCCCGCATGCCCGACGTGCTGCGCACGCCCGACGGCATGATCGATCTGGCGCCCGAGCTGCTGGTCGAGGACCTCGGCCGGTCGGCTGGCCCCGGCGCCTCGACGACCGGCCGACGGGCTGTTGCTCATCGGACGGCGCCACCTGCGATCCAACAACTCCTGGATGCACAACGTCGAGGTGCTGGTCAAGGGCAAGCAGCGCTGCACGCTCCAGGTCCACCCCGACGACGCCGCCGGCCCACGGGCCTCGGCCGACGGGGCGCGTGGCCGAGGTGCGCTCGCGCGACCGGGGCGGTGACCGCGCCGGTCGAGGTCACCGATGCGATCATGCCCGGCGTGGTGAGCCTCCCGCACGGGTGGGGCCACGACGCCGACAGGGTGCCAGCTGTCGGTGGCGTCCGAGCACGCTGGCGTCAACTCGAACGTCCTCGCCGACACCGAGCTCTTCGACCCCGTCTCCGGCACCGCGGTGCTCAACGGCATTCCCGTGGAGGTCACCCCGGCGTAGCCAGCGTCCCGGGGTCGGGAGAAGCGCCAGCGCCGACCCCGGCAGGACCGAGCCTGCGAGCGACGCGACACACGGCATTCCCGTGAGCTCACCCCGGCGCGAACTGACGCTGCCGGCCGGCGCAGGCTGTCGAGAGCACCGCGATTCACAGGGTTGTTCCCCTTCCGTTCCACAACCGGACATCTCTACGTTGGTCCCCGTTGCTCGGATACCGCAGCGCGGGACGGCGGACGGTGGTTCTCACGTCGTGTCTGTGGTGGGCTGGACGAAACCTTGGGGGTGAACGCGATTGTGCACAGCTGCACGAGTGCAAATGATCGCGAACGCCTCCTGACCTGCGGTTTCGCGTTGCGGTATCCGTTGACATCACGGTAATTACAATGCTGTAATGCCCACCTACATCTTGTGGTGATCGGATCCGATGCGGTCACCGAGCGCGCAAGACCTTGTGCGCAAGCCGCGATGTCCGCCGTCGGGTGCGCGTGGCAGCGGAAGTGGCAGGGCGACAGCGGCCGGAGCCATCGGCTCCGGCTCCAAGCGACCTGCACGAAACCCGTCGACCGGCCCATACTGAACACCTGAAGCGTCTGGAGATCTCGCCCATGGCCATCGCCCCCGAACGAACCGATGCCGCCGTCGCCGCCGGCAATAACGGCATCAGGCATCCGCTCGGTACTTCACCCGTCCGGCGGGCCCACCCCTACGACGACTGCTCGACCTGGGAGCGCCGCGACGCCCGCCTCACCAACTACCAGGACGGCTCCATCGCCTTCGAGCAGACCGACGTCGAGTTCCCCACCACCTGGTCGCTCAACGCCACCAACATCGTCACCCAGAAGTACTTCCGGGGCACGCCGGGCACCCCCGAGCGGGAGGACAGCCTCAAGCAGGTGATCGACCGGGTGTGCGACACCATCACCGACTGGGGCATCGACGGCGGCTACTTCGTCGACGACCCTGACGCCGACAGCTCGGAGGCCGAGACCTTCCGCGACGAGCTCAAGTTCCTGATGGTCACCCAGCGGGCGGCGTTCAACTCGCCGGTGTGGTTCAACATCGGCGTCCCCGGCGTCCCCCAGCAGGCCAGCGCGTGCTTCATCCTCCGGTCGACGACGAGATGGATTCCATCCTCAACTGGTACGTGGAGGAGGGCACCATCTTCAAGGGCGGCTCGGGCGCCGGCATCAACCTCTCCAAGATCCGGTCCTCGAAGGAGCTGCTCAAGGGCGGCGGCACCGCCTCCGGTCCGGTCAGCTTCATGCGGGGCGCCGATGCCTCCGCGGGGACCATCAAGTCCGGCGGCAAGACCCGCCGGGCGGCCAAGATGGTCATCCTCGACGTGGGTCACCCCGACATCGAGGAGTTCATCTGGGTGCAAGGCGCGTCGAGGAGCGCAAGATCCGGGTCCTCGAGGCCGAACGGCTTCGACATGGACCCTCGACGGCGCCGACATGGCCTCGGTCCAGTACCAGAACGCCAACAACTCGGTCCGGGTCACCGACGAGTTCATGCAGGCCGTCGTCGACGACGCCGACTGGCACCTGCGTGCCGTCACCACCGGCGAGGTCGTCAAGACCGTCCGGGCCCGCGACCTGATGCGCCAGTTCGCCCAGGCCACCTGGGAGTGCGCCGATCCCGGCATGCAGTTCGACACCACGATCAACCGGTGGCACACCTGCGCCAACACCGACCGGATCAACGGCTCCAACCCGTGCTCGGAGTACATGCACCTCGACAACTCGGCGTGCAACCTGGCCTCGATCAACCTGCTGCAGTTCCTGACCAGCGACGGCGACGGTCGACTTCGACGTCGACGGCGTTCAAGCACGCCGTCGACGTGGTCTTCACCGCCCAGGAGATCCTGGTCGGCCGAGCCGACTACCCGACCCCGCAGATCGCCGAGACGAGCCGCAACTTCCGTCAGCTCGGCCTCGGCTACGCCAACCTCGGCGCCACTGCTCATGGCGCATGGGCCTGCCCTACGACTCCGACGAGGGCCGCGCCTGTGGCCGCCGCCATCACCGCGCTGATGACCGGCCGGGCCTACGCACGACCTCGGCCCGCACCGCGGCCCGCATGGGCCCCTTCGCCGGCTACGCCGAGAACGAGGAGCCCACGCTGCGGGTGCTCGACCAGCACCGCGAGGCGGCCGCCGAGATCGACGAGGACCGCTGGTGCCCAGGACGCTGCTCGTCGGCCGCCCAGGAGTGCGTGGGACAGCGCCGTGCGAGCTGGCCGCCGACGTACGGCGTGCGCAACTCCCAGGCGTCGGTGCTGGCGCCCACCGGCACCATCGGGCTGATGATGGACTGCGACACCACCGGCATCGAGCCCGACCTCGGTCTGGTCAAGATGAAGAAGCTGGTCGGCGGCGGCACGATGTCGATCGTCAACCAGACGGTGCCCCGGGCGCTGCGCCGCCTCGGCTACGACGAGGCCCAGATCGAGGCCATCGTGGCCTACATCGACGAGAACAAGTCGCTGCATCGGGTGCCCCGACCTCGACGACGAGCACCTGCCGGTGTTCGCCTGCTCCATGGGCGACAACACCATCCACTACACCGGGCACGTGAAGATGATGGCGGCGGTCCAGCCGTTCATCTCCGGGGCCATCTCCAAGACGGTGAACATGCCCGAGGAGGCCACGGTCGCCGACGTCGAGCAGCTCCACATCGACGCCTGGCAGATGGGCGTCAAGGCCATCGCCATCTACCGCGACAACTGCAAGGTCGTCCCAGCCGCTGTCGACGGTGAAGGCCGACACGCCGGCGAGGTCGTCGCCGACCCGAGCGGCGGCCGCCGAGGTCGTGGAGAAGGTCGTCGAGAAGGTCGGTCGACGAGCCGGCGCGGCGAAGCTGCCCCGCAGCCGCGACCTCGCGGACCTTCGAGTTCCGGGTGGCCGACTGCAAGGGCTTCGTCACCGTCGGCGAGTACGACGACGGCCGTCCGGGCGAGATCTTCATGAACGTGTCCAAGCAGGGCTCGACCCTGTCGGGCATCATGGACGCCTTCGCCATCTCGATCAGCTACGGCCTCCAGTACGGGGTGCCGCTGCGGGCCTTCGTCGAGGCGTTCACCAACATGCGCTTCGAGCCCGCCGGCATGACCGACGATCCCGACATCCGGTTCGCCTCCAGCCTCGATCGGACTACATCTTCCGCCGCCTGGCGGTCGACTACCTCTCCTACGAGGAGCGGGCCGAGCTCGGCATCCTCACCATCGACGAGCGCACGCAGCCCATCGCTGCCCGGCGTCGAGGAGTCGGCCGCCGAGACGGTGCAGGGCCACGACGATCGCCGCCGATCCGCATCTCGATCGCCGTCGGCCTCGCACGCTGCTCGACGACCAGCACGGCGAGCCCGCAGCCGGCGCCCGGCCGAGCCGCGGCCCACGACGCCCCGATGTGCATGACCTGCGGCGTGCAGATGATGCGCTCGGGCAGCTGCCACGCCTGCCCCAGCTGCGGCACCACCAGCGGCTGCAGCTGATGTGAACGGCCAGGGAATGTCCCTGGGGTTTCGACCCCAGGGATGTCCCGGCCGGACAGCAGTGTCGGCCGATCGGACAGAAGTGTCCGACCGGTCGGAGGTCGAGCCACCAACGCGGCGAGACACCGAGGGCGAGCGAGGGGTGGCCGCCGGGAGGAAGCGCCCACTACCCGGCGGTAGGTGGCGACCAGCCAGGCGAGGACGCCGAAGACGTGTGACGCGCCAGTGACGCGTTCAGCGTCCCCGACGTCGACGGTGGCGATCTCGGGAACACCCGACCGCGGCTGCCACGCGCTCGATGTCTCCCCGGAACCACTCCGCGTGCCTCGAAGAGGCTTCGTTGGCGGGCACCCACCCGTGCTGCCCGCAGGCGCGGCCTGTCAGTTCCTCTGACCGGTCGTCGGCGTTGGATGGACATTGGATAGCCGTTCACAGCTGATGTCAACGGCCAGGGGAATGCAGTTCGGGTTTCGGCCCGGGTGAGCATCCCGTCAGGCCAGTCAATGCCACCAACCCGGCGACGCAGCGTCCGGCCAGCTTGACGTCGCTGAAGTCCTCGTCGCTGACGCCTGCGTTCTCTGTTGCACTCCTGGCGCGTCTCACGTCGCGGAGGCCACGGGAACGACCACGCCGGCCCACGGAGCCCGGCCGCTGGCGGACCGGTTGCACCCGGGACACATTCGCGCCAGGATTCGCACGTCGACCGGGGGATGAGGGACGTGAAGCGAAGCGGTGTGTTCGGGGTCGCGGTGCTCGCGACGACGTTGGCGGTCACCGGCGCGCCGGCGGCGGCGGTGCCAGCGCCGTCGGCGGCGCAGCAGGCAGGGCCGGACAACATCTGGCTCACCGAGCGCAGCGGCGCCAACATCGCCCACGGCGGAGGACTGCACGAGGCGCCGCAGAACACGCTCTTCGCGTTCGAGACAGCCGCCGACCGCGGCGCCGATGTCCTCGAGATCGACCTGCAGATCACCGCCGACGGCCACGTCGTCGCCATGCACGACTCGACCGTCGACCGCACCACGAGCGGGCAGGGCTGCGTGGTCGAGCACACGCTGGACGAGATCCAGCAACTCGACGCGGCCGATACCCACGTGCAGGGCGAAGGCCCGGTCGGCGGTGCCGATCCGGCGACCTACCCGTACCGGGGGATCGCCACGGGCCAGGCGACCCCGCCCCAGGGCTTCGACGCCGGCGACTTCACCGTCCCGACCCTCGAGTCGATCTTCCAGGCGCTGCCCGACACCGTGATGGTCGTCGAGATCAAGCCCATGGAGGTCGAGACCCGCGACGGCGTGGCCCACGACTGTCCCGCTGCGCTCGAGGCGATCCCCGAAGGCGAGCGGCCCGACATCGTGGCCGAGCTCGCCGGGCTCATCGACGAGCACGGGATGACCGACCGCATCATGGTGGCGTCGTTCATCGACGACATGCTGCACGAGTTCACCGCCGCCGCGCCTGACGTCGACACCTCCTTTCCCCTCCAGGAGGGCCTCGCCTTCTACAGCGCATTCGCGCAGGGCACGACGCCGCCCAACCCCCACGGGCACGAGGCGATCCAGGCGCCGCTATCGATCGCCGGTATCGAGGCCAGCGCCGAGTTCGTGGCCTACGCACGCCAGCACGGGGTCGCGATCCACTTCTGGACGATCAACGACCCGGACGAGATGCACACGCTGCTCGACTGGGGTGCCGACGGCATCATCACCGACCGCCCACAGGTCCTCGCCGACGTCTTCGCCGAACGCGACGACGACACCCCGCCGCCCGTCGACCCGGACCCGGGCTGGCAGTCGCCCTTCCTGTGCACGACCGAGTTCCAGGGCCTCGGGCAGCCCCTCGTCGACAACCAGGAGCGGCGTGGCACGCCCGTGTACCCCGAGAACGCCGACGCGACGCCCGACCGCACCGCCGAGCCGATCGGCTGGAGCGAGGCGTGCCAGATCGAACCGGTGGTCGAGTACCGGTACCGCACCACGAGCGGCGCCCTCCGAGCGCTGCCGCCGGATGCCACCGAGCTGCCCGGCGACATCGCGCACCTCGACGTCGACGAGCTGGTCGGCGTCGACGAGATGGAGCTCGGTGGCGCCGACGAGATCCCGTACCTGATCCGCTTCGAACGCGGCACCCTGCCGGAGAACCGCTTCCTCTACAGCATCGCCATGCTGGTGCCGTGGGACGAGGTCGCCGGCGCCCCCGGCGCCGCCGGCGACCGCTCCGAGGACCACTGGAACGGCCGGCTCCTGTTCAGCTTCGGCGGCGGGGTGGGCGTCGGCCACAGCCAGGGCGAGCTCTCCACCGGGGCGGCGACCGTCGACGAGGCGATGCGCCTCGGCCACGCCGTGCTCTACACCAGCGGCACCCGTACCAGCACGCACTACGACCTGCTCGTCGGCGGCCGCACCGCGGTCGAGGCCAAGGCCCTCGTCGCGGCCCGGCACGGCGAGCCCCGCTACACGGTCGGCATCGGCGGCTCCGGCGGCGGCATCCAGCAGTACGTATACGCGCAGAACCACCCCGAGCTGCTCGATGCCCTCATCCCGCAGTACTCCTATCCGGACATGACGACGCAGACCATCCACATCGGTGACTGCGAGCTGCTCGAGCACTACATGGACGTCACCGACGCCGCCAACCCACGTTGGGCCGACTGGGACGAGCGCGAGGTGCTCGAGGGCCTCAACAGCATCGAGGGGTTCACCTCGGGCTGGCAGGAACGCACGGGCTCGACCGGCAGCAGCGAGTGCATCGAGGGCTGGCGGGGTTCGACGCCGATGGCCATGAACCCGACCTTCGGGTTCTCGCCCGGCATGGACGACGTCATCCCGCTGTACCTCGGTGAGATCCTCGCCACCCTCTCCACCACCGGCCACCCGCCCGACTTCCCCGATCTCGGGCGCCTGCTGCGTACCCACGAGGATCCCGAGCAGTGGGTCGAGTGGACGCACTGGGACGACGCCCGCGAGGCGTACGGCACCGATCCCGACACCGGACTCGCCGCGGTCCCGTGGGACAACGTCGGTGTGCAGTACGGCCTGCGCGCCGTCGCCGACGGGACGCTGACCCCCGACGAGTTCCTCGACCTCAACGCCCGGGTCGGTTCGTGGAACGAGCCCGAGGAGGCGGTGCTCGAGTCGTGCGCCCTCGCGGGAGCCATCGGCGGCGACGAGCTCGCCACCATCGGCGGACTCATCGGGATGTGCGAGGGCGACGACCCCGACTGGCACAGCTCGCGCCAGATGACCGTCAGCGACGACCCGCTCCAACCCGCGCCCCGGCGATCGGCCCACATCGACGCCATCCGCGGCGCCTTCGACAGCGGTCTCGTCTTCGACGGCACCATGCCCCGCGACGTCCCGATCATCGACGCCCGGCACTACCTCGAGCACGAGCTCGACATGCACAACGTCCACCAGTCGTTCGCCATCCGAGAGCGAATCCGCGCCGCCCGGGGCCACGTCGACAACCACGCCATCTGGTTCCTCGATGCCCGCCCCGAGGAGGACCCAGCGGCCACGTCGCAGCTCGTCGAGGACGGCTTCCGGGTGGCCGACGAGTGGGTGCTCGCCATCGAGCAGCACCCGACCGGCGACGTCGGCGCGTCCCGCCCGGCGGCGGCGGCCGACACCTGCTGGGACACCGATGGCAGCCTCCTCGGCCGGGGCGAGGAAGTCTGGAGCGGCGCCGTCGAGCTCATCGAGACCGGCCAGGGCGTGTGGGACGACGCCGCACCCACCGAGGTCGCGGGCGTGCCCGTTGGTGACTGCGCCGCGCACTTCCCGCTGCACTCGACCTCGCGCATCGTCGCCGGCGGCCCGGTCACCGGCGACGTCTACAAGTGCCACACGAAACCCGTCGCCGATGCGATCGCCGAAGGGATGTACGGCGCCTGGGCGCCGAGCCCGGACGAGCAGGCCCGACTGGAGGCGATCTTCCCGAACGGCGTCTGCGACTACTCGCATCCGAGCGTCGGGCATCCGAGCGCGCCGTCGTTCGTGGCGCGGTTCAGCAACGAAAAGTGCGCGACGCTCGACCGCATCGCCGATTTGCTCGGCCACAGCGACGTCCAGGGCATGATCCGCGACGGGGTCCGCATCTTCGGAGCCCTGGCCGACGCCGACAAGGTGACGGAGAACACGCCACGACAAAACGAGGGACCGTGCGAGTTCGTGGTCACGTGGCCTGACGGCGAGCTCGACGTGTACGAGGTCGCCGAGGCGTGGGGTGTCGACGTCGACTCCCTCCACCACGACGGTGGTCTGCTCCTCCCGGCGATCATCTACTACCTGGCCTTCACGGACGCTGCGCCGGACGCCTGACCGACGAACGCGTCGCTGCCGACAGCGGTACCTGGTCGCGAACCGTGGACAGCTCCCCACGCATGGTCGACGTTCACGGATCCGGCCCGGACCTCCCGGTCGGCCGTCGAGGAGATTCCTACTCCGTCCGCTCGGCGACCTGCCCGTAGAGGGCGCGCACGGGCGCGGACGACGCTCCGTGCACGAAGGTGCTGGCAGCGACGACCATGGCGACCGAGGGCCACACGACCTGCCCGGCGGCATGCTGCTCGAGGGCGGGCGTGGCGTAGAAGAGGCTGGCGGCGGTCGGGGCTCCTCGATTCGGACCGGTTCCGCACCCGTTGTTCCGATAGGGTCCCTGTGGCCTCGATGACCTCTCGGGGATGGCGCAGGCTCGTGAAGCGACGGCGGACGTTTTGGGGACATGATGAGTGATTACCGCGGGCCGGACCGCCGTCGATCGTCACGTCCAGAACCGACGTCGCCGTTCGGGGCGGCCTTCGCCGCCGCTGCCACTGTCGTCGTCCTCGGCACCGTGACCACCGCGTCTGCTGCTGCCCAGCTCCCGGTTGACATCGGTCACCACCGATGGCGTGGATGCCGAGGAGTATCTGGCGTTCGGGGCGGCGTCGGTCCTGGTGATGTCGGCGATGCTGCTCGTGAGCCGCTGGCGCTTCACTCGGTCCGCTCCTGTCCTGTGGCTGGCGTTGTCCTGCGGAGCCGTCGCGGCCACGGTCGTGGCCCGCTGCGTCGCCTCCACCGATGCCGTCGGGCTCGGTTGGCTACGACCCGTCGGGTTGGCAACGGCCGTCACCGCTCTCGCCGCCGGCGTGGCCGCAGCGGCTGTCCCGGCGGTCGACACGACGGTTCGGGGCCTGCGTCTGACGGCCGTCGCCGGAGGCGTGGTGGTCGCCGCGGGCCTGTTGGCCGCGGGTTTCACGACTGTCGGACTCGGGCTACCCGGTCACTCCGGTGCGGCAGATGCCCTGGTCGTGGCGGTCGCCTTGGCCGCGGGTTGGGCTGGTGTGGCCGGGCTGTGGCTGTGGCGGGGCAGGGTCGAGGACGACTGGACGTTGTCGTGGTTCGCGTTGCTGGCGGCCGCGTTGGCGGGCAAGGAGATCGCAGGGGCCGTTGCAGCGGCCGCGGAACGCCCTGTGCCGGTCGCGGCGGTCGCAGTCGTGGCCGTCGGTGCGTTGTGCGGCGCCCGGGGCGCAGCGCGGGCGTTGCAGCTCGCACTCGACGTGCAGGCACGGGAGCTCGACGAGACACGGGAGAACCTGGGGGCCGCTGATCACGAGGTCCGCACGGCTCGGGCCGCAGCGGAGGAACGGGCGCACGAGGCGAGGAACGCGCTCAGCGCGGTAGGTGCTGCCATCCAGACGTTGGAGCGGTACCACGGCGACCTCGACCCGGTGGTGCGGGCCGGTCTCGCCGACGGAATCAGCTTCGAGCTCGAACGGTTGCAGCGTCTCGTCGACATCGACGCGACGCCGTCCCGTCCGGCGCTGCTTCCCCTCGGGGACGCACTCGCCCCGGTGGTGCAGGGAGCCCGTTCCCAGGGACTCGCCGTCGCGGTCGATGTCGACGCATCGTTGTGTGCGTTCGCTGATCCGATGGCAGTCGCGGAGGTGACGCAGAACCTGTTGGTCAACGCGCACCGGCACGCCAGCGGGGTCGAGGTCGTGCTCGAGGCCCGGATGGCCGCCGGCCGGGTCCTGGTCACCGTCGCCGACGGCGGCCCCGGAGTCCCGGCCGGCGAACGCGACGTCATCTTCGAACGCCGGACCCGAAACCACGGGAGTTCGGGATGTGGTTTCGGTCTACTTGGCCCGCCGCCTGGTACGAGCCCAGGGCGGGGATCTGTGGTGGCGGACCGACCCGGCGGCGGTGCCGTCTTCGGGTTCGACCTTCCCGCGGTCTCAGGTCCCGGTCCGACGCTGGGGTCACCGGCGAGAGCGGCGCCGTCCGCCCAAGCGGTGACTCTGTCGATGAGGCTCGTAGACTGTCGATGCCCGTTGACGTGTCGTCGGGGTCGATGACGATGACGAGCTCAGCGGTGTGGGTGTCGGCGTGAGGCGATGACACGACGGCGACGTCAGCATGGCTCCGGTATCCCTGCCTGTGTGCCAATCGCGACATGGTTCCCTGCGGTCACGAGTGCCCTCGAGGAGGTCGGACAGCAGGCCGCGGTTCGACCGCCAATCCGACCGTGGCCGGTCGCCGCGACGAGGGAGGTGTGGCAGGCATCGACACAAGAATGGCCGAGATCGATCCTGATGTCATGGTCAATGTGGATGATCGTGGCGGCGGAGATCGTGACGTCGTCCGGCGCACGAGCGCGGACCTCGCTCTCGGGAGGCGGTTCTGGTGAGTGATGCCCCGGATCCGGTGCGGGTACTCGTCGTCGAGGATCATGCGCTGCTCGCCGACAGCCTCATGGTCGCCTTGTCCGCCGAGGGCTACGAGGTGACCCGGCCGGCGGCGTTGGATGCTGGTTCGGTGCTGGAGCTTGTGCGCTCGTTCGACCCGCACGTCGTGCTCCTCGACCTGTATCTCGACGACGAGGACACCGCGTTGCCCATGATCGGCCCGTTGCGTGACCTGGGTGCGAGCGTCGTGATCGGCGACCGGCGAGCAGGACCGGATCGCATTGGCGGAGTGCGTTGAAGCGGGCGCCGTCGGCCTCGTCCACAAGTCCGAGCCGTTCGATGCATTCATCGACGCGGTCGCGCGGACTGCCGAGCTGCGCACGACCCTGTCCCGCACCGAACGGGACGACCTGCTACGTGCCCTGGCCGAGCAACGCGCCGCCGACGAGGAACGCGACGTGCCGTTCGCCCGGTTGACCGCTCGTGAGCAGGCCGTCCTCGCCGGACTCATGGACGGGCTCAGCGCAGCGGAGCTCGCCGACCGTGACTTCGTGGCGCTGTCGACGGTGCGGAGTCAGATCCGTTCCGTGCTCACCAAGCTCGGGGTGAGCTCGCAGCTGGCCGCGGTCGCAGTGGCCCGGGCCGCAAGCTGGCGACCTGGCGACTCCTGAACCGGATGCGCTTGCGCCATGGCGGTTCCTCCGGCCGCCCAGGGGCCGGATTTCATCAGTTTTGACGATGAGGCGCCGGCGGTGTCCTTCCTACCGTCCGCGACCGGAGGCGGATGGTCCGTCTTTTTCCAGAGACGAACTCAGGAGTTCACTCATGAAGCGTTATCTCATTGCACTCGGCGTCGGCGCCATGGTCTTCGCCGGTGCGCTCGGTTCCGCCGCAGCGCTCGGCATCAACGACTCGGGCGTCGCCCAGTACGGCGACGACTTCGACGTCACCTGTGACGACGACGGCGTCGAGGTCCTCGGCTACTTCCTCGACACTGACGCCGGCGCCCCGTCGCAGTCCAACGGCGTGGTCGTCGATGACGTGTCCTCGGACTGCGAAGGCAAGACCATCGTCGCCGGTGTCACCGACGCCAACGGCGACGCCCTGGCCCGCGGCGCCGCCACGATCCCCTCCGGCGGCGGTTCGGTCAACATCTCCTACAACATCGACGGCGGTCCCCAGGTGCCGGTCGAGGACATCGGCGGCGTCCGCCTCACCATCGGCTGATCGTCCGGCGACCACCACACGAACACCTCCTCAGGCCCGGGAACCGCATTGCGGTCCTCGGGCCTCGGGGGTGCTCGGACGAGGATCCGATGTAGGGACGAGGACAGGTGACCACGACCGCTACGACACGACCGCCGACAGAAGCAGGGCCAGCGGAACAGGTCTGCACACCGGCGTCGTCCGGTGACGACGCCGCGGTGCCGGGCCGGTGGGCGGGTACTCGAGCCCGGGCGTGCCGCCGCACGACGGTCCGACGCATCGTCGCCTGGGCGGTCGTCGTCGCGTTGGTCGCCGGCTGGTGGATGCTCCTGCGGCCGTCGTCGCTCGGCTGGGCCGGTCACGTTCATCACGGTCACGGGCGTGAGCATGGAACCGGGGATGCACACCGACGACGTGGCCGTCATGTACGAACGGGGCAGCTACGGCCATGGCGATGTCGTCGCCTTCCGGGCCTCCGCCGCGCCGGGGCAGAGCGGGCAGGGCGCCTACGTGATCCACCGGATCGTCGGGGGTACCGGTGAAGACGGCTTCGTGATGCGCGGCGACAACAACGACTGGGACGACCCGTGGACGCCGACCAGCGACGAGATCGCCGGGGAGAGGCTGTTCGTCGTGCCGGGCATCGGTTCGGCGATGCGTTGGGTCGCCCAGCCCATGCATCTCGCTGCGTTGGTGGGCGCCATGACGGTCGCCCTCCTCGTCGCCGACCCGAAGACCTCCTCGTCACGGATCAGCGGTGACGAGGAGCCAACAGAGGCCACACGCCACGTGCTCGGCGAAGGATCAGCGACAATCGAGGGAGGCGGAGTCCGATGAGCACGCAGGACCCGAGAACGACGGGCACGGCACCGAAGCGCCGAAGGACCATGCATCGTGACGCGTTGGCACCGCGGGGACAGGGGAGTGGCTGGTCAGGGGACCGGCGGTCGCCGTGTGCTGCGCCGGTCGCGGCAGCGGTCGTCGCGACAGTCCTCGCCGCCCTGTCCTGGGCGGGTGCGTCCCAGCCCGGCGCCGCAGCACACCTCCACGTGGACGGGGATGCGGTGCACTACTGGGAATCGGTCGGCAGTGTCCCCGCCTCGGTGGCACCGGGCGATGCTGATCCCGCCGATGTCGTGGACCCGGACGGACCGGTCGACGCGGCGGGCCAGCCAGCTCCTCACGGCCGTTGAAGGGCCGGTGATCGGGACGCGATCGTCCTACAGCAGGTTTCTCGGGATGTTCTCGTCCCAGTTGCGGGAGAACACCCGTTTGTCGTTCTCGTAGGCGTCGAGCTCGGCGCGGACGTTGAACTCGGTGGCGGTACAGGTCACGACGGTGCGGGTGTGGGTCTCGACCGACCAGTCGTCGCGCCGGAACCCGCGGATGCTGTGGATCTCGCTCCGCGGTGACTCCCACTGATCGCTGCGGTTCGTGCACCACTCCCAGACCCGGTCGACCATCGTGGTGCCGATGTCGTCGATCCGGAACGCCCCCTCGTCCTTGACGACCTCGAGGGTCGACTCGTCGGTGGCCAGGTCGCGGATCACGCGCCAGGAGTGCTCGGTCGGTTCGACCAGGGTCGTTGGCGCTTGCGGTGCGCCCTCGGGTGGGGGGAAGGCGATGGACGTGTCGAGCTCGTCGCGGCGCGGGCGGACCGGGAGGGTGAATGAGCTCGCCCCGAGTCGTATGCCGAGCCGCACCGGTTCGGCGGGTGGCCAGGCCAGTGGCCAGTACGAGGTCGAGATGGCGACGCGGAGACGATGTCCCGCGGGGAATCGCTGGGCCACGTGGTTGAGCGGCACCTGCACGTGGTACCGCTCGCCGGGTCGGAGCGGCTCGGGCTCCTCGTGGCTCTGTCCGTGGGTCAGGTTCAGGATCCCATAGGTGATGCGTGTGGCCTTGTCGTCCGGCGCGATGTCGGACAGGCGCACGGCCACCATGGCGCACGGCCGGTTGGAGGTGAACTCGAGGTCGAGCACGGGCGCCCCGAGGATCTCGAGGTCTTCTGCGAGGGCCGGGCTGTCGAAGGTGAGCGCGCCGCCGTCCTCTTGGCGCTGATCGTGGGGCAGATCGGGGGTGGCGCTGTAGGAGCACCACTTGCCGGCGAAGAGCCCGACGGTCAGGGGCGACTGGACCGTGACCTCCTGCTCCTCGACGTGCTCGCTGGCGTCGACGAGGGCGGACGGGGCCAGCCGGAGGGTCGTCCACCGGCGGTCGGGTGCGGGCCATTCCCGCTCGCCGACCCAGCGCCCCGGTCGGGTCTCGTAGTACGCGGTGGGTGTCACGTTGTCCTGCATCCAGGCGCGCAGCATGGGCTCGTCCTCGACCCCGCGGTCGATCCCCTTCATCCAGTGGTCCCACCACCGGATCTGTTCCTGCAGGAAGCCGATGGCGGGGCCGGGCACGCCGAGGTGCGGGTACAGGTGGCTCCAGGGCCCGACCAGTCCCTGCCGCGGCACCGAGAGGTTCTCGAGCAGCCGGAAGACGGTGTTGGTGTAGCCGTCGGCCCATCCGCTCACCGCCATGACGGGCACCTGGATGTCGTCGTAGTCCTCGCACACCGACTCTCGACGCCAGTACTCGTCCCGATGCTGGTGCGCCAGCCAGGTCATGATCCAGGGCGTGTTGGCCTCGAGCCGTTCCATCCACTGCTCGCGCCAGCTGTCGCCGACGATAGCCGGGTCGGGCGGGCAGGAGTTGTAGGCGAACATGACCGCGGCCCAGGACATGTTGTCGGTCAGCAGGCAGCCACCCATGTAGTGGACGTCGTCGAGGTAGCGGTCGTCGCTCGAGGACAGCGAAACGACGGCCTTGAGCTCGGGGGGCTGGCGCGCCGCGATCTGCAGACCGTTGAAGCCGCCCCAGGAGATCCCGATCATTCCCACGCCGCCGTCGCACCAGGGCTGGTCGGCGATCCACGCCAGGACGTCGAGGCCGTCCTGGATCTCCTGCTCCAGGTACTCGTCGAGGAGCAGTCCCTCGGAATCACCGCTGCCGCGGAGATCGACCCGCACATAGGCGTAGCCGTGACCGGCGATGTAGGGCGCTGAGACATCGTCGCGGAGTCTGGTGTCGTCCCGCTTGCGGTACGGGATGTACTCGAGCACCGCCGGCACCGGGTGCTGGTCGGCGTCGGTGGGGACGAAGATCCGGGCGGCGAGGCGGGTGCCGTCGCGCATCGGGATCCAGGTGTGCTCGATGCACTGCACCGCGTGCGGGTAGTCGGTGACCTCGCGCATGCCCGATCAGGCCACGTCGCCGCGGAGGGAGCGCAACGTCTCCGGATCGCGTTCGAGCAGCGCGGTGGTGGCCCGGACCAGCACTCGGGCCACACGTTCGGTTGCGTCGAGGGACACTCGCTCGTCGGTGGCGTGGGCCTGCTCGACCGCACCGGGCCCGTAGAGCACCGTGGGTGAGCCGGCGAGGCGGACCCAACCGGCCATGTCGCAGCCGTACGGGGCGGCGACCACCTCGGGAGGGCGGCCGAAGACCACCTCGGCGGCGTCGGCCATGCACTCGACCATCGGATGGTCGGTCGACGTCTGGCTAGAGCCGAATCCCGCGGCCCGCCAGTGCACGACCGGCGGATGCGCGTTGAGCCAAGGGTCGTCTGCGAGCTTCTCGCGCAGCGACTCCTCGAACCTGGCTTTGGCCTCGTCGGTGGTCTCGTCGATGCCGACGCCGACACGTAGTTCGACCTCGAGGCGGTCCATCACGGTCGAGGACCACGACCCGCCCTGCACGAGTCCGACGTTGGTCGCGTACGGCAGCTCGAGCGCGCGCAGCAGCGGATGCTGCTCGCGACCGTTGAGCTCATGCTCCAGTTCACGCAGTGCCGTGTGCACCGTCACGTAGTGGTCGAGCGCGCTCTCACCCTGGAGGCGCTTCGAGGCGTGTGCGGCCAGGCCGAGGATCTCCACGACACAGGACATGGCTCCGGCGTGGGCCACGACCAGCTGCGGTGCGCCGTCCTGCCAGGTGGGTTCGGGGATGACCACGGCATCGGCGGTCCAGCCCCGCCGGATCGCGGCCAGGGTTCCGAGGCCGCTGTCCTCTTCGGCCGGGACGGCGACGAAGAGCACACGTCCGGCGAAGTCGCGTGGCCCGCGGGCGAAGGTCTCGAACGTCTCGAGGGCCGCGATCAGTCCGCCCTTCATGTCGGCGGTGCCGCGCCCGTACACCATCTCGTCCTCCAGCGAGCCGAGGAACGGGTCGCTCGCCCACTGGCTGTAGTCGCCCGGTGGGACCACGTCGACGTGGCCGGTGAGCATGATGGTGGGTCCCGGGCGCGCTCCCCGGACCAGAGCGGCGACGCAGGGCACCCAGGCCCGCTCGACCTCGTGTCCGGCGTAGGCCGGGTCGCTGAGCAGGCGGGCCATGCCGTCGTACCAGTAGTCGACCTCGGCGCCGCTCTCGCTGAGCCAGTCGGCCAGTCGCCGGATCGCGGCCTCCTCGTCGCCGGTCATCGACGGGATCCGGGTGAAGTCGACGAGCCGGTCGCGGATCCGGTCGGAGTCGATCAGCGTCGTGCGGTCTCGCATGGAGCCACCCCTCGTTCTCTCGTCGTCACAGTCGGATCTCGAACGACAGCTCGTCCCGGCAGCGCTGGTCCAGCTCCGCGAGCTCGTCCCGGCTCTGGGCTCCCACGTAGAAGAGTCCGAGCACGTAGGAGTAGCTGTCCTGGTGGGTGAGCTCGGACAGGCGTGTTCCCGGAGCCAGGTGCACGTCGACGCTGAGCCCGGGGATCTCGGCGGCCAGGGCCGTGATCTCCTCGTGGCTCGGCGTCCGGATCACGAGCCCGTCCTCGGAGGCGCGGAGCCAGCAGCAGGCCGCGAACTCGAAGGGGCCAGCGCCGTGGGGGAAGTCGACCGGCCGGCCGAGGGCGATGTCGACGGCCACGCGGTGATTGGAGACGCCGTCGACCTTCTCGAACAAATCGCTGTGGTGCTGGGCGATCCTCGGGTTCACCTCGAGCAGCCAGAGCTGGTCGGTGTGGTCGTCCCAGAAGAACTCGACGTTGAACGGCGAGTCGTCGAAGTCGATGTGCCCGAGCAACCGAGAGGTGATGTCCTGCATTCGTTGCTGGACCTCGGCCGGCAGGTTCGAGGGGTACTCGTAGCGCAGGAACGACGACTGGTTGGGTGCACGGATCGAGTCGATGGTGCCGTGGAAGCTGACCTGCCCGTCCTGGACGCTGCCTTCCAGGGTGCACTGGTGACCGCCGATGAGCGATTCAGCGAGGCAGGCGTCCGAGCGCACCGCGGCGACCGCGTCGGGGAGCTCGGCCCGCTCGAGCACGCGCTCGAAGGGATCGCTGAAGATCCGGATGTTGTCGCGGATCACCTGCACGGCATGATCGAGCTGCTCCGGCGCGGAGATCCGGAAACCCAGGAAGGAACCGGCCGACTTCAGCGGCTTGATCCAGTACGGGTAGGCCAACCCGATCGCTGCGATGCTGTCGTCGTCGAAGGGATCGAAGGTCTCGAAGGACGGGATGTGGTCGGGGACGATCTCGGCCTGGACGACTCGGCTCCAGTACTTGTGCTCGCACATGAGCACGCTCTCGAGACTGACAGCGGGCAGGCCGAAGCGCTCGGCCAGCAGGGGCAGCATCGTGCTCACCGGGAAGTCGACATAGCCGATGATCGCGTCGACCGTCGTGCCCGCGTCGCGGATCTCGCGTGTCGCGTCGTCCAGCAGTTCCTCGATGGGGAAGTCCGTGCCCTCCAGGATCGTGTGAGGGTCCAGGACGCCATGGAAGCGCAGATCCGTTCCCGCGCCGAGGTGCTCCAGCTTCTGCCGGTTGAAGTCGTCCAGGCCGAGCACGAAGACGTTGCCCGACGGCGTTGCCTCTGTCTCGGGTCTTCCTACGCTCATTCGTCCTCGGCTCACGCTTCCCGTCGCTCGAACTCAGCCCGTTCAGCGTCGAGGGTACACACCCCGCCAGGTGGCACCCCGGTCGCAACGCCGAGGAGCTGGCCGACCGCGACACCGACCGCTACACCGGCCACTGCGCCTCCGCAGTGCGTCGAGCGTGCGTGGTAGCAAGGGGCCATGAAGCTCTCCATGACCCTGAACTACACGGGCGACCCGGTCCAGGCCGCCGCGACCGCTGCCGACTACGAGCGCGCCGGCGTGGACATCATCTGGGTGGCCGAGCTGTACAGCTTCGACGCGGTCAGCATCCTCGGCTATCTGGCGGCCAAGACCGAGCGGATGGAGCTGGCGTCGGGCATCTTCCCGATCTACTCGCGCACGCCGGCGCTCACCGCGTCGACCGCGGCCGGGCTCGACGCCGTTTCGGAGGGTCGGTTCGTGCTCGGTCTGGGTGCGTCCGGTCCGCAGGTCATCGAGGGTTGGCACGGCGTCCCGTACGACAAGCCGCTGACCCGCACCCGCGAGCTGATCGACATCTGCCGGATCGTGTGGAAGCGCGAACGGCTCAGCTACGACGGCAAGGCGTACCAGCTCCCGCTGCCCGAGGAGCAGGGCACCGGGCTGGGCAAGCCGCTCAAGCTCATCAATCACCCAGTGCGCGAAGACATTCCGATCTGGGTCGCGAGCCTGGGGCACAAGAACGTGGCCATGACCGCCGAGCTCGCCGACGGTTGGTTGCCGGTGTTCTTCCACCCCGACAAGGCCAACGACGTCTGGGGCGACGATCTCGCCGCGGGCCAGGCCAAGCGCGATCCGTCACTCGGTCCGCTGCAGGTCGCAGCCGGCGGCACGGTGGCCATCACTGACGACGACGCCACGGCACGCAGCATCCGCGAGCTCGCCCGGCCGATGACGGCGCTCTACGTGGGTGGCATGGGCTCACGTGACAAGAACTTCTACAACAACATCTTCCAGCGGTACGGGTACGAGGACGAGGCCGAGAAGATCCAGGAGCTCTACCTCGACGGCAAGAAGGACGAGGCGGCCGCTCTCGTGCCCGACGAGTTCCTCGAAGCCACCGCCCTGGTCGGCGACGAAGGCCGGGTCAAGGAGCGGGTCGAGGCCTACCGCAACGCCGGGGTCACCCACCTGTCCATCACCCCGATCGGCGACAACCCCCTCGAGATCATCGAGAAGGTCAAGTCCTGGGCGCAGTGAGTCGCGGTCAGCGCCGGGCGGGGTCGGGGGCGAGTACGTCCCGCAGTGCCCGCCAGCCGGCGAGGGCCCCGACCAGGTAGAAGGATGCCGCGACCACGAACGGGGCACGGTCGCCGACGAGGTCGGCGGCGGCGCCGCCGACCAGCGCGCCGACGGTCGCCGCGCCCCACACGAGGCTGCGCATCGCGCCCTGTGCTCGCCCGAGCAGGCGGGACGGGACGCTGCGCTGCCGCGCCGTGATGATGACGATGCGCCCGACGACGACGGCCCCGAACGACGTGGCGAACCCGGTGGCCACGACGGGAACGACGGGGACCATCATGACGAGGAACGACACGATGGCCAGGGCGACCGAGACCATGAGCGTGCCGAAGGAGCCGATGCGGCGCACGGCGGGTCGCGCCAGGCGCGACCCGCCGATGCCGCCGAGCGAGCCGACCGCGAGGAAGAGCCCGTAGGCGGCGACATCGACGCCGAGCCGTTCGGTGACGTAGACGACGATCGGCGCGATGGCGGCGAGGTTGCCGATCTGGAACATCACGACGAGTAGCCCGGTGGTGCGCAGGACCTTGTTCGTCCATGCCGTGCTGATCCCCTCGATGAGGTCCTCCCGCCACGACGCAGCGGCGGCGCCCACGTCGGCATCCGAGGCTTCGGGGCGAAACGGGTCGTCGGTCTCGTTGCGGTCGTCTCCACTCGGCGCGTCGAGGTGCCCGCGGTCGAGCGATCGGACGAGCCCGGCTGCGGTGGTGAACGACACCGCGTCGAGGACGAAGGGGACCGAGGCGGACGCCGCAAAGAGCGCACTGCCCACGGAAGGTCCCACGAGGTCGTTGGCCACGAGTTCCGCGGTCTCGAGCTCGCTGTTGGCGCGCTCCAGCTCGTCGTCGTCGACGAGGTCGGGAATCAGCGCCGGCGCAGCCGAGTCGGCCACGGCCTCACCGCAGCCGAGGAGGAAGGCAAAGCCCACGAGCACCGCCACGGTCAACTCGTCGGCCCACAGCAGGCCCGCCATCGCGGTCACCACCACGGCACGGAACAGGTGGGCACGGAAGATGAGCCCGACCCGGTCGTGGCGATCGGCCATCGTGCCCGCGACGATGCCGAAGACCGCGAAGGGGAGCGTCCCGGCGGCGGCGACCGCCGTCACCGTCGTGGTCGAGGCGGCGAGGCTGGCGGCGATCAGCGGGAGCACGGCGTTGCGCACGCCGTCGCCGGTGTTGGACACCCAGGCCGAGGCGAGGAGCCGACGGAACCGGCGGGGGAGGGCCGGTCGGATGCGCAGGTGTGCCCCCATCGGGGCCCGATCTTCGCGCACCGGCCGGGCACGCCGGTCGATTCGGATCGGCGGCTCGTCCAGGTGTGACGGATCTGTCGTGGTCCGGGTTTGCAGGCGGACGGGGTGGCGGGAGAAACTCGTCACCGAGCCAGGGACGTCAGAACCGGAGGAGCGCAATTGACCACCGTGACCGTCGCCGGCCAAGAGGTCCACGTGATCGACCGCGGCAGCGGCGACCCGGTGCTGTTCCTCCATGCCTTCCCGTTCAACGCGGCGATGTGGGAGTACCAGTACGCCGACCTCGAGGCCGATCACCGGGTCGTCGGCATCGACCTACCCGGGTTCGGCTCGAGCCCGCCGCCTACCGACCCGAAGTCGGCCACGATGGGCGGCTGGGCCGATCTGGTCGCCGGCGTGATCGACGAGCTCGGTCTCGGGTCTCCGACGGTCGTGGCCGCGTCGATGGGCGGCTACCTCAGCTTCGAGCTCATCCGGCGTCATCCCGACAAGCTCGGCCCGCTCGTGCTGGTGGCCACCCGCTCCAAGTCCGACGACGTCGACACCTTCGAGAAGCGCACCGAGCAGCAGCAGGCGCTGGCGGGTGGTGAGGACATCGCGACCCTGGCGAAGGGCATGGTGGACAACCTGCTGTCGCAGTCGTCGCTCGATCGGCCCGAGCTCGCCGACTACGTGCTCGCGCTCATGCAGCACAACCTGCCCGAGGGCTGGATCGCCGCGCTCGAGGCCATGAAGAAGCGGCCCGACGCGATGAGCGCGCTCCGAGGTCTCGGCCACCCCACGCTCGTCGTGGCCGGCGAGCTCGACCGCGTCACGCCGCTGGCCGAGTCGAACCTGATCTCGAGCCTGGTCGACGAGGGTCAGCTGGTGATCATCAAGGACAGCTCGCACCTGCCCAGCATCGAGAACCCGGCCGAGTTCAACGCCGCGTTGCGCCAGTTCCTCGACGGCTCCGGCGACGAGAACGAGGACTCAACCGCGCCGTAGCGAGCGGTAGCGGCGCAGCAGCGCTGTCGTGCTCGAATCGTGGTCGCCGTCGTCGCCGCTGGCGATCTCATCGGCGATGGCGCCCGCGAGTGCCTTGCCCAGCTCCACCCCCCACTGGTCGAAGCTGTTGATCGCCCACAGGAAGCCCTGGGCGGCCACCTTGTGCTCGTAGAGCGCGATGAGTTGGCCGAGCACCGACGGGGTGAGGCGGGGCGCGAGGATCGTGGTGGTCGGGACGTTGCCGTGGAAGGTCCGGTGGGGCACGAGCTCGGGAGCCACTCCGCTGGCGGCGACTTCGTCGGCCGTGCGCCCGAAGGCCAAGGCCTCGGCTTGGGCGAGGAGGTTGGCGGTGAGCAGGTCGTGATGCTCCGAGCCGGCCAGGAGGTCGTCGGTGGGGCGGGCGAAGCCGATGAGGTCGCACGGGATCATGGTCGTGCCCTGGTGGAGCAGTTGGAAGAACGCGTGCTGGCCGTTGGTGCCGGGTTCTCCCCACACGACGGCGCCGGTGTCGTGGTCGACCAACGTGCCGTCGAGCAGCACCTGCTTGCCGTTCGACTCCATCTCGAGCTGTTGGAGATAGGCGGGGAATCGAGCGAGCGCATCGCTGTAGGGCAGCACCGCCTGCGTCTGGGAACCGAAGAAGTTCCGGTACCAGAGGTTGAGCAGCGCCATCGTGACCGGCGCGCTGGCGAGGGGGTCGGCGGCCACGTGTTGGTCGATGGTGTGGAGGCCGTCGAGGAACTCCCGGAACGCCACCGGTCCGATGCCGATCATGAGCGACAGGCCGATGGCGGAGCCGACCGAGTAGCGGCCACCGACCCAGTCCCAGAACTCGAACATGTTGGCCGGATCGACACCGAAGGCCGCGACGGCGTCGGCATTGGTGGAGAGCGCGACGAAGTGCGCATCGACACGGGTGTCGTCACCCAGCCGGTCGAGGAGCCAGCGCTTGGCGTGGATCGCGTTGGTGAGGGTCTCGAGCGTGGTGAACGACTTGGACGCCACCACGAACAGCGTCGACTCCGGTTCGACCGATCGCAGCGTCGCGGCCAGGTCGTCGCCATCGACGTTGGAGACGAAGTGCAGGTCGAGATCGTCGAGGACCCAGTGGTGCAGCGCCCTGGCCGCCATCGCGGGGCCGAGATCCGAGCCGCCGATGCCGATGTTGACGACGGCGCGGATGGGTGCGCCCGTGGAACCGCGCCAAACGCCGGTGCGCACCCGCTCGGCCAACTCGGCCATGCGGTCGAGCACGTCGTGGACCTGGCCCACGACGTCGACGCCGTCCACCACGAGCGAATCACCACGCGGGCGCCGGAGCGCCGTGTGCAGCGCCGGCCGGTCCTCCGTCTCGTTGATGCGGTCGCCCCGGAACAACGACGCGAACGACTGCGGGACCTGCCGCGCACTCGCCAACCGGGCGAGCAGTCGCATGGTCTCGTCGGTCACACGGTGCTTCGAGTAGTCGACGTAGAGATCGCCGGCCTCGGTCACCAGCCGCGTTCCCCGGGCGGGATCGTCGGCGAACAGGGTCCGCAGGTGGACGTCGTCGACCTCCCGGCGATGCGCGGCGACGGCCGCCCAGGTCGGGCTGTCGGTGATCGAGGTCGCCATGTCCGCCGAGACTAGGTCGGCGCCCTCAGACCAGCGTGCGGGGCGCGAGGTCGGGCTGGAGCAGCGCCAACTCCCGTCGGCGGAACAGCTCCGGGATGGCCATCGGCCGCCGGGCGCGGATGTCGAAGGCCATGCTGACGACCTCGAACGCGTTGAGCAGCTCGCCCGACTCGAGGTCGAACGCCCACTGGATCCGGTGGGTCACCTTGTCGAGCACCTGGATCGGCGCGCCGAAGCTCTGGATCCGGTCGCCGGCCCGGGGCCAGGCGCTGACCACCAGGCGTGTCTCCATCGATGCCCAGCCCATGAGCTCGCCGTCGCTCGTCTCGTGCGGGACGCCTCCCGGCGCGCCCTCGATGGGCTTGCCGCCCCAGGTCAGCAAGGGGGCGAGCTCGGTGCGGTAGGAGCCGTCGTCGTGGCACTCGTCGGCGGCGACCAGCCGGGGTCGGCGTATCGCCAGACCCCGGTCGAGCACGGTGTCGATCGACGGCGCCACGGCGAGCGGATCGGCATCGAGGGAGATGGTCCGCGCCGCGGCGTGGGCGGGCTGGGGGACGACCCCGGCCGTCGCGGCCTCGACCAACTCGCCGGGGAACGACGCATGCCGACCCTGGTCGTCCCGCGCCCGCACACCGTGGATGAACGTGGCGGCGAGCGTGCCCGAGTCGCTGGCTCGGAGCTCGTGGTGCAGGCGCACCTCGTCGGCGTCGGCGGCGAGCACGCCGCTGCGGACCTCGAGCGGGGTGCCGACGAGCTGTTCGCGGTGGTGACGGGTGTAGACGTCGTCGACCGAGTACGACCCGCCGGCCCAGCCGAGCTCGTCGAGGAGCGCCCGAGTGCCGCATGAGGCGTTCACCGCGTAGTAGCGGACGTTCATGTGGCCGAGGTGGTCGATCTGGTCCTCGGTCACCTCGCTGGTGTGGGTCACCCGGAGCTCCGACATGCGCAGCAGCGTGGCCGTCCCTTGACCGCACGGTCAAGTTTGGGTCGCCCCGGCTGGAGCTGGTCGAGACCCGGTCCTCAGTGGTCCGGATCCCAGAGCTCGACCGGGGTCCGGTCGCGGGCGCCGTCGAAGGGCAGGTCCACCTCCCGTGAGTCCTCGGCGGCCGAGACCGACGCCGCACACACGATCTCGAGGAGGTCGCGGCCGAGGTAGACGTCGCTGACCGTGGACGAGCGGCCCACCCGCCACGCAGCCTCGGCGTCGCGGAGCTGGTCGACGTAGCCGAGCGACGCCAGTTGGGGCGCGGCGTCGCCGGTCGGGGGTACCGGGATCTCCACGGGTTCGCCGCTGCGTTCGAGCACGATCTCGGGCAGCAGGCCCAGGTACACGACCCCGTCCTCGGAGGCGCCCTGGAGATCCCACAGCGGTTCCTGCTCGCGCCACGACGCCTCCACCTGGGCGACGAGGCCGTTGTCGAAGCGCAGGTGCACGGACGCCCGGTCCTCGACCTCGATGTCCGGGGACCGCTCGAACGCCGCCCAAACGGCCACGGGTCGGGCGGGGGCGGCGGCTCGGACCACCACCGCCAACGGGTGCACGCCGAGGTCGAAGAGCACGCCGCCACCCCAGGAGCGTGACGTGAACGAGCCCCACGTCGGCCGGGCCTGCATCGCCCGCGTGGACAGATGGGTCAGAGGCCCGAGCGTGCGGATCTCGGCCAACGCCCGCTCGACGGCGGGGGAGAAGAGCAGGTTCTCGGCGTAGGTCAGCACGCCGCCCGCCTCGACCACCCGGACGAGGCGGTCGGCGTCGTCGAGCGTGGCGCACAGGGGCTTCTCCACCACGGCTGCCGCGCCGTTGGCCATGGCGCGGAGCGCGTCGACGGCGTGGCGACGGGGTGGGGTGGCGACGATCACGAGGTCGGCGTCGGCCGGGAGCTCGTCGTAGCTGACCACCCGGCCTCCGGTCTGGCCGACCCTCGCCGCGGCGGACTCCGCGGTCCGCGACGCGACGGCGACCACCTTCGCATCGTCGAGGGTGTCGATCGCGAGGGCGTGGACGGCCGTGATCCAACCGGCGCCGGCGAACGCGTAGCGGGCCACCGCGGTTCAGGTTCCGGTGAGCCGGGCGACGATCGGGGCGGCCGCTTCCATCGCGTCGTGCTGCACCACCAGGTAGCTCACGTCCCACCGCTCGCGCCGGGCCTGGAGCGACTCGACGATCTCGTCCTCCGTGCCGATCCAGGCGAGCGGGTAGTCGGCGACGAGGTCGGGGTCGAGCCCGAACATCGGCGCCATCATCTCCGCGACGCCCGGTCGGTCGTCGGTGATCACGACCGCGAACACGAGCATGTTGAGCTCGAGATCGGCGTAACGATCCCCGGCCGCCTCCCGGACCCACCGGATCTTCTCGTCGGTGAGCTCGGGCGCGCCGTTCCGGGCTGCCGTCTCGTCGACCTCACCGGTCGTGAGCTTCGGATTGATCCCGACGATGTCGGCTTCGTGGGCGGCCAGCGAGAGGACCCGCCGGCCGCCACCGCCGATGAGGAACGGTGGATGGGGGCGCTGCACCGGCTTGGGATGGCCGTCGAGCCCGGTGATCCGGTAGTGGTCGCCCTCGAAGGTGACCGGGTCCGGGCCGAACAGTCCCCGGCACACCTGGATCGACTCGCGCAGTCGTTCGATCCGGACGCCGGCGCGGTCGTGGTCGATGCCGGCCTGGGCGTAGTCGGTGTTCATCCAGCCGGCACCGATGCCGAACTCGACGCGCCCGCCCGAGAGGACGTCGAGGCTGGCCATCTCCTTTGCCAGCACGACCGGGTGCTTGTAGTCGTTGCCGATGACGAGCGTGCCGACGCGCAGGTCGGTGGTCGCGTCGGCCGCGGCCATCAACCCCGGGACCGGCGCGAGCTGCTCGCCGAAGTGGTCGGGCATGAGCACGCTCGAGTAGCCGAGTTCTTCGGCTCGACGGGCCAGCGCCGACCACTCCTCGGCCGTGCTCGCGTCGTGGAGTTGGACACCGAATCGAAATCGTCGGTCGTGGGCCATGGGGGCTCCTGTCGGGGGCGGTCGATGGCCGAATGTAGGGCACGAACAGGTCGTCGCGGTCCTGTCGTCCTGCCCCGTCGATCGGCGACATCACCGGTAGCGTGCTGTGCATCGTGTTCCGGCTCCTGCGCGCTCTGCCCCGGCTCGTCCTGCTGCTCGCCCTGGGCGCGGTCATCGTGACCACCGCGGGCCTCGCGCTCGCGCCCCAGCTCGCCGAGCTGTCGACCGCGACCCACGGGGAGGCCGACGACGTCATCCTCGACGAGCTGTCGATCCGCTCCTACGTGTACGCGAGCGACGGGACGTTGCTCACGACGCTCCAGGAAGAGGAGAACCGGGCGCCGGTCGCCATCGACGACGTACCCCAGCACCTCGTCGACGCGGTGCTCGCCGTCGAGGACACCGACTTCTACCAGCACCAGGGCGTCAACGTCCGCTCCACCGTCCGCGCCCTGCTGTCCAACGTCGAATCCGGCGAGGTCGACCAGGGTGGATCGACGATCACCCAGCAGCTCATCAAGCAGAGCCTGCTCGGCTCTGAGCAGACCATCGACCGCAAGACCCGCGAGGCCTTCCTGGCCGTTCGCCTCGAGCAGCAGATGTCGAAGCGCCAGATCCTCGAGCGCTACCTCAACACCATCTACCTCGGCAACCATGCGTACGGCATCAAGGCTGCGGCCGAGACCTACTTCGGCGTGGAGGTGGGCGACATCGATCTGGCCCAGGCCGCGCTGCTGGCCGGCATGATCCGCAATCCCCTCGACTACGACCCGTTCCGCTTTCCCGAGGTCGCGCGCGAACGACGTTCGCTCGCGCTCGACCGTATGGCCGATGAGGGCATGATCACCGAGGACGAGGCCGCCTTCGCCAAGGAGGCGCCGCTCCCGGACGCGCCGGTCGAGTACATCCCGCCACCCGACGACTACTTCGTCGAGGAGGTCAAGCAGGCGCTGCTGGCCGACGAACGGCTGGGAGCCACCGCGACCGAACGGTACGAGGCCGTGTTCCGTGGCGGGCTCGAGATCCACACGACCTACGACCCTGGCACCCAGTTCCTCGCCGAGGTCTCCCGCAACGACGTTCTGAGTCCGTTCGCGTACGAGGGTCAGCCCGCGCTGTTCGAGGCCGGCATCAACCAGGCCGGACAACCCGCGCCCGGCACGGTCGCGACGGCGACGGTCGAGTCGACCACCGGTGCGGTGCGTTCGCTGATCGGTGGGCCCGGCTTCGGCGACGAGTACAAGTTCAACCTGGCGACGCAGGGTTACCGCCAGCCCGGCTCGGCGTTCAAGACGTTCGTGCTGCTCGAGCTCCTCGAGCAGGGCTACTCACCGTCCGACCGGATCTCGGGCCGTGGTCCGTGCCGGTTCGACATCCCCGGAGTGGAAGAGCCCTACGAGGTCAAGAACTTCGGCAACTCGCGGGGCTTCACCGGCACCATCAGGTCGATGACCACCAACTCGTCCAACTGTGGCTTCGTCCGCCTCGGCCAGGTCGCGGGGATCGACAACGTCGTCGACCTCGCCGCCGATCTCGGGATCAGGACCCGCAACGCCGACAACGAGATCGTCGAGCTCAGTCCGTCCATCTTCTCCACGCCGCTCGGTACCCAGGAAGTGACCCCGCTCGGCATGGCGTCGGCCTACGCGGCCATCGCCAACGACGGCTACTACAACCCGCCGTACTTCGTGGAGCGTGTCGTCGACCGAAACGGCGAGACGGTGATCGAGCACACCGACCAGGGCCACCGTGCGTTCTCGATCGAGACCGCGCACCTCGCCGCTGACGTCCTCCGTGACAACGTGCTCGGCGGTACCGGCACCGCGGCCCGGGTGAGCGGACACGACATCGGCGGCAAGACCGGCACGGCCCAGGACTCGTCCAATGCCTGGTTCGTGGGGTTCAGCAAGCACCTGTCGACCGCGGTGTGGATGGGCGCGATCGAGGGGAACGTGGGGATGAACAACGTCGGCGGCCGGAGCGTCACCGGCGGCTCCTACCCCGCTCGGATCTTCGGCCAGTTGATGGGGGCGCTCCACCAGGAGCGGACGCCGATCCCCTTCGCGGAACCGCCCCGGCGGCCCTCCACCGGCCCGATGCTGACGCTCGACCGCGATGTCGACCTCTCCCACGGTTCCCGGTCGAGCTCGCGTCGGTCGTTCAGCCCGGTGCCACCGGCCGACGGCGACTTCGACGAGTTGGAGGACTGATGACCAACCCATGGGAGCAGCTGCTGGCCGTCCAGGCGCTGGACACGACCATCCGGCAGCTCGATCACCGCGACCGTCAGCTGCCCGAGCGGGAAGTGCTCGCCGAGCTCGAGGAGCGTCTCGCCGCCAATCACGCCCGGACCGAGAAGGCCGAGGCCGACAAGCACGAGCTCGTGCGGGCCCAGAAGCGGATCGAGGACGAGATCGCCGGGTTCGAGGCCAGGATCGAGCACGAGAACGACCAGCTCTACAGCGGCGGCAGCTCCGACCCGGGCATGCTGCAGGACCTCCAGAACGAGATCGCCGCCCTGAAGCGGCGCATCGCCGCACTCGAGGACGACGAGCTCGAGCTGATGGAGCAGATCGAACCGATCGACGCCCAGCTCACCGAGCTCGCCTCGGAGAAGGCCGAGCTCGACCGGCAGGCGCAGGATGCGACCACCAGGCTGGCGGAGGGCGAGGCCGAGATCGCGGTGGAGCGCGACAAGGCCCAGGGTGAACGCGACGCGCTGGTGGCCGACATCGACGACGATTCGGTCGCCCGCTACGAGCAGGTCCGCGATCGGCTCGGCGGGACGGCCGTCGCCAGGCTCGAGCCGGGCGGGGTCTGCGGTGCGTGTCACATCAAGTTGTCCGCCGTGGAGCGCGATCGCATCCAGCACCTCCCTCCCGAGGCCGAGATCGCCTGCGAGGACTGCGGTCGATTCCTGGTCCACGCCTGACGCGTCATGCTGATCTGGTACCTGGCCACCGCGGCCGTCGGCGTGTGGGCCGTGTTCGACAGTCCGGCGCTGGACTACCGACTCGTGATGGTGGGGGCGGTGCTCCCCGTCGGCGAGGTCGTGCTGGGGCGTCCCGGACCGCTGCACTCGATGGTCACGGCGGTCGTCGCACTGACCGCTGTCATGCTCGCCACGCGCGGCCGGCGGCTGGCGCGCCGGCGATGGTTGGGCATCCCGATCGGGCTGCTGGGCTACCTCGTCTTCTCGGGCACCTGGGCCGACACCACCGCCTTCTGGTGGCCGCTCGTCGGACTCGAGCTGTCCGGTGCCGAGCCACCCGAGCTCGCCCGGGGTGCGCTGACGATCGTGCTCGAGGTCGCCGGCATCGGGCTGGGATGGTGGTGGTACCGCCGGGTCGGGCTCGACGACGACGTCAACCGTCTCCGATTCCGCCGCACGGGGCAGCTTCCCCGCGCCACCATGCCTCCGGTGCGTGGCTCGTGCTGACGTTCGTCCGCCACGGACGGACCGTGGCCAACCGGGAGCGGCGACTCCTCGGCCGGCTCGACGTCGACCTCGACGACCTCGGCCGTGCCCAGGCCGGGGCCGTCGCCGCCTACGTCGGGCCGGTCGACCGTGTGGTCTGCTCGCCGTTGCGCCGCACGCGCCAGACCGCCGAAGCCTGGGGGCAGGACGTCGAGGTCGACGACCGTTGGCTCGAGCTCGACTACGGCGATCTCGACGGCACGCCGCTGGCCGACGTCGACGCCGATGTGTGGGCGGCGTGGCAGGGCGACGTTGAGTTCGTCCCCGCGGGTGGTGAGAGCCTGGCGGCACTCGGGCGGCGTGTGCAGACCGCGTGCGAGGAGCTGGCGACGGCCGCGATCGACGACCACGTCGTGGTGGTCACCCATGTCTCGCCGATCAAGGCGGCGGTGGCGTGGGCGCTCGGCGTCGACGACGACGTGGCGTGGCGGATGTTCGTCGCACCCGGGTCGGTGACCCGGATCGACGTGGGGGAGAGGCGCCGCTCGCTGCGGGCCTTCAACCTGCTCGACCATCTCGACGGGCTCGGCTCGTGACGCGGCGCGGTCCGGCCGTCGTGGTCGGGTTGGTCGGGTTGGTCGGGCTGGTCGCGTGCGGGGGAGGTTCGCCGTCGGCCGAGCGGGCCACGACCACGGCCCCGGCCCCGGCATCCTCGTCGTCCGACCGGTCGACCACGGCGTCGACCTCGACCACCACGACCACGCGACCGGTCGAGCCGCGGCCTGCGTGGTTGGGCGAGCGCGAGCTTCCGCTGCGGCCCGACGGCCTCGGCGAGATCCAGCCGACGCCGCCCGAGCTCGTCGACCGGCGCTTCGCCGCGGTCGACCACCTGCCGCGGCCGGAGAACGACGACTTCACCGTCACCGTCGAGCCCGTGCCGCAGGAGGTGGTAGCCCGCTCCACCTGGAGCGACGCGTGCCCCGTGGGCCTGGACGAGCTGCACTATCTCACGCTCCCGTTCACCGGCTTCGACGGTCTCGCCCACACCGGTGAGCTGATCGTGAACGTCGACGCGGTCGACGTCGTGACCGCCGGGTTCGAGCACCTGTACGAGATCGGCTTCCCGATCGAGGAGATGCGGATCACCCGGCCCGCCGAGCTCGACGCCCACCCCACGGGTGACGGCAACAACACGGGAGCGTTCGTGTGCCGACCCACGGTGGGCTCGACGAACTGGTCTCAGCACGCCTACGGACTCGCGGTCGACATCAACCCGTTCCACAACCCGTATGTGCGCAATGCCGTGGTCATTCCCGAGCTCGCCTCGGCGTACGTCGACCGTTCCGATCATCGTCCCGGCATGCTGACCGCCGAGGACCTCGCCGGCTTCGTCGACGGTGGTTGGGGCTGGGGCGGCCGGTGGTCGTCGTCCAAGGACTACATGCACGTGTCCGCGACCGGAGGCTGATCTGGCGGGAGGCGATGTTCGCCGTCGGTGTGATCCGCCCGCCTCCGGCGGCCGCCTCACGTCTTGCGGCTCATTCCGACTTCGTCGTCATGTCGCCGTATTCTCTCGGGATGGGGCGTTACCGTACGCCGCCCTCGGCGGCCCGGCTCGAGCGGCTGGCAGCTGAGCTCGAGGAGGACGGCGTCGGGTTCGTCATCGGCGACCACCGCCGGGCAACGGTGCTCGACGAGCTCGACTACGCGCTTCGCCCCCCGGTGCACGAGCGCCGGGTGCCGAGCTATGGAGCGATCATCGGACCGGAGACCACGGCCGACGCCTGGGCCCCGGCCACGCACCTCCGCGCGGAACGCCTGGTGACCGTCGACTTCGGCGACGCCGAGATCCGATGTTTCGCCGACGGCATCTCGAGCTGGGCCATCCGCGAGACCGGCGGCGTGGACGAGCTCGTCGTGTTCGACCGGTCGGCCAGCTCGGAACGCGACCTCGTGATCCTCGCGTCGGCATCCGGGGGGATCGTCGTGCAGCGCCACCCCGGTGGAGTGGTTCGGATCGTCGGCGACGACGGCGTGGCCCGACGTGATCTCACCGGCTGGCACCACGAGCCGCCATTGGGTCCCTGGCTCGATCGGATCCCGGGCTGCCGCGAGGCGGGGCAGCTCACCACGCTCGGGCTGCTGCTCGACTTCGCCGTCCACGACCTGGGCGCGCGGGGCATCGGCTCGCTCCTGATCGTCAACGACACGGGCGAGCTCGCCAACGGCCACGAACATCGCCTACCGATCCCACCGCCGCTCAGCATCCACCATCCCCACGATCTGGCGCCGCTGCGGCACGCGCTCACCCAGACCGATGGTGCCAGTGTGTTCGACCGCGACGGGGTACTGCGGCGGATGGGCGTCCGCCTCGTACCGAGCATCGAGGCCGAAGCCCAGGTCCAGGCCATCGGCGGTACGCGCCACACCTCGGCGCGGCGCTACAGCTTCGACGAACCCGACGCGCTCGTGGTGGTGATCAGCGAGGACGGACCGGTGACCGTGCTCCAGGCAGGGGAAGCGGTGGGCCGCACCCCTGCCTGAGTCAGCTCACTTGATGAGCGGATCGCGGGGCAGGCCGAGGATCCGCTCGCCGATCTGGTTGCGCTTGATCTCCGAGGTCCCACCGGCGATCGACATGCCGCGGTGGAACAGCACGAGCATGTTGCTCATCATCCCGGCGTCGTCCATGAAGACGCTGTCGGCGCCATTGAGCTCGGTGAAGATGGCGGCCGCCTCGTGGAGGTTCTCCGACAGGATGAGCTTGGTCATCGCGCCTTCGGGGCCGGGCTCGCTGCCCGCGACCGCACGGTTGGCGGAGCGGAGGTTCAACAAGCCCATCGCCTGGTGGTCGGCGATGTAGCGGCCGAGCCGCGCCTCGCCGCCGGACAGTCGCTCGGGGTGGAGGTCGAACGGGGCGATGAAGGCGTTGCCGGGCATCGCCATGCCGCCCCCACCACCACCGATGCTCACGCTCTCGTTTCCGAGCGTGGCCCGAGCCACGGTCCAGCCGCCGTCCACCGGGCCCACGACGTCGTCGTCGGGGACGAACACGTCGTTGAAGAACACCTCGTTGAACTCCGACTGGCCCGTCGGCATCTTGATCGGGCGCACCTCGACGCCCTCGGCGTGCATGTCGATGGCCATCATCGTGATGCCGTCGTGCTTGGGAACGTCGGGATCGGTGCGCACCGTGGCGAAACCCATGCCGGCGACGTGCGCGCCCGAGGTCCACACCTTCTGGCCGTTCACCAGCCAGCCTCCGTCGACCCGGGTCCCGCGGGTCTTGATGCCGGCCGCGTCGGAGCCGGCGTCGGGCTCGGAGAAGAGCTGGCACCAGATCACTTCCTGGTTCAGCGCCGGCTCGACCCAGCGATCGAGCTGGTCCTGGGTGCCGTACTGGATGATGGTGAGGATGTTCCAGGCGGTGATCCCGTAGCTCGGGCGGCTGATGCCTGCCTTGGCGAACTCCTCCTCGATGACCAGCTGCTCGATCGCGCCGGCGGCCCGCCCGTAGGGCTCGGGCCACTGGGGCATCACGTAGCCGGTCTCGATCATCTTGGCGCGTTGCTCGTCGCCGGACAGGTCCTTGACGCTGTCGGCGAAGGAGCGGACCTCGTCGCGGATCGACTCGGCCTCCGGTGGCAGCTCGACCGCCTTGGCCCGCTCGACGCCACGGCGGGTCAGGTCGGTGAGGTCGCGGGCGGCGCGATCGGCGTCGAGGAAGTGGAGCAGCGTGGTCGCCCGACGCATGTACAGGTGGGCGTCGTGCTCCCAGGTCATACCGATGCCGCCCTGGACCTGGGTGTTGAGGTTGGCGCAGAGATCGGCAGCGGGAGCGGCGAGGGTGGCGGCCACCGCGGCGGCGTAGCTGAGCTGGTCGCCGCCGGTCGCGGCGGCCCGGGCGGCGTCCCACACCGCACTCGTGGCCAGCTCGGTGGCCACGGCCATGTTGGCGCAGTGGTGCTTGACCGCCTGGTACATGGCGATCGGTCGACCGAACTGCTCGCGCTCCTTCGCGTACTCGGCCGCGAGGGCCGTGCACCGGCCGGCCGCCCCCACGGCTTCGGCCGACAGGATGACGCGACCCAGGTCGAGGAAGAGCTGCCCGGCGTCGGCCAGGATCGTCGCCGGCGCACCATCGAAGTGGACGCGGGACGAGCGGCGGGACACGTCCAGGGCCGGGGGGGTGTCGACGGTGACGCCGTCGCCGACCTCGACGACGGCGACGTCGTCGCCGACAGGGACGAGCACGAGCTTCGCGAGGCTTCCGCCCAGGACGACCGCGTCGCCGCTGACGGTGCCGCCGGACGCGTCGACGTCGGCCTCGAAGGCGATGCCGGCCGGTAGCGACCCGTCGGCGAGCCCGGGCAGGAACCGCTTCGCGGCATCGTCGTCGCCGGCTTCGGTGAGGGTGGCGCCGGCGATGGCGGTCGGGACGAACGGACCGGGCGTGAGGGCGCGGCCGAGCTCCTCGACCACCACCACGAGCTCCTCGAGCCCGTAGCCCGAGCCGCCGTGGTCCTCGGGGAGGTGGAGCCCCAGCCAGCCGAGCTCGGCGAGCTCGGACCAGAAGGTCGGCAGCGTCTCCTCGGCGCCGTCGAGCAGCGCACGGGTCGCACCGAGTGCGTCACGATTGTCGAGGAAGTCGGCCACGGTCTCGCCGAGGGACTGATGGTCATCTGTGATAGCGATCGACATGGTCAAACAGCATCCTGGTGGTCGCGAAGGTGGCAACATCTGTTGCCTGAGTGTTCGGGGGATCGTAGGCGCGATGGAACACGCGACGGGGATCGGCGCGAGGTGCGGGGGAGTCGCCGGTCCAGTCGAGTGAGTGAACGTTCTGTAGTTTGGCCGGTCGTCCCTGTTGCCGGCTCTGCGAGTGGAGGAATCATGAAGGTGGTCATCGACGAGGATCGCTGCACGGGCCACGGCCGCTGCTACGCCCTGGCTCCCGACCTCTTCTCCGACGACGAGTACGGCAACGGCCAGGTCAACGGCGGCGGAACCGTCCCCCCGGACCTCGAAGACCAGGCCCGGCGTGCCGTCCAATCCTGTCCCGAGCAGGCCATCACCCTGGAGTGACCCACACGCTGGCGCGCTCGACCGGGAGCACGGATCAGGGGTTCGCCGCGCCGCGCAGTTCGGGAACGAGAGGGGTGTGGCGGTCGAGGAACGGCAGGATCGTCGCCGGGTCGTCCCAGCCGGTGCGGTTGGCGCCGATCACGGCCCGTTCGATCCCGAGCTCGGCGTAGTGCCGGAGCGTGTCCGGGTTCGGATCGCCGAAGACGGCCACGGTGATGGGGATCTCGTCGCGCCCGGCCTCGGCTCCCAACGCTCGGAACCGTTCGACGGTCCGTTCCATCGCCGCTCGGTCGACGCCCACCGGTGTCCACCCGTCGGCCCAGGCCACTGTGTGTCGCACCCCGACCGGGCCGTTGGTCCCGAAGTACACGGGTGGGTACGGGCGCTGGCGGGGCTTGGGGAACGACCAGGCCCGGTCGAAGGCGAACCACTCGCCACCGAAGCTGGCCTCCTCCTCGGTCCACAGGACCCGGAGCGCGGCGATCATCTCGGCGAGGGCTGCGTAGCGCTTCGACCAGGGGATGTCCGGGCGGTGGTCGGCGAGCTCCTCCTCGTTCCAGCCGACGCCCACGCCGAAGACGAAGCGGCCGGCTGAGAGGTGGTCGAGCGTCGCCACGGTGTTGGCCAGGGTCAGCAGATCGCGCTCGAGGGGGAGTGCGACACCGGTGCCGACGACGAGCCGCTCGGTCGCCGTCGCCGCGGCGGTGAGCGACAGGAACGGGTCCATCATGTGCTTGTAGAGCTCGGGCATGTCGCCACCGGCCGGATAGGGCGTGTGACGTACGGCCGGGATGTGGGCGTGCTCGCCGAGCCACAGCGAGTCGAAGCCGCGGTCCTCGAGGGCGCGCGCCAGGTCGCCGGGCGCAGGATCGTGGAGGTTGTTCATCGTGGAAAAGCCCAGTTCCATGGTGCGGCCCTCCGCGGTGGCGGACGCCTCGTTCTACACCGCGGGCGCGAAGATGTTGTCGCCCGAACCGAACGTCGACTGGATGGACGTATGCGCACCGACGAGACCAATCTCATCGACCCCAACGGCGTGGAGGTCTTCTTCCGGCGCTGGTTGCCCGAGGACGACCCGAACGCGATCGTCCTCGTGCTCCACGGTCTCTCCGAGCACTCGGGTCGCTACGCCCGGTTCGCCGGGGCACTCGTGGACGCGGGTTGTGCCGTCTACGCCGACGACCACCGGGGCTTCGGCCGCACCTCGGCCACGACGGGGCGGGGAGTGACCGGCCCCGGCGGCTTCGAGGGGATTGTCGGCTCGATCCGTGCGCTGCACGACCAGGCCCTGGCCGATCTCGGGCCGCTGCCGGTGGTGGTCTTCGGCCACTCGATGGGCTCGGTGCTGGCCCAGGCCTACGTCCAGCAGCACTCCGAGGACGTCGACGGGCTCGTGCTGTCCGGATCGCTCGGCCCCGCGGCCGAGCTCGAGGAGATGGCGGCCGGGCTCCAGGCCATGGTCGATGCGGGCGAGGGCGAGAAGCCCCTCGACGCGCTCACCGGCTTCAACGATGCCTTCGAGCCGGCGCGGACGCCCTACGACTGGCTGAGCCGCGACCCCGCGGAGGTCGACGCCTACATCGCCGATCCGATGAGCGGCGACGGCAACCAGCCCACGACCGGGTTCATGGCCGGCTTCCTGACCCTGCTCGGCGAGGTGGTCACGTCCGACGCGATCGGCGGGCTCGACACCGAGATGCCGGTGCTGTTCATCACCGGCGAAGCCGATCCGGTGTCCAACGGGGGCGAGAGCGTCCGTGTCCTCGAGGAGCGGTACCGCAAGGCCGGCCACGAGGTGACGGCCCACTACTACCCCGAGGCCCGCCACGAGGTGCTCAACGAGACCAACCGGGACGAGATCACGGCCGACGTCGTGGCCTGGCTCCGCAACGTCGTCGAGCTCAGCGGGTGAGGAGCAGGCAACCCGCGATGGGACCACCGCCGGCCGCCATCACGCCGACCTCGGGGTCCCCCGGGACCTGGCGACCTTCCGCCTGGCCGCGGAGCTGGAGGCATGCCTCGTGCAGGACCCAGTAGCCGTGCATGCGTCCGGCTGACAGCTGCCCGCCGTAGGTGTTCAACGGGAGCTCACCGTCGAGCGCGATGCGGCCGGCACCTTCCACGAACGGCCCGGCCCCGCCCTCGTCGCAGAGGCCGAGCGCCTCGAGCCAGGCGAAGGTGAGAAAGGTGAACCCGTCGTAGAGCTCGGCCAGGTCGACGTCGGTCGGTCCGAGGTCGGTGCGGCTCCACAGCTGCGCGGCGGCGTCCGTCGAGGCCATGGCGGGGAAGTCGGGCCGGTGGAGCCACGCGCCGGGGCCGTCGGAGCCGCCCAGCGCCTCGATCCGCAGCGGGGTGCTCGGGCAATCGGGCGCGTGGTCTTCGTGGGAGATCACGACCGCGATCGACCCGTCGACCGGGATGTCGCAGTCGAGCAGTCCGAAGGGCGACGAGATGGTCCGGGTGCCGAGGTAGTCGTCCATGGTGATCGGATCCTGGAGCGCCGCCCGTGGATTGCGGGCGGCGTTGCGCCGGGAGTTGACGGCGAGCCAGCCGAGCTGCTCCTTCGTGGTCCCGTAGAGGTGCATGTGACGGCGGCAATGGAGTGCCAGCCAGTTCGCCGCCGAGTACGCATGGTGGGTGAGCATCGGGCTCATGTCGCCCATCAGCGGCCCCATGGTCTCGGCGAGGAGCTTCATGGCCTCGTCGTCATCGTCGGCTTCACCACCGCCCCCGGCCATGGTCCCGCCGACCATCTGGACCGTCCGGTAGACGAGGACGTGGCGGCGGCGCCGCTCACCGACGGCCACGGCACCGTCGGCCACCGGCGTGAGCAGGCCGGCGGACCCGAAGCCGCCCTTCACCAGCGCGGCGTCGGCCATGCCGAGCTCGTCGCGCACGTGGCGCAGCGGCGTGTCGCCCAGCGAGGCCATCCCGTCGATGTCGCCCGGGGTCAGCCCGGCGTCGGCGATGGCTTCCCGGCACGCCTCGGCCGACAGCTCGAGCCCGGGGATCCCGGTCTTGCGGCCGATGCGGGAGATGCCGATGCCGGAGATGACGGCATACTTCTCGGGCGTGTCGACCACGGGTTCCTCCTGGGCGGGCTCGACGAGCCGATGAGTGTCGCACACGGGTCTCCGACTGCGTCGGTCCCGCCAGGTCCTGCGCCCCATTCCGGCTGCGTCGAAGTGGGATCGTAGAGTCCGGCGCCGTGCACGCCCCGAGGGTCATCGACGGCCGCGTTCCCCGGCCGCGGCCGATGGTCGACGACGCGACCCGTCCGTTCTGGACCGGTGGGGCCGACGGCCAGCTCCTGATCCGCCACTGCGCCCGATGCGACCGGTGGATACACCCCCCGGTCGAAATCTGCGCGGTCTGTGGTGGCGCGCTCGAGCCTCGCCCCGTCAGCGGCCACGGGACGGTGTTCAGCTGGACGATCAACGAGCAGCCGTTCGATCCGCAGGTCCCCACGCCGTACAACATCGCGATCGTCGTCCTCGACGAGCAGGACGACCTCCGGCTGATCACCAACATCGTGAACTGCCCCGACGAGCGCCTCGAGATCGGGCTCGCGGTCCAGGTCCTGTTCGAGCGACACGCCGACGTGTACGTCCCCCTCTTCGAACCAACCGACGCCACCTAGACGGAGCGCACCCACCGTGCAGTACACCCTCTTCCTCCCGCAGATGCGGCTGTCCATGCCCGACCTGGTCGAGCGAGCCCGGGCCGCCGAGGACGCCGGCTTCGGCGGCATCGCGTTGATGGACCACCTCAGCCCGCCGCTCGCGGCCGGCCACCCGATGTTCGAGGCGATGACCGCGGCCACGTGGCTGGCCGCCACCACCGAGCGCCTCCGCGTCGGTCACCTCGTGCTCTGCGACGCGTTCCGCGAACCGTCGGTGCTCGCGAGTCAGGTGGCGACCATCGACCAGGCATCCGGCGGACGCTTCGAGCTCGGCATCGGGTGGGGTTCGGTGCCCGAGGAGCTCGCCCGCTTCGGGGTGACCGACGCCCGGCCCCCGGAACGGGTGGCACGCCTGGGCGAGACGCTCGAGGTGCTCCGCGCCCTGTGGTCGGGCGAGGTCGTCGACTTCGCGGGTGACCACCATCGGCTCGAGTCGGTGGAGCAGCAGCCGGCGCCGGCGCGGCCCGTGCCGATCGTGATCGGTGGTGCCGGACCGAAGACGCTGCAGCTCGTCGCCCGCCACGCTGACTGGTGGAACTGCCCGGTCTACGCCCTCGACCGGTTCGACGAGCTCCGCCACCAGGTCGGCGATGCCCGCCCGTCGGTGCAGGAGATGGTCGCCTTCATCCCCGACGAGTCGCGGCGTGACGAGATCACCCAGCTCGCCGAGCGACGGTTCGCTCAGATGGGCGACGGCCTCGTGATCGGCAATGCCGAGGAGCTCGGCATGCACTTCGAGGACCTTGCCGATCGGGGCGTCGAGCGGGTGTACGCCTGGATGACCGACTTCGCGCAACCGGACGCGCTGGCCCAGTTCGGCGAGCAGGTCATCGACGCGAACTGACCCCTGCGTCCCGCGACGGGGGCACCAGCGCTGCCAGGAGGGCGGGGATGGCCAGGGTGAGGAGCGCGACGGAGCGGTCGACGCGGGTGGCCAGCACGCCGAACAGGCTCGGACCCACGATGAACCCGGCAGCGGCGAACACGATGACCAGTGTGAAGCCGGTGGTTGGACGGTCGTGGAAGACGTGCTGGCTCCACATCGCCACGAGGGCGAATCCGGTGGTGAAGCCCACGCCGAACAGGGCAGCCGATCCGAGAGCGGCGACCAGGGAGCCGGGCGCGAGCAGCAGCATCAGGGTCGATCCCCCGAGCAGGACGAGCATCACCGCCAGCGGTCCGCGAAGCCCATACCGATCGGCGATGCTGCCGCCGGACACGCCCACCGTGGCCCCGGCGATTCCCAGGGCCGCCCACATCGCCGGACCGGTCCAGCTGGCGAGTCCCGCCTCCTGCGCAGTGTCGGGTGCGTACGCGAAGTAGGCGCCAGACGTGATCGATACGCCCAGTGCAACGACGAACAGCCGCACCGACCGCAGGTTGAGGAACCACCCGAGCCGGGGTCGTCCAAGACCGAGGACCTGGCTCCCGCCCGCGCGTGGTGACAGCACCCGCCAGGCCGCCGCGGCTGCCACCAGCCCGACCGCTGCGAATCCCCACCACACGGCCCGCCATCGGTCGCCGGCCATCAGTACGAGGCCGCTGGCGACCAACAGGCCGACCGGAGAGCCGGCATTGACCAGCGCCAGGGCCCGCTGGCTCCCAGCCAACGGGACCTGCCTGTCGATCGCATCGGAGAACGGTCCCCACGCCCCGCCGGCGCTCGTGCCCGCCGCGATGACTCCGACCGCCAGCAGCATCGAGCCGGGCGCGGATGCGGTCACGGCCGAGCCGATTGCCAGCAGCAGGCACCCAGAGACCACCGGCACGCGAGGCCCGAAACGGGCCGTGAGTACACCGGTGACCACGGTTGTCACCAGGTAGCCAGCCTGTGCTGCGCTGGCGTAGTAGCCGAGCACGTCCAGTGACAGGCCGAATTCTTCCCGGAAGGTCGGCACGAACAACCCGTACGCCTGCCGGCCGATGCCATATGTCGCCACCAGTGCCAGGAGGCCTGCGCCTCCCACACGGGAGGTCTGGCTCATGGGCATGACGCTCCCTCCGTGACATCGGGCTCGGTACAGCAGAACCCGGGCGGGGCCTCCACCAGACCCGGGGGCGCTTCAGATCACCGGTACGATCGTGGCACGTCGATCTGAGCGACCTCGTCGCCGAGCAGCAGCGGTGATCAGAATGCGGTAAGGCTTCTCCGGGCGGGGCGGCTCGGGACGCCGCAAGGCCCGGCCCCGCACCTGCACGCGAACCGGTTCGAGGCCCCCACAGCACCGAGGCGGCGATCGCCGGCATCGACGGCCGGCGCGATCGCACGTGGGAGCGCGCTCGGGTCTGGCGTGTGGTCACACTCGGGTGGAGGTCCATGTGCCCGGAGTCGAAACACCCTGATCGCACCAGCGTGTACAGCTCCCTTCCCGGCGGCCGTGAGGCGACGCCTTCGAGCGGTTCCTCGCTGCAGGTGGTAGATCTGCGTCGCGATGGAACTGCACGTGCGGCGTCCCCGGTGTGGTCGAGGAAGGGGAGGCAGTGATGTTCACGACTGCGTTGGTCGGGGTCGATCTCTCCGCGGCCGAAGACCCGCTGATGGAGTGTGTTCCCGATCTCGCGTCGTGGGGAATCGAGCGTGTCGTTCTCGCTCATGTCGTCCACGTCGACTACGGCCGGTTCGCAGGCCTCGGCCACGAGGACCGCTATCGGGACTGGCTCGAGTTGCCCGAGGTGCTGGGGTGTCAGTCCTCCTCGTCCCTGCCTGAGCGTCCACCGAGCGCGAGCGAACTCTCCTCGACGCTGTGTGTCTCGTGTCGCGACCAGCGAGTGACCTTCGGCCCTCTTGCCCCGGGACCCACGCTCCTGTACGGCCGGCGCTGCGGGGCATGCAGCAGTGTCTGTCCGACCAGCGCGATCGGGCTCGGTGCTGTTCTCGCCCTGCGCGCGCCGCCTGCGGCGCAGTCTGCTCCTGCTGAATCTGGGAGCTCGGCTGGGCCGCTTACCTCGACGAGCGCTGGTGGGACCAGTTCGCCGTACTCGCCCTCACGACCGCCGGCCTCCCGATCACGGTCGTCGCGTTCAGCTGGGTCGACGAGGTCCTGAGCGCAGAGACGTAGCGCAGGCACGCTCCCCGCGACGCCAGGCGACGGCCTGGCGTGGTGGCCGTGTTGTCACAGCGCAATCTGGCTCACGAGGACGAGCCGCGCGTCGTGGACGAGCTCCGTGACCTCGCCGAGGAAGCTGCTGATGTCGTCCTGGGTCTCGGAGGTGACCTCGAAGGTCATGGAGGAGGGGGCCTTGTTGCGGGCGCCCTTGACGGTGGGCACCTCGAGGTGAAGGTTGACGATGTCGTAGGGCCGGTCCGCGATGAGTTCCTCGAGACGGACGAGGAACCGCTTCTCACCGAAGTCGCCTGCGATCTCGATGCGGGCCCGGGTGGTGACGTGGCTGAGTTGCTCCTGGGCTTCGGCTCGGGCCTTCAGAGCGTCGGCACGTTCGTGCTTGCGGGCGGCTTCCTTCTTGACGGTCCGGAAGATCTGCCGTTCCCGCTCGAGACGCCACACGCCGTCCATGGCGGGGAAGGAGATGGCCCCCGTGGGGCAGATGTTGCCGCAGGTGGTGCAGCCGACCGCGCAGCTCATGGGGTCGGCTTCGACGGCGATGCCGTCGACCATCTCGTAGACGCCGCGGCCGCAGGTCACGTAGCAGAGCTGGCAGCCGATGCAGGCCTCGGGATCGACGGTGGGCCGCCACGGGATCTCGTCTCGTGGGATGCCGTGCCAGAGGTCGGGCGTGGCGTCAGCCATGGCGGTGCTCCGATCGGGGAGGACGCCAGCCGTCGAGCAGGCGGGCGTAGTTGATGCGTTCGAAGGCGTGGGGGTCGGCGACGTTGCGGAGCGCCATGGCGCCGCAGGCGTCGCGCAGGCCGGGGTAGCCGAGGTCGTCGACCCAGCGAGCCAGCTCGGCGTGCATCGAGACCAGTTGCGCGGAACCACCCTGGAGCAGGGCGGAGACGACCTGGACGGCGTCGGCGCCGCACAGGATGGCCTTGGCGGCGTCGCGGCCGTGATGAATGCCGCCGGTGGCGGCGAGGGACAGATCGACCCGGCCGTGGAGGAGGGCGAGGGTGTGGAGCCGGAGGGGCAGCTCGGCTGGTGTGGACAGGCTGAGCTGGCGGTCGAGGGTCAGCTCATCGGGGTCGATGTCGGGTTGGTAGAACCGGTTGAACACGACGACCCCGGAGGCGCCGGCATGCTCGAGGCGGCGCACGAACGCAGGGAGGGCGCTGTAGAAGGGCGACAGCTTGACGGTCACGGGTACCTCGACGGCGCTCGCCACCGCCGCGACCACCCGGAGCTGGCGGTCCTCCAGGTCGGCGCTGGTCTCGTCGAGGTCGGTGGCCAGGTCGTAGAGGTTCAGCTCGACCGCCGCCGCGCCGGCGGCGGCGAGGTCCCGGGCGATGTCGGTCCAGCCGCCGGGTGTGACCCCGTTGAGCGACGCCACCACGGGCACCTCGACCGCGTCTCGGACCCGCTCCAAGTGGGCCACGGCCGACTCGGCGCCGACGGGGAAGGTGGCGGATTCGGGCAGGAACGATCGGGCTTCGGCGTCGTGGTCGACGTGGCTGTCGACGAAGCGGTGGATGGCGACCTCCTCGGCGACGATCTGTTCCTCGAACACGGATCGCAGTACCACCGCGCCGGCCCCGGCTGCGACCAGCTCGCCGAGCGCGTCGAGGTCGTCGGCGAGCGGTGACGCGCCGACCACGAACGGGCTGGCCAGGTCGAGGCCGAGCCAGGTGGTGGACAGGTCAGCCATCGTGGGCCTCCTCGCCGTTGCTGCTGCCGGGCCCGGTGGGGTAGCTGACCCGGGCGAGTTGTTCGTAGAGGGCGTGGCGCTCGCGCACCGCGTCCTCCGCGGCACGGACCAGCCGGGTGAACCGGTCGGGGTCGCGCAGCTCGACCATCCGGAACCGGGCCTCCTGCTCCATGTAGTCGCGCATGGGCAGCGAGGTGGGGTCGGCGTCGATGACCAACGGCGGCTCGCCGGTGGCGGTGCGGCGAGGGTCGTAGCGGTAGAGAGGCCAGGCGCCGCTCTTGATGGCCCGGCCCTGCTGGGCGGGGGAGTGGACGAGGTCGTAGCCGTGGGCGATGCAGGGACTGTGGGCGATGACCAGCGACGGCCCCGGGTGGCTCTCGGCCTCTTGGAGCACCTTCAGGGTGTGGCGGCTGCGGGCTTGCACCGCGACCGAGGCGACGTAGACGTGCCCGTAGCTCATCGCCAGCAGGCCGAGGTCCTTCTTGCGGGTCTCCTTGCCGTCCGATGCGAACTTCGCGATGGCGCCGAGGGGCGTGGCCTTGGACTGCTGGCCGCCGGTGTTGGAATACACCTCGGTGTCGAGCACCAGCACGTTCACGTCGTGGTTCGAGGCGAGGATGTGGTCGAGGCCGCCGTAGCCGATGTCGTAGGCCCATCCGTCGCCGCCGACCGCCCACACCGACCGGGGGGTGAGCGAGTCGGCCAGCGCTGCCAGGGTCGGCGCTTCGGGCCCGTTCAGCGTGTCGAGATGCCGTCGGAGCTCGATGACAGCGTCGCGCTGGCGTTGGCGGGCGGTGTCGTCGGTGGGTTGCGGGGCATTGAGCTCGGTGACGAGGTCGGCGGGCAGCGACGGGGCGAGGCCGGCGAGCAGGGCCCGGGCTTGGCGCTCGTTGGCGTCGAGGCCGAGCCGGATGCCGAGGCCGAACTCGGCGTTGTCCTCGAACAGCGAGTTGTTCCAGGCGGGGCCGCGCCCGTCCGCCCCGGTGGTGTAGGGGGTGGTGGGGAGGTTGGCGCCGTAGATGGATGAGCAGCCGGTGGCGTTGGCGATGACGAGCCGGTCGCCGAAGAGCTGGGTGAGGGTCCGGATGTAGGGCGTCTCCCCACAGCCGGCACACGCCCCGGAGAACTCGAACCTGGCAGGGAGCAGCGCGAGGGCGCGGGGATGGTCGGGGATGGCGGTGCGGGGGAGGTCGGGGATGGTGCGGAAGAACTCGAACGCCTCGCGCTCGCGGTCGCGGTGCTCGGCGGCGGGGCGCATGTTGATGGCCTTGCGCCTGGGCTGGGTGCGGTCCTTGGCCGGGCAGACCTCCACGCACAGCCCGCAGCCGGTGCAGTCGTCGGGCGCGACCTGCACCGTGTGGGAGAGCCCCTCGAACTCGGGGGTGAACCCCTCGGGTTCGCTGCGGAACGTGGCGGGGGCGCCGGCGGTGTGGGCGGGGTCGAAGGCCTTGGTGACGATGGCGGTGTGGGGGCAGATCATCGAGCACCGGTTGCACTGCACGCACAGGTCCGGTTCCCAGATCGGGATCTCGAGGGCGATGGCCCGCTTCTCGTAGCGGCTGGTGCCGGTCGGCCAGGTGCCGTCGGGCGGGAAGGCGCTGACCGGCAGACGGTCGCCGTGGCCGTCGAGGATGAGTCGGGTGACGCGCTGCACGAAGTCGGGGGCGTCGTCGGGCACGGTCAGGCGCGTCGATTCGGGGGCGGTCGGGGTGGTTGGGACGACGATCTCGTGGAGCTCGGCCAGGGCGGCGTCGATGGCCTCGATGTTGCGGCGCACGATCTCGGGACCCCGTCGACCCCAGGTGGCCTGCACGGAGGCCTTCATCGCCTCGATCGCCGCTTCCACGGGCATCACGTCGGCCAGAGCGAAGAAGCAGGTCTGCATGACCGTGTTGATCCGCCGGCCCAGCCCGAACCGCTCCGCCACGGCGAAGGCGTCGATCACGAACAGGCGGCATCCCTTGTCGATCAGGCCGCCCTGGACCCGACGGGGCAGCCGATCCCACGCCCCCTCGGTGGCGCCAGGCAGGTTGAGCACAACGGTGGCGCCGTGCGCGGCCCGTTGGAGGACGTCGACGCGCTCGAGCAGCCCCGGGTCGTGCACGGCCACGAATCCGGCCTGGGCGATCCGGTACGTGGAGCGGATCGTGGCCGGCCCGAACCGCAGGTGCGACACGGTCATGGCCCCGGCCTTCTTCGAGTCGAGCTCGAAGTAGCCCTGGCCCTGCAACGGGGTGGTGTCGCCGATGATCTTGATCGACGCCTTGTTGCTGCTGACGGTGCCGTCCGATCCCAGCCCGTAGAAGACGGCCCGGCGGACGTCATCGGATTCGGTGGTGAACGTCTCGTCGACGGTCAGGGAGAGATGGGTGACGTCGTCGTTGATGCCGACCGTGAACCGGCGACGGGGCGATTCATCTCCCAGCTCGTCGAAGACCGCCTTGACCATCGGCGGGTCGAACTCCTTGGAGGACAACCCGTAGCGGCCACCGATGATCCGGGGCAGGGCAGGTAGCGCGGACCGGGCGACAGCGTCGACCAGGGCTGCGGTCACGTCGAGCAGGAGGGGCTCGCCGGTCGCTCCCGGTTCCTTGGTCCGGTCCAGCACCGCCACCGACCGCGCTGTCGCCGGAAGGGCTTCGATGAAAGCCTCCATCGAGAACGGCCGGTAGAGCCGCACCTTCACCAATCCGACCTTCTCATCCCGGGCGACGAGGTGGTCGACGACCTCATGGGCACACTCGGCGCCCGATCCCATCATCACCACCACGCGCTCGGCTTCGGGGTGCCCGACGTAGTCGAATAGCCGGTACCGGCGCCTGGTGAGTGCAGCGAAGCGGTCCATGGTGTCGGCGACCACCGCCGGGCAGGAGTCGTGGAACGGGTTGGCGGCCTCGCAGGCCTGGAAGAACGTGTCGGGGTTCTGGGCTGTGCCCCGCACGACCGGGTGGTCCGGGGACAGGCCCCGGGCGCGGTGAGCCGCGATCGCATCGCCGTCGAGGAGGGCGTCGAGGGTGGCGTCGTCGAGGGTGACGATCTTCTGGATCTCGTGCGAGGTCCGGAACCCGTCGAAGAAGTGCAGGAACGGGACCCGGGATCTCAGCGTGGCAGCGTGTCCGATGGCGGCCAGGTCTTGGGCCTCCTGGGGCGAACCCGAGGCCAGCAGCGCGAACCCCGTGCCCCGGGCGGCCATCACGTCGGAGTGGTCGCCGAAGATCGACAAGGCGTGGGTGGCCACGCTGCGGGCGGCGACATGCATGCACAGCGGGGTGAGCTCGCCGGCGATCTTGAACAGGTTGGGGACCATCAGCAGCAGGCCCTGGGACGCCGTGAACGTCGTGGCCAGCGCTCCCGCCTGCAGCGCGCCGTGCAGGGCGCCGGCTGCGCCGCCCTCGGACTGCATCTCGACCACGTCCGCCACCGTGCCCCACCGGTTCGTCCGACCGGCGGTGGACCACTCCTCCGCATGCTCGCCCATGGACGACGCCGGGGTGATCGGGTAGATGGCCACGACCTCGCTCAGCCGGTACGCGACCGACGCGACCGCCTCGTTGGCGTCGATCGTGTTCGTGTTCGGATCGGTCATGAAGTCGTTCCGGGGCCCAGACGAGTGCTCAGGAAGGCCAGTGCTCACCCATGGAGAATCGTTCCCCGAAGGCGGGGCGTATAGGGGCGAAGGTCCCGCACTCGGTACCGGCGGAGTCGTGCGAATCCGTTGCTCTCCGTTCCCTGTCGGGTCGCGGTGATCCGACCTGACAGTCAGGCGACTGCGAGCGCGGCGGCGACCCTGGTCTTGCCCACGCCGTCGTCTGCGCATGCATGGAGCGACTGTGCGACCGACTGCGCGGCGCGGGGGTAGGGTCCAAGGTCAGGATCGATGAGGAACGACGGGTGGGTGAGACGGCTGGGGACTTTCGGCCCTGGCTGCTGGGTCCTCGAATGGGAAACCCTTGGGCCATGAGCAGTTCTCGTGTCGTCATTCTGTCTGGTGCCCGCACCCCGATCGGGAAGCTGTCCGGTTCGCTCACCTCGTTTCCGGCGGTGGAGCTCGGCGGCTTCGCCATCGCCGAAGCCCTCGAGCGGGCTGGGCTGCGCGGGGACCAGGTGGACTACGTCCACATGGGGCATGTGCTCCAGGCCGGTGCCGGTCAGATCACGGCCCGCCAGGCGGCCGTGAACGGCGGTATCCCGATGGATGTGCCCGCCACGACGGTGAACAAGGTGTGCCTGTCCGGTATGGACGCCGTGTACCAGGCGGACCGGCGCATCCGCTCCGGCGACGCCGAGATCGTGGTGGCCGGCGGCATGGAGTCGATGACCAACGCGCCGCACCTGCTCCCCGGTGCGCGTGCCGGCTATCGGATCGGCGACGGCGCCATCATCGACTCGATGATGTACGACGGGCTGTACTGCGCGTTCGATTCGTGCGCGATGGGTGAGGGCACCGACCGCTACTCCCAGGCCCACGGCCTCGAGCGCGAGCACATGGACGCCATGGCCGCCGAGTCGCACCGGCGGGCTGACGCCGCGCAGGCCGCCGGGCTCTTCGACAACGAGATCGTGCCGGTGACCGTCCCGCAGCGCAAGGGTGACGCCCTCATCGTGGGGCACGACGAGGGGGTGCGGGGCGAGACCACCGCCGAGTCGCTGGCCGGCCTGCGACCGGCCTTCGATCGTGAGGGTCACATCACGGCCGGCAACGCGAGCCAGATCAGCGACGGGGCCTCGGCCACCATCATCACGACGCTCGGGGTGGCTGAGCGGCTCGGCGTGACCCCGCTGGCCGAGATCGTCGGCTACGGGCAGGTGGCCGGCCCGGACGCGTCGCTGCTCCACCAGCCGTCACGGGCGATCAAGGACGCGCTGAAGCGGACCGGGATGTCGATGGCTGACCTCGATCTCTTCGAGATCAACGAGGCGTTCGCTGCAGTCGGCGTCGCCTCGGCGGACGACCTCGGCGTCGACATGGACGTCGTGAACGTGAACGGCGGCGCCATCGCCATAGGGCACCCGCTCGGCATGTCGGGCAATCGCATCACCCTGCACCTCGCCCTCGAGCTCGCCCGCCGCGACGGCGGCACCGGCGCGGCCGCACTGTGCGGCGGTGGCGGGCAGGGCGACGCGATCATCATCCGCACCATGACGTGACCGGAGGCCCGGTGTCCGACGCAGCCGCCCCACATCCCCAGCGCACCTACGCCGTCCAGGCCGAGACACATGGCTCGGGCGTGGGAGAGATCCACACGAAACAGTCCGTGGTCCGGTTCGACTCGTCTCCGGCACAGGGCGACGAGCTGCCCGGGCCGGCGGATCTGCTCACCGCCGCGTTCGCGGCTTGCATCATCAAGAACGTCGAACGGATGGGCGAGATCCTCCCGTTCTCCTATGACCGCGCGTCGCTCGAGGTGACCGCCGAGCGCCAGGACCGGCCACCCAAGATGGTGCAGATCGACTACGCGCTCACCGTCGTGACCGACGAGCCTCAGCAGCGGGTGGATCTGTTGCACCGCAACATCCAGCGGCACGGCACGATCTTCAACACCCTCGCCGAGGTCTGCGAGGTCACCGGGACCATCACCGCCCTTCCCCGCGGGTAGCTCCGTGGAGGCGCCCGTCCGGTGGCGTGCCGTACCTGCGTCTCGACGAGGCGCACTGTGGCCGGTGGGCTCGCGAACGGAGCGCCCTCGCCACTCTCGACCATCTGGGCGACGCCCGCACAGAACGCCCCTTCGCCAGCCTCGACCACGCCGACGAACTCGCCGATCGCTTCGAGGCTACGGGTCGCTCATCGAATCGGGCTGAGACGGCCACGTAGAACGATCGTGGCACCCTGCGGCCCACCGTGTCATGAGTTCGACGAGCGCATCGGCACGCCGTTGGTTCGGAGTTCGTTGCTCGTACCCGTCGCTACCCACCTCGTCGGCATCTTGGAGGAGCAGCTCGGCCTCGACGCGCATGAAGGCGCGGGCAAACGGGTCTGCGATCTCATGATCGATCCATGTCGGCTTCGAGGTGGATGCTGCCGTCGGAGTTCTCGGAGGTCTCGAACTCGGCGATTGCCCGAGTGAGGTCCATCACCAGCTCGCCGGCCGTCCCGTTGCTCGGCTCTCGGCGATCGATGTCGCCGACGGTCTGATCGCTGCGGCGGCCGACCTTGCCGAGGCCGACGGAGTGCGCGGCTACGACGCCGTCCACCTCGCCGGCGCGCTGCTCGTCGATGCAGAGGTCTTGACCAGCGCCGACGACGCCCTCTGCGGCGCGGCGTCCCGTCGAGGTGTCCACATCGAGGTCCACCCGGTCGTGAACGCACTGGCTCGAGAGGTCGAACCGGGCGTGAGCGCCGAGTGACCCGGAGGATGGTTGGACGCCCTCCACCCGCGGAGCGTGTCAGCCCATCTGGGCCCGGATCACCGTGGTCGGGAACCGGCCACAGTCCTGGCGTGTGATCTCGACGGCACCGGCGTGTCGCAGCCAGCAGGTGTAGTCGTCGACGGTGTGGACTCGACCGGTCGCGGTCCGGGTCAGGAGCCCGGCGGCGTAGAGCGCCGCGTCGCGGCGTCGGTCCGAGTCGGCGTGGTCGGGAACGGTGTCGATGATCGCCAAGGTGCCAGCGGGCCGAGCTGTCGAGGCGAGCCTGGCGATCAACGCCTCGGTCGTCGTCGCGTCGAAGAGGTGGCAGATGTTCGCGGCGAGGACGAGGTCGTAGCGCGGGGTGAGTTCGGCGTCGAGGAAGTCGGCCTCGATGCAGCGGAACTGGTCCGTGAGGCCGGCATCGGCGACGGCTCGGCGGGTGCGGTCGACCACGCCTGGGAGGTCGACGGCGTCGATGTGGCAGGTGCGCTCTCGTCGGGCGATGGCTCGGCTCCACGGCGCGGCGCCGGCGCCGACGTCCAGGATCCGGAGCTCGGGCGCAGCCAACAGTTCGGCGACCTCCTCGGCGGCGTCGGCGAAGAACTCGCCGAGCAGTCCGACGAGACCCTCGTAGAGGGAGCCGGCCTCGTCGGGACGGTCACCGGACAGGCGCGGTGCGCCGGTGAGGATCCGCTGACCCAGGACGTCGGAGATCGGGGTCATCTGACGGAGGATGTCTGGTAGGCGAGGGTGAACGCGATAGTTGGTGCCGTCACGTTCGATGATGTCGATCTCGACGAGGGCATCGAGCAGCACGCGCACGGCTGCGGAATCGAGGTCGAGGTCGGCGGCCACGTGCCGGGCGGTGAGTGGCCCAGCTCCGGCGATCTGGTCGAGGATGCCGAGCTGGTTCGCGACGGTGAGGACCGAGTGACCCAGGACGACCCGTTCGACCGGCGCGACCGGCGGTGTCGGTGACGCCGGCTCGCTCTCGACGGTTCGCTGGATCTTCATGGATGTTGTTCCTCGATGGTGATGGTTCCGGCGCTGCCGTCGACGGTGACGGTCTGGCCGTCGTGCAGTCGGGTGGTCGCGTCCTCGACGCCGAGCACCGCGGGGATGCCGTGCTCGCGAGCGACGATGGCGGCGTGGCTGAGCACCCCGCCGGTCTCGGTGACGACCGCACCGGCCTGCGCGAACAGCACCGACCAGGCGGCTGCGGTGATGGGGGCGACGAGCACGTCGCCGGCGCCGAGACGGTGGAAGTCCTCTTCGCCGCTGATCACCCGAACGGTGCCGGTGTGCCGTCCGCCCGAGGCCGGTGTCCCGGCCATGTCTGCCTCCGGAAACTCCGCGTCGTCGCCGGGCAGGTAGCCCTCGAGGTTCATCAGCCACACCACAGCCTGGTTGGTTCGCCGTGCGGCGTCGGGGAGCCCTCGCATGTCCGGCGGAGGTGAGGGTTCGGGGCCGATCACGTCGGGTCCAGGCTTCGCTCGGACGTGACGGCGCTCTCCGTGACGGCGTTGGATCGTGGCGGAGAGGTCCTGGTGGGTCAGCACGCCCCGCAGCTCATGACGCAGCTCGTCAACCTCCAGCCACACGGCATCGTCCGAGTGGCGAAGGCGGCCACGGTCGGCAAGACGGCGACCGATCTCGAGCGCCGCCATCCGCACGAGCGCCGTGGGCACACTGTCGGTCCAGAACAGGTTGTCCTCACGCAACGGGTAGACGGTGCGCGCGTAGGTCAGCGCCCCGTCGAATCGCCGCCGGTCGTCGGCGGCGACGCCACGCTGCTCGAGCTGCTCGCGAGCCCGGGCCTCCGCAGCATCCCGGGTCGCGCCCACCCCTTCCCGGGCGGTTGCCTCGACCCTGTCGATCGCGTCTCTGAGCAACCCGACGAGCAACGCCGGCCGCTCCGCGATCGTCGGCGCGCCGGGGTCGTAGTTGACAGCGCGGAGCCCCCACTCTTCCCAGTAGGCACGCACCGCATCGGCCACATCGGGAGCGACCTGTTCGAGCTCGGCCAGCAGGTCGCGGTCGGAATCTCCGAACGCGCGCTGGGCTGCCGGATGGTCGCGGAAGAGACGGGCGAGCTCGTCCAGTGCCCGGGCCGGCTCCGATGAGGTTGCCGACAGTCCTTGCAGCAGCTCCATGGTCTCGCCGGGGGACCACCCGAGGAGCTCCTCGGTCACACGGCACAGCTCGTGGACACCCACCGCGTACGGCATGAAGAGCCGAAAGTGGATCCGCTGGCCGTCGATGAGCAGGTCGATGGTGGCGTCGAGGTGGGCGAGCAGGTCGTCGTCGGTCAATCCCGACAGGTCCACATCACGCAGCGCGTCGATCCGAGACCGAATCTGGGGCTTCAACTCGTTTTCCCATTGGCGGGGGAGCGTTTCCAGGGCCCCCGACCCCACCATCTGGGTGGCGTTGCGCATCCGGCGGCGCATCGCCGGGACGATCCGCGCCAGGAGCGCGACCAGCCACCACGGGGGCGGCGAACCGCTCTTGTCGCCGCCGACGGGGACCGGTCGGGTGTAGATCTCGCCCCCGATCGACCGTTGCTGGAGGTGGTCGACCATCAGGCCCCACTCCTCGCACATGAGGTTCCCGCCCTCCTCCAGGGCCTCCAGGAACACGTTGCCGAGCGTGGTGAGCGGCTCGGGGTAGTGCACGCGGTCCTTTGTCCAGGTGCCCTCGGGCAGCTCCCGGTCGGGCTCGAGAGGCAGGGCGGTGATCGGACGGGCCTGCAGCAGCCTCAACCCGTCGGGACCGATGGCCCACTCGATGTCCACGGGAGCGCCGAGGCGGTCTTCGATTTGGCGGGCCAGTGCAGCGATCTCGTGTACCTGCCCGGCGTCGATCGAGCCGTGTGGGGCGGCCAGCGACGCGACCGACCCGTTGCGGACCACGAACTCGTCGGCGTCGATCTCACCGCCGACCAACGCCTCCCCCAACCCCGGCACGGCGCTGACCAGCACCTCGTCTCGGTCGCCGGTCACGGGGTTCGCGGAGAACGCCACGCCCGCGGCCACCGCGGGAACCATCTGCTGGACCAGGACGGCCAGGTCTGTGTCGCCGGATCCCCGTGTCGCGCGGTAGGAGGCGACCCGTTCACCCCGTGCCGAGGCGAGCACCGTGGCCAGGGCGTCGACGAGCGCGTCGAACCCCTCGACGTCGAGCACGGTCTCGTACTGCCCGGCGAAGGACGCCTCCGCGGTGTCTTCGCCCACCGCCGACGAGCGCACCGCCACCGGGCCCGCTCCCAGCGCGTCGAGCGCCGTTGCCAGCGCGCGGCGGTCCTCGTCGGGAATCGTCGGCGCCTCACCCGAGCCGCAGCCGTCGAGCCAGCGCTGCACCGTCGTCGTGGGAATGACGAAGGCACCAGGAACCGCGAACCCCTCGTGGGACAGCCGCGACAGTGTCGCTGCCTTGCCGCCCGCCAGCTCCACGTCGATGGCCGCAAGGTCGTCCAGTGCAATGGTCGTTGTCATCGATGTCGTGGTCATGCGTCCTCCTCCTCGTGGCGGCGTCCTCGACCAGCAAGCTGCGGGCCACCGCCTGACCACAGCTCCTCGATCAGCGTCTGCAGCGCCCACGCGACCACCCGCCCTGCCCGGTCACCTCCGATGCCGTGTTGATGACGGAACAGGAACCACGTGTTGCTGCTTGCCAGCGTCCGGACCAGGGCCGTGACGGCCTCTGCGTCGTCCTCGGACAGATGGGCGAGCGTGCCGTCGGCCGCGAGGGCCCGGCGGAACTCCTCGGTCCGCTCGTCGCGCCGGTCGACATGCGAGCGGGTGCCCAGCGACACGATCACGAGTGCCTCGACCAGCGCCGCCAGCTCGTCGAAGAGCCGATAGGTGGTCTCGGCAGCGCTGGGCATGGCGTCCGCGTCGTCCACGCTGTCCACGCCCCCGGCCTCGACCAGCCGCTCATCGAGCCACCGAGCGAAACCATCCAACAGCCCATCCCGGCTCTCGTAGTGCCGGTAGACGGTGCGGTGGGCCACGCCGGCCCGATCAGCAACCGCCTGCACCGAGAACCCCGCCACACCCTGCTCGGCCACCAATTCCGCCAGCGCGTTCATGATGAGGCTCCGCGAACGCTGCGCCCGTGCACCGGCTCGGGTCGTGACCAGTTGATCGCTCATCCGTTGCTCACCCTGTCATAGGTAATGACAGTCATAGATTATGACACAAAAGAGGGGCGGTCAACCCCGGCCCGGCCACTTCGCAGTGAAATGGCGGTCATCGCTCGAGATCGTCGAAGTCGTCGGTCCCCGGTGATCAAGCAACGTCTGTCCGATCGAGCGTCCCATGTCGCTCCCGAACGAGATCGTGCACGGCAAGCGGGGGATCACCGCGGACACCGCCCTGCGTCTGGCCCGGTACTTCGGCACGAGCGAGCGGTTCTGGTTGAACCTGCAGAGTCGCTACGAGCTCGAAGTCGAGCGAGACCGCCTTGCTGGCACCCTCGAGGAGATCAAGCCACTCGCGACGGGTCGAGCTCAGGTGGGCGATGGTGAGCCGGCTTGTAGGCGGGGTTCAGACCGGGAAGTGCGCTGACCTGATTTCCTAACGGTCTGTCAAGGGGTGGTCGTGACGCTGCGTAAGCGCGTCGGGGTTGCCGCTGGTGGCGGGGGTGGTGTGTGAGCGCTGGTTGTCGGGTCGGCGTTGCTGGTCGCCGACGAGCCGGGCGGTCAGCGCTGGTCGAGGCGTCCTCGACGAGGTTTCGTGGCTCGGTTCCGGCGGCGGGTGTCGGCGGGAACCTCGAGCTCAGCGGCGAGGCGGGCGGCGGTGGTCTCGTCGATGGGGTTGTCGTCGAGGTCACGGGGTTCGTAGGACTGGCCGGTCTGGAGAACCTTCCAGGTGCGGGCGGCGAGTTTGCGGGCGACGGCACAGTTGGCCTGGATGTGGGTGTGACCTCGTTCGCACATCAGCTTGCGGTAGTGGGCGGCGAGCTGGGGATCGCGGCGGCGGGCGACGTTGGCGGCCTGGTAGTAGGCGAGACGCATCACCGCGGGCCCTTCCTTGGTGATGAATCGTGATGGTGATGCTGAGAGGCCCGATTCCCAGTTCGACGGGTTGAGCCCGATGAACGCGCCGGCTGCCTTCGCGGAGCGGAGATGACGGCCATCGCCCCACCAGGCTCTCGTCGTGGCCGCGCAGATCGGTCCGACACCGAGCACAGAAGTCAACACGTCGTCAGGCCATTGCCGTCGCCAATGATTCAGGGCATGGTCGGTGGCTTCGCGTTGGCGGGCGTCGGCGATGTCGATGTCGTCGCACATCTGTGCGATGTGCAGGAGCTGGTCGAGGCCGAGCTGACGGCGCGGATCGGCGCGGAGCACGGCGAGCGGACCGAGTCGCGCACGAACCAACGCAACGGGCACCGCCCGAAGCTGGTGTCGACCCCGGCCGGTGATCTGGAGGTCGAGATCCCGAAGCTGCGGGTCGGGTCGTTCTTCCCGGAGCTGTTGGAACCGCGCCGGCGGATCGACAAGGCCCTGTGGGCGGTGATCATGACCGCCTACATCACCGGCACCTCGACTCGGAAGGTCGATGACCTGGTGCGGGCGTTGGGCTGTGACACCGGGATCTCCAAGTCGCACGGTCTCCCGGATCTGCAAGCAGATCGACACCGACGTCGAGCTTGCTGCGCACCCGTCGGTTGGATCACCAGCCCTTCGTCTACGTGTGGCTCGACGCCACCTACGTCCATGTCCGCGACGGCGGCCAGGTCGTCTCCAAGGCGGTGGTGATCGCCACCGGCCTGCGAGCCGATGGCCACCGCGAAGTCCTGGGCGTCGACGTGGGCGACTCGGAGAACGAGACGTTCTGGACCGAGTTCCTCCGCGACCTCACAGACCGCGGCCTCGACGGCGTGCGGCTGGTGATCTCCGACGCCCACGCCGGGCTGAAGACCGCGATCCGTCGAGTCCTGCAAGGCGCCGCCTGGCAACGATGCCGCGTGCACGCCCTGCGCAACCTGCTCTCGGTCGCCCACCATCAGCACCGCCAGATCATCGCGGCGTTGATCCGCACCATCTTCGCTCAACCCGACGCCGCAGGCCGCGTCGATCCAGCTGCGCTCGGTCGTCGACCAGGTCGCACTCGATCGCCCCCGGCGTCGCCGAACGGCTCGAGGCCATGGAGACCGACCTGCTCGCCTACGCCGCCTTCCCGCGCAGCGCACTGGTCCAAGATCTGGTCCAACAACCCCATCGAGAGGCTTGAACCGCGAGCTCAAGCGCCGCACCGACGTCGTCCAGATCTTCCCCAACCCCGAGTCCGTCATCCGCCTCGTCGGCGCGCTCCTCGGAAAACGCACCTCCTGAGACGCCTCAGGCCGCGGGTGGGCCGCGGGATCGGGCGCCGAACGCTGTCGGACGGCGTCAGTACGGTGCTGTCCGTGGTCGTACGGCGTGAGGATCTGACCGAGGAGCAGCTGGCGCTCCAGCGCGCCTACCAACGGTCGTGGGACGTGGCGCAGGAGTTCCTCGCCGATCCCGAGAAGCGAGCCTGGCTCGAAGCGAACATCGAGCGGGTCAGGCAGTCGTCGGCCACGCCCATGACCCGCGAGGAGTTCCTTGCCGCGACCGAGCCGGTCTCGAAAGGTCCAGCCACCGATCAATCGGCATGTAGCTACAATGGAGATATGAAAGTAGCCACATCGACCGAGGTCGGGATCCGAGACCTCAAGAACGGTCTGAGCAAGTACCTGGAGCGGGTGCGTGCCGGGGAGGAGGTCATCGTGACCGATCGGGGACGCCCCGTCGCTCGGCTCTCGACGATCGATGAGTCGACCGACCGGCTGGCTGACCTCATCGCAGCCGGCGTCGTTCGAGCACCGACTCGAAAGGCTCGGCGTCGTCCGAGCAGGCGCATCGAGGCGCAGGGGCCAGTGAGCGACCTCGTCGCCGAGCAGCGTCGGTGATGACGTACGTCGACACCTCGACGCTCCTGAAGCTCGTCGTCGAGGAGGCGGGATCCGATGCGGCAGCGGTGATCTGGGACTCGGCTGATGCGCTGGCGTCGGTCGGCCTGGTCGTCGTCGAAGCCCGCGCGGCGCTGGCCGCAGCCCGCCGGGCCGGGCGGCTCACCGAGCCCCAGCACCGAGAGGCCAAGCAGGAGGCTGCGACACTCATCGAGGAGCTTCACCTCGTCGAGGTGACTCACGAACTGGTCATCGCAGCCGCCGAGCTCGCCGAGGCTGAGAACCTGCGTGGCTACGACGCCGTCCACCTCGCCGGCGCGCTACTCGTCGGGGCGGAGGTCTGCACCAGTGCCGATGACGCGCTATGCGAAGCCGCGTCCGGACGGGGCCTCCACATCGCGAATCCGCTCGGCGGTCCTTCGCAAGCCGACTCGCCCTGACCGGTCGGCGATAGATCCGATCTCCGGGGACACCGAGATCGACCGTGGCACACCGGCACTTATCTGTAGTCGGGTATGTCCCCGGCTCATATGGCGCTGGCGTTTGGGGACGCGGCCGGCCGTTTCGGTGTCCCGTCGGGAGCCGTGACCGTCAGCCGGTCACCGATCGGACGGTCACCTCCAAAGCGCTCGCCGCAGCTCGCAGTGGGTCGTTGTCGTTCTGCTCGGCGAGGCAGATCTCAGCGGAGAGTCGACGTGCAGCCGCGAGCGCTTCGAGCGACAGGAGGTTGAGTCGCGCCCCAGCATGGACGAGCTCGGCCATCGGCCAGCCGAGCGTGCGCAGAGACACAAGTTCAACAGTCTCGGGAAGCTCGATGACAGAAGCGAGGGCGCTGGCGGCGACGTCATTCTCGACTGCGCCGAGCCGTCTCGACATCGACCCCACAACGGCCTCGTCAGCCAGGGCCCGACACAGCCGGTGATACCAGAGTCCCGTTGTGGCTATGGCGGTGCCCGGCGAGCGCAGATCCTGCGGCTCCTCGTCGAGGAGGAGCCGCAGGAGCAAGTGGTCGTCGATCAGGGCGACGCTCAAGCCAGGTCCGGGTCTTCCTCGGCCACTCGTGTAGCCAGCGATGCGTAGCCGCCGGCTTCATCGATCGCCGCCCGGAGGAGTCCGCGGAGCCCACCTCGTCCGGCGGGCACGATGATCAGTGCATCGCCGAGATCGGCGACCTCGACGGCACCGCCCTCGGTGAGATTCCAACGGCGTCGCGCCTCGGCGGGAAGCGCCATCTGCCCACGGCCCGATACTCGGTAGTTGGCGACGGTCATGAGACGATCGTAACAGTGCAGACTGAACGAACCACAAGGGAACCTTGTACGAGTCGATGTGCCTCTTTCGGCCGAGATCACGGTTCCACGCGCACTCTGCTCCCTGTCCACGCTCGTGCTCGTGCCGAACTCACGGCAATGGCAATTGGGCCAGCAGCTGCTCGCTGCGGGTGACCCACCCGGGCATGCCGAGGCGCTCGGCGTCGACTCCGGCTTCGATCGCCAGGCTGCGTGCTTCGTCGACATCGGGCGCATCCGCGCGGCGGACCAAGAGTTCAGCGAGCTCGATCCCACAGAGCACGGTCCATGCGCCGGCAGCCTCCGCCACGGCGAACTCGAGCGCGAATCGCGCATCGGCGATGCCGCCGTCGAGGTCGCCGGCCGCGGGTCGCAGGTACGACAGCATCTGGCGCATCGGCCCGTTGACGCCGATGCAGTAGTGGCAGAAATGGTCGGCGTACGGCTCGTATGCAGCCAACAGGCTGTTCGCCATCGGTTCGTCGTCCAGGATTCGCACGGTCAGCCCCATCGTGAACGCGCCGTTGAGCCAGAACACGTCCTTCGGCATCGAGTCGGGTTCGTCGAGGCGATGGCGGGCGATCAGGTCCCGGCACTCCTGCTCCCGTCCACGGAGCGCGAGGGCCAGCGCTTGCGTGGTGAGCCATATCGGGGTCCCCGGGTACTGGGCTGCGAGCTGACCGATCAGCTCGGGTTCGCTCATGTCGGCGTCGCGGATCCATCCGATGATCGCGGTGACGCCGGCCCACCACGTGTCGGCGTCGACGGCGCCGATCTCGAGCCCGAACTGGAAGGCAGCGTCGTTCTCTGCGGCGGCGTGGGCGATGTCGTCGCGATAGATGTGGAAATGGGCGGCCTGCGCTCGGGCTGTCCACTGCGTCATCGGTGCACCGTCTGCCTCGGCGATCGCCAGGGCCTCGTCGGTGACTGTCATCGCCCGTGCGAGGTCACCGATCGAGAGCAGCGTCCAGTTGAGCTGGATCCGGTTGAGGGCGCGGAGGTTGGGATCACCGCATCGGTCGGCCGCCGCCACTGCGAGTTCGGCCCGGGCGAGGCCCGAGGTCCACCGCTCCGGGACCAGGTCCGCGAGCCGGGTCGTTCCGAGCACCCAGGCCAGGGTCAGATCGTCATCGATCCCCTCCACCAGTTCGATCGCGTGGTCGACGAGAGCGAGTCGTTCGTCGCGGCGTTCGGAGTCGAACATCAGCTCGCTCGACAGCAGCGCCTCGAGCCGGGCGCGGTCCGCGATCGCGCCTTCGGGCACCATCGCGAGTGCAGAGCGGAGGTGGACGATCCGTTCCTCGTCGACGTTGCCGATGCTGCTCGTCAAGCCGCGAGTGTTGGCCAAGACCGCATGGATGACCAGATCGTCCTGGCCCCCCTCGAACGCATCGGTCGACACCCCGAGGAGCACCTCGCGAAACGACGGATCGCCCTGGTCGCGCAGCACCTCGCCGATCCCGCACCGGGCCGTCAGACCCCGCCGATCGAGCGGTAGGGCGTCGTCCTCAGCGAGAAGCTCCAGCGCCTTGCGGTACAGGTTCTCGGCCTCGCCCAGGGCCCGGGTGTCCCTTGCCTGGTCGGCGGCGGCGAGGACGTAGCCGATGGCGTCGCTCAGGTCACCGCCTCGTGGTCCGGCCTCGACGGCGTGGTGGGCCAGGGCGGCGAGCTCGTGCGGTGTGTCCTTGGCGAGGACATCGGCGACGCGTCGGTGCATGCGTCGGCGGCGACTGGCCGACAGCTCGTCGTACAGCGACGTGCGGACCAGGGCGTGGGCGAACCGGTACTGGTCGGCGTCGATCTCCTCAACCAGTCGAGCGCGAGTTGCTTCGTCGATGGCGTCGAGCAGGGGGTCCTCGTCGACGCCGGCAATCTGGCCGACGATGTCGAGACCGAACTCGCGGCCGAGCACCGACGCCGCCCGCAGCACCTCGTTGGCGATGTCGGACAGACGAGACAGGCGCTGGCCGACCACGTCACGAACGCCTTCCGGGACGTCGATCTGGTCCGGGTTGGGAACGATCCAACGGCCGTCGACGAACCGCACCCCGCCACTCTCGATCAGGTGACGAAGCACCTCGGCGACGAAGAACGGGTTGCCCTCGGTCTCGGCATGGGTACGTGTGGCGACCCCGCGGGTCACGTCGTCGAGCTCGTGGCCGGCGGCCTGTTCCACGAGTTCGATGACCTCGTCGACGTCGAGCGGATCGACGGGGATCCGACGGACGCCGTCGATGCGTTGCAGGTCACCCAAGACCGCGGAGAGCGGGTGGGCGCGGTCGACGTCGGTGTCGCGGTAGGTGCCGATCACCAGGAGGCGTACGCCGTCGAGACCGGCGGCGTGGCGGACCGCGTGCATGAGCATCCGCAGGGTCGGCTTGGTGGCCCAGTGGATATCGTCGAGCACCAGGACCAGCCCGTGCTCTTCGGCTGCGGCGATCAACCACGCCGCCACAGCCTCGAGCAGCCTGTGCTCCTCGGTGCGAGGATCGGACGTGACGGGAGCGTCGAGGCCCGGCCGCCGCGACGCCAGGTCGGGAACCAGCCGGGCCAGCTCTCCAGCCAGCCGGCCGAGGGGGAGGTCGGGGGAGTGACGGGTCTGCCAGTCAAGTGCCTCGACGAAGGGCTGATACGGCACGCGGAGCTCGTCGTCGCAACGCCCGAACAACACCACGGCCCCCGATTCACGGGCGACGAGCGCGACCTCGTACGCGGTGCGTGTCTTGCCGATCCCGGGCTCGCCGACCAGTAGGCCGGTCCGCGGTCCTGCGAGCTTGGTCTCGTCCCACAGGCCGCGGAGCGTGGCCTGCACGTCGGGTCGACCGATATAGGCGCCGCCGGTTCCGGGAACGAGCGCCGGGGGGAAGGGAACGCGGTCCTCTGCGGTCGGGAGCGGATCCCAGCCCACGTTGCACGTGGGCACCGGCTCGGGCAGACCCTTGAGCTCGAGGTCGCCGAACGACTCGAACCGGAACCCGCCGCGGCCGCGGGCGAGCGCTCGCACCAGGTCAGCGACGAGGATCTGCCCACCCTGTGCGGCGCCGCAGAGTCGAGCCGCTTCGTTCACCGCGGTGCCGAAGTAGTCGTCGCCCTCCAGGCTGACATCGCCGACCGACACGCCGACCCGGATAGCCACCGGCTCGGGCAGGTCGGGCCCCGCCGCCGTCACCCGCTGTTGTGCGGTGATCGCGGCCGCGACCGCGTCGGCCGCCGACTCGAAGACGGCCATCACACCATCGCCGAGCGATTTCACCACACGACCGTGATTCGTTTCGATCGCGCCCGTGACGACGGCGTCGTGCACACGACGGACCTCATCCGCGGCTTCCTCGCCGATCCGCGAGCGAAGGGCGGTCGAACTGACGAGATCTGTGAACAGCACCGATGCCGTACTGGTGATCCGCCCGTGTTTCACCTACGCAGGGTACCCATCGGTGGTGGATGGGCTCCTCCCGGACAGCGGACACCCGCAGCGGACGGATGAAGAAGCGAGGCGGCGCCCAGCACCGGTAGCGGGCGCTACAACTCGAGTCCGTGGACGACGGCGGCTGTGGCTTTGCCTTTGAGGTCGTGGGCGCCTCGGGTGGTGAGGTTCGAGGGTCTCGTGGTGGTGGCGTCGAGGGTGGCTTGCGTACGGTTGCCGGCCGCGCAAACGCTACGAGAAACGGTCGCCGGGCTCTTTGAGAAGTTGCCTCTGCATGACCCTGGACAACCTGGCTTCCTTCGTCGGTGAAGGCGAGCCAGACGTGGTTACAAAGGAAGTCAGATTCAGCCGGAGGGGGCCATCGAACTACATAACGTTTGCCGTTCATAACGGGACACGTTATATTCAACGGTGTGCTGCAGTCGTTTCGCGACAAGGACGCCGAACGGGTCTGGCAGCGCCGACGATCGAAACGACTTGACCAACAGACCCAGCGCGCAGCCCTGCGCAAGCTGCTGATCTTGGACGCCGCCGACAAACTCGGGGACCTCCGAGTCCCTCCCGGAAATCGACTCGAGAAGCTCAAAGGCGACCGCGCCGACACCTACAGCATCCGCATCAACGATCAGTGGCGCATCTGCTTCCGATGGACGACCGCGGGACCCGAAGACGTCGAGATCGTGGACTACCACTGAGAGGAGAGACGAGATGACCAGCGCTCCCACGATGGAACCGATCCATCCCGGGGAGATTCTGATGCTCGAGTACCTCGAGCCCCTGGGCGTCACCCAACACCGTGTCGCCGTTGCCATCGACGTGCCACCACGTCGGATCAACGAGATCGTGCACGGCAAGCGCGGCATCACCGCCGACACGGCCCTGCGGCTCGCTCGGTACTTCGGCACCAGCGAGCGGTTCTGGCTCAACTTGCAGAGCCGATACGAGCTCGAGATCCAGCGTGATCTGCTCACTGAAATCCTCGATCAGATCGAACCACTTGCGACGGCGTAGGGGTCCGACTTCGACAGCGGAACATACGTGCCACGGCTATCCCCGAACGTGACGCGTGCAGGCGGCCAGGCTGACTGGCTGCCCTCCAACGCCGGGTCGGTGGGACGGCTTCGGCGCTGACCTTGTCCCGAAATCCCGGCGCGGACTGTCCCAGATCTCGGGGCAGAGCTACCCGTCGCCGGCGGGCACAACGTTCCGCTCGATCCATCCGAGGACGTCGCTGCGTCGGTAGCGGACGTGGCGGCCGACCTTCACGAAGGCCGGTCCCCGTCCCTGGTATCGCCAGTTGGCCAGGGTGCCGATCGGGACGCCCAGCACCTCGGCGACCTCCTCGGGCCACAGCAGCCGGTCTTCGACATCGACCTCGGTCATCACCTCACTAGCTTCGACCTTTCAGCGGCCAGAACCTCACGCGAGATCCCGAAGAATCTCGCGAGCCCCGAGGACCTGGCCCCTGACCGAAGCGGCCTCAACGCCTACCCGCGGCAGGCCGCGAAATGGCCGCGAAACGACGTGATCGAGCGTGATCCGCTGTGAAGCGGTGTGAAGGCAAAAGCCCATGGTCAGCGACCCTTTTCGGGCCGCTTTCCCAGGTGGGCGATGGTGAGCCGGCTTGTAGGCGGGGTTCTGTCGACGCCGATTCGCTGACCTGCGGAAACGCCCGGATCTACGCCGTGACCCTGCGGGTTTCCGTGTCCCGATGAATCTCGTCAGTTCTTGCCAGTTCTCGGGCTTCGAGCGTCACGCCCGTGTCACAGGCGGCCCGTCGCCTTCGCCCATCTCTCGACGCTCAGGCCAGTTCGTCCCACACCATGGCCTGCTCGAGCCGCTGCAACGGGGCTCGGGGAAGTCCTCGTAGCGCCGCCGCCAAGGCGACCGGATGTCGAGGGTGCGAGAGGCCGAGTCGGTCAGCGATCTCGGCAGCTCCGACCATGTTGTCGGCGTCGATCCGGCGGCCCACCTCATCGACGGTAGGAAGCTCGGCCACGTCGGGTCGGGATGGGTTGACTACAGCCGTAGGCGGATGCATACTCATGGGCCACCAGACTACAGCCGTCCAGGTCGACGACTACAGGAGGAAGCACATGACCGCGACCGAACCCACCACCGAGGAGCGGATCGCCGTCATCCCCGAAGGTGACGATCTCGCTCAAGTCCAAGCAGGCGCGGGAGCGGGCGGTCGAGCTGCTCGACGAGATCATGCCCAAGCTCGAGGAGCTGCACGCCGAAGCGGTGACCGTCCGCGACGACGTCGACGCCATCCTCGTCGCGCTCTACCCGATCTTCGAAGCCGTGACCGACGAGATGCACGAGCTCGCCTTCCGGGCCACCGGGATTCGAGGAGCTCTGGGGCCGGTGCCGGCGGATCGGCGACATGTTCGGCGACGGCCCGGGCGAAGGCATGTCGACGACCTCGGGCCTGGACGAACGACGAGATCGCCCGCGAGCGAGCGGGACTTCCCCTTGGGCACGATCGCCGTCCTCGGCCGGTCAGACGGCGGCGGCGAGCCGATCCGCGGCCGAGGTCGAGATGAGGAACCCGTCTCAACGGCTGACGGCGTACACCTACGGCGTGAAGGACCTCGCGAGCGGCAAGAGGTACGGCGCGACGCACGAGCAGATCAAGGTCGGCCTCCAGAAGCAGGAGGGCGACCGGCGAGCGAGACTGTTTCAGCGGCCACGTTCGACCCATGGCCGTTGCGTCTGACCTGCTGTACGCCGAGGCTCATATGAGCCTGCCCGCATCGGACGATTCCGTGAGTCACCGCAACCGAGCACGACATCGCGGCCAGCTACGCGTTGTCGTGCAACGGCGCCGAGGATTGCGCCGCTCCGTGAGGCGACGATCGAGGACGTGGCCACCGCGCTCGGTGCGCCAGCGGCAGCCGATCACCTGGCCGACCCCGCGACGTCGGTCAAGCTGCTCCACCTGACGGAAGTGGCGGGGCGGCTCGGTCCGATGGCCGGGGCGCTCTAGCAGCGGCTCTGACCGGATCCAGCGTGCCGCCCGTCGCCAGGCGCCCGCGCCGATCGGCGTTCTCGCCGTGGTGCCCGCGGCGCACGCTTCAGGTCAGGCGCCCGAACCCGTCGACACCTGCGGGTCTACGAACCGCCCCCTGAAGGCACTGTCGGGCTATTCGGGCAGGTTCGTCGGTAGGTCCCAGTGCTCAGGGCAGTAGACGCCGATCGCCGCGATCATGAAGTCCGAGTGATCGGCGGTGCTAGGGGTTGGTGACGGAGCGGCGCCAGTCTCCCAGTCGGCGACCTGGCCGTCGCTGGTCAACATGCCCTCGATGTGTAGCCGGGTCTGCTCTCCCATGCGGCGGCAGAGGGACTTGGCTTGAGCGTCGGCCAAGTCCTCGTCGACGTTCCGTCGAGGTTCGCCGTTCCTCGTCCGGAGCGATCTCCACCGAGTCGAGTGGCACCCAGCACTCCTCGCGGCAGATCGTCGAGGCTCGCCGAGCGAGATGCTGCAATCGGTGTCACTAGCCGAGCGCGTCGTGCGTGGTGGTGGTCGACTCGGTTGTACTCGTCGCCTCACTCGTGGTCGAGTCACGGAACTCGTCGTGCTCGAGGCGGAATCGGAGTCGTCTCCGCACGCGATGAGTGCTAGCGAAATGACCAAGAGGACCGCCAGCCGCCGCATGCCGACCGACGGGCGGATCGCTTGGCTAGGCACAGACCTGTTCCCATTCACCACGGCCGGCCTCGAGGTTGGCCAGTCTGCACCATGAACTCGCCAGCACAGGTGTAGGTACGCCCGGAGTTCACGAGCTGGAATGCGGTGTCGAACGCGTCCTGATACCAGATTCCGTCGGGCTCCCAGAACTGGGAAAGCGCCTTCGTCAACGTCCACGCCCCGTCGTGCTGGTTGTCCGGTGACGCCCATGTGGAAGTCACCTCGATGACCACCGTGCCGTTCTCGAAGACAAGCCGGTCTGCGGTCTCGACGTCGGTGGTGCTACTGCCGAGTGTGTCGGCCAGGTCGAGCCGGTTCTCCTCGAACACGGTCCTCGTCTCTTCGACAGCTCGCGCGTGTTCCTCCTCGGGCGACAACGTCGTCGGCGGTGCCGTCGTCGTGGTCGTCGTCGACTCAGTGGTCGTGGTCGACTCCGTGGTGGTAGTTGTTTCCTCAGCCTCGGTGGTGGTCGTGTCTTCATCGGCTGCCTCGACCGGGTCCTCGTCCTCGTCGACGTCGCCGACAAGAGCGCCAAGGATGACGAGGACTACGAGTACGGCGAAGCCGGCGAGGCCCCATTTCAGGCAGCCCCGACTTTCCCTTCTGCTGCTCAGGCTCCGGCTCGGGGGAGGTGGTAGTGCCCCCCGGCTGCTGCTCGGGTGAATACCACTTCCCGTCGCTGGCCTGCCACCAGCCCGGCCCTTGTGACGTGTCGCTCATGGATGCGCCGCCTTCCCCTGCTGTTGTCCCGAGCGTCGGCGACCGTAGCGAAGGCGCCCGCCGGCTCGCGTCCGGCCCGTCGACCGGGGCTTCGTCGTGGGCTACTCCAGCTGCACGAAGCTTCCGAGCTTGACCACGTGGAACTGATCCACGACGAGGTAGCGCACAATCCAGTTGTTGACAGGCGTGAATGCCACGTAGATGGGCTTCCTAGCGTCGGGCACCTTCACACCGACCTCGGTTGGTTTCTCGGCAACCTTTGCCATGAACTCGATCATGACCTCACGCTTGGTCGGATCGGGTTGCTTCTCGAGCCAGTCGAAGAGGACCTCTTTGCCCTCGATTTGGTACACGCCGTAACTAGCGGACGTATCGCTTGTACGCCTCCGAGAGCACTTCCTCCGCGGGCTCTGCTGCCAGCATGCCGACGCCAGTCTCTACGAGCTCCTCAACCTCGGCCACCATGCGTGCCAACTCAGGGTCGTCAGCGGCATCGAGCACAGCCAACCGGCTCGTCAGCTCGCGACGCCTCCGCTTGTAGTCCCGCATGGCCTCATCGAGCTGTCGGAGTGTCTCCCGGGTGTACTCACGGATGTCCGTTACGCCCGCTGGGTCGCGTTGCTCAGACATCGTTGGGTCCGTTTCCTGCCGCCATCCACATGCCGTCAAGGGTACCCAGACTCGCCAGCCTCAGTGGGCCACCATGATCTCGGCTTCTACGCCGCTTCGGCGCGTCGGATGGCGGCGGCGGTCATGCCGGCCCAGATGCCGGCGTCGGGCTGTTCCCGCATGGCCCAGGCGGCGCACTCACCCCGCACGAGACATCGCTCGCACACCTTCTCGGCGCGGGTGCCGGTCTCACCCCGGGCGGGGAACCACCACGAGGCGGGGTACTCGCGGCACAAGGCGTCGGCCTGCCATGCGGGGATGCGGACCGCGGCGGCGAGCTCGGCCAGGCCGGCGGTGTCGTGGTCGGTGTACTCGGTCTCGAGGCGCCCGGCGTCGATCCACGCAGTGGCCATCGCTCGGTGAGGCTACATGAGAACTGTTCTCGAACGACGGTGATCCACAGCATGGAGTCACGAGCGTTGCCTACCGTGAGTGCTGACGGCGATCGAGGGAGTGAGTCCGAATGGCGGAATGGCAGCGGGCCAGGCTGATCCCAGTTTCAGGCATCGGCTCGGAGAAGGAAGCCGAGATGCGGGCGACGTCCGCGTTGTTGGCGGTGATCGAGATCGTGCGGGACGTATCGCTCGAGATGTTCGCACCGCTCGGCGCGACGAAGGCGCAGCGGGCCGAGGTGCGTTGCTATACGGAGGTGCCGTTCAAACTCGGCGCCGGCAAGAAGACCTCTCGTCCCGATGGCTTGGTGCAGATCACCTACGGCAAGTCGACATGGACGGCGCTGCTCGAGGTGAAGACCGGTGACGCGGTGCTCGATGCGGAGCAGGTGAACGCGTACTGGGACATCGCCCGGGAGCAGGACTTCGACGCGGTGGTCACGGTGTCGAACGAGATCGCGCCGTCGAAGGACGCGCATCCGACCGATGGGCTGAAGGTTCGCTCCAATTCGCGGGTCAAGGTTCACCACTACTCGTGGACGGCCATTCAGTCGATGTGTGAGGTGATCAAGGATCACCACGGCGTTGAGGATCCGGAGCAGGCGTGGATCCTCAGCGAGTTGGTCCGCTACCTGCGGCATCCGAACTCGGGCGCCAACGCATTCGACGACATGGGCGGCAACTGGGTCGCCGTGCGGGATGCAGCACGAGATGATGGCTTGCGCAAGAGCGATGACGGTGTGCGCGACATCGCAGAGCGTTGGGACCAGCTCCTGCGGTATGCCGCGTTGCGACTCGAGGCCGACATCGGTGAGACCGTCACCCAGCAGCTCCCCAGCTCGCAGAAGGAACCGAGCAAGCGACTGAACCACCTCGTCGAGCGGCTGGCCGGCGACGGGCAGCTCGATGGCACCTTGAGGATCCCCAACACGGTCGGGGACTTGGAGCTTGCCGTTGACCTACGGGCTCGGCGCATCTCGGCATCGGTCACCGCGTCCGCTCCGGAAGACCGCGGTGGGCGGGCCCGTTGCACCTGGCTGGCGGGCCAGCTCGGCGACGACGTGGACCGGCGCACGGTGATCGAGGCGTACGCGAAGAAGGCCAAGACTCCGACCACCGCGACGCTCGAGCAGGTTCGGGAGGACAAGGATTGTCTCCTGGGTGACGACAAGCGAGACCCCTACCGGTTCAAGATCGTTCTCAGCAGGGAGATGGGCATCGCCCGCAAGACCGGCCGGAAGTCGGCGGGCTTCATCGACTCGGTGCTCGCCCTGATCACCGAGTTCTACGGGACCGTCGTTCAGAACATCACGCCCTGGACCCCGAAGGCGCCCAAGATGACGCGTTCTGAACCATCGCCCGAGCCCGACACGGTCCCGCATCGATCGGAGATGCAACGAGTCCCCCAGCCGCTCGAGGACCCCGACGAGGACAGCACCGGGCCCCGGCTGCCCGCGGCGTCAGCGCCCGACATCGACGAGGGCACCGACGAGCGGCCACCGGCGGCATCAGACCCTTGGCTTCGCGTGCATCGCTTCTAGGTCTGAGCCGACCCATGCCCATCCGGCTCTAGAAGCCTTGCGACGTCAGTCGCCAAGCAATTAGGAGTGCCGGCGCTCGTCGAACCCGCCTGATGCCGAGCTGCGATAGTCGTTGCGCAAGCGGGCGAGCGTGCTCTCGTCTGATCACCCCGGCCAGCACGGCGAGTGCCGCCACGCGTCGAGTCCTCATCTCCAGCCCCCATTGTCCGCCTGCCATTCGCCGAGTGAGTGTACGCGGCCCTGTTTCGTAAGGGTCATCTACGCCTGCCATTCGCATGAGAAGCGGCCGGGGTTGAACTGTCGGCCTGGATCGACCGTGCGGTTGACCGCGATCTGGGTCAGGCGGGTCGCCAAGATCCAGGATCCGAATCAGTGATGCACCGGTCCACGCTTCTCCCTTGGGCGCGGGATGCCTCGAGCGCGTAGGTCGCGTGCGATTTGCTCAAGCCGCTCGCCGTCGAGTGCTCGGTTGACGGACTCGCGAATAACGGCTGCTTCGTCGGGCACGATCGCGGTCCAGTCTGCGGGGTGGCCGTATGCCTTGGTTGCAGGTGGGTTGCCGGCTTCAGCTTCCGAGCGTCGTTGGGCCGAGATGCGGATGCCGGTCGTGGCGGACTCCATGCCGGCCAGGGCCACGAGAATCCTAAGTAGCGCAATGCCGATGGGTGAGTTCGAGTCGACCGGCTCGGTGACAGAGGCAATGAACACTCGGCGCCGCTCGGCGACAGCCCAGAGGCGCTCGAAGGCGGAAGGGCGACGGACGAGGCGGTCGAGTCCCTCGGTAAGCAGACGCATCCGTGTCGGTGAGCACGTCCGCGATGGTCCAGTCGCGTGACTCGGCGTGAACGACAGGCTGCTTGCTGACGGTCGGTGGAGCCACGGACATCGTCCGTCGAGAGCCGTGTGTAGACAAGGACCGGGGTCATGGGTTGAATCGTCGACCCGATCTCACTCGGACGCAATGAGCACTGGGGGTAGACCTGGAGCCATGCCAGATCGCCACGCGCAGTGGTTGACAGTGAAAGAGGTTGCGGAGCGCATCGGCGCCGTGGAGCGCACCGTGTTCGAGTTGGTCAAGCGAGGCGAGTTGGACGTTCATCGCTCTGGTGGCTCGACGCGTATCGCCGCCGCGAAGCTCGACCGCTATCTCGCCTCGGCCCGCATCAAGCCCGGAACACTTCCCCCGGGTACCCACACGTCACAGGCTGAGCCGACTTCGGCCTAGAGTTTCGCGTGCGCTGCTTCGACGATCTGCTCGAGCTCCTCGACAGGAATGTTGACCATTCCGAAGCCGAATGAAGCGATGGTCATGACCACGTTGCCTTCCCGGACGAACACCATGTCGCCGGAGATTGGGAAATCAAATCCTTCACTTGAAACGTCGCCGCTGAGGTGCATGGCGAAGGTGTCATCGCCGAACTTCGTGAAAGACAGGGGGGAGAACGTTCCGGTCATGGTGCCGTCCTCGTCGGTGGTGCTGAATTCTCGGCATGCGTCGAAGGCTTCGCCAAGCTTGTCGAAGTTCTCTTCGAGTTTGTCCGCCTCAGCGCTGCCCAAAGACTGCTGCACAACGGCTCCTCCGGCGATGCTTGCCTCGCCCTTTGAGAAACTCACCTCGGCCTCGGGCCCTGCTGCGGAATCCTCGTCGAAGCCGATTTCCTCGAACACCTCCTCGCAGAGGTCGTCGGCCTCTGTGTCGTCCGACTCTTCGGGTGGGGAGATCGTGTAGCCGGACGGCATGTCGGCGACGGTGAGCAATCGCTTCTCGAGCGCCGACTCGTCGAGGACGCCTTGATCCTCGTTCTCCGCCTCACTCGTCGAGTCCCGGTCATCGTCACCGTCGCTCTGCTCCGGCGGCTCTGGATCGCTCAGCGTGTCGGCTCTACCGTCGTCTGAATCGCCGCCGCATGCTGCGATCAGCAACGAATACGCCATCAGGGCACAGAGGATCTTTCGCCAGTAGTCCGCCATGGCGTCACATGTTCCCCCAATACCCTCTTGCGATCAAGTAGTGCGGGGGTGAAGCGTTCAGTTGCCAGTTTGCACGCGACTCGTGGTGCCCTCGGCCAGTGAGATCGGCATCGTGCGACCGATTGTGCGCGGCTTCACGATCTGTGGAACCCGTACAGGGGTCGAGCTGCTAATCCCGCCGGTCTTGGGGTCTCCGTGGCGGGGGTCTACCCCCCACCCCTTGCATGTGTATGCAGCCAGCGCCGGCGTCGTCGTTGCCGTCGGGCGCGTCGTCATCGCTGCGTGCGTGCACGCGGTCACGACGTCGCGGGCGCGGCGAGACATGACCATGGGGCTCAGCTCTGGGCCTCGGTGGCGTGGGCTGCGTCAGAGCCGGGGGTACCTCGTCGTCCCCGTCGGTCTCGTTGTCCCCGTCGGTCTCGTTGTCGGGCGTCACGTTGGCGAACCAGTTGGCGAGCAGATCTGTGTGAGGTCTCGTGTTCGGGTGTTGTCCGGCGAGGGCCTTGTAGGAGTAGTCGGCCAGGTTGTCGCCGCGGTATCGGGCGATGTGGTTCGGGCGATGTGGTTCGAGAGCTTGGTTCAGCGCTCCCATGAGGAGACAGCCGGTCCAGGTCTCGCTGAGGTGGAGTGAGTAGCCGTCGATGACGAGCCGGCCGGATTGGGTGGTGGCGTCGCCGACTCGGTCGATGGGGAGCAGACGGCCGAGCTGGCCGCGAGCTGCGTTCACCCGGTCCTGGAACTGGGCGGCGGTGAGGAACAGGTCTTCGATGGCACGGACGGCCTGGGCCTCGAGGTCGATGACGCGCTGGGCGAGGTCGGCGGTTTCGCCGGTGGTCAGTTCGGCGACGAGCTCGGCGCCCCGTTCGGCGCGTTCCTGTTCAGCGCGGTGATGGTCGCTCTCGACGGCCAGCTCGACGCGAAGCTCGGCGAACTCGATGGCCTCCTTGGCCTTGGCGATGTCGGCGGGGCCGACCTTGGTGTCACCGTCGAGCACGCGGGCCTTGAGCTCGGCGTGATCCTCCCTCGCCTTGTCGAGCTCGGCGCGAGCCTCGTCGACGGTGGGCAGGCTCTTGGTCTTCGTGGGCATCAGAATCCCCCGAGCAGCCGGTCGGCCATGGCCCTGGGATCTTCCATCCCGTCGTCGCTGAAGGTGCCGGCGAGCTCGGTGGCGTCGTCCTCGTCCTCGGCCATCGACGCGATGGCAGCGGGCATCGGGGAGGGTGAGCCCGTGCTCCTTGGCGATCCTGGCGGCGATCTTGGGTTCGATCGGCATGTCGTGGTTCCTTCCTCTTGCGGTCGACCCCCGGGAGGCGGGGCCCGGGGGCCGTCCTGACCGCTTCGCCCTTCACTGAATCTTTTCACGACTTTTCGGCGAGGGCTGCACTCGGTGCAGAACTTGCGGGCCGTCCTCGGCTGAGGTTCTCCACCGGAGTCCCGCACCGCTCGCAGCCGTCGTCGGGCGCGGCCTCGGTTGTGGTGGTGAGCAGCAGGCGGGCGGCGCGGCGATGTACGGGGGCGAGACGCGGGTGCTCGTCGGCCAGGTCGAGGAGCAGGTACGCGACGTCGCGGTTCTCGCTCACCGTCCCGTCCCCCGCTGTGACGGCACGTCGAGCAGCCGCCGGGCGCTCGGACCGGTCCGGTAGTCGCCCCGATCCACCTCGAGCCGGGCCGAGTCGGTGCGGCGCTTACGGGCCTGGCGGGCCTTCTGCCGACGACGCGTGCGGGTGTGGCTGCGGGCCGTCACTGCTCACGCCTCCGTCGCCCAGCCGCGTCGACGGCGACGAGCTCACCCCGACAGGGCTGGCCGTGGCGGTAGGCCGGGCAGGCGTCGAGGTCTCGGGGTGCGGCCAGGTCGTGGCCGTGGCTGCACCGGTAGTAGCGGGCCGTCATCGCCGCTGCCTCCTCGAGGTCGACGGCGGTGATTCGCTTCAGCGTGTGAATGTGCGACAATTGGTCGTTCGGGCCTCATGCGGGCAGTCACAGCTCCAGGTGCCGGCGTGCCACCACGTACGCCAGACGGCGCCGCTGCCGCGCACGTTGGCCACGATGGCGCGGCGGTCGACGCGCACGACGATGATCCGGCCCTCGCACAGGTAACGCTCCGCCTTCTGGTCCTTCGTCTCGCGAGCCACCTAGATCACCCGCCCGTACTCGTTGGCGGTGAAGGCGAGGAACGCCGCGTCGGTCACTTCGACGTGGTCCACCCAGTCGCTCTGACGGTGGAGTAGGTCGTAGAACTCGGTCCGGCTGAAGCCCTGCTTCGCGATCCGTTCGGCCCACTTCCTTGCCGCGGTGATCTTCGCTTCGAGCTTGTAGCCCTGGGTCGGGTTCTGCTCCAGCTCCGCGTCCATCGCGAAGTCCTGCTCCACCTCGTCGCGGATGGTCTGACGCATCCCCGGTCCCGCGACCTCTCCGGTCCGTTCCTCGAACGCTCGAACACGACGAGCGCGTTCTCAAGGTCAACCGCGCGTAGATCGTTCCTGGGCGTGTGTGAAGAATCGTCAGCAGCAGCCCCAGCAGCAGCCTGCTCGGAATACTCCCCGGAGGACTCCCCGGTAGGGGTCCCAGTGGCGGGGTCTGTTTCCGACCCGTCGTGGGGTCCGTTTCCGTCCCACGGCGGGGTCCTTCTCCCGTCCGAATCTGCCCCCGTCGTGGGGTCCGTTTCCTCGGATTCGGACCCTGCGATGGGGTCCTTTCTGGTGCGACGATGGCCACGAAGTAGCGGGGCGCACCGTCGGAGATGTTCGGTCGACCGCGGCGGAGCTCGGGACTCCACGAGACCAAGCTCCCCGAGTTCGAGCAACGTCTCCCGGGTCTTCTTGAGCATCCAGTCCTCGGCTTCTCCAACGCCGAAGGCGAACGCGGCGACCTGAGCCAGGTACACCCGATCGCTGACCCTGGAGTAGAGCGCCGTGAGCGCGACGACCGCACACAGCACCCGGTACTGGCGAGGACCCAGAGACTCTGCTGCCGCCCGCCTGAACACGTCACGGGCCGCCGTGGCGGCCTCGACGTAGGAGACGCACGATCAGCCATCGTCGCTCATCCCTTCGGGGTCGAGCTCACCGAGGAGCACCCACATCGCCTCGATCGCCACCGACATCGGCACACGGCTGATCGACACGAACGTGTCCGCGATGGCCGCCAGCCGTGCCGGCGCATCCGAGGACCCGACGACCGGGCCGTACTGGCCCAGCTCCCTGATCTCGTCGATGGGCCCGGCGAGCAGATCGTCGAGCGTCAGGTCCGGCCGGGCTGCCACTTCTCGCACGGAGGCGGCAACAGCACGACGGTCAGGGCGCGGCAAGCGCCCGGTCAGGTCGGTGATGTTGTCGCTCTCACCCATCGTCGACCACCTGCCAGACGATCTGACGCCTGCCCGTCGAGTGACCCCGGCGGGTCTCACCGGTGCGGCGGATCCAGCCGCCGACCTCGAGATCACTCAGACGGCGCGACGTGGAACCACGCTGGCGGCCTGGTGGCGACCGCGACGTCGTCCATCGTCCCGATCCCACCGAAGCCGACGAGGGCGTCGTAGCACTCGGCCTGCAAGCCGCGGAGCGTCTCGGGGTCGAGTGACTGGGCGGCCTCGATCGATGTGTCGGGGTCCTGGTGCCGATGGCTGCCGAGGTCGGGTGCGTGGTGGAACAGGTCTCCCTGCTCAGGCTCGGGACCTGTACTACAGTTGTATGCGATCCCGTCGTGCCCGATGTGATCCCGATGAGCTGCCCCGGGGTTCCCGCCTCCCGGGGCGCTCTCGCGTCCGGGGCTCAACCTGCATCACCACCGACGAACGCTTGGAGATGCACGACGTCATGGACGTCCGAGCACTCCTCGGCCAGAGCCCGAGCAGTCGCGGTCGCTTGCCGGCTCCGACGCTCGCACTCCCGGCGATGACCGCGTCGTAGTCGGCGGGGCCGAACTGGGAGGTGTCGAGGTTGTTGATGTACGCGGCGAACTGGGCGTCGTCGAGTGCGGAGAGGTCCATCACGCGGTCGGCTGCGGATCGTCAGCACGCTTGGCCTCGAACGCCTCGACCTCGGTGAGCTTGAAGAGCACTCGCTTGCCGAGGCGGTAGCCGCGTGGAGCATTACCTCGGTGGCGCTGGTTGAGGATGCCGGCCGGCGTCGTGTGCCATCGCTCGGCGAGGTCCTCTGTGGTCAGGAATCTGTCGACATTCGCCATCTGGACGCCTCCTTGTCGTTCCGCTACGGAACGCCGTGTGCTTCCTCGCATCATGGTGGCTCTTGACGCATCACGCAATGCCATGTAGCGTGATGTTCCGTATCGGCACACAGGAGGCACCGTGGGTGAGCAGATCGAAGCGCCAACCGTGGGCGATGTCGTCGCTCGACGGGTCCGGGCGCTACGCAAGAGCCAGGGGGACTTGAAGCAGCAGGAGTTGGCAGATCGGACTGCCGCTCTCGGCTACCCGATGGCTCGGGCAACTGTGGCCAAGATCGAGGCGGGCGGCACGCGTGCTCAGAACGTGTCCCTGATCGACGTGCTCGTCCTCGCCGCGGCGCTTGATGTGGCACCGCTGCTTCTATTCATCCCCCTCGGAGATGAAGACGCGGTGAAGCTCACCGACAACCTGATCCTCGATCCGCAACTGGCGATCGACTGGTTGGCGGGTGAGGAGCCATTGGCCGCCCTACCCGACAACCGAGCCCGGAACATCGAGGCGTGGCACCGCAACACGCTGCCGGTCCGACTCTTTCGCCAACTGCGCCAACTGCAACGTCGTGCCCGGTCGGAAGGTACCGAGGAGGCGAAGCGGGCACTCGAGCAGCACTTCGGCTTCATGCGGGACGCCGGGTTGATGGTGTCGTACCTAGAGGAGGAGCAAGATGGCGAGCGTTGACCGATGGAAGGGCAACCGATGGCGGGCTCGCTACCGCACGCCGGATGGCAAGAGCCGCTCCAAGGTGTTCGACCGCAAGATCGACGCCGAGCAGTTCCTGACCTCGATGGAGCACCGCAAGCTGACGGGGGAGTACGTCGATCCCTCGGCCGGCAAGGTGACCTTCAAGAGCTACGCCGAGCAGTGGCGCACGAGCCAGGTCCAGCACCGCGCCAGCACGATTACGCAGGTCGAGTCGCACCTGCGGAACCACGCCTACCCGACCTTCGGCGATCGGCCCATCGGGTCGATTCGGCCGTCAGAGATCCAGGCATGGGTGAAGGAGCGGAGCGAGCACCTGGCCCCGGCCACGCTCGAGGTCGCCTACCGGTACCTCGTGTCGGTGTTCCGGGCCGCGGTCGATGACCGGGTGATCACGCGCAACCCGTGTGTCCGGATCAAGCTGCCGAAGGTCGACAAGCCGGTCGTCGTGCCGATGGCGGTCGAGGAGGTGGACCGGCTGCGCGACGCGATGCCGGACCGCTATCGGTCGGCCGTGACGCTCGCCGCCGGTACCGGGCTCCGGGTGAGTGAGTGCCTTGGCCTGACGGTCGACCGGGTGGACTTCCTTCGGCGCACCGTGCGCGTCGATCGTCAGCTCGTGATGACCGGAGGTGAGGGGCCGACCTTCGGCCCGCCGAAAACGGGAGCGTCGGTGCGGACCATCCCGCTACCGGTAGTCGTCGGCGAGACGCTCGCCGCGCACCTTGCGGAGTACCCGGCGGGTGACGAGGGCCTGATCTTCACCACGAAGGCCGGGGGGCCGGTGCGGCGTACGAGGTTCTGGGACACCTGGCGCCAGGCGGTCGACGATGCCGGCATGCCGACGGGGCTGCGGTTCCACGAGCTCAGGCACTTCTACGCGAGCATGCTGATCCGGTACGGGGAGTCGGTAAAGGTTGTGCAGGAACGACTCGGGCACGCGTCGGCGGCTGAGACGCTCGACACCTACGCCCACCTCTGGCCCGACTCGGAAGATCGGACGCGGGCAGCGGTCGATGCGGTCCTCGGTCGTAACCTGGACCTGGCCGACGCTGCTTCGGGGGATGGCTGACCGCTGGTCTCTCTAGCCCTCGTCCCGATCGGAATCGGGATCCACCAGCACAAATGCTGCCGCAATGGCGAGGCCGCCCAGGCCGGCTAGCGAGCCAACCGCCAGACGAGGTGTGTTGTGTTCATCTGGACAGCCCATGTCTGCCTCGTACCACTGGCCGCTTTCGATGTTGAGACGGCGGTGGGTGTTGTCCGGTGACAGCACAGTTCCACATGAGACCTGATCTGTCTTGACCGGGTAGGCGGCGGCCGCAACCAAGGCAATAATTAGAGCGGCAAGTCCGCCGAATATCAGCTGGCGCCGACGGCGAGGCATGGCGGATCCCGCTTCCTTTCAGCCGGGGGTTCGTGATAGATCGGATCCCGCGATTTGCTCCGCAACCTACGACGCGTCGGGAGACACAGTCGACCGTCTCGTGTCACGGACGTGTCACGGCCAGAGATCCGGTAAGCGTTTCCCCTGGTCAGAAAGGTGGGCGATGGTGAGCCGGCTTGTAGGCGGGGTTCTGTCCCAGGGTCGGTCCGACCCCGTGGGTGACCATCCATCTGGGCGGCCCACCTGACCGATCGGGCGAGCAACCCGCGGCACGCTTGGCCTTGCTCCGAGCGGGGGTTACCGAGCCGCCGGTGTCGCCACCGACGCTGGTGCGCTCTTACCGCACCGTTTCAGCCTTGCCTGTGACCGGTCGCCCGGTCCATCGGCGGTCTGTTCTCTGTGGCCCTGTCCGACAGGTCGCCCCGTCCTGGCTCTCGCCAGCGCTCTGCTCTGTGGAGCCCCGACCTTCCTCAGTCGCCGTCCGGAGACGACGACCGCGGTCACCGGTCCGACTCACCATCGCATGAAGTTGTCAACCATCCCAGTCTGCCAGGACTCCTGACGAACCCGACGAGGGAGATCCCCGTTGGCCTGCTGCACGATCTCCTGGCCCCGGAGCCGATGCGGATGACGAATGCGTCAGAGATCGAGGCTGCTCAGCTCGGGGATCCAGGCCCCGGCGCGGCGACGGGCCTCGGCGAAGCGCTCCCGGTCGAGCATCCGATTCGGCCGGACGATGGTCGGGGCCGGGCGGGAGGACGTCGCCGCTGCCAGATCAGGCCAGGTGCCGACGGCCACGCCGACGAGCAGGCCGGCGCCGAGCGCGGTGGCCTCGCGCTCGGCGGAAACCTCGATCGGACGCTGCACGGCGTCGGCGAGCGCCTGGACGAAGACGCTGTTGCGGCTCATCCCGCCGTCGACGCGAACGGTGTCGATGGTCGCGCCCGTGGCCCGTTCGGCAGCGTCGACGAGATCGGCCCCCCGATGGGCCACGCCTTCGAGGACCGCACGAACCACGTGCGCGCGGGTGGTTCTACTGGTGACACCGATCAGCAGTCCGCGCGCGCCGTGGTCCCAGTCGGGGCTTCCGGTGCCCGAGAGCGAGGGCACGAAGACCACACCATCGGCATGATCGACGGTCCCGGCGACCTCCGCTGATGCTGCCGCGTGGTCGATCAGGCCCAGCCCGTCACGCAGCCACTCCACGGCCGTGCCGGCGGCCAGCATCACCGCTTCGAGCCCGAAGCTGGTCCGCCCGCGGTGGCGCCAGGTGACGATGGGGAACGTCCCGGCGGGGGTGGTGGTCGGTGGTGGTCCGTCGAGACACTGGTCGAGCATGGCGCCGGTGCCGAAGGTGATCTTCGCCTGGCCGGGTTCGACGCAGCCCTGGCCGATCAAAGACGCCTGTTGGTCGCCCACGATCGCGGCGATGGGCGGCGAGCCGGGCAGGGCGGACGCAGGTCCGAGCTCTCCCGCGGTGTCGACGACCCGTGGCAACGCGCTTGCGGGGATCCCGAGCCGGTCGAGCAGGTCCGGGTCCCACCGGTCGCGGGCGACGTCGTAGAGCCCGGTCACGGCGGCGTTGGTGGCATCGGTGGCGTGGATCGCGCCGTTGGTGAGGTTCCAGACGAGCCAGCTGTCGACCGTGCCGAGCCGCACGTGCTCGCGATCAGCGTCGGTCTGTTCCAGCAGCCATTCGGCCTTGGTCGAGGTCTGGTTCGGCGCGGCCGTGATCCCCGCTGCCCGTAGCTCGAGGCAGCGGCCCACCGTTCTCAGGTCCTGCCACCCGAGGCCGGGGCCGAGCGGCGCGCCCGTCCGGGCGTCCCAGATGACTGTCGACGCCCGCTGGTTCGTGACGCCCACGGCCTCGATGTGGCCCGCATCGGCCAGCGCGGCCTCGGCGACGGCTCGGCTCGCGTCCCACATCGCGGCCGGGTCGAACTCGACGAGTCCGGCCGCCGGGCTCGACGGCAGCAGGTCGGTGTGGTGCTCGTGCGCGGTGGTGCCGTCCGGGCGGACGACCAGGGCGCGAACGCCGGAGGTGCCGACGTCGACGACCAGGATCGACACGGGTTCAGCGGCGCGGGGTCCGGGCGCGGTGATCGGCGACGAGGCCACCCACCATGCCGGCGGCGGAGGCCAGCAGCGCGAAGAACGGCATCGCCGCCCACGAGATCGCGTCGCCGTCGACGAGCAGGCGGATGGCGGCGATGACCTGGACCACCACGTAGGCCCCGACGGCGGCGAGCGCGCTGTTGATCAGCGGCGCGTCGGCCCGTCGTTCGGCCGCGAGGTAGCCGCCGAGGACCATCGCACCGAGGACGACGGCGAACAGCGCGATCAGCCAGGGGGAGTCGTCATCCACCGAGCCGGTCTCGTCGAGGGTCTGGGCGAGCAGGGCGGCCGGCACCGCGACGGCCAGGGTGACCATGGTGCCCAAGCCGACCGCCTTGGTCCCCACGGCGCGGGTCACGGCGATCACGGGTAGGCGACCTCGCCGAAGGGCGACCGCAGCCCGAGCTTGCCGGGGTTGAGGATGCCGTTGGGATCGAGCGCGTCCTTGACCGACTGCAGCACGTCCAGCCCGCCGCCCAGCGCGTCGGCCATGAACCGGCTCCGGTTGAGTCCGACGCCGTGGTGGTGGCTCAGCGAACCACCGGCGTCGAGCACCGCCTGCTGGCCGGCGTCCCAGAACGCGCGGTACATCGATTCGTGGTCGGTGTCGTCCCCGGGCGTGCCGGCGAAGGTGAAGTACAGACAGGCACCGTCCTGGTAGGCGTGCGACTGGTGGGCGCTGGCTGCCATGGCGCCGTCGACGCCGAGCAGTGCCTCGGTCGTCGCCGAGTAGATCGCCCCGAGACGGGACCAGCGGGCCGAGATCTCCATCGTGTCGAGGACGTAGCCCTTCGACACCAGCGCCTCCAGCGCCGACACCTCGTTGCGGTGCTCGAGCCACCGGCCGACGAGGGCATCGTCGAGCGACGCGGCACCGGTCGCGGGGTCGTCACAGATCTGGCCGACGACGGTCATCGACGCGTCGACCATCACCGCGTCGCCCTGGTCCATCACCAGCAGCACGGCACGGTCGCCGGTCTGGTAGCTGCGGTCGGCCTCGACGGCGTCGTAGACCCGGAGCACGGCGGGGGAGGCACCGCGCTGGACGATGCGTCGGCACGCGTCGTTGGCGGCCGCGAACGACGCGAACGAGTACGCGGCCCAGCGCTCGTGCTCCGGCGCGGGATGGAGCCGGAACCGGGCGCCGGTGACGACGCCGAGGGTGCCCTCGGAGCCGACGAACAGCTGGGTGAGATCGGGGCCCACAGCGGCCCGGGGCGCGCCGCCGGTGGCGATGGTCGAGCCGTCGGCCAGCACGACATCGAGGCCGGTGACCATGTCCTCGATCTTCCCGTAGCGGTTGCTGAGCTGGCCCGCGCCCCGACAGGCGAGCCAGCCGCCCACCGTCGACAACGCCATGGACTGGGGCCAGTGGCCCAGCGTCAGGCCGTGCTCACGGAGCTCGTGCTCCAGGTGGTCGCCGAAGGTGCCGGGCGCGACGTCGAGGGTCATCGACTCGTCGTCGATGCCGGTGATGCCCGTGAGCGCCGTCGTGTCGAGGATGACGCCGCCGAAGGCGGGAACCGACGCTCCGCACACACCCGAGCGGCCGCCCGCCGCGGTGACGGGCACCTTGGCCGCGTTGCACAGGCGGAGCACGTCGGAGACCTGGTCGGCATCGGCGGGAGTGACGACGACGCCGGCGAGTCCGGCCACGCGGCCCTCGGTGGCCCACCGCATGGCGCCCGGCCACCAGTCGCGGCTGGCTTCGGCCCGGACTGCGTGGTCGGTCGAGACGCGTGCGCCGGTCTTGTGCAGGCGGTCGATCACCGGATCGGGCACGGGCACGGCGCTCTCGAGCCGAGCGCCGGCCGCCTCGGCCCCACCGGCGATGTCGATCGGGGGTGTGGGTGCGCCGGGGCCGACCGGGGGCAGCGCGGACGGAGTCGTCACGGGCCACCACTGTACGGGCATCACCGCGTCGCTCGAGGACGCCGCACTGCTCGTCGGCGCGGAGGTTCGGCGCGTTGGTCTCAGGGGGTGCCACGTGTGATCGGGGCGCGCTGGTGGTCGGCCGTCTCCCGGAGCTGCCGGACCTCGCGGCGTCGGGTCGCCTCGTCCCAGCCGAGCTCGTCGCCGATCAGGTCGGCCACGTCGGCGGCGGCTTCGGCGGTGGCGTCGCGGTCGAGCAGCAGCGCCCGGGTACGGCGGGCGAGGACGTCCTCGAGCGTGGCCGCCATCTCGTAGCGGGCCGAGTAGACGGCTTCGGCGCGCAGGTAGGGGAGCCCGGGAACGAGTGGCTCGCCGAGGGCGGGGTCCCGGTCGATCATCGTCTCGATCAGACGGGTCTCGCCGCCGACGCGACCCTGGAGGTGACCGGCGCGGCCGGTGGCGTCGGGGTCGTGGCCGTCGGCGCCTCGGAGGCGAAGCTTGGCGGTGCGGGACTTCTGCTGCGACCTGGGCAGGCCGAGCTGCTTGGCCACGGCGTCGACGGTGTCGGCCGCCATCTCCCGGTAGGTCGTCAGCTTGCCGCCGGTGACGGTGATCAGGCCCGACGCCGAGGCCGTCACGGCGTGGCGACGGGAGAGGTCGGCGGTCCGCTTGCTACCTGTGCTGCTGCGGATCAACGGCCGGAGTCCGGCCCAGGTGCCGACCACGTGTTCGTGGCCGATGTGGGTCGTGGTCGAGTGGTTGATCGCCCGTAGCAGGTAGTCGATGTCCTCCGTCGTGCACCGGGGGTCGTCGAGGGGACCTTCGTAGTCGGTGTCGGTCGTGCCGATGTAGGTGAACTCGGGGTCCTGTCCGGGCGCGGCCGGCCACGGCACCACGAAGACGGTGCGCTTGTCCTTCGGCACGGGGACGACGACGGCGATGTCGTTGCGGACCAGCTCCCACGGGACGGTGAGGTGAATGCCCTTGGCCGGTCGGATCGTGGCGGGGTCGGCGCCCTCGTCGATGGTGCGGACCTCGTCGGCCCACACTCCGGTCGCGTTGACCACGGCCCTTGCCCGTACCTCCGTGCGCCGGCCGTGGGTCTCGACGACGGCGCCCTTGACGCGGTTGCCCTCCCGGAGGAGGTCGACGACCGGCGCGTGGTTCACGCACACGGCGCCGTGCAGCTCGGCGGCGGTCCGGGCGATGGTGACGGTGAGGCGGGCGTCGTCGGCCTGGGCGTCGTAGTACAGGTAGCTGGCCGCTACCCGGTCGGGCGGCAGCGTCGGCATGTGTTCGAGGGTCTCCTCGGCCGAGATGCGCTGGTGGAGCTTGCCGATGCGGGCCCCGCCGGTGAGGTCGTACATCCACATGACCCAACCGAGCGCGCGGGCGAGCTTGGGGTGGATCACCCCGTCCGTGCCGAACATCGGGATCAGGAAGGGCAGCACGCTCACGAGATGTGGCGCGTTGCGCAGCAGGCGCTGGCGTTCCCGCAGGGCTTCGTACACCAACCGGGTGTCGCCCGACTGGAGGTAGCGGAGCCCGCCGTGGATCAGCTTCGAGCTCTTCGACGAGGTCCCCGAGGCGAAGTCGGCCTTGTCGACCAGGGCGGTGCGCAGGCCCCGGCTCGCGGCGTCGAGCGCCACGCCGGCGCCGGTGACCCCGCCGCCGATGACCAGGACGTCGAACTCGCCTTCGCTCAACGCACCCAGCGCGGTCTCTCGGTCGAATGCGCCAACGGTCACGCGCCGAGTATCGCGGGAGCGGTGAGGTCTTGCCGAACGCCTCCAGACCGACGACGCCCCGTCAGGGCTGACGAGCGACCCATGCGTCGACGAGGTCGGCGAGGATGCCGAGGGTGACGCCGCCCTGTTCGAGGACGGCGCGGTGGAAGCCCTTGATGTCGAAGCGGTCGCCGAGCCGGGCTCGCGCGTCGGCGCGGAGGCGGAACAGCTCGCGCTGGCCCACCTTGTACGACAGCGCCTGGCCGGGCATGCCGATGTAGCGGTCGACCTCGACGGCGGCCTCGCCCTCGGCGATGGGCACGTGCGTGGTCATGAACTCGATGGCCTGTGCCCGGGTCCAGCCCAGCGCGTGCAGGCCGGTGTCGAGCACGAGGCGGGCGGAGCGCCACGCGTCGGCCGACAGCATGCCGATGCGCATGAGCTCGGAGGAGTACAGGCCCATCTCGTCGGCAAGGCGCTCGGTGTAGAGCCCCCAACCCTCGCTGTAGGCCATGTAGCCGCCCCGGCGCTGGAACATCGGCACGTCGAGCTCGACCGCCGACGCCCGCTCGAGGTGGTGGCCGGGCACGGCCTCGTGGAAGGCGAACACCTCGGCTTCGAAGCGGTTGCGGCGGGTTGGCTCGTGGGTGTTCGCGAAGTAGACGCCGGGCCTGGAGCCGTCGGAGGGCGGCGTGCCGTAGTAGGCGGGCGGCGAGCCCGGCGCGAGGGCGTCGGGTACTGGCGCCACGATCACTCCGGACGCGGGGAGCTGGTCGAACCAGTCGGGCGCGGCCGCCACGGCACGGTCGATGGCGGCGCTGGCGTGGTCGAGGATCTCCTGCGCCTCCCGGTACTTCATCGACGGGTCGGAGCGGAGGTGGTCGAAGAGCTCGTCGCGGGCCGAGATGCCGACCGCGGCCTGGCCGACGGCGGCCCACTCGGCCGGCAGCTTCTCGGTCAGCTCCTCCAGCCCCATCGCGTGGATCGCGTCGGCCGCGAGGTCGGTGGTGGTGGCCCGTCGGACCAGCGCGGCGTACAACGCGTCGCCGCCGGGCACGTGGCACAGGCCCGGGTGGTCGTCGTCGCGTCCGGCGCGCTCGAGGTCGGCCAGCGCGTCGGCGACCCGCCGGTAGGCCGGCCGCACGTGCCTCTCGACCGCGCGGGCGGCATCGGTCCGCCAGTCGTCGGCGTTGCGCCACCGGGAGGAGCTCGACCAGTCGTCGGGCAGTCCGAGCTCGACGAAGGGATCGGACTCGAGCGGACCCGCGAGGTACCCCTCGATCATCTCCCGGGTGCGCCCGACGATGGTCGAGGCCGGGGTCCAGCCGCGCCCGACACCGGCTCGCCAGTGGCCGACCACGTCGTCGAGGGCGACGGGGAGGTCGGTCAGTCGGCGCAGCTGCGCGGCGGCGCTGTCGACGTCGGGGGCGCTGCGGCGCGAGGCGCTGCGCAGGAGCGAGACCGGGTAGCTGGTGAACCCGTCGGACGAGAGCTGGATGCTGTCGGAATCGATCGCTTCGACGGTCGTCTCGCACGCGTCGACCAGCAGCGCTCGCGTGACCTGGTGGCCCGCGTCGAGGGACGCCGGGTCGATCGCCTTCGCCCGGTCGGCGATGTCGGACGCGAAGCCGCGCTCCTCGGCCAGGCCGGCCGGGCTCAGGTCGGGCACGCGGTCGTCGAAGCGGTGGTCGCCGAACATCGTGGCGGCGAACGGCGCCCGCGCCATGACCCCGTCCCAGTACTCTTCCGCCAGGCGGTCGAGCTCGTCTGCCCGGTCGTGCATCCGGTCGAGTTTGGCCGAGCGCCTCCGGCGTCGTGTGGACCCGGGTTCGTCCGTTCTCGTCACACGTCGTGAGTACGTTCGCGTGCATGGCTGTGGAGACGACGTGGGTGCGGTACGGCGAGGCTGCGCTCGACGGGCTCGCCGAGGCGGTTCGTGGCGCCCAGGCCGGCGACCCGCTCGCACCGGTGACGGTGGTGACCCCCTCGCCGTCGGTCGCCGTGGTGACCCGGCGGCTCCTCGCGCGCCGGCTCGGTGGGCTGGTCGGCGTGTCGTTCCAGAGCCTCGGTGCGCTCGCCGAGCTGCTCGCTGCGCCGCAGCTCGCCACCGAGAGAATCGACGTGGGCGTCGACCGCGAGCTGGTGGTGGCCGCGGTGCGTGCTGCCCTGCGCGACGACCCCGGTGAGCTCGGCCCCATCCGGCACCACCGCTCCACCTGGGAGTCGATCGCCGACACCGTCGTCGAGCTCGACGCACTCGACGACGACGCTCGTGGTCAGGCCGCCGCCGGTGGCACCCTGCCGGCGGAGATGGTCCGACTCCACGGGGAGGTACGTGGTCGGGTCGGGCCGGTGGGCAGCACCGCCGTGCTCCGACTCGCCGAGCGGATGGTGCGAGATGCCACCGTCGGCCTCCACGACATCGGCCCGGTCGTCGTCCACCTCCCGGGCCGGCTCGCGCGGGCCGAGGTGTCGCTGCTGCAAGCACTGGGTGAGCGCGTCCACGTCCGGGTCCTGCTCGGCGCCAGCGGGGGTGGCGCCGACGTCGGCCTGGCGCGGGCGTTCGAGCCGCTCGGGGTGGCTGTTCCCGATCCCGGACTGGCTGCGCCGCCGGTCGCCTCAGCGATCATCTCCGCCAACGACATCGACGACGAGGTGCGCAACGTGGTACGACGCCTTCTGTCGTCCGCGGAGGCGGGAACGCCGCTGCACCGGATGGCCCTCGTCCATCCGCGCGGCGCGCCGTACACGCGTGTGGTGGCCGATGTCCTCACCAGCACGGGCCTGCCGTTCGCCGCGCCCAGCGCACGGACGCTTGCCCAGACCGCTCCCGGGCGGGTCCTGGCTGGGGTCATCGCCGTCGTCCGGAGCCACTTCGCTCGCCAGGACGTGGTCGACCTGTGGGCGACGGGTCTGGTGGTCGACGCCGACGGCGATCCTGTTCCGTCCGCGGCGTTCGACGACGCCAGCCGTCGACTCGGGGTGACCCGGGGCCCCGTCCGGTGGCACGAGGCCATCGAGCGCGCCGATCGCCGACTCCGGGCACAGCGTGCCGACGCCGTCGACGAAGCCGGCGTCGCCGACACCGGCTTCGTCGAGTGGGCCGATCGGCAGCTGGCCCGCAACGAGCATCTCCGTTCCACCCTGCGGGTGCTCGAGGAGCTCACCGACCCGCTCCCCGGGTCCTGGTCGGAGGTGGCCGGATGGTGCGGCCGGGTCCTCGACGCCCTGTGCGGACCGCTGCCCCGCCGTTCCTGGCCCGACGAGGAGGTCGACGCCGACAGCGCCATCCGGACCGCCGTGGGCCGACTGGCTGCCCTCGCCCGTGTCGAGGCGACGCCGTCGCGAGACGTCGTGCTCGACACCATCGTGACGCTGCTCGAGTCGCCGGCGCCGCGGTCGGCCCGAACCGGCACCGGGCTGCAGGTGACGCCCCTCGATCGGCCGCCGGTGGTGCCGCTCGACGTGGTCGCGATCGTCGGGCTCGTCGAGGGGCTGGCACCGTCGGTGCCGGCGGACGACGTCCTGCTCGGCGACGACCTCCGAGGCGACGTCGGGCTCTCGGGCGCCGACGACCGCCGGCGCGACCAGGTCCGCTCCTTCGACGCCGCGCTCGCCTCCGCAGGCCACCAGCGCCTGCTGTCGTTCGCCCGACACGATCAGCGCTCCGGGCGCTCGTTGGTGCCCAGTCGTTGGGTGATCGACGCCGTCGAGGGCCGCACCGGCGTCCGCCCCGAGGCCGAGGCGCTGATGGCCGGCGACGATGTCGCTGGCGTCGAACGCGTCGACAGCTACAGCGCCGGCCTGCACGCCGTCGCCGCCGGAACCGTGGCTGCCCTCCAGCTCGAGGAGCGTGTCTTCGCCGACCTGGTGCGCGCCGGCGGGCTCGATGGCCATCCCGCGGCCACCGATCCGACCATCCGCTCGGGCGCGGTCCTCGCCCGATCCCGGCAGTCGCACGCGTTCACGCGCTTCGACGGCAACCTCCGGGGCGACGGCGTCGACGTCACGGCGATGGGTGTCCTGTCGCCCACCCGGCTCGAGACCTACGCCACCTGCCCGCGGAAGTGGTTCTTCTCCCATGCGCTGAAGCTGCGCGCCGTCGACCGCCCCGAAGAGATCGACCGTGCCCAGGCGCGCGACAAGGGCACGCTCGTCCATGCGGTCCTCGAGCAGTTCTTCGGTGAGATGATCGCCGCCGGTGCCGTACCGGCACCCGGGCGGGCATGGCCGGACGAGGCGATCGAGCGGCTGCGCGGGCTCATCGACGAGCACTGTGCCGACCTCGAGGCGCGCGGCCTCACCGGCCATCCCCGCTGGTGGGAGCACGACCGCGCCGCGATCGAGGTCGCGCTCCACCGGGCATTGGCCCGCGACGTCGAGGTCCGCTCGGTCATCGGCGCCATGCCGGTCGCCGTCGAGTTCAGCTTCGGCCAGGGCCAGTCGCCGCCGCTGGAGATCGACCTGGGCGACGGTCGAATCGTCGAGCTCGCGGGCTCGGCTGACCGCATCGATGTCGGCGACGACGTGGTCAAGGTGTGGGACTACAAGTACAGCGGTTCGAGGAGCTTCCACGATCTCGTGCAGGCGCCCGAGAAGGGAGGCGACCCCCTCCTGGCCGGCACCAAGCTCCAGCTGGTGGCCTACGGCATGGCGGCCGCCGAGCGCCACGACCGGCCCGAGGTGGAGGCCTCGTACTGGTTCCTGCGCGCCGACACCGATCGCGAGGAGGTCGGCTACGCCATCACCCCCGAGCTGCGCGAACGGTTCCGGCGCGTGCTCACCGTGCTGGCCGACGGCATCGGCGAGGGCCGGTTCCCAGCCCGGCCTGGCGGCTACCAGTGGCATCGCGGGACCCACGAGCACTGCGCGTGGTGCGACTTCGATGCGATCTGTCCCCGCGACCGCGACGAGGAGTGGGAGCGGGTGCGTCTGGCGCCGAGCCTGGCCCGTCTGACCCGGTTGGCCGAGGAGGGATCCGACTCGGTCCTCGACGCCGCGCCAGCGTCCGGGGAGCCCGGGCCGGCAGTCGCGCCGGAGGCCGACCGATGACCGATCTGGCCGACCAGGAGGCCCGCGACCGCATCGCGCAGGTGCACGACCGCACGCTGTTCGTCGAGGCCGGAGCCGGGTCGGGCAAGACGTCGTCGCTGGTCAGCCGGCTGGTGACGCTCGTGGTCGAAGGTGCCGACGTGACGAGCATCGCCGCCATCACCTTCACCGAGGCCGCAGCGGCCGAGCTCCGGGCCCGCGTCCGCCAGGCCCTCGAGCAGGTCGAGCTCGGCCAACCGGTGCCACACGTGGACGACACCGAGACCGGTCGCTCCCGTGCCCGCATCGCGCTCGAACGACTCGACCGGGCCACCATCTGCACGCTGCACGCCTTCGCCCAGCGCTTGCTGCTCGGCACGCCCGTCGAAGCCGGCCTGCCGCCGCGGATCGACGTCCACGACGACATCAGCTCGGCGCTGCGCTTCGAGGAGCGGTGGGCTCGGTTCGAACGGTCGCTGCTCGACGACGAGTCGCTCGAGGAGCTGCTCCGGACCGCGCTGGCGCTCGGCGTGAACAGCCGCCACCTGCAGACGGTCGCCGCCATGCTCGCCCAGAACTGGGATCTGGTCGAGGAGGCGCAGCACTCGGGGTTGCTCGCCCACGACCTCGCGGTCGACGTCGACCTCAGCGCGATCCCGGTCGACGACTGGATCGCCGAGTGGACGGCGCTGGTCGACGAGGGGGCCAGGTGCCTGGCCGGGGACGACAAGCTCCTCCGCTGGATCGAGGACGTCGCCGGCGGTGTCCTGGCCTGGCTGCGACGCAACCGCACCGAGCCCTACGTCCTGATCGGCGTGGCCGACATGAAGATCCCGAGCCCGGGCGGGAAGGGGAGCAGGGACAACTGGCCCGCGGGGTTCAAGGACGAGTTCGTGCCCCGCGCCAGGGCCGCGATCGACGCGTTCGTGGCTGACGTCGGTGGCATCACCGATGCGGTGCTCACACGGCTCGGCGCCGAGATCGCCCGCTACACCCTCGACGATGCCGAGGCCCGACGACGCGAGGGGCGGCTCGAGTTCCACGACCTGTTGGTGCTCGCCCGCCAGGTGCTCCGTTCGCAACCCGAGGTTCGGCGCCGCTACCACCGCCGCTACGCCCACCTGCTCATCGACGAGTTCCAGGACACCGACCCGCTCCAGATCGAGCTCGCCGTGCGGATCGCCGCCGACCCCGAGCACGACACCTCGGTCCCCTGGCACGAGGTGGAGGTCGAGGAGGGGCGGCTGTTCTTCGTCGGCGATCCCAAGCAGTCGATCTACCGGTTCCGCCGAGCCGACATCGACCTGTTCACCCGCACGGCCGAGCGCTACGCGGGCGGCTACACCAGCCTGAACGTCAACTTCCGCACCACCGAACCCGTCCTGGCGTTCTGCAACGCGGTCTTCGAGCGGATGATCTCCCGTGTCGAAGAACCGGTCGGCGCGGGGATGACACGCATCGCCCAGCCCGACTATGTGCCGTTGGCGACGTCGCGGACCGCGCTCGACGGCGATCCCGGCCCGCCGGTCGTCGTGTTGGGCGACGGCGCGCCCCACGCCAACGCCGAGGCGGCTCGGCTCGCCGAGGCCGCCGACGTCGCCGCTGTCCTGCAGCGTGCCCGGGAGGAGCAGTGGTCGGTCGCGCCGGGCGGCGAACCCCGCCCGTGCCGCTGGTCGGACATGGCCGTGCTGCTCCCCAGCCGGTCCACGCTGTCGCACCTGCGCACCGCCCTCGACGAGGCCGAGATCCCGTACCGGCTCGAGAGCGGCACGCTCGTCTACGGCACCACCGAGATCACCGACCTGACCTCCATCCTGCGCGCCATCGACGACCCCGGCGACAGCATCGCCATCGTCGGCGCGCTGCGTTCACCCGCGTACGGCTGCGGTGACGACGACCTCCACCGGTGGGTTCGCGTCCACGGCCGCTGCACGTACCTGGGGGCGACGGTGCGCGACGAGGGCGACGTCGCCGCCGGCGAGTCACGCGACGTGGTCGAGGCCGCCCTCGCCGATCTCCGAGCCCGCCACCGGACCGCACCCTTCCGGTCGGTACCCGAGATCGTCGAGTCGGTGACCCGCGATCGGCGGCTCATGGAGTCGAGCCTGGCCGGCGGACGCCACCGCGACGTGTGGCGCCTCTACCGCGTGGTCCTCGAACACGCCCGCCAGTTCGCCGACACCGAGCCGGGTGGACTGCGCGCGTTCCTGCACTGGGTCGGTCTCCAGCGCGACGACAAGGTACGAGCCACCAGCCCGGTGATCCCCGAAGCCGACGTCGATGCCGTCCGCATCCTCACGATCCACGGGTCGAAAGGCCTCGAGTTCGGCATCACCACCGTCTCGGGTCTGTCCGCCCGGGATCCCACCGGTCTACGCGGCGCCACCGTCCAGTTCCGTCCGGGTGGCGGCTTCGACGTGCGCATGAAGAGCGGCATGGAGACCACCCGCTTCGAGGTGGTTCGCTCGGTCGAGGAGACCATGGACCTGCACGAACGCACGCGCCTGCTGTACGTCGCGCTGACCCGGGCGCGAGACCACCTCGTCGTCAGCTCCCATCACACCGAGCGGGCGCGGGAGAAGAGCCACGGTGGTCGTCTCACCGAACATCTCGACGACCTCGGCGACGACCTCGAGGAGCTGGTCGAGCGATGGACGAACGTCACCGACGAGTCTTGCGACGGGAGCGGGGTGGCGGATGAATCCTCGCGGCCGGTCGGCGACGGCGAGGCCGTGGTCGACGATGCCCCGCCGGACGAGATCGCTGCCTGGGAGGAACGAATCGCCGGGTGGGCCGCCGGGCGCCGGACGTTGCGCGACGTGTCGGGCACCGGCGGGGTGGTGTCGGCCACCGCGGTGGCCCGACACCTCACGACGCTCGACGAGGCCGAGCAGGACCACGCGGTGCCCGAGCGCGAACCGTGGCGCCGCGGGCGCGCGGGCACCGCGGTCGGCAGCGCGGTGCACGCCGTGCTCCAGCACACCGACCTCACCGACCAGACGGGTAGCGATCTCTCCGGCTTGGCCGCCTGGCAGGCCGGCGTCGAAGGCATCGCCGACCGAGCGGCACTCATCGAGCAGAAGGCCCGAGCAGCGTCCAGCAGCCCGGTCGTCCGGCGTGCGGTGGCATCAGGTCGGTGGCGGCGCGAGGTGCATGTCGCCGTCCCGCTGGTCGAGGTCATCGACAGCAACGGCGCCGGTCCGGTCGATCTGTTCGAGGGTTTCGTCGACCTGCTCTTCGACGAGGACGACGGCACCGTCGTCGTCGACTACAAGACCGACGAAGTGCCCTCCGACGTCGCGGTTGCGGCCGCGCTCGAGCGGTACACGCCGCAGGGTGCGGCGTACGCACTCGCCGTCGAGGCTGCCACCCGCCGACCGGTCACCGAGGTCCACTTCCTGTTCCTGCGGGGCGGCGACGCGGTCGACGTCGAGGTCCCCGACCTCGGCGCCGCCAAGGCCCGCGTGCGCGATGCGCTGGCCACCTACGGTGTCAGCGCGGACCGAGACACGACAGGAGCGGTGACATGAGCGGCCACCCGGAGTCCGGCCATCCGGAGATGATCAACGCCGTCACCATCGGGTGCACCGATCTGGCGGCGTCGCATGCCTTCTACACCGCCCTCGGGTTCGACGACGTGGCCCACGGCACGCCGGAGACGGGGTTCATCAGCTACCGGGTCGGTCCGACGTTTCTCAACCTGCAGGCGGTCGAATCGGTCGAGACGGGGTGGGGCCGCTTCATCGTCCACGTCGACGACGTCGACGCCATCTACCGACGCGCGGTCGACGCCGGCCTGCCCCCTTCGATGGCACCGTCCGATGCTCCTTGGGGCGAGCGGTACTTCCACATCGACGACCCCGACGGCCACGAGGTCAGCTTCGCCCGACCGCTCTGAGCGATCTGTGCGAAGGTGCTCCCGTGACCGCGACACGGGACGCGTACCGGCGGCTGCTCGACACCCTCGAGGAGCTGGGTGATCGGTTCGCCGGCGAGGAGTGGGGGATCGCCGACGACACCGATGTGGCCGAGGCCCATCGACTGCTGCTCCACCTGGTGGCCTCGGGGCTCGAGACCCAGTTCGAGGACGACCCGTCGATGCCGGTGTTCCGGCCGATCGTCACGCCGTGGCGCAAGACGCTCGGCGACAACGCGGATGCCATCTACCACGATGCCCGTGTCCATCCCGGCGGCATGTACCGGGTGCGGGGCCGAACCGGGGGAGCGGTCTACGTCTCGTTCACGGTCGAGTCGGGCCCGGGCGACGGCTCCTTTCCCGAGGCCACCGACGGAGTGCTCAACGACACCGGCTTCTCCGTGGAATCCGACGGCTCGTTCGAGTTCACGGTGGGTGGGCTCGACACGGACCTGCCGCTGGGTCCGCGATCGTCGCGGATCACCGTCCGGCACTACTGGGAGCAGGCCGACCCGCCCGCCGTGCCACCCGCGCCGGATCTCGCCTTGTCGATCGACCTCGTCGGTGGCGACGTGCCCCGCGGACCCCGTGCCCCGACCGACGCGTCGGTCGCCGCGGACATCGACCGCCTGGCGACCTTCCTCCGGGGTCGGACCATCGACACCATCGCCCCGCCCGGGACCAACGAACCACCGGCGTTCGTGTCGACCACGCCCAACGAGTTCCCCGCTCCCGTGGCCCCGGGTACCCATGCGCTCGCGGCCGCGGACGCGGCGTACTCGATGGCGCCGTACCTCCTCGGCCCGGACGAGGCGCTGGTCGTCCAGGCCCGCTGGCCGGCGTGTCGCTGCGCCAACCTCAGCCTCTGGAACCGCCAGATGCAGACGTTCGACTACCGGCGTCATCCGGTGTCGCTCAACCGTGCCCAGACCACCGACATCGCCGACGACGGGACGTTCACCGTGGTGATCGCGCACGAGGATCCGGGCATGCCCAACTGGCTGGACACCGAAGGTCGTCCCTTCGGGCTCGCCTTCTGGCGCTACCTGCTGCCCGAGGGCCAGATCGCCACACCGCAGGCCCGAGTGGTCCCCGTCGTCGACCTCTGACGTCGCCCCACCAGGTCCTGGGCTCCTGATCTCGCGGTCCGGCGCGAGACCGGGGCGCCGGAACGGTGACGGGTCAGGTCTCGAGCTCGATGCAGAAGGTCTCGACGTACTCGGCGAGCTGGTCGTGCAAGGTTGCGGGCTCGAAGCCCCAGTCCTCGGCCGTGTACCGGTGGGTGCCGTACTTCCCCTTGGGCTTGTCGCGTACGTAGGACTCGATCGCCGCCGCGTGGTCGGGCGTCAGCTCCCGGCCGATCGCCTCGTACGCGCCGCTGACGGCGGCGACCGGATCCCGGACCAACTCGGTGAACCGCACGTCGCCGCACGGCGCGCGGATGCTCCCGTCGACGCGTCGTTTCGCCACCGTGGCCAGCGCATCGGTGAACAGCGCGCCGATGAGGGGGGAGAGGACGTCGAGGTCGACCGCGTCGGTCCGCAGCCACTGCACGAGTGCCGTGGTCGACACCGTCGACGGCATGGTCTTGGCCGGGTCTCGATGGGTCATGATCACCGATGCATCGGGATAGGCAGCCAGCAGGTCGTCGAGCATCATCAGGTAGGCCGGTGTCTTGAGGAGCCAGGTTCTCGGTTCCCGCCCGTGCTGCACGGTCTGCAGGACCGCACGGTGGAAGGCGAAGTCGGCGACCGGATCGGGGGACCAGTCGCCCAGGTCCTGCAGCACCATCGCCCAGTGGTTCCCGGCGAACGACGGCGCGGTGAGGGTGATGCACTCCACCGGGAGGTCGGCCCGCAGCTCGTGCACGGTTGCGAACTCGGGCTGGACGTCGGCCCACAGTTCCTGCTCGCACTCGGCGGCCACCATCCGTTCGGGGTGGGGGAGCGTGGAGCCGACGTGGAGGACGTCGGCCGCGATCGGCGTCTGCAACCGCCGGTCGAGCCCGATGAGCTCGAAGGTGATCGTCGTTCCCGACCGCGCCGGGCCCGTGACCACCAGCGGCGCATGGATGACCTCGCTCGCGATGGACGGGTCGGCTTGGCGGGCGACGCCCATCTGCTGCCGGGTCCGAAGGCTGCGCAGCAGCTCCTCGCGGGTGAGCAGCCGGCCCACCACGTGCAGGTGGCTTTCGTTGATCGCATCGACGAGCCGCCGCAGGCGCCCCTCCCAGTCGCCGTCACCCAGATCCGGGAAGCCGGCGCCGGCATCGGCGGTCACGAGCAGCTCGTCCGCTTCGATCGGCACCACCGCAGCCGGTCCGCCGGTGGCGAGCCCCATGGCGTTGACGCGTCGCACCCAGTCGGGCCGACGGTACCGATCGGCCATCGTCCGTAGGGCCATGTCGCGAACCGTAGCCCCGACACCGTCGACGACGCGGCTGCCGCCGTGCGCCAGGGGAAGGTGGTGGCCGTCGACGTGGCGATGATCGCCGACCGCGTCTGCCTGAACAACGCCAGCATCGGTGGCTACGCCGCCTTCGTCGACGAGCGCGAACGTCTCGGAGCGAACGCTGACGCCCCGGGACCCGTGACCAGGACGGTCCGTGGCAACTCGAGCTCGAGAACAATCGTTGTCAACAAGCAACAAAGGCTCTATCGTCGGGAGTGATGCGAACACCTGACGAGCTCGTGGGCGCGTTCCGGGAGTCCGGACGAAAGATCACCCCACAGCGGGTGAGCATCTTCCGCGCGCTCCACGAAAATCCCTCGCATCCCACGGCCGAGTCCGTACACGCCCACATCGCCGCGGACATGCCGTCGGTCAGCCTGCGCACCGTCTACTCCACCTTGCACGAGCTGGCCGAGATGGGCGAGCTCCACCAGATCGAGCTGGGCACCGGCTCCGCCCGGTTCGACCCGAACGTGAGCGACCACCACCATCTGGTGTGCGACAGGTGTGGTTCGGTCCAAGACCTCGACACCGACTTCCCGGACGTGACCGTCGAACCCGACAACGCGTTCGGCTTCGAGGTCGACACCACCCAGATCGTCTTCCGCGGCCGATGCCGCGACTGTGCCGGCGCGTAGTCGACGCGCCGGCGCCGACCACCAGTCCCTGTACCAACCAGCAACCCCCCAAGGAGAGCACCCATGGCCGAGATCAAGGGCTCGAAGACCGAAGAGAACCTCAAGGAGGCCTTCGCCGGCGAGAGCCAGGCCAACCGCCGTTACCTGTACTTCGCGCAGAAGGCCGACGTGGAGGGCTTCCCCGACGTCGCGGCCCTGTTCCGCTCCGTCGCCGAGGGGGAGACGGGCCACGCCTTCGGGCACTTCGACTTCCTCGCCAGCGCCGGTGACCCGGTGACCGGCGAAGCGGTCGGCGGCACCGAGGACAACCTCAAGTCCGCCATCGCCGGCGAGACCTACGAGTACACCGAGATGTACCCCGGCTTCTCCAAGACCGCTCGCGACGAGGGGTTCGAAGAGGTCGCCGAGTGGCTCGAGACCCTCGCCCGCGCCGAGAAGAGCCACGCTGGCCGCTTCCAGCAGGGCCTCGAGTCGGTCTCCTGAACCGACGTCACATCCGCTGACGACGCGACGGGCCGGGCCGGGCCGATGGCCCGGCACCCGGCCCGTCGTCGCGACGGCCCGACGTCGGGCCAGGAGACGACAACGCTGATGAGCAGGAAGCTGACCCTCGACGACATCGCCGATCTCCGTGCCTATGAGCGCGAGCGGCCGACGTTCCGCCAGGACGTCATCGCGTTGAAGAAGCGGCGCCGGGTCCATCTCGGCCCCTTCGTGACCGTGGTGTTCGAGAATCGGGACACGATCCGGTTCCAGATCCAGGAGATGGCCCGGGTCGAGCGGTTGATGACCGACGAGGCCATCGAGATCGAGCTCAACACCTACAACCCGCTCGTACCCGAGCCGGGGCAACTCGCACTGACGCTGTTCATCGAGCTCACCTCTGATGCCGACCTGCGCGAATGGCTCCCCAAGCTGGTCGGGATCGAACAGGCCGTGCAGCTGCGCATCGGCGAGGGCGATGATGCCCGCACCGTCGCGGCGTCGCCCGAGGCCGCCCACGCCGAGGCCCTCACCCGTGAGGAGATCACGTCGTCGGTCCACTACCTGCTGTTCCACCTCGACGCGGGGGAGATCGACGCGCTCGAACAGGGTCCGGCCGAGCTGGTGATCGACCACCCTGCGTATCGACACGCCACGCCGCTCGGCGAGGAGACCGTCGCCGAGTTGCTCGCCGACCTCCGGCCCTGACGCATTTCCGGATCGCACCTGCTGGTTCTGCCGGCCCCGCCGGCTCTGGATGCCGCAATTGCCGGTTCCGCGGGGTGATCCTCACGTTCCGTAATATCAGAATCACTTGCGGTAGTTCCGACTTCTCTGTACTCTCGGTGGTATGCCGACGACGAAAAGTGATATCGAGCGGCAGCGCCTCGTGCAGGAGCTGTTGAACGGCGTCGAGTCAGACGTGCTCAGCGGGCGCCTCTTGCGCACCCGTGAGGTTGCGCTGCTGTTCGAGGTCTCGGAGCGAGCGGTGACCGACTGGGCCACGCGCGGGCGGATCCAGAGCATCCGTACCCCGGGTGGGCACCGCCGCTACCCGGCGGACGCGGTCGCTCGCGTGCTGCTCGACGAGCACGGCGTGGTCTGACCGACTCGCTGGAGGTGCCGACCGGGCAGAACCCCTGCTCAGCCGGCACGGATCGACCCTTGCATCAGCGGTGAGGCGGTGCCAATCTCGGGCGAGCCCGACCGGCACCCCCCGCCGGATGGGCGCGTGAACCAATCCCCACGGAGCCCCTCATGACGACCTCCTGGAGCATCCGGGCCGCCTGTCGCGGTCTCGATCCGCTGATCTTCTTCCCGCCGACCGACGACGAGGCCGGGCCGGCCAAGGCGATCTGCGACGAGTGTCCCGTGGTCGAGGCGTGTCTCGAGCACGCACTCGGGACCCGCGAGCGGGAGGGCGTCTGGGGTGGTTGCACCGAGCGAGAGCGGCGCCGCATCATCCGTCGTCGACGTCGCGCTGCGTCCTGACCCGTGACGGCGATCGACGCGGTCGGCGGTTGGCCGACCGTGCTGGCCACGCTGCTCGAGGGTGGCGATCTCACCGAGGAGCAGGCCGGCGCCGCGCTCCGCACGATCCTCGCGGGTGAGGCCACACCGGCCCAGACCGCAGGACTCATCGTGGCGCTGCGCCAGAAGGGTGAGACCGTCGACGAGCTGGCGGGCATGGTGGACGCGATGCTCGACGCCGCCGAGCCGCTCGAACTGCCCGACGGCACCATCGACATCGTGGGCACCGGAGGTTCACCCCGCCGTCGTGAGCGCGCGCTCAACGTGTCGACCATGGCGAGTCTCGTGGCCGCTGCGGCCGGCGCCACGGTCTGCAAGCACGGCAACATCAAGGCGTCGTCGACCTCGGGATCCTTCGATCTGCTCGACGCGCTCGGCGTGAACCACGACCACGAGCCGGCACGGGTGGCCGAGATCGTGGCCGAGGTGGGTGTCGGCTTCTGCTTCGCCCGTGCCTTTCACCCCGCCATGCGCCATGCCGGTCCGGTTCGGGCCGAGCTCGGCGTGCCGACGGTGTTCAACGTGCTCGGGCCGCTGTCGCACCCGGGACGCGTCCGGCGCCAGGTCATCGGCGTGGGCGACCCGCGGCTGGTCGATCTGGTGGCGGGTGTCCTCGCCGCACGCGGTGCCGACCACGCTCTGGTCGTCCATGGCGCCGACCACCTCGACGAGTTCACGCTCGGGGGGCCGACCGACGTGCGGGAGGTGCGCGACGGCATGATCGTCGACTCCTACCTGTTCGGTCCGGCCGACGCCGGTCTCGCCCTGGTCGACGCCGTCGACGTCCCGGGTGGCACACCCGAGGACAACGCGCGGATCGCCCGCTCCGTGTTCGAGGGAGCGCCCGGGCCCGCCCGCGACATCGTGGTGCTGAACGCGGGGGCAGGGCTCTACGTGGCGGACGTCGCGGACTCGCTCGCAGCTGGCGTCGACGCTGCGGGCGCGGCCATCGACCGGGGTGCAGCAGCCGAGATCCTCGAACGACTGGTGGCGGTCAGCCGGTGACCATCGTTGGCCACGGGCGATAACGGCCATTATCCTTGCCGTCAGATGACTTCCGTGCCTGCTGACGCCTCTCCGCCTGAGAGCTCCGACCGCGACGACGGGCGTGATGACGACGGACGCGGCGTCGCGGCCGATCCGACGCGCGAGCGGCTGATCCGCGCAGCCGCTGAGGTCTTCGCGGAGAAGGGCTACGACGGGGCTGGAGTCCAGGAGATCGCCCGGCGGGCCGGCTTCACCACCGGCGCCATCTACGGTCGGTTCCGGGGCAAGGCCGAGCTGCTGCTGGCTGCCATCGAGGCCCACAGCCACAACGAGCTCGAGCAGCTGTTCGCCGAGCACCGTTTCGAGGGGCGGGTCACCGACGTGCTCACCACCGTCGGCTCGCATCTGGTCACCGACCCCTTCGACGACGGGCAGGCGCTGCTGCTGGAGGCGTTCGTCGCCGCTCGTCGAGATCCCGAGGTGGCCGAGTTGATCCGGGGCCTGCTCGACCAGCGAGCCGAGCGTCTGGCCGTCCTGGTCGAGGAGGCGAAGGTCGCCGGTCTGGTCCACGAGTCGCTCGACACGGACGCGATCGTGCGGTTCTGCCACGCCGTGGGCTTCGGGTTCCTGCTCTTCGGTGCGGTCGACCTCGAGCATCCGCCGCCCGGTCCGTGGGAGACGCTCATCCAGCAGCTCGTCGACGCGCTCGGCGACCAACCCGACGAATCCTGACACGCAGCCCGGCTCGGGCGGTGGCGTCGGCTCGGGCTGCCCGACGCGCTGGCGGTACGCTCGCCGCGGTGACCCGCTACCGCTGCAACTCGTGCGGGAACCTGACCCGCTTCGACGTGACCGCCACCCGCACCGTCCGATCCTTCCACCACTACTCGGTCGGTGGGGACCTGACCATCGAGGAGAGCGAGACGCTGTCCGAGACGATCGACGACGTCGTGTGCCATTGGTGCAACTCTGCGGCCGGCGTCGAAGAGGTGCCCGCCGAGGTCTGAGTTCTTGTCACCCCCGGTTCGTACGGTTCGGTCATGTTCACTTCCGACGAACCGCTCGTCATCGACTGCGACGACTGCATCGGTCCCACCGTGGGCGCCTGCGACGACTGTGTCGTGACCTTCCTGTGCGAGCGTGCACCAGACGACGCCGTGGTCATCGACGTGGCCGAAGCCCGCGCGCTGCGTCTGCTGGCCGACGCCGACCTCGCACCCAGGCTGCGGCACCGGTCGATCGATCGGGGTGCCTGAGGGCCGTCGTCCGACCGAAGGGTGCCAGAAGGCCGGTGGTACCGTGCCGCGCGGCGGCAAGTGCCTGATCCGCCGCCCGCCTCTGCATGCAGAACCTCCATCTCGTCGGCTTCACCACAGATCGTCGCCACCTGATCTTCAGTGCGCGCCAGGGCGCGAAGTCGGGCGGCTACCTGGTGCCGGTCGACGACGAGTTGCTCGCGGCGGTCGACGACCTCGCCCACGATCCGGCGCGGGCCGAGGCCGAAGGTGAAGAACCCGACGAGCCCGCCGAAGCGCCGTCGCCGCCGGTCGAATCGAGGCTGAGCGTCCGCGAGGTCCAGGCCCGGCTGCGTGCGGGAGCGTCGGTCGAGGATGTGGCCGACGATGCCGGGGTCGATGTCGACTGGGTCGAGCGTTTCGCTCCGCCCATCCGGGCCGAGCAGCGTCAGGTCGTCGACCTCGCACGCGACCTTCCGCTGATGCATTCCCGTGCGGGTGCGTCGGCCAAACCGCTCGGGCTCGCTGTGGCAGCGTCGATGGCCGAGCGAGGCGTGACCCTCACCGACGAGGGCTTCGATCGCTCCTGGACCGCGCGACTCATCGGTAGGGATCACTGGATCATCGAGTTCAGCTTCGAACAGCGGGGGCGGCGTCGCTCGGTCGCCTGGACCCTCGATCTGGTCGAGCGGCACCTGACCACCAGCGACCGGACCGCGTCGCAGATCGGGTTCGTCGAGCCCACCGAGCCGCGCTCGACGACGTCGACAGCCGGCCCCCGGGCCCCGTCGTCGTCCAACGACGGCGTCGCATCCGAGACGCCGGCGGGGGAGCGGTCGACACGCGGCGACGGCCGTCCCGACGGGGTCAACTCGACCTGGGAGGCCCGCCGGGCCCGGACTGCCTCGGAGCTGGCGGCGACGAAGAAGATGGCGGCGACGAAGAACGCGACCGCGAAGAAGTCGATGTCCACGAGCGCACCGAGGAAGAAGGCGCCGGCCGAGAAGGCGTCAACATCCAGGTCGACCGCAGCGTCGAAACCGCCGGCAGAGGAGACGCCGCCGGCGTCGACGGCCATCTCGGACCCGACCTCGCCCGCCGCCGCGCCCGCGTCCGTGGATCCCGCCCCGAGGGCCTCGCCGGCCGCGTCGCCCGCCGACGCAGTGGCTGGCGAGTCGTCCCCCGCCGCCGCGACCACCGGAGCCGAACCGGTGACGGAGCCCGCGCCGGTTGCCGCGCCGCCCGTGTTCGTGGCTGGCGCCCCCGTCGACGATGTCGCCGACGAGCTCGACCGCCCCGCATCGGTCCAGGGCCGGAAGATGTCGGCCTCCACGACGCAGTTCCGTCGTGGCGAAGCGGTACGTGCCGCCGATTCGGCACCACGAACCACCCGTGGTCCGGTGGAGAGACCCCGGGCATCGCTGACGGTCACGACCAAACGGTCGCGGCGCGACGCCGACCGCGAGGCCGCGTCGAATGCTGGGTCGGACAGCGGGTCCGATGTCCGAGGAGCGGCGCAGCCCCGGTCCGGTCAGTCCGACGACACCCCAACGAGCGCCAATGGACGCCGGGTCCGCACCCGGCCCCTCCGGGCCCGGTGACGTCGGACGCCGCCAACCTGCGCGCCGAGGTCGAGCACGCCCTGGTGACGGCCGGGCTCGATGCCGTCGGCGTCACCGGGGTCGAGTCGTTCGACCGCGTGCGGCGCGGTCTCGAGGCCCGCCGCGCCGCCGGCCAGCACGCCGGGATGTCGTTCACGTTCTCGAATCCTGGCCGCTCGACCGAGCCCCGTCGGCTCCTCCGCCGCGCGTCGTCGATCGTGGTCGGCGCGATGGGGTACCTCGAGGCCACGCCGCCCCGGCCGGGCGGCGTCACGGGCCGGGTCGCCCGCTATGCCTGGCGCGACCACTACGCCGACCTCCGGGCCGTGCTCGAAACCGGCGTCGTGGTGCTCCGCGACCACGGCCACCGGGCGATGGTGATCGCCGACCAGAACGGTCTCGTCGATCGTGCCGCCGCCCACCGGGCCGGCATCGGCTGGTGGGGCCGGAACGCCAACCTGCTCGTGCCCGGCGCCGGAAGCTGGTTCGTCCTCGGTTCCATCGTCACCGACGCCGAGCTCCCCGTCGGGGATCCGCCCGTGGCCGACGGCTGCGGGCGCTGTACACGCTGCATCCCGGCGTGCCCCACCGGGGCCATCGTCGACGACGGCATCATCGACGGTCGGCGTTGCCTCGCGTGGTTGGTGCAGGACACCGGCGTGTTTCCCCGCGCCCATCGCGTGGCGCTGGGCGACCGGCTGTACGGCTGTGACGACTGCCAGGACGCCTGCCCCCCGGGACGTCGCAGCGTGGCCGGGGCCGAGGACGGTCCGGCCGAGGACGGCCCGGCCGGGGACGTGCCGGTCGAGATCGGTCGTCGTCCGCCGGACGCGTGGGTCGAGGTCATCGACTTGCTCGCGCGGACCGACGACGAGCTCCTCGACCGATTCGGGCGTTGGTACATCCCTCGGCGCGAACCTCGGTACCTGCGCCGGAACGCGCTCGTCATCATCGGGAACGTGGGTGATCCCGACCAGAGACGGGTGCGTGACGCACTCGATGGCGCGCTGGCGGGCGACGATCCCCTCCTGCGGGCCCACGCCGTGTGGGCGTGCGCCCGGCTCGGCCTGACCGAACGTGTCGACGCCGCCGCCGGCGACCCCAGCGCGCTCGTCCGCGCCGAGGTCGCGCTCGCGCCGTCGGTGCCGCGTGCCCCCCGGGCGGCGGCAGTCGGAGCACCGCCATGACCCACCTGCTCGTCACCAACGACTTCCCACCGAAGATCGGCGGCATCCAGACGCTGCTGTGGGAGCTGTGGCGCCGGCTCGACCCGGCGACGTTCGCAGTCCTCACCATCCCCCACGGCGACGCCGACGAATGGGACCGGTCCCAGCCGTTCCGCATCGAGCGGACCCGGGCGCCGGTCCTCCTACCCCACCCGGGTCTCGTCCGACGGATCGACGCGCTGGCGGCGGACATCGACGCCGAGACGGTCGTGCTCGACCCGGCCCTGCCGCTCGGCCTCGTCGGTCCGCGGCTCGCCCGGCCCTACACCGTGCTCCTGCACGGCGCGGAGGTGACCGTCCCCGGTCGTCTCCCCGGGAGTCACCGGCTCCTCGGTCACGTGCTCCGGAGCGCGGCTCGGGTCGTGGCCTTCGGCGGCTACCCGGCGGCGGAGGCGGAGCGTGCGGCGGGGCGTCCGCTCCCGCTGACCGTGGTCCCCTGTGGGATCGACACCGACCGGTTCCGCCCGCTCGACGATCGCGAGCGTTCGGAGGTCCGGGCGCGCCTCGGGCTCGACGACGGCCCCTTGGTGCTCAGTCTCAGTCGGCTCGTGCCCCGCAAGGGGATGGACGTGCTCATCGACGCCTCGGCGCGGCTCGCGCCGCAGATCCCCGGTCTTCAGGTCGCCATCGGCGGCACGGGCCGGGACCGGGGCCGGCTCGAACGCCGAGCGCGCGCCGCGTCGGCGCCCGTCCACTTCCTCGGCCGGGTCCCCGACGACGACCTCGCCGCGGTGTACGGATGTGCCGACGTCTACGCCATGCTGTGTCGCAACCGGTGGGCCGGGCTCGAACAGGAAGGATTCGGCATCGTGTTCCTGGAAGCCGCCGCCGCCGGGGTGCCCCAGGTGGCAGGGAACAGCGGCGGTGCCGCCGAGGCCGTCGCCCACGGCGAGACCGGGCTCGTCGTCGACGACCCCACCGACGTCGCCGCCGTGGCCGACGCCCTGCGGGCCCTGCTGACCGACGAATCGCGGCGCCGCACGATGGCCGAGCACGGCCGGGCGCGCGCGACGGCCGAGTTCGACTACGACCGCCTCGCCCCCCAGCTGGGCGCGGCCGTCGAGGGCACATGAGTGCCGACGACCACGGTCCCGCCCTGTCGGCCCGTTCCGAGGAGGGCGAGGGCCTGGTGAACCTGGCCCTCCTCGGCACCGGCGCGTTCCTGGTCGCCGCGGTCGCAGGGGCGGTGGCTCCCGACACCCTCGGCGGGTTCACCGCCGCGGTCTCCGGGAGCCTGTTCGTGGTGGGCGTCGTGCTGTTCCTGTGGGGCTACGCCAACGGCGTCGTCCGCTCGAGGAACGAGGAGGTGACCCTCGCCGGTCTGTTCTTCCTGTCCCACACCGCCCCGAAGGTCGTCCGTTTCCGTCTCCGTGGCGCGTTGGCCGTCCAGGTGGTGGTCGCCGCGGTGGTGGCCGTGCTCCAGACCTACACCTCGGTCGCGTTCGCGGTCCTGGCGCCGATGTTCGGACTCGGGTCCATGGCGATGTGGGGCGCACGGCATGGCACCTTCTTCCCGAAGGACGGCGAGTCCGGACCGGATGGATGACCCCGTCGCGGTGGTCGGTCCTCATCGGCATCGAGTTCCCCGCGCTCACACACCGGGCGGGCCGCGGTGAACGACGACCGGCGCGCCGAGGTGGCGCGTCGGTCGGGCAGATCGGCCAGAATCGGCCCCCTGATGGCTGACCAGACGACCCAACACCTCCACATCGAGGCGCCGCTCGCCGACATCTGGGACACGCTGACGGACTTCGAGTCCTACGTCGGCTGGGCGCGGGACCTCAAGGAGGTCTCCATCCTCGATCGCGACGACGAGGGCCGGCCCACGGCGGTGTGGTTCCGGGCCGCGGCCATGGGCCGTTCGACCAGCTACACGCTCCGCTACGAGTGGAGCGAGGCACCCCACCGGCTGCCCTGGGAGCTGGTCGACGGTGACATCATGCGGGTGCTCGACGGTGCATACGAGCTGGCCGAGCGCGACGGCGGTACCGACGTCACCTATCACCTGCGGGTCGAGCTGGCCGTCCCCTTGCCCGCCTTCGTGAAGCGGCGGGCCGAATCGCGGATCGTGAGCACCGCGCTGTCCGAGCTCCGAGCCCACCTCACCGGCTGAGTCACTCGTCGCTCCCTTCGGGAGCTCCTCGTTTCGAGAGCTGCTCGGCGGTGCCTCGCAACGCCTCCTGGCGGCAACCACCGGTCGGGCGCATAGCTTGAGCCGGGTGCGCATCCTCCTGTTCACGGGCAAGGGCGGTGTCGGCAAGACCACGACCGCCGCGGCCACTGCGCTGGCCTGCGCCGACGCCGGGCATCGAACCATCGTCGTCTCCACCGATCCGGCCCACTCGTTGAGCGACGCCTTCGACGTCGACCTCGGCGACCTCTCGGTGGAGATCGCCCCCGGTTTGTGGGGCCAGCAACTCGACGCCCAGGACCGGATGGAGGACTCCTGGGAGCAGATCCGTCAGTACCTGCAACAGCTGTTCCGGTGGGGTGGCGTCGAGGAGATCGAGGCCGAGGAGCTGTCGGTCGTTCCCGGTCTCGACGAGGTGTTCGCGCTCACCGACATCAAGCGCCACGCGGCGAGTGGCGAGTGGGACGTGATCGTCGTCGACTGCGCGCCCACCGCTGAGACCATCCGGCTGCTCTCGCTGCCGGGGATCCTGGCGTGGTGGATGGAACGCCTGTTCCCGATGAGCCGGCAGGTCAACCGTGTCGTCAGCCCGATCCTCGGGCAGGTGAGTGGGCTGCCTGTCCCCGGCGACGACGTGTTCGGAGCCATCGAGCGGTTCTACGAGCGGCTCGACGGCGTCAAGGAGCTCCTCACCGACCGGTCCGTGACCAGCGCCCGGTTGGTGGTCAATCCCGAGCGGGTCGTCGTGGCCGAGGCGCGTCGCACCTTCACGTACCTGTCGTTGTTCGGCTACAGCGTCGATGCCGTCGTGGCCAATCGACTCCTGCCCGAGGCGATCAGCGATCCGTGGTTCGAGACGTGGAAGCAGCGCCACGGCGAGCACCTGGCCTCGATCGAGGAGGGGTTCGCGCCCGTGCCCGTGCTCACCGCCGAGCTCGCTCCGCACGAGCTCGTCGGCATCAGCCCGCTCCGCGCCTTCGCCGAGGCGATCTACGGCGCCGACGACCCGGCCCGGGTCCTCGCCGACGTCCGCCCGCTGCGGCTCCGCCGCACCGACGACGGCGACGTCCTGGAGATCGACCTGCCGTTCACCGACCGCGACGACCTCGCCCTCGGACGGCGAGGAGACGAGTTGCTCGTTCGCGTGGGCCCGTATCGCCGCGCCGTGATGCTCCCGGACACCTTGCGTCCCCGCTCGGTGGTCGACGCGTCGTTGCACGACGGCACCCTCGAGGTGGTGTTCGCCGAGCGGGGTTGACGCCACGCCGGCTGACGGCCGTCTCCGGCCGACGAGTCTCCGGCACCGACCACGCTTTTGGCACCATGTGGACCTGGTGGACGACACGACGACAACCGGAGCAGGCGGCGACACGGGCGGCGACGGACCTGGCAACCCGGCGTTCGAGCAGTTGCAGCGAGCGGCGCTCGACGCGGTGGACGCGGCGCGGGCCATGCTCGATGCCGCCGAGTCGATGATCCGCGACCCGGCGGCCGTCGAAGCCGTCGTGAACACGGTGACCGCAGTGGCCCGCCAGGCCGGCGACGCGGTCGCCGGTTTCGCGGCGGGAACTGCGACCACGGCCGACGCCGACGCCGCCGATGACGGCGACGACGAAGCCGACGGCGGGTTCGAACGGATCACGGTGGAGTAGGTGCGCATCCTCCGCCTGGTCGACGACGACGGTCGGTTCGCCATCGACCTGCACCCCTCCATCACGGTGCTGCGCGACCTCACCGACCGACAACGCGACGCGATCGTCGACGCGTTCGAGGCCGCAGCCGCCGGGCAGGTGTCGCGCCTCCGGGGGTCGATCGAAGCCCACGGTGTCGTGCTCGACGTCGACGACCAGGCCCTCGGGCTGCTCGAGCTCGACGACAGTCAGGTCGATCCCAGAGTCACCGCCTCCGATCTCCCTGGGTCTGCCTCGGCCGGCGTCGCCCGTCAGGTCCGTAGGGCCGAGCGTCGGCTGGAGACGCTGGAACGACCCCGTCGTGACCACGGGGTCGAACCGGCCGCGTCACAGGAACGGGAGCAGGCGACGATCGAGGAGCTCGAGGCCCGACTCGTCCTCCATCGCCAGTACGACCCTGAACCGGTGCGTGCGCTCGTCGACCAGATCCGGCTCGGACACGCCACCGGCGAGATGGTGCCCTCGACCGAAGCGCTCCATCTCGCCGATCGCCTCGACGAGCTCGGTCGTCGGCTCGAATCGGCCACGACGGCGGAGCCGCCGGAGGCGGGCGCGCTGGAGGCCGCCGAGGTCCGTGTCGACGCGGCCCGACGGCGGATGGCCGAGTTGGAGCGGGGCGCTGCCGACGACGAGAGCGCCGCCGAGATCGCTGCGCTGGAGCAGGCCCACGCGGCCGTGGAGAAGGCGCGCGACGGGCTGGACTCCCGATTCTCGCGCGGCCGGGCGCAGGTCCGGCTCGACGACGCGATCGCCGAGGAGCAGGCGATCCTCGACCGACTCCGGCTCGCCTCCTACACCGACTACCTGACGCGGGGCGGTTCGGCCCGCCCCGTCGAGGTCGAGTCGGCCGAGCTGCGGGACGCTCGTCGCGAGTTGGCCGACGCCGAGGCCGACGCCGAGGCGCTCCGCCGCGCCGTCGACGACGCGCTCGAGCTGGCCGCGCTGGCGGAGGAGGAACGGATGACCATCGATCGCGCCCAGGCCTTGCTCGGGACCAGCGACGCGGTCGGGGAGCAGCTGGTGACGGATCTGGCGAACCTTCGTGTTCCGGCCGACGACGGACCGGTGAGTGAGCTGATCGCCGCCCTCGAGAACGTGGGACTCCCCGTCCGCGGGCTCGGCCTGTCGAGCCACGAGATCGAGACGATGGCCGCCGACTGGCTCACCGAGCACGCCCACGTCGAAGCCGGGATCGTTGCTTCGCTCGACCGTCTCCGGGCCGAGTCGGACCAGGATCGGGCTGGCGAGCCGGAGGCGCGGCCCGACGGGCGAGCGTCCGATCTCGACGATGCTCCACCGGTCGACGAGATCGAGTGGTACCTGCTGGCTCGTCTCGCCGCCCAGCGAAACGTCTCCTCGGCCGGATCGGTCCCGTTGCTGGTCGACGGCGCACTCGACCACGTGACCGACGACGCGCTCCAGCACCTCCTCGATCGGCTCGAACACATGGCCGGTTTGGTGCAGATCGTGCATCTGAGTGACGACCCGCGCATCGCCGCCTGGGCCGACGACCTCCCGGTCGACCGCGCCGCGGTGGTCCGGCCGGTGCCACCCGTTTCGGCGTGATCGCCGTCGTCGCGGGCCGCGTCCTCGCGGACCTACGATGCGACCACGGTTGAGATGTGCCACGACGAACCTCGAGAGGGAGCGCCCACGTGACCGCGATCAGCGAAGACGTCATCCGATCGTTGGCAGCCGTCCGGAGCGAGCAGGGGGTGACGTCGTGCTACCTGGACGTCGACGGGCGGCGACACGTCCGGGAGGTCGACTACGAACGGGTCTTCGACTCGATGGTTCGCCGACACCGGGACCAGGCCGCCCATGATTGCAGCGACGCAGACCTGGCCCGCATCGAGGCGCTCGTGCGCAACGGGTTCGACCGGTCGCGTGTCCGGGGCGTCGCGGTGTTCTCGAGCGTGGCCGAGGATCTCTGGCAGGTGGTCGAGTTGCCCGTGCCGGTTCGCTCGCAGCTGGTCGTCAACTCGGCCCCGGCCGTGGGCCAGCTGGAGACGGTGGTGCAACAGACCGCGACCATCGGCGCGTTGCTCGCGGACAAGACCCACGCTCGGGTGTACGTGTACCACCTCGACCAACTGGTCGAGCACACCGAGGTGATCGACGAGATCGGACGTGACTACGACACCGTGGGCGAGCACGATCGCGGCGGGGTCGAGGACCACCGCGAGGAGCTCGAGCACCAGCACCTGCGCCACGCCGCCCGCTTGCTGTGGTCCGCGTTCCAGACCCACGGGTTCGACCACGTCGTGCTCGCCGTGCCGGAGCACCTGGCCGGCGAGCTCGAGGCCGACCTCCACCCGTATCTCCGCGAGCGGCTGCGGGGACCGCTCGGGGTGGAACCGTCCGCGTCGGAGTCCGCGGTCCGGACGGCGATCATGCAGATGGCTGCCGACATCGAGCACGAGCGCGAAACCGAGATCGTCGAGTCACTGCGCGCTGCCGTCGGCGCGGATCGGCGAGCCGTCGCCGGGCTCGACGCCGCGCTGGACGCGCTCGCCGAGCAGCGGGTCGAGACCCTGGTCGTCTCGGCCGGGTACGAGGCCGAGGGTTGGCGGTGTCCCGGCTGCGGCCGGCTGGCGACGGTCGGGCGCCAGTGCGTTTGCGGCGACGAGATGCGCCACGTCGACGATGTCGTCGAGCACGCCGTCGACGACGCACTGGCCGGTCGCAGCGTCGTGGAGATGTGCAGCGGCAACGCCGACCTCGACGTGCTGGGCCGCATCGGCGCACACCTCCGGTACTGAGTTCCGGATGACGCGGAGCGTCGGGATCGACGTCGGTGGCACCAAGCTGCTGGGGGTGCTCGTCGACGACGACCGCGCCACCGAGGTCATTCGCGACGCCAGGCGTCCGACTCCCGCGGGACCGGTGGCCCTGGTCGAGGCCATCGAGGCGCTGGTCCGCGAGCTCGAACCCGAACCCGGAACCCCGGTCGGGGTCGGGATGCCGGGTCTGGTCGGCGACGACGACACGTTCCGGTTCGGTCCCAACCTGCCGGGTGTGGAGGGCCTTTCGCTGGGCACCGAGCTGGGCGGCCGGCTCGGTGCGCCGGTCGTGGCCGACAACGACGCCACGTGTGCCGCCGTCGCCGAGTTCCGCTTCGGTGCCGGTGCCGGCCATCGCGATGGCATCCTGCTGACCATCGGCACCGGAATCGGGGGTGGCCTGGTTGTCGACGGCGAGATCCGCCACGGTGCCCATGGCTTCGCCGGCGAGCCCGGGCACATGGTCGTCGATCCGGCCGGACCCCGCTGTCCGTGTGGCCGCAGGGGCTGCTGGGAGCGCTTGGCCTCCGGGTCGGGCCTGGGTCGGCTCGGCCGCCACGCGGCGGTGGCCGGACGCCTCCCGGAGGCGGTCGCGCTCGCGGGCGGCGACGCCGAGGCGGTTCGGGGTGAGCACGTCGTGGCCGTGGCCCGCGACGGGTCCGGGGGCGCCGGCGAGGTGCTCGACGACTTCGCCTGGTGGCTCGCGCTCGGCATCGCCAACCTCGTCGACCTGCTCGATCCGTCGATCGTGGTCCTGGGCGGGGGAGTGATGGACGCTCACGATGTGCTCCTCGATCGGATCGACGCCGCCGTGGTCGACGAGGTGATCGGCGCGTCGCGCCGCCCGGTCGTGCCCATCGCGGTCGCCCGGGCGGGCGAGCGAGCGGGTGCGGTCGGCGCGGCGCTGCTGGCGGCCGGGGAAGGCGTGCTCGGCCGCTCAGCCTGAGCCGTTCGTCAGGCGCTGGGCGCCTTTCTCGCTTCGAGAGTTGTTCGCTGGGGGCTCAGGACGTCTCCTGGCGCCGACCCTCAGTCCGGCGCATGTCCTGAGCCGTGCCGGGCGAGAGCCGCTCGGATCTCGGTCCAGGCCGCGGTCGAGCCCTCGAAGCCGCGCGTCGAGGAGAACTTGTGGGGCTCGAGGTCCTTGTAGACGGTGAAGAAGTGCTCGATCTCGGCCCGGAGGTAGGAGGGCAGGTCGTCGATCTCGGATACGCCCTCCCAGCGGGGGTCGCCCGCGGGCACGCAGATGATCTTGGCGTCGGGTCCGGCGTCGTCGGTCATCCAGAACACCCCGACCGGTCGGGCCTCGATCCAGCAACCGGGGAAGGTGGGCTCGTCCATGACCACGAGCGCGTCGAGGGGGTCACCGTCCTCGCCCAGGGTGTCGGGGATGAAGCCGTAGTCGGCGGGGTAGACCGTGGCCGAGAACAGCCGGCGGTCGAGGCGGAAGACATGGCGCTCATGGTCGTACTCGTACTTGTTCCGGCTGCCCTGGGGGATCTCCACGACCACGTCGACGGTTTCCATGGCGCCCATCCTGCCTCGGCCGGCGGATTCACCGTGGCGGAGAAAGGTCGTCCATCGGCCGCCGGCTGCGCAGATACCCTCGGGGCATGGAGTTCCGCCGCATCACCGGCCTGCCGCCGTACGTGTTCACGATCATCAACGGGCTCAAGATGCAGGCACGGCGCGCCGGCGAGGACATCGTCGACCTGGGATTCGGGAACCCCGACCTGCCCTCGCCCGACATCGCGGTCGAGAAGCTGTCCGAAGCCGCCCAGCTCGGCCGGAACCACCGGTACTCGCAGTCCAAGGGCATCCCGAAGCTGCGCCAGGCTGCGGCTGATCTGTACCTGCGGCGGTTCGGCGTGAGCCTCGATCCCGAGACCGAGGTCGTGGCCACCATCGGCGCGAAGGAGGGGTACTCCCACCTGTGCTGGGTCCTGCTCGGGCCCGGCGACTCCGCGCTCGTCCCGTCACCCAGCTACCCGATCCACCTGTGGGGTCCGCTCTTCGCCGGCGCCAGTATCCGCGAGATCCCGATGTACGGCGACGGCGACCTGCTCGACCGGCTCCGCCACCAGTTCACCTACTCCTGGCCCCAGCCCCGTGTCATCGTCGTGTCGTTCCCGCACAACCCCACGGCCAAGTGCGTCGATCTCGACTTCTTCCAAGGCCTCGTCGACTTCGCCCGCGAGCACGACGTCGTGGTCGTCCACGACAACGCCTACGCCGAGCTCGGCTTCGACGGCTTCCAGCCACCGTCGATCATGCAGGCCGAAGGGGCCATGGAGTGCGCGGTCGAGCTGTACTCGATGACCAAGTCGTTCTCGATGGCCGGTTGGCGAGTCGCCTTCATGGTCGGCAACGCCGAGGTCGTGGGCGCGTTGGCCAAGCTCAAGAGCTACCTCGACTACGGCACGTTCCAGCCGATCCAGATCGCGGCCACGGTCACGCTCAACGAGGCCACCGAGTTCCCCAAGGAGGTGGCGGCCATCTACCAGTCGCGACGCGACGTGCTCTGCGACGGGCTCGACCGCATCGGCTGGGAGATGCCACGCCCCCGAGGGACCATGTTCGCCTGGGCGCCGATCCCCGAGCCCTACCGCCACCTCGGTTCGGTCGAGTTCGCCAAGATGCTGGTCACCGAGGCCCACGTCGCCTGCTCGCCCGGCGTCGGGTTCGGCCCTGGCGGCGAGGGGCACGTCCGCTTCGCGCTCATCGAGAACGAGCAGCGCATCCAGCAGGGCATCCGGGGTCTGAAGAAGGCCCTGCCCGAGCTCCAGGGCACCGAGTAAGCGGGACGGGCGCTCGAGACATTCGGCGGCGTTGCGGGTGGCGGCCGGAGACGTTGCGAGGCCGCCGGCACGCCGGTTGCCGAGCAACTCTCGAAGTGAGAAGCTCCCGCAGGGAGCGACGAACGACTCATCAGGCCGAGCGACGGGCCTCGGGGCGCGTGCCGTTCAGCCCGTACCGGCAGAAGTCGATCACCTCGTCGGCGACCTCGTCGGGCGGCCGCTTGCGACCGAGGAGCTGCGTGCGGGCCAGCACCGAGCTGACGCCGAGGATCGCCTGGGCCGTGACGACCGCGTTGCCGTCGGGGATCTGACCGGCATCCATGGCGGCCTGCACCAGCTTGCGGGTGTCGTCGAGTGCGACCTTCTCACCCTTGCGCACACCGGAGGCGAAGCTCGCCTCGGTCCGGGCGAACTCGATGAGCCGGTAGAGGTCGCGGTGTTCGTTCCACCAGTGCATGGATGCCCGGATACCGGTCTCGAGGCGTCGGATCGGATCGGGGTCATCGTCCATGGCCTCCCACTGCGCCCGGCGAAGGGCCCGCTCGGCCTCGCGGAGGATCTCCACGAAGAGCTCCTCCTTGGAGTCGAAGTACCAGTAGAAGACGCCCTTGCCCACGCCGAGGCCGTCGACCAGCTCGGCGACCGACGTCGGGTGGTACCCGTTGGCGGCGAATCGCTTGGTCGCGAACGCCAGCAGCTCATTGCGGCGTTGCTCGCCGCGGGGCGTGAGTTGCTTGGCCATGATGGCCGATCGTACTTGACCACCTGGTCAAGCGGAGTCACGGCCACCGTGGCCGGTCGTGGTCCGCCGCCGGTCGGGCGATGATCACGCGGACGTCGGACCGGTGAAACCGGGCGTTCACAGCTCCCGCGTACCGTACCCGCCATGGAAACCTACGTCGTCCGTGTGTGGCTTGCCGACCGACCCGGCGCGCTGGGGCAGGTGGCCAGCCGCATCGGCGCGGTGCGCGGTGAGATCGTCGGCATCGACATCCTCGAGCGTGGCGCCGGTCGGGCCGTCGACGAGCTCGCCGTCCAGATCCCCGACGACGGGTTGGTCGACCTCCTCGTGAGCGAGATCCGCGCGGTCGACGGTGTCGACGTCGAAGAGATCCACCCTGTCGATGGCACGAGCCACGATCCGCGAGCCGACGCGCTCGAGACGGCGGCGATCGTCGTCGGCGCCGCCGACCGGGCCGAGCTGCTCGATGCGGTGGTGACCCATGGTCGTCGCGTCCTCGGCGGTGTGTGGGCGGCGGTCGTGCAGCTCGACGACGGTGCGGTGCTCGCCGTCGACGGTGACGTGCCTCCGGCCGCGTGGTTGGTGGCCTTCGTCGAGGGCAGCCGGTCGTCGGCTCAGCTCGCGGCGGCCACCGACCAGGGGCCCGACGACGTCGTGTGGGCACCGCTCCCGGCCGCCGGGTTGGCGCTCGTCGTCGGTCGGACGGGCTCGGGATTCCGCTCCCGCGAGCGCCGCCAGGTGTCGGCCCTCGCCCGCATCGCCGACACCCGCCTGCTCGACTGGGTGAAGCGGGCCCATCCGAGCAGCTCGTCGGGCTGGGGCGGATAGCCTCGGCGATCCACCGTGCTCAGTCGGTGGCCCAGTCCCTCGAACGGTCGACCGCCCGGAGCCAGGTGGCATGGGCGGCGTCGGCGGTGGCGCGGTCGACGGCCGGCTCGACCTCGACGTCGAGCTGCCAGTTGGTGGTGACATCGGCGGGGGAGTCCCACACGCCCTCGGCCAGGCCGGCGAGGTAGGCCGCGCCCAGGGCGGTGGTCTCCTGCACCTGGGGCCGGGCCACGGGGACCTGGAGCTGGTCGGCCTGGAGCTGGAGGAGCAGGTCCATCACCGACGCGCCGCCGTCGACACGCATCGCCGTGACGTCGTGTCCCGATGCCACCGACATGGCATCGACCACGTCGCGGGTCTGGAACACCATCGACTCCACCGTAGCTCTCGCCAGGTGGGCGCGGGTGGTGCCGCGCGTGATGCCGATGATCGTCCCGCGGGCATAGGGGTCCCACCACGGCGAGCCCAGCCCGGTGAACGCCGGCACGAGGACCACGCCGTCGGCGTCGGGGACCGACTCGGCGAGTGGACCGGTCTCGGCTGCCTCCTCGATGATCCCGAGTCCGTCGCGGAGCCACTGGATGGCCGACCCGGTCGAGAAGATCGCGCCCTCGAGCGCGTAGGTCGTGGTGGCGGGGTCGACGTCGCCGATGCTCCACGCCACGGTCGACAGCAGCCCTTCGACCGGCTCGGGGCATGCGTGCCCGACGTTCATGAGCACGAACGAGCCGGTGCCGTAGGTGTTCTTGGTCATGCCCGGTTCGAAGCAGGCCTGGCCGAACAGCGCGGCCTGCTGGTCGCCGGCGATGCCCGAGATCGGGATACCAGCCGGGACGCCGACGCCCACGGCCGTGGTGCCGAACCGTCCCGACGACGGGACGACATCGGCCAGTGCCGCGGGCGGCACGCCGAGCAGCTCGCAGAGCTCATCGGACCAGGTCAGGGACCGGATGTCGAAGAGCATCGTGCGCGAGGCGTTCGACGGCTCGGTGGCGTGCACGGCACCCCCGGTGAGCTGCCACACCAGCCACGTGTCGATCGTGCCGAGGGCCAGGTGCTCGTCGGCCTCGACGCCGCCTCCGCCCTGGTCGGTGGGGCGAAGCAGCCACTCGGCCTTGGTGCCGGAGAAGTACGGATCGAGCACGAGCCCCGTGGTCTCGCGCACGAGCGGGAGGTGGCCGGCCTGGGTCAGCTCATCGCAGCGATTGGCCGTTCGTCGGTCCTGCCAGACGATCGCCCGGTGGCGGGGCTCGCCGGTGCGTCGATCCCAGGCGACCAGTGTCTCGCGCTGGTCGGTGATGCCGATGGCTGCGATCGGCGCGTCGAGGTGCTGGCTGACCTGCACCAGCGTGGTCCGCACGGCCTCCCAGATCTCGCTGGCATCGTGTTCGACCCAGCCGGGGCGGGGGAAGTGCTGGGTGAACTCCCGGTACGCCATGGTCACGGGCACCCCGGTTTCGTCGAGGGCGAATGACCGGACACCGGTGGTGCCGGCGTCGATGGCGATGACCACTCCCATGGCCCGGCAACGTACCGGGGAACCATCCGGTCACAGTGGCCGTGTGGCTCGCTACCGTGATCCCATGCGAGTCGGAGTACTGACCGGCGGGGGCGACTGCCCTGGCCTCAACGCTGTGATCCGGGCGATCGTCCGCAAGGGCGTGCGCGTCCACGGCGACGAGATCATCGGTTTCATGGACGGTTTCCGGGGTGTCGTCGACCAGGAGTTGATCTCCCTCGACGTCGAGGCGTTGCGGGGCAAGCTGCCCATCGGCGGCACGATCCTCGGTACGAGTCGCTACCAACCGTTCATGGACGACGACGGTGTCGACCGCTTCCGGGCGTGCCTCGAGGAACAGGGCATCGACGCGGTGATCGTCGTCGGCGGCGATGGCACGCTCGGGGCCGCGAGGGATCTCGCGGTCCGGGGCTTCCCGATCGTCGGCGTGCCCAAGACCATCGACAACGACCTCGCCGGCACCGAGATGACCTTCGGGTTCCAGACCGCCGTCCAGATCTGCACCGATGCCATCGACCGCCTGCACACCACGGCCGAGTCGCACGACCGGGTCATGGTCGTCGAGGTCATGGGGCGCCACACCGGCCACATCGCGGTGTGGTCGGGGATCGGTGGCGGAGCCACGGTCACCCTCATCCCCGAAGAGCCCTTCGACATCGACGCGGTCTGCGATGCCATCCGCAGACGGCACGAAGCCGGCCGCTACGCATCGATCGTGGTCGTCGCCGAGGGCGCGGAGCCCAAGCCGGACACGCTCGAGATCGCCGAGCCCGAGGTCGACGTCTACGGGAACCAGCGCCTGGGCGGGATCGGTACCACCATCGGCGGGGAGATCGAGCGCCGGGTCGAGTACGAGACCAGGGTCATCATCCTCGGCCACGTCCAGCGGGGCGGCACGCCGAACGCCTTCGACCGGGTGCTCGCAACCCGCTACGGCGTGGCGGCCATCGACCTGGTGCACGAGCACGCCTACGGCGAGATGGTCTGCCTCGAGGCCGGCAAGATCGGCCGCATCACCCTCGAGGAGGCCAAGGCCCAGGGCCTCAAGACCGTCGATCCCCAGCTCTACGATGTGGCCCGGGTGTTCTTCGCCGTGTAGTCAGGAGAGCGTGCGGGGGTAGTCGCGTCGATCGACCGGCTCCTCGGTGTTCTCGCCGGAGACCGTCAGCGCCGCGACCTTCTGCCCGTCGTTCTGGAACGTCACGTCGTCGACGTCGTCGCTCTCGGTCGCGGTCCACACGATCTGGGCGAGCGCGTTGGTCAGGCTGGAGCCCTGGATGTCGCCGATGACGCCCCGGACATCGACCACGAGTGTGGACGTACCGGGCTGGACCGTGGCCGAGGCGAGCTCGGCGCCTTCGGGGATGGCCGACGACAGCCCCTCCTCCTCCGTTCGGTCGTCGCCGTCGGTGTCGGGCCGGCGGGAGAAGAGGTCGTTCAGGATGCCCTGCACCGTCTCGTCGATCGCGACCTCGCGACTGACTGGGGTGAGCTCGGAGGTGTTGTCGATGGTCCGGATGAAGTACTCGGTCACTTCCTTGGTGGCATCCCCGGGGAGGGTCGTGGTCGTCGACGAGGTGGTGGTCAGCAGCGGCTCGAACAGCTCGCTGCTGACCTCGACCGGTTCCTCGTTGGTCGACACCGTGCACGCCCCGACCGCGACCGAGAGCGCGAGCAGCGCCACGGCGAGCATGCGGACTCGGAGCCTCATGCCAACTCCAGGTCGTGCTCGTCGAAGTCGAGCTCGACGCGAGGGAGCTGGACCACGAAGCGGGCGCCGCCGGCGGGCGCATCCTCGACCCGGACGGAACCCCCGTGGAGCTGGACGTGCTCGTCGACCAGGGCGAGTCCCAGCCCGACGCCGGTGCTCGTGCCACGACGTCCCGCCTGGGTGGCCCGGTTGAACCGCTCGAAGATCCGGCCGCGATCCTCCTCGGCGACGCCCTCGCCCGCATCGTCGACCATGATCCGCACCCAGTCGTCGTCGGCATCGATGGCGACCGCGGTCGGCCCGTTGCCGTACTTGTCGGCGTTGCTGAGCAGGTTGGAGACCACGCGGGCGATCCTGCGCTTGTCGATCGCCGTGACGATGTCGCCGAACTCCTCGTCCACCGCGACATCCTCGTCGACGTCGACGGGTATCTGGTAGCCGGCCGAACGCACGATGTGACCGACGAACTGGGCGAGCAGTACCTCGTCGAGCTCGAGGTGCATCACCCCGGCGTCGAATCGCGAGATCTCGAGGAGATCCTCGACGAGGGCGCGAAACCGATCGAGATCGTCGACCAGCAGGTCGAGCGCGGCCTGCGCGCGCTCGTTCATGTCGCCGCGGTTGTTCTCGAGCACCTCGATGGAAGCTTGCAGGGTCATGAGGGGCGACCGGAGCTCGTGGGAGACGTCGGAGGCGAACTGGGCGTCCTTCTCGATCCGGTCTTCGAGGCTGCCGGCCATACCGTTGAACGAGGTGATGATCGGTTCGAGGTCGGGGTCGACCAGAGTGCGGATGCGGGCGTCGAGATCGCCGCCAGCGAGTGCACGGGCGGCCGCGCCCACCTCGTCGAGCGGACGGAGGATCCGTCGGGCGGAGTACCACCCGAAGGCTGCCCCGGCGAGCACGGTGGCGACCGAGGCCCCGAACAGGGTGAAGCTGATCGACGACAACGTGTCGTCGAGCGAGTCGAGTGACACGATCTCGAAGTACGCGCCCTCGATGCCGGCGACCGGGGTGCCCACGGCCAGGCTCTTGACGCCGTTCGGGTCGACGAAGCGCATCTTGGCCGGCTGGCCGGCCAGCACGGACTCACGGATCTCCGCGGGCAGGGTCTCGCAGCTGTACTCCGGGTCGGGGGCGCTCCACCCCGCACCACATTCCTCGCCTTCCTTCGCGAGCGGGCGCTGGAACATGATCGGTCGGGATCCCTCGGGCGTCTGCAGCGACGACAGGATCTGGGTGGTGTTCGAGTCGGGCGTGATCTGGGGGCTGAGGATGTTGGCGTTGGTGGCGACCCGGATGTTGGCGCTGGCCTCGCGCTGGTTGACCAGGTTGGAGCGGGTGACCCCCATCACGAGGCCCGACAGCACGAGGGCGAGGAAGAGCGCGCCGATCGAGAACGCCAGGATCACACGGGTCCGGAGGCCGAGGCGGGGGAGCCGTCGGCGGTGCTGGGAGACCGGCGTCGGGTCGGCCATCTCAGGACTGGAGCTTGTAGCCCAGCCCTCGGACGGTCACGACGTGCTTCGGGTTGGCCGGATCGGCCTCGATCTTGGTCCGCAGCCGCCGGATGTGGACGTCGACGAGGCGACCGTCACCGAAGTAGCCATAGCCCCACACCCGTTCGAGGAGGACCTCGCGGGAGAAGACGCGACCGGGCGACGACGCCAGCTCGGTGAGGAGCCGGAACTCGGTCTTGGTGAGATGCACCTCATCGTCGTCGCGCTTGACCACGCCCTCGTCGGGGATCAGCTCGAGATCGCCGAATCGCAGGTGAGCGTGGCCGGGCTCGCCGGCGCGGCTACGTCGGAGCAGGGCGCGGATGCGGGCCGAGAGCTCCTTCGGGGCGAAGGGCTTGGTCAGGTAGTCGTCGGCGCCGGCCTCGAGCCCGGCCACCACGTCGTGGGTGTCGGCCCGGGCGGTGACCATCACGATCGGTACGTCGGAGATCCGCCGGATCGACCGGCAGACCTCGAACCCGTCGATGCCGGGGAGCATGATGTCGATGAGCACCACGTCGGCGGGCTCACGTTGGAACGTTTCGAGGGCGACTTCGCCGGTGTCCGCCTCGGCCACGGTCCATCCCTCGTCCTCGAGGGCGAGCTTCACCGCCGCGCGGATGCGTTCGTCATCCTCGACCGTGAGGATTCGGGTAGCCACCCACACATCGTGCCTCATGGAGCGGGCGCGAGGTGGGCATCTCCGCTCGATCAGCTCGACTCGGTCGGATCCGGGTGGAGCGCGCCGGCGGTCCGGAGGACGTCGAGGAGGTCGTCCCACAGGGCCGGGGGAGCGGCCACCGTCACGGGTTCGGGCAGCGGCGTGCCGGCGAGGCGCTCGACGCGCGCCCCCGCCTCGCGGGCGATCACGGTTCCGGCGCACTCGTCCCAGGGAGCCAGGCCCGACTCGTAGTAGCCGTCGAGCCGACCGCAGGCCACCGCGCACAGATCACCCGCAGCGGCGCCCACACGTCGCACGTCGCGGACCCGGGGCAGCAGCCGAGAGACCACCGCACCCTGGACCGCGCGCGTGTCGGGGTCGTACGCGAAGCCCGTGCCGACGAGCGCGCGTTCCAGCGGTGGCGCATCGGCGACGGCGATGGACACGCCGTTGTGGGTGGCGCCCAGCCCGGTGGCGGCGGCGAAGGTGTCGCCGTAGCCGGGGATCACGACCGCGCCCGCCACGGGCGTGCCGCCGATCTCGGCACCGACCGACACGTTCCAGCCCGGCATGCGGTACAGGTAGTTCGTGGTCCCGTCGAGGGGATCGACCACCCAGCGCACGCCGCTCGTGCCGGCGCGGTGTGCGCCCTCCTCGCCGACGATCGTGTCGTCGGGTCGGGCGGCCATGAGGCGCGCTTCGAGCAGCCGCTCGCTGGCCGCGTCCATCTCGGTGACCATGTCGGTTGCGCTCGACTTGCTCGCCACGGTGGTGCGCGCCTCGTGGAGCGCGTCGGCGAGCAGGTCGCCCGCCTCCGTGGCGCAGGCGACGGCGAGGTCGCGCAGGGTTGCCGGGTCGGCGTCCGCGGTCACGATGGGGGACGGTACCGGCCGGTGAACTGCCGGCCGACGGAGCGCTTTCCGGGCGTCTGTCCGCAGCGCCCTTCCGGGGCGGCGCGCGGGATACCGTTTTGTCCGTGCGTGCTTCCACCCCCGTCCGTCCCGCGCTCGCGCTTCTGCTGTTCACCGTCGTTGCGTGCAGCGGCAGCGACGACGAGGCGGCCACGACCACCACCACCGAATCGACCACCACGACTGAAGCGACGACCACGACGACGGCGCCCGCCTACGAGACGGTCGTGGCTCGGGCCGAGGTCGACGTGATCGACGTGTATGACTCCGAGGACGCCACCGAGGCCGAGCGCGAGCTCGACCGTCGCGACGAGACCACCGGCAACCTCGTCTTCGTGGTGGAAGAGGAGGCGGTGCGCCCCGACGGTCGTCACCTGGTCCAGCTCCCGGTCCGACCGAACGGGTCGACGGGCTGGGTCGATGCCGAGGACGTCTCCCTCACCGGGCACGACTACAAGATGGAGATCGATCTCAGCGGGTTCGAGCTCCGGCTCTACAAGGGCGGGACCGAGATGCTCGCGACGGCGATCGGCGTCGGCACCCAGGACACACCCACGCCGGGTGGCACGTACTACATCAAGGAGCTCCTCCAGCCGCCGTCCCCCAACGGGCCCTATGGCACCTACGCCTACGGCCTGTCGGGCTTCTCCAACGTGCTCACCAGCTTCGCCGGTGGCGACGGTGTCATCGGCATCCACGGCACCAACCAGCCGGAGCTGATCGGGACCGAGGTCAGCCACGGCTGCATCCGCATAGAGAACGCCACCATCTCCCGCATGGTCGAGGACGTCGGCCTGCCACTCGGGGTTCCCGTCGAGATCATCGCCTGACGAGTCTGGCGCCGCCCGACGAATTCCTGGTCCGGCCGGTCGGTCAGGAGCGCTCGTCGCGTTCGCCGGCCCCGCGTGTGGCCTCGATGACCCGCCACTCGGCCATGGCGCGCATGGCGAGCACCGCGACGATGCCGACGCCGACGGCGAAGACGACGGCCCCCGCGACGCCAACGAGGCCGGCGAGCACGGTGCAGTCTCCGTCGCACTGCAGGTCGACGATCGCATAGCCGATCAGCCCGCCGCACAGTCCGGCGACGAGGATCGAGGCGAATGCCAGCACTCGAGCACCGGTCGAGGGCAGGGCGGAGGGCGCGTAGTCGTGCTCGTCGGGAGGCGGCCCGGCGGGGGAGGGCCCCGGGGCGGAGGGTCCGGTCACGGCTCGAGCGTACGTGTGCCCGTCGGTCACACCCCAGCCGCGGCATGAACGCCGCCCGACGAGCCGTGGGCCCGGGTTGCGACCGAGTGGTCAGCGGGCAGCAAGATGCAGTGGTGAGCGACGAACGGTGGGGCGAACGCATCTTCGATCGGGACGAGTGGGCGGCACTGCGGGCGCACGAGTCGGTGCCGATCGCGGAGGACGACCTCGAGGCGCTGGCCGGCATCAACGAAGACCTCTCGATGGCCGAGGTCGAGCACGTGTACGTCCCGCTGGCCCGCCTCTTGCACCTGCGGGCCGGGGTCACCCGGTCGCTCCACGACGCGACGGGCGCGTTCCTCGGCCGGTTCCGTCCCCACGTCCCCTTCGTCATCGGCGTCGGTGGCTCCGTGGCGGTCGGCAAGTCCACGACCTCCCGTGTGCTGCAGACCCTGCTGGCCCGCGGGCTCGAGCGTCGACGTGTCGACCTCGTCACCACCGACGGGTTCCTGCTCCCCAACGCCGAGCTCGAACGGCAGGGGCTGTTCCAGCGCAAGGGCTTCCCCGAGAGCTACGACACGCCCGCACTGGTGCGCTTCCTCGCCGACCTCAAGGCCGGCCGGCCCGAGCTGACGGTTCCGGTGTACAGCCACGTGGTCTACGACGTCGTGGACGACGAGCACCAGGTGGTCGATCAGCCCGACATCGTCATCGTCGAGGGACTCAACGTGTTGCAGGTCCCGCCCACGTCCGACCACGCGCCGTCGGTCTTCGTGTCCGACTTCTTCGACTTCTCGGTCTACGTCGACGCCGATGAGGCCGACGTCGAGGAGTGGTACCTCCAGCGGTTCCTGACCCTGGTGGCTGGGGCACGGGCCGACGAAGGCGCGTTCTTCCACCGCTTCTCGACCCTCGACGACGCCACGGCCGAGCACCTCGCCCGCGACGTGTGGGCCACGGTCAACCTGCCCAACCTCCACGAGAACGTGCTCCCCACCCGAGACCGCGCCGACCTCGTCCTCGAGAAGGGGGCGGACCACCACGTGCGCCGCGTCCGCCTCCGTCTCCGCTGACCTCTCCATCACGATGGAGCAGCTTGCCGACTGGGATCGCACCACCGAGCCGAGCGAGCTGCCGACGGCTTGACCCACGTCTGCGAGGGGAGCGCTGGGTGCCTCCTCACCGACCGGGAGCGGGGTCGGAAGGATCGGCGCGCACGCGCGTCCCTGGTGGTCGAACGCGCCGACCGGCGCGACCCTCGGCGGAAGGGTCGGCCATGCCACTTCGAGGTTCGGCGCGTTCGCGCGTCCTGGCTGATCGAACGCGCCCATCGGCGCGTTCGTGCCCGTACGTGGCGGCGCCAAGCTCACACGGACGATCGGGAGCGGGCGTCGGTGGCGCGTCGGTGGTCGTCGGCGATCGTGTCGACCAGGGTGCGCCCGAGCAGCCCCACGCCGAGCCAGCAGATCGCCGAGATCACGGCCAGGATCCAGACGGCGACATCGACGCCCGCGATGCCCATGGGCAACACGGAGAAGCCGGAGACGGAGGCGCCCAGGAAGCATGCCCACCAGCGGATCAGGACGGATCGGCCCCGATCGGCGGTACCGGACGAGAGCGCGTCCCGCAGCATCTGGTACGGGACGAAGAGGTTCATGATCGGGACGATGAAGCCGAGCCAGGCCCACACCTGGGACCACTGCTGCGGATAGTCGAGGTCCCGTGCGGTGGCCGAGGCTCGGTACACCCAGATGACGAAGTAGATCCCGGCGGCGAGCACCGCCATGCTCAGGAGCTGGGACACACCGCTGACGAGGGTGAACCCGATACCCCACGAGGTCCCGAACGTCTCGGGATCGGCGCTGTCGGAGGCGTCGAAGAACTGCTCGATCAGGTCGCGGAGTTGGGCCATGACCACCGCGTTGAGCGGCGCGGTGAGGGCCAGCACCGCCCCGTACACCATGATGGCGGTCCGGGCGTTGCCGGAGGCCGCGAGTTCGGCGTCGATCGGTGAACGGCGCGGAGGCGGGCCCTGCACCGGGAACCCGCTCGGGGGCGGCATCGGTGCCCGATGGTCGGTCCACCGGGTTCCGTCCCAGTAGCGCAGCCAGCCGGTGCGTTCGAGGTCCGGGTACCACGCGGCTTCCGCCATGGGTCGATACTGCACCATGGGATGGGCGGGGTGGCACTGCGGCTCGGTGCCAGACTGAGGGCGTGCGCGCATGGACCGTCGCCGGGGGACTGATCGAGGCCGACGGCCGTCTCCTGCTCGTGCAGAACCAACGGCGCGACGGGTCGCTCGACTGGACCACACCGGGTGGCGTCGTCGACCCGGGCGAGGAGATCATCGAGGGGCTCACCCGGGAGGTCGAGGAGGAGACCGGGATCACGGTGTCGGCGTGGGAAGGCCCGCTGTGGACCGTCTCGGCCGAGGCGCCTGACCTCGGCTGGACCCTCGAGGTCGAGGTCCACCGGGCCGTGGAGTTCGCGGGCGCCGTCACCGTCGACGACCCCGATGGCATCGTGGTCGACGCAGCCTGGGTCGATCTCGACGGGTGTCGCACCTGCCTCGACACGTCGTGGGTCCCGGCCCGCGAGCCGATGCTGGCCTGGCTCGGCGAACGCTGGTCCGACTCCCGCCGGTACCGCTACCGGGTCGTGGGCGGAGCCCGTGTCGACGCCTTGGTCGTGCGGCTCGGTTGATCTGATGGCATCGACGGAGGCCGGACCCCGGACGATCCTCCACGTCGACATGGACGCGTTCTACGCGTCGATCGAGCAGCGCCGCCGGCCCGAGCTGCTGGGGAAGCCGGTCATCGTCGGGGGCTCGTCGGCGCGGGGCGTGGTGGCCGCCGCGTCCTACGAGGCCCGCGTCTACGGCATCCGTTCGGCGATGCCGTCCATGCGGGCCCAGCGCCTGTGCGCTCACGCGGTGTTCCTGCCCGGCGATCTGGCCCACTACGCGGAGGTGTCGGGTCGGATCATGGACGTGTTCCGGTCGTATACCCCGCTCGTCGAACCGCTCAGTCTCGACGAGGCATTTCTCGATGTGACCGGTGTGCGTCGCCTCCACGGCGATGGCCCGGCCATCGCCGCGGCGATCCGCGCTCGGGTGCTCGAACAGGAGTCCCTGACCTGTTCCGTGGGCGTGGCACCGAACAAGTTCCTGGCCAAGCTGGCCACGGAGCACGCCAAGCCGGGGGCCTCGGTCGAGGGCCCCGTCCCGGGCCGGGGCGTGGTCGTGGTCTGGCCGGGCGGCGAGTTGGCGTTCCTGCGCTCGCAGCCGGCCGAGGCGCTGTGGGGCGTGGGGCCCAAGACACTCGAGAAGCTGCATCGGCTCGGGGTGCGCACGATCGGGGACATCGAGGCCCTCCCGCTCGACACGTTGGTGCGTACCCTCGGCGACGCCGGGGGGCGGCACCTCCACGCCCTGTCCCACGGCTTCGATGACCGGCCCGTGGTCCCCGACGCGCGACCGAAGTCGATCGGCCACGAGGAGACCTTCGCCGAGGACATCGTCGATCGCGACGAGCTCCACGTGCAGCTGGTCCGCATGGCCGACGCCGTATCGGCCCGGGTCCGTCGCCATGGTCTGCCCGGGCGCACGGTCACGATCAAGGTGCGCTACGGCGACTTCTCCACCATCACCCGGTCCTCCACCGTGTCCACGCCGATCGACACGGGCCCCTCCATCGTCCGCGCCGCCTCCGCGCTGCTCGATCGTGTCGACGTGGGCGCAGGGATCCGGCTGCTCGGCGTGTCGCTGTCCAACCTCGTGGAGGCCGCGCCCCGACAGCTCAGCCTCGACGATCTCGGTGCCGCGCCCGCCACCGACGCCGACGGCGGGGCCTGGCGCGCAGTGACCGACGTCGTCGACGCGGTGCGGGAACGGTTCGGTTCGGGCGCGATGCGCCCCGCGGCGCTGCTCGAGGACCAACGCCGGGGATCCGCACCGGGTGAGCGCCCGTGGGGACCCGATGTCGGCGCCGACGCGGACGACGGCGAACAGCGCGAACCCGGTTTCGACCCGTAGGATCCGGGGGCAGAGCGCGTTGTTGGCACCGTCGACGTGTGCGAAGATGAAAAGACCACGGGTCCAGCTCTGGATCTGCGACGAGGCCGAGAAGGGGTGAGCCGGGTGCCGCTTTCCGAGGACGAGGAACGAATCCTCAAGGACATCGAGCGGGAGTTCTACGAGAACGACCCCGACCTCGCTCGCGAGGTCGGCGAGACCACGCTGTACCGCCACGCGTGGCGCAACATCAAGCTCTCGCTCGTCGGTTTCGTGGTCGGTCTCGTGGTGCTCGTGCTCGCCCTGCCGGTCTGGTACTTCGCCTTCGGCGGGTTCCTCATCATGCTGGCGTGCGCGCTGGTCGTCGAGCGCAACGCCCGCAAGATGGGTCGCGCCGGGCTCGAGTCGGTGACGAGCCGCATCCGTGCCGGCAACGGGTTGCGCGAGGTGCTCGGGTCGTCGTCGGAGAAGATGCGCGAGCGCTTCAAGCGCGACGAAGACAGCTGACGCGACACCACCTGACCTGCTCGGGCGATTCCGAGCGGCTCAGTCCCCGAGGAGGCGGCGGGGGTGCAGCGTGCGGCGTGCCCGCTCGGTCGGGCGCAACGAGTCGGTGGCCGCCTGCTCGACGTCACCGGCCAGGGTCAAGGCCCGGGCCCCGTCGTCGTCGCTCGGCGCCGCCGGCGCGTACATCCCGTTCTCGACCGCGGCGGCGAGCGTGGTGATCGCCTCGGCCGCCTCCGGGAGCCGGCCGGTGATGCGAGCGGCCGTCTCCCGTTGCGTCTCCGTGTCGCGGATGGTGGTGCCAGCGCGTCGCGCCGCCCGGATCGAGTCGTCCCAGGCCAGCGCGAGTCGTTGCGTGGGCGTGACGGCGGCTGCCCGCCGCCGATGCCGGCGCCAGGCGACGGCGCCGAGCACGGCGACCAGGTAGAGCGCGACCCCGGCGACGAGGAGCCCGGCCGCCCACGCGAGACGTCCGAACCACGGGTTCGACGCCCCGGTTTCGCCAGCGGGGGCACTGGTCTCGGCCTCGAGGTCCTCGGGGAGCTGGTCGGGCCGGGTCGTGGGTGAGGACTCGGCGGGGGACTCGGGAGTGGTCGTGGCCGGCGCGGGTGCGGTCGTGGCGCTGGACGGATCGCCGGCGGCGGCCTGCTGCTCTGGCACACCCGTGTACTGCTCCGCGAACGGTGCGCCGCGTCCCGGCGTGGGTTCGAAGGAGACCCAGCCGTACTCGCCCAGGTAGACCTCGGGCCAGGCGTGGGCGTTCTCGCCGCGCACGCGGTACAGGCCGGGGTCGGCATCGGCGGCCGTCCCCGGGGTGAAGCCGACCGCGACCCGCGCGGGGATCCCGAGGCTGCGGGCCATCGCCGCGTAGCTGCCGGCGAACTGCTCGCAGTACCCGCGCTGCTGCTCGAACAGGAAGTTCTCGATCGCCTCGTCGCTGTGGCCGGTCCCGACGTCGAGGTCGTAGGTGAAGTTGGCGCGGAAGAAGTTCTGGAGGGCGAGCGCCGACTCGTACGGCGTCGACGAGTCCATGGTGATCTGGCTGGCGAGGTCGCGCACGCGGTCCGAGAAGCCACCCGGCAGCTCCAGATACCGCTCGGCGATGTCGTCGGGGATCTCGGTCGACGCAGCGGCGAGCGCCTCGGGGTCGTGCACGGGCAACGCGGAGGTCACCCGGTAGTCGACGTTGTCAGAGCTCTCGATGTCGGTGTCCACGATCAGGGTGGAGGAGACCTCGTCGTAGCGGATGTCCTCGCCGGCGCTGATCGCCTGGGGTTCGTATGCCGCGGGCAGCCAGATCTGGGCCAGGGAGCTGATCGAATACGACTGCTCGAAGGTGGTCCGTGGCGACTCGATGGACACGCCGTCGTCGAGCTCGCCGTCCGCGCTGCCATAGGACCCGGTGGAGGACCAGATCCGTCCGTCGAAGCGGTCGAGTGAGGTCAATCGCCAATAGGAGCGCTCCGGGCTCCGGACGGAGAACACCTCGACATCGGCCTGCTCGATCAGCCGTGAGCGGATGTCGACGAGCGGGCTCACGGTGACGCGGGTGTCGGGACCGTCATCGCCGATGTCGGTCAGGGAGAGGACGGCGTCACTGTCGGCGCCCGGGAGCCGGGGTCCGAGCAGCCCGGCCACGGCGACCGCGACCGCGATCAGCGAGACGCCGAGCAGCAGCAGGGAGCGAGGGCCCCGGCCGCGTCGTTCACCCACCCACCGGGCCGTGATCCCGAGTCGATCGGCCCGCCGCAGCAGCAGGAAGACCATGACGGTCACGGTCCAGAGCACAGCCAGCAGGACCCGGTCGATGTCGGCACCGAGGATCGCGGTGAGCACGAACAGCGTCGCGGAGGGCAACGTGGCCTCGAGCGAGGCATTGACCTGGAACGCCGCCCAGTCGCTCAGCGCCGCGCCGAGCCAGATCGTGACCGAGGTCGCGATCAGGAAGCCGGGGAGTGCGTCCGTGGGTGCCTTGACGTCCGAGAAGACCGTCGCCGCATCGCGCACCGCGGTCGACAGCACGTCGACGGTGTCACCGGTCGGTATGCCGAACACGGACGTCTCGCCGGCGTAGATCCAGGTGATGGCGAGAGCGGCGGCCACGACGGTCGCGGGGACCGATGCGAGCGCGGGCAGCCCCCGGCGCCGCATCGTGATCGCGAGCGCGTGTGCGCCGACGACCTGGAGCAGGAGCGGAGCCAGCCAGTCGCCGGGCAGGAACGCCCGCCGGAGACCGAGAACCGCGGCCAGCATCACGGCGGCGAGCGCGATCTCGGACAGCGCCAGCAGCGGTAGGCGGTCCTCGGCACCGGTCGCCGTCGGAGCCCGGCTGGACCGGCGGAGCGTGGCTGCGGTCATCGGCGCATCGACCGGGGTCGCCGCGTCCGGGCGCGGGGCGAGGGGCGAGACGTCGCCAGCGTGGCGTCCCGCCAAGCTTCAGCGAAGGAGCCCGTTGGCGGGATGCCCATGATCTGTGTGCGCCGCGTCGCCTGGCGGCTCTCGGTGTCGAAGCGTACGACGCGCCGCAGCGTGATCGCCGGCCCGATCGCCTCGACCGCGTCGAGGTCGGGGGTACTCGGTCTCCCGGTGACGACGACGAGACCCCCGGCTGCGCCGCGCTCGGCATGGTCGAGCGCGGCGTGCATCGAACCCCGGCTCGACCGATCGGCCACGGCGAGGAACTCGAGGAGACCCTCGAGGTGTGACGCACCCACGCCGTAGCCGCTGTCGAGGCCGGACGTGGACACGAGACGCACATGATCGCCTCGTCGCAGGTGAGCCCGCAGGATCGAGGCCGCGGCCGAAACGGCCCGTTCGATCGTGTCCTGGTCGTGGGCCTCACGGCGGAGGTCGAGCACCACGACGAGCCGCCCCTGCCACGGGATGTCGTCCTGGCGGACCAGCAGGTCGTCGTGGGTGCGAGCCGACGACGGCCAGTGCACCCGACGGAGATCGTCGCCGATGACGTACGGGCGGAGGGCGGCGAAGTCCTCTCCGACCCGTCCGAGGGAGGCGGTCTCCGCGCCACCGTCGGGGTCGGGTCCGACGGTTCGGGGCAGCGGCGGGATGTCGTCGACGTGGGGCAGGACCGTCACCTCGACCGGCCTCGCCCCGCGGTTGCGGCTCGCAGTGAGGCCGAAGGGATCGGCGATCTCGAGGGTCATCGGTCCGACGGTCAGCAGCCCGCGTTGGCTCGTGGGCAGGCGGTACGCAGCTGTGGCCGTGCCTCGCACCGGGATCGGGGCGAGCAACAGGTCGGCACCGGCCGTGCCGGTGACCGGATCGTGCATCCGGAGCACGGGGGTCGGTCGCCGCGCCCGGTTCCGAAGCTGGACCTCGACCGTGCACGGGTTGCCGGCGTGGACACGGCTCGGGCGCACGCTCCGGTTCACAACGACGTCGACGGGACGGCGGGCCACCCAGACCCCGCAGGCCCCGACGAGCAGCCCGACCGCGGCACCGATCGCGAACAGCTCGGGCAGCCCGAGGAACCGGCCGAGCGCGATCAGGGTCGCGGACCCGGTGGCGGCCAGCAGACCCTGGCGTGTCGGACGCACGGCTCAGGACGAACGGGGACGGGGTACCGGGACGCTGTCGAGCACGTCGGCGAGGATCGCAGCCGAGTCGATTCCCTGCAGATCGGCCTCGGGTGTCACGAGCAGCCGGTGGGCGAGCACCGGCTCGGCCAGCTGCTTGACGTCGTCGGGTGTGACGTAGTCGCGCCCACCCATCGCCGCCCACACGCGGGTGACACGGAGGAGACTCAACGTGGCTCGCGGCGACATGCCGAGGTCGAACTGCGGGTGCGTGCGGGTGGCCTCGGCGATCGACACCAGGTACTGCTTCAGCGCCGGTGCCACGTGGTTGCCTGCGGCCGTGCCGCGGAGCGTCAGCACGTCGCTCGTGCTCAGTACGGGCGTCACGCTCCCCAGGGGGTCGGACTGGCCATGCCGGTCGAGCATGGCGAGCTCGGCCTCGGCGCCCGGATACCCGACCTCGATGCGCATGAGGAACCGGTCGAGCTGGGAGTCGGGGAGCGGGAAGGTGCCCTCGTGCTCGATCGGGTTCTGCGTGGCGATCACCAGGAAGGGCGCGCTCAGCGGATAGGTCGTGCCATCGACGGTCACCTGGCGCTCGGCCATCGCCTCGAGCAGGGCGGACTGGGTCTTGGGCGAGGCCCGGTTGATCTCGTCGGCGAGGACGATGTTGGCGAAGACGGGACCGGGGCGGAACTCGAAGGTGTCGCGTCCGCGGTGGAAGATGCTCACGCCCGACACGTCGGTGGGGAGGAGGTCGGGGGTGAACTGCACCCGGCCGAACTCGCCGTCGATCGCCGCCGCCAGGGCCTTGGCGAGGCTGGTCTTGCCCACCCCGGGGATGTCCTCGAGCAGGATGTGACCATCCGCGAGCAGCGATGCGATGACGAGGTCGATCACGTCCCGCTTGCCGCAGATCACCGACTCGACCGCGCCCGCCAGACGGTCGCAGGCATCGGAGAACGACAGCGTCCCGGATGCCGCTCGCTGACTCGTTGCCACCGCTGCTCCTCGGGTCGGGTCCGGGGTGCGGAGACTATTGGTCGCTGGCCGCTCTCGGTGGCGCGTCAGAGGTAACTTCTCGTCGGTGGCCTCCTTGGCGATCGACATCGGCGGCACGAAGCTCGAAGTCGGGGTGGTCGACGACACCGGCACCGTTCTCGAACGTCACCGTGGGCCCACGCCTCGCACCGACGACCCCGAGGAGCTCTTCGCGGCGCTCGCGGCCCTGATCGGCCAGGTGGACGGTGACTGGATGCGGGTCGGCGTCGGCTGTGGCGGACCGATGGCCCGTGGCGGCGAGCACGTCTCGCCCCTGAACATCCCGGCGTGGCGGGAGTTCCCCCTGCGCGCTCGACTGGGCCAGCACCTCGGCGTCGACGTCCACGTCGACAACGACGCGAAGGCGTTCGCCCTGGCCGAGGGCTGGCTCGGGGCCGCGCGCGGCGTCCGCGACTACCTCGCCATGGTCGTCTCGACCGGCGTCGGTGGCGGCATCGTGAGCGAGGGCCGCCTGCTCGACGGTGCCACGGGCAACGCCGGACACATCGGCCACGTCTACGTCGTCGACGGGACCGAACCCTGGCCCCGCCATCCGGCGGGCCTGCTCGAGTCCGAGGCCAGCGGCACGGCGATCAGAGTGCGCACGGGTCACCGGGCTGCTCGCGCCGACGACGCCCTGCGCCATCAGACCGGCCGCCTCGTTGGTCGGGCCGTGGCATCGGTCGCCAACCTGCTCGATCTCCGACTCGCCGTCGTCGCCGGCTCGGTCGCGCTCGGCTTCGGCGAGGAGTTCCTCGCGGCGGCCCAGGAGGAGATCGACCGACTCGCCGTACTCGACCACAGCCGTGGCACGCGCATCGTCGCCGCTGGGCTCGGTGCTGACGGTCCGGTGGTGGGCGCCGCCGCGGTCGCCCTCCGGGCCGAGGGAGTCGACGTCGGCGTCTCCTGAACCCGGTGGTCGGCCACGGAGTGCCGGCTCGTCACCAGCGAGCGCCGGGACCTGGGCGGTTCTGCCAGAATCTCGGGCATGCAGCCGACGTGGGGTGAGACCGCCGAGGAGTACCGGGAGAAGGTCCAGGCCTTCCTCGCCGAGACGCTGCCGGCCGACTGGAAGGGCATCGGTGCCCTGCCCCACGACGAGGTCATGCCGTGGTGGAACCGGTGGCGCCGGATCCTTGCCGACAACCACCTGCTGGCCACGTCCTGGCCCGAGGAGTACGGCGGGGGAGGGCTCACCGCCGAGGAGCAGGTGATCCTGGCCGAGGAGTTCGCCAAGGCCGGCGTGCCCACCGGCGGGATGAACGACGTCTTCTCGATCCAGATGGTCGGCAACACGATCCTCGAGTGGGGCACCGAGGAGCAGAAGCGGGAGTTCATCCCCAAGATCCTCAGCGGCGAGCACGTGTGGTGCCAGGGCTACTCCGAACCCAACGCGGGTTCGGATCTGGGCAACCTCGGCTGCCGCGCCGTGCTCGACGGCGACGAGTGGGTGATCAACGGTCAGAAGATCTGGACCTCGGCCGGTCACCTGGCCAACTGGATCTTCGTCCTCGCCCGCACCGATCCCGACCAGCCCAAGCACAGGGGCATCAGCTTCCTCCTCGTCCCCATGGACCAGCCCGGGATCGAGGTGCGGCCCATCGAGATGATGACCGGCGACTCCGAGTTCAACGAGGTCTTCTTCTCCGACGCGCGGTGCCCGAAGGAGCACGTGGTCGGCGGGGTCAACAACGGTTGGCCGGTGGCCATGACCCTGCTCGGCTACGAGCGCGGCGAGGCGGCGGCGACGTTCCCGGTCATGTTCCGCATCGAGTACGACCGGCTCAGCCAGCTCGCTCGCGACCGGCGCCGGAACGACGACCCGATCGTGCGGCAACGACTGGCGTCGGCCTACACCGACGTCGAGATCATGCGCTACAACGGCCTGCGCACCCTCACCAGCTATCTCGCCGGCGCCGCGCCCGGGCCCGAGTCCGGGCTCTTCAAGCTGTTCTGGTCCGAGTACCACCAGCGCGCCACCGAGCTGTCGCTCGACCTGTTCGGCGTCGACGCCACCGTGCCCACCGGTCGAGCGCCGGTCAGCAGCTTCCAGACCGACGATCCCGGGGCACCCAACGACTCGGCGTCGTGGGTCGGCACGTTCATGAACGCGCGGGCGGGCACGATCTACGCCGGGTCGAGCCAGATCCAGAGGAACATCATCGGTGAGATGGTGCTCGGGCTCCCCAAGGAGCCCCGCGCCGCCGAGCCGGGGTCCACGTGGCGAGAGCAACAGGCTCGTTGAGCCGACGGATGGGGTCGGCGCTGGCCCTGCGCGCGGTGATCGCCCGCCCGTCGCTGTGGCGCGCCGCGCTGCGCCAGGTACGGGCGCTGGCACCTACGGGATGGTGGCGCCGGCCGCCGTTCCTGCCAGTACCCGACCGGGCATGGCTGTCCTTCCGGCTGACCACCGCCTACGGCGACCCCACGGCCCCGATCGTCGCCGACGATCTCGTGGCCTGGCTGCGCTGGTCCGACACCGTCCAGCCCGCAGCCGAAACCGCGATCCGACCAGACGAGACACGGCGTTAGGTTTCGGAGATGTCCAGGGCCCTGGTGCTCAACGCCACGTACGAGCCGCTGTCGGTGGTCTCGCACCGTCGGGCCATCGTGCTGCTGCTGAGCGAGAAGGCCGTGCTCGTCTCCCCGTCCGGTCGCCAGGTCCACTCCGAGCACCTCACCGTCGAGGTGCCGTCGGTCGTCCGGCTGTGCCAGTTCGTCAAGGTCCCGTACCGGCGCCGCGCCGCGCTGAACCGCCGATCCGTCTTCGCCCGCGACCGCCACCGCTGCCAGTACTGCTCGGGACCGGCCGAGTCGATCGATCACGTGATTCCCCGTGCCCGGGGCGGGGAGCACACGTGGGAGAACGTGGTGGCCGCGTGCCGCACCTGCAACGTGCGCAAGCGCGACCGTCTCCTGCACGAGACCTCCATGGAGCTGCTGTCCACGCCACGAGCGCCCCACGGCTTCTCCTGGATCTCGGTCGCCGTCGGCTCGGTGCCCGACGAGTGGCAGCAGTTCCTCGACCTCGAACCCGCCCTCTCCGCCTGACGGAGCTCGGAGCCGCGGGCGTTCCAACGACGACCCCGCGAGGTCATCATCCCCGGTTCTCGGTGAGGAAGTCGGCGCCCTGGTGAGGAGATCCTCGCCAAGAACGGGGGTGCGTGGGGAGGCGTCGTAGTCTGCCGGGGTGATCGTCGAGCGTCATCGGGGCACGGCGGCCGAGCTCCACGGGCTCGAGATGCCCGACGACGGGCAGCGGCGGGTGTGGCACCTGGCGGTATCGGAACCTGCGGTGGTGCTCGGCTCGACGCAGGCGGACGACGTCGTCGACGCCGCTGTGGCCCGGGACCGGGGGGTCGAGGTGGCTCGCCGACGAAGCGGTGGGGGCGCGGTGTGGGTCGCGCCCGACGACACGATCTGGCTCGACGTGCTCATTCCCCGGGACGACCCCGCATGGGATGACGACGTGGGACGGTCGTTCCTGCCGATCGGACGGGCATGGTCGACGGCCCTCGAGGTGGTCGGCGTCGCTGGTACCCGGGTCCACGAAGGACCGCTGGTGAGGACGGTCTGGTCCGAGGCGGTGTGCTTCGCGGGGATCGGGCCGGGGGAGGTGCTGCTCGGCGACGCCAAGGTCGTCGGCATCAGCCAGCGCCGCACACGCGCCGGGGCACGGTTCCAGTGCGCCGTCCCCCGGACCTGGGATCCCGAGCCCCTGCGGAGCCTGCTGGTGCCCCCGCCACCCGTCGTCGAACTGGCCGACCTGGCCACTGGCGTGGGCCCGGTCGACCTCGACGCCCTGGTCGAGGCACTCGTCGCCGCCCTGGTCTGACCTGGCCCGCCCTCGGGATGGGCGCACCCCGCCGGCGCGCGCCCCACCCGTGAGTCGATTGACCCTTGTTTTCCCTAATATCTTGACCATTCCCCCTAGTAGGCCGTACTCTTTGCCTTGTGGTGGAGACGCAGACTTCAGAGACTGAGCTTGGTGGAGAGATCTCCCTGCAGATCCCTCTTTCTCCCACCCTGTTCAAGGGGCGCGGCGAGTACGGCATCGACGACAAGGGCCGGCTCACGCTCCCCTCGCACATGCGCAAGCCCTTGGCCGATGGGGGCAGCCTCGCCGTCCTCGACGAGCGGGCGGTGATCTGGCCCGACGAGGTCTTCGACCGCGCCGTGGCCCATCTCCACGAGCTGGTCGCAACCCAGGACCTGACCCGCCAGCACGTCCGAGGGTTCATCTCCAACGCCCACCCCGTGAGCCCCGACACCCAGGGCCGCATCGTCGTCCCGCCCGCCGTGCGGATCGAGGCCGGCCTCGACGGTCCGATCCTCATCCTCGGTGCGGGCAGCCGCATCGAGCTTCTGCCGGCCTCGTCCGAGGGACTCGAGGAGCTCTTCGGCATCGACGAGTCCATCGTCGACGCCCTCGATCGGGCGAACTTCTGAATGTGCACCCCCGCACCGTGCACCCACGCACCGTGCACCCACGCACCGTGCACCCACGCACCGTGCACCCACGCACCGGCCCACCCGAACCCATCCACCCATCCGAAGGGAGCGTGAGCGACGAGGAGACCGTGACCACCAGAGCCTGGCTGCCGCTCACCCGCAGCCTCCCGGACTTCGAGATGGAAGGCCCCTACTCTCCGCCCGCTCTTTCATCGTGTCCGAATCGGGGAGACATCCCGACGGACCTTCGTCGTCCGGGGGGCTGCCGGTGAGCGGCACCGATCCCGCCGCGGAGTTCCACCACGTCCCGGTCCTGCTCGAGGGCGTGGTGGCGGCGTTCGCTCCCGTCCCGCCCGGTTGGGTGATCGACGGGACCGTGGGGGGCGCCGGCCACGCCGAGGCGCTGCTCGATGCCCACCCGCACCTGTCGGTGCTCGGCATCGACCGGGATCCGGAGGCGGTGGCGGCAGCCGGTCGGCGACTGGCCCGCTTCGGCGACCGGGCACACGTGGTCCACGGACGATTCGACGCTTTGCACGACACCATGAGCATCTTCCGACGCAACCGAACCCCCGACATCGAGACCGGCGACCACGAGACCGACGGCGTCCCACGCGTGTCGGGGGTCCTGCTCGATCTCGGTGTGTCCTCCCACCAGCTCGACCGGGCCGGCCGGGGTTTCTCCTACCGCCGCGGCGGTCCGCTCGACATGCGAATGGATCCTGACGACGGCACCACCGCCGGCGACCTGGTGAACACCGCCGAGGAGTCCGAGCTCGTCCGGATCCTGCGCACCCACGGCGACGAGCGCCACGCCACGCGCATCGCCCGGGCCATCGTGGCGTCGCGTCCGATCCGCTCCACCGAGGCCTTGGCCGAGGTCGTCCGCGACGCCATCCCCGCGCCTGCCCGACGGACCGGGGGGCATCCCGCGACCCGCACGTTCCAGGCGCTGCGCATCGAGGTCAACGACGAGCTCGGGCAGCTGGAGCGCGTGCTCGGTGACGCCCTCGACCTGCTGGTTCCCGGTGGTCGCCTGGCTGTCATCACCTACCACAGCGGCGAGGACAAGATCGTCGCACGGCGCTTCCGCGACGCTGCGGCGGACGACTGCGTGTGCCCACCCGGCGTCGGGGCCTGCCGTTGCGGCGGCGCGCCCAGCGTCACCCTCGTGCCCCGCAAGGCCCAGACGCCCTCCGAGAACGAGCTCGAGGCCAACCCGCGCGCTCGGAGCGCCCGTCTCCGGGTCGTCGAGCAGTTGGGCGAGGCCTCGTGACCTCGGCCGGTCCCGCGATCGAGCTCCCGGTCCGTCCGGAGGAGGAGCGTCCGCGCCGCCGTTCCGGCCGGCACCTGCGCCCGGTCGAGAAGCAGAAGAGACGACGCTCGCCGGCCGTCCCGATCGTGGTCGGCGCCGGCATCGTGGTGGTCGCGCTCTTCGCCCTCGCCGCCATGCACGCCCTGTTGATCAATCGTCAGATCCGCCTCGACGATCTCCGCCAGGACGCCGCCGCCGAGGCCGAAGAAGTCCGGCGCCTGCGTCTCGAGGTGGCCGAGCTCGAAGCGCCCGACCGCGTCCTCGACGTGGCCCGCACCCGGCTCGGCATGGTCGATCCCGCCGAGGTCGGCTACCTCCTGCCCGCCGGCGTCGAGGGTGGCGACGGCGAGCCCATCCGGGTCGCACCGGCGACACCGGCCCCACCGCCCGACAGTACGGCCGACGACGCGACCGGAGCCGGCGCGCCCGATCAGGGCCTCGACTCGAGCTCGGGGACCGTCTCGCCCGAGTACCAAGAGGTCCAAGAGACCCTCGGGACGGGACAGGGCCCATCGCCCGGGACGGGCGATCCCGGCCATCCAGACGACCCGGGTGCAGCCGGTGGTACGCAGACCGATCCGCCAGCGCAGTCGGGCGACGACGCGTCCGGCGTCGCCGAGGGCGGTCCCGAGGAGTCCGCCGAGTGAGCTGGGGTCCGATCGAACCAGGGTGGGGCGAGGGGTTCGAGGACTTCGACACCGACCCGTTCGTCGACGATCCGCCGACCGACCGCGGCCACGCCACCGTCACCCGCCTGTCCCGCCGACGCCCGGGCCGGCACGGCGATCCGCTCGACCGGTCCATCACCGCCCCACGCCCCAAGCCGCCGGTGCGCCCGTCCCGCCCGGACCGTGACCGACGCGGCTCCCGGCCACGCCCAACCCATCTGGGTCCACCGCCGGCCGTTCCCGGACCTCCGGCCCGTCGCTTGCGTGCCGTCCCCGGCGGTGGTGGAGGTGGCCGACCGCCCCGGGCGGGGGGTGCGCGTCCGGGCCGTCCCGAGCGCCGCAGCCTGGTGTTGAAGACGCTGCTGGGTGTGTTGCTCCTGGCGGTGGTGGGCAAGCTGGTGGATGTGCAGGTGCTCGACCGCCAGACCTATGTCGAGGTCGGACGCGAGCAACGCCTGCGCACGGTGCAGCTCGACGCCTCTCGGGGCCGGATCCTCGACCGGGAGGGCCATGACTTGGCACTGTCGGTCCAGCGCCCCAGCATCTTCGCTGACCCGAGTCAGATCGAGCACCCGGCGGATGCAGCCGAGCAGCTCGCTCCCGTGCTCGGGCTCGACTCCGTCGACCTCGCCGAGAAGCTCGGGCGCGACGACCAGTTCGTCTACCTGGAACGTCGCGTCGACGACGACCTCGTGTCCCGGGTGCTCGAGCTGGAGCTGAAGGGCATCCACGTGCAAGAGGAACCGACCCGCTTCACCCCGTCCGAGTCGCTCGCCCGTTCCGTGATCGGCGACGTCGCATCCGACCAGACGGGTTCGACCGGCATCGAGCTCCTCTTCGACGACGTCCTCACCGGCACGCCGGGTGAGGTCCGCTACGAGCGCGCACGCGACGGCGGCACGATCGCCGCCGGCGCCCAGTCCCGCACCGCACCGCTGTCGGGCTCCGACGTGATGCTCACCCTCGACCGCAGCCTCCAGTACGAGGCCGAGCGGGTCCTGGCGAACCAGGTCGACGCCATGGGCGCCAAGGGCGGCATGGTCGCCATCAGCGAGCCCGAGACCGGCGAGATCCTCGCCCTGGCCAACATCACCCGCAACACCGACGACGAGATCATCACGGCGGGGGCGAACAGAGCCGTCATCGACGTGTTCGAACCGGGTTCGGTCAACAAGATGATCACCATCGCTGCGGCGCTGGAGGAGGGCGTGGTCGAGCCGGACACGACGCGCTCGGTGCCCTGGCAGTACCAGGTGTCCGACCACCTCTTCTCCGACGACCACGAACATCCGACGGAGCCGATGACCACCACCGAGATCCTGTCGCAGTCGTCGAACATCGGAACGATCATGATCGCCGAGGAGCTCGGCAAGGACCGGATCGACCAGTACGTGCGCGACTTCGGCTTCGGCACCAAGACCGGTCTCGACTTCACCAACGAGTCGCCCGGCCTGCTCCTGCCCACCGACAAGTGGTCGGGAACCTCGATCGGGACGATCCCGATCGGTCAGGGCATCGCGGTGACGGCCATGCAGATGCTCAGCGCCTACAACGTCATCGCCAACGACGGCAGCTACGTGGAGCCCCGTCTCGTCGACGCGACCATCGCCCCTGACGGCGAACGCAACGAGCTCGACTCGGGCCCGGCCCGCCGCGTCGTGTCGGAGCAGACGGCGGCCGCGGTGCGCGACATGCTGGTGGAGGCGGTCAACAACGGCACGGGCCAGCGGGCCCAGGTCGCGGGCTACCAGGTGGGCGGCAAGACCGGCACGGCCCGCAAGCCTCAGGACACCGGCACCTACCGGGACCGGGCCGGCAACTACCACTACGTGGCCGCCTTCACCGGGATGGTGCCCGCCGAGGACCCCAAGCTCAGCATCATCGCGGTCATCGACGAGCCCACGGCGACGATCTACGGCGGCAGCGCGGCGGCGCCGGTGTTCGCCGACCTCGCGAGCTTCGCCCTCAGTCGGTTCCGGATCCCGCCCGCGGCGGCGCCGTCGGGCGATCTGGCCTCCGCGCGCGACTGATGCTCCTCTCGGAGCTGGCCGACGGCCTGGCGGACGCGGGGATCGACGCGGATCGCCGCGGCGACGTCGACGTGAACGCGGTGGTGCACCACACCGGCAAGGTCCTGTCGGGCGCGCTCTTCTGCTGCGTGCCGGGCTCGCGCATCGACGGTCACGATCTCGCCGAGCAGGTGGTGGCCGCGGGCGTGGCCGCGCTGTTGGTCGAGCGGCCCCTGCCCGTCGACGTGCCCCAGCTGATCGTGCCTTCGGTGCGTTTCGCCATGGGTCCGGTCGCTGCCCGATTCTGGGGCGATCCGAGCCGGTCGTTGACGGTCATCGGGGTCACCGGGACCAACGGCAAGACGACCACCGTCAGCCTGCTGCGGGCCATCTACGACGCGGCCGGGCAGCGTTGTGAGGTCATCGGCACGCTCACCTCGCGGCCCGGTGGACCGCCGACGACGCCCGATGCGCCCGAGCTCCAGGCCCAGCTCGCGGGCTGGCTCGACGAGGGCGTGGAGGTCGTGGCGATGGAGGTGTCCTCACACGCGCTCGCCATGGGCCGCGTCGACGGCATCTGGTTCGCCGCGACCGGCTTCACCATGCTCGGGCACGACCACCTCGACCTCCATGTCGATCTCGACCACTACTTCGCGGCCAAGGCCCGGTTGTTCGAACCGGTTCGCACCGGTCGCGCCGTGATCCGCAGCGACGACGAATGGGGCGCTCGACTGCTCGACCGAGTCGGGGTCGCGACCCGGCCGTTCTCCCTGGTTGACGCGTCCGACCTCGAACCGACGGTCCGCGGCACGCGGTTCCGGTGGCGGGACCGGACGATCGAGCTGGCCCTCGCCGGTCGCCACAACGTGGCCAACGCGCTGTGCGCCGCCACCATCGCGGCGTGGCTGGGCGTCGACCCCGACGACATCGCCGCGGGGCTCGGGCAGGCTGGTCCGGTGACCGGCCGCTTCGAGCTCGTGGACGAGGGCCAGCTCTTCACGCTCGCCGTCGACTACGCCCACACCCCCGACGCGCTCCAGACCGTGCTCGACGCGGGCCGCGAGCTCGCCCGGCTCCATGGGGGCCGGGTGATCGTGGTGTTCGGGTGCGGCGGCGACAAGGACCGGGCCAAGCGCCCCGAAATGGGGAGGATCGCGGCAGCATCTGCTGACGTGGTGATCGTGACATCCGACAATCCACGGTCCGAGGACCCCGACGCGATCATCGCCGAGATCGTCGCCGGTGTTCCCGCCGACGCTCGCCCGGACACCGACGTGCAGGTCGTGCCCGACCGTCGGGAGGCCATCCACCACGCTGCGCGCGCGGCAGCGGAACCATGACGTCGTGGTGGTGGCCGGGAAGGGACACGAGACGACGCAGTCCTTCGCCGACCGGACCATCGCCTTTGACGACCGCGAGGTCGCGAGCGAGGCCATCAGGGAGGTGTCGGGCCGGTGATCCCCATGCTCCTCGCCGGCGGCATCTCGATGGTGACATCGCTCCTCGGCACCAAGTACCTGATCCACTGGCTCACCCAGCACCGGGTGGGCCAGCCGATCCAGGAGGACGGTCCCGAGGGTCACGTGACCAAGGCCGGCACGCCCACGATGGGCGGTGTGGCCTTCGTCGGCGCCGCCGCCATCGGCTACGTCGCCGCCCATGTGCGGTCGGGGCTGTTGTTCACGCGCACCGGACTCATCGTGATGTTCACCATCATTCTGGCGGCGACGGTCGGCCTCGTGGACGACTGGATCAAGGTCAGCCGCGAACGCAACCTCGGGCTGTCGAGCCGAGCCAAGATGATCGGCCTGCTCACGGTGGCCGTCGGCTTCGCGGTGGCGATGCTGACCCTCACCGACATCCACACCACGATCTCCTTCACCCGCTTCGACTCGCCCGGTATCGATCTCGCCAACCCGGTGTGGGCCATCTGGGCCGTTCTGCTCATCGCCGGGACGACCAACGCCGTGAACCTCACCGACGGGCTCGACGGCCTGGCCGCGGGGTCGTCGGTGTTCGCGTTCATGTCGTTCGTCTTCATGGGGTTCTGGGCGTTCCGCCATCCCGAGGTGTACGACGTCGCCCACGCCCTCGACCTGGCCGTGGTGGCCGCGGCCATGCTCGGCGGGGTCACCGGCTTCCTGTGGTGGAACGCCAATCCGGCCCAGATGTTCATGGGTGACACCGGGTCGCTCGCGATCGGCGCCGCGCTGGCCACCCTCGCACTGACCACCAACACCCAGCTGCTGCTGCCCGTGGTCGGCTCGCTGTTCGTGCTCGAGACGCTGTCGGTCATGCTCCAGGTCGGCCGCTTCCGCCTCACCGGCAAGCGGTTCTTCCGGATGGCACCCATCCACCACCACTTCGAGCTGGGTGGCTGGCCCGAGACCACGGTCATCATCCGCTTCTGGATCATGGCCGGGCTCGGCACCGCGTTGGCGCTCGGCCTGTTCTACGCCGACTTCATCGGCACCGGGGCCCTCGACTGATGGTCGCGATCCCGTCCCACGTCCTGCTGGTCGGCTTCGGCCGGACCAACCAGGCCGTGGCCCGTGCGCTGCTCGCTCGCGAGCACCGCGTCGAAGCGACCGACGACCAGCCCGGCGCCGGGGTGCTCGACGTCGCCGCCGCCATCGGCGTCGAGCTCACCGTCGCGCCGAACGTCGACCGCCTGGCCCAGCTGATGCGCATGGCCGGCGCCGTGGTGCCCGGGCCCGGCCTGGCCGACCGGCATCCGGTCTTCGCGCTGGCAGCCGACCTCGACGTGGCCCTCCTCACCGAGTTCGACCTCGCTGCGACCTGGGACCCCCGGCCCATCGCCGCCATCACCGGCACCGATGGCAAGACCACCGTCACCACCATGGTGACCGCCATGCTCAACGAGGCAGGGATCGCCTGCGTCGACGCCGGCAACAACGACCTCCCGCTCGTGGCCGCCATCGACGATCCGATGCCGGACTGGTTCGTGGTCGAGGCCTCGTCGTTCCGTCTCGGTCGGAGCCATGACTGGGCGCCCCGGGTCGGCACGTGGCTGAACCTCGCCCCCGACCATCTCGACGTGCACGCGACCGCCGCCGACTACGAAGCCGCCAAGGCGCGCATCTGGACCTCGCAGTCGACCAGCGACGTGGCCGTCGGCAACCTCGACGACCCGGTCGTGCGGCGTCACCTCGCCGGGGTGGAGTCCCGTCCCGTGAGCTTCTCGATCATCGAGCCCGCAGCGGACTACAAGGTGACGGGACCCGCCTCCGGGTCGGCCGCCCTCGCCGGTCCCGCCGGGCCCTTCGTCGGTGTCGACGAGCTCCCCCGGGCCCTGCCCCACGACCTGTCGAACGCGCTGGCGGCCGCGGCGACGGCCCACGCTGCCGGCGCGGACGACGGAGCAGTGGCCGCGGTCCTGCGTCGGTCCCGCCCCCTCCCACACCGCGTGCAGCTCGTGGCCACGATCGACGGCGTCAGCTGGTACGACGACTCCAAGGCCACGGTGCCCCATGCCACGCTCGCCGCCGTTCGCGGCTTCGAGCACGTGGTTCTCATCGCGGGCGGTCGCAACAAGGGACTCGACCTGGGCGAGTTGGCCGACGGTGTCGCCCACGTGCGGGCCGTGGTGGCCATCGGCGAGGCGTCCGCCGAGGTCGAGGCCGCCTTCGATGGGCTCGTGCCCGTGGAAATCGCGACCTCGATGGAGGACGCGGTCGCGGCGGCGGCCCGACGGGCGGTCGTGGGCGACGCGGTCCTGCTGTCGCCGGCGTGCGCGTCGTTCGACTGGTACGCCGACTACGCCGCCCGCGGCGACGACTTCACGACCCGGGTACTCGAACGGAAGGCACGATCATGAGCGATGTCAGCCTCGGCGACGGCCGGCCCGTCGGGCGCGGTATGCGTCGCAGCGAGCAGGAACCGCGAGCGTCGAGGACCGGTCGGGAACGAGCGGCGAGGCGCCCGCGCCTGCGCGTGGTGCCCGAGCCCCGCACCGCCGACGCCGAGTCCCAGGCCGTGCTCGGTGTGACCCTGGTGGTGCTGGTGGTGCTGCTGAGCCTGATCGGGTCGGTCATGATCTTGTCGGCGTCATCGGTGATCGCCGCCGAGGTCGGCGGTTCGGCGTTCAGCGTCTTCCTCCGGCAGTGCGCGTGGTTGGTGGTGGGATTCGTCGGGCTCTACGTGGGTGCGCGGATCGACTATCACCGCTGGACTTCGCTCGTCCCGGTGCTCGTGATCGGCTCGATTGCCCTGCTCGGCATGGTGCTCGTTCCCGGGGTGGGCATCAGCGTCAACGGCGCCCAACGTTGGTTGGGATTCGGCGAGTTCCAGCTCCAGCCGGCCGAGCCAGCGAAGTTCGCACTCGTCGTCTACGTGGCCGCGCTGGTGGCGCGCGAACGCGATCGGATCCACGACCTCCGGGTGGTGCTGCGACCGGTGCTGCTCGTGGTCGTCACCATGGTCGGCCTGCTCATGTTGCAGCCGAACCTCGGGACCTCCGCCATCATCTGCGCCGTCGTGGGCTGCATGCTCCTCCAGGGTGGCCTGCCGTTGCGGGTGCTGAGTTTGCTCGCGCTGGCGGGTGCGGCGATCGGCATGATGGCTGCGCTGGCGGCGCCGTACCGCCGAGCTCGGGTCACCGGGTTCCTCGACCCGTGGGAGAACGCCGGCGACACCGGCTATCAGACGATCCAGTCCCTCATCGGCGTCGCCTCCGGCGGTGTGTCGGGCACGGGGCTCGGGGCCAGCCGGGCGAAGTGGGGGTTCCTGCCCGAGGCCCACACCGATTTCGTGTTCGCCATCATCGGTGAGGAGCTCGGCCTCATCGGCGCGTTGTTCGTGGTCGGCTTGTTCGCCGTCATGATCGCCTGCGCTCTGCGCATCGGCGCCCGGGCCCATGACCGGTTCGGCTCGATGCTGGCCACCGGGGTGGCGGCATGGTTCGCCGTGCAGGGGTTCGTGAACGTGGGGGCCGTCCTCGGCATCCTCCCCATCACCGGCGTGCCGCTGCCGTTCGTCAGCTTCGGCGGTTCGTCGCTGCTGTCGACCATGGTCGCGGCCGGCGTGCTGGTCAACGTGGCGTTCCAGAGCCGGGCTCCCGAACACGCCGTGCGGGAACGGATCGCCGCTCGGCGCGCCGGGAACGGCGACCGGGGGTCCACCGGGCGTACCGTTCGGGGCCGATGAAGATCCTGGTCACCGGCGGCGGGACCGCCGGCCACGTCCTTCCCGCGCTCGCGATCGCGACCGCGTTGGCCGACCGCGGCCACGACCTGCACCTGGTCGGATCGGCGCGCGGCCTCGAGGCGCGCCTGGTGCCCGAGGCCGGGTTCGAGTCGACACTGTTGCCCGGGCGCGGCATCGCCCGGCGGCTCACGCTCGACAACGTGGGGGCCGTCGTGGGACTCCTGCGGGCGCTCGTCAAGGCCGTGGCTCTGGTCCGCCGCGAGCGACCCGACGTCGTGATCGCCGTCGGCGGCTACGCGAGCGTGGCCTGCGGCCTCGGTGCCGTCCTGTGGCGCGTCCCACTCGTCGTGCACGAGCAGAATGCGGTGCCCGGCGCCGCCAACCGGCTGCTCGCACGGTTCGCCCGTGCCTGTGCGGTGTCGTTCCCCGACACGCCGTTGCCGCGAGCCACGGTCGTGGGCAACCCCGTCCGGGCCGAGCTGTTCGAGACGCAACGACAGTCCCGGGCCGACGGGCGCACGCAGGTCCTGGTCTTCGGTGGCTCGCTCGGCGCCCTCTCGATCAACCGGGCCACGGTGGCCGCGGTCGAGCACTGGCACGACCGGAACGACCTGGCGGTGCACCACGTCGTCGGGCGTCGCGATTGGCCCACGCTGGCCCGACCCGCGAACACCGGCGAGCTCGTCTACGAGGCCGTCGAATACGAGGACGACATGCCGGGCCAGCTCGCGCGGGCCGACCTGGTCGTGTGTCGCGCCGGCTCGGGCACGTGCTTCGAGCTGGCCGCCACGGGGCGGCCCGCAGTCATCGTGCCCTCACTGGTCACGACCGGTGGCCAGCAGGTGGCCAATGCCGAACGGGTCGCGGCCACCGGCGGTGCCGTGGTGATCCGCGACGACGAGCTCGACGGCGACCGCCTCGCTGCCGAGGTCGAGGCCCTCCTCACCGATCGCGAGCGGCTCTCGAGCATGTCGGCCGCCATGTCCTCCCTCGCTGCGCCCGATGCCGCTGCCCGCGTGGCCGACCTGGCCGAACGCCATGTCCGCACGTCCTGACCGCGACGCGTTCGATCCGGCCCCGGCCGAGCGCGAGCAGGCGGTGCGCGACCGGGCCGATCCGCGCCGGGTGCCCGACCTCGCCAGCCCGCGCCGCATCCACGTGGTCAACGTGGGAGGCGCGGGGATGAGCGCCGTGGCCACCGTGCTCGCCCAGATGGGCCATGCCGTGTCGGGCACCGACCACAACGAGACACCGTTCCTCGGGCCGTTGCGCGCGTTGGGTGTCGACGTCGCGGTCGGTCCCGCGTCACCGGCCGCGCCCGCGAGTGCGGTCGTGGTCACCTCCACGGCCACGCCCACCGATCACCCGGACGTGGTCTCGGCGACCCGAGCCGGGGTCCCCGTGGTCCATCGACGCGACGTGCTCGCCGCGATCTGCACGCAGCGGCAGGTCACCGCGGTGGCCGGCACGCACGGCAAGTCGACGACGTCGGCGATGCTCGCCACGATCCTCGACGGTGCCGGCGACGGTGCCGGGTTCCTCGTCGGTACCCGGGTCCCGGGGCTCGGGGCCAACGCAGACTGGCGTACGGGCCCCGGCTTCGTGGTCGAGGCCGACGAGTCCGACGGCACCTTCCTGACCCTCGGCGCCCACCACGGCGTGGTCACCAACCTCGAGGCCGACCACCTCTCGTACTGGGGGAGCGAGGACGCGCTCTTCGACGGGTTCCGCCGGTTCGTCCGCCAGCTCGAGGGCGCGGCCGTCCTGTGCCTCGACGACCCCGGCGCCGCCGGGCTGGTCGCCGATGCCCGCCAGCCGGTCACCTACGGCACCCATGCCGCCGCCGACCACCGGCTCCACGACATCCGCCCCGAGGGCATCGGTGTCGCCTACACCCACGAGCACGACGGCCGCCGCGTCGAGGTGACCGTGCCGTCGGCACCGGGGGCCCACAACGCCCGCAACGCAGCCGGAGCCATCGCCGCCGCCGTGACCGCCGGCGTGCCGCTCGACGTCGCCGCTCGCGCGTTGGGTCGCTTCGCCGGGGTCGCCCGGCGCTTCGAGGTGCGGGGCGAAGCGAACGGCATCACGTTCGTCGACTCCTACGACCACCTGCCGACCGAGGTCGCCGCGGCCGTGCAGGCCGCCCGGAGTGGCCCGTTCGAACGGGTCGTGTGTGTGTTCCAGCCCCACCGCTACACCCGCACGCGCGACCTGGCCCCGACGTTCGCGGACGCGTTCGTCGGTGTCGATCTGTTGGCGGTCACCGAGCTCTATCCGGCCGGGGAACCACCCATCGAGGGAGTGACCGGGCGGCTCGTGCTCGAGGCGGTCACCGAGGCCCATCCCGATCTCCCGGCCCGGTTCCTCCCCGACCTCGACGCGGCGACGACGTGGTTGCTCGACGTCCTCGAGTCCGGCGACTGCTGCCTGACGCTCAACGCCGGCGACCTCACCCGCGTGCCCGACCGGGTCCTCGAGATCCTGGAGGCCGGTCATGGCAACTGACCCCGCCCAGCTCGAAGCGGCCGCAGCGGTGCTCGGCGACCGGGCCCGGTCGAGAGGTCTCCCTCGCCCCGTTCAGCACCTACAGGGTGGGTGGGGCGGCCGCCCTGTTCGTCGAGGCCGACGACATCGACGACCTGATGCTCGTGGCGCAGGCGCTCGCTGTCGCCGACGTCGAGGTCCTCGTCGTGGGCAACGGCTCCAACCTCCTCGTGGCCGACGCCGGCTTCCCCGGCATCGCCATCCACCTCGGCCCGCCCTTCTCGACCGTGGACACCGACGGGACCACCGTGCGGGCCGGCGCGGCGGCGTTGCTCCCCGTGGTCGCGCGCCAGACGGTCCGGGCCGGGCTCACGGGCTTCGAGTGGGCCGTCGGGGTCCCCGGGTCCATCGGTGGTGCGGTCCGGATGAACGCGGGCGGCCACGGTTCGGACATGGCCGCGTCGCTGGCGGGGGTCCGCGTGTTCGATCTCCACACGGGGGAGGATGGGGAGGTGAAGTCGACAGCACTGGCGCTCGGGTATCGCCGCTCCGCGATCACCCCTGCCCAGGTCGTGGTCGACGCGACGCTCGAACTGGCGCCCGGCGATCGCGAGCAGGGCGAGGCCGAGCTCTCCGAGATCGTGCAGTGGCGGCGCACCAACCAGCCCGGCGGCCAGAACGCGGGCTCGGTGTTCACCAACCCGACGGGCGACTCGGCCGGACGGCTGGTCGAGGCCGCAGGATGCAAGGGACGCCGTCTCGGGAGCGCCCACGTCTCCGACAAGCACGCCAACTTCATCCAGGCCGATCGCGACGGTCGAGCCGACGACGTCGTGGCGCTCATGCTCGAGGTCCGCAACGAGGTCGAGGCGGCCACCGGGGTGCGCCTGCATCCCGAGACCGTGCTGGTCGGCTACCGCACCGAGGACCTCGCATGACGGCCCCCAGCTCGCCGGGCCTGGCGGGCGGGGGTGGCGACGTGGTCGTCGACCCGCGCCTGGGCGCGCGCCGGCGCGCCGTCCGCCACGTCACCCGCGACGACCCCGATCGTCGCCGTCTCTACCGGCTCATCCTGCTGATCCTGGTGGCGATCCTCGCCCTGGGCATCGTCATCGTGCTCGAGAGCCCGATCCTCGACGTCGACCGGATCGACATCGCCGGCGCCCGGGCCACCGAGCCCGCCGCCATCACCGAGGTCGCGGGGATCTCGATCGGTTCACCCCTGCTGCTCGCCGACCTCGACGCCGCCGAGTCCCGTGTCGAGGCCCTCCCCTGGATCGAGGAGGCCACGGTCGAGCGCGACCTGCCCGGCGGGGTCCACATCGACGTGGTCGAACGAACCCCGGCCGCGCTCGTCGCCGGCGGCGGGAGCACCGTGTTGGTCGGCACCGGCGGCCGGGTCCTGTCCGGCGATCCCGCCGAGATCCCGCCGGCCGTCGATACCTCCCCGGGTTTCGTTCGGGTCGACGTCGGCGACGAGCCGCCTGCTGTCGGCGAGCGGATCGACCCCGCGTTGGCGGAGGCCGTCACCCTGGCCGAACGGCTCCGTGCCGACCCGGCCGGCGCCGTGCAGGCCGTCCAGCTCGCACCGCTGCGCTTCGAGCTCACCGATGGCGCCACCGTCGAGCTCGGCGACGCCTCGGCGCTTCCGACCAAGCTCGAGGCCTTCCGTACGTTGTACGCGCGCGTCGACCGGAGCTGCCCCGTCGCGACCATCGATCTCCGAGTCCCCGAACGCCCGGTGTTGACCAGGGAGGAACCGTGCTCGTAGCGTTCCGACCCGAACCTGAGGTCGAGGTCGACCTCGACCTTCACTGGACCTCGACCCTGGGCGGCTCGCGGCCGCCCGCACACCCGCGTATCCGGGCCGTTGCCAGCAGGCACCGGGCCCCCCACCCCACAGAGGAGTAACCGGTCCCATGGCTGCGAACCCGCAGAACTACCTCGCCGTCATCAAGGTCGTCGGCATCGGGGGCGGCGGCGTCAACGCCGTCAACCGGATGATCGACGCCGGGCTGAAGGGCGTCGAGTTCATCGCGATCAACACCGACGCCCAGGCCCTGCTGATGAGCGACGCCGACGTCAAACTCGACATCGGCCGCGAGCTGACCCGGGGCCTCGGCGCCGGATCCGATCCCGACGTCGGTCGCCAGGCGGCCGACGAGCACCGCGAGGAGGTCGAAGAGGTCCTCAAGGGCGCCGACATGGTGTTCATCACCGCCGGCGAGGGTGGCGGCACCGGCACCGGCGGGGCTGCGGTCGTGGCCGAGATCGCCAGGAGCCTGGGCAGCCTGACCATCGGCGTGGTGACCCGGCCGTTCGCGTTCGAGGGGCGCCGCCGCTCGGTCCAGGCCGAGCAGGGGATCCAGCGCCTCAAGGAGAAGGTCGACACCCTCATCGTCATCCCGAACGACCGCCTCATCACGGTGTCGAACGAGAAGACCTCGATGCTCAACGCCTTCAAGATGGCCGACGAGGTCCTGCTCCAGGGGGTTCAGGGCATCACCGACCTGATCACGACGCCGGGCCTGATCAACACCGATTTCGCCGACGTGAAGATGATCATGTCCAACGCCGGCTCGGCGTTGATGGGCATCGGCTACGCGTCGGGCGAGGGACGAGCACTGCAGGCGTCGAAGAACGCCATCTCCAGCCCCCTGCTCGAAGCATCGATCGACGGTGCCCGGGGCATCCTGCTCACCATCTCCGGCGGTAGCGACCTCGGCCTGTTCGAGGTCAACGAGGCCGCCGAGGTCATCCACGGCGTGGCCCACCCCGAAGCCAACATCATCTTCGGCACGGTCGTCGACGACGATCTCGGCGACGAGGTCCGGGTGACCGTGATCGCTGCCGGCTTCGATCGATTCGACGGCGACGCCAGCAGCCCGTCGGGTTCGTCCCTGCACCAGCCATCGGCCGGCGACGATCTCTCCGACGTGCTCAGCGACGACGACGATCTGTTCGGCGACGACGGCGACGACGACTTCGACGTCCCGTCGTTCCTCAAGTAGCCCGGGTCCAATGCGCACCGGCGCGCTCTCGTTCAGCGAGCGTGAGCGGGGCGACTTCCGCATCGACGGCGACCCTGTGGCGTTGCACGACGCCCGGCAGGCGTTCATGCGCGGGCGGTGGACGTGGTTGCGGCAGGTCCACGGCGCGCGGGTGGTGGTGGTCGACACGCCTGGTCAGCACGCCGGGGAAGAGGCCGACGCGGCCGTCACACGGACGTCGGGTGCCGTGCTCGCGGTCCACACCGCCGACTGCGTCCCCGTCCTGTTCCGCGGCGGCGGTGTGGTGGGTGCGGCCCACGCTGGGTGGCGCGGCCTGATGGCGGGGGTGCTCGGGGAGACCCTCGACGCCATGGAGCAGCTCGGCGCTCGCCGGATCACGGCCCACGTCGGGCCGCACATCCGTGCCAACTGCTACGAGTTCGGCGAGGACCCGCTCGACCGGGTTGCCGAGCGCTACGGCGACGGAGTGCGCTCCACGACCGCTGCGGGGACTCCGGCCCTCGACCTGCTGGCGACGGTTCGATCAGCGCTGGACGAGCGTCCGGAGATCGACCGGGTGGTCGTCGAGGGTGGTTGTACGGCCTGTGAACCCGACCGGTTCTTCTCCCACCGGGCCCGGGGTGACCGTGGCCGGCACGCAGCCGCCATCACGGTGGGTCCATGACCATCGACCCCGCCACCGTCGACGCGAACCTCGACCGGGTCCGCCACCGCATCGGCGACGCGGGCGGCGACCCCGACGCCATCACCATCGTCGCCGTGACCAAGGGCTTCGACGCCGACGCGCCGAGGGCGGCCATCGCTGCGGGGCTCACCGTCCTGGGGGAGAACTACGCCCAGGAGCTGGCGAACAAGGCCGCGCAGGTGAGCGGCGCCGAGTGGCACTTCATCGGGCGGCTCCAGTCCAACAAGGTGAAGCTGGTGGCCGACGCCGTGACGTGCTGGCAGAGCGTCGACCGGTCGTCGCTGGTGGGCGAGATCGCCAACCGGGCGCCGGGCGCTCGGATCCTCGTCCAGGTCAATGCCACGGGCGAGGGACACAAGGGTGGCTGTCCGATCACCGATGTCCGCTCCCTGGTCGAGGAGGCGGGCGGAGCCGGTCTGGTCGTCGAGGGGCTCATGACCGTCGGCGTCGACGGCGACGACCGGGCCACCCGGGCCGGGTTCGAGGCCGTGGCCGATCTGTGCTCCGACCTCGATCTGCACGTGACGTCGATGGGCATGACTGACGACCTCGAGTTGGCGGTCAGGGCCGGGACGACGATGCTCCGGGTCGGCTCGGCGTTGTTCGGACCGCGGCCGGCGTGACGGACTCGGACCAGCGTCGGACGGCGCGGCACGTCGAGGCGGGATGTCCCCGGCGCGCTCCGTGGTCCAGCATTCGCGGGAGATGACCGAAAGCGTGCGAGACTGGCGAGGGACTCCGAGGAGGCGATTCGATGGCAGGGGTGCTGCAGAAGGCCATGGTCTGGTTGGGACTCGCGCCCGACGACGAGTACGACGACTACCCCTACGAGGGCCAGGCTCGACCCGGTCCCGGCAGCGCGCGCCCCGGTCCTGGTCCCAGCGCGCCGGCTCCGGGTGCTCCGGGTCCCGGTGCTGGCCATGGCGCCCCCGAGCGTCGCAGCGCCCCCGGATCCGCGCCGGGCGTGGGCCCGCCGCGCCCCCAGCCCCGCGCCCAGGGCTGGCCCGGTCCCGACGTCGACGAGGAGGGCTACGTGACCCCGCGCCCCGGCGCCCGACCCGGCGGCCCGACCGGCTCGGTCCGCCAGCTCCCCGGCCAGGGCTCGAGCCCGGGTCAGGGTCAGGCTCAAGCTCAGGGTCAGGGGGCCACCTTCCCGCCCAGCGACCCACGTGCCTCCCGGATCGAGGAGACCCCGACCGTGCGACCGATGCGACCGAGTTCGGCCCGGCCCGCGGTGCTCGACCCCGAGTCGTTCGACGACGCCAAGGAGATCGCCGATCGCTTCAAGGCCGATCAGCCCGTGCTCATGGACCTCGCCGGGCTCGACCGCGAGCTGTCGCGCCGGCTCATCGATTTCGCGTCCGGCATCTGCTACGCCCTCGGTGGGCACATGGAGCGTGTCCGCACCGGCGGTTACCTGCTGACACCGGCCCAGGTCGAGGTGTCCGACGACGACAAGCGCCGGCTCGCCGCGGGTAGCTGAGCCACCGTGCCGGCTCTCATCTGCCAGCTGCTCGGCGTCTACCTCATCGTCCTGTTCGCCGGCGCGCTGCTGTCGTGGTTCCCGACCCAGCCCGGCAGCGGCTTGGCCGAGGTCCGTCGCATGATCTACAAGGTCACCGAGCCGGTCGTCGCGCCGGTCCGGCGTGCGATCGGTGCCAGCTTCGGCGGCATCGACTTCTCGGTGATGATCGTGATGTTCGGCATCATCTTCCTCCAGAGCATCATCTGCTGATCCCGTCTGCTGATCTCGTCGAGCGATCGGCCGCCACGCCCGTGACCATCACTGAGCAGCCCCCGCTTCGCGGCATACCATCGCCGCCATGGAACTGACGCCAGAACTCCTCCTCGAAGCCAAGTTCGGCCCGGCTCGCCGCGGGTACGACATGGCCGAGGTGGACGACTTCCTCGAGCGGTGCGCCGAGGGGCTCGACGTCCTGCTCGCCCGGCTCAAGGCCGAGTTCGATCGAGCCGAGCGGGCCGAGGCCCGCGTCGCCGAGCTCGAAGCGGGCGCGCCCGCGGATGCGACCATGGTCGAGCCCGCCCCGGCGCCCGAGGGAGTCGAGCCCGTGTCCGAATCGGTGCCGGCCACCGACGACGAGACGTCCTCGGTCGACGAGCCGATGCGGATCCTGGTCCACGCCGAGCGAACGGCCGAGGCCGCCATCTCCGATGCCCGGGCCGAGGCCGAACGGATCCGGGCCGAGGCCGAGACCGTGGCCAACCAGCAGCGCTCGGAGGCCGAGGCGATGCTCGCCACCACCAAGGCCGAGGCCGAGGAGGAGGCTCGCCGAGCAGGAGAGGAGATCAAGCGGGCCATCCAGGCGGAGGTCATCACCTTGCGTCACGACCGCGATTCCCTCTCCGATGACATCCGCAGCCTGCGGCGCTGGCTCGACGAGCAACGGACCCGGATGCGGTCCACGGCGCGCGAGTTGCAGCGCCTGGCCGAGGATCCCGCCGCTCTGCAGGACCTCGCGGTCCCCGAGATGGCCGTTTCCGACGAGACCGACGAGACCGATGAGACCGACGAGACCTCCACGGCCGACGAGGACGGGGTTCCGTGGGAGGCCAGCGACGATCCGTTCGGCCGCGACGAGTCGACGCAGGCGACGCCCACCATCGACCCCGATGCGGCGGACGACGACCCCTGGTCCGAACCCGATCGCTGATCGGCGGGATGCACCATGCGTCGTCCTCCGCCCACATCGAGCGGGCTGCTCAGGAGCCGAGCGGATGGGGACCTGCGATGATCGCCCGTTCCGCGCAGGTCCTTAGGATGGCCCGCCGTTGCTTCGCTTCCGGAAGGTGACATCTGTGCTGGTTCTCGTGAGCTTCGGGCTCGTCCTTCTGGCGACGATCCTGCTGGTGGTCGGATTGCTCAACGACGACGGTCTGACGTTGATCTACCTCTCGATCGCGGCGAGCGCGACGTCGGCGGTTGTCCTGTATGTCGCGTTCCGACGGGCACGCCCGTCCACCGAGGGCACCAGGGCCGCTCCGGCCCCGCTCGCCGACGACATCGCCGAGCCCGCGACCGAGGCTGGGCTCGGATCCGCGTCCGCGGAGGCGCCCGCCGCGCCGGCCCCGCCCCCAGAACCGGCAACGGGTCGTGCCGCGACGTCACCGGCACGACCCGGTGGCGGTTCGAGCCTGCTCGACCTCGACGACGACGAGGACGACGAGTACCTGTTCCCGATCGCCGACTACGACGGGCTGAGCGCGAGCCAGATCGTGCCGTTGCTCTCCCAGCTCGAGGTCGACGAGCTCGCAGAGGTCCGAGCGCGCGAGGTCGCCGGCGCCGGTCGCGAGACCGTCGTCGACGAGATCGACCGCCGTCTCCCCTGAAGACCCCGACCTGGGCGACACCGGTCGAGCCGGTGCCGCCAGCTCAGGCGGGGGGCGTCTGGTGGGCCACGGCCACGTGGATGGCACGACCGTCGGCCATCTCGACCCGGTGCGCCTCGCGCAGGGGGTCGTCGGCGAGCACCACCTCCACCGCCAGCGTCGCCTCCATCAGGAACCGGCGGTGCGAGTCGATCGCCGACCGCAGGTCGTCGTGGTGGCCGGCATCGAGGACCAGTCGGATCCGATCGGAGACGTCGAAGCCGTCGTGGCGTCGGAGGTCGTTGACCTCGCGGGCAAGGTCGCGGACGAGCCCCTCGCCCTCGAGCTCGGGCGTCACGTCGGTGTCGAGGTGGACCAGGCCGTCGCCTCCGGGCAGAGCGGCGGTGGCCTCGGGGTCGTCGGCCTCGAGCTTGCGGACGTACTCGTCGGCACCGAACCGGAAGGTCGTCCCGGACTCGCCGTGGACGACGAGCTCGTCGGCGTCGGCGTCATAGGCGTAGTCGTTGCGCTTGATGGCCTGGACCACCACCGGGGTATCGGGCCCCAGGCGCTTGCCCACCGAGCGCAGGTCGACCTCGTAGCGCTCCTCGCCGAGCGAGCCGCTCGGCACGAACTCGATGGCCTGCACGTTGACCTCGTCGGCGATCAGCTGCTCGAACGGCACGAGGGCGTCGTTGTCGGCGGTGGCGATCGTGAGGGTGCGCAGTGGTAGGCGCCGGCGCAGTCCCCGGGCCTCACGCACCGACTTGGCGGCCGAGGCGACGCCACGCACGCGGTCCATGGTCTCGACCAGTGCGGGGTCGGCGGGCAGGTCGTCGGGATCCGGCCAGTCGGTGAGATGCACCGAGCCTTCGCCGGTGAGGTCGCCCCAGACTCGCTCGGTGAGCAGGGGCAGCAGTGGTGCCGCGACCCGCAGCAAGTCGTCGAGGACGGTGTGGAGGACGTCGATCGCGGTCTGGTCCTCACCCCAGAACCGCTCGCGGGACCGCCGGATGTACCAGTTGTTGAGCGAGTCGAGGAATCCGTTGATCGCCGCGGCCGCCCCCGAGAGGTCGAAGGCGTCCATCCGGTCGGTGACGTCGTCGACGAGGATGCGGGTCTTCGCCAGCACGTAGCGGTCGAGCACGTGGTCGAGCCGGGCGTCGGCGGGTACTCGCCGGCCGCGACGGAGGCCGTCGCCGGCATTGGCGTAGAGGGCGAGGAAGTACCAGGCGTTCCAGATCGGCAGCAGCACCTGGCGGACCGCGTCCTGCATCGGCTCCTTGGCCGCGACCATGTCGCCGCCACGGACCGCGGCGGACGACAGCAGCGACCAGCGCATGGCGTCGGAGCCGATGGTGTCGAACACCTCGACGGGATCGGGGTAGTTCTTCAGGCGCTTGGAGAGCTTCTGCCCGTCGTCACCGAGCAGGACGCCGTGGACCACGCAGGTCTTGAACGCCGGCTTGTCGAACAGCGCCGTGGCCAGCACGTGGAGGGTGTAGAACCAGCCCCGCGTCTGGCCGATGTACTCGCAGATGAAGTCGCCGGGGAAGTGGTCCTCGAACCACTCCTGGTTCTCGAAGGGGTAGTGGACCTGGGCGAAGGGCATCGAGCCCGACTCGAACCAGCAGTCGAGGACATCGGGGATCCGCCGCATCATCGACGCACCCGTGGGGTCGTCTGGGTTGGGACGCACCAGCTCGTCGATCATCGGCCGGTGCAGGTCGGTGACGGTGCGCTCCCCCGGGACACCGAAGTCGGCTTCGAGCTCGGCGACCGAGCCGTAGACGTCGACGCGGGGGTACGCGGGGTCGTCGGACTTCCAGACCGGGATCGGCGAGCCCCAGAACCGGTTGCGGCTGATCGACCAGTCGCGGGCGCCCTCGAGCCACCTGCCGAAGCTGCCGTCGCGCACGTGGGCCGGCACCCAGTCGATCTGCTGGTTGAGCGCCAGCATCCGTTCCTTGATGTCGGTCACGGACACGAACCACGACGACATCGCCTTGTAGATCAGCGGCGTGTCGGTTCGCCAGCAGTGGGGGTAGCTGTGCACGTAGGAGTCGTGCCGGACGAGCACGCCGCGTTCCTTCAGGTCTCGGGTGATCTCCTTGTTGGCGTCGAAGACCTGCATGCCTGCGTACGGGGGCACGTCGGCGGTGAACGCACCCTTCTCGTCGACCGGGACCAGCGTCGGGATGCCGGCATCGTCACAGGCGGCCTTGTCGTCCTCGCCGAAGCCGGGGGCCATGTGCACGATGCCCGTGCCCTCGTCGTCGGCGACCCAGTCGGCCACCAGCACACGGTGGGCGTTCTCCGTGCCGGTGAAGAAGTCGAAGATCGGTGCGTAGTCCGCACCGCCGAGCTCGGCGCCGGGCAACGTCGCGACGTGTTCGGCATCGCCGAGTTGGGCCTCGTAGGTCTCGACGGTGTTGGTGCCGAGCACGTACTCGTGCCCATCGGCGTCGCGGTACACCTCGTAGGTCAACTCGGGTCCCACGGCCACCGCCAGGTTCGACGGCAAGGTCCACGGCGTCGTCGTCCACACCAACAACCGCTTGCCGACATGGTCGCCGCTGGTGAGCTCGACCCAAGCGGTGATCGCCGGGTCCTGGCGATCGCGGTAGGCGTCGTCCATCCGGGTCTCGAAGTTGGACAGCGGTGTCTCGCACTCCCAGCAGTAGGGGAGCACCCGCAGGCCTTCGTAGGCGAGCCCCTTGTCGTAGAGCGTCTTGAACGCCCACATGACCGACTCCATGAACGTGGGGTCCATGGTCTTGTAGTCGTTCTCCATGTCGACCCAGCGGGCCTGGCGGGTGACGTAGCTGTGCCAGCTGTCGGCGGTGCCGGTGACCAGCGAGCGGCACTCGGCGTTGAACACGTCGACGCCGAGCTCCTCGATCGCCTTGCGCCCCATGACCCCGAGCCGCTTCTCGGCCTCCTGCTCGGCGGGCAGTCCGTGGCAGTCCCACCCGAAGCGGCGCTCGACCTTGCGGCCGCGCATGGTCTGGTACCGGGGGACGGCGTCCTTCACGAAACCGGTGAGCAGGTGCCCGTAGTGGGGTTGGCCGTTGGCGAAGGGCGGGCCGTCATAGAAGACGAACTCCTCCGCGCCGTCGCGCTGAGCCACCGACTGTTCGAAGGTCCGCTCGGCCTCCCAACGCTCGATGACGCGCCGCTCGAGGTCGGGGAACGAGGGACGGGGGTCGACGTGGGGGTAGGCGCCCTGGTCCGCTGCAGCCATCCGGTCATCCTACGGACGTCGCCGGGATGCACCGCATCCCGAATCGGGCCCACGCCTTGCTGCCGACCTCGGCAACACCTAGTGTTCCGGCTCCTTTGTGCGGGAGGAGCACGACGTTGGCAGCAGCGAAGAAGACGCCGGCAAGCCGGAGCACCAAGAAGAAGTCCGGGGCCAGCAAGTCCGGCGCGAAGAAGGCCTCGGCCAGCCGCAGCGGCACGAAGACCACCAAGTCGGCCGCGTCGCGCCAGCAGGCGACCAAGTCGACCAGGTCGACGAAGAAGGCGAAGAAGGCGAAGAAGGCGAAGAAGGCGAAGAAGGCGACCGCCGCGAAGAAGACCTCGAACCGGTCCGCGAAGAAGACCACGAACCGGTCCACGAAGAAGACCACGAAGAAGACCTCGAACCGGTCCGCGAAGAAGACCTCGAACCGGTCCACGAAGCAGGCCGGGAGCACCAAGAAGGCGGCGGCCAAGAAGGCCAGCGGCTCCTCGGGCACCAGGAAGAAGGGCCGGTCCCGCAAGGCGAGGTCGCCCTTCGACCGCAGGTTCCTCGAGCGGATGCGCAAGTCGCTCGTGGCCGAGCGCGAGGTGTACGACCGCCAGGCAATCGCGCTCAAGGCCGAGGCCGACAGCCTCGTGGCCGACCACGAGCCCGGCGATGTCCAGTTCGACGAGGAGTCGGGCGAGGGCGACACCATCGCCGTCGAGCGGGGCCGCGACCTCGCGCTCTCGGCCAAGGCGCGGGAGATGATCGACGAAATCGACCATGCCCTCGCCAAGTTCGACGACGGCACCTACGGAATCTGCGAGGTCTCGGGCGAACCCATTCCGGAGGAGCGGCTCGAAGCGATCCCGTGGGCGAGGGAGAAGGTGGAGTACAAGGTCGGTGGCTTCGGTCGACACTGACCAGGCTGCCCCGTCGGCTGCGCCGCACCGACCGCTGCGAGGGATCCTCGCCATCGCCGCGGTCACCATCGTCGTCGACCAACTCACCAAGTGGTGGGCGGTCAGCGCACTCAGCGACCCGCCGCGGATCATCGACCTGTTCTGGACGTTGCGGTTCAACCTCCTCTACAACCGGGGTACCGCGTTCAGCCTCACCGACGACAGCGGTCGGTTCGTGTCGGCGGTCGCGGTCGTCGTCGTCATCGTGCTGCTCCGCTCCGCCCGCAGCACCCGCTCAGGGTGGACCACCTGGAGCTACGGCCTGGTCATCGGCGGCACCGTCGGCAACATCGTCGACCGGCTGTTCCGGGAGGCCGACTCGTTCCTCGGCGGCGGCGTCGTCGACTTCGTCGACCTCCAGTGGTTCCCGGTCTTCAACGTCGCCGATGCCGCCCTGGTCATCGGCATCGGCGTGCTGCTCTACGCCGGGCTCTTCACCGACGCGCTCGAGTCCGAGGGACACGACACCTCATGAGCGCGCCCTTCTCGGCGCAGACGCCCCACTCGCTCGCCGGCGAGCGGCTCGATCGCGTGATCGCGATGCTGTGTGAGCTGTCACGCCACGACGCCGCCACCCTCATCGAGGCCGGTGAGGTGCGGGTCGACGGCACGGTGCAGCCGCGCCGGTCGTTTCGCCTCGACGAGGGCCAGGTGGTCGAGCTCGACCTCCCGGCGGCTGGCCCCGACGCCGAGGTGGTTGCCGACGCGACCGTCGACGTCGCGGTGGTCCACGACGACGACGAGGTCATCGTCGTCGACAAGCCAGCCGGTCTCGTGGTCCACCCGGGCGCCGGCCATCCGACCGGCACGTTGGTCCACGGCCTACTGGCCCGCTTCCCCGAGCTCGCCGTGGTCGGCGACCCCGACCGGCCCGGGATCGTCCACCGGCTCGACCGCGACACGTCGGGGCTGTTGGTGGTGGCCCGGACGCCGGAGGCCCACGCCACCCTGATCTCGGCGTTGCAGCGGCGAGCGGTCACGCGTGGCTACCACACGCTCGTGTGGGGCCACCTCGACCAGCAGCACGGATTGGTCGACGCGCCGATCGCCCGATCGCCCCGCGAGCCGACCAAGATGGCGGTCGTCCGGGGTGGACGCGAGGCGCGGACCGAGTACGACGTGCGCACACGTCACGATCGGCCGGTCCCGGTCACCGAGCTGACCTGTCGACTCGAGACCGGCCGGACCCACCAGATCCGTGTCCACCTCCAGGCCATCGGCCACCCGGTGGTGGGCGACCCGCGGTACGGCGGCGCCCGGGCGTCGCTGCCGGCTCCCCGGCAGTTCCTCCATGCCGAGCACCTGGCGTTCGTCCACCCGGGCACGGGCGCGACCCTCGCCTTCGACAGTCCACTGCCCGCCGATCTCGCCGATGTCCTCCGCCGACTCGACTGATTCACGGTCGCCGAGGCATCAACGTGGGCGGTCCGGCGCCGGAAGAACGGGTGACGGTGGGCTGACCCCAGTCGGGCCCCGACGGACCACCGCCGGCACGCCCGGCCGTCGCGTCCGGGCGCCGCGCGGCGCGCTCAGTCGGAACCGGCGCCGGCGTCGGTTTCGGCGGCGGTGTCGTCGGCGGGGAGCTCGGGCCAGGTCCGAGCCCCCTGAGCCATCTGCACCAGGTGGTCGAGGCGGAGGCCGTCGAGGTGACGACGCATGTGCTCGGCCGTGGCGCCCCACACGGCGAGGAGCACACACTGCCCCTCGTGGTCGCAGGCCCCGTCGGTGTGGGGTTCGCCGAAGTCGCCGAGGGTGATGGGGCCGTCGACGGCGGAGACGATGTCGCCGAGGGTGATCTCCCCCGGGTCGCGTGCCAGGACGTAGCCGCCGCCCACACCGCGCTTCGAACGGACCAAGCCGGCGCCCTTGAGCGCGAGCAGGATCTGTTCGAGGTAGGGCTGGGGCAAGCCGGTGCGGGCGGCGATGTCGCGCACCGACACCGGGACGTCGCCACCGTGCAGGGCCAACGAGAGCAAGGCCCGGCTGGCGTAATCGCCTCTGGTCGACACGCGCACGGCTGCGAATCGTAGGGGACGCCGCCGCGGAGACCGGTGGTCGTCCGGGGGCTTCGGCGGTGAATGCGTCCCAGCGGCCATCGGTGGGTAGCGTGACGTCGTTGGCTGACGAACCATTCCTCCCCGACTACACCGGGCCGTGCATCACCAACGTCGCGGCGGCGGTCCAACACCCATCGACCGAGGTCGGCGACTGGGTGCCGCGCGCGGTGGCCGAGGCCGAGCGGTCCACCGTGTTGCTCACCATCGACGGGCTGGGCTGGGAGCAGCTCTGCGAACGCACCAAGCTGGCGCCCACGCTGTGCGGTGTCCTCGAGGGCGGCCCGGTCAGCGCGGTGGCCCCGTCCACGACGTCCACGGCGCTGACCTCGATCGCCAGCGGCCTGCCACCCGGCGAGCACGGCGTGATCGGCTACCGGATGGCCATCGACGGTCGGGTCCTCAACGTCCTGCGGTGGGCCACCGAGGATGGCGACGCCCGGACGTTGATCCCCCCGGTGAGCTTCCAGCGCCAGGATCCCTTCGGCGGCGAGCGTCCACCGGTGGTCACCAAGGCCGAGTTCGCCACGTCGGGGTTCACCGACGCTCACCTCGGCGGCGCCCGCTTCGTCGGGTATCGCACGCTGGGCACGCTCGTGACCGAGGTCGACCGACTGGTCAGCTCGGGTGAGCCGTTCGTGTACGCCTACTACGAGGGCATCGACAAGGTCGCCCACGAGTACGGCCTCGGGCGCCACTACGACAGCGAGCTGCGGTGGGTCGACCACCTGGTGGCCGAGCTGCTGGCCACGCTGCCGACCGGGACCTGCGTGGCCGTGACCGCCGATCACGGCCAGGTCGAGGTCGGCAACAATCTCGTCGAGCTCGACAGGGGCATCCGCGACCACCTGTCGATGCAGTCGGGTGAGGGTCGGTTCCGCTGGTTGCACGCCCGTCCCGGGCGCGCGTCCCAGCTCCGCGAGGCCGCCGAGGCCCACGCCGACACCGGCTGGATCCTGACCCGGGACCAGATGATCGACGAGGGCTGGTTCGGGCCCCGTGTCGACCAGTCGGTGCGCAACCGGCTGGGCGACGTGGCGCTCGTGGCGCGCGACCCCGTCGCCTACGTCGATCCGCTCGACACCGGCCCGTACGTGTTGATCGGCCGCCACGGGTCGATGACCGAGGCCGAGATGCTGGTGCCGTTCATCGCCGCCACGGTCTGAGCCGTTCGTCGGTCCCTCGGGGACCTCCTCACTTCTGACGTTGTTCGGCTGCGCCTCACAACGTCCCTGGGTACCCGCAAGGTCGCGTTCTCCCCGTAGCCTGGAGCGCTGTCCCCGACGCTGGAGTACTCATGTCCGCGACCGAGTCCGGTCAGCAAACCACCGAATCCGAATCAGAATCCGAATCCGCGATCGAGCGTGGCGAGCTCGTCGAACACCAGGCCGACGTCGAGGGCCCCGTCGATCCCCGCGAGTCGGTCGAGGAGCCGGGCCGGGTCATGCGCATCGGTGCGATGACCAAGCAGTTGCTCGAGGAGGTGCGCGAGGCCGACCTCGGCGATGCCGGCCGGGACCGCCTCCGCGAGATCTACGACCAGTCGGTGACCGAGCTGTCGACCGCCCTGTCCGACGACCTCGCCGACGAGCTCAGCCGCCTGGCGTCACCGTTCGGCGACACGCCGGCCAGCGCCGGTGAGCTGCGGGTGGCCCACGCCCAGTTGGTCGGTTGGCTCGAGGGGTTGTTCCACGGCATCCAGGCCACGCTGTTCGCGCAGCAGGCCGCCGCTCGCCAGCAGCTCGAGCAGATGCGTCACCAGCTCACCGCCGGCGGCCAGCAGGGCGGCCCAACCGAGGGCCACTCACCCGGCACCTACCTCTGACCCGCAGTTCGGGGTTTCGTTCTCGTGCTGGCGCGCGACCTGGGGGCGCCAGCACGGTGGCCTACGGGCCGAGGAGCAGCGTGCCGGAGATCTCGTAGGTCCGGTCGGCGTCGATCTCGAGCGTGACGGTGTCGGTGGCGGTCTCGCCGGCACCGATCTCGCCGATGGCGACGGGGACGTCGGTACCGGAGAAGGCGAGCTCGACCGAGCCCTGCCAGTCGACGTCGGTCGTGTTGGCGATCTCGATGAGGATCTCGGCCCGGTCCTCGTCGCTCGAGGTGAGTTGGAGGTCGATCTCGATGCCCCCGCACAGCGAGGTGTCGCCTTCGTCGGCGGTGATGCTGTCGGCCGACAGCAGGACGTTGGCGTCGTCGGCGGCGCGATCGACCGACACGGTGGTGTCGATCTCGGCGGTGCAGGTGAGGACGTGGGTCAGGCCCCGAAGGGCCGAGGTAAACACCGGGATGAGGAAGATCCCGAGCAGCGACACGAGCGCGATCCGCGCCCGCAGCGACGTCGGAAGCATCCGCATCGACCACATCGACCACAGCGAACCACACGGGAGGTCCTGCACGGGCGCGGAGGTGCTCCGATACTGTCCGCGGCGTGACCGGCACGGGGCTGACCGAACGCGACGTGGTGGGTCAGCTCGCCCGGCTGGGCTACGGCCGGGCGCGGCGGATGCTCACCGGTGCCGGCCTCGTCATCCTCGCCGTGGTCGTGGTCGGCCTCCTGGCTCGCAGCGTGGACCACGTCGAGGTCGTGGCCACGCTGTTGTTCGTCCCGATCTTCCTCGGGCTCATGTACTTCGGTGTGGTCGGTGGGATCGTGACCGCGGTCGGCGCCATCGTGGTGTACGTCGTGCTGCGGGCCGACGCGATCGATGCCGTCGGCTGGAATGAGTTCGCCGGGACCGTGATCGGGCGGGGTCTCGGCTATCTCCTCTTCGGCGCGGTCGGGGGATGGGCGGCGTCGACGCTCGAGCAGTCGCTCGACAAGCTCGACCTCTACGACCAGGTCGACGACCTGACCGGACTCGGCAACGCCCGGTTCCTGCTCAACGACGTGGCTCTGGAGCGCGCCCGGTCCGAGCGCTACGAGACCGTCTTCTCGGTGTCTTTCGTCGAGATCCCGGCCGCTGAGCTGGACGCGCTGCCGCCTCGCCGCCGCCGGCAGGTGCTGCGTGACCTGGGCCGGCGTCTGGCGCGCGGGGTCCGCACCATCGATCGTGCTGCGCACGGCTACGACGGCCGGATCCACCGCCTGGCCGTGGTCCTGCCCGAGACCGCCGCCGAGGGCGCCGGCGTGTTCCACGCACGGTTGCTCGAATCCGTGCGCGAGTTCCTGGCCGCCAACGACGTCGAGGTCGCCGTGAGCGGGATCGCCTGCACGGTGCCCGGCGCCGAGGAGCGCGTCGACGCCCAGCTCGAGGCGTGGCGACTCGTCGACGCCGCCGAACACGCCGCATAGGCATCCCGGGGTCGGTGGGCCGAGCAAGCAAATCGCGCTCTGCTACCGTCACGGGGAGCGAATCACAGCCATGTGATTCGTCCACAGCTGTGGAGAACCGCTGTGGAGCAGTTGTGGATCGGGTCGGTGCGGCTGGCCCGTCGTCGAGGTCCGTCGGGGCCGGAGAGCAGCACGGAAAGGGGACTCGTTGGCCGACTCGTTCACCCACCTCCACGTGCACACCGAGTACTCGATGCTCGACGGCGCCGCTCGTCTCGATGAGCTCGTGGCGGCGGCCGCGGCCGACGGTCAGCCGGCGCTGGGTATCACCGACCACGGCAACATGTACGGGATCCTCGACTTCTACCGGGCCTGCAAGGACCGGGGGGTCAAGCCGATCCTCGGTACCGAGGCCTACATGGCCCACGACCACCGCTCCGAGCGCATCGCGGCCCGCGGCAAGATGGATGACACCGGCGGCGAGGGCGAGGGCGACAAGAAGCCCTGGTACCACCTCACCCTGCTGGCCGAGAACGAGACCGGCTACAAGAACCTGATCCAGCTGGCCAGCCGGTCGTTCATGGAGGGCTACTACCGCAAGCCCAAGGTCGACTGGGAGCTGCTCGAGGAGCACAGCGAGGGGCTCATCGCCACCACCGGCTGCCTCGGTGGCCACGTGCTCCAGGCCATGGTCCCCAGGGCGATCCTGGACCCGCACAAGCAGCAGACCGATCCGCTGTCCGAGGACGAGCGCTTCGACAGAGCCGTCAAGCTGGCCGGCCGGCTCCAGGACATCTTCGGGCGCGACAACCTCTTCGTCGAGCTCCAGGATCACGGCATCCCGGCCCAGCAGTGGGCCAACCCGCGCCTGGCGGCGCTGGCCCAGAACATCCGCGCCCCGTTGCTGGCCACCAACGACAGCCACTACGTCCACAAGCACGACGCGAAAGCGCACGACGCCTTGCTCTGCGTCCAGACGAACTCTCTGGTCACCGACACGAACCGGTTCAGCTTCCACGGCGACGACCACTACCTGAAGTCGGCCGAGGAGATGCGGTACCTCTTCCGCGAGCTGCCCACGGCCTGCGACAACACGCTGTGGGTGGCCGAACGCTGCGACGTCGAGATCGAGTTCGGCAAGCCGAAGCTGCCCAACTTCCCGCTGCCGCCCGGTTTCGACAACGACGACGAGTACCTCCGTCACCTCGTGTTCGAGGGCGCGAAGAAGCGGTGGGGCAACCGCCTCGACGACCGCATCATCGAGCGCCTGATCTACGAGCTCCAGGTCATCGGCGACATGGGGTTCTCCAGCTACTTCCTCATCACCTGGGACCTCATCAAGCACGCCCGTGACCACGACATCCGCGTCGGCCCGGGTCGTGGCTCGGCTGCTGGCTGCGCGGTGGCCTACACGCTCTGGATCACCGACCTCGACCCGATCGAGTACGACCTGCTCTTCGAGCGGTTCCTCAACCCGAGCCGCGTGTCGATGCCCGACATCGACATGGACTTCGACACCCGCTACCGCGACGAGATGATCCGGTACGCCGCCGAGCGCTACGGGCGTGAGAACGTGGCCCAGATCATCACGTTCGGCACCATCAAGGCCCGTCAGGCCGTGCGCGACGCCGCCCGGGTGCTCGGTCACGACTACGGCACCGGCGACCGCATCGCCAAGGCCATGCCGCCGCTCATCATGGGCCGCGACACGCCGTTGCACGCCTGCCTCGAGCCCCATACCAAGTACGAGGACGGCTACAAGATGGCCGCCGAGATCCGGGAGATGCACCAGAACGACCCGGTGGCCCAAGAGGTCATCGACGTGGCCAGCGGGCTCGAGGGTCTGCGCCGTTCGGACGGCATCCACGCCGCGGCAGTGGTGATCACCGAGGAGCCACTCACCGACTACCTCCCGATCCAGCGCAAGCCCGAGCCGGGCGTGCCGCTCGAGGAGGCGCCGGTCGTCACCCAGTACGAGATGCACGGCGTCGAGGACCTCGGCCTGCTGAAGATGGACTTCCTCGGGCTGCGCAACCTCGACATCATCTCCGACGCCCTCGACCTCATCCGAGACATCCGCGGCGTCGAGATCGACATCGACACGGTCGCCCTCGACGACGAACCGACCTACGAGCTGCTGCGCTCCGGTCAGACCATCGGGGTGTTCCAGCTCGAGTCCGCGCCGATGCGGGCGCTCATGCGCTCGCTGGCCCCCACGGGCTTCGAGGACGTGGCCGCGCTGGTCGCCCTGTACCGGCCCGGGCCGATGGCGGCCAACATGCACAACGACTACGCCGACCGCAAGAACGGCCGGCAGGACATCACCTATCTCCATCCCGACGCGGAGGAGATCCTGGGCTCGACCTACGGGTTGATGATCTACCAGGAGAGCGTGATGCGGATCGCCCAGAAGTTCGCGGGCTACTCGCTTGCCGAAGCCGATTCGCTTCGAAAGGCGTGCGGGAAGAAGATCCGGGAGCTGATCGTCGAGGAGCGGGAGAAGTTCGTCGAAGGCTGCGACGCCAACGGCTACGGCCGCGAACTCGGCGAGGAGTGGTTCGACATCATCGAGCCGTTCGCCGACTACGCGTTCAACAAATCTCACTCCTACGGCTACGGATTCATCGCGTACCAGATCGCCTACCTGAAGGCGAACTACCCGGCCGAGTACATGTCGGCGCTGTTGACCTCGGTCAAGAACAACCTCGAGAAGGCAGCCGTGTACCTGGCCGAGTGCCGGGCGATGGAGATCCCGGTCACCGTCGCCGACATCAACCGGTCGTGGACCGACTTCGCGCCGGAGATCAAGGACGACGGCAGTTCCGAGATCATCTTCGGGCTCTCGGCCGTCCGGGGTGTCGGCACCGGGCTCGTGAGCCTCATCCTCGCCGAGCGCGACGCCAACGGCCCCTTCGCCGACTTCTACGACTTCTGCGAGCGGGTCGACGTGGGCGTGCTCAACAAGAAGACGATCGAGGCGCTGATCAAGGCCGGCGCCTTCGATTGCGTCGGCCACCCCCGCCAGGGCCTGCTCAATGTCCACGAGGCGATCATCGATCACATCGTCGCCCGGCGGAAGGAGTCCGACGCCGGGATCATGAGCCTGTTCGACGACGCGGCCGCCGGCAGCGACGTCGGCTTCTCCGAACGCGAGGAGATCCCCGACATCGAGTTCGACAAGACCCAGAAGCTGGCCTTCGAGAAGGAGATGCTCGGCCTCTACGTGTCCGACCATCCGCTGTTCGGCGCCGAGGACTTCCTGGCCCGGCGCACCGACGGGACCCTCTCCGATCTGCCCGAGATGGAGGACGGGTCGATCAAGACCTTCGGCGGGGTCATCACCAACCTCCAGCGCAAGTGGACCAAGAAGGGCGACCTCATGGCTGTCCTCGCCCTCGAGGACCTCGGCGCCAACGCAGAGACGATGGTGTTTCCCCGCACCATGACCGAGCACGGTCACAAGCTCGAGGACGACGCCATCGTCCTCGTCAAGGCCAAGGTCGACAAGCGCGAGGACATGCCCAAGCTCATCGCCATGGACATCGACGTGGTCGAGGGCGTGTCCGATGTGGCCGAGCCGTTCCGCATCGCCGTCAGCGCGAATCGCCTGACGGCAGCGCTGATCGACCAGCTCAAGGAGCTCCTGCTCGAGCATCCCGGCGACCACCCGGTGCTGCTCCACCTCGGTGCCAGCAAGGTGCTGCGGCTCCCGCCGGCCTACGGCGTCGACGGGGGCAGTGGCCTGGTCAGCGAGATCCGGGTGCTCCTCGGTCCAGACGCCCTCGTCATGGACCACCGCCAGCCGGTCCTGACGGGCTAGCTCGCCGCGTCCGGCTGCGGTCGTGAACGGGGTTGCATGGCCCATGGCCTGCGGTGCGGTGACCAGGCAGCATGCCGCGCCCACCTCACCGGGGACGTACGTGGCCGACGCCACCTGCGACTACGACGACGTCGACGGCTGGTGGCGCGCCGAGCTGACCGCGCGCTGTGGGGTCGGGCGAATTCCGCGGTCTGATTTGCGCGGGCTCCATGCTGCGGACTGGACTATTGGGCACCCATTCCGGCCGATCCACAGGGGCTGATGCACGGATGTCGATCGAGGTCGAGACGAAGGACTGCACCGGACTGAGCGACGCCGAGCTGGGCGAGCTGGCGGACCTCTGCGCGGAATGCACGATCCCCCACGAGATCGGCACCCTCACCAAGGAAGCGGAGGCGTGGGTGCTGGTGACCCAGGCCCGCGACGGCGGGAAGCTCAAAGGCTTCACGTACTCGACGCTCGAGCGCATCGGCGGTACGCCGTGCGTGCTCATCGGCGTCGGTGCCATCAAGCAGAACGCCAAGCGCGACACCGTCCTGCGGGCCATGATGGCCGAGGAGCTGCGCCGTGCCGTCCTCGCCTTCCCCGACGAGGACGTGCTCGTGGCCACCCGCATGCGCGACGCCTCGCCCTTCGAGGCGTTCAAGCCGCTGTTCGACATCGTCCCGCGCGACGGACACAAGGTCTCGGGCGAGGAGCGGGCGTGGGGTCGCCGGCTGGCGAAGCGCTTCGGCGTCGTCCCCAGCCGCTATGGCGACCGCAAGTTCCAGGTCACCGGCGACGGCACCGCGCCGCTCGTGTTCGATCACGTCTCCGCCAAGCCGTCGAACGTCAGCGACTTCGACCAGTTCTTCGAGGGGCTCGACACCGACAACGGTGACTACCTCATCGGTTTCGGCTGGGCCCTGGCCGAGGAGCTCGACAAGCTCGCCTGAGCGAGTCGGCCGCGGGGTCGGCCGATCCGGCGAACACCCCATGGACGACGACCCACGGCTCGAGGTCCTCGATGGCATCGTCCGCGCGCGCCGGATGATCCGTGCCTTCACCGACCAGCCGGTCGACGCCGAGGTGCTCACTCGGCTTCTCGAGCTGACGCGCCGCGCGCCCTCGGCGGGGAACACCCAGGCCTGGGAGCTGCTGGTGCTCGAGGGCGACGAGACCGAGGTCTACTGGGAGGCGACGCTCGGTGCTCGCCGGATGGGCTTCGGTTGGCCCGGGCTGCTGCGCGCCCCGGTGCTCGTCGTCGTCTACGTCCGGCCCGGTGCCTACGTCGACCGCTACGCCGAGGCCGACAAGGCAGCAACCGGGCTGGGTGACAGCACGGAATCGTGGACCGTGCCCTACTGGTGGGTCGACGGCGGCGCCGCCGTCGAGAACCTGCTCCTCGCCGCGACTGCCGCCGGGTTGGGTGCGTGTCTGTTCGGGCAGTTCGAGCACGAGGACTCGGTGCGCCGCGCCTTCGCGGTGCCCGACGATCGTCGCGCCATCGGCACCGTGGCGATCGGCCATCCGGATACGGACACCGACGCGTCCGGGCGCAGCGCCGGCCGGGCCCGCCCCGGCCTCGATGAGATCGTCCACCGGGGTCAGTGGCGTCGGCTCAGCTGAGTTGGTCGACCAGGGTCTCGACGTCGGTGGCGGGCAGGCTGCACGCGTAGTTGCGGCACACGTACGCCGCGCCGTCGGCGCGTCCCTCCCAGAGTGGGGTCTCGAACCGCTCGCCCCACGCGAGGACCGTGGTGGGCAGGTACCGGTGCTGCACCTCGCGCACGAGATCGGGCCGCTCGCCGGCGACCACCACTTCGGTCGTGCCGGTGTGGTGGAGGTCGAGCGCCCGGAGCAGCACGCCGAAGCCCGACGGTGCCTCCTTCGCGAACGGGCCGGTGAGGCGGAGGATGGCCTCGCCCCGTTGGCGGAGCGCATCGTCGCCGGTCAGCGCAGCGAGCCGGAGCAGGCCGACCGCCGCGGTCGAGTTGGCCGACGGGACGGCGTTGTCCTGGATGTCCTTGTCGCGGGTGACGAGCTGCTCGCCGTCGTCCGCGGTGGTGAAGACCCCACCGTTGTCGTCGTCCCAGTGGTGCGACACCAGCATCGACGCGGCCTCGCGGGCGTGGTCGAGCCACGACGGCGTGCCCGTGGCCTCGTAGAGGCGGGTGAAGGCGTCGACCAGGGCGGCGAGGTCGGCGGCGAACGCCACGTGCTTCGCGCCGGTGTCGGCCTGCCAGGTGCGCTGCCAGCGCCCGTCGTCGCGCCGGAGGTGGTCGAGCAGGAAGCTGGCCGTCTCCGCAGCAGCGTCGGTCCAGTCCGGGTGATCGAGGGCCGGGCCGGCCTCGGCGAGGGCGGCGATCCACTGCGCGTTCCACTCGGTGAGGACCTTGTCGTCGAGGCCGGGACGCGGGCGTCGAGCACGGGCCTCGAACAGCCGCCGGCGGGCCTCCTCGACCCGTTCGTCGCGTGCCCAGTCGCCCCGGTGCGCGGTGCGGGCCGGGATCCAACGCCCCTCGAAGTTGGGTGGTCGGTCGAACTCCCAGAACTCGATGGCGGTGTCGGCGAGGTCGTCGCCCACGATCTCGCGCACCTCGTCGGGCGTGAAGACGTAGAACTCGCCCTCGACCGACGTGCCCGTCGGTGTCGGCGAGTCAGCGTCCTCGGCCGAGGAGATGCCACCACCGGGCTGGCGGAGGTCACGCAGCACGTACTCGACGATCTCGGCGGCGACCTGCCGGTAGCGGTCGTTGCCCGTCACCTGCGCGCCGTGCACGTAGAGCTCCAACAGCCCGGCCTGGTCGTAGAGCATCTTCTCGAAGTGCGGTACCACCCAGTGAGGATCGACCGAGTAGCGGGCGAAGCCGCCGCCCAGGTGGTCGTACACGCCCCCCGATGCCATGGCGTCCAGTGACGTCTCGACCATCGCCCGGGTGACCGCCGAGCCGTTGCGAGCGAGCGTACGGACCACGAAGTCGAGGTTCTGTGGAGTGGGAAACTTCGGCGCCCCGCCGAACCCGCCGTTCGTGTCGTCGTGGAGCTGGCGGAAGTGGGCGTCGGCCCCATCCAGGACCTCGGGGCCGACGATGTCGTCGCCGGCCTCGAGCTGTCCGGCGCGGCCGAGCGCGGCGGTGAGGTTGCCGGCCTGGTCCAGCAGCTCGTCACGACGGTTCGTCCACGCGTCCTCGATGGCTCGGAGCAGCTCCACGAAGCCGGGCATGCCGTGGCGGCCCTCCGGCGGGAAGTAGGTGCCGCCGTAGAACGGGCGGCCGTCCGCCGTGAGGAACACCGTCATCGGCCAGCCACCCCGACCGGTCATCGCCTGCACCGCGTCCATGTAGATCGCGTCGACATCGGGCCGCTCCTCCCGGTCGACCTTGACGTTGACGAACAACTCGTTCATGACCGCGGCGGTGGCCTCGTCCTCGAAGGATTCGTGGGCCATCACGTGGCACCAGTGACAGGCCGAGTAGCCGACCGAGAGCAGGATCGGGACACCGCGCCGCTCGGCCTCGGCCATGGCCTCGGGCCCCCACGGCCACCAGTCGACGGGGTTGGTCGCGTGCTGGCGCAGGTACGGGCTCGACTCTCCGGCGAGGCGGTTCATGGCTCCGAACCTACGAGCGCGCAAGTACGTTGACTCACCATGGAGATCAGACTCGACGGACAGGTCGCGCTCGTGACGGGCGCGTCGAAGGGCATCGGGGCGGCCATCGCCAAGACACTCGCCGAGTCGGGCGCCCAGGTGATGCTCAGCTCGCGCAAGCAGGACGCGCTCGAGGCGACCGCCGCGGGCATCGACGGTGACACCGCCGTGTTCGCCGCCAACGCGGGCGATCCCGAGCAGGCCGTGGCCTGTGTGCAGGCCACGCTGGACGCCTTCGGGCGGATCGATGTCCTCGTGAACAACGCGGCCACCAACCCGTACTACGGGCCGGCCGTCGACATCGACCTGCCCCGCTACGACAAGACCTTCGAGGTCAACCTCCGCGGGCCGCTGGTGTGGACCCAGGAGGTGTGGAAGGCCTGGATGCAGGACCACGGTGGGTCGGTCGTCAACCTCGCGTCGATCGGCGGGATGAGCACCAGCGCGGTCATCGGGATCTACGACACCACCAAGGCGGCGTTGATCCACCTCACCAAGATCCTGGCCACGGACCTGTCGCCCGGCGTCCGCGTCAACGCCGTCGCTCCCGGCCTCGTCAAGACCGACTTCGCCCGGGCCCTGTGGGAGACCAACGAGGACGCGGTCGCGGCGACGATGCCGCTGCAGCGGCTCGGCGAACCCGAGGACATCGCCAACGCGGTGCTGTTCCTCGCCTCGGACCTGTCGTCGTGGATGACGGGCCACACGATGGTGGTCGACGGCGGGGCCTTGATCAGCCCGCACGGCTGATCAGCGCAGTTCGGTCCGTCGGACCTTCCCGAGCGTCGTGCGGGGAAGGACGTCTCGGATCTCGACCTCCTTCGGCGCGGCCCACGACGGCAGCGCGGCCCGGATCCAGTCACCGAGCTCGTCGACCGACGGGGGAGCGGCGGCTGGATCCGTGAGCTCGACCACGGCGACGACCCGCTGGCCCCAGGCCGGATCAGCGCGACCGACGACGGCGGCGTCGACGATTCCCGGATGTGCCCGCAGCCGTCGTTCCACGGGATCTGGGTGGACGTTCTCACCGCCGGTGATGATCAGGTCGCCGCGGCGTCCCTCCACGTCCACGAGGCCATCGGCGACGGTGCCGAGGTCGTCGGTGTGCAGCCAACCCTCGTCGTCGACCACCCGCGTGCCGTCGCGGTAGTGCTCGGCGATCATCGGGCCCCGCAGCCACAGCTCGCCGTTCGACGTCGTCACCTCGACGCCGGGGAGGGGGACGCCGTCGTAGACCACACCGCTGCCGGTCTCGGTCATGCCGTAGGTGGCGACGCTGTTCGACGGTCGGTCGGGCGGTGGTGCCGAGCCACCGAGGACGATCAGGTCCCAGCGGGTCGTGTCGATCCTGGCCATGGCGGTGGCCACCAGCGACACGTGCGTGCAGCCGTCGTGGGCAGCGTGGTCGACCGCGTCGGCGTCGAAGCGGTCGTGGACGGTGAGCCCTGCCCCGGTGTGCAGGGCCCGGGTGACCACCGACAGCCCGCCGACGTGGGCCAGGGGCAGACACGCCAGCCAGCGATGGTGCTCGGGGTCGATGCCGAGGCGCGCTGAGGTGGCTTCGGCCGAGGCGGCAACGTGGTCGTGGGTGAGCACCACGCCCTTGGGCTCGCCCGTCGTCCCGCTGGTCGACACCACGAGGGCGACCCCATCCTCGACCGCCTCGCCGACCCGCAGCGTGTTCACGAGTCGCTCCTGCGCCGCTGCCGGCAGTCGGGGATCGATGGGCAGGACCGCATCGCCCCGGTTCCAGGCCCGTCGCAGGTCGTCGACGAACCGAGCTCCCTGCGCCTCGAGGCCGACCAGTACTCCCACGCGGTCCAGGCTACGACGGCCCACCCCCACCCCGTTCTGGCCGCCGAATTCGACATCGACATGGCGGAACGGCCCACCAGAACGGGTTTCGGGGCGGGGTCGGGTGGGCGAAACCGGAGCAGGAGCGGGTGGTGTGGGAACCTGCTGGCCGTGAGCGATCGAGCCCCGACCGGTGTCCGTGCGTGGGTGGCGGGGGCGCGGGTGCGCACCCTGCCCGCCGCGGTGGTGCCCGTGCTCGTCGGGACGGCCGCGGCCCGGGGCGTCGATGGGCCGATCATCGTGTGGCGGACCGTGGCCGCCGGCGTCGTGGCGCTCGCCCTGCAGGTCGCCACCAACTTCGCCAACGACTACAGCGACGGCGTCCGCGGCGCCGATGATCCGGGCGCCCGGGTCGGTCCGGTCCGGCTCGTGGGGTGGGGGCTCGTGTCACCCTCGGCCGTGAAGCGTGCGGCCTTCGTTAGTTTCGGCGTCGCCGGCCTGGCCGGGCTGGCGCTCGCCGTGGCCGTCGGACCCGAGCTCGTCGTCGTCGGTGCCCTCAGCATGGCCGCCGGCTGGTTCTACACCGGCGGGCCCAGGCCGTACGGCTATCTCGGTCTCGGCGAGGTCTTCGTCTTCGTGTTCTTCGGTGTGGTCGCCACCGTCGGCTCCACCTACGTGCAGGTCGAGGAGCTCACCGGTCTGAGCGCGGTGGCCTCGGTCCCGGTGGGTCTGCTGGCCACCGCACTCTTGGTCACCAACAACCTCCGTGACATCCCGGGTGACCGGGTCGTCGGGAAACGAACGCTGGCCGTCCGCTTGGGCGAGCGGCGGACGCGCGGGGTCTACGTCGCCATGCTCGCCATGGCGCTGCTCCTGGTGATCCCGCTGGCGGTGCTTCGTCCGCCGGCGGCGGTGGCTCTGCTCGCCGGGCTGCTCATGGTCGCCCCGATCCGCGCCGTCCGGGCCGGCGCCGCGGGCGCCGACCTGATCCCGGTGCTCGAGGCGACCGGTCGGGTGCAGCTCGCGTTCGGCGGGCTCCTGACCGTCGGCCTGTGGGCGGGGGTGTGACCTTCGTCGGGAATGGTCGAGCCCCGCGACCGCACCGTCCGGCACTTCGAGATCGACGAACGGCGGACCTGCGACCATCGCTCGTGCAGCGCAGGTGCTCAGAGCCCGTGTCGGTCGAGCCAGGCTCGCAGCACGGTGAGGAACGCGGGCGCGTCTTCGAGATGGGCGGCGTGACCGGCTCCGGCGAGCACCTCGAGCCGGGCGTTGGCGCCGATCGAGTCGACGAGGCGCTCGCCGAGCGCGGTGTACTTCTCGTCGAGCGCGCCGGTGACCACCAGCACGGGCATGTCGAGGCGGTGGAGCTCGTCCCACGACGGGTCCTGGCTGCCGGTGCCGGCCTGGACCACAGAGCTCTCCAGCCCGTCGACGGTGTTCTCCATGCGTTCCATCCGGAACTGGTGCTCGGGCGGCAGGCCGGCGAACATCGGCGCGGCGACCCAGGTCTCGACGAACTCGCGCAGGCCCAGTTCGCGGATGCGTGTTGCGGTGGCCTGGTCGGCCTCGGCGCGGGCGGCCCGCTCGGCGGGGTCGTCGATGCCGGCGGTGGCACCGACGAGTACCAGCCCCCTCACCAGCTCGGTATCGGCCAGCGCGAGGTGGATCAGGTACCGCCCGCCCATGGAGTACCCGAGGTAGGTGGCCTCGCCGCCCTGGTCGGCGATCATCAGGCCGCCGTCCCGCAGCCCGGCCGGCACCTCTGACGACATGCCGTGACCGGGGGCGTCGACTCGTACCACGGTGTGGTCGGCCCGGAGGTCGGTGGCGATCGGGCCCCAGCAGTTTCGCGTCTGGGTGAACCCGTGCACGAGGACGATGGGCGGACCCTCCCCCTCGCGCTCGGCGTGCAACGACATGGTCCGGCATGGTGACATACCTGCCGTGAGCGACGGCCTCGGCGATCCCGGCGACCGTGGCTGGAGCACCGAGGTCCAGGCCACGTTCTGCGCCACCCTCGTGGACGAGTGGGTCCGGTGCGGCCTCACCGACGCCGTGGTCTGTCCGGGTTCCCGGTCGACGCCGCTGACCCTGGCGCTTTCGGCCGACGAGCGGGTGACGGTCCACGTCCACCACGACGAGCGCTCCGGGTCGTTCCTCGCCCTCGGCCTCGCCGCCACGGCCCGCCGACCGGTGGTCGTGGTCACCACGAGCGGGACCGCGGTCGTCGAGCTCCACCCGGCGGTGGTCGAGGCCGACCTCGCTGGTGTCCCGCTCATCGTCTGCAGCGCCGATCGGCCCCCCGAGTGGCGCGACGTCGCGGCCCCCCAGACCGTCGATCAGACCCACCTCTACGGACGGTCGGTGCGCTTCTCCACCGATCCGGGCGTGGCCGAGGGTTCGCAGGCGGGGACCTGGCGGTCGCTGGCGGCCCGGTGCTGGGCCGAGGCCACGGCCGACTGGCCGGGGCCGGTCCAGCTCAATCTGCCCTTCCGCGAGCCTCTCGTCGGCGTGGCCGGCCCGCTGCCGCCGGCGCGTGGCGACGGCCCCTGGCACACGCGGCTTCGCGCCGCACGTCGTGCTCCCGTCCTCGACGCCGACATCGGGGCCGGTCGGGGGATCGTGGTCGCCGGTCGCGGCACGGCCGACCCTGACGCCGTGGTCGCGCTCGCCGACGACCTCGGTTGGCCGATCCTGGCCGACCCGGCCTCGGGCTGTGCCGGTCCGTCGAGCATCGACGGCTTCGATGCGCTGCTGCGGTCGCCGTTCGCCGACCGGGTCCGACCCGATGTGGTCATCCGTTCGGGTGCCATGCCCGCCTCGAAGGTGCTCGGCCAGTGGCTCGACCACGCCGCGCCGCAGGAGATCGTCGTCGTCCCCGAGCCGTGGTGGCCCGACCCGTCGCACCGGGCGGCGGTGGTGCTCGATGCCGTCCCGGCCGCGCCCGATGGCCACGAGCCGGTGGCCGGGTGGCGGGACGCCTGGCACGAGGCCGGCCGCCTGGCTGCCGCGGCGATCGACGGCGAGCTGACCGGCGAGACGCTGACCGAACCGGGCGTGGCCCGGCACCTGACCCGAACGCTGCCACCGGGTGCCGTCCTCGTGGCGTCGTCGTCGATGCCGGTGCGCGACGTCGAATGGTTCGGCGTCGGCCGCCGCGACCTGCGGATCATGGCCAACCGCGGCGCCAACGGAATCGACGGTGTCGTCTCGACCGCGGTCGGCGCCGCGCTCACCGGCGCCAAGACGACACTCCTGATCGGCGATCTGGCCTTCGTGCACGACTCCAACGGCCTGCTCGGTCTCGCCGACCGCGGCGTCGACCTGACCGTGGTGGTCATCGACAACGACGGCGGCGGCATCTTCTCGTTCCTTCCGCAACGGACCGAGCTGCCCGCAGCGCGGTTCGAGCGCCTCTTCGGCACCCCGCACGGGATCGACCTGGTCGAGCTGGCCCGGTCCTACGGCGTCGACGCCGAGGCGGTCGACTCGCTCGACGCTCTCGACTGGAAGCCGGGCGTCCGGGTGGTCGTCGTACGCACGGACCGCGACGCGAACGTCGCCGTCCACGAGCGACTTGCCGATGTCGTGGCGCGAGCGCTGACCGCGTCTTGAACCGCACCGGACGGACCCGCGCGCAGCAGGTCAGGGCTGGATGATGGCCGACAGCACGGCCTGGAACTTGGCGTCGGTCTCGGCCAGCTCGGCGGCCGCATCGGAGTCGGCGACCACGCCCACCCCGGCGAAGAGGCGGGCGGTCGCGCCGTCGACGATCGCGGAGCGGATGCCCACCGCCCAGGTTCCGTTGCCCTCGGCATCGACCCAGCCGACCGCGCCGGCGTAGCGGTCGCGGTCGAGATCCTCGTGGGCCCGGAGGTGCTCGAGCGCCGGCGCCAGCGGCCAGCCGGCCACGGCGGGAGTCGGATGGAGCTCGCTGACCAGCTCGAGCACCGACGCCGCCGGACTCGACAGGCGGCCCTCGACCATCGACGCGAGGTGCTGGACGTTGGCCACCGCCACGACCGAGGGCTCGGGCTCGGAGTCGACGTAGGAGCAGAACGGCAGCAGCGTCTCCCAGACCATGTCGATCGTGATCTGGTGCTCGGCCCGGTCCTTGGTCGACGCCAGCAGGGAGGCGGCGAGCTTGGCGTCGGTGGTCGGGTCCCCGCCCCGGGGTGCGGTGCCGGCCATCGGGTGGGCGTGGACCATCTCCCCGGCGCGGGAGACCAGCAGTTCGGGCGACGCACCGATCATCGGTCCCACGGCAAAGCTGAAACAGCCGGGGAAGGCGGTCCGCAGGCGGCGCAGCAACGTGGCACGGGGGATGGGCCCGTCAGCGGTGACGCGTAGCTCGCGGGCCAGCACGACCTTCTGGAACGTGCCATCGGCGATGCGCTTGGTGGCATGGCGGACCTCCGCCATCCAATCGTCTGGATCCTGGACGGCCTCGACCTCGTAGCGTCGGGCGCGGCGCTCGGCACGTGTCGGCGCCTCGAGTGAGGCGTCGTCGCCGCCGACCCGGGTGATCCAGCGGGTGCCGTCGGCTGCCTTGCCGACCGTGATCGACGGGACGACGAACGTCGCGGGAGCCGACGCGTCGAACGGGATGGCCGCGAACGCGACCGGGCCGGTCCCCGACCGGCGCACCTCGTCGTCGACCTCGAGCTCGGCCAGCGCCTCGGACACCGCCCGCATGCCGTCCGCGTCGGTGGTCGAGACGTCGACCCGGAGCGCCTCGCCTCGGCCGGCGAGTCCGTCGGAGCCCTTCTCGAACAGGTGCCCGTCGTGGCCAGCGACGTCGAGGAGGTCGAGGTCGGCGTCGAGCCGACGGGTCACGGCGACACCGGGACCGGTCATCGGACCCGCGTACCGGTGTAGAGCTGGCTGATACCGCCGGTCAGCAGGGCTCGTTCGACGTCGATGAACCCGGCGTCGACGATCAGCTGGCGCAGTGCCGCCGGCTCGGGCAGGTAGGCCACCGACTTCGGCAGGTACCGGTACGCGGCCTTGTCGGACAGCAAGCCCCCGATCACGGGCACGACCGTGCCGAAGTAGATCGAGTGGCCCCACTTGAGCAGCCGGTTGGGTGGTTCGGCCACGTCCAGCAGCGAGATGCGGCCACCGGGCCGCAGCACGCGGGAGAGCTCGGCGAAGAGGGGCTCGAGCGCCACGAAGTTGCGGAGCGCGAAACCGCAGGTGACCCCGTCGATCGAGTGATCGGGGAACGGCAGACCGAGGCCATCGCCGTGGACGAGCGGCGCGCCGGTGCGGGCCGCGGCGAGCATCCCGAAGGACACGTCGACGCCGATGGGCCGCATGCCGGCATCGGTCAGGTCGCGGCACATGTCGCCGGTCCCGCACGCCAGGTCGACCACGACCGACCGGGTGCCGAGATCGAGGGCGCTGATGGCCCGCTCGCGCCAGCCCACGTCGAGGCGGAAGGTCATGATGCGGTTGACGAGGTCGTAGCGGGGCGCGATCGAGTCGAACATCGCGCGCACGGCCGCCGCCTTCTCCTCGCCCTGGGGGAGCTCGTCGGCGTCGGGGAGGTCGGTGGTCGCCACAGGGCGATCGTAGGTCTGGCGGGTCCGACTCCGTCGCCATCTCGTCGCATGCAGCACGGGCCGCGCGACGATGATCGGCCCGTCGGTGCACGCCGTAGAGTCGCCGGCGTGTCGGCGAAGCCCCACTTCCGGATCGCGGGGATTCCTGTACGCATCGAGCCGGTCTTCTGGCTCGTCACCGTCTTCCTCGCGTTCAACCTGGGCGACGCCCGGCTCATCATCATCTGGGTCGCGGTCGTACTCGTGTCGATCCTCGTCCACGAGCTCGGTCATGCCGTGGCGCTCAAGCTCTACAGCACGCCGTCGAGCATCGTGCTCCACGGCTTCGGCGGCGTCACCCTGTCGCGACGGCGCCTGTCCAAGGCGCAGAGCATCATCGTGTCGCTGGCCGGTCCGCTCGCCGGGCTGGGGCTGCTCGGCATCCCCGCCTACCTGCTCCGGGAGAGCGATCTCGGGTTCGAGCTCCAGCTCGACTACTTCACCAGCGGCCAGGGCTTCGGGCTGTGGCCGGTGCTGTACTTCGCGGTCTACGTCAACATCTGGTGGTCGATCGCCAACCTGTTGCCGATCCGTCCGCTCGACGGAGGCAACGTGATGTCGGAGCTGCTCGGGATACAGCGGGCCCGGATCCTCTCGATCGTCGTCGGTGCCGGCGCCGCGGTGTGGGCCTACTTCTACGCCGACGAGGGTCTGCGCTACGCCGCGTTCTTCGCCGCCTTCCTCGCCTTCATCAACTTCGCCGAGTACCGCCGCACGAAGCAGGGTGCGGCCGGCCCGTCGACGTTCGACGTCGAGGGCCCCGCCCCCGACCCGGACACGCCGGGTCCGGGACCGGGTCAGCGCCGCTCGGCACCCCGGCGTCGCGGTCAACCGACCTCGCCGCCGGCGACGCCCACCGTGACCGAGCTCGGCGGCGGGGTCGATCCCGACTCGGCCGAGTCCTTCGCCTGGAACCTGCTCCGTCGCGGCGATGCGCACGGTGCCCGGCGTGTGCTCCAGCGCGCCAGCGGACAGGTCGGGCCGTTCGTGCATCCGACCGTGGAGCTGGCGGCCGGTGGCGACCTCGACGGTCTCGTGGACGCCTACCTGGCCAACCCGTCGGGTCCGTCGAACCTGGTGCCGGCCAGCGTCGCCGCCGACTCGGGCAACGCCGTCCTGCTGGCCCGACGGCTCGTCGGCCAGGGCCGTGCCGGCGCCGAGGCGGCTGCGAGCGTGCAGACCCACCTCCACTACGCCGAACGGTTCGACCACGCAGCCGCAGTGGGGGAGGTGGTCTTCGCCGTCGTCGACGCCTCGCGAGCGCAGGTGGCCTTCGACACCGCGTGTTCCTGGGCCCGGGCCGGCGAGCCCGACCGGGGGCTCGAGTGGGTGCAACGCGCCGTGGAGTCGGGTTTCGCCGCCCCTGCGCTGCTCGACGGCGAACCCGACCTGGCCGAGGTCCGTGCCCACCCCGGCTGGGACACCGTCCGCGACCAACTGTGAGGGCGCGCGGCGTGGTGAGCGCGGTCCGATCAGCCGGCGGCCTGCTCCTTGGCCCAGCGGTAGTCGGCCTTGCCGGCCGGCGAGCGGACGATCGAGTCGACGAACACGAAGTCCTTGGGCAGCTTGTAGCGGGCGATGTGGGTGGCGGCCTCCGCGAGGAGCGACTCCTCGTCGGGGTCGACCCCCTCGGCGCACTGGACGATGGCCACGACTTCGTTGCCCCACTTCTCCGAGGGTCGGCCGGCGACGACCACGTCGAACACGTCGGGATGGTGGGCGAGCGCCTGCTCGACCTCCTCGGCGAAGATCTTCTCGCCGCCCGAGTTGATGGTCACCGAGTCTCGTCCGAAGAGCTCGATCTCGCCCTCGGCGTTGAGGATGGCCCGGTCGCCCGGCACCGCGTAGCGGACCCCGTCGATCACCGGGAAGGTGCGCGCGGTCTTGTCGGCGTCGCCGAGGTAGCCGAGGGGCACGCGGCCCTTCTGGGCGAGCCACCCCTGCCCGTCGTGGCCGGGCTCGAGCACCTCGTCCATCTCCGCGGACACCACGACGGCGCCCGGCCCGGGGGTGAACGTCCCGGTCGAGGCCTTGGCGCCGGCGGCGGACACGTGGCTCATCTGCGAACCGGTCTCGGAGGCGCCCACGGCATCCATCACCATCGCCGACGGGAGGCAGGCCAGGAAGCGGTCCTTGAGCGTGGAGTTCAGCGGCGCACCGCCGGAGGTGATGGCCAGCAGGGACGAAGCGTCGTAGCTGCCCGATTCGAGCTCCTCCACGAGCGGCCGCGCGAAGGCGTCGCCGACCAGCAGGAGGATGTTGACGCCCTCGCGCTCGACGACCGACCAGATGTCGGACGGGACGAGGCGCGTGACCTCGTCCTGGATCGCGATCGTGTTGCCCGAGTTGAGGGCGTTGAACGCCATCCAGTGCGCCGCGCCGTGCATGAACGGCGGTGCGGGCAACATCGTGGCGCCACCGCTGTCGATGGCAGCCTGACCTGCCGCGTCGAGCGTCTCCCGCTCGACGCCGGTGATGATGTCGCGGCCGCCGAGCGCTCCCATGTAGATGTCGGCCTGGCGCCACAGGACCCCCTTGGGCATCCCGGTCGTGCCGCCGGTGCACAGGATGTACAGGTCGTCGGGCGAGCGTTCGATCGTGGGTCGGCCGGGCGAGGCCGCCGCCAGCGCGTCCTCGTAGGCGATCGCGCCGTCGACGAGGGGACCGTCGCCCACCTGGATGAGCGTCTTCAGCTGCGGCAGGTCGGGGAGGGCCCCGGCGAGGGTCTCGGCGAAGCGTCCGTCGAAGACGATGGCGCTCGCCCGGCAGTTGTCGAGTAGGTACCGCAGCTCCTCCTCCACGTACCGGTAGTTGACGTTGAACGGGGCGACCCGGGCCTTGAACCCGGCGAGCATGGTCTCGAGGTACTCGTTGCCGTTGTAGAGGTAGATCGCGACGTGGTCCTGGTGCGTTTCGTGGCCACCGAGGCCCTCGCGGGTCGAGTGCGCGCCGTGTCCGGCATCGATCAGGACGTTGGCGAGCCGGTTGGCCCGCTCCTCGAGCTGCGCGTAGGTGATGCGCTGGTCGCGCCAGACGATGGCCTCGTTGTCGGGCACGGCATCGGCGACGTTCTCGAACACGTCGGCGAGATTGAAGTCCACGGTCGTCGATTCCCCCTGGTGTGTGGCCGTTGCCGGGACGCTATGGGTGGGAGGCGGAACGGAACCAATTCGACCCGCCCGGTTCTGCGCCGATCCTCAGTTGAACCAGATGCGCTGGTGCTCCCGACTGCTGGGATGGAGGAGCAGGACGAGGAGGATGATGTCGAAGAGCAGGCTCAGGATTCCGGCCGGGAGGATTCCCGACAAGCTCGCCAGGAGCACGAACCCGGCAACGCCGACCCCGACCTGGTAGCCCAGCTTCATCTCGTTCGCGATGCCGTAGCCTGCACCGACCTTGACGAGCGCCAGGAGCAAGCCGAGCGGGCCGAGGAACAATGCGTCGAACACCGCGCTGATGTACAACAGGAGCACCGCGTTGCCGAGCGTCTGGGGCAGTGAGTGATTGATCCAACGACGGGTCTCCATGGCTGACAGTCTCGCAGGCGTCGCGCTCGGCGCCGGATCGGGCACCCGCATGCGCCCCTTGAGCATCGACCGGCCCAAGGTCCTGTGCCCGGTCGACAACGTCCCCCTGATCGACCACGCCGTCGACCGGCTGCGGACGGTGACCGACCTCGTCGCGGTCAACACGCACGCGACGCAGGACCTGCTCCACGCCCACCTCGAGACCACCCACCCCGATGTCGTGATCAGCGTCGAGCGGGGTGCGCGGCTCGGTACCGCCGGGGCGCTCGGCGCGCTCCGCGACTGGATCGACGGTCGGGCCACGGTCGTCGTCAACGGCGACACGTGGTGTCCGGGCGGCCTCGATGCCCTGCTCGAGGGGTGGGACGGGAAGTCGATCCGGATCCTGGTGGCCGGCGAGGGAACGTTCGGCTCGAGCGCGCCCATCGCCGGCGCGCTCATGCCCTGGTCCGACGTCGCCACCCTGGATGCCACGCCCAGCGGGCTGTGGGAGGTGTCCTGGCGCACTGCGCTCGCCGACGGGCGGGTCGACACCGTGGCGCACCTGGGATCGTTCGTCGACTGTGCCGATCCGGCCGACTACCTCCGGGCCAACCTCGAGGCCGCCGGCGGATCGGTCGTCGGGGCCGATGCCGTGGTGGAAGGCGAGATCGAGGACTGCGTGGTCTGGGACGGCGCGACGGTAGAGCGCGGCGAGCAGCTGACCCGGGCGATCCGGACCGACTCCGGCCGGACCGTGCTCGTGCGCCGCGGAGAGTTCAGGGCCGGCGCGCTCGCCGGCGGGGTCCGTTGACCGGGACGGCCTCGTGGCCGGCGCGCAGCTGGCCGCACGCCGCGTCGATCTCGGTGCCGCGGTTCTGACGGATGGTCGCGTTGATGCCCGCGTCGGCGAGCTCGTCGCGGAAGGTCTGCACCCGGTCGGGCGGTGAGCCCCGCACCGCGTAGCCGGGCGTGGGGTTCAGCGGGATGAGGTTCACGTGGGCCCGCACGGTGCGGGCCGCGTCGGCGAGCTGGCTCACGTCGCGGGACGAGTCGTTGACGCCGTCGATCATCGCCCACTCGAACGACAGCCGCCGGTGGGTGGTGTCGACGTAGTCGGCGCACGCCCCGAGCAGACGCTCGATCGGATAGGTCCGGTTCAGCGGGACGAGCTCGTCGCGGAGGGTGTCGTTGGCGGCGTGGAGGGAGACGGCGAGGTTCACCGGCAGCGCCTCGACCGTCAGGCGTTCGATGCCGGGCACGACGCCGACCGTCGACACCGTGAGGTGGCGGGCCGACAGGCCGATGGCGCCGTGGATCCGCTCGACCGCGGCCCACACGGCGTCGTAGTTGGCGAGGGGCTCACCCATGCCCATGAAGACCACGTTCGACAGGCGTCGTGGGCGGGCGACCCGGGCGGCGACGACGACCTGCTCGACGATCTCGCCGACGGTGAGGTGGCGGTCGAATCCGGCCTGGCCGGTGGCGCAGAAGCTGCAGCCCATCGCACAGCCTGCCTGGCTGCTCACACACACGGTCGAGCGGTCGGGGTAGTGCATCAGCACCGTCTCCACGGCATGGCCGTCGTGGAGACGCCACAACCACTTCACCGTGTCGCCGCCGTCGGACACCGACTCGGCCGCCTGCTCGAGCGCGGGAGGGAGTTGTTCGTCGAGTCGCGCCCGAAGGGACTTCGGCAGGTTCGTGATCTCGTCCGGATCGGCGAACCGGGTGTAGAGCCCGTCCCACACCTGGTCGACGCGGTAGCGGGGCTCGCCGTCGAGGAGCGTGGCGAACGCCTCTCGGTCGAGGTCGTAGCGCGTGGGCGCGGTGCGGGTCGACACCGCTCAGGCCCCCACCGCTGAGGAGGTGGACAGGTCGCCGACGTAGGCGCGTGTGGTGTGGTGGACCTCGAAACCCAGGTCGCGGTACAGGCCCACGGCCGGCTCGTTGTCGGCGTCGACGTAGAGCATCCCGACATCGACGGTGCGGGCCAGGTGGGTGAGTCCGGCGACGGTGAGCGCCCGGCCGAGGCCGAGCCCGTGGAAATCGGGATGAGCGGCGATCACGTAGATCTCGCCGAGTGCCGGCTCGTCGCCCACGGCGGGGTGGACCTTCGTCCAGCAGAAGCCGGCCATGCGGCCGTCTCGCTCGTGGACGAGAAAGCCTTCGGGGTCGAACCACGGTTCCTTCTGGCGGTTCCGCAGGTCGTCGAGGGTCCAGCCGCCCTGCTCCGGGTGCCAGTCGAACGCCGCGTTGTTGACCTCGAGCCAGGCCTGCTCGTCGGTGCCGGGCACGAACGACCGGGTGACCAGGTCGGTGGTGTCGGCGAGCGGAAGCGGCACGCGCATCTGCCAGAGGTCGCGCCCGGGAGCGAAGCCGGCGTCGGCCGCGGCGCGGTCATGGGCCGGCGTCGGTTCGGCGACCCAGAGATGGACGTGGCCGCCGCCGTCGGCGCGGATCAGCGCCGTCGCGTCGTCGAGGAGCCGGGAGGCGAGCGGCTCGGTGTCAGCGCGGCGGTCCGGGTCGACGACGAGGTCGATGGCCCACGATCGCTCGCCCCGGGTCACCTGGGCGTACGCGATCGGGGCCTCGTCGCCGGGCTCCCGCAGGATCAGCGCGGCGACGTCGGCCCGGCCACCGTCGGCGGCGTCGATCCAGCGGTGCTCGTCGATCGGCTGACGGCCGTCGACGGCGACGACCCGTTCGATCAGCCCCTCGATCTGGGCCACGTGGGTGTCGTCGAGCTGGCGGGTGATCTCGAGCTCGGCCATCGCCCGACGAAGGCTACCGAGCGTTACGGTTCGAACCCGTGCCCCGATCCCGGCTCCCGAACCCCGATCCACCGCCCGGACGACGCCGGCCCCGGACCCCGTCCGGGCGGGGGCGGGTTGCCCACGAGCTCCTCGCCGAGGCCTACCCGGGCACGGCGGAGGAGCTGTGCGAGCTCGACCACCGCAATCCGTTCGAGCTGCTCGTCGCCACGATCCTGTCGGCGCAGTGCACCGACGAGCGGGTGAACCTGACCACGCCAGAGGTGTTCCGGCGCTGGCCCGACCCCGAGGCGCTCGCCGGCAGCGACACCGCCGAGCTCGAGGAGGTCATCCACGGGACCGGGTTCTTCCGCCAGAAGGCCAAGAGCCTCCAGGGCATGGCCCGTCGTCTTCTCGACGTGCACGGCGGCGAGGTGCCCCGTCGGCTCGCCGATCTCGTCGAGCTCCCCGGCGTCGGGCGCAAGACCGGCAACGTGATCCGCTCGGTCGCGCTCGACGAGCCCGGGTTGCCCGTCGACACCCACGTCGGGCGGCTGGCCCTCCGGCTCGGCCTCACCGAGGAGACCGACCCGGTCAAGGTCGAGCACGAGCTCGGCCCGATGGTCCCGGCCCGCGAGCGGGGCCTGCTCAGTCTCCGCCTGATCCTCCATGGCCGGCGGGTGTGTACCGCTCGGCGTCCCGCCTGCGACGACTGCTCCCTGGCCTGGTTCTGCCCGTCGTTCGGTCTCGATGGCCTGCCGACATCCCCGCACCGGGAAAAATCCTCCCGCTGACCGTGCAACGATCGCTTTCATCAGCGATACTGGTTTGCAGCAGTCCAGGTTCCCGCCACCTGTGACTGACGGTGTCGTCGAGATCCGCCGCTCGACGACACCCGCGATGGCGCCCACCCACCCGGGCGCCATCGCCGCGTCAGCACGGGTGCGGCCAGCGGTCGCACCCGTGCGCGCGGCGCGCTCGGAACGGCGACCAGTCCGTGGTTGGCGCCAGGAGACGTTGTGAGCCCCAGGCGAACAACGCTCGAAGCGAGGAGACCCGTCAGGGCCGACGAGTGGCTCAGAGCTTGTTCCGGACCCGGTCCAGTTGGCGAATGGCGTTGCGCAGCGAGCGGTCGACCTCGAAGAGGCCGTTGGACAGCTGATCCTCGGGGTCGGTGTCGCGCCGTTCAGCGATGTCCACCACGCGGCGGGCCAGGTCCTCGAGGCTGTCGTGGATGGAGGAGAGCTCGGGTCCGTCGTTGCTGGCCACGCTTCACTTCTACCTGCTTCGGGGCGGTCCCACGCCCCGGTAGCCTCCGCCCGGTGAGTGGCCCCCTGACGACGCTGGATCTCCGCGGCACCGACACGTCGGACCCGCGGGCGTTGCGAACGCTGCTGCCCCGGCCCAAGGCGGCCGAGGAGCCGCCCATCGAGCAGGTCCGCGAGGTCATCGAGCGGGTCCGCATCGACGGCGACGCGGCCCTCCGGGAGCTGACCGCCCGTTTCGACGACGTCGAGATCGACGACATCCTCGTCGACCCCGACGACGTGGCCGGCGCTCCGGGCCGGATCCCGGCCGAGCTCCGTTCGGCGTTGGAGACGGCGCACGCCAACATCACCGCCTACCACCAGGCCCAGCTCCACGACGCGGCCCGCTACGAGCGCGACGGCTTGGTCGTCCGCGAGCTGCGCCGTCCCGTCGACCGCGCCGGTCTCTACGTGCCCTCGGCGCTGGCCCCGCTGCTCTCGACCGCCCTGATGACCGCCGTGCCCGCCAAGGTTGCCGATGTGCCCGAGACGGTGCTGTGCACCGCACCGGGCCCCGACGGCCGCGTCGACGACGGCATCCTCGCCGCCGCGGCCATCGCCGGGGTCGACGAGGTCGTCCGTGTGGCCGGGCCCGCGGCCGTCGCCGCCCTCGCCCACGGCACCGAGTCGATCCGTCCGGTCGACGTGATCGTGGGTCCCGGCAGCGCCCGTGTCGCTCAGGCCAAGCGCGAGGTCGCCACCAGTGGCCTCGTGGGTGTGCCGTCGAGCTTCGCGGGCCCGTCCGAGGTGGTGGTCGTCGCCGACGCCAGCGCCGTGGTCGACGACGTGGCCATCGACGTCGTGCTCCAGGCCGAGCACGGTCCCGACGGACTGGCCTGGCTCATCTGCTGGGACGACGACCTCCGCGAGGCCGTCGACGCCGCCGTCGCCCGGATCGTGGTCGACAGTCCACGCCGTGAGCACATCGAGGCCACGCTCGCCGACGCCGGATACGCCGTCGTCGTCGACGGCCCCGAGGCCGCCATCGACGTGGCCAACGTCATCGCTCCCGAGCATCTCGAGCTCCAGACCGCCGACCCCGAGGCCCTGCTCCCGCGGGTCAGACATGCCGGCGCGGTGTTCTGCGGGCCGTGGGCGCCGGCGAGCGTCGGCGACTACGTGGCCGGCCCCAACCACGTGCTGCCCACCTACGGGTCGGCCCGTTTCGGGGGTGCCCTGCGGGTCGACGACTTCTGCAAGCACGTGCACGTCGTGTCGCTCGACCGGGCCGCGCTCGGTCGCCTGGCACCGCACGTCGAGGCCATGGCCGCCGCCGAGGGCCTGCCCGCCCACGCCCAGTCCGTCCGCCAGCGGGTCCGACGATGAAGCGCCCGGCCGTCCGCGACGACCTCGCCCTCCACCCCGGGTACCACTCGCCCCAGGTCGACGTCGAGGTCCGCCTCAACACCAACGAGGCGCCCGCGCCCCCGCCGGCCGGGTTCCGCGACGCGCTCGCTCGCGAGCTCGCCGCCATCGAGTGGCACCGGTATCCAGACCGCGGGGCCGTCGCGCTGCGCGAGGCGATCGGTGCGCACCACGACGTCGGACCCGAGCAGGTGTTCGCGGCCAACGGTTCCAACGAGGTCCTCCAGACGCTGTGCCTCACCTATGGCGGCCCCGGTCGAACGGCGGCCACCTTCGAGCCGACCTATGCCCTCCACTCCCACATCCCCAAGATCACCAACACGCAGGTCGTGTCGGGGGAGCGGACCGACGACTTCGCGCTCGACATGGACGAGGTCCGCCGTGTCCTCGGCGACCACGACCCGACCATCACCTTCCTGTGCTCGCCCAACAACCCCACCGGCCTGGTCGAGACCGAGGGAACGGTCCGTGCCGTGGCCGACCTGGCGCCCGGGCTGCTGGTGGTCGACGAGGCCTACGGGCAGTTCGCCCCGTGGTCGGCGATGGAACTGGTCGATCCCGATGCGCCGATCGTCGTGACCCAGACGTACTCCAAGACCTGGTCGATGGCCGGCGCCCGGCTCGGGTACCTCATCGGACCCACCTGGCTGGTCGACGAGCTGTCCGAGGTGGTGCTGCCGTACCACCTCGACGCGTTCAAGCAGGCCGCCGGCCGTGTCGCGCTCGGCTTCGAGTCCGAGATGCGCGAGCGGGTGGCCGCGCTGGTCGAGGAGCGGGGGCGGGTGACCGCTGCGCTGCGATCGCTCGATGTCGCCGTCTGGCCGTCGGGGTCCAACTTCGTCCTGTTCCGCCCCGAGTCGCTGTCCGGCGAGGAGGTGTGGAAGCGCCTGCTCGACCACTCCGTCCTCGTCCGCAACTGCGCCACCTGGCCCCGGCTCGACGGGTGTCTCCGTGTCACCCTCGGCACCGCCGCCGAGAACGATCGGTTCCTCGCCGCGCTCACCACCATCCTGGAGACCCCATGAGCCGCACGGCCACCGCCTCGCGCCGCACCAAGGAGACCTCGGTCGACGTCGCCATCGACCTCGACGGCGGCGGCACCACCGATGTGTCGACCGGTCTGCCGTTCTTCGACCACATGCTCGACCAGCTCGGTCGCCACGGCGGCTTCGACCTCACCGTGCAGGCGGAGGGCGATCTCCACGTCGACAGCCACCACACCGTCGAGGACGTCGGCATCGTCGTCGGTGAGGCGTTCCGCGACGCCCTCGGCGACAAGGCCGGCGTGCGCCGCTTCGCCAGCGGCCTGTACCCGCTCGACGAGGCCCTGGTCGAGGTCGCCCTCGACCTGTCCGGCCGGCCCCACACCGAGATCGACCTGCCCTTCGGCGAAGTCCTGGCCCTGGGCGATCCGCCCTTCAACCCCGAGATGGCCGAGCACTTCCTCCAGTCCTTCGCCCAGGCGGCGCTCATCACCCTGCACGTCAGGAAGAAGGCGGGGGTCAACACCCACCACGTCATCGAGGCCGCGTTCAAGGGCCTGGCCCGCTCGCTGCGCGACGCCGTCCGCGTCGAGGGCAGCTCGGTCCCGTCAACCAAGGGGGCCCTGTGACCCCCGAAGAGACCCGCTCTGGACCCTCGGATCGGTGCCCATTGACCGATCTGGGGGCCCAGAACCCGGAGCCCACACGCTCTGGACCCTCGGATCGGTGCCCATTGACCGATCTGGGGGCCCAGAACGAGGTGGGGTGGTGGCGATGAGCGGGGAGCGGCCGCTGATCGCGGTGCTCGACTACGGGATCGGCAACCTCCGGTCGGCCCAGAAGTCGCTGGAGCGCCACGGCGCCGACGCCCGGCTCACCGCCGACCCCGCCATCGTGGGAGACGCCGCGGGTGTGGTGCTGCCCGGCGTCGGCGCGTTCGGCGCGTGCATGGACGCCGTCGAGCGGACCGGGGTCGATGCCCTCGCCCACGAGGCCGTCGCGGCCGGGACCCCCTTCCTCGGCATCTGTGTGGGCATGCAGCTGCTCTACGAGGCCTCGGAGGAGACGCCCGGCCGGGCGGGCCTCGGGATCCTGCCGGGCACCATCCAGCGGCTGGCCGCCGGGGTGAAGCACCCGCAGATGCAGTGGAACGTGGTGGAGGTGCTCCGCCCATCGCCGCTCTTCGACGGCCTCGACGAGCCGGTCTGGATGTACTTCGTGCACAGCTTCGCCGCGCCGATGTCCGACGACGTCGTGGCCACCTGCGACTACGGCGGTCCCGTCGTGGCGGCGGTCGAGCACGGCAACGTCCACGCGGTCCAGTTCCACCCCGAGAAGTCCTCGTCGGCGGGGCTGGCCATGGTCGACAACTTCGTCGGCATGGTCCGGGCCGCCCGGGGGGTGTCGTGATGGACCTCTATCCCGCCATCGACCTCCGGGGCGGCCGCGTGGTCCAGCTCGTGCAGGGCGACTTCGACCGCGAGTCGGTGCACGCCGACGATCCGGTCGAGGTGGCCCGCCGCTTCGCGGCCGAGGGCGCCCCGTGGATCCACATGGTCGACCTCGACGCCGCCCGGACGGGTGAGGCCCACAACCGGGAGCTGATCGCCGCCGTCTGCGATGCCGTCGACGTCCCGGTGCAGGCCGGTGGCGGGGTGCGCTCGATCGACGCGGCACGCGCGCTGGCCGACGCCGGTGTGGCGCGCGTGGTGATGGGTACGGCCGCGGTCGAGGACCCGTCGCTGGTCGAACGGGTGGCCGCAGCGCAGCCCGTGGCGCTCGGTCTCGACGTGCGCGGCCGGGAGGTCGCCATCAAGGGCTGGACCGAGGGGAGCGGTCTCGATATCGCCGATGCGCTCGCCCGTGTCGCTGGTTCCGGGGCGAGCGCCGTCGTCGTGACCCAGATCTCCGGCGAGGGTCTGCTCGGTGGACCCGACACCGACGGACTCGGTGATCTGCTCGAGCTCACCGACCTCGACGTGATCGCCAGCGGCGGCGTGGGTGTCCCCGCCCACTTGGCGGCGCTCGCCCAGCTCGAGCGGGGCGGCCGGCGCCTGGCCGGGGTCGTCGTGGGAACGGCCATCTACGAGGGCCACCTCGACGTCGCCACCGCGGTCCGGCTCCTCGGCGGGGTGGCGAGCTGATGCACGTCGCGCGCGTCATCCCCTGCCTCGACGTCGACGCCGGGCGGGTGGTCAAGGGCGTCAACTTCGTCGACTTGATCGACGCCGGCGACCCGGTCGAGCTCGCCCGTCGGTACGACGAGGAGGGCGCCGACGAGGTCGTGTTCCTCGACATCACCGCGTCCTCCGACCAGCGCGACACGATCCTCGACGTGGCTCGCCGGACCGCCGAGGAGGTGTTCATCCCCTTCACCGTCGGCGGTGGCATCCGGACCGTGGACGACGCGCGTCGGCTCCTCCGAGCGGGTGCCGACAAGGTCGCGGTCAACTCGGCGGCCGTGGCGCGTCCGGAGCTGGTGACCGAGATCGCCACCGAGTTCGGCTCGCAGTGCACCGTTGTCGCCATCGACGCCAAGCACACGGGCACCACCGACAGTGGGTTCGAGGTCTTCGTGCACGGTGGCCGCACGCCCACGGGGATCGACGCGGTGGCCTGGGCCCGCGACGTGGTCGAGCGGGGTGCGGGTGAGATACTGCTGACCTCGATGGATCGCGACGGCACCCGGGTCGGATTCGACCTCCCGCTCACGCGCACGATCGCCGACGCGGTCGACGTGCCCGTCATCGCCTCGGGCGGCGTCGGCACCCTCGACCACCTGGCCGAGGGCGTGATCGAGGGCGGGGCCGACGCGGTGCTGGCCGCCAGCATCTTCCACTTCGCCGAGCACACCGTGGCCGAGGCCAAGGCGCACCTCGCGGCCGCGGGCGTCACGGTGCGACCCGCATGAAGACCCGCGCCGGCGCCGTGTTCACCGCGTTCGCGCTGGTCTTGGTGCTCACCGGCTGCGGCGGCGACGACGACGACCTGAGCCGGGCCGACGATCCCGCGACCACGACCACGGCCGAGTCGAGCACCACCGCGCCGGAGCAGCGCACGGTGCCCGGGGTGCCCGCGGGAGCGCTCGAGGTCGAGCTCGTCTCCGGCGTCGAGGTCCCCGCCGGGCCCCACGTCTGGCAGCTCGAGCTCACCAACGTGGCCGACGACGCTGTCACCGTCACCTTTCGCACCGGCCAGCGGGGCGACGTGGTCCTCCAGCGCGAGGACGAGACCGTCCACCGGTGGAGCGACGGACGTTTCTTCACCCAAGAGGTCACCGAGCAGACCCTCCAGCCCGGCGAGGTACTGCCGATCGAGCTCGAGGACGACCTGTCGGGTGTCGAGCCCGGCTTCTACGACGCCACCGTCACCGCGGACGTCGTCGATGCCCCGGAACCCGACGTGGTGAGTGTCCGCGTGGTGGCTCCCTAGCCGTTCCGTTCTCGTCGAGGACCTGGCGAATCCAGGACCTGGTCGAGGAACGTCACCGTCCGTTCCACGACCCGGTCGGCCGCGCCGGCGAGGAAGTGGTCGGCCCCCTCGATGGCCCCGAGGGTGGTCGCGGGCCACGTGCCGGCGATCGCGGCGGCGTCGTCGGGTGGGCGGAACTGGTCGTGCTCGGCCGACAGCACGAGGGTGGGGGCCGCGCCCCGGTGGGCTGCCAGCTCGTCGGCGGGGAGCACGGCCAGCGGGGGCGCCACCGCGACCACCGCGCGCAGCGCGGCATGACCGGTGGCGAGCAGCACGTCGGCGCCGTACGAGTAGCCGATGCCCACGACGGGCGCGCCGCCGTCGGCGGCTGCGGCGTCGAGCGCGGCCTCGATGTCGGCGATCTCGGCCCGACCGTCGCCGTGCGCGCCGGTGGAGCTGGCGACCCCACGGAAGTTGACCCGCAGCGTGGCGATGTCGTGTTCGGGCAGCGACCGGGCCAGCGACGCGGGTACCAGGTTGTGCATGTCGCCGCCGTAGGCGGGGTGGGGATGGGTGAGCACGGCCACGGCCCGGGGCTCGATCGGGCCCGACCAGGCCGCTTCGAGCACGACGGCGTCGGCGGTGGCGAGCCGTGTGGGCCGGGACGCGGCGCCGGCGCCGGCATCGTTCTCGGGGACCTCGTCAGGATGGTCGGTCATCAAGACCAGACGGTAGCGTCGAACGTTCATGGGCACTTCCGACAACGGGGACGAGAAGCTTCCCATCAAGATGCTCAATGACCGCATCCTGGTCGAGGCCGACCAGGGCGAGGAGGAGCGGAAGTCCAGTGGCGGGATCCTCATCCCCGCCACGGCGCAGATGAGCAAGCGGTTGGCGTGGGCCGAGGTGGTCGCCATCGGCGCCCACGTGCGGAACATGGAGATCGGCGACCGGGTGCTGTTCAACCCCGAGGACCGCTACGAGGTCGAGGTCCGCGGCCACGACTACATCATCCTGCGCGAGCGCGACATCCACGCCGTCGCCGCCGAGCGGCTCGAGGAGAGCTCCACGGGCCTCTACCTCTGATCCCGCCGTGGTCGGTCACGGCGAGGCGAGCTGCAGGCCGAGCCAGGCCAGCGCCACCCCGGCCACGATCGAGGTGCCCAGGTAGACCAGCACCCCCCGGACGGCGGCGCCGGCCGCCCCGCCCGCGCCCACCAGCCCGAACGCGGTGGGGGACAGCGCGGGGATCGCACTTCGGGGGCCTCGGGTCATCCCTCTACGATGCCCGATCATGACCGCGAGCTCGTCGAATGGCCCGACCGCGACCCCCGTCGCCTACGACGAGGGCCATCTGGCCAACGTCAAGTACAACGCCGACGGCCTCGTTCCCGCCATCGTGCAGGAGCAGGGTACGGGACGGGTGCTGATGATGGCCTGGATGAACGACGAGTCGTTGCGCAAGAGCCTCGACACCGGCCGCACCTGGTTCTGGAGCCGGTCGCGCCAGGAGTACTGGTGCAAGGGTGAGAGCTCGGGCGACCGCCAGTACATCCGTGAGGCGCACTACGACTGCGACGGCGACACGCTGCTGCTCGTCGTCGAGCAGCAGGGCACGGGGGCATGCCACACCGGCGAGTTCTCGTGCTTCTACCGTTCCTTCAGTGACCCGAACGTCCGCGCGAACGCCTGACGGGTGGCCCCGCCCGTCTCTCCGGCGCTGATGCGACCCAGCCGTGCCGAGTTCCACGAGCTCGCCGCCGACCACACCGTGGTCCCGGTGTGGCGTGAGCTGCTGGCCGACCTCGTCACTCCGGTGGCGGCCTATGCCCGCATCGTCGGCGACGAGCCCGGCTTCCTGCTCGAGTCGGTCGAGCACGGGGAGCGTTGGAGCCGCTGGTCGTTCGTCGGTCGCAACCCGCTCGCCACGCTGACCTCCCGCGACGGCCGGATCACCGTCGACGGCGACCTCCATCCCGACGTCCCGACCGACCGGGGGATGCTGGCCGCCGTCGAGGCCGTCCTCGGCCACTACCGGTCGCCGCACCTCGACGAGCTGCCACCGCTGCACGGCGGGCTCATGGGTTACCTCGGCTACGACGTCGTGCGCGAGGTCGAACGACTGCCGAACGTCCCCGAGGACGACCGCGGGTATCCGGACTCGGTGCTGTCGATCATCGGCGAGCTCGCCGCGTTCGACCACTGGCGTCAGCGCGTGAGCCTCATCGAGAACGTGATCGTCGAGCCCGGCGCCGACGTCGACACGCTCGACGCGGCATACGACGCGGCGATGGAGCGCCTCGCGCAGCTGGCCACCGACGGCGCCCGCCCGATGGACGAACCGTTGCTCGAACCACCGGTCGACGACGACCCGCTACCCGAGGTCACCTCGTCGATGAAGGAAGGTCAGTACCAGCACGCGGTGGAGGAGGCGCGCGAGCACGTGTTCGCCGGCGACGTCTTCCAGGTGGTGCTGTCGCAGCGGTTCGACTTCGAGCTCGGGGCCGAGCCCTTCGACGTGTACCGGGCGCTGCGCCAGGTCAATCCGAGCCCGTACATGTACTACGTCCGGGTGCCCGGGGTGACCCTCGTCGGGGCCAGCCCCGAACCCATGGTGCAGCTGCTCGACGGTCGGGTGATCTCGAGGCCGATCGCGGGGACGCGCAAGCGGGGCAGCTCCGAGGCCCACGACCGCCGGCTCGCCGCCGAGCTCGTCGAGCATCCCAAGGAGGTCGCCGAGCACGTGATGCTCGTCGACCTCGCCCGCAACGACGTCGGTCGGGTCGTCGCGTTCGGCACGTGCGAGGTCGAGGAGCTGATGACACTCGAGCGCTACAGCCACGTGATGCACCTCACGTCCCAGGTGGCCGGCGACCTCGCCGAGGGGCGGACACCCGTCGACGTGCTCCGGGCCACGCTGCCCGCCGGCACGGTCTCGGGGGCGCCCAAGGTCCGGGCGATGGAGGTCATCGACGACCTCGAGCCGGTCAAGCGGGGGCCCTACGCCGGCGTGGTCGGCTACCTCGACTTCTCGGGCAACATCGACACCGCGATCGCCATCCGGACCATGGTCATCGGCGACGACGGCATCGCCTCGGTCCAGGCCGGCGCAGGGATCGTGGCCGACAGCGTTGCCGACGACGAGCACCTCGAGTGCCAGAACAAGGCCCGTGCGCTGCTCATGGCGGTGCCCGCGGCGCGCAGAATGACTGCAGAGCGGCATGCTGGGCGGGTGACCGACGCCGACCAGGGGAGCGCCCCATGAGCACCTACGGCTGCACCACCGACCGCGACGTCGTTCGCGTCGCCGGGCCCGAGGCCGAGAGCTACTTGCAGGGCCAGCTCAGCCAGGACCTCGACGCGCTCGCCGTCAACACCTCGACCTGGACCTTCGTGCTCCAGCCCCAGGGAAAGGTCGACACCTGGGCCCGCATCACCAAGACGGCGTCCGACTGCTTCCTGCTCGACACCGACCCGGGTGCCGGGGCCGGGCTCCACGAGCGGCTGTCCCGTTTCCTGCTGCGTACCAAGGCCGACGTCGACCAGCTCGAGCTTCCGGCGATCGCCGTCCGGGGTCCGGACGCACCCCATGGCGAGCTGCCCGATGGCGTGCTCCGGCTGCCGCTCGTCGGACCCGGTGTCGAGGGCTACGACCTGCTCGGCGAGGGCGCCACGATCCCCGACGGTGTCGAGGAGGGCGACGAGGCCCGGCTCGAGGCCGACCGCATCGAACACGGGGTGCCCCGCATGGGCCGGGAGCTGACCCACAGCACCATCCCCGCCGAGGTCGGGCAGTGGATCATCGACGAGTCGGTGAGCTTCACCAAAGGTTGCTTCGTCGGTCAGGAGCTCGTGGCCCGCATCGACAGCCGGGGAGGCAACGTCCCGAAGACGCTCCGGGCGCTCGTGCTCGACTTGCCGGTCGAACCCGGCGCGACGGTCACCGCCGACGGGCCGGCCAGCGCGGTGACCAGTGCCGCGGTGTCCGAGCACCTGGGACCGATCGCGCTCGCCTTCCTCGGACGCAAGGTCGAACCGGGCGTGGGCGTGGTCGTCGGCGAGACCCACGGTGTGGTCCACGAGCTGCCCCTCGTGATGGCCGGCGAGGACTGACCGAGCCGAGGTGCGGTCCCGCGCTGCGTTGCTGTTCGCCGCCGTCGTGGCGCTCGGTTCGCTCCTGGTCGCGTGCACGGCGCCGCGCGGCGATCTGCTGCCGCCGCCGTCGAGCACGTCGAGCACCGAGCTGCCGTCCACGACGACCCAGCCCGACTACTCCCAGATCGCGCTCGAGCGCCTGCCCGGTGAGACCACGGTGCCGCCGCTCGAGACCGACGGTCGCACCACCATCCGCGGCTCGGTGTCCGGGCCGGACGGCGCCGTCGCGGGCGCCGTGGTGCGCATCCAGCGGCTGGTGGGCGGCCAGATGCAGCAGATCGACGTCCGCACCGGCGAGAACGGCGGGTTCGTGCAGGGGTCGTTGCCCGGCGGGCGCTTCCGGATCCGCGCCTTCCAGGAACCGTCGCTGACGACGATGGAGCCCGAGGTCTTCTATCTCGTCGACGGCGATGACCGCGAGGTGCGCTTCGATCTCCGGCGGTTCGACCAGATCGTGGCCCTCCCGTCGACCACGCCACCCGCCCCGGTCGTGGGCGGGCGAGTGAACCTCGCCGTCCGGATCGCCCGCCAGCAGGTCGACGGCGACGGTGTCGTGCACGAGAGCCCGCTCCCGGGCGTACGGGTACGGATCAGCTCCTCCGGCTGGGCCCTCGTCGGCGGTGCCGCCGTCGACGTGACCGATGGCGACGGCGTGGCCGTGTTCGAGTACCGCTGCGACCAGGCCGGGGCGGTGACCGCCAGCGTGGTGCTGGGCGAATCCGCCCCGGAACCCGACGAGTCCGACGACGGCGACGGCGAGGACGGCGGCGGCGAACGCGGCGACGGCGAACGCGGCGACGGCGAGGGCGACGACGGGAACGGAACGACGACGACGGTGCCGGAGGAGGCGGCCGGCGGCGCCGGTGTCGAGCAGCAGACCATCTCGCTCGACGTGCCCGATTGCGCACCGAGGCCGACCACCACCACGGCCCCCGGGGGCGGCGAGGACGGTGGCGACGGCCCGACCACGACGACGGGGTGACGCCCTGACGTGGACCGGCCGTGGACCGGTCGGCTCAGACCTAGGATGCGGGTGTGAGCGTGAGCCACTACGAGGAGCTGGAGGTGGCCCCGACGGCCACCACGGCCGAGATCCGCACGTCGTACCTCGCGCTCGCACGCGAACACCATCCCGACCGGCTCACCGATGCCGGTCCCGCCGTCCGAGCCGAGGCTGCGGAACGGATGTCACGCATCAACGCCGCGTGGACCGTGCTCTCCGATCGCGAGCGTCGCGCCAGCTACGACCGAGCCCGCGACCGTGCGCCCGTGTCCGGCGCGACGATCCGCGACGTCGACGACGCCTGGACGCCCTACGACGACGAAGACGACATCGACCCCCGACTGCTCGATGACACGCCGATCGGAGCGCCGACGCTGCGCCGCGGTCTCGCTTTCCTGCCCGCCGGCCTCGCCGCTGTGGGCTTCGCCGCCACCATCGTCGGGAGCGTGGTCGGCGTCGGACCCCTGGCCGGGATCGGGGTCATCCTGCTGGTCTGCTCCGGTCTGGCGTTCCTGTTCATCCCGCTCGTCGCGCTGGCGAAGTCGAGCCGCGCCGACCGACTCTGATTCCCCACCGGTGACCACCACCTATCTCGACGGGATCCTCGCCCGCCACCGGTCCCGAGCGGCCACCGACACTCGCTCGATCGAGCGGCTCCGCGACGACGCCGCATCGCGCGTCCCGACCCGCGGTTTCGGCGCTGCGCTCGCCGGGGCCGACGGCCTCGGCGTCATCGCCGAGGTCAAGCGCCGGTCGCCGTCGAAGGGCGACCTGTTCGCCGACCTCGATCCGGCCGAGGTCGCCCGCCAGTACCGGACCGGCGGGGCCACGTGCCTGTCGGTGCTGACCGACGAGGAATCCTTCGGTGGCTCCTCGGCCGACCTGCAGGCGGCGCGGGGCGCAGTCGACCTTCCCGTGCTGCGCAAGGACTTCACGGTGGCGGCCCACGACGTGCTCGACGCGCGCTGCATGGGGGCCGACGCGGTGCTGCTGATCGCCGCCGCCCTCGACGACGCCGAACTCGCGGACTTCCACGCGCTCGCGATCGAGGTCGGCCTCGACGCGCTCGTGGAGATCCACGACGAACCCGAGCTCGAACGGGCCCTCGCCGTCGGCGCCACCCTCGTCGGCGTGAATCAGCGCGACCTGGTCACCTTCGAGGTCGACCACGACCGGGCGGTGCGGATGGCACCGCAGTTCCCGGCCGGCGTGGTGTCAGTCGCCGAGTCCGGTGTCCGTGGTGCTGACGACGCCGCCGCGCTCGCAGCTGCGGGCTACGACGCCGTCCTCGTCGGCGAGTCGCTCGTCACCTCCGGCGACCCGGCGGGCGCGGTCGCCGCCCTCCGAACCGGCGCCCCCCGCTGACTCCGGTTCTGGCGCCCTGCTCGCGCGTTCCAGCGCGACGTCGGGAGTCCAGCGTCGGGTATCCGGGTGCTCGATCGAGTGGGTGGCCCGGTACCGTCGCGGGCGATGTTCGTGAAGATCTGCGCCGTCACCAGCCCGGCGGACGCCGAGCTCGCCGCCGAGGCCGGCGCTGACGCCATCGGAATGATCCTTGCCCCGTCGCGGCGCCAGGTCGGCGTCGGCCAGGCGCGGGCGATCGTGGCCGCCGTGCCGCCGAGCGTGCTCACGGTCGGCGTGTTCCGCGACCACTCCGCTCGCGAGGTGATCGAGACCGTCGAGGCCGTCGGTCTCCGTGCGGTCCAGTTGCACGGCGCCGAGCCCCCGGCCATCAGCCGTCAGGTCCACGCCACCGTGCCCGTCGTGATCCGGGCCATGGCCGTCGACGACCCCCAGCTCCCCGCGGTCGACGAACACGCCGCCGACGTCGTGCTCGTCGACGCGCCGGTGCCGGGTGGGGGCGAGGTCTTCGACTGGACCCTGCTCGGCGACCTGACGGCCCGCCATCGCATCCTGCTGGCCGGCGGGCTGCACCCTGGCAACGTGGCCGACGCGATCGCCGCCGTCGGTCCGTGGGGTGTCGACGTGGCTTCGGGCACCGAGGCCTCGTTCGGCAAGAAGGACCCCTCGGCCGTACGCCGGTTCGTCGCCGAGGCGCGAGCCGCCGCAGCCGATCTCGACGACCCCCATCCACCCCTGGCGATCGCGGGTCAGCACGCAGAGAGCGATCAGCCATGACGACCAGGGAGTCGGATCGCGCCGCATCCGGTTCGCTGATGGGCGATCCCGAGCGCGGCCGCTTCGGGCGCTTCGGCGGCCAGTACGTGCCCGAGACGCTCATCGGCGCCTGTCAGGAGGTCGAGCGGGAGTTCCGGGCCGCCTGGGCCGACCCGGCCTTCCGGTCCGAGCTCGACGGTCTGCTCCGCGACTACGCCGGTCGGCCGTCGGCGCTCACCGAGTGCCACCGGCTGTCCGAGGAGCTGGGCTGTCGCATCCTGCTCAAGCGGGAGGATCTGAACCACACCGGCAGCCACAAGATCAACAACGTGCTGGGACAGGCCCTGCTGGCCAAACGCATGGGCAAGCAGCGGATCGTGGCCGAGACCGGCGCGGGCCAGCACGGGGTCGCCACGGCGACCGCGGCGGCGCTGATGGGCCAGGACTGCGTGGTGTACATGGGCGCGGTCGACATGGAACGCCAGAAGCTCAACGTGTTCCGCATGCGTCTGCTCGGTGCCGAGGTCCGGTCGGCCGAGTCCGGGAGCCGCACGCTCAAGGACGCGGTCAACGAGGCGATGCGGGACTGGGTGGCCACCGTCGAGTCGACCCACTACCTGCTCGGATCGGTGATGGGGCCGCACCCGTACCCGTTCATGGTCCGGGAGTTCCACCGGGTCATCGGCGACGAGTCGCGAGAGCAGGTCCGGGCGCTCACCGGCGCTGAACCCGACGTCGTCACGGCCTGCGTGGGCGGTGGGTCGAACGCGATCGGGATCTTCTCCGGCTTCGTCGACACCGACGCGGAGCTCGTCGGCGTCGAGCCCGCCGGTGGCGCGGCCGTGGGGCACGGCATTCCGGGCATCGTGCACGGCTCGACGTCGTTTCTGCTCCAGGACGATCACGGGCAGGTGCAGGAGGCCCAGTCGATCTCGGCCGGTCTCGACTACCCGGGCGTCGGCCCCGAGCACGCGCATCTCGCCGACATCGGTCGGGCCCGCTACGAGTCGGTGACCGACGAGCAGGTGGTCGAGGCGTTCCAGCAGCTGGCCCGCACCGAGGGCATCATCCCCGCGCTCGAGTCGGCGCACGCGCTCGCGTGGATCGCCGCCGCACGTGACGAGCTCGCCGGCAGGACCGTGCTGGTCAACATGTCCGGGCGCGGCGACAAGGACGTGGCCCAGATCGCCGAACGTCTCGGTCACGAGGTCGACTAGTGGGGACGCTCGAGAAGCGTCTGCGCCAGCGACGCGACGAGGGCCGCAAGCTGCTCCTGCCCTACGTCACCGCCAACCTCACCGACGACTGGCTCGACGTCATCCGCGCCTACGACGACGCGGGCGCCGACGCCATCGAGGTCGGTATCCCCTTCTCCGACCCGGTCATGGACGGCCCCACCATCCAAGAGGCGTCCGAGCAGGCGTTGGCCCGCGGCACCCATCCGGCCGGTGTCCTCGCCGAACTGCGGGGGCTCGACATCGGGACCCCGCTCATCGCGATGACCTACGCCAACCTCCCGTTCCGCATGGGCTTGCGACGCTTCGTCGAGGAGTGCGGTGTGGCCGGCGTCCACGGGGCGATCATCCCCGACATCCCGATGGAGGAGCTCGACCCGTGGGAGGACGCGGTTGGTCGTGCTGCCGAGGGAGGGGCCGACCTCGACACCGTGATGCTCGCCAGCCCGATCAGCTCCGACGAGCGGCTGCGCCGACTCGTGGCGCGCAGCCGAGGGTTCGTCTACGGCGTGAACGTGCTCGGCGTCACCGGCGAGCGGGCCGAGCTGGGGGACTGGTCGGCGAAGCTGGCCGGTCGGCTCAAGGCCCTCACCGACCTGCCGATCGTGATGGGCTTCGGGATCTCGGGCCCCGAGACCGCAGTCACCGCGTCACGAGCCGCGGACGGGGTCGTGATCGCGTCCGCGATCATGCGGATCCTCCTCGACGGTGGCTCCGCCGTCGACGCCGGCGCCTTCGTCGGTACCGTCCGCCGCGCCCTCGACGCCGGCTGAGGTCGCGCCAGCGCCTTCGTCGTCCAGCGGTTGCGGGTACAGGAGCACCTCGTTGACCTCACCACCGAGGATCACGGCCAGCGACAGCAGCCAGAACCACAGCATCACGATCAGCACGCCGCCCAGCGTGCCGAAGACGGCGTTGCCGGTCTGGGCGATGGAGACGTAGACCTGCAGGCCGCCCGAGAACACCAGCCACAGGATCGTGGTGACGAACGCACCGGGCAGGTCGGCCCGCCACGGTGTGTGGTGGTCGGGGGCGATGTGGAAGATCGTGGCCGCCCAGGCGATCAGGACCAGGAACGCCACGGGCAGGCGCAGCACGTCCCACACGAACACGAACTGGTCGCTGAGTCCGACGGTCCCCGCGATGTCTTCACCGGAGCCGAACAGCGGGCCGACCACGATCAGGGTCAGCATCACGGCGGCGGCGACCAGCGAACCGAGGGCGAGCACGAACGCCGTGGACCGGGTCTGCAGCCACGGTCGGTGCTCGTCGAGGTCGTAGGCCACGTCGAGGGCCCGCACCAGGGCGGCGAAGCCCCGCGACAGGGTCCAGATCGCGACCAGGACCGAGAAGGTGAGCAGGCCGGGCCGGGACTCGACGAACAGCTCCTCGACGGCTTCGACCGTGGCGTCGGCCTCGGAGGTGAGGACTGTTCGCAACGCGTCGAGGACGTTCTCCTCGACCCGCATCGCCACGTCGACGCCGACGATCGAATCGAGCGCACCCAGCACCGATGCCAGTGCCACCAGGGCCGGGAAGAGGCTGAGAATCGCCCAGAACGCGACCTCAGCAGCGAGGTCGGGGACCCGATCAGCCTTCCACTCGTGGAAGAGCCGGCGACCGAAGCGGACGGCACGGGCCCACCAGGTGCGTCTCGGCTGCTCGGTCACGAGGTCCGATCGACCCGTAGGAAATCGAGGGTGCGGTGCCAGGCCTTGGCTGCCGCCTCCTCGTCGTAGCCCGGCGTGTCGGACTCGGCGAACCAGTGGCCGACATCGTCGTAGGTGTGGAGCTCGATGGGACGGCCGGCGAGGCCGATGCTGGCCTGCATCAGGACGAGCTCCTCCTCGTCGACCATCGGGTCGTCCGCAGCCATGTGGAACTGGTAGGCGGACCGGGTCTCGGTGAAGTCGATGCTCTGGGTGCCGTAGTAGCCGACCACGGCCGACACCAGCTCCGGCTCGCGCTCCGACAGCCACAGCCCGAGCGACGCACCCATCGAGAACCCGACCACCTTGATCGGCCCGTCGGGCGTGGCCGGCATGTTGCGCAGGGCGTCGGCGCAGGACAGCACGCCCATCACGAGCTGATCGACGTCGGCATCGGCGAGGAGCTGCTCACCGTGCTCGGCATCGTCGGCCAACTCGCCGAACAGGTCGGGAGCAAGGGCGGTGAAGCCGGCATCGGCCAGGTCGTTGACCGTCGACTTGACCGCATCGGTCAATCCCCACCACGAGTGCAGCACGAGCACGCCCGGACCCTCCCCGGACTTCGGGGCGTCGGCGTACGCGCTGGTGGAGTCCTCGGCCATCGGCTGGAACCTAGGAGTGCGCCGAGCATCCCCACAATCGGTCGTTCTCGGGCTGTTCGTACCCGACCGGTTGGGAAGGAACGGCTCGATGCCACCACGCTCAGCGTGCTCCTTCGGTGGGTCCGCGCTGTGCCAGGCTCGCCGGATGCCCGACGGGGACCGGCACGATCCCGACTGCGAGCTGTGCGAGGCCGCTCGGCTCTCGCCGTGGTTCCACGAGGACGACGTGTGCTGGATCGCCGAGTGCGAGGCGTGCGCCACGCCGATGGTGGTGTGGCGACCCCACGGCGTGGACCCGTCCGAGGATGATCGCACGCACATGCTGGTCGAGCTCGACCGGGTGGCCACCGATCTGTACGGCGGGTACTGGCTCGACGACAACCGACGTTCGATCCCCGGCCACTGGCACGTCCACGCCCGCCCGAAGGGCCGCTACTACGGCTTCCGCTGACGCCGCTCGTCGCTCGCTGACAGGATGCGCTGACCGAACCAGGGAAAGACGACGATGACCGAGACGCTGCTCGACCGATCCGCCCGCTACATCGACGGCGAGGTCTACGAGGGACCCCAGGCCAACAACCCGATGGACACGAGCTTCCACGAGGTGGCCGACGATGTCGGCCTGGTGTGCGCGTTCTCCCACGTGTGGGCCCGCCGGACCACGGACGGACTCGCCGTCTTCGACACCTCGCTCGCGCCGTTCGGTCAGCCCGCGGTCGATGCGCTCCGCCGGTGGACCGACGCACCGTTCTCCACGGTCGTCTACACGCACGGCCACGTCGATCACGTCGGTGGGGTCGCTGCGTTCCTCGCCGATGCCGACGCGCGGGGTGGGCCCCGTCCCCGGATCGTGGCCCACGAGAACGCCCCCGCCCGCTTCGCTCGCTACCAGCGGACCCACGGCTACAACGTGGTCATCAACCACCGCCAGTTCGGCCCCGGCGGGCTCGGCTTCCCCGACGCCTTCACCGACCCCGACGAGGTGTTCGAGGACACCTACACCATGACGGTCGGCGATGCGACGTTGGAGCTGTTCCACGACCGGGGCGAGACCGACGACCACGCCTGGACCTGGGACCCGGCCACCCGGACGATCTTCTGCGGCGACCTGTTCATCTGGGTGTTCCCCAATGCCGGCAACCCCCAGAAGGTGCAGCGCTACTGCGCCGACTGGGCCGCCGCCCTGCGCAAGATGGCGGCGCTCGAACCCGAGCTGCTCGCCCCCGCCCACGGACTGCCGATCGCCGGCAAGGCCCGGATCGCCGGCGTGCTCGACACCACCGCCACGGTGCTCGAGGGGCTGCTGGAGGACACGCTGGCGATGATGAACGAGGGCGCCACCCTCGACGAGATCGTCCACACGGTGTGCGTCCCCGACCGGTACGCCGAGGTCCCGTACCTGCAGGCGACCTACGACGAGCCCGAGTTCGTGGTGCGAAACATCTGGCGCCTCTACGGCGGCTGGTACGACGGCAACCCGGCCCGGCTCAAGCCGCCGGCCGACGCCGCGGTCGCCGCCGAGGTCGCTTCGCTCGCCGGGGGCGCCGCCGAACTGGCTGCCCGCGCCGTCGAGGTGGCCGATGCCGGTGATCTGCGCCTCGCCTGCCAGCTGGCCGAGTGGGCGGGCGCAGCCGCGCCCGATGACGCCGGTGTCCACGCCCAGCGGGCTGACGTGTACCGCCGCCGGCGTGAGGCCGAGGCGTCGCTGATGTCCAAGGGCATCTTCGGCACGGCGGCCTCGACCTCAGAGGAGATCGGCGGTGGCTGAGGGTGCCACCACGGTTCACGACCTCGTCGGCGAGGACTTCTTCGTCGAGCTGGTCCAGCGGTTCTACGCGGGTGTCGCCGACGATCCGCAGCTCCGGCCGCTGTACCCCGACGACCTGTCGGAGCCGATCCGGACGCTCACCGGGTTCCTCATCCAGTTCTGGGGCGGCTCGACCGCCTACAGCGACGAGCGGGGACATCCGCGGTTGCGGATGCGCCACGTGCCGTTCGTCATCGGACCAGCCGAGCGCGACGCGTGGATCCGCCACATGCTGGGTGCGCTGAGCCCGCTGTGCGCCGAGCGCGATGTGCCCGTCGAGGTCGAGCAGCAGGTGCGGGAGTACTTCCAGATGGCCGCCGAAGCCATGCGCAACGCCGACTGAGTGTCGGCTTCGCCGACCTCGAGTTCCTCGGCTGTGCTTCGGAACTCGCCCGGGTGCACGCGAGGCTCCTGATCCCGGACTCGGCGTGCCAAGATCCACCGCATGGCACTCTCCGCTGGCGATCGCGCCCCCGCATTCACCCTGCCCGACCAGAACGGCGACAAGGTCAAGCTGACCGACCACAAGGGCCAGAAGGTGCTCGTGTACTTCTATCCGAAGGCCGACACGCCCGGTTGCACCACCCAGTCGTGCGAGCTGTCGGCGATCAAGGACGACGTCGACGTCCAGATCCTCGGCATCAGCCCTGACCAGCCCGAGAAGCAGAAGAAGTTCGACGACAAGTACACACTCGGCTTCCCCCTGCTTTCGGACTCCGACCACAAGGTGGCCGACAAGTACGGGGCGTGGGGCACCAAGAAGATGTACGGCCGCGAGTACGAGGGCATCATCCGCTCGGCGTTCCTCGTGGGCGAGAACGGCAAGCTGCTCGAGGCGTGGCCCAAGATCAGCCCCAAGGACACGCCGAAGAAGCTGCTCGAGAAGCTGGAGGAGCTCGACTCTTGAGCGGCCTCGACCCCGCGGCGATCCTCCCGCATCGAGACCCGTTCGCATTCATCACTGCCATCGACGAGGTCGCGCCGGGCGAGTCGGCCCGGTGCCGATGGGAACTGACCGGCGACGAGGACTTCTTCGCCGGCCACTTCCCCGGTCGACCGACCCTGCCTGGCGTGCTGATGCTCGAGGCGCTGGCCCAGACCGGCGCCATCGCGGCCCTGCAGGACGAGCGTTTCGAGGGCAAGCTCCTTCTCTTCGGCGGGGTCGACAAGGCACGGTTCCGCCGCCAGGTGGTCCCCGGCGACACGCTCACGCTCGAGACGACCATGCACCGTCTCTCGGCCCGCGCCGGACGGGGGAGCGGGGTCGCCTCGGTCGACGGCGAGAAGGCCTGCGAGGCCGACCTGCTCTTCGTCGTCGCCGATGTCCCCACGTGACGGAGGAACGCGCCGATCGGCGCGCTCGATCATCATGGGCGCGCGTGCGCGCCGATCCTTGCCGGCGGAACGGACCCCGCCCCTGGGAGTTCCGCGCCGGTCGGCGCGTTGCGCCATTCTGGGCGCGCGAACGCGCCGAACCTTCGGACCCCGGGCCGGGTCAGGCCGGGGCGATCACCAGGCTGCCGTTGTGGCCGCCGAAGCCGAAGCTGTTCGACATGACGGGGCCGGGCTCCCAGTCGCGCGCCGTCTCGGTGACGAGGTCGATCTGGGGGAGCTCGGCGTCGACGGCCTTGGTGCCCATGGTCGGCGGGATCCGGCCCCGCTGGATCGAGAGCACCGCGGCCACGGCCTCGAGCGCGCCCGCGGCGCCGAGCGCGTGGCCGGTGACGCCCTTGGTCGAGGTCACCGGGGGACCGGGGTCGCCGAACACCGCGGCGATGGCCTGGGCCTCGGCCGCGTCGTTCAACGGCGTCGATGTGCCGTGGGCGTTGATCTGGGCGATGTCGCCCGGCTCGAGGCCGGCGTCCTCGAGGGCCAGACGCATGCAGCGGATGGCGCCCTCGCCGCCCTCGGCCGGCGCGGTGATGTGGTTGGCGTCGGCGGTGGACGCCCCGCCCAGGAACTCGGCGAGGATGGTGGCGCCCCGCTCGATGGCGCTGTCCCACTCCTCGAGGAGGAGGATCCCGCAGCCCTCGGAGATCACGAATCCGTTTCGGTCCTCGGCGAACGGGCGTGACACGCCGTCGCTCGACAGGGCGGTCATGTTGGCGAAGCCCTGGAGGCCGGTGGGGGTGAGCGAGGCTTCGGACCCGCCGGCGATCATGGCGTCGCACCGGCCCCAGGCGATGAGATCGGCAGCTCGGGTGATGCCGTGGGTGCCGGCCGCGCATGCGGTGACCGTGGTCTCGCACGGGCCTTGCCAGCCGTAGCGCATCGACACGGCCGCCCCGGCGGCGTTGGGCATCATCATCGGGATCAGGAACGGCGAGACCCGGCGGGGTCCCTTCTTGTCGTGGACGAGGATCTGTTCCTCGAGGGTCTCGATGCCGCCGATGCCGGTGGCCACGTAGACACCCTGGCGGGCCGGATCGCCCGGGAACTCGCCATCGCCGAACCCGACCGAGTCGAGCGCCTGCTGGGTCGCCGCCATGGCGAACTGGGTGAACCGATCGGCGCGCCGGGCCTCCTTCGGGTTGGCGAAGAACGGCGTGGGATCGAAGTCCTCGATCTGGCGCATGCCGTCCTCGGGTTCGGTGCACAGGCCGTCCCAGAACGCGTCGGCGCTGCTGCCGGCCTTGGCCACCACACCGACCGCGGTGATGGCGACGCGTCGTCGGTGCTTGGTGCTGCGATCGTCGGACATCGGCGGGATCCTCTCTCGGGGTTTCTCAGGCCTTGGACTGGATGAGGTCGAAGGCGGCGCCGACGGTTTCGATGCCCTCGAGCTCCTCCTCCTCGACGGTCACGTCGAACTCCTCCTCGAGCGCCATCACCAGCTCGACCAGGTCGAGGCTGTCGGCGTCGAGGTCGTCGGCGAAGGATGCCTCCTTGGTGACCTGGGACTCCTCGACCGAGAGCACCTCGACGGCGCACTTCTGGAATCGCTCGAAATCGTCGCTCACTGCGCTGTTTCTCCTGTGGGTGGGTGGATTGGGGATCGAAGTGGATAGGGATCGGAGCGGTCGGGTCAGTGGCCCATGGCGATGCCGCCGTCGACGGGCAGTACGGCGCCGGTGATGTAGCCGGCGTCGTCGGAGGCGAGGAACCGTACGGCCGCAGCCACGTCGTCAGCTGCTCCCAGGCGACCGAGCGGCACGGCCGAGGCCATCTCGGCGCGCCGGTTCTCGTCGACGCCGGCGAGCATCTCGGTGTCGATCGGGCCCGGCGTGACGACGTTGACGGTGATGTTCCGGCTGGCCAGCTCGCGGGCCATGGAGCGGGCGAGGCCGATCATGCCCGCCTTCGATGCCGCGTAGTTCGCCTGGCCAGGTGCCCCCAGGTAGGCGTTGACCGACGACATGAACACGACGCGACCGAACCGCGCCCGCATCATCTTCTTGGTCACCGCCCGGGCGAAGCGGAACGAGCCGGTGAGGTTGGTGTCGACCACGTCACTGAAGTCGTCGTCGGACATGCGGACGAGCAGCCCGTCGCGGGTGATGCCGGCATTGGCGACGAGGATCTCGACCGGACCGAGCTCGTCCTCGATTGCCTTGACCGCGGCATCGACGTCGGCGCCGTCGCTCACGTCGCAAGCCACGGCCATGGCGCCGGGCACCTCGCTGCCCGAGCGCGACACGGTGGCGACCCGGTGGCCGTCGGCCAGGAACGCCCGGGTGCAGGCGAGGCCGATGCCCCGGTTGCCGCCGGTCACCAGGACGGTGCGTTCCGTGGCTTCGCTCATCGGCCTGCATCCTTGCGCATCGCGGGATCGTGCCAGCGCAGGACCGCCGACGCCCAGGTCATGCCGGCACCGAATCCCACCAGCAACACGAGCTGGCCGTCGCTGAGCCGGTCCTGGTCGAGGGCTTCGGCCAGCGCGAGGGGGATCGACGCGGCCGAGGTGTTCCCGGTCGATTGCAGCACCAGGGCGGTGTCGTCCCGACTGAAGCCGAGCTTGTCGCAGGCCGAGTCGATGATGCGGATGTTGGCCTGGTGGGGGACCACGAGGCTGATGTCCTCCGCAGTGACGCCGGCGCGAGCCATGGCATTCGTGGCCGACTGGACCATGACCCGCACGGCCCGGCGGAACACCTCGCGCCCGTCCATCTGCATGTACCCGCCGATCTCGGCGTAGAGGATGTGCTCGGCGCTGCCGTCGGAGCCGACGTCCCAGCCGAGGAGCTGGTCGGGCTGGCCGTCGGGGACGAGGTCGACGACGACCGCGCCGGCGCCGTTGCCGAAGAGGATGGCGGTGCCGCGGTCGTCGGGGTCGGTCATGCGGTCGAGGGTCTCGGCGCCGATCAGCAGGATGCGGGTCGAGCCCATGGCCAGGTAGCCGTTGGCTGCGACGAGGCCGTACACGAAGCCGGAGCACGCGGCGTCGAGGTCGAAGGCTCCGCAATCGAGGCCCAGGAGCTCCTGCACGGTCGACGCCGTGGCCGGCAGCGACCGGTCGGCGCTGGTGGTGCAGAGGATCAGGAGGTCGATGCTGGCCAGGTCGACGCCCGCGCGCTCGATCGCCGCCTGTCCGGCCGCCGCGGCCAGCCCGGCCGTGGTGCCACCCGTGCGGCGTTCCTTGATGCCGGTCCGGTCCGTGATCCACTCGTCGGTCGTGTCGAGGCGGGCCTCGAGGTCGGCGTTGGTGAGGACGCCGTCGGGCAGCGCTGTGCCCCAGCCGATGATGCGCCCACCGCTCATGCGCTCGCGCTCCGGTCGCTGGTGCTCATGTCGTCGCTCCCAGGGCGGTGGCGACGGCGTCGACGTCGTCGGGGGTCATCGCCGAGTGGCGGGTGGCGTCCTTGGCGAGCCGCTTGATCGTGCCGGTGAGCACCGTGCCCGGGCCCGTCTCGACGAAGACGTGGATGTCGACGTCGAGGAGCTTGATGACCGAGTCCGCCCACCGGACCGGGCTCACGAGCTGGCGTTCGAGAAGCTCGGGCCACTCCTCCGACTGGGTGTGGACCCGGGCGTCGACGTTGGCGACGACGGGGACGTGGGCGTCGTGGAACGTGGTGGCGGCGATGGCCTCGCCCAGCGCCTCGCCGGCCGGTGCCATGAACGGCGTGTGGAACGCGCCCGACACATCGAGGGGGATGATCCGCTTGGCGCCAGCTTCCTTGGCGTCGGTGCCGGCCCGGTCGACCGCGGCGGGGTCGCCGGCGATGACCACCTGGCCGGGTGCGTTGACGTTGGCCACCCAGACCTCGTCGTCGGCCTGCTCACACACGGCGGTGACGGCGACGTCGTCGAGTCCGAGGACGGCGGCCATGGTGCCGGTGCGGGTGGTGGTGCAGGCCTGCATGGCGTCGCCGCGGGCGGCCACGAGGCGGACGGCGTCGGCGAAGCCGAGCACGCCGGCGGCGCAGAGCGCCGAGAACTCACCGAGGCTGTGGCCGGCCACCGCGTCTGCGTCCAGCCCCCGCGCCCGCAGCGCGTGGAGGACGATCATGGAGTGGACGAAGGTGCCGAGCTGGGCGTTGCGGGTCTCGACCAGCTCGTCGCCGTCGGCGTGGAGCAGGAGGTGGCCGACGTCGCGGCCGGCGACGTCGGAGGCCTGCTCGACGAGCGACCACGCGGGATCGTCGGTGAACGCCGATCCCATCTCGGGGGTCTGGCTCCCCTGACCGGGGAAGACGAAGCAGCGCATGGAACCTCGGGGTCGGGGCGGGTCGGTGGTGGGACTCGTCGGGGTGGCCGGTGGTTTCATGCCGGCCCGGGCTCGGTGACCGGTCAGCGGCTGGGAGCGGGGGTGACCGGGGCGTAGGGGCCGAAGCCGTGCTCCCGGTCGTAGCGGTCGAGGGTGCGGTTGCGCCAGATCACGAGTGCGATGAGGGCGGCGAGCAGCACGAATCGACGCATGGTGCGGATCGTAGACACCTCCGCGAGCTCGTGCCGCGGTGTCGGGGACGAAGTCGCACAGCGTTCACACGTACCCACCGGTAACCCCAATCGGAGCTCGGTGGTGGCGAGCCGGAGACGTCGCGCCGCGACCGGACCCGCGGCAGGCGAATGCGAAGCATTCGCCATGCAACCCGAAGGGTTGCCGTGCCCGGGGCGGGATTCGAACCCGCATGGCCTTGCGGCCAATGAATTTTGAGTCCATCGCGTATGCCAGTTCCGCCACCCGGGCGAGCGGGACGAAAGCGTACCGGCTCACGCTCCCTCGACCGTGGCTGCTGGGGCCACGATCGCCCGAACGGCTCATCTGGTTCTCCCCGGTGTGACGAGTCCGATGCACCGCATGACGCATGGCGACGCCTGGCCGGGACCGTGGGCGTACACTCCGGACGTGTCCAGACGCCAGGTCGAGCGCCGGCTCAGCGAGGTCGGGCGCCGCTTGCGTGAGCTCCGCGAAGAACTGCGGGTCGCCGACGAGCAGCTGCTCCACCTCGCTGATGCGGCCGACGATGCCCGCCTGCGCGCGCTCGTGTCCGAGACCCCGGTCTCGGACCGCGAGCACAAGGAGGCGTCACGCCATGCCGACGCCATGCGCAGCCACCGCACGTCGGTGGCCGAGGAGATCGAGCGGCTCGAGGCTGCCCAGGACGAGCTCCTCGACCGGTTGACGGCCGACTCACGTTGACCGGCGGTCCACGGCTGCGAGCCGCCCTGTCGGACACGAGGTCGTTTCTCCACACCCCGGGCGGCGTGGCAGCATCAGATTTCGCATCCGAGGAGCCGCCGAGTGTGCGGGGAAGGAGTCCGCAATGGCCACGCGCGTGGTGATTGCCGAGGACGAAGCCATCATCCGTCTCGATCTCAAGGAGACGCTGGAGGAAGAGGGCTACGAGGTCGTCGGCGAAACCGGGCGTGGGGACGAGGCGGTGGAGCTGGTCAAGGACCTCGAGCCCGACCTGGCCATCCTCGACATCCGGATGCCAGGCCTCGACGGCCTGGCCGCGGCCCGGGAGATCTCGGACACGAAGCAGTCGGCCGTGCTGATCCTCACGGCCTACAGCCAGCGCGACCTCATCGAGGAGGCCCGTGACGCGGGCGCCCTGGCCTACCTGGTCAAGCCGTTCCAGCGTTCCGAGCTGATCCCGGCGGTCGAGATCGCCCTCGGCCGTCATCGTGAGATGCGGGCGCTGCACGACCAGACCCAGACCCTCGAGGACCAGCTCGAGGCCCGCAAGCTGGTCGACCGGGCCAAGGGCATCCTCATGGACGAGTGCGGTCTGGCCGAGTCCGAGGCGTTCGACTGGATCCAGAAGCAGGCGATGGACAACCGGGCCAAGGCCAAGGACATCGCCGAGCAGATCATCGACGGCACCCTCCGCCCCGACCAGGGCTGACGAGGGCGACGGCGTGTCGAAGGGTCGAGGCGACGAGGCCCACCAGGGCCGACGGCGCCGCTTCCTGCTGATCGACGGCAACTCGCTGACCTACCGGGCGTTCTTCGCGTTGCCCACCGACCTCGCCACCGCGTCGGGGCAGGTCACCAACGCGGTGTACGGCTTCACGTCGATGCTGATCAACATGCTGCGTGACCACCCGAGCGACGGCGTGATCGTGGCCTTCGACCGGGCCGAGCCCACGTTCCGCCACGAGCGGGTGGCCGACTACAAGGCCGGCCGGGCCGAGACCCCCGACATCCTGCGCCAGCAGATGGGCCTGGTGCGCGAGGTCATCGACACCCTCGGGATCACGATGGTCGACAAGGCCGGCTTCGAGGCCGACGACATCATCGCCACCCTCGCCACCCAGGCACGCGACCGGGGCGACGATGTCATCGTCGTGACCGGCGACCGCGACGTGTACCAGCTGGTCGAGGACCCCCACGTCAAGGTGCTCTACAACAAGCGGGGGGTGTCCGATTACGAGCTCTACGACGAGGCCGGCATCGCCGACAAGACCGGCGTCGCGCCCGAGAAGTACGTGATGTACGCCGCCATGCGGGGCGACAACAGCGACAACCTCCCCGGCGTTCCCGGCGTGGGTGAGAAGACCGCGGCGAAGCTGTTGGAGAAGTACGGCGACCTCGACGGCATCTTCGAACACGTCGACGAGCAGACCCCCAAGTTGCGGGAGAACCTCGGCGCCCACGAGGAGCTGGTGCGCGAGAACGAGATCGTCATGGAGCTGATCCGCGACGTCGATCTTTCCGAGGAGCTCCCCGACGGCCTCGCCGACCTCGGGATGGGCGACATCGACACCGACGAGCTCAAGCGCCTGTTCGAGTTCCTCGAGTTCCACTCGCTGTTCGAACGGCTGACCGAGGCATTGGGCAGGGACCTGGGGGCCATGAGCCCGTCCGAGGTGCTCGAGGCCGAGGTCGTCGACGGCACCGATCCTGCCGTGACGGCGGCCGCGCTCGAGGGGCTCGGGGTCGACGGCGCCATCGGGGTGGCCGGCAGCTTCGACGTCGACGACCAGCTCGAGGGCCTGGCCGTGGTGGTCGATGCCGACGTGGCCGAAGCGCTGTGGATCCCTGTCGAGCTGCTCGCCGACGAGTCGGTCCGGGCCCCGCTGCAGCGGGTGCTCACCGAGCGGACCGTGGCCGTCCACGACGCCAAGATCCTGCTGAAGGCGCTGTGGGACGCCGACCTCGACATCCCCGGCCTGTCCCTCGACACGATCCTGGCCGCCTACCTCCTCGACCCGGCCGAGTCGAACTACCGCCTCGCCGACCTGCTCCAGCGCTACGCGCGCCTCGAGCTGCCCGAGGATGCCGGTGCGCCCGAGGGTCAACTCGATCTGGGGGAGGAGCCCGGGGTGCCCCAGGCGCTGCTCGCGGCCCGCGCGGCGTTGGCCACCCACGTGCTGGCCCCCGAGCTGCTCGACGCCCTCGACGCCCAGGGTGTGCGCTCGCTCAACGACGACATCGAGGTCCCACTCGCCCGGGTGCTGGCCAAGATGGAGGTGATCGGCGTCGGCGTCGACGTCGAGGTCCTCACCCGCCTGCGCGACCGGCTCACCGCCGAGGCCGACGAGCTGCGCCAGGCCATCACCGACGACGCCGGCCACCCGTTCAACGTCAACTCGACCAAGCAGATGCGCGAGGTGCTCTTCGACGAGCTCGGGCTCACCCCGCAGAAGAAGACCAAGACCGGCTACTCCACCGACGCCCAGACGCTCGAGAAGATGCGGGGCGAGCACCCGATCATCGAGCACATCCTCACCTACCGCGAGGTCGAGAAGCTGCGCTCGACCTACGGCGAGTCCCTGCTCCACGACGTCGGTGACGACGGCCGCATCCACGCCACCTTCAACCAGACCGTGGCCCGCACCGGCCGGCTCAGCTCCGACAATCCCAACCTCCACAACATCCCGGTGCGCTCGGAGATGGGCCGGGAGTTCCGCCAGGCGTTCGTGCCGGGGGAGGGCACCACCCTGCTCGTGGCCGACTACAACCAGATCGAGCTGCGCTGCATCGCCCACCTGGCCGAGGACCCTGGGCTGATCGACGCGTTCGAGTCGGGCACCGACATCCACACCGAGACCGCGGCCCGCGTGTTCGGCGTCGGTCTCGACGACGTCCAGCCCGACCAGCGGGCCAAGGCCAAGATGGTCTCGTACGGCCTGGCCTACGGGATGGAGGCCTACGGGCTCGGGCAGCGGCTGAACATCCCCACCAAGGAGGCTGCCGTCATCCTCGACGCCTACTTCCTGGCCTTTCCGAACGTGAAGGCGTACATGGACCGCGTGGTCGACGAGGCCCGCGAGCGGGGCTACACCGAGACCCTGTTCGGCCGTCGGCGCCAGATCCCCGAGCTGTCGTCGTCGAACGTGCGGGTCCGCCAGGCGGGCGAGCGCCAGGCGATGAACGCGGGGATCCAGGGCTTGGCCGCTGACATCTTCAAAGTCGCGCTCGTCCACCTCGACCGAGCGATCGAGGCCCAGGACCTGCGCACCCGGGTCATCCTCCAGGTTCACGACGAGATCATCTGCGAGGTCCCCGACGACGAGGTGGAGATTGCCGGCCCGCTGGTCGAGTCGACCATGCACGACGCCGCTGACCTGCGTGTGCCCCTCGAGGTCAACCTCGCCTACGGCGACTCCTGGGCCACCGCGAAGTAGCTCCGCATCCGGTGGTCGGTCCCGACGAGCCCGGTCGCGACGAACCTGGTCGCGACGAACCTGGTCGCGACGAGCCTGGTGGCGACGAGACCGTGGCCGGCGGTCCCGGCGCCGGCGGGCGTGGTGCCAGCGCGGCCGTTCCCGATGAACCCGACGCCCACGCCATGGACGTCGGTGACTCTGGTGCCGACGCTCCTGGGTTCGGTGATGTGCCGAGGGGCGGCCGCGCCGACGGGGAATCCGGCACCTGGTTCCGACCTCTCGCGGACCACATGGGCGAGACCTACCTGCGCTACTCGTTCACGAAGGGCACCGACCAGGAGGCCGACTTCCTCGTCGGCCTCCTCGATCTCGGCACCGAGACCCGGGTCCTCGATGCCGGCTGTGGCCCCGGCCGCCATGTCCGGGCGCTGCGCGCCCGTGGTGTGCCCACCGTCGGCGTCGACCTCGCCGAATCCTTCTGCCGGCTCGTGGTCCACGGTGACTCCCCGGCGCCTGCCGCCGTGGCCGACGTCCGGGCGTTGCCCACCCATCCCGCGTTCGACGCGGTGATCTCGCTCTGCCAGGGCGGATTCGGGCTCCTCGGCGGGCCCGGCGCCCCGCTCGACGCCGACGTCGCCGCGGTCCGCCAGCTCGCGTCAGCCCTCCGACCGGGCGGGCGGCTCGTGCTGAGCGCGTTCTCGTCGTACTTCCAGGTCCGCCACCAGGCCGACGAGGGCGGCGAGTTCGATGTCGATGCCGGCGTCATGCACGAGCGAACCCAGGTGAAGGACCGAGCCGGCACCGATCTCGACGCCGACCTGTGGACCACCGGCTTCACGCCCCGGGAGCTGCGCCTCGTCACCCGCCTTGCCGGCCTCGAGCCCGACCACGTCTGGTCGGTCGACCCCGGCGACTACGCCCGCCGCACGCCCGACCTCGACCACGCCGAGTTCCTCCTCCTCGCCCACAAGCCCTGACCCCAGGCCAGCTCAGACGCCCGTAACCCCACCGATACAGCTCTGGACCCTCAGATCGGTGCGCATGGACCGATCCAGGGGTCCAGTCCACCCCCGGAAACCGCTCTGGGCCCTCAGATCGGTGCATGTTGACCGATCCGGGGGTCCAGAACGAGTGGCGAGCGGTGGTGTCGGCCGTGCGAGACGCGCCCCCGAAATCGTTGCGGCCCGCCCGCGTTACGCCCGTACCTTCGCGCTGTGTCGACCTGTGAGACCGATCGGCTCATCGTTCGACCACCGGTCGCGAGCGACCGAGCACGGTTCGTCGAGCTGTTCACGACCATGACGACGGCGAGATGCTCTGCATCGTCGCCGCGACCAATCACACGTCGAGGCGTGTGGCATCCGAGCTCGGGTTCCGGCGGTGGCGGAGCTTCGACTGGAACGAGGATCCAGCCGATCCGACCGATCTGTGGGTTCGGCCGATCGGCGCCGGAGGTCGGCCACTGCTCGCACCACACTGGGTCTGACTCGCCGTCGCCGCTCGGGAACGGCCAGCGATGCTGGGCACCCCGTCACCCGCGATAGGGCGGGGTGGGTGCGCCGATGAGGATGCGGTCCTCGTCGAACGGCCACGGGCACGAGCGGGAGTGGATGACCGAGGGAGCACCCCTGCGGGCTCGACGCCGGCCCTCGTCGACCGTGTCGACGACCACGCCGGGATGGGACCAGAGGTCGGGCTCCCAGATCACGGCGACGACGAAGCCGGCCGAGACGAGCGCCTCGTACCGGCGCTCGTCCGAGCCCCGGTCGGACGGGTTCGTGTGGAACGCGAGGCTGTTCGTCTCGACGACCAGTGGGAGCTCGGGGTCCCGATGGTCGACCCGGCCGATCGGCTCGTGCTCGCCCACGACCCGTTGTCGTTCCAGCGGAGCACGGCGGTGGCGCTGGAGGATCTCCTCGAGACGGTCCTCGTTGCGGCTTTCGGTCGGGCTCGATCCCGGCGGTCGTTCGAGGGCGAGGTCGCGCATGAGCCTCGTGCCGGCTCGTCCGGGTCGGCCGAGCCGCTCGACCTCGCCGTGGAGCTCGCACCACGTCAAGATCCCGGCGGTGTTCGCGTCGTCGAGCAGCCGCCCGACCTTGCGGTAGCCCTGCTCGTACCGCCGCGGATGGCTAAACCGGCTCGCCTCCGCCCAGATCGCTCGGATCGGCCGGACCGTGGGCACACCGCGAACGGTGATGACATCGCCGTCGCGGAGGTCCCGTAGGCGGTGGAGAACGGCCAGGGTCGGCAGCGCCCGCGTCGTCTCCCGGCGCCGGACCACGTGGATCGTCGCCAGGGTGAAGCTCTGGAGGTGGAACCAGGCCAAGGTCGAGGGTCCGTGCAGCGCGGCTCCGCCACCCGCGTCGAGGATCCCGGCGTGCGCTCGGCGCTCGTCGCTGTCGGGTAGGCCCGCTACGGCCAGGACCCTCCGGGTGAGCGCCGTCCAACGGCGGGAGCGGCGCGCCCGCTTCCAGTGCTCGCAATCGAGCCCGAGGTCGGGGAGCTGGTCGATGCCCACGATGCCCGCTTGCAGTGTCGCCTGATGGAGGAGCCTGTCTTCCCAGTGCATTTCGACATCTTCCCGGCAGCCGGTGACAGGAATGGCTGGCCGTGGAGACACACCGGTGACGATCGCCCGGTCGGCGCCGACCGGCGTGAAGGGAAAGCGACCCGTGGTGCTCTGGGATGGGTTCTGGGCCCCTGGATCGGTGTGTGGGTACCGATCTGAGGGTCCGGAGCTGCGTGGATCGGATCTCTGGGCCCTCCGGTTGGTACATGGGGACCGATGTGAGGGTCCAGAGTGACTCAGCGGACTCGTCGAGCTCGTCGAGGACATGGCTCTGAGGGCTGGGGCATGCGGGAGAACGCCGTGTAGGCTGGCCGATCGGCCTGCTCCGCGGAGGCGAAGCAGTCCTGTCCGGACCGACAAGCGACCGAGTAGAGAACCCGTGACCGACACCACAGACACCGCCACCCTCGTGCCCGCCGGCCTCACCCAGAGCCCGAGCGAGATGGGCACCTTCAACGACGAGGGGGTGTACACGCCACGGGAGATCACCGAGAACGACGTCGGCAGCTTCGCCGACCTCATCGACGACACGATGGTCACCATCGAGGAGGGCCAGCTCGTCGAGGGCAAGGTCGTCCGCATCGACAAGGACGAGGTCCTGCTCGACATCGGGTTCAAGTCCGAGGGCGTGGTGCCCAGCCGTGAGCTGAGCATCCGCAACGACATCGACCCGTCCGAGGTCGTCGCGCTCGGCGACGCGGTCGAGGCCTTGATCCTCACCAAGGAGGACAAGGAAGGCCGCCTGATCCTGTCCAAGAAGCGGGCCCAGTACGAGCGGGCCTGGGGCAAGATCGAGGAGATCAAGGAGGCCGAGGGCGTCGTCACCGGCCCCGTCATCGAGGTCGTCAAGGGCGGGCTCATCATCGACATCGGCCTGCGCGGCTTCCTGCCCGCCAGCCTCGTCGAGCTCCGCCGTGTCCGCGACCTGGCGCCCTACGTCGGTCGCGAGCTCGAGGCCAAGATCATCGAGCTCGACAAGAACCGCAACAACGTCGTCCTGTCCCGCCGGGCCTGGCTCGAGGAGACCCAGCGCGAGCAGCGCGAGGACTTCCTCCAGAACCTCAAGCCCGGCGAGGTCCGCCGCGGCGTGGTCAGCAGCGTCGTCAACTTCGGCGCCTTCGTCGACCTCGGTGGCATGGACGGCCTCGTCCACGTGTCCGAGCTGTCGTGGAAGCACGTCGACCACCCCGGGTCCGTCGTGGCGGTCGGCGACGAGATCGAGGTCCAGGTTCTCGAGGTCGACAACGACCGCGAGCGCATCAGCCTCAGCCTCAAGGCCACCCAGCAGGATCCCTGGCAGGAGTTCGCCAACGCCCATCGCGTCGGCGAGCTGGTCTACGGCCGGGTCACCAAGTTGGTGCCCTTCGGTGCCTTCGTCCAGGTGGGCGAGGGGATCGAGGGTCTGGTCCACATCTCCGAGATGTCGGCCCATCACGTCGACCTGCCCGAGCAGGTCGTCACCCCGGGCGAGGAGCTGTGGGTGAAGATCATCGATCTCGACCTCCAGCGCCGCCGCATCAGCCTGTCGATCAAGCAGGCCGCCGAGGGTGGTGTCGTGGCCGCCGAGTACCAGGAGGCCTTCGGCGAGCAGATGTACGACGACGAGGGCAACTACCTCGGCGAGGTGGTGCCCGAGGAGAACGAGGGCGACGAGGCCGCTGACGAGGTCGGTGGCGCCGACGAGACACCGGCCACGGCCGAGGTGCCGCCCCAGGATCCTGCGGCCGATCAGCCGGTCGGTGCAGAGGCCGCGACCGACGAGCCCACCGCCGACGATCCCGGCACCGACGTGGTCTGACGGGCCCGGTTCGCTCCGTCGCGTGGTCGGCCGGGGTGGAGGTCCACACCGTAGGTCGGCGCGCGTCCTTCTCCTCGAAACCCGCGGTGCCGTCCGCTAGGTCGTACGACTCACTGTGGTCGACTCGCCTTCCCTCCGTGGTGGACTGCAGTACTATCGCGCCTCGACCAATCGTTGGAAGAAGGTGGGACTTCAGTGAGTTCTCGACGCTGGGTGATCCTTGCGGTGGCGGTTCTGTTGGGAGTCATCGCGGGTGGGCTCGTCTACAACTACGTGCAGGGACTCGAAGACGACGTGACCGAAGAGGCCCAGCGGGTCTCGGTGTACAAGCTCGTGTCCAACGTCCCCAAGGGGACCTTCGCCGAGGACGCGTTCGCCAACGACTGGATCGTCGAAGACGAGATCGCCGCCGAGTTCCGCCCACCGACGGCCATCACCGACCCCGACCAGATCGCGGGCCAGGTGGCCATCGCCGACCTGGCCGAGAACCAGGTCGTGGTCACCGACCAGTTCGCCAGCCAGTCGTCGCAGCTGTCGACGTTCTCCGAGCTGCTGCAGCAGAACCAGGTGGCCATCACCATCTCGGTCGACCAGGTCCGGGGCGTGGCCGGCCTCCTCGTGCCCGGCGACTTCGTCAACGTGATGCTCACCGACGGCGCCAGCCAGCTCGGTGGTGGTGAGGGCGAAGAGGCCGTCGACGCCGAGGGCAACCCGATTCCCGCCGACGGCGGCACCATCGCCCCCGACGCCCGGTACCTGTACCAGAAGGTCCAGATCCTGGCCATCGGCAAGCAGCGCGAGCTCCAGCCGGGCGAGACCGCCGACACCAACCCCGACGGCTCGCCGGTGGTGAGCGGCTCGGGCCTGCTGACCCTGGCCGTGCCGGCCGACGCCGCTCAGTGGATCGCCTCGGCGTCCACGGGCCAGCTGTACCTGACGCTGGTGTCCAAGGACTACGCGCCGGTCGAGGTCGGCCCGATCCCGCCGTCGCCGAGCCTGCCGGCCGAGAACCCGGACCAGCTCACCCCGTACGGGCCCGAGGGTCAGACGACACCGTGAGCGAACGGCCCGTCGTCGTCATCGAGCCCGATGAGGCTGTCCGTGCCGACCTGGTCGCCATGGTCGGCACCGCCGTGCAGCTCGGCGATCTGAGTACGCTCGAGCAGCACCTCACCGGCCCCACGGTGGTCCTCTTCGGGCCCGGGTTGTCCGGCGACGACGGTGTCGCCAAGGCCTCGCCCATCCTGTCGGCCCGTCCCGCGGTCGGCGGGATCCTGATCGCCGAGACACTGTCCACCGAGCTGCTCCAGTCGGCGTTGCGGTCAGGGTTCAAGGACGTGTTGACCGCGCCCGTCGACGAAGGCGAGCTCACCGAGGCCGTCACCCGTGTGGCCGCCACCCTGCCGGGGGTCAACCTGCCGTCGGCACCGCATCAGCGCGACGACGACGAGGTCCAGGGCCGGGTCACCACCGTCTTCTCCACCAAGGGCGGGTCGGGCAAGTCGATGGTCGCCACCAACATGGCGGTCTCGCTGGCGATGCGCTCCGACAAGCCGGTGGTGCTGGTCGACGCCGACCTCCAATTCGGTGATGCCAGCGTCATGCTCAAGCTCGCACCCCGCCGCACGGTGGTCGACGCGGTCCACGCCCTCGACAAGCTCGATCCGGCGTTGCTGCGCAGCCTGCTGGTCGAACACGAGCCGTCCGGTCTGTTGGTGCTGTCGGCACCGCTGGAACCGGCCTTCGCCGACCAGATCGAGGCGGCCCAGCTCGTCGAGGTGATCGAGATGCTGCGCACGATGGCCGGCCACGTCATCGTCGACACCCCGGCCCACTTCAACGACGTGGTGCTGGCACTCATCGACGAGTCCGACGACGTGTTGATGATCGCCGGCATGGACATACCGAGCATCAAGAACGTGCGTATCGGTCTGCAGACGCTGCGCCTGCTCAACACGCCCATGCACAAGATCCACCTCGTGCTCAACCGGGCCGGATCCAAGGTCAAGCTCGACGTCAGTGAGGTCGAAAGAACACTGCAGGTCGACGCGTTCGCCCGAATCCCGAGCGACGTGGCCGTGCCCCAGTCGGTGAACAAGGGCGAGCCCATCGTCCTCGAGGCACCGAAGTCCGGCCCGGCGAAGGCGATCGAAGCGCTCGTGTCCGACCTCCTTGCACAACCGGTCCGATGATGAACGAGGTCCCCGCATGAGTCTGTACAAGCGCATCCACGAGGATGGCGAGGTGGAGGAGAACGGCGCTGTGCCCAACCGGCGCGATCCCGTGCTCGACGAGCTCCGCGAGAAGATCCACCACCACCTCATCGAAGAGCTCGGCCCGATCCTCTACGACAAGCGTCTGTCCGAGGACGACCTCCGGCGCCGCGTGCAGGAGCAGCTCCAAGCCGCCCTGGCCCAGGAGCGGGCGCCGCTGTCGGCGGCCGACAAGTCCCAGCTGATCCAGGACGTCTCCGACGACATCCTCGGCTACGGACCGATCGACCGGCTCCTCAAGGACGAGTCCATCACCGAGGTCATGGTCAACGGTCCCGACCAGGTGTTCGTCGAGCAGGAAGGCCGCATCGTCCAATCCGACGCCACCTTCGTCGACAGCACCCACCTGCGGCGGATCATCGACAAGATCGTTGGTCAGGTCGGCCGGCGCATCGACGAGGCCACGCCCATGGTCGACGCCCGCCTGCCCGACGGCTCCCGCGTCAACGCGGTCGTCAACCCGCTGTCGATCGGCGGGCCGTTCCTCACCATCCGGAAGTTCGCCACGGACCCGTTCCAGGTCGACGACCTCATCCGGTTCGGCACGCTCAACGCGGCGTCGGCCCGGTTCCTGCAGGCCTGCATCGTCGGCCGGCTCAACGTCATCGTCTCCGGCGGTACCGGCACCGGTAAGACCACGACGCTCAACGTGTTGTCGAGCTTCATTCCCACCGACGAGCGCATCGTCACCGTGGAGGACGCCAAGGAGCTCCAGCTCCACCAGGAGCACGTGCTGCCGATGGAGGCCCGGCCGCCCAACATCGAGGGCAAGGGCGCGATCACCATCCGCGACCTGGTGCGCAACAGCCTGCGCATGCGTCCCGACCGAGTGGTCGTGGGTGAGTGTCGCGGCGGTGAGGCCCTCGACATGCTCCAGGCCATGAACACCGGCCACGACGGCTCGCTCACCACGATCCACTCCAACGGCCCCCGCGACACGCTGTCGCGCATCGAGACGATGACGCTGATGGCGGGCTACGACCTGCCGGTGCGGGCGATCCGCGAGCAGATGGCCTCGGCCATCGACCTCGTCGTCCACCTCACCCGCCTCCGCGACGGCACCCGCCGGATCACCCACATCACCGAGGTCCAGGGCATGGAGGGCGACGTGATCACCCTCCAGGACATCTTCCTGTTCGACTACGGCATGGGCGTCGACGAGCACGGCAAGTTCCAGGGTCATCTCAAGGCCACGGGGGTGCGGCCCAAGTTCACCGAGAAGCTGGCCGACAACGGCATCAAACTCGGCCCCGAGGTGTTCCAGCCCGAAGCCATGGCGCGCCGGGCGGTCAAGGGGAAGTGACCGAGATGCGGCGGGGGCGACTGGTCACGATCGCGGCGGCGCTCGCGCTCCTGGCGGTGTTGGCGGGCCTCGCATCGTTCCCGGCCGCGGGCGCGCAGGAGTCCGGGCCCCAGCTCGAGGTCCGGTCGGTGGACGGTAGCGACCCCGACGAGGTCGGCGTCGAGTTCCTCTGGACCGGCGACCGCGATCAGGTTCCCGAGCTGGTGGTGCGCGAGAACGGCGAGGTGGTCCCGTCGACCACGCCCGTCCGCCTCGACGAGGACCGGGACTTCGGCATCGTGCTCGCCATCGACACCAGCGGGTCGATGGAGGAGAACGCCGCGTTCGAGCGGGCCGTCGACGCGGCCAAGCAGTTCGTGGCCGAGAAGGCGGCGAGCGACCAGATCGCCATCGTCGGCTTCAGCGGCGCGGTCCAGGTGATCACCCCGTTCACCGCCGACGTCGACACGCTGACCGACGCCATCGACCGCCTCGGCCTCGGCGGCGGCACCGCGCTCTACGACGCCGTCCGCGAGTCGGTCAACCTCTTCGAGGACACCGACCTCGTCCCCAACGTCGTGCTCCTCACTGACGGCGGCGACCAGAACTCCGAGACCAGCGAGGACGTCGCCGCGTCGCTGCTCGGCGAATCGAATGCGCTGCTGTACGCGATCGGGTTGGAGAGCGAGAGCCTCGACACCGGGTCGCTGCAACGGCTCACCGAGGTCGGTGGGGGCGAGCTGCTCACCTCGAGCGGTCCCGACGAGCTCGCCGGCCTCTACGCCGAGGCCCAGGAGAGCATCCGCCAGCAGTTCCGGGCCACGTTCGTGTCCGAGTCGACCCGCGAGGGTCCGGCGGACCTCACGCTGACCATCGGCGCGACCAGCGACGATGCGTCGTACACGCCCGGTGCCCGCCTCGACTCGGCCCGCCAGATCGAGCCGGTCGAGGTGCCCTCGAACGGCGGCATCGACGCCCTGCAGTCCGAGGTGTTCGTGTGGGTCGCGGTCGGCCTCGTGCTCCTGGCCACGGCCGGTGCAGCGTTCGCCGTCGGCTCCGCGCTCACCAGCGACCGCCAGGGCCTCGACCGGGTGCTCCAGCCCTACTCCGACGGCTTCGTCGCCGACGCCGACGCCGACGATGGCGACGACCGGCTGGCCACCTCGGCCATCCTCCAGCGGGCGGTGGAGCTCACCGGCGACTTCGCCGAGCGACGAGGTGTGCTCAAGCGGGTGGAGGACATGCTCGAGCGGGCCAACCTGCCGCTGCGGGCGGCCGAGGCGCTGTTCTTCTACGGCGCCGGCGCCGTGGTCCTTGCGCTTCTCGGGGCTGCCCTCGGTGGCATCTTCGGGGCGATCGTGCTGCTGGTGCTCGGCGCGCTCATCCCGCCCGCAGTGGTGGTGGGCATGGGGTACCGCCGCCGCAGCGAGTTCCAGTCGCAGCTGCCCGACATGCTCGGCCTGCTGGCCAGCACGCTGCGGGCCGGCTACTCGCTGATGCAGGGCGTGGAAGCCGCGGTCTACGAGGTCGCCGATCCGATCAAGCGCGAGCTCCAGCGGGTGGTCAACGAGGCTCGCCTGGGCATGCCGCTCGAGGAGGCGCTCGCCAACGTCGCCGTTCGCATGCGCTCCCGCGACTTCGAATGGGCGACCATGGCCATCGGCATCCAGCGTGATGTGGGCGGCAACCTGGCCGAGTTGCTCGACACCGTGGGCGAGACCATGCGCCAGCGAGAGCGGCTGCGGCGCGACATCAAGTCGCTCACGGCCGAGGGTCGGCTGTCGGCCATCGTGCTCGGCGTGTTGCCGATCGGCATCGGGGTGGTCATCTACGTGCTCAACCCCGAGTACATGGAGTCGCTGTTCGATCGCAGCTTCGGCGTGGTCATGCTCGGCACCGCCGCCGTGCTCATGGGCGTGGGCTTCTACTGGATGTACAAGGTCGTCGACATCGAGGTCTGAGGGAACGTATGGAACTCGCACTTGGACTCGTCGGCCTCGGCCTCGCCGTCGGATTGGTCGCCTTCGCGGTCGGTATCCAGCTCGACGAACGTCACGGCGTCCGGACCTCGCTGCGTCGCCTCGAGGACTACGACATCGAGGACACGCGCGACAAGGAGCTCCTGGCGCCGCTGCACAAGCGGACCGTGGCGCCGGCGGCGAAGCGCGTCCTCGACTTCGGCCGGGCCGTGTTGCCCAACGGCTACCTCGATCGGGTACGGGCCAAGCTGCTGCGCGCTGGCCGGGGCGCGCAGGAAGCGCTCGACCGCTTCCTCGTGTTCAAGATCATCGGCATGCTCCTGGCGCCGGTCTTGGCCTTCCTCGTCCTCGAGGTGGTGGGCGTCGGGGGCATCCTCGGTCTCCTCCTGGCCGGCGTGCTGGTCGTGGGGTCGTTCATGGCGCCCGACCTCGTGCTCGACCGCTGGGTCGAGGCCCGGGTGCACGCCATGCGGGTCGCGCTGCCCGAGATCCTCGATCTGCTCGTCATCAGCGTCGAGGCCGGCCTCGGCTTCGACCAGGCGCTCGACCGGGTGGTCGAAAACGTCCCCGGACCGCTCTCCGAGGAGTTCGCCCGCGCCCTCGGCGAGATGCGGGCCGGCTCGAGCCGCGCCGACTCGCTGCGGTCCATGGAGCAGCGGGTCGACGTGAGCGAGATCCGGGCGTTCATCCTGGCCATGCTCCAGGCCGACACCTTCGGCGTGTCGATCGCCAAGGTGCTGCGCACCCAGGCCGACGAGATGCGGGTCAAACGCCGTCAGATGGCCCAGGAAGAGGCCCAGAAGGCGCCGGTGAAGATGCTGATCCCCATGGTGTTCTGCATCTTCCCCGCCCTGTTCGTGGTCGTCCTCGGCCCGGCCGTGCTCAACATCGCCGACAACTTCGGATGACCGACCCGTCGTCGGCGTCGACGACGTCCCCGACCGAGGGAGACGGCAGCGAGCGTCGGAGCGGCTATGGCTCGCTCGGCACGGCGCTCGGGGTGTTGGTCGTCGCCTGGGGTGTCGGAATCGCCGGCTTTCCGATCCAGGACAACAGCTTCTTCACCCATCTGGCCACGGGTCGGCTGATCCTCGACACCGGGTCGGTGCCCACGGTTGACCCGTACACCTTCACGGCGCTCGGCACCGACTGGACGGTGCAGTCCTGGCTGGCGTCGGTGATCTACGCGACGGCCGAGCGGCTCGGCGGAGCCGAGGGTCTCCGGGTGCTGGCGCTGCTGGTCTATGGCGGCGGTGCGGGGTTGCTGTGGCGGCTCAGCCGGCCGGCTTCGTCGATCGTCGGCCGGATCGTCGTGATCGTGCCGGCTCTCGTCGTGGTGACCGAGGCGTGGAGCATCCGGCCGTACATGGCGGGCGTGATCGGCTTGGCGCTGGTGTGGCTGTCGCTCGACGGCTCAGGCTCGCCCTGGCTCCTCACGCCGCTGCTCTGGGTCTGGGCCAACACGCACGGCTCGTACCCGCTCGGCGGTGCGCTCGTGGTGACCGTCCTGGCCGGGACGATGATCGATCACCGTCGGGAGTCAGGGGAGTGGCCCGCTGTTCGCCGGCTGCGTGAATTCGCGGTCCTGAAGGCCGTGGTGGCTGGTGTCGTCCTCGCCGCGGTGGGCCCGCTGCGGTGGGAGGTCTGGCTGTTCCCGGTCAAGGCCCTCGAACGCTCCGACGTACTGTCCAACATCGTGGAATGGCGGGCCCCGGAGTTCGCCTCGACGTCCCAGCGGGTGTTCCTGCTCTTCGCGCTGGCGACCATCGCCGCGCTGGTGCGCTCTGGCCGTTGGCGCCAGGCGCTGCCCGTGCTGGCCTTCGTCGGTGCTGCCGTGTTCTCGCAGCGCAACATCGTCATGGCCGTGCCCGTTCTGCTCCCGGTGCTGGCCACCGCCGTCCCCCCGGTCGGGACGCTGCGCTCCACGACCCGTCCGGCCCTCGGGCCGGCCGTGACCACCGTCTTCACCACCCTCGTCGTGGTCATCGCCGTCACGGTCGTCTCGTCCGAGCTCACCGAGTTCGACCCCTACCCGGCGCACCCGGTGGCGTGGCTCGGGACGGTCGACGCCGCTGGCGAGGCCGGCAACGTCGCCACCCAGGACTTCACCGGCAACTTCCTCGAGGTGCTCGACGGTGCCGAGGGCGAGGTGTTCGTCGACGATCGCGCCGACATGTTCCCACCGGAAGTGTTCGAGGACGTCGTCGCTCTCGGGGCGGGGCACCCCCGATGGGAGGAGATCCTCTCGACCTACGACATCGAGGTCGTGGTCTGGGAGCGGGACAGTCCCTTGGGCTCGCTCCTGGCGTCGGATGGCGATTGGCGAACGGTATTCACCGACACAGAGTTCTCCGTGGCCTGTCGCCGCGGCACGGGATGTCGGCCTCTCGTGCACTGAGCGGAGCCGGTCAGGCGGCTCGCGATCAGGAGCGGAACAGGCTCGAGGCGTTGCTCTCGAAGCTCTGAGAGGTCTCGCCTCCGAGGAACGTGACGGCCACGATGCACACGATCGCGATCAGCGCGACGAGGAGCGCGTATTCGACGAGGCTTGCGCCGCGATCGTCGCGCCGGCGGAGGAGCACTCGTCCGATGAGGTTGTGTACCTGAGTAACGATGGAGCGCATCTTCGGACCTTCCGTGTTGTTGTCGCCCTTCAGACCACAGAGGGCGAGCGCACGAGCGCTCGCCCTCCGAAGTGCTTCGAATCTCGATCCGGCGTGCGGATCAGGTTCGCTAGTTGATCGAGCTACCGACCGACTCGAACTCCTCGCTGGCGGCGCCACCGAGGAAGGTGATGGCGACGATGCAGACGACGGCGATCAACGCCACGAGGAGGGCGTACTCGACGAGCGAGGCGCCACGGTCGCTCTTGATGCGAGCGGTGAGCCAAGCGGTGAACATTTCGAACTGAGCCTTCATGGTTGGGCTGCTCCCTGAGTTGGTTGCCGGGGGCCCGTTGCCCACCAGCGATTGCTTCCTGTCAGATACAAGTATCGCCTACTCTCCGTGTGCTCTACATAGGTCGTTCAGCCCAATCTCCCGGGTAGGCCGATGCGAGCCCGCAGAATCGGGCACGCCGTCCCGACGGAGCGTGGTCAGTAGAGCCGGATGATGCCCATGCGCACGGCGTGGAGCACGGCCTGGGTGCGGTCGCGGGCGTCGAGCTTGCCGTAGATCGAGGCCAGGTGGTTCTTGACCGTCTTCTGGGAGATGTAGAGCTTCTCGGCCACCTCGGGCGTGCTGCACCCGTCGGCGATGTGCTGGAGGACCTCGATCTCGCGCTTGGAGATCACGGCGTCGTCGCCCTCGCTGAGATCGGCGACCTCGCTGAGCATGGAGGCGGCCAGACCGGCGGAGACGCTGGCGTCGGGCGATGCGGCCTGGCGGACGGTCTCGGCCATCTCGTCGAAGCCCACGTCCTTCACCAGGTAGCCCACGGCGCCGGCCCGGATGGCGGCGGCCACCACGTCCCGGTCGGCGTGCATGGTCAGCATGACGACGCGGGTGTCGGGGGCCTGCTCCACGATGCGACGGGTCGCCTCCACCCCGTCGAACTCGGGCATGGTCACGTCCATGAGAACCACGTCGGGCTGGTGCTCGAGCGCCAGCGACACCGCCTCGAGGCCGTCGGAGGCCTCGGCCACCACGTCGAAGCCCTCGTCCTCCATCGACCGGCGCAGCGTGTCGCGGAGCATCCGATGGTCGTCGGCGAGCATCAGGCGGATCGACATCGGTCTCCTTCCCCGGGGTCCGGAACGGATGGTAGTGCCGGACCGGTGAGGACTCCGGGATCTCAGTTCTTGGCCGCCAGCGTCGCCCGCACCGTGACTCCCCGCTTGGGGAGCGACTCCACCGAGAGCGTGGCCCCGATCGACGAGGCCCGCTCGCGCATGCCGAGCATGCCGTAGCTGTCGAGCCGGCCGATGTGGCCGGCGGGCATGCCCACGCCGTCGTCGCGCACCTCGGCGATGGCCTCGCTGCCGTTCGAGAACCAGAACACGTCGATGCGGCGCCCGGAGCTGTGGCGTTCGGCGTTGACGATCGCTTCCTGGGCGATACGCCACAGCTCTCGCTCCTGGAGGCGGGGGACGCGCCCGGTCTCGTCGACCCGCACCACCACGGTCATGCCCGAGCGATCGTGCACCCGCTCGGCGAACTCCTCCAGCACTTCGCCGACCGTGCGCTCGTCGGACACGTCGGTCCGCAGGTCGTAGAGCGTGTCGCGCACCTCACGCACGACGTCGCGAACATCCTTGCGGAGCCCGTCGAGGTCGTCGGACACGGCCACGCCCCGCTCGTCCTTGCGCACGATCCGGTCGAGCTCGAAGGCGAGGTAGGCGAGCGACTGTCCGATGCGGTCGTGCAGGTCGCGGGCGATGCGGGTGCGCTCCTCGTCCGCGCCGACCGTGCGGAGCCGGGCGAACCAGCGGGCGTTGTCGATGGCGAGCGCGGCCGGCTCGGCGAAGCCGCGGAGCAGCTCGGTGTCACGGGCGTCGAACTGGAACGCCTCGCTGTGCTCGATGACGAGCGCACCGACGAGGTTTCCCCGGGCCTCCAGCGGCGCGTAGAGGCCGGACGATGCCCGTGGGCTGAGGCCGGGGCCGCCGGCCCGGAGCAGGTTGGGGGATGACACGATCGTCGCGTACCTGGTCGCTTCGAGGAGCGGGGACGGGAGCTCGTCGGCGGCGATGGTGGTGGCCAGGCGGGCGCCGAAGCGCCGGGCCACGGTCCAGGTCTGGTCGCTCTCCTCGTAGATCACCACGACAGCCGTCTCGACGTCGATGAGGTCGCGCAGCCGGTCGAGGGTCGAGTCGAGGACCTCGTCGAGGTCGAGCGACGACGGCAGCTCCTGGGCCACCTGGTGGAGGCTGTACAGCAGCTCGTTGGCGTCGCCGAGCCGGCCGAGCCGGTCGAGGGCCTCGGTGCGGCGCTCGTCGGCCTCGCTGGAGATGCGTCGGGCGTAGCTGGCCATGATGGCCACCAGGAGCAGCTCGCCGCCCCACTGGATGCTGGTGCTCGCTGCGTCTGCGGTCTCGGTGTCGATGATCGCCCACGAGCTGCCGATGGCGAGGGCCAGTGCGCTCGCGAGGCGCAGTGAGATGGCGAACCCGCCGAGGAAGCCGGCGATGGCGGCCGGCGCCAGCGTGGAGAACGCGAACGGCGAGGAGAAGAATCCGGTGGCGACGCAGGCAACCCCCACGACGGTCGCTTCGGTGGTCAGGGCGACGGTCCGGCGCCACGACGGCTCGGGTCGGATCGGCCTGAGGGTGCGGAAGACCGCGATGCCGATGACGACCGCCAACCACGCGACCATGCCCAGGTCGCCGGAGGTGACCTCGGCGGTGCTGAGCGCGAGGCTGATCGACGCCGTGCCCCACCGGACGATGAGGATCGGTTGTCGGAAGGCGTCGGCGCTCTCGACGGGGCTGGCGCGTCGGGCTACTGGAACGCCTCGCCGATGGTCGCGCCGGCCGGGCCGAGGACCACGATGAAGGTGGCCAGCAGGATGGGCACGAGGGGGAGGGAAGTCTTCACCGCCAGCTCGGCCGCCTTCTTCCGGGTCCAGGCGCGCCGCTTCAGCCGCATCCCGGTCGCCTGGGTCTTCAGGACCCGACCGATCGGCATGCCGAGGGCGTCCGTCTGGGTCAGTGTGAGGATGAAGTTCGATGGTTCCGGGACCTCGGTGCGTCGCTTGAGGTTCTCGAGCGCCTGCCGCCGGGCGGCCCGAGCTCCATCTTCCGCAGCGTACGGGAGAACTCGTTGGCGAGGGCGGAGCCGCAGGTACGGTGCGGCTCGTGCTGAGCTTGGGTCTGACCGGAGGGATCGGTTCGGGGAAGTCGACGGTGTCGGCGATGCTCGAGGAGATGGGCGCCACCGTGGTCGACGCCGACCGCATGGTGCGTGAGCTGCAGGAACCGGGCCAGGTCGTGTTCGAGCAGATGGTCGAGGCCTTCGGCGACGGGATCGTGGCCGCCGATGGGACGCTCGACCGCCAGGCCGTGGCCGACATCGTCTTCGGCGACGACGAGGCGCTCGCCACCCTCAACGGCATCGTCCACCCCGCCGTTGGTGCGGCGATCGCCGAGCGTCTGGCCGAGCTCGCCGAGACCGACGAGATCGTCATCATGGACATCCCGCTGCTGGTGGAGAGCGGGCGGGACGACATGGCCGCCGTGATCGTGGTCGACGTCGACCCCGAGATCGCCGTGCAGCGGCTGGTCGAGCACCGGGGCTTCTCCGCCGAGGACGCGCGGGCCCGTATGGGTCGGCAGGTGAGCCGGGAGGACCGGCTGGCCAAGGCCGACGTCGTCCTCGACAACTCGGGCAGCCACGAGGAGCTGCGTACACAGGTCGAGGACCTCTGGCGCCGAATCAACGACGGTGACTTCACCCACTGACCGGCGAGCCGATCTCTGGGCGTTCTTCGCCCTGACGTGGGCATCGTCGGTCCTCTTCCACCTGGCGGGCAACACCCGACTCGCGCCCGAGTGGGGGCGTGCACTCCTCGGTCTGACGGCGGTCGCGGTGCTCGCCCGTCCTCGCACGGCGTGGTTGGCTGTTCCGCTGTCGCTGGCGGTGTTGACCAACGTGTGGCTCGAGGCACCGCTCCTCGGCAACCACTGGCTGCTCCAGGGCATGATCGCCCTGGTCGTGTTGGGCGCCGTCCTGGGGTCGCGCCTGCGGCCGGCAGACGCGATGGTTCGCCTGACCGGGCCGGTCCGCGTGCTGCTCCTCGTGTTCTACGCGTTCGCGGCGCTCGCGAAGCTCAACAGCGACTTCTTCCAGCCGGCGGTGAGCTGCGCCGTCTTCTACCTCCGAGAGTCGGCCGACTCCTGGGGCCTGGTCGGTCTGGTCGACGGTCTCTCGTCCGGTCCCGAGCGGGGCGTGGCGATCGTGGTCGCGGCCGTCGAGCTGTCGATTCCCCTCCTGCTCTTCCTGCGCCGGACCCGCCCACTCGGTGTGGTCGTGGCGCTCGTCTTCCACCTGGTCCTGGCGCTGGATCGGTCCCATCAGTTCTTCGACTTCTCGTCGGTGCTGGCGGTGTGCTTTCTCCTCTTCCTGGACGAGGACACACGCCTGCGGATCGTCGACACCGTCGGTGTGCTCCGCACTCGGCTCGCGACCTGGTGGGAATCCGGGCCCGAGCTGTTGGGCTGGTTCGCGCTGGCCACGCTCGTCGGGGTGGTCGTGTTCGCCTCGGGCCCCGGGCGCTGGTCGGCGCCGCTCCACCTGCGGGAGGCCGGGGTGATCGTCTGGATCGCCGTCGGCCTGGCCACCATCCTGCTCGTGGTCCATGCGTTGCGCTCCGGTCCGGTGGAACCCGACCACCGCCTGGTCGGCCTCGCGCGGCCTCGGTGGCTCTATCTCGTGCCGGTCTTGGCGGTGATCAACGGGCTCACGCCCTATCTCGAGCTCAAGAGCGGGCACGGGTGGAACATGTACTCGAACCTCGCCATGGTCGACGGGGAGTCGAACCACTATCTCGTCCGGTCCGGTCCGGCGCTCGGAGACGGTCATGGTCGACTCGTGGAGATCACCGATGCCGGCGGATCGTCCCTCGCCTTCTACGTCGACAGTCCCTGGCTGCTGCCCGAGGTGCAGCTGATCGACTACCTGGCGGACCGTCCCGGTCTCGTCGTCGAGGGCGTCGTCGACGGGGAGATCGTCCGATACGTCGGCGGTGCGGAGGGCGGACGGCCCGAGTGGCGTCAGAAGTTCGTGGTGTTCCGATCCGTCGACACGGTCGGCTCCACCTCGTGCCAGCCGTCCTTCGGTCCGGCCCGCTGACCCGTCGTCGGGGGTCACGGCACGTGGATATCGTCGTCACGTGCCCGAGTTCCGCATGGTGGCCGACTACGAGCCGGCCGGTGACCAGCCCCAGGCGATCGAACAGCTGACCGAGGGGATCCTGGCCGGCGAGCGCCAGCAGACCCTCCTCGGCATCACCGGGTCGGGCAAGAGCGCGACCATCGGCTGGACCATCGAGCAGGTCCAGCGGCCGACGCTGGTGATCGCCCCCAACAAGTCGCTGGCCGCCCAGCTCGCCAGCGAGTTCCGGGAGTTCTTCCCCGACAACAAGGTCGAGTACTTCGTCAGCTACTACGACTACTACCAGCCCGAGGCGTACGTGCCCTCGAGCGACACCTACATCGAGAAGGACTCGTCCATCAACGACGAGATCGACCGGCTCCGCCACGCGGCGACCTCGGCGCTGCTCACGCGGCGCGACGTGATCGTCGTGGCGTCGGTGTCCTGCATCTACGGGCTGGGTTCGCCCGCGGAGTACCGGGAGAACCTGTTGTACCTCCAGGTGGGCGAGGAGTACGACCAGCGCGACGTCCTGCGGAAGCTGGTCGACATGCAGTACGACCGCAACGACGCCAACCTCGTCCGCGGCAACTTCCGGGTGCGGGGCGACACGCTCGAGCTCCATCCCGCGTACGACGAGAACCCGGTGCGGATCACGTTCTTCGGTGACGAGATCGAGGACATCACCGTGGTCGATTCGCTGACCGGCGAGAAGGTGTCCACGCACGAGGACCTCGCCATCTATCCCGCCACCCACTACGTCGTCGGCGAAGCGGGCCTCGAGAAGGCCATCGTCCGGATCGAGGCCGAGCTCCAGGAGCGGCTGGCCCAGTTCGAGGAGGAGGGCAAGCTGCTCGAGGCCCAACGCCTGCGGATGCGCACCCAGTACGACCTCGAGATGATGGCCGAGGTCGGCTACTGCAACGGCATCGAGAACTACTCGGCGCCGATCGACGGCCGTGGGCCGGGCGAGACGCCCAACACCCTGCTCGACTTCTTCCCCGACGACTACCTGGTCGTCATCGACGAGTCGCACGTGGCCGTGCCTCAGCTCCACGGCCAGTACGAGGGCGACCGCAGCCGCAAGCAGATCCTCATCGAGCACGGGTTCCGCCTGCCCTCGGCCGCGGACAACCGCCCGCTCATGTTCGACGAGTTCACCGAGCGGGTCGACCAGGTGATCTACATGTCGGCGACACCGTCGGACTACGAGCTCCGGGAGAGCTCCCGTGTGGTGGAACAGATCGTGCGCCCCACGGGCCTCGTCGACCCGGAGGTGCTCGTGCGGCCGACGAAGGGCCAGATCGACGACATCATGGAGGAGGTCAGCAACCGGGTCGAGGCCGACGAGCGGGTCCTGGTCACGACGCTGACCAAGAAGATGGCCGAGGACCTGTCCGAGTACCTGCTCGAGCAGGGGGTCCGGTGCCGGTACCTGCACTCCAACATCGACACGATCGAACGGATCGAGATCCTCCGGGCCCTGCGCCTCGGTGAGTTCGACGTGCTCGTCGGCATCAACCTGCTGCGCGAGGGCCTCGACCTGCCCGAGGTGTCGCTCGTCGCCATCCTCGACGCCGACAAGGAGGGGTTCCTGCGCTCGGAGACGTCGCTCATCCAGACCATGGGCCGGGCGGCTCGGAACGTCAACGGTCAGGTGGTGATGTACGCCGATCGGGTCACCGATTCGATGCAACGGGCCATCGGCGAGGTGCAACGCCGGCGCCAGCGCCAGCTCGCCTACAACGAGGAGCACGGCATCGACCCCCAGACCATCCGCAAGGCGGTCACCGACATCCTCAGTTTCCTCCGGGGCGGCGACGGCACGGCGCCGGTGCCCGACAAGGGCAAGCGCAAGCGGTCGGCGGCCGAGCGCAAGCGGATCGAGGAGCTCACCGAGCTGCCCCAGGACGACGTCGAGCGCCTCATCGTCGCCCTCGAGGAGGAGATGCACGAGGCCGCCGAGGAGCTGCGCTTCGAGTACGCCGCCCGCCTCCGGGACGAGATCAAGGACCTCCGGCGGGGAGCGGTCGAGGCGAGCTGATCTCGGTTGCCGACCGCTCGGAAACTGCTCCGGACGAGCCACCACGCGCGTCACGCCGACCAGGACAGCGTGTACGAGCCAGCCGACTCCGCCCATGAGGATCGTGAAGATCGTCGGGTTGGCACCGCTCTCGAGCATCCGGCGGAGGTGTGTCTCGATCAGCAGACCATCTTTGGGCATGACCTCGTAGGTGTAGAGCGCGAGCCCCATCGAGATCGCACCGACGGTCATGAAGCGCGGACACGGGACTCGGCGCCACGTTGGCCAAGACGTCAGGCGACGTGGGAGGCACAGGAACGGGATCGCGGGCGCGAGGTGCACGCGGCCCGGGCCACCGCCACCCACGGATTCACCCATCCGGCCTGGAGGAGGAAGAACGCTCCGAAGGAGATTGCGGGCACGACCAGCAAGCCCGGTGACCGCCGTAGCCCGAGGCGAGCCCGACAAGTCCGGCGAGCACAACCGGAGTGAAGACCAGCCCGCGAGACCCTCCGATGATCTGAACCACGTTGCTGATCTGTGGAACATCGAAGAAGTGGTTCGTGCTCCTTCGTGCCGTACGCCCGTGCCGAGCTACTCCATACACGAGCAGGTTGTTGACCAGAAGCACGACGCGCCGCGGCGACAACGTGTGGGACGGCGAAGAGCGCGGCGCGACGAAGCTCGTGTCGCCACCACAGCCACACGCCCATTGCGAGCGCCGTAACGGCGAGTGGGTACTCGACCACGACGGAGAACGCCGACAGCGCACCCGCGCCGAGCAGGTCCCCGCCGTCCGGACGCTCGTCCGGGATGAGATGCCAGCGCGGCGAATGCCGAGTGCGCTCGCGAGAACGTGCCCGTACAGGTTGCCGGCGAGTGGCAGGAGCTGGGTCGTGCCGACCAGGGCGAGCGAGGTCGATCACCGGAGATCGAGGTGGAGTCGCCCGAATCGCCGGGCGTGGTCGTGCCGACAGGATGACGGCGAGTGCCGCGGCCGGGATTGCGCAGAACGCCGAACGTCCTGGCTCCAGAGGCCCGAGGTTCGACCGCACCCGGAAGCTCGGTGGCCTCCTCGGCGCCGATGGATCTCGGCGACCCAGAGGACGGGCACGCCGAGGTAGGGCTGACCGGGGCGCCTTGTCCGGAATAGACATGGCCGTCGACTACGGCCCGATCGACACCGAGCACTGGGTTCATACTCGTCGAGGACGACCGTGCTGCTCGCTCGACGATCGCTGCAGTCAGCGAGGTACGCGGGCGGCTCCCTGCCTGCGGTCAGCGTGGCGACCGACCGGGCCCACGATCGAGGAGCACCGAGTGCCGCCAGCGAGATCTCGACCGCGGTGAACCGAGATGAGGTGCCTGACCCGCACCAGGTTGGACGCTACCCGAACGCCGACCCGCTCCAGACGCTCGACCGGCTGACTGCAGGTCGTGCGGCGATCGCGAGACGGCTCGATCGGTCGTTCGTGAAGGTGCACCAGCTGCGTCGGATTCAGATCAACCTGGCTCGATGCGATGGCCCGTCGTAGTGTCACATCGGTGCGATCCAGGAGGACTGAGGAATTCGTGGAAACAGATCCTCGGCAGCGTTCGGCTCGACCGACGTCGGTTTCCTCTCGCTGTTCTGCTCGTCACGGTAGTGCTGGTGATCGGCGCCCTTCTCGTGAACGGCGACGCCTACCTCGGCACGGACACGGGCGGAAAGGTCGCCACGCTCGAGGCGATGACCACGCGCGGCGACTGGTCACTCGATGTCGGCTACTGGGCCGAGGAGTGGGATCCCGAGGGGACTTCCACCCCCTGTACGGCACGAAGGAAACCGAGACGGAGTGGGTTCAGGTCACCACGATTCCGATGGTTCTTGCTGCTCGTCCCCTCTACGACCTGGGTGGCTACCGCCTGGCGTTGGCGGTGCCGATCCTGGGGACGGTGGCCGCGGCGCTTGCCGGCGCGTGCACTCGCCCGCCGCATCGGAGGTGAGCGGGCCGCACGTCCCGACCATGCTCGTCGTCGGGTCTCGCGTCGCCGCTGGCGGTCTACGCGCTCGATCTGTGGGAGCACTCCCTCGGCGTGGCATGTGGTGCCTGGGCAGCGGTGCTCGCCGTCGACGTCGCCGACGGCCGCCGTCAGCCCTGGATGGGCGCAGTGGCAGGCGCACTTCTCGGCCTGGGCGCGGTGATGCGTCAGGAGCTCCTCGTCTACGCGTTGACCATCGTGGCGGCCGTATGCATCTCCATGGCGGTCCGTCGGCGCCTCGTCGCTGCGGTTGTCGCCGGGGCGTCGTCGGTGGCCGGACTCGGTGCGGTGTGGCTGCTCAACGCCCGGATCGAATCGACGTTCGGTGGTGCGTCCCGTGGCGACCGGGCATCGGCGACGCTTTCCGGCGCTGTCGAGTCCGAGACAGCGACGCGCATCGAGGAAGGGCTACGCACGACGTTCGCGATCTCGTCCGCGAACGAGCCCGTGGCGATCGTGCTCGGGATCGTGTTCGTCATCATCGTGGCAACAGCGGCTCGCTACGTGCCCCGCCTGCCCCACGATCGGCTGCCGCTCGTCGTCGCGGTGCTGAGCCTTCCGTTCCTCGCGGTCGTGATGACCGGGCTGGGCTTCGTCTCCGGACTCTTCGCCGCGTTCCCGGTCGCCTCCGCGGCTCTTGCCTTCCGGGGTGGTCGCCGTGCAGGCATCGTCACGGTCGTGGCAGTGGTCTCACTGCCGATCGTCTGGGCCTTCCAGCTTCTGGGCGGAGCAGGACCGCAGTGGGGTGGCCGCTACGTGCTCCTGTCCGGGTTCCTGCTCGGTGTCGTGGGCGTGGTGACCTTGTGCCGCGATGGAATGCCGGCCGCTGCGCGAAACACGGTCATCGCCGTCTCGCTGGGTGTGACCCTGTTCGGGGTCGTGTGGCTCGTCCACCGCTCGCACGAGGTTGACCGCTTCTTCGACGAGGTGATCGAGGTGCAGGAGGACGCGCTGATCGGACGCAACCAGTTCTTCCTCCGGGAAGTCGGCCAGCGCTCGCTGGATGAGCGATGGCTGTCGGCACCTCGTGACGGCGCTCTGGACGGTCCGGTGCGCGTCCTGAGCAGAGCTGGGGTCGAGCGGTTCTCCGTGCTGCAGCGCTCGAGCGATCCCGATCCCGAACTCGAGGGCACCAGCCAGCTCGGAGTCGACGAGATCGATCTCTTCGGACGGACCTTCGAGGTGCGGCACTACCAGTTCGACTGACCCTCAGATCCACACCCAGACGGGGATGGTCGTGACACAGAGCAGGACGATCGACCCGGCGATGATGCGGTCGGTGACCCAGGCTGGCCGGTGGGACGCCCGGGAAGACACGAGGACGGCCATGCCCAGCATGACCGCGAGGTCGGGCCAGCGCAGATACGTGACCATGCGGTCGACCGCATCGAGCATGAGGACCAGCACGGTTCCGCCGACGAGGCCCACCCGCTCGACCGGCATCCCGGCGTCGGAGTCCTTCAGTGTCGCGAGGAGAGCGACGAAGAGAAGTGCCATCGACCGAGCACCTGGACGAGCTGAAAGAGCTGCACGGTGCTCCCGCTCGAAACCCATTCCGCGAGCTGGCGGACCAGCGGGGCTCCGGGAAGGTTCCCGAGGTGCGTCGCGGACTGGGACGTGGCCTCCGCGGTGTCGCCGGGAAAGCGGCGCGCCATCCACCACTGCATGCCGAGGTAGGCGACCGGAGGAGCCAGCATCGGCGCGAGGTGGATCTTCGAGAGCCTCGTGCCAACGAGTCGGTCGGGGATGCCCGCGAAACGGACGCGCCGGAGCAACCAGACGCCGACGAGTGCCGCTGAGACGATCAGCGCGCTTTCCCGTGTCAGCACGGCAGCGCTGAGAGCGACGCCTGCGACCCAGTGATGCTCGCGGCGCAGCTCGAGCACGCCCCACAGCACCAGGGCTGCGGCGACCGGTTCTGCGAGGTTGAATCCGAGACCGACGATGAATCCGGGCCACGCGGCGAAGACAGCCCCCCACCAGGTCGTGCGACCTTCCCGGCGAGCGAGGGTCGCTCCGACACCTCCGATGGCTCCGATGGCGATGACGTTGATGGCCGGGAGCACCCATGGCACCAGCTCGCGCTGGCCGCCCCCGCTCAGAGCCCATGCGATCGTCGGGTAGGTGATCCGGGCGCTGCGGTAGGCGGGCCGATCGAGTGGGATGCCATCGACGTGGACAGCCGTGCTCAGCGGGTTGATGGCCTGGCGGTAGAAGTACTGACCGTCGTAGCCGATGCCACCGACGAGCGCGAAGTCCTCGCGCTCCTCGGCGCCTTCGACGATCCACTCGTCGCCCACGCGCATGAACGAGGTGATGTCGCCGTCGTGGGCGACCAGCCGCGCAATGACGAAGAGAATGGCGCCGAGCGAGGCGAAGCAGGCCACCGCAATCGGTCGAGGGCCGCGTTCGGAGTCGTTCGCCTGCCGGCATCCGGGTTGGGGCCACATGTCGGTCGGTGCGGTTGACTCCTCGGCGCCCATCGGGGCGATCGTAGAGCTCGGCTGCGTCGAGCTCCGGTGATGTCTGCCCGATCAACGCTCACCGATCAGGATGTGCAGCGCACCTGCCTCCTCGAGTCTCCCCGAGGGTGGGCAACCCCTGCTCAGTAGCATCGGCCACCGTGCTCGAGCGGGTTTCACGACGGACTGCGAGCGAGGCCTCTCGGGCTGAGAAGTCGGGGGGCACCAGAACGACTCATCAGACCAGCGCGCCGGTCCAGGTCCTGTGGTTCCACGCAGCGATCGGAGCGGTCGTCCTCACACTCGCGATGGCCTTCGTGGGAACGTCGAGCTTCATCTTCGTCGATGAAGCGGCACTCGTGGCGCAGGCCGAGGTCCACGACCGGGGGGATTGGGTCACTTCCACCCCGCTGCCGGACGTCGATGTCGATGCATCGCTCGTGCCGATGATCCGCGCGAACGTGGCCGATGGTGCTTACGCGCCCTATGCGAAGCACCCCTCTACGTGGAGATCACCGCGAGGCTGCACGATCTTGGTGGCTTGACCGCGATCCGGGCCTTCGTCGCCGCGGGTGTGCTCGCAGCGGCGTGCGGGAGCTGGGCTCTGTGTCACCGTTGCTCACGTCGGACGGCGGCGGCTGCGTTCTGGCTGACGCTGGCGGGAAGCCCGTTGCTGTTCGACGCGCAGCTCCTCATCGCCCACGGCCCCGCAGCCGCGTTGGGTGCGGCGCTGTTCGTCTCGCTCGACCGGTGGCGAGGACCGCCCGTGTGGATCGCGGTTGCGTTCTCCGTCGTGGTCGGGTCGTTGCTCAGGAGCGAGTTCGTGCTCCTCGGTGTCGCCGTCGCCGCCATCTACGGGGGACGTGGGATCCTGCGGAAGCAGTTCGAGGACCTGGTGACCGGGGGTGTCGCAGGAGCAGCTGCGCTGAGCACGTACCTGCTCGAACCCCGCTGGATCGAGGCGGTCGCCGGGCGTTCCGGCGGCCCGCAGGTCGTCTCCTCAGCGTCTCGTCCTCAAGGGTTCGGCGAGTTCGTGGACTCGGCCGAGCGCACGCTGTTCGACACGATGACGATGGCCTACGAGCTGCCGTCGACGATGATCCTTGCCATCACCGTGTGCCTCGGTGTCGTTGCGCTCCTGCTGGTGCGTTTCGGCGGTGACCCGGCGCTGGCCATCGTTCCTGCCGGATTCGCCGTCGCCGGTGCAGTCGTGTTGCTCGCTGGCCCGACCGTCGCATCCGGGCTCGTCGTCGGATTCCCGATGGTCCTGTTCCTCGTGCTGCGCCGTTCCAGCGGCGACACGGCGCTTCCGCCGTGGAACGGGTGGGTGATCGTGCTGTTCGCGTGTGCGGTCCTCGCCACGCAGTACAGCATCGTCGGCGGCTTCGAGTGGGGCTGGCGCTACTTCGCGATCGCCGTTCCCGGCGTCACGCCGTACCTCGCCGTCCGGCTCGCGAACACCTGGGACCGTGCCAAACGTCCGGCGCAGATCGCCCTCGCCGGTGTCGTCGTCGCGTTCGTCTTGGTCCCGATCGGCGGGCTGCGCGAGGCGAGACGTCTCGCCTCGGAGATGGAGCACATGCAGTATCAGGCGGATGAGCTCGTCGCGCGGCAGGACATCGACTACTTCGTGTCGGTTTCGCCGGTGTTCGGTCTCTTCGCCTACAAGCTCTCGCTCGATGGTCGTTTGGTGCTGATCGACACGTCACTCGCTGACGAGCTTCTCGGGGAGATCCGTTCCACAGGTGCCGCACGGCTGATGCTCATCTGGCGTTCGCGGCGAGAACCCGATACCCGATCTCGCTGGCTACGAGCCGTCGGGATCCGAGATCGACATTGCCCACGGCTTCCGGGGGCGTGATCGAACTTCCGAACAAACGTTCACCGTGACGTGGGAGTCGACCGCTAGCCTCGCCCCGGTGGACAAGCTGGTCGTCTCCGGAGCCCGGGAACACAACCTGAAGAGCGTCGACGTCGAGCTGCCCCGCGACAAGCTCATCGTCTTCACCGGCCTGTCCGGGTCGGGCAAGAGCTCGCTCGCCTTCGACACCATCTACGCCGAGGGACAGCGCCGGTACGTCGAGTCGCTGTCGGCGTACGCCCGCCAGTTCCTCGGCCAGATGGACAAGCCCGACGTCGACTTCATCGAGGGCCTGTCGCCGGCGATCTCGATCGACCAGAAGTCGGCGAGCCGCAACCCGCGCTCGACGGTGGGCACCGTCACCGAGGTCTACGACTACCTCCGCCTGCTCTTCGCCCGCATCGGCGTGCCCCACTGTCCCGACGACGGGACGCCGGTGGCCCGCCAGACGCCGCAGCAGATCGTCGACCGGATCATGGAGCTCGAGGAGGGGACCCGGTTCCAGGTCCTCGCTCCGGTGGTCAGCGGCCGCAAGGGCACCTACGACACCCTCCTCGACGACCTCTTCGCCCAGGGCTTCGGCCGGGCCATCGTCGACGGCGAGCAGATCGAGCTCGGCCAGGACAACGACCTCGAGCTCGAGCGCTACGAGATGCACGACATCCAGATCGTGGTCGACCGGCTCGTGTCCAAGGAGGGCATGGTCCGCCGGCTCACCGACTCGCTCGAGACCGCGCTCTCGCTCTCCGACGGGGTGGCCCAGATCCAGATCGTGCCCCGCGACCGCGAGCTCGGGCCCGAGGACACGCTCACCTTCAGCCAGCACTTCGCCTGCCCCACGTGCGGGATGAGCTTCCAGGACCTGGCGCCGCGGAACTTCTCGTTCAACTCGCCCTACGGCGCCTGCCAGGCCTGCGACGGACTCGGCACCCGCTACGAGGTCGATCCCCGTCTCGTGGTGCCCGACGAGGATCTGTCGCTGGAGGAGGGCGCCATCCGGCCGTGGACCGGGGGCCGGTCGATGTACTTCTCACGGCTGGTCGAGTCGGTGGCCGAGGTCGTCGGCATCGAGCCGGGCACGCCCTGGGCCAAGCTCACCAAGAAGCAGACCAACGCGCTGCTCCACGGCAAGGGCGTCAAGAAAGTCACCGTCTCCTACACCAACCGGTACGGGCGCACCCGCACCTACAACGCCAACTTCGAAGGGGTCATCCCGTATCTGGCTCGGCGTCACCGCGAGGCCGAGTCCGACCACCAGCGCGAGGCGATCGAGGGCTACATGCGCGAGGTGCCCTGCCCCACGTGCGAGGGGCGGCGCCTCAACCCGATCTCGCTGTCGGTGCTGGTCAACGGCTGGAACATCGCCGACATCTGCGACCAGTCCATCGGCGAGGCCGCCAAGACCATGGCCGACCTCGATCTGTCCGAGCGCGAGCGGATCATCGCCGCCGAGGTCATCAAGGAGATCAACGCCCGGATGGGCTTCCTCCTCGACGTCGGCCTCGACTACCTCACGCTGTCGCGGTCCGCCGGCACCCTGGCCGGGGGAGAGGCCCAGCGGATCCGGCTCGCCTCCCAGGTCGGCTCCGGCCTCGTCGGCGTGCTCTACGTGCTCGACGAGCCGTCGATCGGTCTCCACCAGCGCGACAACCGTCGGCTGCTCGACACGCTCCTGCGGATCGCGCGACCTCGGCAACACCGTCATCGTGGTCGAACACGACGAGGAGACCATCGCCGAGGCCGACTACGTCGTCGACATCGGCCCCGGCGCCGGCGAGCACGGCGGCGACATCGTGCATGCCGGCACCTACAAGCAGCTGCTCAAGAACACGAAGTCGATCACCGGCCAGTACCTGGCCGGCAAGCGGGCGATCCCGGTGCCCGAGCAGCGCCGCGAGCCCGGCGAGGAGCGAGTGCGCGTCGTCGGCGCCCGGGAGCACAACCTCCAGGACCTCGACGTCGAGTTCCCGCTCGGGCTGTTCACCTGCATCACCGGCGTGTCCGGCTCGGGCAAGTCGACGCTGGTCAACGAGATCCTGCTCCGGGCGCTCATGCAGCACGTGTACACCTCCAAGCTGCCGCCCGGGCTCCACAAGCGGGTCGAGGGCATGGACCACCTCGACAAGGTCATCGCGGTCGACCAGTCGCCCATCGGTCGCACGCCCCGCTCCAACCCGGCCACCTACACGGGCGTGTGGGACCACATCCGCAAGCTGTTCGCCCAGACCAACGAGGCCAAGGTCCGCGGCTACCTGCCGGGCCGGTTCAGCTTCAACGTCAAGGGCGGCCGCTGCGAGGCCTGCGCCGGCGACGGGACCATCAAGATCGAGATGCACTTCCTGCCCGACGTCTACGTGCCGTGCGAGGTGTGCAAGGGCCAGCGCTACAACCGCGACACCCTCGACGTGACCTTCAAGGGCAAGAACGTGGCCGAGGTGCTCGACATGCCCTGCGAGGAGGCGCTCGAGTTCTTCCAGAACCAGCCGGCCATCGCCCGCCACATGCAGACGATCTGCGACGTCGGCCTCGGCTACGTCCGCCTCGGCCAGCCGGCACCGACCCTGTCGGGGGGCGAGGCCCAACGGGTCAAGCTCGCCTCCGAGCTGGCCAAGCGCTCCACCGGCCACACCATCTACATCCTCGACGAGCCCACCACCGGCCTGCACTTCGAGGACATCCGCAAGCTGCTGACCGTCCTCTCGCGCCTGGTCGACGCGGGCAACACGGTGATGGTCATCGAGCACAACCTCGACGTCATCAAGACCGCCGACTGGCTCATCGACCTCGGCCCCGAGGGCGGCTCCGGCGGCGGCATGCTCGTGGCCGAGGGCTCACCCGAGCATGTGGCCACGGTGTCCCACAGCCACACGGGGCACTTCCTGGCGCCGATCCTCGGCGTCAACCGGGACTGAAGGGTCGCTCAAGTCGACTTCCGACAGTGCCGTAGCATCGGGGTGTGAGGCGGCTCGCGCGACCCCTGATGTATGCCGGCGTGGTCGGCATCGTCCTGGCGCTGAGCAAGTACCACGCCGAGACCATCGGCGACTACGACTTCACCGCCTCGTTCCGCTTCACCTGGGCGTTCGCCTACATCGGGCTCCTGTGTCTCTCGGCCTACGGCCTCGGCCTGCCCGAGGTGCCTCGCACGTTGCGCAGCCGGCTGCCGACCTCGCTCATGGCCTCGGCGACCGGTGCGCTCGGTATCTCGGCCGTCCAGCTCTTCGTCGGCGACGCACTGCTGCCCCGGTTCGTGGTCTTCGGCTCGGCACTGCTGCTAGTGCCCTGGTACTACGCGATGTCGACGCTCGCCGGCGCCGGCCGCAGGAGCCTCGAGCGGAGGGATCGGGTCGTCGTCGTCGGCCCGCCCGAGCTGGCGGAGGAGATCTCGGTCGAGCTGTCGATGAACCCCGAGAAGCCGGCGGCCGTCGCCGTCGCCATGCCTGCCGAGATCGCCGCCGACGTCTCCGAGCACGGACGTCCGCTCGTCGACGTCGTCCGCCGCGAGCAGGCGACGGTCCTCGTGCTCTCCGGCGATGCGCAGGAGGACGAGCGGATCATCGACCAAGCGGCCCAGCTCCACGAACAGGGCGTCCGCGTGCGGACCCAGTCCCTGTTCTACGAGGAATGGCTCGGCAAGCTGCCCGTGGCCGACCTCGGCCGGGTGGCGCTGTTCTTCGACATCGGCGAGGTGCACCGCGACCGGTTCAGCCGCTTCAAGCGCCTCGTCGACGTCGCGGCCGGGACTGATCGGGCCTCGTCGTCGCTCGTGCTGGTGATCCCGTTCGTCTTCGGTCGGGCAACCTCGTCGCCAACCGTGGTCCGCTCTTCTACGCCCAGGACCGGGTCGGCCAGGGCGGGCACGGTCTTCACCATCCACAAGTTCCGGACCATGCGTGACGACGGCAACATCCCCACCGACTGGACCGGCGAGGACGATCCTCGGATCACGCCGTTCGGCAATCTGCTCCGCAGGACCCACCTCGACGAGCTGCCCCAGGTGTGGAACATCGTGCGTGGTGATCTCAGCCTGGTCGGCCCGCGGCCCGAGCAGCCCCGGTACGTTGCCGAGCTGGTGGAGAAGCTCCCGTTCTACGACCTCCGCCACATCGTCCGACCCGGCCTGACCGGCTGGGCCCAGGTCAAGTACGGCTACGCCGGCGACGAGCGAGACGCACTTGGAGAAGCTCCAGTACGACTTCCACTACCTCCGGCGCCAGTCGTTGCTGTTCGACGTCCGCATCGTCGGGCGGACCGCTCCGGTCGGTGCTGGGAAGCGAGGGCAAGGGACGGTGAGCGAGCGGCCACTGGTCACCGTGCTGATCCCGGCACGCAACGAGTGAGCGGATATCCGGCCGCTGTCTCGGCAGCAGTGCTCGCACAGGAGCTATCCACCAGATCGCATGGAGATCGTGGTGGTGGATGGAGACTCCACGGACGACACGATTGCGGTTGCCCGCGCCAGCAGCTTCCACGCCACGAGCAGCAGGTGGAGGGTCCTCGACAATCGCCGCTGGTACCACGCCCAGCAACCTGAACGTCGGATCGGGCCGCGAGCTCAGGTGAGATCGTCTGTCGGGTCGACGCGAAGAAAGCGTGGTGCCGACGGGAGTATGTGGCAGCGTCTGTCGAACTGCTCGAATCACGGCCCGACGTCGTCGTACTGCTGGTGGCGCCCAAGGCGCGATCGCCCAGCGAGCCCGGCGACGGCCCGCTCGCCCGTGGGATCGTCCGGGCACTCGACAACCGCCTGTCGATGGGAGGGGCCCGCTACCGGCGTTCATCCGCCAGTGGACCTTCCGACACCGTCTACCTCGGCGCATTCCGGACGGCGCAACTTCGGGCGTGCGAGGGTTCGGACGAATCCCTTGAGACCAACCAGGACTACGATCTCGACCGACGGATGAGCCAGGCTCGGGATCGGCGTGGTTCCTGCGGCACGGTCGAGGTCGGATGACCTGCCGCGAGCTGCACGTTGCCGGCGTTGTTCCGCCAGTACGTCAGGTTCGGTCGCTGGAAAGTGCGCTATTGGCGACGACGGAAGGCGGGCCATCGACCACCGAGACGCCAGATCGTCCTCCTCGCCGGTCCACCGACGGCCTTGGCCGCTGCCATTGCCGCCTTCCGACGAACTCGCCATGTCGTTTGGTTCGGGGCAGGCCTCGTGGCACTTCGCGGTCGACCACCTTCGGTTGTCGACGAGGGCCGCCGGACGTGATGTCGAGGATGTTCGCGAATCCCCGCGAATCGCGGTGACGACGATGGGTTGGTGGTCGGGCGTCGTGCTCGAGGCGGTACTGCGCCCCGTCAAGCGATGAAGCGAGAGTCCCGCCTTCTCCGTTTCCGCCTCCATCGTCGTCGTCTCGTCCGGGAATGTTGAAGGTCGTGGGTGCTGCTGGCGGCGTGCTTGCAGCTCGGGATTCTCGTGCCAGCGGATCGGGGGAAATCTACGGCGTGATTTCCGCGATCGCGCTGTTCGGCGGCGTCGCGGCAGCGACTGGGAGTTGACGCATGGATCGCTCGTCGACCTGGGCGCCCAGGATTCTCGAGCGCTCATCGGAGCCGTACTCGACCGGAGAACGCATCGCGTCATGGTCTGGGGCCGCGTCGCTGTGCTTCATGGCTGGCGTCGTGTCGGCACCCTACTCGGTGTGGGTGTGCTTGCTGGGGCAAACCGTCGCGTTCGTCCGTCGGGTGGACGTGCCTGCTCTTGGAGCTCCGCCTGGGTCCTGGGCCTCGACCGCATGCGGCGGTACGTCGTCGCGACGTCGATCTCGGTTGCGGATCTGCGGCGGCGTTGGCCGTCCTGCTTCTGCTCGACATCGACCGGTTGGACGCGCCGTCGTAGCGGGTCGCGGCCGCCTTTCGTCGGATGCCGGTGGGCTACCTCCGTCTCCGGCCGCAAACGGGAGGTGGATGCATCCCCTGTCCCCGACGAGAAGCTGGTGGAGCGCTCGAGGAAGCGGGGCACGGCACGTCGGGCGACCAGTCGCCTTTGGCGCGCTCTCTGCCGGACTCTTGCATCGTGGCGACCTGGCGATCCTCGCTCCTGACGCCCGGCTCCGACGGAAGACGTGGGGCTGTACGTGGTGGCAGCCACGCTGACCGAGGTCATTTGGTTCGTTCCCGACGCGCGGTCGCAGGCGTTGCTTCCTGCCGGCCGCCGCGCGGTCCGGCAGGCTGGATCCAGCTCCGATACAGCTCTCGACTTTTCGGTGACCGCAACCGCAGCGACCCTCATCGCCATCAGCGCTCCGGTGAGCGTGCCGGTTCTGTTCGGCGCGGCGTACGAGGACAGTGTTTCGGTCGTTCCGTGGTTGGCGGCGGCGTCCGTCGCGATGGCCGTTCGGCGACTTGTGGTCATCGACTTGGTGTACTCGGATCGGTCAGGTCATCAGAGTCGCGTCCGCACTGATCGGCGTCGTGGTGATGAGCGCGACCGATCTGGCGCTCGTGCCGCTCGCGGCGGCATCGTCGGTGCTGGAATCGGGTCACTCGCGGGTTATCTTTCCGCCGCTGTCGTCGCCCTGCACGCGTGGAGAAGCCTGCCTGGAACATCGCTCACCGCTCTCGCCCGTCCTTCCTTTGAGGCGCTGCGGGTCGGGAGCCGCCGGTTCTTTGCCTTGTCGCGTTCGAGGGACTCCAGACGGGAGGAACCTTGACCGTGCCCACGATCGTCTTCGTCAACTACTGCTCGTCCGAGCTCATCGCGCCACGCGCCGAAAGCCTTGGCCGGGCGGGCTACGAGGTGATCGTGGCGGACAACTCCGGGGACTACGAGGGCCCAGCAGCGGCGGTACGCTCGACGGGCGGCAACGTGGGTTTCGGCGCCGCATGCAACGTGGCGATGGCTGGCAGCCTCGGCCGACGTTGCGGTGTAGCGCAATCCTGACGCGCATGCTGAGCCATGAGGCGATTCTGAGACTCGCGGCGACGACCGCGGCCTCGCGGATCGGCCTGGCGCGGTTGCGCCTGCCTCCACGACGGCGGACGGATCCAGGACGCTGGGCTACCGTTACCCGACCGTCGCACGGGAGGTCGCGCACGCGCTGAGCCATGCATCGCCTCGGGCCAGGCGTTCGCCGGCCGAAGCGCGCCGCCACCCGGCTGGATCAGAGGTGTCGTCATCTGGGCATCGTTCCGGCAGGTGCCGCTCTCCGCTCGCCCTGAACGTCGATAGCTTCCGGGCGATCGGCGGATTCGATGAGGAGCTCTTCCTCTACACCGCAGGACCTCGATCTCTGGCCGCAGGCTTCGGTGCAACGGCGCGCGAGGTCGCCTTCGGAGCCGCTGCCCGCGTCTGGGCGTTCGCAGGCGTCGCTGGTCGGCCCATGGCCGCGGCAACGCGGGAAATGCTACGAAGCTCCGGGCATTCAGTACTTCGCTTCCAACGTCCTGGCACGTTGCCGGTGGAAGGCCACGAAGCGCGTCCACCGGCTCTCCCTGCCGCCTGCTTCGAGGGGCTGAGGGTGATGTTCGACCTGCGCGGCCTCGGTTTGGGGAAACTCGTGGTGCCCTTCCTGTGCACGCGGTCCCGGCAGATCAATCGTGCAGCTGGAAGGGAGAGAGGAACATGACGAGGCCTCACCAGATCGATCCTGGATGTCCTGCGAACCCCGCAGAGGCCCAGCGCGCGACGATGGTCTCCGAAGACGAACACGGTCTTCGTGGGTGGGTCCGTCTGACTCACCGCGCTACTACGGGTGAGGCCGCGACCGTGGGAGCTGTGGGCATGAGGCGGCGAGGGAAGTCCACGAGGACGATCCGAGCAGGCTGGTCCAAGGGCGCGAGTGCCGGACGTCTGGGGACGGGCCGGTGCTCGACGTTGGCAGCGGGGGCCTTTCCCAACGGTGCCGCATCAGTCTGCTGCGAGCGGTACATCGCGGAGGACCTACACCGCAATGGTCGTCTGGTTGTCGTACCACCGGCCGTACGTCGTTGGCGATATCGGCAATCTTCCGTTCCGGAACGGCGCATTCGAGCTCGTCATCGCCTCGCACGTGCTCGAGCACGTGGAGGATCCCGAAACGGCGATGTCGGAACTCGGTGCGGGTCGGTCACCGGCTCTACGCAGAGAGCACCGAGCCCGTTCGGGGACTTTCTGCTCGACGAGGAGTATCACCTGTGGCGAGTGCGGACGAGGCGAGATGGGCGAGTGGAGTTTCGTGCTCGAGTGAGCTCGAAGCCGAGGCCCGTCGAACGGCTCACGGACCGAGTTCGACCGGGATCTACAACGCGGGTCGAGACTCGGGTGGGCGCCCGGTCATGCGCCTTCCTGGTGGCTGGTTCCGCTCGGCGGTCCTGGCACTTGGCCTTCTCGTCGTTCGTGGATCGCCGAGCTCGGCCTCGGACTCATGACGACGAGCATCAGACGTCCTCGCCGACACCGATCCTGCGGTTGCCGTCGTCAGCGACGGCCGGCACCGTCGGCGGATGGGCGAGTCGCCCCACGCCGCTAGCGAGCGTGCTGCGCAACTCCCGATCGGCCACGGGGCGGAGCTCGCCTGACCAGCGATCTCGCAAGCACGGCCGGCTCGATTCTCGTCGCGCGTCTTGCATGCTCCTAGCCAGCGATCTCGAGCACGGGCGTTGGAGCGAGACCTCGGCCCATTGCGACGTGTCGCTGGGAACCAGCACTCGGATCCGCACTCGGCCCTGGAGCAACTCCTCGGTCACCCAGGCCAGGCGGGGGAGGTCGATCGGCACTACGTCGCTCGAAGCGCGGGCAGATCAGCGGGTCGAGCGAGACGACGGTCTTGTCCGGGTGCTCGTTGGCCAGGCGGTTGACGAGGTGGATCTCGGTACCCACCGCGATGGTCGAGCCGGCCGGCGCGCTCTTCGACGACCTCGATGATCTTGCTGGTGGAGCCGACCTCGTCTGCGGCCTCGACGGCCTCGTGCGGCGCCTCGGGGTGGACGACGACGAGACCGCCGGGATGCTCGGCGCGGAAGTCGGCGACCTGCTCGGCCGAGAACGCGCTGGTGGATCGAGCAGTGCCCCTTCCAGAGCAGGAACGTGGCTTCCTTGGCCTCGCGCTCGGTGAGCCCGCCCAGCTCGAAGCGCGGGTTCCAGCACGGCCATGTCGTCGACGGAGTAGCCCATGTCGATAGCCGGTGTTGCGGCCGAGGTGCTGGTCGGGAAGAACAGGCACCTTGTCGCCCCTTGTCGAAGGCCCACTCCAGCACCGCTCGGGCGTTGGACGACGTGCACACCGCGCCGCCGTGGCGGCCGACGAAGGCCTTGATGGCTGCCGAGGAGTTCATGTAGGTGATCGGGCACCAGGCGCTCGGTCGTCGATCACGTCCTCGAGGCTCTCCCAGGCCTCCTCGACCTGGTCGATGTCGGCCATGTCGGCCATCGAGCAGCCGGCGTCGAGGTCGGGCAGCATCACCTGCTGGTGGTCGGCGGTGAGGATGTCGGCCGACTCGGCCATGAAGTGCACGCCGCAGAAGACGATGTACTCGGCCTCGGGCCGTTCCTGGGCCAGCACCGAGAGCTTGTAGCTGTCGCCCCGGGCGTCGGCGAAGGCGATGACCTCGTCACGCTGGTAGTGGTGTCCGAGCACGAAGAGGCGCTCGCCGAGCGTTTCCTTCGCAGCAGCGATGCGGGCCGACAACTCGTCGGGGTCGGCGTCGGCGTATCGCTCGGGGAGCGGATCTGGAGGCGGAGCATCTGTTCTCCCGGTTGGAGAAGGGTGGAGGATCCGATTGCTGGACGGTGGGGACAGCCCGGTCGCCTCGCCCACGGGGATGTCGTCCTCGGAAGCCAGATATGTGCCGGTAGTTCCGGGCCGGCGTTCGCGACGATCCTGAAGGCTGCACGTGGATGATATGCATCCAGATGACTGCCGCCTGTCGACGATCGGGCCATGACGTTGCTCCCATCCGCCAACATGGGCGAGCCGAGGTCGTCGGCGCTGTGAGGTTCAGGAGCCATGGGCCAAGGAGTTGTGCGGGGTCGATCGGCGTGCTGGCGGTCTTGCTGATCGGACTGTTCGTCCTCGAGGCCCGCTGCGACCGGGTCAGGCTGGCGGGATGGCTGGAGCGACTGCTCGCTCCCGGCGGTGCACGAAACGCCGCCGCGACCGTCCGGAGACCCCCATCGCCCTCGACGTTCATCAGACGGCGGCTGTCCCCCAGCCCGACGTCGATGGAGCCGACCGAGTCCGGGATGCTCGTGTCGCGCTGACCGGCACGATCGCCGACGCCGATACCGGAGAGGTCGTGCTCGACCTTTCCGACGAGGTGCTGGTCGGCGCTGAGCAAGGGCTGCTGGACCTCGAACGGACCCTCCTGGCGAGTGGCTGTACGTCTCCTACACCGAGCGGCCCGACGGGCACCAGCCGGATCACGCGCTGGCCGTGGCCAGCTGGAACACCCAGCCGGACGCCGGGCTCGACATCGTGACCTTGCGAGCAACCCCACCGGTGGCACAACGGCGGCGGCATCCGTTTCGGGCCGGACGGCTACCTCGTACGTCTCCTTCGGCGATGGGGGAAGCGATGATGTCGCCGCGATCCGCGGCGGTCTCGAGCTCTCCTCGTGGTACGGGTCGATCATCCGCGTCGCCCGACGCCAGAGGAGGGTGGTTTCCGAGGTGCCCGAGGACAATCCGTCCGATCTGACAGGCTACGACGTGGCTCCCGAGATCTCCGCTGTAGTCCGTGTCCGGGAGGTTCTCCTTCGACAGCGACGATCCGCTTGTGGATCGCCGATGTCGGTCACTGGTGCTATGAGGAAATCAGCGTGGTGCCGCTGTCCGAGGGCTGGCGCAGAACTTCGGGTGGCCAGGTCTGGAGGGCATTCGCCGAGTGAAGGCCTACCGCCGAGGACCAGAGGCCGCGGCCCCGAGTACGTCGCCGAGGATCGACCCCGACACCCTGGCCGACGAGCAATCCACCGGCCTGCGCCGTGGCTGGCGGCGGGCTCTACGAAGGCGATCCATCCCCGAGTCGCAGCGGCGCCTACGTATTCGCAGGACGCTGTGCACGGGGGCATCCGGCTATCCGCTGCGACGCCACTCGACAGCGTCATCGAACCGAGGTCGATCTGTCCGTCGACTCGCCTGTCGCGGTCATATCCGGGGAGGACGCTCGGCTGTACGTCATGTCGCTCGAGGAGGACGGAGGCGTCTTCGAGATCGTGGCGGGCTGACCCCACCTACGTGACGGTGGTGAGCCATCAGGTTCTCGACGAGTGCTCATAGCCTGAGCACGATGGTCCAGCGTCCGCCGGCCGGCACGATTCCCGACACGCCCGGCTCCTACCAGTTCAAGGACGAGCACGGGCCGGGTGATCTATCGTCGGCAAGGCCAAGGACCTGCTGGTCGCGGCTGTCGAACTACTTCCAGAACCCCCGCGACATGCATCCGCGCACCGGCGCAGATGGTGCGAGACCGCCGACACGGTCGAGTGGATCCAGGTCCGCAACGACGTCGAAGCGCTGATGCTCGAGTACAACCTGATCAAGGAGCACCAGCCGCGCTTCAACGTCCGGCTCCGGGACGACAAGAGCTACCCGTTCCTCGCCGTCACGGTCTCGGACGAGTGGCCCCGGCCGATGGTCATGCGGGGCAAGAAGAAGAAGGGCGTGCAGTACTACGGGCCCTACGCCAACGCGTACGCCATCCGCGAGACCCTCGACCTGCTGCTGCGGACGTTCCCGCTGCGGACCTGCTCGGACAGGAAGTTCGAGAGCCACGAGCGCCTCGGCCGGCCGTGCCTGCTGTACCACATCGAGAAGTGCTCGGGACCATGTGTCGGCGAGGTCGGCCAGGACGGTACCGGCAGATGACGCACGAACTGCTCGAGTTCCTCGACGGCGAGACCGACACGGTCGTCGAGCGGATGGAAGCGGAGATGGAGCAGGCCTCCTCGGACCTCGAGTTCGAGAAGGCGGCCCGTCGTCCGCGACCGGCTCGCCAGCATCCGCAAGGCCATCGCCAAGCAGCAGATGGTGGGTGACCGCAGTGAGGACCTCGACGTGGTGGGCGTGGAGGACGACGAGCTCGAGGCGGCCGTCCAGGTGTTCTTCGTCCGCAAGGGACGGGTCGTGGGGCGCAAGGGCTTCATCGTCGACAAGGTCGAGGAGCTCACCGCTGGCGCGTTGATCGAGCACGTGCTCGAGGGCCTCTACGACGACCCCCGGCTCGGGGTGCCCAAGCAGGTGCTGGTGCCCACGATGCCCGATGATCCCGACCTGTACGAGGAGTACCTGTCGGAGCTGCGGGGCGGTCGGGTGGAGATCAAGGTGCCCGAGCGAGCGAGAAGGTCCGGCTCCAGGAGACGGTCACCCACAACGCCAAGGAGGCCTTCGCCCGTCACCGCCTCAAGCGGGCGAGCGACCACAACAGCCGGGCCCGGGCCCTCAACAAGCTCCAGGACCAGCTCGGCCTGCCCGAGGCCCCGTTGCGGATCGAGTGCTACGACATGTCGCACCTGCAGGGCAGCGACTACGTGGGTTCGATGGTCGTCACCGAGGACGGGCTGCCGAAGAAGTCGGAGTACCGGCGGTTCAAGATCAAGGACGTCGACGGCAACGATGACTTCGCTGCCATGGAGGAGGTGCTCGGCGTCGCTCTGACTGCGGATCCTGTCCGAACGCCGCAAGCCCGTCGGGGAGCGGCCGGGCAGTTCGCCCTACCGCCCCAGCTCCTGCTCGTCGACGGCGGCAAGGGACAGCTCTCCAGCGCGCTCAGCGTGCTGAAGGAGCTCGACCTCGAAGACGAGATTCCCGTAGCGGCGCTGGCCAAGCAGTTCGAGGAGGTGTTCGTTCCGGGCAAGGCCGACGCCATCCGCATCCCCCGCCAGTCCGAAGCGCTCTACATGATCCAGCGACTGCGGGACGAGTCCCACCGCTTCGCCATCACCTATCACCGCCAGCTGCGGGACAAGCGGATGAAGCAGTCGGACCTCGACGGCGTGCCCGGCCTCGGCCCCGCCCGCACGAAGCGGCTCGTCGACGAGCTCGGATCGGTCAAGAAGGTGAAGGCCGCCACGATCGAGGAGCTCAAGTCGCTGAGCTGGCTCCCCGATGGTGTGGCCGATGATCTCTTGGACCACCTCCACAAGCCGACGCGAAGTCCAGGTCCGATGGTCCTTCGCGGCGCTACTCGGATCGGGAGAATCCGGTGGTGAGCGGGCTCCGGGATGACCACCGATGATCCGCCCTCGGGTCGCGGCGTTTGGCGTGCTCGCAGCCTTGGTCGTGAGCTTCGTGGCGCGTGGTCGCCGCGGCCGACGGGCCGACTCGCTGGCCGGGCGGGTCGGGGGCGACTTCCCGTCGTTCTGACGGGGCCGGGTCGATCGTCGGCAGACTGGCGATCTCGACCTGCTCTACGACATCGACCGACAGCGGGAGGCGCAGGGCGAGCTGCTCGAGGAGGACAGCGTCCTCTACTTCGCCTACCCGCCACCCGTGGCCGGCGTCTACGCCGCGCTCGCCCAGTTCTCCTACGTGCCGGCATATGTGCTCCACACCCTGCTGATGGCGGCGGCCATCATCGGTGCGTACTGGCTCGTGCGGCCGATGCTGCGTGGGGTCGATCACGACGGCGCGGTGGTGGCGGCCGTCGCCTTCACGTTCGTCCCGCTGTTCATCGCGGTGACGCTCGGTCAGAACGCTGCGCTCATCGTCCTGCTCGTGGCGGCGGTTTGGCGGGGGGCCGACGACGGCAACGACGTGCTCGCCGGGCTCGCGCTCGGACTCCTGCTGTTCAAACCCCAGTACGCCATCCCGCTGATCGGACTGTTCGTGGTGCGGCGACGCTTTCGGATCGTGATGGCCTCACTCGGCGTCGGTGCCGTGTGGTGGCTCGCCGGTGCAGCGATGCTCGGGATCGGCTGGACGGGCGACTGGTTCGCCGAGGTGAGCGATTTCACCGTCCTCGACGCCGAGGTGAACGGTGCCAACGCCGTGTCCTGGCTCGGGGTCGCCGAGCACGTCTTCGGCGTCGGCTCGCCGGTGGCGCTGGCCATCGGCGGCACGCTCGCCATCGCCACGGGCGCGGTCCTGGTGCTGCTGTGGTGGGGGCGAACCGACGAGAAGCTCGGGCTGTCGATGGCGGCCGCGTCGGTCGGCATCCTGCTCACCTCACCGCACGCCATGTTCTACGACGCCAGCCTGCTGGTACTCGCGGTGGCCGGTCTGGCGGCCGCCGGGCGAGAGGGGCTCGTGCGGCTGGTGGCCATCGGCTGGCTCGTCGGCGCCCTCCACCCCATCAAGGAGTACGTCGGGTTCACACCCGTGGCGCTGGTCGTCGTCGGCACCTTCCTCGTCACCCTCCAGACCTGGTGGCGGGCGGGCCCCGAGCAGCGGCCTGCGGAGACCCCATTCGAGCGGCTCGGCCCTGGCCGGGCCGGCCAGTCGCCGCCAGACCTGTCGGTGATCATCCCGGCGTTCGACGAAGCCGGCCGGATCGAGCCCCACGCTCGAGCGGCTGGAGACCTGGCTGGCGGAACGGGCTGTCGACGCCGAGGTGATCGTGGTCGACGACGGCTCCCGCGACGGCACCACCGAACGCTGTCTCGCCTATGCCGAGCGGCTACCGGGCCTGCAGATCCTGCGGCTGGCGCACAACCGGGGCAAGGGCTATGCCGTCCGCCAGGGGATGCTCCAGGCGACGGGGGAGTGGCGGGCCTTCCTCGACGCCGACGGCTCGACCGACCCCTTCGAGCTCGCCAAGCTCCTCGACACCGACCGGTCGGTGGTGATCGCCTCGGTCGCGGTCGAGGGCGCTCATCTCGACCGACCCCAGTCGGGCATCCGGTCATCCCTCGGGCGGTTCGGCAACGTCGTCATCCAGCGCCTCGTGCTGCCGGGCATCGAGGACTCCCAGACGGGGTGCAAGGTCTTCCGCGGCGACGTCGCCGAGTCGGTCTTCCAGGCGTGCACGCTCGACGGCTGGGGCTTCGACGTCGAGGCCCTCGCGTTGGCGCGCTCGATCGGCCACGAACCGTTGGAGGTCGGCGTGAGCTGGGAGCACCGCCCGGTCGGTCACGTCCGCCCCTGGCACTACGCCACCACGATCGGCGAAGTCGTCCGTGTCCGTCGTGCAGTCGGCCATCAGGACGTGGTCACCAACGCTGTCTCTGGCAACGTCGGCACGTGAGCGACGACCTCTGGGAGCAGCATGCCGACTGGTGGCAGGACGGGTTCACCGACGGCGTCGATCCCGAGTACGAGGAACAGATCCTGCCGCTGGCGGCCCAGCACCTCGCCGGCGTCCGGCGCATGCTCGACGTCGGAACGGGGGAGGGCCAGCTCGCCCGCCTCGCTGCCGACCAGGGCATCGAGGTCGTCGGACTCGACCCCACGTGGAACCAGATCCGGGTCGCCGCCGACCGAGGCGGTGGGCCGAGCTATCTGGCCGCGGGCGCAGCGCAGCTTCCGGCACGGGACGAGGCCGTCGACTGCGTGGTCGCCTGCCTGGTGTTCGAACACATCGCGGACGTGGACGCCGCCATCGCCGAGGTCGCGCGGGTGCTCGAACCCGGCGGCCGGTTCCTGTTCTTCCTCAACCACCCGCTGCTGCAGACGCCCGAACAGCGGCTGGATCGACGACCAGATCCTCGACCCGCCCGAGCAGTACTGGCGCATCGGCGCCTACCTCCGGGAGGAGTCGACCATCGAGGAGGTGGAGAAGGACGTCTTCATCCCCTTCATCCACCGCCCCCTCAGCCGGTACGTGAACGCGCTCGCAACCAACGACCTCGTGGTCACCCACATGGACGAGCCCGCCCCACCACCGGGGTTCCTGGCCCGCGCAGCCGAGTACACCGACGCCGCCGAGATCCCTCGCCTGCTATTCCTGCGCACCGAGAAGCGCCCGGACGCTCCGGCATCATCCGTAACCTGCGGGGTATGAGCGACTACGTCGTGATCGCCGGGCTCTCCGGCGCGGGGCGTTCCCAGGCGGCGAACGACTTCGAGGACCTCGGCTGGTTCGTCATCGACAACCTGCCCCCCACGCTCATGTCCAAGGTGTCCGAGCTCGCCGACGCGCCCGGCTCGAGCATCGACCGGGTCGCCCTCGTCGCCGGCACCGGCTACTACGACTCCGACCTGCTCGACGCCATCGGCGAGCTGCGCCGCTCGGTCCCGCGCGTGCGGATCCTGTTCCTCGACTGCAGCACCGAGGAGCTCGTCCGCCGCTACGAGCAGACCCGCCGCCGCCACCCGATCGAGGGCGACACCATCGAGGACGCCATCGAGACTGAGCGGACCCTCCTCCAACCGGTGCGCGAAGGCGCTGACGTGGTGATCGACACCACGCAGCTCAACGTCCACCAGTTGCGTGACCGGGTCCGGGCCACGTTCGCCCAGCCCGAGGCCGATGTGGGCATGCAGACCTCGATCCGCTCGTTCGGGTTCAAGCACGGCCTGCCCATCGACTCCGACCTCGTCTTCGACGTGCGCTTCCTGCCCAACCCGCACTGGGAGGACGACCTCCGCCCCCTCACCGGTCTCGACGACGAGGTCAGGGACTACGTGCTGTCGTCGGAGGAGGCCAAGTCCTTCGTCGATCAGGTCACCGACCTCTTCGAGCTACTCCTGCCGGCGTACCGGCGGGAGGGCAAGGCCTACCTGAGCATCGCGGTCGGCTGCACCGGCGGCCGGCATCGCTCGGTCGTCATCGCCGAGGAACTGCGCCGGCGCATCGACGAGCTCGGCACCGACGCCGCCGTCACCCACCGGGACGTGGAGCGGTGAAGGTGGGGGAGCACCGCCCGCGCGTCGTGGCCATCGGCGGTGGGCACGGGCTGGCGATGAGCCTGCGGGCCATCCGCACCTACGCCGGCCACCTCACGGCGGTCGTAGCCACCGGCGACGACGGCGGCTCCAGCGGCCGGCTGCGGGCCAGCTTCGACATGCCGGCCCCGGGTGATCTGCGCCGCTGCCTGGCGGCCGTGGCCGGCGACACCGAGCTCGCCGCCGGCCTCGAACACCGCTTCGGCAGCGGCGAGCTCGAGGGCCACGCGGTCGGCAACCTGCTGCTTGCTGGGCTGGTGGACGCCGGCCAGGACCTCACCACCGCGGCCGATCTCCTCGGCCGCTGGCTGGGCATCGACGCCGCCGTGGCCCGGGTGCTGCCCGCCACCGCGGCGCCGGTGACGCTGGTGGCGACCACGGCCGATGGCGAGGTGCGCGGCCAGGTGGCCATCGAGAACGCAGGCGGCGCCCGCGATCTCGCGTTCGACCCGTCCGACCCGCCCGTGCCCGACGACGTGCTCGCCGCCATCGACGCCGCTGACCAGGTGGTGCTCGGCCCGGGTTCGTTCGTCACCAGCGTGCTCGCAGCCGCGGCGTTGCCGTCGGTGGCCAAGGCGATCGACGCCGCGACCGCCCGCACCGTGCTCGTGACCAACCTCGACCGCGACCCGGCGGCGGACGTCGACACGCTCGCCCGCCACGGCATCGCCGTCGACACCGTCGTCGCCCAGGAGGGGAGCGTGCGCACCGCGCTGGCGAAGGGTCTGACCGTGGTCGAGGCCGACGTCGACCGCCCCCACGGCCGCGCCCACGACGCCGACCTCCTCGGCCCGGTCCTCGCCGGAGCTGGCCTACCGGTTGTGAGGGGTGTGGCGCGCGTGGTCGGATTGGGCCCGACCCTGTCTCTTCGACCTCCGAGGGAAAACCAATGACCGTTCGTGTGGGGATCAACGGCTTCGGCCGCATCGGCCGCAACTTCTTCCGGGCCGCCAGGGCCCAGGGCGCCGACATCGAGTTCGTGGCCGTCAACGACCTCGGGTCGCTCGAGACCATGGCCCACCTCCTCCAGTACGACTCGGTCATGGGCCGCCTCGACGACGAGGTGAGCGTCGCTGCCGACGGCATCAACGTGGGTGGCAACACCATCAAGGTCCTGGCCGAGCGCAACCCCGCCGACCTGCCCTGGGGCGACCTCGGCGTCGACGTGGTCATCGAGTCGACCGGCATCTTCACCTCCAAGGACAAGGCCAGCGGCCACCTCGAGGGCGGCGCGCCGCTCGTGGTCGTGTCCGCTCCCGCCTCCGGGGCCGACAAGACCTTCGTCGTCGGCGTCAACGACGCCGACTTCGACGCCACCACCGACAAGGTCGTCTCCAACGCGAGCTGCACCACCAACTGCTTCGTGCCCATGGTCAAGGTCCTCGACGACACCTTCGGCGTCGAGAAGGGCTTCATGACCACGATCCACGCCTACACCGGCGACCAGGCGTTGGTCGACGGTCCCCACAAGGACCTGCGCCGGGCCCGGGCCGCGGCCATCAACATCATCCCGACCTCCACCGGCGCCGCCCGCGCCACCAGCCTCGTGATGCAGTCGATGGACGGCAAGCTCGACGGCACCGCGCTGCGCGTGCCCGTCCCCACCGGCTCGATCACCGACTTCACCGCCATGCTGAAATCCGAGGCCACCGACGAGGCCATCAACGAGGCGTTCCAGAAGGCCGCGGCCGACGGGCCCCTGTCCAAGGTGCTCGACTACAGCGAGGCTCCGCTGGTCAGCACCGACATCGTCGGCTCGCAGGCCTCGTGCACCTTCGACTCCGGCCTGACCATGGCCAACGGCAACTTCGCCAAGATCAGCGGCTGGTACGACAACGAGTGGGGCTACTCCAACCGCCTCGTCGACCTCGTCGGCATCGTCGGCAGCTGAGCGTGGTCCGGACGAGCGCGCCGATCGGCGCGGACGACCATCCCGGCCGCGCGACTGCGCCGATCCTCGGATCAGCGCAGCGATGAAACCCGTCCCCCAGCTCGAGGACCTGCTGCCCGTCGACGGCAAGCGGGTGCTCGTCCGCGCCGACTTCAACGTCCCGCTCCGGGAGACCGCCGACGGGGGACGGGAGATCACCGACGACCTCCGCATCCGCTCAGCCCTGCCCACCGTCGCCTGGCTCCAGGAGCAGGGGGCGACGGTCACCTTGTGCAGCCACCTCGGCCGGCCCACGGGCGCGCCCGACCCGCGGTACTCGATGGACCCGGTGCGCGACGTGCTCGCCCAGCTCGCCCCCGGGGTCGAGCTGCTCGAGAACCTGCGCTTCGACCCGGGCGAGACCGGCAACGATCCGGCCTTCGTCCAGCAGCTGATCGAGGGTCAGGACGCCTACGTCAACGACGCGTTCGGGGCCAGCCATCGGGCTCACGCCTCGATCGTCGGCCCGCCCGAGCACCTGCCGAGCGCCGCCGGCCGCCTGCTGGCCAAGGAGGTCGAAGTCCTCGGCGGCATGCGCGACGACGCCCGCCCCCCGTTCCTCGCCATCCTCGGCGGCGCCAAGGTGTCCGACAAGCTCGGCGTGATCGACGCCCTGCTGCCCCGGGTCGACCACCTGATCATCGGTGGCGGGATGTGCTTCACCTTCCTCGCGGCCCAGGGCAACCACATCGGCGACTCGCTCTTCGAACCCGAGATGGTCGACACGTGCCGTCGCCTGCTGGAGACCGCGCCCGACAAGATCCACCTGCCCCTCGACGTCACCGCGCTCGGCCCCGGCGGCACGATCGGCGACCCCGATGCCGGCGGCGAGGTCCGCCAGCTCCACACCACGATCCCCGACGGGTGGATGGGCCTCGACATCGGCCCCGGCAGCAGCGCCGAGTTCACCGACCTGATCCACGAGGCCCGCACGGTGTTCTGGAACGGCCCGATGGGCGTGTTCGAGGATCCCCGCTTCGCCGCCGGCACCCGCACCGTGGCCGAAGCCGTCGCCGAAGCCCGCGCGTTCACCGTCGTGGGCGGCGGCGACAGTGCGGCGGCCGTGGCAGAGTTCGGGCTCGCCCGCGACATCGACCACATCTCCACCGGTGGCGGTGCCTCGCTCGAACTGCTCGAACAGGGGGACCTGCCCGGTCTCCAGGCCCTCCGGCTCCGTCGGCTGTAAGGCTTGCCGGCGCGGGCCTCGTCGCCTGACGAATGCTCCGCATTCGTCCCGACTGTGAAAGGCAACCGATGACCCGCAAGCCGATCATCAGCGGCAACTGGAAGATGCACAAGAACCACTTCGAGGCGATCCAGCTCGTCCAGAAGCTGAGCTACGAGATCACCACCGACGACGTCGAACACGTCGACGTCACCGTGCATCCGCCGTTCACCGATCTGCGCTCGATCCAGACGGTCCTCGACGCCGACCGGATCCCGATCGCCCTCGGCGCCCAGAACTGTCACTTCGAGGAGAACGGCGCGTTCACCGGCGAGGTGTCGCCCACGATGCTGCAGAAGCTCGACGTCGAGTACGTGATCTGCGGGCACAGCGAGCGGCGTGAGCTGTTCGGCGAGACCGACGAGCTCGTGAACCAGAAGGTCACGGCGATCATCAAGGCGGGGATGACGCCGATCATGTGCTGCGGCGAGACCCTTGCCGAGCGCGAGGCCGACCAGGCCGAGACCAAGGTCGAAGGCCAGGTGCGGGCCGGGCTCGCCGGTGTGAAGCCCGACCAGATCGGGACGATGGTCATCGCCTACGAGCCGATCTGGGCCATCGGCACCGGCCGCACCGCGACCGCCGAGGATGCCCAGGCGATGTGCGCCGTGGCGCGGGCCACCGTCGCGGAGGTGGCCGGTGACGAGGCCGCCCAGACCGTCCGGATCCAGTACGGCGGATCGGTCAAGCCCGCCAACGCTCCCGAGCTGATGGGCCAGGCCGACATCGACGGCGCGCTGGTGGGTGGGGCCTCGCTCGAGGCCGATTCCTTCGCCCGAATCGTCAACTTCCGACTCGACAGCGACGCCAGCTAGATCAGAATTCCGCGAACGAATCGCCGCCTGTCCTCGACGAGTTCTGTACGCATCGCGGCGTGAAGAATCTGCTTCGCGGCAGAAATGTGCAGCAATGCCGTGGTCGGCGCGCGGGGGACTGCGACCGTCTTCCGCCGTTCACCAAGTCGGCACGGACGATGCCGTAGCGTGAATCCCGGCCGCCTCCCATTTCCCCCAACTGGGCGGTCCCTGAATCCCTCGATCGGAGGATCCCCCTGTGACGACCCACCCCAGATGGCTGCGCGTGTTGGCGCTGCTGCTCGGTCTCTCGCTCGTGGCCGCGGCCTGCGGCGACGATGACGACGGCGGCGATGCGGCGGAGGACGACGCCAGCTCCCAGGACGGCGGCACCGTGGTGTTCGCGAGCGACCAGGAGCCCGACGGCTGGAACATCAACACCTCGGCGTCGAGCTCGTTGGCGCTCGGCCAGATCGTCGAGCTGGTCTACCCGGCGGCGTTCCGGATCACGCCGGACTTCGAGGTGGTCATGGACGAGGATCTTCTCACCTCGGCGGAGATGGTGTCCGAAGACCCGCAGGTCATCGAGTACGTGATCGACCCCGACGCGTCCTGGTCCGACGGCACGCCGATCTCGGCCGACGACTTCGAGTTCCTCTGGACGATGAGCAACGGGTCGAACCCCGACGTCGACACGGCCAGCACCGTCGGCTACGAGCTGATCGAGTCGGTCGAGGGCAGCGACGATGGCAAGACCGTGACCGTCGCCTTCAGCTCGCCCTACGCGGAGTGGCGGAGCCTGTTCGCCGATCTCCTGCCGGCGCACCTGATCTCCGAGCTCGGCGACGGTGACCCCGTGGTCGGCTGGAACGAGGGGCTCGCCGACCCGCCGGAGTTCTCCGGGGGCCCGTTCCGATTGGTCGACCACCAGCCGGAGCAGAGTGTGACCCTCGTCCCCAACGAGGAGTTCTGGGGCGAGCAGCCCTCGACCGACGAGCTCGTCGTCCGCTTCGACGTCGACAACGCCGGCATCCCTGCGGCGCTCGAGAACGACGAGATCGACATGGCCTACCCCCAGCCCCAGCTCGACCTCGTCGAGCAGGTCGAGGAGATCGAGGGCGTGGAGTCGGTCATCAACTTCGGGCTCGAGTTCGAGCACCTCGACTTCAACCTGGCCAACTCGCATCTGGCCAAGCCCGAGGTCCGCGAGGCCATCGGCTTCGCGCTCGACCGCGAGGCCATCGTCGACCGCACGGTCGGGCAGTTCTCCGACGAGGCCAGCGTGTTGAACAACCGGATCTTTCTCACGAACCAGCCCAATCACGAGGCCCACGGCGACGACTACCAGTCCCGGGACGTCGACGGCGCCGAGCAGCGCCTGGACGAGGCGGGCTACGACTGCTCCGCCGAGGTGTGCACCCACCCCGAGGACGGCGAGCTGTCGTTGCGGTTGTCCACCACCGCCGGTAACCAGCTGCGCGAAGACACCCAGCTGATCATCCAGGAACAGCTCGCCGAGGCCGGCATCGAGGTGACGATCGACAACCTCGAGGGCAACGCGGTCTTCTCGAAGTTCTTCCCGGACTCGGGGCTGCGAGCCGACCAGGACTACGACATGGCGCTCTTCGCGTGGACGGGCGAACCGTTCCCGTCCGCCACCGGTGAGCTCTACATCAGCCCGGGCCCCGACATGATCGGCCTGAACAGCACCGGTTACTCCAACCCCGAGATGGAGGCCCTGTACGACCAGGCGTTCGCCGAGACCGACTCGGAGGTCGCCGCCGAGCTGTACAACCAGATCGACGAGATGCTCTGGGAGGACCTGCCCACCATCCCGCTCTACCAGAAGCCCACGTTCTTGCCCCACCGCAGCTCGATCGAGGGTGTGCAGGACAACGCCACCACTGCAGGCCCGCTGTGGAACGCCGAGGAGTGGACACTCGCGAGCTGACCACCGGCCGCGGACGGGCGTGACGAACGGGGTGGGGTGCCACACGGTGCCCCGCCCCGGCTCGTCCACCGGGTGAGAGGATCACATCGTGCTCGGATTCGTCGTCCGGCGGCTCGTGGCCTCGGCCATCGTCCTCGTCGTCTCGTCGGTGCTCATCTACTTCACCGTCACCAGCTTCGGTGACCCCCTCGCCGACCTGCGGGCTCGCAATCCACCCGTGTCCCAGGAGGTCATCGATGCTCGTCGCGCCGAGCTCGGGCTCGACGAGCCGGTGCACGAGCGCTACCTCACCTGGCTGGGCGACGTTGTCACGGGTGACTTCGGCGAGGATCTCGACGGCCAACCCGTCAACGAGGTCCTCTGGCGCCGGCTCGGTCGCACGCTGCGCATGGTGACGGCCGCCATCGCCCTGTCGTTGGTCGCCGCGGTGGCTGTCGGCGTGCTGAGCGCGACACGTCAGTACTCCAAGACCGACTACTTCTTCACCTTCTCGGGGTTCCTGTTCCTGTCGATGCCGGTGTTCTGGCTGGGTGCGTTGTTGAAGGAGTTCCTGGCGGTGCGCTTCAACGATCTGGTCGGCCGCCGGATCGTTTTCACCACCGGTTCCGAGTCGCCGCGGCTGGACACCGACGTCTGGGGCCGCATGGCCGACTACGCGGGCCACCTGATCCTGCCCACCCTGGCCCTGGGGGCCGTCTCCTACGCGGCCTGGAGCCGCTACCAACGGAACTCGATGCTCGACGTGATGGAGTCGGACTACATCAAGCTCGCCCGGGCGAAGGGCGCGAGCCGCTCACGTGTCGTGTTCCGGCACGGTCTGCGCAACGCGCTGATTCCGCTCACCACGGTGGTGGCGATCGACTTCGGCGCCGTGTTCGGCGGGGCGATCATCACCGAGCAGGTGTTTGGCTGGTCGGCGATGGGAAGCTTGCTCATCGACGGTCTCCGTGAGTACGACGTGAACATCGTGCTCGCGTGGATGATGGTCACCGGCGCGATCGCGATCGCCTTCAACCTGGTGGCCGACCTGCTCTACGGCGTGCTCGACCCGCGGATCCGGCAGTGAACGAGCCCGAGACCAGGCCGAGCGACGTCGCCGCGGAAGAACTCGAGGACCGGCGACCGAGCGACCCCGGCGTCCAGCCCGGCCCGACCGAGGAAGGCTTGGCGGTGGCGACGCGCTCGCAGCGGCGCATGATCGTGCGACGCTTCCTCCAGCACCGTCTCGCCGTGATCAGTCTCGTGATCCTCGTGCTGCTGATCGTCGGCTCGCTGGTCGGTGGGCGGCTCTGGCGCTACGGCTACGCCGAGCAACTCCCGGAGTTCAACCAGTCTCCGTCGTGGGGCCATCCGATGGGGATCGACGCGATCGGGCGCGACTTGCTTGCCAAGGTGCTTCGTGGCGCGCAGCGCTCGGTGCAGGTCGCGCTGCTCGTCGCGTTGCTGTCCACCACCATCGGCACCATCGTCGGGGCCGTCGCGGGCTACTACCGGGGGGTCCTCGACGCCGTGCTGATGCGGGTGACCGACCTGTTCCTCGTCGTCCCCCAGCTGGCCGTGTTCCTGCTGCTCGCCCGGATCGTGGGCGGCGGCTGGTTCCAGCTGTCGTTGATCATCGCCGCGTTCTTCTGGATGCCGATCGCCCGCATCGTCCGAGCCGAGTTCCTGTCCCTGCGCGAGACGGAGTACGTCGACGCGGCGCGCGCCCTGGGTGCCGGCGATCTCCGCATCATCCTGCGTCACCTCATCCCCAACGCCATCGGATCGATCATCGTCAACGCGTCGATCGTGGTCGCGGTCGCGATCCTCGCCGAGACCAGCCTCAGCTACCTCGGGCTGGGAATCGCGGCACCCGACACGTCGCTCGGGCTGCTGGTGTCCGAAGGGCAGTCGGCCTTCGAGACCCGGCCGTACCTCTTCTACTTCCCGGGGCTGCTCATCGTCCTCATCGCGCTGACCGTGAACTTCGTGGGCGACGGGCTCCGCGACGCGTTCGACCCGAAGCAGAGTCGAGCCCGCAGGTGAGGCCGACCGAGCCCGGATCGCCCGTCCTCGCGGTGGAGGACCTCGTGGTCTCGTTCCCCACCGACGACGGGGTGGTCGATGCCGTCCGCGGGGTCAGCTGGGAGCTGTCCCCCGGCCGCGTCCTCGGCGTGGTGGGCGAGTCCGGGTCGGGCAAGTCCGTGACAGCCAACGCGATCATGGGGCTGCTGCCTGCCTCGGCCACGATCTCGGGCAGTGCCCGCTTCCAGGGCGAGGAGCTCCTCGACCAGGACGACCGGGAGCTGGCGGCGCTGCGCGGGTCACGACTGGCGATGATCTTCCAGGACCCGATGACCTCGCTGAATCCGGTGTACCGCGTCGGCTGGCAGATCTCAGAAGCCGTCCGCCTGCACGACGACGTCAGCAAGGCCGATGCACGCGGGCGGGCGATCGAGCTGCTCGACCTGGTGGGCATCCCCGATGCGAGCGAGCGGGTCGACAACTACCCCCACGAGTTATCCGGCGGTATGCGCCAGCGCGTCGTGATCGCCATCGCCATGGCCAACGAGCCCGAGGTCATCATCGCCGACGAGCCGACGACGGCCCTGGACGTGACGGTGCAGGCCCAGGTGCTCGACGCGCTCGCCACCGCACGCGAGGCCGCCCACGCCGCGATGGTGCTCATCACGCACGACCTGGGCGTGGTGGCCGGCTCGGCCGACGATGTGGTGGTCATGTACGCCGGCCGGGCCGTGGAGGTCGGCAGCGTCGACGACGTCTTCTACATCCCGCGGCATCCGTACACGCTCGGGCTCCTCGGGTCGCTGCCGCGTATGGACGCGAGCGAGGCGCGGCGGCTGACGCCGATCGGAGGGGTCCCGCCTTCGATGATCGGACTCGCCGAGCGGTGCCAGTTCGCGCCGCGCTGTCCGCTGGCCACCGACATCTGTTGGACCGAGGAACCCGAGCTGGAGCGGACCGAGGGTGGCACGCACCGCAGCGCGTGCCACCACTGGCGCTCCCTGCGTGGGGTGGAAGACCCGTCCGAGGTCTTCACCCCGGTCGACGTCCACGGCGCCGACGACGGGGCGGGCGCGCGATGAGCGAGCCCATCCTCCGGGTCGAGGGTCTGCACAAGCACTTCGACGTCAAGGGCGAGGGGCTGGTCCGGCGCTCCGTCGACACGGTGCAGGCGGTCGCCGGCGTCGACCTCGAGCTGCATCCGGGGGAGACCCTCGGCGTGGTCGGCGAGTCGGGCTGTGGCAAGTCCACGCTCGCCCGGACGATCGTGCAGTTGCTCCCCGCAACCGAGGGTCGGGTCCTGCTCGGCGACCGCGACCTCACGCAGCTGAGCCGGCGTGGACTCCGCGAGCAGCGCCGCGACCTGCAGATCGTGTTCCAGGATCCGTACGCATCCCTCGATCCCCGCATGCCGGTCAGCGAGATCATCGGCGAGCCGCTGCGCATCCACGGGTTGTGGAAGGACGCCGGCCGAGCCCGGGTGCGAGAGCTGGTCGAGCTGGTCGGGCTCAGGTCCCAGCACGCCAATCGCTTTCCCCACGAGTTCTCCGGTGGCCAGCGGCAGCGCATCGGCATCGCTCGGGCGCTCGCGCTCGAACCGAAGGTGCTGATCCTCGACGAGCCCGTGTCCGCACTCGACGTGTCGGTGCAGGCGGGGGTGATCAACCTCCTCGAGGATCTCCAGCGTCGCCTCGGCCTGGCGTATGTGTTCATCGCCCACGATCTCTCGGTGGTCCGCCACATCTCCGACCGTGTCGCGGTCATGTACCTCGGCAAGATCGTGGAAACCGCCGATGCCGCCGACCTCTATGCCGCACCGTCGCATCCGTACACCCAGGCGTTGCTGAGCGCGGTGCCGGTGCCCGACCCGCGACGCGAGCGGACCCGCCGGCGCATCGTGCTCGAGGGCGACGTGCCCAGCCCGATCGACCCGCCGTCGGGGTGTCGGTTCCGGACCCGCTGCTGGAAGGCCACCGAGAAGTGTGCTGAAGAGGAACCGGCGCTGGTCGACCGGGGCTACGGTCACCCGTCGGCATGTCACTACGCCGAGGTCCAGGACGTCATCTGACGATGGCTCGTGCACGGTCATGGCACCGTCTTCTCGTCGTGCTCGCCGTGGTGCTCGTCGCGGCGTCGTGCCGCGCGGACGAGGGGGACCCGACCGCGGCCACGGCGACCACCCTGGCGCCGCCCGACACCGTGGTGCGGATCGGGGTCGAGGATTGGCCCGACTGCGTCAACCCCCTGACCTGCGCCGACGACGCCCTCCACTCGAGCGTGCTCCAGCACGTGCTGCCCAAGGCGCTGGAGCTCGGTGCCGACGGTGAGTACTCGGCAACGCCGCTACTGACCGAGCCGCCCGAGCCCGAGGCGGAGGACGACGGCGAGGTCGTGTTGCGGTACCGGATCGCCGAGAAGGCGCGCTGGTCCGATGGCCGTCCGATCACCAGCACCGACTTCCTCGCCACCTGGCAGGCGGTGATGGCCACCCCGGAAGCCGACCGCACCGGCTACGACCGCATCGTCGCGGTCGACGACGCCGATCCCGCCGTGGCCGTCGTCACCCTCGACGGGCCGCTCGTCGACTGGCAGGAGCTCTTCGGCGGCGCCTCCGGCTATGTGCTGCGCGCCGACGAGTTCGGTGCCGGCCCGGACCTGACCGGCGAGTTCGATACCGAGCTCCCCATGTCGGCCGGCCCGTTCCAGCTGGCGAGCTGGAGCGAGGAGCGGGCGGTGCTGGCTGCGACCGAGCCGTGGGAGGGCCGCGACGCTCCCGACCTCGACCAGGTGCGCCTCGACCGGGTGGTGGTCGATGGGCTCGAGGAACCGTTGATCTACGACATGATCGTGCCGACCGCCCGGTCGACGGTCGCGGCACCCGATGGCTTCTCGACCGTCGCCGCGCCCACCACCTCGGTGCTCGGGGTCTGGCTCGACCAGCGCAGCGCCCTGCTCCAGCCCATCGAGCACCGGCGGTCCGTCGCTGCTGTGGTGGATGCCGACGGGCTCGCCGAGGAGGTCGGGGTGGGCGCGCCGGTGCGGTGCGCCGGCTGGGTCCCGATGGTCGGGCCCTGGTGCGAGGCCGCGGCCCGCGAGCCGACCGAGCCCGACGCCGACCTCGCCAGCTTCGGCCTGGCCTCGCTCGGCTGGGTCCGGGGCGAGGAGGGTGTGCTCACCAGGGACGACACGCGATTCACCGTGGGGCTCACCCACGACCCCGCGGTCCGCGGGTCGGCGGCCGTGGCCGAGGAGCTCTCCGCCGCGCTCGAGGAGATCGGCATCGCCACCGATCCGGCGCCGATCGACACGGGAGCATGGTGGTCGCCCCGGTCCGACTCGAACCCGACCGGGGTGGGTGTGTTCGCCGTCGACCTCGGCGTGTCGCCCCGGGTCGCCGACCTGTACGGGTGCCCCGACGGGCCCGAGACCAGCGTCACGTTCGGGTGTCCGCCCGAGGTCGTGGACGCAGCGCGCCGCATCGGCGCCGCCGCGCCCGAAGACGCGCTGACGGCGGTCAGGATCATCGGTGAGGGCGTCGCGGAGCAGGTCCTGTGGATCCCCGTCTCCCGGGTCGATGCCCGCTCGTTCGTCCGAGACGGGCGCCTCGACCTGCCCGGTGGCGACGCACCGTTGGGCGGCCCGCTCGCCCGGCTCGAGCAGTTCGTCGCCACCGACTGAGCGGCCGGGGTGGACTGGGTGCAGGCGAGGGGCACTGGTAGCCTCGGCTCGCTCCGTCCTCGAGCCCTGCCGGATCGATGCTCCAGATCATCGTCACCACCATCCACGTCCTCCAGGGGATCGGCCTCATCGCGCTCGTGCTCCTGCACTCGGGCAAGGGCGGGGGCCTGTCGGACATGTTCGGCGGCGGCGTCAACGCCGCGGCCGGCGGCTCGACCGTGATGGAGAAGAACCTCGACCGGATCACCATCGTGATCGCCATCGGGTTCGTCTTCACGACCATCGGGCTCGCACTTCTGATGTCTTGAGTAGGCGCGGCCGGAGAACCGGGCGCGGCCCGATCGCTGGCCTGACCGTTGTGCTCGCGCTCGTCGTCGCGTGCACGAGTGGCGATCCGCCCGACCTGAACCGCTCCGCCGACGCCGATCCCACCACCACGGCACCCGCGGACGAATCGTCATCGACGACCACCGTGGGGTCGACGGAGACGTCGGCGTCACCCCACGAGACCGATGAGGGCACGCTGCGCCTCGGGCTCGCCGACGTGGCATCGCTCGACCCCGTGGGGGTGTCGCCGGCCTCGTCGGCCCAGGTCATGCTCACCGGGCTCCTCTTCGACACGCTCACCCACATCGACCCGCGCGGTTCCGTCCAGCCGGGGCTCGCGGCCTACACCGCCAGCGCCGACCTGACCCGGTGGCGTTTCGAGATCGACCCCGACGCCACCTTCGCCGACGGTTCGGCGGTGACCGCAGCCGATGTCGTGTACTCGATCGGCCGGATCCAGCAGGGTGGCCGACCCGCCGGTCTGCGACTCGAGGGGATGGAGGTGTCGGCGATCGACGAGCAGACCGTCGAGTTCGCGCTCGACAGCGCGTCGGCGGTGCTGCCCGAGTTGCTCGCCGCTCCGGTTATGGCGATCACCGAGGAGAACGCCTTCGCCGAAGGGTCGGGCGTGCCCACACCGTCGGACGACTACCGGATCGCGAGTGCCGACGACGAGCAACTCGTGCTCGAGCGGCGGCGGGGGAGGGGTGCCCAGACGCTCGTCATCGAGCGCTTCGAGACCGAGGACGGCGCTCTCGACGCGTACCTGGCCGGCGACCTCGACTGGACGATCTCGCCGCCCGAACGCCTCGGCGAGGCCCTGGCTGCCGCGGGGACCCGGGGGCTCGAGCCCTTCCACGGTGGTCTGTACCTGGGCGTCGACGCGGGTGTCGCCCCGCTCGACGACCAGCGGCTCCGCCAGGCGATCGCCCTGGCCGTCGATCGCCGTGGCCTGACCGACAAGGTCTTCGGGTCGAGCGCCCAGCCCCTGTGGGGGGTCATCCCCTCGGGTGTCGCCGGCGGGTCGACCAAGTGCCGGGGGGAGTGGTGCGGCCCCGACCGTGAGCGCGCCTCGTCGTTGGTGTCCGAGGTGTTCCCCGACGGCCAGTCGGAGCCGCTGCGGGTGCTCGTGGACGACACGTCGACCCAGCGGGCGATCGGCGACGAGGTCGAGCGCCAGCTCGGCGAGGTCGGCCTCGAGGCCGAGGTCGAGTCGGTACCCGTCGACACCGACGAGACCCCGATCATCTCGGGCCGCAAGCAGCTGTTCGTGTTCGGCTGGCTCGGTCTGACGCGGAGCCCGACCGATCACGTGCCCCGCCTGTTCCTGTCGACTTCACCCGGCAACGTGTCGGGGCTGAGCGACGACGGGATCGACCGGGCCCTGGCCGAGGCGATCGAGGAGCCGATCCCGGCCGAGCGGTCCACCGTCTGGTTGCTGAACGAGCAGCGGATCCTGGATCGGGTGCCGGTCGTTCCCCTGGTGCAGTTCCGCACGACGGGCGTGATGAGCCAGCGCCTCGAGGGCTTCGACGTGCAGGTCGACGGCACCGTCGACCTCACCGGTGTGCGCCTGGACGGATGCGGTTCCGACACGGGCGATTGCTAGTCTTCCGACTCCGCCCGGGCCCACCCGGGAGGCCACGTCGGAGTGGCGGAATTGGCAGACGCGCTAGCTTGAGGGGCTAGTGACCGCAAGGTCGTGGGGGTTCAAGTCCCCCCTCCGACACGAAAAGCCTCGGTCAGATGGGCGACACCAGGTCCGGTTGATGTGCGGCTTCATCGAATTGTCGGAGCCGATGGTCACCGGCCCTGTTCGTCAGCGCGGGAAGCTCGCCCGGGCCGCATCGGGGAACGGCACGGTGACCGCGTTCGTGTCGGAGGGCCAGTTCGGCACGTTGGTGATCCTCGGCTCGCCCCCGTCGCGGGGCACTTCGGTGACCGTGACGACGCCGTCGGCATCCGGCGACGCCGCGACCGAGACGTCGACGGCGGTGATGAAGCTGACCAGGCCGAAGGGGAAGAGCTCGCCCTTGCCCAGGTCGGTCTGCCCGTCGAGCTCGTCGTCCTGCACGAACACGGCCAGGTTCACCGCCGAGCGCGGACTCGTCTGCGGCGTCAGGACGTTCAGACCGTCGACGAGGAGCTCGTCGCTGTCGTCACCCTGGTCGCCCCAGAATTCCTTCATGCGGACGACGACGATGTTGGTCGTGTCGGGCCCGTCCGGCGTGATGGCGTCCAGTGCGCTGCCGGGCAAGCTCGAGTTCAGGCGGAGGAAGTGGTCGCTCCGCGTGAACGGCTGCGGGTAGAAGTGATGCTCCTCGCCCGAGCCGGGACGCACGATGGTGAACTCGTATCGCTGCCGACTGTTCACCCGCACCGGCCCGAAGCCCCCGGACTCGTCGATCGGGAACGTGGCTCGGGGCCTCGACCCGATCCGTTGCCCCGTGTCGGGATCGATCTTCCAGACCTGCACGGTGGCCCCGTCGTAGCCGACGTTCTCGGGGAACAGGACGGCGCGGCCGCTCACCTCCACCTGACCCGGTGGCTCCGGCAGCACCGCGGTGGTGCCGGGGGCCTCGCCGGTCAGGAACTCGTACATCACGGCGAACGCCTCCGCTGACGTCGCCACCTCGGTGTGTGACTTGTCCCCGAAGTAGAAATTGGCCGCCGGATCCGGGCCGATCTGTGCGGCCTCGCCGCCACGGCGGTTGAACTCGGAACCCGCGGTGTTCCACTCGCCCCAGATGCCGATCGTCGGCACGCCACCCGGGAGCTCGTCGGGGTCGCGCCCGTCGATGTTGACGTACTTGGCCACCTTGGCGCCCCCGAAGCCGATCGCCGGGTCCAGGTAGGAGGTCCAGACCGACGTTCCCCGCGAGTGACCGATCGCGTGGACCTGGCCTGCTCCGGTCTCGGCGAGCACGTCGTCGATGAACGAGTCCAGGTCGGCCAGGGGGTTCACGTCCTGCGTGGTGTCGTACTCGAACGCGTGCAGCAGGTCCTGCGGATAGCCGTTCGAGGTGAAGCGCATGGCCTGGGTCTCGAACTGCTGCGCCGACCCGGACTGCCCGTGCACGAACACGATCGGCAGCAATTCGCTCCCGTGCCGGTCAGACGGTTTCTCCGCACCTGCGGTCCCGACGCCCAGGACCATCGCCAGGGCCAGGACGGCGGCTGTGAGACCTCGCACCGTTCGCACAAGTGTTCCCCCTCGTCGTGTGACCGACAGACGATAGACCATGAGGTCCATGGCCCGCGCGGGAGCTCGTGCGCGACCGGCGAGCGACGCCGTCCCTGCTGCGATACGTCGAGGAGGTCGCAGATGAGGTACCCGACGCGCCCAGACGTGGGGGACGGATCCAGGTGGCCTGGTGCCTTGGCCACGGACATGCTTGCCCCTGCTCCGTCGAACCGATCGTCGGCGACGGGATGTTCTTCTCGTGCCAAGCAGTCCTCGCGTGTGTCGTTCGTCAGCAATTCGTGCCGTCGAGCGCCCGCCGGAACGGGCGCTCGACGGGCTCGAAGGCGAGGACGTCGCTGCTGAACACCACGGTGTCGCACGGGTTCCAGATCCCGAGCGAGCGAACCTCGTGTTCGGAGTGGACGCGCTGGGTGTTGGAGATCAGGGAGACGGGGATGCCCCGGGCTGCGACTGGTGCGGCCGGCGCATCGCCGACTCCTGACCGAGGCCCGCCCTCCGGGCCTGCCGGACCGGTTCCGTGGTGCTCAACCCAGGGCGGCGTCGATCTCAGCGGCGGCGCGCTCGCCCGACTCGATCGCACCCTCGATGTATCCCATCCACTGGCGAGCGGTCTCGGTGCCCGCCCAGTGGAGCGCACCGACGGGGCGTCGCAGCCCGTACCCGAGCTGCGTCCAGGCCCCGGGAGGCATGTGGGCGCCGTAGCAGCCACGGGTGAACTCCTCTTCGCTCCAGTCGCGATCGACGTAGTCCACCCAGTCGTGGGCCCGTTGGCCCAATGCGTCGGCCAGCACACCGACGACGTGATCTCGCCGTCCCTCTTCGCCCAGATCGGCGGCGGCGATGGCCTGGACGCCTTCGAAGAATCCGGTGATCACGCCGTTGGAGCTGTCGGGTGGCGAGCAGTCGAAGGTCACGTCGATGCGTCCACCGACGACGAACACCTGACCGGACAGGCCCTCGGCGCGCCACCAGGGACTCTCGTAGACCACATGGAACTTGATGACCGACCCGCCAGGGAGGCGTTGGGTGAGCTGGTCACGCCAGGCCGGCAACGCCGGCCGATAGTCGAGCCGACCGGCCAGTGTGGGTGGAAGCGCCACCGCCGCCCGCCGCGCACGCAGTGAGCCAGCATCGTGATGGATGGTGACGCCGTCGTCGCCATGATCGATGCGCCGCACGGGCGCGCCCAGCACCACGTCGTCACCGAGCTGGGCCGCGAGCGCCTCGGCCAGCGGTCGGACCCCGCCGACGAAACGGTCCTGCTGGGCGCCTCCGTCGGTGTCGGTGAGCCGGGCCCAACCGCCGGAAGACGCGCAGTAGAACGCGAGGTGCAGGACCGACAGGTTTGCCGGCTCCGTGGCGAACACCGCTTCGATGCCGAGCTCGAGCAGGTCGCGTCCGCCCGCGTCGGGCATGTGGTCGCGCATCCAGCTGGCCATGGTGATGCTGTCGAGCTCCTCGGCAGCGGGCGAGGCCCAGGGCTCCTCCACGTCGACGTTCTCGGCCAGGGCCTCGAGCTCCCCGATGGCAGTCAGGTAGGCGCCGATGGCGTCGTCAGAGAACGCGTCCACCATGTCCGCCAGCTGCTCAGGGCCCGCGCCGCGAAGCAGCACCAGATCGCCCTCTTCGAACTGGGCAACCGTTTCGACCCCCAGTTCGTCGGCGAGTGCGTAGAGGCGATCCTGACCCGGACCGACCCACTGGCCGCCGAGGTCGACGGTCGTGCCTCCCACTGTCGTCGTGTCGGTGCGGCCGCCCACTCGGTCGCGCGCCTCGAGGACGCAGACACTGCGGCCCGCGTCCCGAAGTGCTCGTGCGACCGTCAGACCCGCGAACCCCGCGCCGACCACGGCCACATCTACCTCTGCCATGACCACGAGACTGGCACAGGGCCGCCGACGGCGTCGTCGGAGTCGGCGGCGGTACGGGCATCTGGTTCCTGGGAGGTGAGCCTGCGTCCTCCAGCGGCGAGACTCCCGGTCGCGAGGGGAACGTCGATGCGGTCAGGCGGCCGTGGACCGGACCGCGACGGCGCCCCGGTCGACGGCGTTGCGGGCCGCGACCTTCGACTGGGCACCGGCCTGCGCGGCGGCCGAGGCCAAGCGGCCGGATTCGGCCTGCACCCTCTTCGCGACCGGACGGGCCCGCTTGACGAGGGGGCGGGAGCGCTTGAGGAAGGGGCGGGAGCGCTTGCCGAAGCGGCGGGAGCGTTTGAAGAGCGGCCGGGCCGCCTTGCGCAGGTCTCGGTATCGGCTCCTGGTCTCCTCGGCCGCGGCCTCGAGGACCGGTTGGGCCCGATCGACAGCCTCGGACAGCGCGTCGGAGGCCTCCGAGATCGCCTCGGACGCGGCCTGTCCCGCGTCCTGGAACGTCGGACCGGCGGTGTTCCTGGTCGACCGCAGCGACCTGGCCACGCGGTCGGAGGCGTGGTCGCTCAGCTCCGACGTCGCGCGACGGAACCGGCGCGTCCGGCCGGTCACCTCGTCGGTGGCCTCGCTGATGGCGCTGGTCGCGTCCTCGATCGCCTCGGCGACGTCGTCGATGGCCTGGCGCGTGGCGTGGCGGGCCTTCCATGCCACCGAGGGCCGTCCGCCCTTGTCGCCGGCGGCGATGAGGAGGGCCCCGAACACCGCCACGTTCTTGAGGAAGTGGGCGCGCTGGTGGGCACGCTCCTTCTCGTCCTCGATCTCCCAGAAGCGGTGGCCGGCGAGGGTCGTGGGGACGAGCGAGCCGGCCAGTGCGAGCGCGGCGAGGCGAGGCGCCTTGTTGAGGGCGAGGAGCGAACCGGCCACGACCTGGACGCCGCCGTTCATGCGCACGAGGCTGACCGTGTCGTCGGGGAAGGGGAGCTCACCGGTGCGCGCCCGCACGGCCTCGGCCACCGGTCGGGCCCTCTCGGCCTTGGACGCGGCGTTTCGCAGCTGGTCGGTACCGCCGTGGATGAACACTGCGGCGAGCATGGGGCGGCCGAGCCGGTTCGTGACACTCATGTCGGTTTCCTTCCCATCGAGAATGTGATCCAGACGTCGGTGGGGTGAAGCCCGGTGCGTGCCGTGCCCCTACCCTCGTCCCATGATCCAACGCGAGGTCGATGTCCGCACGGATGACGGGGTGATGAAGACGTTCATCCACCATCCCACATACGGGGGACCGCACCCGATCGTCCTCTATCTGATGGACGCTCCGTCGATCCGCCCGGCGTTGCACGAGATGGCCAGTCGGCTGGCGTCGGCCGGGTACTACGTGATGCTTCCGTACCTCTTCTACCGGGGCGGGCCGTTCAAGGAGTTCGGGGAGGAGGACGCCGACATGCACGAGCGGTTCGAGCTGATGCAGACGGTGACCCCGAGCGGCGTCCTCACCGACGGCGCCGCGCTCCTCGAGCTGGCCGACGGTGATGGCGCGGCGGTCGATGGCCCGGCCGGCGCGGTCGGGTTCTGCATGAGCGGCGGCCTCACGCTCACCCTCGCGAAGCAGTACCCCGACCGCGTGAAGGCGGCGGCGTCGATCCACGGCGCGTGGCTCGTGCGCGACGGCGACGACTCGCCCCACCGCGGGCTCGACGCCATGGACGCCGAGGCGTACTTGGCATGGTGCGACGAAGACCCGACCGCCCCGAAGGACGACCTGGAGACCGTGCGCTCAGCGCTGACCGAGGCCGGCGTCGAGCACACGATCGACTTCCTCACCGACGCGGTGCACGGGTTCGCCCCGCCCCACGGCGAGCGGTACGACCGGGAGGCGTCCGAGCTGCACTGGGAGCGCGTCCACGCGCTCCTGCGCCGCCGGGTCGGCTGAGCCGCCGCGCCATCCCGGCCGGAGGAGCGCGCCGGTCGGCGCGTTGCATCACCTTGGCCGCGCGAACGCGCCGAACCTTCGCCTACCGATGGCAGTCGCGCCGCCATCCGACACGCCATCCGCCGCCGGGGTCGGTGTCGGCGCCACACTGGAGCCATGTCGGAGAAAGCACTCCTGGCGGCGCGGGTGGTGTTGCGCATCGGCGTGGCGGTGGTGGTGGTGATCGTCGCGGTCATCGGGTTGGGCGTGCTGCTGCGCGTCCTGAACGCGAACCCGGAGGCGGGGTTCACCGATTGGGCCTACGGGAACCAGGACGTCTTCATGCCGCCGTTCGAGGATGTCTTCGACCCGGTCGAGCTCGGCGAGGACGGCAACATCGTCGACCTGTCCGGTCTGCTCGCCATGGCCGTGTACGCCTGTCTGCTCATCCCGCTCGGTCTGGCGCTGGGCTGGGTGCGGCGCAGTCGCCTCGCCCTCGCGGCGCGGCGCGAGGAGGAGGCCGAGGCTGCTCGCCAAGCCCGTATCTTCGGGGGTGCGGAGACCGGGGCGGGCGACGGATGACGACGGTTCGGGTCCGGCATCTGTCAACCTGAACACGTTCGGGGAACGACCAGGGGGAGACAACGATGATCCGATCGAGTCGTATCCGCGCCGTGCTGGCCGCACTCTCGCTGGTCGCCATCGTGGCCGCGTGCAGCGGTGACGACGACAGCGCCAGCGCCGACGAGACGACGACGAGCGCGGCCGAGTCGACGACCACCACGACACGGCCGCCGCCGGAATGGGTCATGCACGAAGCCGACGAGGACTGCGAGTGCGCCGACGGGTCGGAGTACACCTACTTCTCCCGCACCGACGACCCCGAGAAGGTCGTGCTCTACTTCCAGGGCGGCGGTGCGTGCTTCTCGGCCGAGACGTGCTCGTTCAGCGACGGCACCTACAAGGTGACGACCGGCCCCGCCGACGACCCCACCGGCAATCCCGGGATCTTCGACTTCGACAACGAGGCCAACCCGTTCGCCGGCTGGTCGATGGTCTTCGTGCCGTACTGCTCGGGTGACGTGCACCTGGGCGATGCCACCACCGAGTACACCGACGAGCTCACGGTCGAGCACAACGGCTACGTCAATGCCAGCCAGGGTCTCGACCACCTCGTGGAGAACTTCCCGGACGCGACCGACGTGTTCGTCACCGGGTCGAGTGCTGGCGGCGTGCCCGCGCCGTTGTTCGGCGGGCTGGTCTCCGACGAACTGCCCGACGCCGACGTCGGCGTGTTGGCCGACGCCTCGGGCGGCTACTCCAGCAATCCCACCGTCAACGGGACGATCGGCTCGCTGTGGGGCGTCGAGGCGTCCATCCCGGACTGGGAGGTGACCGAAGACATCGATGCAGCGGCGTTCGGCATCCCCGACCTCTTCCACCTGGCCGGGCGCCACGACGCCTCGATCCGCATGGCCCGCTACGACAACGCCTTCGACGAGGTCCAACGCAGCTTCGTCGACCTCGCGGGCCTCGAGGGCGGCACGCTCCTCGACGTGCTCGACCAGAACGAGCAGCTCGTGGAGGGCAACGGGGTCGACCTCTCGACCTACGTGGCGCCAGGTGAGAACCACACCATCCTCGGCCGGGACGATCTCTACGACCTCACGGTCGAGGGCACGGCGTTCCTCGATTGGCTCGCCGAGCTGGTGGAGGGCGGCATGCCCGGCGACGTGCGCTGCACCGACTGCGGGGCACCAGCCGGGGAGTAGCCAGCCTGTCCTCGGGCGAGGTGAGTCCGCGCGGTTAGCGTGCCGGCGTGCGTGACCCAGCCGAGTCGCCTCCGTCGTTCCCCCTCACCGATCCCGCCGCGGCGCAACGGATCGTCGAGGATGTCGAGGGCTGGTTGACCGACGGGCAGGTGGCCCTGCTCCACGAGTCGGCTCGTGCCGTGCCGGACACGGGCCGGATCGTCGAGATCGGCTCGTTCCGTGGCCGGTCGACGATCGTGCTCGCCGCAAGTGCCCCGACGAGCGCGCAGTTCGTCGCGATCGATCCGCACGCGGGCAACGACCGGGGACCCCAGGAGCTCTCCGGCTACGAGGCCGAGGCCGCCGACGACAATGCCGTGTTCGAGTCGAATCTCCGCGACGCCGGCGTGCGCGAGCGCGTGCGTCATGTCCGCGCCTCCTCCGACGACGCCGTCGACGAGGTGACGGGCGAGATCGACCTCCTCTTCATCGATGGCGCACATCGCTTCGGTCCGGCGCGCGCCGACATCCGGACCTGGGGGGCACGGGTGGTGCCGGGTGGCCGGATGCTCATCCACGACTCGTTCGCGTCGGTGGGGGTGACGCTGGCCCAAGTCACCGAGCTGTTCACCTCGACGGCATGGTCGTACGAGGGGCGCTCCTCGTCACTGACGTGCTACCGACGCGTCGACCTCGACACCCGCGGTCGGGTGCGGAGTCTGCTGCGCCAGGTCGCCGAGTTGCCGTGGTTCGCGCGCAACGTCGTGGTGAAGGCGCTGATCCTGGCCAAGCTCGGCCGGTTGACCCGCTACCTGGGCCACCCCGACCCCGACGTCTGGCCCCACTGATACTGCACGGCGTCCGTGTCCGGTCGAGGTCTGCCGGGTCAGCGGAACTCGAGACCCTCGAAGTCGCCGGAGTTGCGCCAGCGGTCGATGTAGTGGAAATAGGCCACCGGGCCCTCGGGGAAGCCGGCCATGCTGAGCTTGCCCGCCTCGGTCGTGGGCTGGCCCTCGTTGTTGTAGTACCCGGGCGTGCAGTCGGGGTCGCCGCCGAACATCCGGGGATTGCCCAGCAGCCGCTCGATCCAGGCGTCCTCGGCCTCCTGGGTCACCTCGACCTCCTCGGCGCCGATGTCGAGCGCGTGGCGGACGATGGTGGCGATGGTCTGGCCGGCCTCGATGAAGTTGTGGGGCACGTTCGACACCAGGTTGGCGGCCTGGTTGAACCCCACGACGAACATGTTCGGAAACCCGGCCACGTGTATGCCGTGCATCGTCCGCATGCCGTCGGCCCAGTACTCGCCGAGGGTGCGCCCGTCCCTGCCCGTGGCGTCGAAGCCCGACCGGCGCGTGTACTCGGTGCCCACCTCGAAGCCGGACGCGTAGATCAGGCAGTCGACCTCGTACTCGACGCCGTCGACCACGACACCGGTCTCGGTGATGCGTTCCACGCCCTGCCCGTCGGTGTCGACGAGGGTCACGTTCGGGTTGTTGTAGGCCTGTAGGTACTCGTCGTGGAAGCACGGTCGCTTGCACAGTTGGCGGTACCAGGGCTTGAGTGCCTCGGCGGTGTCAGGGTCCTCGATGAGCTGGTCGACCCGCGCCCGGATCTCCTCCATCTTCTCGTCATCGCTCTCGTAGAACGCCTGGATGAAGGTGTCGGCGGTGAACTCGGTGGCGCCGAGCTCGAGGACCTTGTCGCGGATGCGTTTGGCGATGTCGGTCCAGCCGTCCATGACCAGGTCCTCCTCGGCGAACCCGCCGGTCTGCAGGGTGGCGAAGTTCGTCATCCACTTCTGCTGCCAGCCCGGCTCGTTCACCTCGGTCTCGAACCACTCGGGATCGATGGGCACGTTGTCGCGGACGTCGATCGACGACGGGGTCCTCTGGAACACGTAGAGGTGCGCGGCGGAGCGGGCGAGGTGGGGGATGCACTGCACCGAGGTGGCGCCGGTGCCGATGATGCCGACCCGCTTGTCGGCGAGCCGGTCCATGGGCGCGCCCGCCGGATCACCGCCGGTGTAGTCGTAGTCCCAGCGACTGGTGTGGAAGCTGTGGCCCGTGAAGGTCTCGATGCCGGGGATGCCGGGCAGCTTTGGACGGTGCAGGGGACCGGTGCCCATGCACACGAACTTCGCTCGCATCTCGTCGCCCCGGTTGGTGCGGATGATCCACCGGGAGGCGTCGTCGTCCCACTCGAGGTCGGTGACCTCGGTGGAGAAGACCGCGTCGTCGTCGAGGTCGAAGTGGCGGCCGATGCGCCGGCAGTGCTCGAGGATCTCCGGCGCGTGCGCGTACTTCTCGGTCGGCATGTGCCCGGTCTCCTCGAGGAGGGGCATGTACACGAAGGAGGTGGTGTCGCACTGGGCGCCGGGGTAGCGGTTCCAGTACCAGGTGCCGCCGAAGTCGCCGGCCTTCTCGATGATCCGAACGTCGTCGACGCCGGCCTGCTTGAGGCGGGCGCCGGTCACGAGCCCGGCGAAGCCGCCGCCGATGAACGCGACGGTGACCTCGTCGGTCAACGGCTCCCGCGGTTCGGGCTCGGCGTAGGGATCCTCGAGCAGGTACGAGAACTGCCCGACCGGCTCGAGGTACTGGTCGTTGCCGTCCTCCCGCAGCCGCTTGTCGCGCTCGATGCGGTACTTCTCCCGCAGCGACTCGCGGTCGATGGTGCGCGCGTTGCCGGCATCATCGCCGACATCCCCCGTGCCAGCATCCCCGATGGCGGTCATGAACGGGACAGAAGCACAATCTTGACCCGCGGGTCAAGATCTCACCGCGACGTGCTGGTCAGACCGATTCGGGGGTGCGCTGCGGGGCGGGGTTGGTGAACCGCATGGCGCGGTCGTGGATGTCGCTGCGTTGCATGGCCCGGTGGTCGGCGAGAAAGCTCTGGTGCACCTGCCACGGAAAGTCGGAGCCCTGCTTGGGGAGCTCGTGGGCGGCCCGCCGGATGTAGCCCGAGTCGAGGTTGAGGAGCGGCTCCTCGGTGATCGTGGGGTCGTCGTTCACCGGCGTGCACTGGCGCAGTCCGGTCTCGTGCAGGTGGTTGAGAAGCCGGGTCACGTACTGGCAGGTCAGTTCGCACTTCAGGGTCCACGACGCATTCGTGTACCCGAGCGCGACCGCCAGGTTGGGCACGTCCTCGATCATCATGCCCTTGTAGGTGAGCTTGTTCGGCAGGTCGACCTTCTCACCGTCGACCGTGGCCTCGATGCCGCCGAGGAACAGCAGCTCGAGCCCGGTGGCCGAGACGATGATGTCGGCCTCGAGCTCCTCGCCCGACTGCACGCGGATGCCGTGCTCGGTGATGGTGTCGATGTGGTCGGTCACGATCGACGCCTGGCCCTTGTCGATGGAGCGGAACAGGTCGCCGTCGGGCACGATGCACAGCCGCTGGTCCCACGGGTCGTAGGTGGGCGTGAAGTGGCGATCGACGTCGAAGTCGTCGGGGAGCTGGGCCCGCACCCCTCGCTTGAGGAGCCGGGCGACGGCGTTCGGGAAGCGTTGGCTGACCTGGTACATCCCCTGGGTCATGATCGCCATGAACCAGCGCATGATCGTGCCCGAGTACTTGGGCGGCAGGAGGCGCCGGAGCAGCGACGTGAGCGGGTTCTCGGCCGGCACCGAGAGGATGTAGCTGGGGGAGCGCTGGAGCATCGTGATGTGCTCGGTGTCCTCGGCCATCGACGGGATGAGGGTGATGGCGGTGGCGCCGCTGCCGATGACCACCACCTTCTTTCCTGCGTACTCGAGGTCCTCCGGCCAGGCCTGGGGGTGGATGAATTCGCCCTGGAACCGGTCTCGACCGGGGAAGTCGGGCTGGTGGCCGTGGTCGTAGCGGTAGTAGCCGGCGCAGGAGAAGATGAACCCGGCGGTGAGCTCGACGAGCTCGTCGGTGCCGGCGTCGGGGTCGGTGCGGCGCGCCGTGACGGACCAGCACGCGTCATCGGTGGACCAGTCGGCGCGCTCGATCCGGTGGTGGAAGTGGATCTTGTCGTCGATGCGCTCCTCGGCGGCGGTCTCCTCGATGTAGGCCAGGATCGAGTCGCCGTCCGCGATGGCCTTCTCGCCGTTCCAGGGCCGGAACGAGTAGCCGAGGGTGTACATGTCCGAGTCGGACCGGATCCCCGGGTACCGGAACAGGTCCCAGGTCCCCCCGATCGAGCCCCGGGCCTCGAAGATCGCGTAGGTCGCCCACGGACACTCGGTCTGGATGTAGTGGCCGGCGCCGATGCCGGAAAGCCCGGCGCCGACGATGAGCACGTCGAGGTGTTCGGTGGGCACGGAGCTCCTCCTGCGACGGTCGTGCAGTTGGCCACGGAGCGTAGATCGGGGGACGGCGTCCGGTGCGCCGCCTGACGCCGGCCCCGTCCCGGCGGCATCCTGGCGGGTCGTTGCCGCGATCGGGTGGCAGGATCTGGGCCGTGGCCGGAGGAGATGAACCCGCACGCTCCCGGGGTGACGACGACGCCGACGGGGTCGCCTGGGACGATGGTGCCTGGGTGGACGTCGGCCGCAACGACCAGTGGCATCCCAGCATCGCGGAGCGGTCGCGGGCGTTGTTGGTCCTGGCCATCCTGGGCGGCGTCCTCTTCCTGGCGGCCGCGGTCGCCTCCATCGACGACGGCGACGGTGAACGTGAGGCGGCGACGGCCGACTCGTCGACCACGACGACCACCGAGGCCACCACCACGACGACCACCACGACGGCGCCGCCCGATCCGGCCTCGGTCGACGGCGACGCACCCCCGGCCGAGTGCGTGGACGACGACCGCGACGCCCGGCCGCTCCGAGAGCGCGCCGATTCCACGGTGCTCGTGCTCAACGGCACGTCGCGCGACGGTCACGCTGGTGAGAACACCGACGACCTCGAGGAGCTCGGCTACACCTCGATGCCGCCCGCCAACGCCAACTACCACGAGACCACCGAGATCGAGTACCTGCCCGGCCACTGCGCCGAGGCGGTCCGGGCCCGCGTCGACCTCGGCGTGCCGACGGCGACCATCGCCCCCTTCGACGAGGAAGCGTCCCCCGACGTGATCGCCGGTCGGGCCGTCCTCGTCATCACCCTCGGCACCGACACGACCTGACGCCGCGCCGACCCCGCGCCTACCCCGCTCGTCGAGGCGGGCGTGTCTCGCGAGGCACGCCGAGTGCCTCGAGCAGGGCGTGGGCGTGACCGACCGCGTCGCGGACCTCGGCATCGGGTGCGGCGCTCGTCCGGTCGTGGGCCCAGGCGGCGAGCGTGTGGCCGAGCTCGTCGAGCACGACCGCCGGTTCGAGCAGCGCGAGGAGACCGGGGGAGGTGTCGTCGGTGTCGGCGACGTCGGCGATGGTCGTGGTCTGGAGCTGCCGGGCATAGGGCGCCAACGCCCCGTCGGTGCGTCGGAGCACCTCGAGCACGGCACTCGCCGCCACCGGCGATCGCTGCGCGTAGCGGACGAGGGAGGACCGCAGCGTCCAGTCACCGACGCGGGTGGTCTCGGCGAAGTCGACCAGGCGGTGACCCTCTGCCACGGTCAGCGCCCGGAGATCGTCAGCCGCCACTGCCCATGGCCTCGAGCAGCTCGGTCTGGGCACCGGCCTCGGGACCGGCCGTGGGTCGGCAGGCGGCGATCGTGTCGAGGGTGGTGTCGAGGTCGACGCCACGGCGTAGCAGCACCGCCGCGGCCATCGTGCCGGCGCGGCCGATTCCGGCTCCGCAGTGGACGAGCACCGAGTGGCCGAGGTCGAGCCGGCGCAGGATCTCGTCGGCGAGGCGCGTGGCCTCGGCGAGGGGTGGCGCGTGCAGGTCGGGGACCGGGTGCCAGATCGCGTGGTCACCCCGCTGAGCCAGCCAGTCGACGTAGTGCGGGTAGCGCTGGATCAGCTCGTGCTGCTGGCTGAGGCAGACCACGGTGTCGACGCCCAGCCGCTCGATGGTGGCGACCGGATCCGGTCCGATCAGGTGCTTGCCACACAGCCACAGCGTTCCCGCGGTGGCGGGCACGGGCACGCGATCGATGCCGCCGTCGACGCTGCGTCCGGTGCGCCACTTCGAAGGCTCGGTCATCACCGATCCACGGTATCGGCGCGACCCCTGCCGCGTAGGTGCTAACAAGGAGCCACCACCGCAGCGGCTTCTCGACGAGCTCGGGTTCGGTGCGTCTTCGCCCGATCGAGAACCGATCGGACGGCGTGCCGGTCGCTCGGGACACACAAAACCCCTGCTGAAGGAGTCCCAGCCCATGTCTGCCTCTGCATTGTCCAGGCGACGCCGTTCCTGGCTTCGCTTCCTCGCCCTCTTCGCTGCACTCGGCCTCATCATGGCCGCCTGCGGCGACGACGACGACACCGACACCGCCACCGACGACACTTCGGCCGACGAAGGCGGCGGTGACGGCCTGCTGGCTGAGCTCCAGGAGGCGGGCACGATCCAAGTGGGCATCGCCAACGAGGTGCCCTACGGCTACGAGGACGAGGAAGGCAACGTCACCGGCGAGGCGCCCGAGGTGGCGCGCGCGGTCTTCGCCGAGCTCGGTGTCGACAACATCGAGGCGACCGTGGTCGACTTCGGCGCCCTGATCTCAGGGCTCCAGGCTGGCCAGTTCGACATGATCGCGGCCGGCATGTACATCAACGAGGAGCGGGCCGAACAGATCCTGTTCTCCGATCCCGACTACTGCGTCGGTGAATCCTTCGCGGTGCCCGAGGGCAACCCCGACGACCTCTCGGACTTCCAGTCCGTGGTCGACAACCCCGACGTCACCATCGCGATCCTCGAGGGTGCGGTCGAGGTCGGCTACGCCGACACCGCTGGTGTGCCCGACAGCCAGATCGAGCTCTTCTCCGACGTCAACGCCCAGTACGACGCCCTCGAAGCCGGCCGCGTCGACGCGGTGACGGGCACGTACCTGACCGTCAAGCAGCAGACCGACGCCCTCGACGGCTTCGAACCCGTCGCCTCGTTCACGCCCGTCGACGAGAACGGAGAAGACGTCCTGGGCTGCGGTGGCTTCGGCTTCCGCACGGAGAACCAGGAGCTTCGCGACGCGTTCAACGACCAGCTCAACGAGATGCAGGAGAACGGCGAACTGGTCGACATCATCACCGAGTTCGGCTTCGCCGAGGAGGACGTGCTCCTGGCCCAGGATCTCACCGTCGAGGACCTGACCGGCTGACATCCGGCGCGACGGGTGCCGGCCGGTCCACGCGACCGGTCGGCACTCGGAGCACCTCCGGTACACGAACCAAGACCGGTACGAAGGGGCGGCGATGGACGGACTGATCCTCAGCGAGAACCAGTACGAACGGGTCCTCGAGGGGGTCATCGTCACCACCCAGCTCCTCGGCGCGGCGTTCGTCCTCGGTGTGGTGCTGTCGCTGATCTTCGGCGTCGCCCGGCTGTCCGATCGCAGGTGGGTCCGCGGCGCCTCGCTCGTCTACGTGGAGTTCGCCCGCGGCATCTCCACCATCGTGCTGCTGTTCATCATGGCCTATGCCATCCCGATCCTCCTCGGGCTCCCGCAGCGTGAGGTGTTCGTGCTGGCCACCATCGCGCTCGGCGTGAACATGGGGGGCTACGGCGCCGAGATCATCCGTGGCGCGATCCTCTCGGTGCCCAACGGCCAGAGCGAGGCGTCGATCGCGCTCAACCTCACGAACACCCAGCGCCTCCGCTACATCGTGCTGCCCCAGGCGATGCGCGTGATCCTGCCGCCCATGGGCAACCTCACCATCGAGATCCTCAAGGGCACGGCGCTCGTGTCGCTGGTCGGGTTGTCCGATCTCACCTTCGAGATCGACAAGCTCAACACCAACCGGATCCTCGCCGACAACCCCGTCGCGACGCCGGCGCTCTTCTTCAACGCGCTCGTCATCTACTTCATCCTCGCCCAGATCATCAACGGGTTGTTCCGTCTCGGCGAGCGCTACGTCGAGCGGAAGTACGAAGGTGGCGAAGCCACCCCGCTCACGGATCAACACTCGGGTGCAGGGGTGACGGGATGAGCGAGACCACAACGACCGCCGAGACCGAGCCGAGTGGTCCGCTCCATCACACGCCGTGGTATCGCAAGCGCGGCGTCGTGGTGCCGATGCTGCTCGCGGCCGTCGCCGCGTTCGCGCTCGTCCAGAAGGGCACGCAGCGCTACCGGTTCCGGACCGACGTCGCGCCCGACGGCGGAACGAACTGGGACTGGGAGTACGCCTGGTCGCTGCTCCCCGATCTGCTCAACGCGCTCAGCGTCACCGCCATGGCCACTGTCATCGGGTTCGCGGTCGCGGCGGTCCTCGGGCTGGTCCTCGCCCTCGGCCGCCGATCGCGCCTCGCCGTCGTCAGGTGGCCGGTCGCGCTGTTCATCGAGTTCGTGAGATCCACGCCGCTGCTGGTGCAGCTCTACTTCCTCTACTTCGCCCTGCCTGAGTTCGACATCGTTGTGAGCCCCAACCAGGCGCTGATCTTCGGGCTCGGGGTCCACTACGCCACCTACTGCTCCGAGGGCTACCGAGCCGGCATCAACAGCGTGCCCGTTGGGCAATGGGAGGCGTCCACCGCGCTCAATCTGGGCTCGCGCACGAAGTGGAGCCGGGTGATCCTGCCCCAGGCCGTGCCCAACGTCCTGCCCGCCCTCGGCAACTACCTCGTCGCCGGCTTCAAGGACGCGCCGCTCGGCTTCGCCATCCAGGTCACCGGGCTCATGGGCTTCGCGACCTCCGTCGCCGGCGACTTCCGGCCCGTCGAGGCCTACCTCATGATCGGCGCCGGCTTCCTCGCCGTCAGCCTCCCAGCCGCCTGGCTGGTCCGCCGTCTCGAAAGGCGAATCTCCTATGAGCGTGTCTGAAACCCCGTCCGACTCGCCGGCCGCCGGTGCCGATGGCAATCGTGCCGCCGCCGTACGGATGCGTTCGGTCAACAAGGCATTCGGCGACAACGTCGTGCTTCGCGAGCTCGACCTCGACGTCGACGCCGGCGAGCGGGTGGTGATCGTCGGCCCGTCGGGGTCGGGCAAGACCACGATCCTGCGGGTGATCATGACCCTCGAGCGCATCGACTCGGGCACGATCCAGATCGGCGACGAGCACCTCTACCACGAGGCCGACGGGAAGACCCCCGCGTCCGAGAAGCGGATCCGCCAGGTGCGCTCGAACATCGGAATGGTGTTCCAGCACTTCAACCTGTTCCCGCACATGACCGCGCTCGAGAACATCACGCTCGCGCCCATGAAGGTCCACGGCTGGTCGCGCGACGAAGCCGAGGAGCACGCCATGATGCTGCTGCGCCAGGTCGGGTTGGCTCACGCGGCGGGCCAGACACCTGGCCAGCTCTCGGGTGGACAGAAGCAGCGTGTGGCCATCGCCCGCTCGCTGGCCAACCAGCCGGCCGTCATGCTCTTCGACGAGGTGACCTCGGCGCTCGATCCAGAGCTGATCGGCGAGGTGCTCGAGGTGCTGCGCGACATCGCCGAGGAGGGCAACACCACCATGATGCTGGTGACCCACGAGATGGGCTTCGCCCGCGAGGTGGCCGACCGGGTCGTGATGTTCGACAGCGGCCAGATCCTCGAGTCGGGCCCGCCGTCACAGGTCATCGACGACCCCCAGGAGGAACGCACCAAGGCGTTCCTCGGTGCCGTCTTCGAGCACTGACCACCGCTCGGTAGCGTCGCCCCGGTGACCGGGGCCGAGATCGCTGTCGTGGTGGGGGCCTCGCTGATCGGGGCGTTCATCAAGTCGGTCACCGGCATGGGCTATCCGCTGATCGCGGTGCCGCTCATCACGCTCGTGCTCGGCGTCGAGGACGCGGTGGTGGTCGTCTCCGCCCCGAACGTGGTGGCCAACTTCCTGCTGTGCGCCGGCGCCCGCGACGGCCGCCACGAGGCCCGCGATCTCCGGCCGATCGTCGTGTTCGGGATGGCCGGCGCCGTGGTCGGCACGTTCGCGCTGGTTTCGGTTCCCGAGGAGCCGTTGTTGCTCGCCCTCATCGCGACCATCGTCCTGTTCGTCGTGAACTACCTCCGGGCGCCGGAGCTGCCGATCGATCCGGCCACCGCTACCCGCTGGTCGCCGGCGGTGGGCTCCGTCGTCGGCGTGATGCAGGGTGCGGTCGGCGTGTCGGGGCCCGTGGTCGCCGCCTGGTACCACGCCTACCGCCTGCCCAAGCAGACCTACGTGTTCACCGTGACCCTCGTCTTCGGGCTGGCGGGACTCGTCCAGTTGCTGGTGATCCTGGCCACCGGCGAGTACACGCTCGACCGGGCCGTGGCCTCCGCCGCGGCGTTCCTCCCCGTGCTGGCGACCATCCCGGTGGGTACCGCACTGCGAGCCCGATTGGGCGGACGCGGGTTCGAGCAGGCCGTGCTCGCGGTGCTGGTGGCTTCGGCCGCGGCGCTCGTGGCCCGGGTGGTGCTCTGACGTCTCCGGCGACATCACCCACTGAGAGTGGTCGGCGTCGTATGGTGACGGCGCCGCTTCCGGCGGAAGCGGCCCGTATCGGGCGAGAACCGAGCTCACCGGAACTGCCGGCCAGGAGCTGGTCGGGGTCTACACCGCGCCCGTCGTCGCCGACATCTGAACCCGATCACCTGCTCCCGCTCGTCTGAACCGGGTCGCTCAGGCGATGACGACCTCTCCATAGGTGCTGCACAGGCCGGCGGCCGCGATCGCGAGGAAGGCCGCCACGATCACCCACGCCACCACCCGGCGCCAGCCCCCGAGGCGCGCCCCGCCTGCCATCGGCGCTGGCATGTACCAGTCGGGGAGCAGATCGGCGCCGCCGCCCCCGGGATCCACGACGTCGTCGAAGGGGACCGCGTCGTCGGGCAGCGGCGCGTCTGGATTGCCCAGAAGGGCCAGCCGGTCGAGTTCGCGGTCCCGCTCGGTCTCGTCGACATCGCGAGCCGGCCACACGTCGGTGGAGGTGGCCGTCGGTGCCATGCCGTCAGGGTACGGGTGGAATTGGCCGTCGTCCGGTCGCGTCTGCGAAGCTCCGGGCGTATCGGATCCGTTCCGGCGGATGCGGCTCGAGGGGGAACTCCGGGTGCTCCGCCGGCCGACGACTTGAGGAGTATCGGTGGCGACCCAGACGCAGATCCCGATGGTGGACTACCTCCATCTCGGTGACCATCCCCACCTCGTGGCCAACGAATGCACCTCGTGCGGCGCGCGCTTCTTCGACCGCCGCAACGCGTGCGCGTCGTGCTTCAAGACCGACTTCAAGGAGGTGGAGGTCGCGACCGAGGGCACGCTGCGCTCGTACACGATCGTCACCTTCGCTGCGCCGGGCGTGCCGGTACCCTTCGTCGCCGGCATCGTCGACTGCGACGGCACCAGCATCCGCACCAACATCCTCAACGTCGAACCCGACGACGAGCACGTCAAGCTCGGGATGAAGGTCCGCCTCACCACCTACTCGCTCGGCACCGACGACGACGGTGTCGAGGCCATCGGCTTCGGCTACGAACCGTGCTGACGGCTGTGCTGATGGCTCACTCGAGCTCCGGCCCGAGCGGGCCGTTCGACTCTCGTTTCGCTGCCGGCTGCTCGCTGGCGCTCCCGACGCCGGCCCGGATCATGGTCGGCTGCATCCGCGAAGATCTGATCTAGGAGAAACCAATGAGTGAAGACGTCTTCATCCTCGGGATCAACATGACGAAGTTCGGCAAGCACCCGGACCTCGACGTCCAGGATCTCGGCGCCCAGGCCGCGATGGCGGCCCTCGACGACGCCGACGTGTCGATGGGCGACATGGGGATCATGGCCTACGGCAACCTCGTCGGGCAGTCGTTCGGCCAGCAGCTGCAGAAGCAGATCGGCCAGACCGGCATCCCCGTCTACAACGTCCAGAACGCGTGCGCGACCGGTGCCACCGCGCTGCGCACGGCGATCATGGCCATCAAGGCCGGCGAGTGCGACATGGGCCTCGCAGTCGGGGTCGAGAAGCTCGCCGGCGCGGGCCTGCTCGGCGCCGGTGGTGGCAAGAAGGGCGACGACGGCCACCACTGGGAGCCCGAGGGCCGCTTCGGGGCGGTCACCTCGATCGACGGTCGCATCGGCACGGCCAACATGCCGGGCACCTTCGCCCAGGTCGGCATGGAGTATCTCCACGACAACGACTACGACGGCGCGCCGTTCGAGCTGTTCGCCAGCATCAGCGTGAAGAACCACAAGCACTCCACGCTGAACCCGCTGGCGGCCTACACCAAGGAGATGAGTCTCGAGCAGGTGATGGGCGACGTGATGATCGCCTACCCGAACACCCGCCCGATGTGCTCGGCCAACTGCGACGGCGCAGCCGCCGCGGTCGTGGTGTCGGCGTCCAAGCTCAAGACCCTGTCCCAGGCCCAGCAGCGCCGGGCGGTGAAGGTGTCGGCGTCGATCCTCACCTCCGACCCGTACCAGGAGGCCTGCCAGGTCCTTCCCGACGTCAACACGCTCACCCGCCAGGCCGCCCAGCAGGCCTACGAGCAGGCCGGTGTCGGCCCCGAGGACCTCAACCTCGTCGAGCTCCACGACTGCTTCGCCACCGCCGAGCTCGTCCACTACGACAACCTCGAGCTGTGTGAGCCGGGCGGTGCGGTCGACTTCTTCGAGTCGGGTGCCACCTGGCGCGACGGCACGACGCCGGTGAACGTCTCCGGCGGCCTGGAGTCGAAGGGCCACCCCATCTCGGCCACCGGCATCGCCAACATCTGGGAGGTCTGCCACCACCTGCGGGGCGAGGCCGGCGACCGCCAGATCGAAGGCGCCAAGGTCGGCCTGGCCCACGTCATCGGGCTCGGCTCGGCCTGCGGTGTCCACATCCTCGAGAAGGCCGCGTGAATCCCTCGGGTTCATGACCGACGCCCCGCACTCGTCCGGCGTCGACACCGTCCGTGTCGACCGCTGGTTGTGGGCGGTGCGCGTCTTCAAGACCCGATCGTTGGCGTCCAAGGCGTGCAACGGCGGGCACGTCGAGGTCGGCGGCACGACGGTGAAGCCGGCCCATGCCGTCAAGGTCGGCGACGAGGTCCACGTCGTCCGGGGTCAACGCGTCTTCGACCTCGAAGTGGCGCAGATCATCGACAAGCGGGTGGGCGCGCCGGTGGCAGCGGAGTGCTACATCGACCGCAGCCCACCACCGCCGGAACCCAGTCACGAACTGCCCCAGGCGGTGCGCGACGCGGGCGCCGGGCGGCCCACCAAGAAGGACCGCCGCCAGATGGAACAGATCTTCGGCCGCCGCCGCTGACCCCCGATCCCGGTTCCGGGCCCCGAGTTCGCGCTGGGGCGCGAGATCGGGGGCCCAGAGCTGGGGGATGGTGGGTGTGTGCCTCGGCGAGGATCGTTCGGGCTACACTGGAGTCGCACACCGTTCCCTGATCCCGCGTCCACGGACGCCGGCGGGTGTCAATGGCGTGTTGCGGTGGACCGGCCAGACCGATGGCGTCGGTGCGGTCTCACGAACCCGTGAAACGGAGAAGGCGATCACCACCACCTCACCCCCGCCCGCGATCCTGCCTCGCGATTTCGAGGACCTCGTTCAGGCCCATCTCGACGGGCGCGCCACCGACGACGACGTCAAGACGCTCGAGCACTTCCCGACCGACTGGGTCCGGGTGCTCTACCGCTTCCTCGACCAGGCCGACCGGGTCATCGAGGACGCCAAGCGGTCCGTGCCCGCCCCGGCGAAGAACTCGATCGTCGAGGACTTCGACCGCGAGGCCCACCGTATCGACGAGGTGCTGACCGAGCTGCTCGGCCCGCCGAAGGAGGAGGAGACCCTCCCGCCCGGACAGCGCCCGAGGCAGCCGAAGAGCCAGCAGCCGCCGGTCGAGCCGGGCGAGACCGAGCTCCAGCTGTCGTGGGAGCCCGGCGTGCTCATCGCCTGGGCCGGCGGCCGCGACGCGCCCACCGAGACCGCCACCCAGGTCCGGTCCCGGCTCGAGGCCGCCGGCGGCGGGTCGATCCCGTGGGAGGAGCATCGGTCGATCAAGCTGCTCGACGGCTCCAAGGCCCCGAGCCTGGTGGCCCCGCTCGGGTCGACGCTGGGCTGGCTGGTGGCCCAGCGGGCCTCGGCCGACGGCGACGATCCCGAGACCCACCAGCTCGGCGCCACCGTGCCGTGGTTGGGTCTCACCACCGCCATGGCCGTGCGGCTCACCGCGCAGGGGCGGATGGTCCCCAAGCTCCGGAAGGTGCGCAAGCGCGACGACAAGGGCCGCGACGTGTCCACCTTCCAGGTCCGGTGGGAGCCCGCGCTGATCGATCCCGACACCATCGCCGAGTTGGCAGCCGTGCGGCCGGGCGCCGCAGCCACCGCCGGGAACCGCCAGGACGGCCGGGCGTTCACCCAGTCGCTGCTCACCGACCTGGTCTCCACCATCTGCGGCATGGCCGCCGAGCGCCTCGAGGTGCCCGCGCCACCGCCCGATCCCCGGTCGCGCACCGATGTCGCCGAGACGGTGCTGGCCCGCCTCGACGGCTCCCTCTTCGACGCTCCCACGCGCGCCGGCTCCGAGCTGGTCCGTCGGCTCGACCAGTGGAGCGCGCCGGTCACCGGCACGGCGAAGTTCGCGTTGACGATCGCGCTCGATCCGCCCGACGAGGGCGACGCCTGGCACTGCAAGGTGCTCGGCCCGGGCGCCGACGACACGCTCGAGCCGGTCGAGGTCGCGATGGTCAACGCCTCGAACACCCGGGCCCGGGAGATGAAGGAGCAGCTCGCCCGCGTCGAGCGCCTGTTCCCCGAGCTCAGCCGTCCCGGTGGTCGCCGCCGGGGCGAGGTGATCCTCAGCCAGGACGAGGCGTGGCAGCTGATGAGCGAGACCGGCGACGTCCTGCGGTCCGCCGGGTTCAACGTCCAGGTCCCGGTGCTGTCGAAGAAGAAGCCGACACCGACTCTGCGTCTCACCGCCGAGGAGACCGAGGACAGCAAGGTCGGCGCCCAGCAGCTCGCCAACGTGAGCTGGTCGGTGGTCTTCGGCGACGTCGAGCTCACCTCCACCCAGATCCAGGAGCTCGCCCGCGAGGCCCGCCCGCTGGTCAAGTCGGGCAACAAGTGGGTCGAGATCGACAAGGCCGATCTGCGTGAAGCGGCGGCCGCACTCGCCGAGCGGGCCGACCAGAAGCAGCTCACCGGCGCCGACATGCTGCGCCAGGCGCTGGGTCTCGAGGGCTCGCCGCTCGCCGGGGGCATCTCGATCACCGGTGATGGTTGGGCGGCCGACCTGCTGCGCAGCGCGGCTCGCATCTCCGAGGACGACGTCACCACGCCCGAGGGCTTCGCCGGCGAGCTGCGCAGCTACCAGGCCGAGGCGGTGGCGTGGTTGCGGTTCCTCGACGAGGCCGGCCTCGGTGGCTGTCTCGCCCTCGACATGGGCCTGGGCAAGACGCCCACCATCCTCGCCCACGTGCTCGAGACCACCGGCCAGGGCCCGACCCTCGTGGTGGCACCACCGGCCGTGGTCGGCAACTGGGCGGCCGAGGCCCGACGCTTCACCGGCAGCCTCAAGGTCGTCGTCCACCACGGGCAGAGCCGGACCAGCCCGCGCGGTGTCTCGACGATGGCCGAGAACGCCGACCTCGTGCTCACCACGTACGGGACCGCGGTGCGCGACGTCGAGGCGCTGTCGCAGGTCGACTGGGCCAAGGTCGTGCTCGACGAGGCCCAGGCCATCAAGAACCCCACCTCCGACACCGCCCAGCAGCTCCGCCGGATCGAGGCCCGCACCCGCATCGCCCTCACCGGTACGCCCATCGAGAACGGTCTCGGCGATCTCTGGTCGATCATCGACTACTGCAACCCGGGCCTGGTGGGCGAACGCAACCAGTTCGTCTCCCAGCTCTCGCCCAGCGGAACCGGCGCGGACGGCTCCGAGGGGGCGCTCCGGGCGCTCAACGGCATCCTCGTCTTCCGTCGCACCAAGGCCGAGCCGGCGATCGCCGCGGAACTGCCCGACCGGATCGACGAGCTCGACCACTGCTCGATGACCGCCGAGCAGATCGGCCTGTACCAGGCGGTCCTCGATCGCCTCGTGGTCGACACCGCCGACCAGGAGGGCGTGGCGAAGAAGAAGGGCGCGGTGCTGGCCGCGATCACCGCCCTCAAGCAGATCTGCAACCACCCCGAGGCCTACACCGAAACGGGCCAGCCGCTCGACGGCCGGTCGGGCAAGCTCACCCGCCTCAACGAGATCGTCGAGTCGGTCTTCGACGCGGGGGAGCGCGTGCTGATCTTCACCCACTTCGCCAGCTGGGGCGAGAAGCTCGCCGATCACCTCACCGAGCGCTACGACCTGCCCATCCACTGCTACCACGGCGGCCTCGCCCGCGGGGCACGTGACAAGCTCGTGCAGGACTTCCAGGCGGGCGAGGGCGCCGGCGCCATGGTGCTGTCGCTCAAGGCCGGTGGCACCGGGCTCAACCTCACCTCGGCCAACCACGTCGTGCTCTACGACCGGTGGTGGAACCCGGCTGTCGAGGACCAGGCCCGTGACCGGGTCTGGCGCATCGGCCAGGACCACACGGTCATCGCCCACCGGTTGGTCTGCCCGGGCACCGTCGACGAACGGGTCGAGGAGGTCGTGGCCGGCAAGCGCCAGATCGCCGATCTCGTGCTGCCCAAGTCGAGCTCGATCGGCGACCTCGACGCCGAGCAGCTGCAACAGGCCCTCGGCATCGACCAGGCCCAGCTCCTCACCGACGAAGGGGACGAAACGTGAACGCACCCAACGACGCCAGCAACAAGAACAGCGCCGGAAAGAACGGCAACGGGTCGGGTAAGCGACGGCGCAACCGGAAGCGCCGCAACCGGGGCAAGGCCATCGCCGAGTACTGGGGCGATCGCAGCCAGCTTCCCGAGCCGACCAGCGATATCCGCATCGCCAAGGATCCCTCCGCCGTGGTCCGCTCTCTCGGCCGCCCGCCGCTGCCCGGCCAGGACCACGTGAGCGAGGCCTACTTCACCGCCGTCTACGGGCGGGCCGTGGGCCTCGCCAGCGCGCTGGCCGCTGCCGGCGAGCTGGTCGAGCCCGAAGAGCTCCTCGACGACTGAGCGGGCGGTCGAGGTGCCCGAGGCCGCCGAGGTCACGGTCGCGGCGCGCCAGCTCGGCGACGTCCTCACCGGCCGACGGCTGCGCGGCATCTCGGTCACCCATCCCCGCACCACGCGGTCACAACCCGTCGGCGAGCTCCACGGCTTCGCGGGCGCGGTGCTCGGCGGCGTGCGGCGGCACGGCAAGTGGATCGTCGTCGGCGTCGACGACGTCGTCGCCGAGCTCGGAATCCACCTACGCATGTCGGGCCAGCTCCTGGTCCGGTCGCCCAGCGACGTTCCCGGCGACCGTCACGTCCACGCCGTCTTCGACCTCGGCGAGCAGGCCGTGTGGTTCCGTGATCCCCGGACGTTCGGCGAGCTCCGCGTGCTGCACGGAGGTGCACCCGTGGCCGCCGATCTGTTCGATCCCTCGGTGACGGCCGAGCGCTACCTCGAGCACTGCCGGCGCCGGCACGTGGGCGTCAAGGCCATCCTCCTCGACCAGCTCGGCGTGGCCTCGGGCATCGGCAGCTACCTCGCCGACGAGGCACTCCACCGGGCGGGCATCTCGCCGGTGCGGCCAGCGAACACGCTCGGCCTCGACGCCTGGCAACGGATCCTCGACGCCGTGCGAGCGATCACCGAGGCATCGACGGACGCAGGCGGGGTGACCCTCGCCGACGAGGGCTGGGTCGACCTGCGGGGCCGGCCGGGGCGCTACGCGGACCGGCTCCGGGTCCATGCGCGCCCCAGGTGTGCGACCTGTGCCACCAACACCCGATCAGCGGTCGTGGGCGGACGCAGCGCCCGCTGGTGCCCGCGCTGCCAGCACCCGAACCGCCGCACCTGACACGGGCTCGTGCGGCCGTTCCCGCCATCCCAACGCCAGAACGGCCGCGAGGTTTCGTGTCCTCAATCGCTGGCGAGGCGGTCGAGTTCGATCACCTTGCCCCGGTCGATGGAGACCCAGTCGCGCGCCTCGAGATAGGGCTTGAACGTCTCGGCGATGAAGCGCCCGTCCTCCCGGGTCTTCGGTCGCTGGAGCTCGTAGAGGTGGGGGAACTCGAGCCAGGCGGTGACGGCGTCCCAGAGGCGGAGCACCGCGGGTCCCCCGGTCGGCGGGTCGATGATCACGGGACCGAAGAAGCAGGTGTCGTCGTGTTCGGGGAAGAACAACGTCGGCACGCCGTAGCCGCCGTTGGCCACCACCTTGTCGTGCTCGGCCCGGACCTCGCCGTGGGTCGATTCGTCGGCGATGGCCTCCTCGACGATCCCCGGGTCGAAGCCGAGTTCGTCGAGCAGGTGGCGGGCAACCTCGGGGTCGTGGGGCTTGAGGCCGTCCTCGTGGAGGGCACGGCCGGCCCGCTCGTACCAGGCATCGAGCTTGGCCATGTCGTCCCGACGCAGGACGGCGCCGACCCGCATCATCGACCAGCCGTAGCTCCACTCCCGCTCCCACGGGTGCTTCTTGCCCTCGCGGCGGTTGATCTCCTCGAGGGAGAAGAACCGCCAGTTGATGGTGAGGTCGTTCTGGTCGCGGACGGCCCGGATCCACTTCGAGGTCTGGTAGGCGAACGGGCACATCACATCGAAGTGGAAATCCACCTCGGTCGGCCGTCGGTCATCTGTCATCCCGGGTGCCCTTTCTGCTGGCCCGCATCGACCTCTCGATGGCACGAACGGCGGCCAGAACCGTGACATTCCGATTTGGTGGGAAAACTCGCCGTGTGGAAGCGCGAAGCGGCGACCAGAGCGGGGGGAGGAGAACGGGCGTCAATCGGTGGCCATGTCGGCGATCGCCTCGGACTGGGCCAGGACCCGGCGGGCCTCGTCGACGTGGAGGTTCTCGATCATGCGGCCGTCGACGGTGACCACGCCACGGCCCTCGCGCTCGGCCTCCTCCCAGGCGGTGATGACCTCTCGGGCGTCGTCGACGGCCTCGGCGGTGGGAGCGAACACCTCGTTGCACGGCTCGACCTGGGACGGGTGGATCAGCGTCTTGCCGTCGAAGCCCATCTGGGCGCCCTGGCGGCACTCGTCGAGGAAGCCCTGCTCGTTCTTGATGTCGTTGTAGACGCCGTCGAGGATCACCGTGTCGGAGGCGCGGGCGGCCAGCAGGCAGAGCCCGAGCCCGGTGAGCAGGGGCTGGCGTCCGGGGACGTGCTGGGCGCGTAGCTCCTTGGCGAGGTCGTTGGTGCCCATGACCAGCACGGTGAGGCGCTCGGACGCGGCGGCGATCTCTTCGGCGTGGAGCATGGCGAACGGGGTCTCGACCATGGCCCAGATGGCGGTGTGGTCGGGAGCGCCGGCCTTCTCGAGCGAGGCCTCGATGGCGTGGACGTCGGCCAGCTCGTCGACCTTGGGGACCACGATGGCGTGCGGGCCGGCCTGGGCGATGGCGGCCACGTCGTCGTCGTGCCACTCGGTGTCGCGGCTGTTGGCGCGGATGGCGATCTCGCGCTGGCCGTACTCGCCGGACTGGGCGGCCGTGCACACACGATCGCGGGCCTCGGCCTTGGCGTCGGGCGCGACGGCGTCCTCGAGGTCGAGGATGAGCGAGTCGGCCGGGATGGTCTTGGCCTTGTCGAGCGCACGCTCGTTGGCGCCGGGCATGTAGAGGACGGAGCGGCGAGGCCGCAGCGATGGATCAGGCACTGGTGATGCTCCTTTGCGGAACGGCGGTCACAAGCCGTAGGCCTCGGCGAGGTCGGCGTCGCGGGCGGCGAGTTGCTTGGCGAGGTCGAGCACGACGAGGCACTGCTTGACCGAGGCGTCGTCCTCCATCTTGCCGTCGAGCATCACGGCGCCCGTGCCGTCGCCCATGGCCTCGACCACGCGCTTGGCGTGCTCGACATCCTCCGTCGGCGGCGAGAACACCTTCTTGGCGATGTCGATCTGCACGGGGTGCAACGACCACGCGCCGACGCAACCGAGCAGGTAGGCGTTGCGGAACTGGTCCTCGCAGGCGACCGTGTCGCGGATGTCGCCGAAGGGGCCGTAGTAGGCGTAGATGCCGTTGGCCACGCAGGCATCGACCATGCGGGCCACGGTGTAGTGCCACAGATCCTGCTGGGCGGTGATGCGACCCTCCTCGAGATCCTCGCCCGTGGGGTCGGACCGGACGAGGTAGCCGGGATGGCCGCCGCCGACGCGGGTGGTCTTCATCCGGCGGTTGGCGGCGAGGTCGGCCGGACCGAGGGAGAGTCCCTGCATGCGGGGCGAAGCGCCGCAGATCTCCTCGACGTTGGCCACGCCCTTGGCGGTCTCGAGGATGGCGTGGAGCAGGATCGGCTCGTCGAGGCCGGTCCGGGCCTCGAGCTGGGCGACGAGCCGGTCGACGTAGTGGATGTCCTCGGGACCCTCGACCTTGGGGATCATGATCACGTCCAGGACGTCGCCGACCTCGGTCACCGCGGTGATCAGATCGTCGAGGCCCCACGGCGAGTCGATGCTGTTGACTCGGGTCCAGAACTGGGTCTCCCCGAAGTCGACGCTCTTGCCGACCTCGACGAGTCCGGCGCGAGCCTCCTCCTTGTCCGAGGCCGGGACGGCGTCCTCGAGATTGGCGAGCAGCACGTCGCACGTGGGCACCATGTCGGGCACCTTGGAGCGCATCTTCTCGTTGGCCGGCGGGAAGAAATGGATGTTGCGCGACGGCCGGAACGGGATCTCACGCGGCGGCTCGGGTGCGCCGATGGCCAGCGGGGCGAAGAAGTCTTTGGCGCTGCGCACCGTTGTCTCCTCGGGAGCGGCGGAACGGACGGCTTCGACGGTACCGTCACGGCCGCTGAGGCCGGAAACGGCGTGGTGATCAGACGGTCGGGTCGGCGGTCCGGCCGTCGGGGTACATGTCCCGCATGACCTGACCGACCGTGCGCACGGCGTCGGCCCGTGGCATCGAGTCGAGGAGCGCGTCGGCATCGCGGTTGCCGGCACCGGCGATGAGCGTGGGCTGGCCGGTGCCGAGGGTGTCGAGGGCCTCGCGCACCACGTCGTCGGGCTCCATCACGCCGCCGGTTCCCATGCCCGACTGCGGCAGCGACGACAGCCAGCCGGGCGTTCGGGTGGATCCGGGCAGTACGCCGAGGACGTCGATGCCGCGGTCGGCGAGCTCGTCCCACAGCGACTCGGCGAGGATCGCCAGGTAGGCCTTCGTGCCGGCATACGTGGCCACGAGCGGTGCGCCCCGCCGCGACGACTGCGACGACATCAAGACGATGCCGCTGCGCGCGCGACCTGCGAAGCGGGGGAGCAGACCGTGGACGATCGCCGTGGGGGTGCGGAGGTTGAGGCGGAGCTGGGTGTCGATGGACTCGAGGGGCTGCTCGCCGAACCAGCCCACGTAGGAGGAGGCGGCATTGGCCACGAACAGCCCGAGGTCGAGGTCGGCGACCCCGTCGAGCACCGTTTCGGCGGCGTCGTGAGCGGCGAGGTCGACCACGAGCGGACGGCACTCGGTGGCGCCGCGAAGGTCAGCGACCAGCGTGTCGAGCGCGGCCTCGTCGCGGTCGACCAGCACCAGCTGTAGGCCGCGCTCGGCGAGCTGGCGGGCATAGGCCTCGCCCAGCCCGGCGCCGGCACCGGCGATGAGCGCCCACGGCCCGTAGCGCGCGGCGAAGGTCCCCTCAGGCATCGTCGATGACCCCGAGGGCTCGCTCGAACAGGCCGACGGTGGTGGCGTGGAGCAGGTCGCCGATGTCCTTCGGCGCCTTGCCGGCGAAGGCCCGGGCGTGGGTGCCTTCGAGGATGATGCCGAGGCGATAGCAGGCCAGGACATGGAACCAGTCGATGTCGTCGACGGCGCGCGTGCTCAGCGTGGCGTAGTGGGCGACCAGCTCGTCCTTCGACGGGAGATCGGTGATGCTCCCACCGACCCCGCCGGGGACGCCGCCGTCCTCGGGCCACGTCGCCAGGAGGTGGCCGACGTCGAGAAGGGGGTCGCCGATGGTGCACAGCTCCCAGTCGACCACCGCGGCGAGCTCCGGTCCGTCGTGGCGGACGAGCACGTTGGCGAAGTGGAGGTCACCGTGGATGATCCCGGGCTCCCAGGTCGGGGGTTGGTTCGCCTCGAGCCAGTCGGCCACGCGCTCGACGCCGGGGATGTCGGGGCCCGGATAGCCGTCGAGCTGGTCGTAGCCGCGGAGCTGGCCCCGCCACCGTTCCACCTGGCGCTCGAGCCAGCCGTCGGGCTTGCCGAAGTCGCCGAGTCCGACGGCGACGTGGTCGACCCGCGACAGCGAGGCCGCGGCGGCCGCCATCGAGAGCCCCATGGCGTGGCGCAGGTCGGCGTCGTCACGGTGGGGCGCGGGCAGGCCCTCCGAAGGGTTGAAGCCCTCGACCGGCTCCATCAGATAGAAGGCCGACCCGAGCACGTCGAGGCTCGGCTCGGCCGCGATCAGGCCGGGATGGGGCACGTCGCTGCCGGCGAGCGCGCCGAGGACCCGGGCCTCGCGGCGCATCGTCTCGTCGGAGTTCTTCCGCTTGTGTCGGGGCGGGTGTCGCAGCACGTACGAGCGCCCGCTGCGCTCGAAGCGCAGGAGGATGTTCTGGGTGCCACCGGTGAGCTCGGTGACGTCGGCCAGGGGGCCCTCGCCCAGCCCGTGCTGGTCCATCCACGATGCGAGCTGGTCGAGGTCGACGTGGTCGATGGCGTCACTCAACGGTGATGGTCCCCCGCATGTCCGGATGGAGGGAGCAGAAATAGGGGATCTCGCCGGTGTCGCCGATCTCCACGGTCGCCACCTCGCGCGTGTTCAGGATGCCGGAGTCGAACAGCGAGCCCGGCTGCGCCGGCGTCCCGGCCGTCACGTTGTGGGGGACGCCGTCGGCGTTGAAGAAGTTGACCGGACCGGGATCGCCGAGCGTGATGTCCGGGAGCGTGAAGTCGTCGATGACCTCGGTACCTGCGCCCCGCCGGGCGTCGGCCGCGGCGTCGCTGGCGACCTCGGTGGGGTCGCTCACCGGCCAGATCGAGGGGTTCCACATCGAGAAGACCCCGATCTGACTGTCGTGGTCGGGGTCGGCCCACGCGTGGATCATCCATCCCTCGCTGGCGTCGCCCACCGGCGCCTGGCCCGGCTCGAACTCGCCGACGGTGCCGTCCTGGGCGGCACACACGGCGGGCGGGACCGTCAGGTCGCGGCCGGCCAAGCGGCAGAGGTTGTAGTGCACGTGCCAATTGTCGAAGTCGCCGGTGAAGCCATCCAAGTGCTCGTCGCCGACGACGGCGAACGGCTGGAAGTAGGCGACGCCGACCGCCTCCGCCGGGACACCGTCCCAGCCGCCGTCGGCGGTGCAGTCTCCGAGCGGACCGTCCGGGGGTTCGCCGTCGCTGCGGGCGAACATGATGATCTCCGGGTTGCCCGGTTCGAACCGGCCGTTGGCGATGCGGTCCATGCTCACGAAGTGCGAGCCCATGTTGGGGGTCTGGGTCCGGTCGGGCCGGAATCCGGCCGCGCACGCGGCCTCGGGGGTGGCGTAGGCCTCGATGGCCTCGTTGACGGCGTCGAGCTCGCCGACGAGGTCGGTGAGCTCGTCGGCGGTGAGATCGAGCTCGGGCGGGATGGGCCCGCCGGAGGCGTGGAGCGAGCGCAGGTCCTCGGCCGAGCACGGCAGCGCCGGGTCCTGGCAGCGCTGCTGCTCGGCAACCGGGCCCTCCACCAGCGACGGGATCACCGTGCCGGCCGAGTCGACGTAGACGTAGCGGGTGAAGCCGGGTCGGCCGATCGCCTCGTCGGGACCGTCCGCGGGTATGTGACTGGCGACGTCGGGGGCACCGGTCCCTCGGTCGAGGGCGAGCGTCTCGTCGATGTCTGCCGACTGATCGTCCGCGGTGGTCGTGGTCGGGCTGGTCGTCGTCGTGGAGGTGTCGGCGGTGGCGGTCTGGCCACCGTCGGAGCCCGAACAGGCGGCGACGGCGAGCAGGGCTACGGCGAGGGCGGCACCTGGCCGCGAGATGCGATCGATCATGGGTCCCCCGGGGATCGGGCGTGGTGCGATGCGCTGATGTGACGTCGCTCCAAGTGTCCCACGGACGATGGCGCTCGCACCGGCCCGGGCTACGGTCGCCGCCCATCAGCCGACGACGAGGGGTACCGATGACCGAGACATCCGGGGGCATCCGCGGGACCGTGGCCGACGGGTTCGACGCAGTCCGAGACGCGTTCGAGGCCAACTTCACCGAGCACGGCGATGTCGGCGCGGGCACGGCCGTGTTCGTCGACGGCGAGTGCGTGGTCGACCTCACCGGTGGCGTGACCGATCCGGAGGAGGGACGGCCCTACGACGCCGACACCCTCCAGCTCGTGTTCTCCTCGACCAAGGGCGTGGCGGCGATCGCCGCCCACCTGCTGGTCCAGCGCGGCCAACTCGATGTCGACGCCCGGGTGGCCGACCTCTGGCCGGAGTTCGCCCAGAACGGCAAGGAGGACGTCACCGTCGCGCAGGTGCTGAGCCACCGTGTCGGCCTGCCCGTGATCGACGAGCGGTTGTCGCTCGACCAGGTCGTGCAGATCCAGCCGGTCGTCGACGCCCTCGCGGCCCAGGCACCGATGTGGGAGCCGGGCACGGCCCACGGCTACCACGCGCTGACCTTCGGCTGGCTCGTGGGCGAGATCGTGAAGCGGGTCGACGGGCGGACGATCGGGGAGTTCGTGGCGGACGAGCTGGCCGGTCCGCTCGACCTCGACCTGTGGATCGGTCTGCCCGAGGACCAGGACCACCGGATCGCCCCGCTCATCGCGTCGATGCCGGGCGACGGAACGGGTGACGACATGGACCTCGGTTCCGTCGACCCGGAGATCGCGCCGTTGCTCGGTGAGCTGGCCACCGCGTTCCTCGATCCGGAGTCGACGCTCAACCGGGCCCTTCACCTGAACGGGGCGTTCATGGAGGGCGAGGGTCTGGCCTGGAACCGGCCGGAGGTGTGGCGCTCGCAGATCCCGGCCGCCAACGGGATCACCAACGCCCGGTCCCTCGCCAAGCTCTACTCCTCGTGCGTCGTGGAGACCGATGGTGTCCGCATGCTCGACGACGAGACGGTGGCACGGGCCACCGAGGAGCACAGCAACGACCGCGACCAGACGCTGGTGGTGCCGACCCGCTTCGGGCTCGGGTTCTTCCTCCCGTCGACGTTCTCGCCCCTGATGGGGGGCAACAGCTTCGGCCACGCCGGTGCCGGTGGCTCGCTGGGGCTGGCTGACCCCGACCGGCGCGTAGGTTTTGCGTACGTGATGAATCGAATGAGCGCCAACTTGTCGAATGATCAGCGAACCGCCGGTCTGATCGACGCGGTGAAGGGAGCACTCGACTGACATGCCTTCGATGAACAACACGGAGACCACCGTCGACGACCCGTACGCCGATCTCCGCGACGGCGTCCGTGCCGTGTGCTCGAAGTTCGACGACGAGTACTGGCTGGCGTGCGAGCGTGCGCACGAGTTCCCGTGGGACTTCTACGAGGCGCTCGCCGAGGGTGGGTGGATCGGCATCTGCATCCCGGAGATGTACGGGGGCGGCGGTGCCGGCATCACGGAGGCGTCGATCCTGGTCGAGGAGATCGCCGCGTCCGGCGCGGCCATGAACGGCTGCTCGGCGATCCATCTGTCGATCTTCGGGATGAACCCCGTGGTCAAGCACGGCACGCCCGAGCAGCGGGAGCGGTACCTGCCCCGCATCGCCGACGGCAGCCTCCACGTCAGCTTCGGCGTGACCGAGCCCGACGCCGGCACCGACACCACCCGCATCTCGACCCGGGCCACGAAGGTCGACGGCGGGTACCTGGTCCGTGGCCGCAAGGTGTGGATGACCAAGGCGTCGATCTCGGAGAAGGTGCTGCTGCTGGTGCGGACGACGCCACGCGACCAGGCCGAGAAGCCCACGCACGGCATGTCGCTGCTGCTGGCCGACTTGTCGGATCCCGCGGTCGAGGTCAACCCCATCGAGAAGCTCGGCCGCAACGCCGTGGTCAGCTGCGAGGTGAGCTTCGACGACCTGTTCGTCCCCGACGAGGATCTGCTGGGGGAGGAGGGACGCGGGTTCCACCTGCTGCTCGACGGCCTCAACCCGGAGCGGATCCTGCTCGGTGGTGAGGCGCTCGGCATCGGGCGGGTCGCGCTGAAGCGGGCGGTGGAGTACGCCAACGAGCGCATCGTGTTCGACCGGCCCATCGGCAAGAACCAGGGCCTGGCGTTCCCCCTGGCCGAGGCCCACATGCGCCTCCGGGCCGCCGAGTTGGCGCTGCGCGACGCGAGCGCCCGCTATGACGCCGGGCTCCACTGCGGTGAGGCCGCCAACACCGCCAAGTACCTGGCCGCCGACGCCGGCTTCTTCGCCGCCGACCGGGCGGTCCAGACGCTGGGCGGCATGGGCTACGCCGCCGAGTACCACGTCGAGCGCTACTGGCGGGAGTCCCGCCTCATGCGCATCGCGCCGGTCAGCCAGGAGATGGTGCTCAACTACGTCTCCGAGCACGTCCTCGGCCTGCCCAAGTCGTACTGAGGCCCGGTGCAGGACCGACTGGTGGCCCGATGGGTCGCTGAGGGCGCGAATGGCGGCCAGAACGGGTTGGCGGTCAGGCGGAGGTGCGGGTGGCGACGGCGTCGCGGACCGAACGGGCCACGTCGTCGGCCGAGGCGCCTGGGCCGAGGATGGCGGCCACACCGGCGTCGTGGAGCGGCTGGACGTCCTCGTCGGGGATGATGCCGCCGACGATCACCGGAATGTCGAGACCGGCGTCGCTGAGCGCGTCGACCATCCGTGGCGCCAGCGTCATGTGGCTGGCGTTGTGGAGCGACAGCCCGACGGCGTCGGCGTCCTCCTGCATGGCCGCCGCGACGACCATGTCGGTGGTCTGGCGCAGGCCCAGGTAGATCACCTCGAAGCCGGCGTCGCGGAGCATGCGGGTGACCACCCGCAGGCCGCGGTCGTGGCCGTCGAGACCGAGCTTGGCGAGCACGATGCGGATGCTGTCGGTCTCGCTCATATGACGGCCCGCTCGGTGTAGGTGCCGAACACGTCCTCGAGGGCGGTGACGATCTCGCCCTCGGTGGCATAGGTCTTGACCGCGTCGATGAAGGCCGGCATCAGGTTGGTGGTGGGCTCGGCCGCGTCGGTGCGGATGCGCTGGAGGGCGGCGTCGACGGCCGTCTGGTCACGACGCTGCTTCACGTCGTCGAGGCGCTTGAGCTGCAGCTCCTCGACCGAGGCGTCGATCCTGAGCAGGTTCTGCTCGCTGTCCTCGTTGCCGTCGGTGAACGCGTTGACGCCGACGATGATCCGCTCGCCGGCGTTGACCTCGCGTTCGAAGCGGTACGAAGCGTCGGCGATCTCGCCGACGAAGTAGCCGTTCTCGATCCCTTCGTAGACGCCCTCGAGGATCGAGCCACCGCCGAGGTCGTCGAGGTGGGCGAACACCTCTTCGGCCTGGCGCTCCATCTCGTCGGTCATCCACTCGACGTAGGGCGCCCCGCCGAGGGGATCGACGACGTTTGTGACGCCGGTCTCGTGGGCGACGATCTGCTGGGTCCGCAGGGCGATGCGAGCCGCCTCGTCGGTGGGCAGTGCGAGGGCCTCGTCGTAGGAGTCGGTGTGGAGGGACTGGGTGCCACCCAGCGCGGCCGACAGCGCCTGGACGGCGACACGGGCGATGTTGTTCTTGGGCTGCTGGGCCGTGAGCGACACCCCGGCGGTCTGGGTGTGGAACCGCATCATGTGGCTCTTCGGGTCGCGGGCGCCGTAGCGCTCGGCCATCCAGCGGGCCCAGATGCGTCGGGCGGCGCGATACTTGCCGATCTCCTCGAAGAAGTCGGAGTGGGCGTTGAAGAAGAAGCTCAGCCGGGGTCCGAAGTCGTCGACGTCGAGCCCGGCCGCCATGGCCGCCTCGACATAGGCGAACCCGTTGGCGAGCGTGAACGCGAGCTCCTGGGCCGCGGTCGAGCCGGCCTCGCGGATGTGGTAGCCGGAGATCGAGACCGCGTGCCAACGGGGCATCTCGGCGGTGGTGAACCGCATCATGTCGGTGATCAGGCGCACCGATGGACGGGGCGGGAAGATGTACTCCTTCTGGGCCTGGTACTCCTTGAAGATGTCGTTCTGGATCGTGCCCGCCAGCGCGTGGTGGGTCATGCCGTTCTTCTCGGCGAGGGCGATGTACATGGCCATGAGGATCGGAGCCGGGCCGTTGATGGTCATCGACGTGGAGACCTGGCCGAGGTCGATGTCGGCGAACAGATCCTCCATGTCGGCGAGCGTGTCGACGGCGACGCCCGCCCGCCCGACCTCGCCGACGGCCCACTCGCTGTCGGAATCGCGACCCATGAGGGTTGGCATGTCGAACGCGGTCGACAACCCGGTGCCGCCGTGGCGGAGCAGGTCCTTGAACCGGGCGTTGGTGTCGCCCGCGGTGCCGAACCCGGCGAACATCCGCATGGTCCACAGCCGCGACCGGTAGCCGGCGGCGTGCAGGCCCCGCGTGTAGGGGTAGTGGCCGGGATAGGGCCCGTCGCCGTACACCGCGTCCTGCTCGACGCCCGAGCGGGTGGAGAACCGTGTGTCGTCACGCAGGCGAGCCGACTCGTAGTCGGCGCGCCAGGCAGCGTAGGTGTCGTCGGCAGGGTCGATGGGGTCAGTCATGTTCTTCCCGAACGGGACGAAGAGCGCCTTCGCCCCCATAGTTTGACATCCAAGTACTTGGTCGTAGCGTACCTGCTGTGACCTTGGAGCTCGATCCCGTGGCCGAGGCGAGCCGCAACTGGGCCCGCCACGAGTGGTCGTCCGTCGGTGCGATGGCGGCCGCGACCTCGATCACGCGGGCGCACCAGATCCTCCTCCGCCGCATCGACGAGACGCTCGCGCCGTTCGGGTTGACCTTCTCCCGCTTCGAGGCGTTGGCGTTGCTCCACTTCACGAGGGCCGGCGAGCTGCCCCTCGGCAAGGTCGGGGAGCGCCTGCAGGTGCACGCCGCCAGCGTCACCAACACGATCGATCGGCTCGAGCGCCACGGTCTCGTCGAGCGGCGGCCGCACCCGGTCGACGGGCGGGCGACGCTGGCGCGGATCACCGACGCCGGCCGCGCCACCGTGACCGAAGCATCGGCGGCACTCGGGGTCATCGACTTCGGGTTGGCCGGCGGCGGGATCGACCACCACGCCATCACCTCCGTACTCGAACCGGTACGCCGGGCCGCCGGCGACTTCTGAACGCACGCCGGAGAGCTCCGGACCCTGGTTCGGTCCCCACGCAACGAGCTGCGGGAGTCCAGAGGGCGGTGCTCGGTCGGTGGTTGACTGACGTCCATGCGAACCTGCGTGGTGACCGGCTCGGCCTCAGGCATCGGGGCGGCGACGGCCGACCGATTGCGCGGGGCGGGCCACCGGGTGGTGGGCGTCGACCTCCACGACGCCGACGTGACCGCCGACCTGTCGGACCTGGCCGGTCGGACGGCGATGGTCGACGCGATCGCCGACGCGACCGGTGGTGTGGTCGACGCGGTGGTGGCCTGCGCCGGCGTCATGGCCGAGGCGCCGATCGCGATCTCGGTCAACTATTTCGGCGCCGTCGCCACGCTCGATGGGCTGCGCCCGCTCTTGGCCAGGTCCGACGCGCCGCGTGCGGTCACGGTCTCGTCGATCGCGTCGCTCATGGCCAGCGACCCGGCCACGGTCGAGGCCTGCCTGGCCGGCGACGAGGAAGCAGCATGCCGGCACATCGCCGCGGCGCCGACCATCGCCTACATGACCTCGAAGGCCGCGCTGGCGCGGTGGGTTCGCCGCACGGCACCCACGCCGGAGTGGGCGGGGGAGGGCATTCCGCTCAACGCCATCGCCCCGGGGACGGTCGAGACCCCGATGACCGCCGAGCTGCTGTCCGCACCAGGCGGGCTCGAGATGACCGACACCGCGGTGCCCATGCCGTGCAACGGGCACGCGCGGGCGCAGGACCTGGCCCCGCTGCTCGAGTTCCTCGTCAGCCCGGACAACAGCCACGTGACCGGCCAGGTGGTGTTCATCGACGGCGGTGCCGAGGCGATCACCCGTGGTGACGGCATCTGGTGACGGCCCCTGGTGGCGCGCACCGGGGAGTGCGTCGGCGGCACCATTCGCTTCCCGGTCCGGCCGTGGGTCAGCCTGTGCGCCCTGTGAGGTCCGACCGTGAGCGGTGACGAGTGGATCACGCTGGGCGTGCTGGTGGGCATGCTGGTCGTCCTCGCGACCGACCGGTTCCCGCCGGCCGGCATCGTGTTCGGGGCCACGTTCATGCTGCTGATCACCAACGTGATCGACGTCGACGTCGCCTTCAGCGGCTTCTCCAACTCGGCGCCCCTCACGGTGGCGGCCCTCTACGTGCTCGCCCGGGGCGCCCAGAAGACCCAGATGCTGGCGTCGCTGACCTCACGGCTGCTGGGTGGCCCGAACGGTCGCACCGCGTTCGCGAAGCTCCTCGTGCCCACGGCGGCGGCGTCGGCCTTCTTCCCCAACACGCCACTGGTCGCGATGACCATCCCCGACGTGCTCGGGTGGTGCCGGCGCACCGGGTCGTCGCCATCGCGGTACCTGATGCCGATCTCGTTCGCCGCGCTCCTCGGTGGCGTCGTCACCGTGCTCGGCACCTCGACCAACCTCGTGATCTCCGGCTTCGTCGACGCCGAGCTCGGCGCGCCGCTCGGCGTGTTCGAGATGACCGCTGTCGGGTTGCCGGTGGCCGTGGTCGGCACCGTGCTGCTCGTCACCGTGGGCGTGCGGCTGGTGCCCGAGCGCATCACGCCCCCCGAGTCGGTCGAGCAGGAGGCGCGGGAGTTCTCCATGAACATGCAGGTCGTGCCGGGTGGCCCGCTCGACGGCTCGACGGTGGCCGACGCCGGCCTCCGCGACCTGCAGGGCGTGTTCCTCGTCCAGATCGAGCGGGAGGACGACGGGATCGTCAGCCCCGTCGCCCCCGACCGACGGATCGACGGCGGCGACGTGCTGACCTTCGTGGGCAACGTCGACGAGATCCTCGACCTCCAGCGACGCAAGGGCCTGCGCTCGACCGAGGAGGAGCACGTGCTCGCCGTCGACTCACCCGGCACCACGTTCTTCGAGGTCGTGGTGGGCCGATCCTCGCCGCTGGTGGGCACGACGATCCGCGACGCCGAGTTCCGGGGCACCTACCAGGCCGCTGTCGTCGCCCTGCACCGGGCGGGCCATCGCGTGGCCGGCAAGCTCGGGAGGATCCGCCTGCGCCACGGCGACACGCTGCTGCTGCTGGCCAAGCCGTCGTTCCGTCGCAACTGGAACGACAAGCGCGACTTCCTGGTCGTGTCGCCGGTGGGCGGCGAGTCGCCCGTCGCGAGCTCGAAGGCGCCGCTGGTGGCGGCGTTGACCGCCGCGGTGATCGTGCTGGCGGCGACGAACGTCGTGTCGCTGCTCGAGGCGGCGCTGCTCGGCGCCGCGGCCCTGATCGCCAGCCGCACGATCAGCTTCGCCGAGGCGCGGGAGGCCATCGATCTCGACGTCGTGATCCTCATCGCGTCCGCGTTCGGTCTGGGGGGTGCGATGCAGTCGACGGGTCTGGCCGAACGGATCGCCGACGGGCTGACAAGCACCTTCGACGGTTTCGGCGAGGCCGGGGTGGTCTTCGGTGTGGTCCTGGCCACGGCCGTGCTCACCGAGCTCGTCACCAACAATGCCGCCGCCGTCGTCATGTTCCCCATCGCGATCGCGTCGGCGACATCCGCGGGTGTCGACCCGCGCGCGATGGCGATCGCCGTGGCAGTGGCCGCGTCGGCGAGCTTCCTCACCCCGATCGGCTACCAGACCAACACGATGGTCTACGGCCCCGGCGGCTACCGGTTCACCGACTACGCCCGCGTCGGCCTGCCACTCACCGCGACCGTGCTGATCGGGACCACGGTGATGACGTCGCTGACCGGCTGAGCCGGTCGTCGGCCGTGAGGCTTGCCGACGCGGGCTGCTCACTTCGGACGGCCTTCGGCGGCGCCTCACGGTGTTCCCGCGCCCGATACCGCTGCGGCTCTCGGAAGGAGAACACGTTCCATTTTCTGCAACACTGGCGGCATGCAGACGCCCATCGCCCAGCGCCTCGACATCGAGTTCCCGATCTTCGCCTTCACGCACTGTCGCGACGTGGTCGCGGCGGTCTGCAACGCCGGCGGCATGGGTGTGCTGGGTGCCGTGGGCTTCACCGTCGACCAGCTGCGCCAGGAGCTCGACTGGCTCGACGAGCACGTCGAGGGCACGTACGGGGTGGACATCGTCATCCCCGGCGAGTACGAGGGCATGGACGAGATGGACCCCGAGAAGCTCGAGGAGACGCTCAAGAGCATGATCCCCGACGAGGTGCGTTCCTTCGCCAAGCGCATCTTCGACGACGCCGGCGTCCCCGAGCTCTCCGAGGACGAGAAGCCCCACGAGCTGCTCGGCTTCGGCCTGGCCACGGCCATGCCCCTGCTCGAGGAGGCGATCTCGCGGCCCAAGTGCTCGCTCATCGCCAACGCCCTCGGCACGCCACCGGGCCACGTGATCGAACAGGTCCAGAGCGGCGGTCGCCTCATCGGCGCCCTGTGCGGCTCGGTCAAGCACGCGCTCAACCACAAGGAGGCGGGTCTCGACTTCGTCGTCTGCCAGGGCGGGGAGGGCGGAGGTCACACCGGGGACGTCGGCTCGATCGTGCTGTGGCCTGAAGTGATCGAGGCCGTGGGCGACACCCCCGTGCTCGCTGCTGGCGGCGTCGGGTCGGGCAAGCAGATGGCGGCGGCGATGGTCATGGGCGCTCAGGGCGTGTGGACCGGGTCGCTGTGGCTCACCGTCGAGGAAGCCGACATCCCGCCCGGACAGATGGACACCTACATGGGCGCGACGAGCCGCGACACGATCCGGTCGCGCTCGTGGACCGGCAAGCCGTGCCGCATGCTCCGCAACGACTGGACCGAGGCCTGGGAGCAGCCCGACACGCCCGATCCGCTGGGGATGCCGATGCAGTCGATGGTCTCGGTGGAGGCCATGGCCCGCGGCCACCGGTACCCGGTGCAGGCCAAGGACGTGAACTTCATGCCGTGCGGCCAGATCATCGGTCGCTTCGACAAGGTCCGTCGATCGAGCGACGTGATCCTCGAGATGGTGGAGGAGTTCGTCGAGTGCATGGAGCGCGGCGCCTCCCTGCTCCAGGTGGAGGACCCGGTCGCCTGAGCCGGTGAGCCCGGGCCAGCGGTCGGGACGTGCTGCCCGGACCGCCCGGGTTCGTGAATCGACGCACGAGTTTGTGTCGATCTGGTGACGCTGTAGTGTTGCAGATTCATGACGGATGGAATCCGTTCGTCATTCCAACACCGGCACGCGACCCGCTTCGGACCCATCATTTCCCACGTCCCCCTCGACACCGACGCACCCGGCGCCACGTTCCGTCGGCGACGCCTCGGTGTGCTCACCGCCGTGCTGCTCGCAGTGCTCGTCGCGGTCGTCGTCGTCGCGCCCGGCAGCGACGCCGACGAGGTCGAGGTGGCATCGGGCACCGCAGCCGAGGCCGGATTCACCACCCAGTCCGACGGGTCGCCGGTGACGCTGTCGGCCATCGTGGCCGAGACGACCTCGACCCTGCTCGAGACGACCACGACCACGACGACCGCGCCGACCACCACCACGACGGTCGCCGCCACGACCACCGAGTCCGCGCCGGCGACCACGGCCGCCCCGACGACCGCCGCGCCGACCACCGCCGCACCCACCACGGCCCCACCCACCACCGCGGCCGCAACCACCGCACCGCCCGCCACGGCCGCGCCCACCACCACACCGCCTGCCCCGACCACGACCGGCGACGGCGGCGACGGGTACGCCGATCCGAACAGCCGGCAGGTGTGGCTCGATCTGGCCCAGTGCGAGTCCAACGGCAACTGGTCGATCAACACGGGCAACGGGTACTACGGCGGCCTGCAGTTCAGTGAGGCCTCGTGGCGCGGCGTGGGCGGCACCGGCCTGCCCCACCAGCACTCCGCCGCCACCCAGATCGAGATGGGACGTCGGCTGCAGGCGTCCCACGGCTGGGGGGCCTGGCCACACTGCTCCTCAGAGCTCGGCCTCCGCTGAACGGCGCGTCGCCAGCCGACGGGTGCGAGCGGCGGCGAACTGATAGCCGGCGAGGCCCATGAGCAGGACCCCGTTGGGGACGTGCAGCGCGGCGGCGTCGGGGGTGTCGCGGCCCACGTAGCCGAGCCCGATCTGGCTGAAGGTCAGCAGGGCCACGGCGAAGGCCACGGCGGCCGTGACCCCGTCGGCACGTGCGGCCAGTGTCACCCCGACGTTGGCAAGGGCAATCATGAAGACGGCGTTGCCGATGTAGCCGTGCGTCTCGATGATCAGGTCACCGAGGAACAGGGAGCGTCCCGCCAGCACGGCCAACAGCAGGACGGTGGCGGCGATGATCCCGGCGAGGATCTCCTCGGTTCGGATGAGCGCGTGTCGAGTGGGCATCGGGACAGCCTCGTCCGCGTGGCGGGTGCGCTCCAATCGCAGGTGGTGGACCGTCGTCCCGGTTGCCGGTTGCGTACCGTGATGGGCGATGAACACTCCACGCGTCCCCAACGAGCTCGCCGCCCGGCTGCACGACGGTGCGTTCTACGCCGGCGATCCGTTCCCGACCTATGCCACGCTGCGGGCCGAGGCGCCGGTGGCGTGGTGCGAGCCCGGCGGCTTCTGGGCCCTGACGAGTCACGCGTCGGTCCTGGCGGCGTCGACCGACCCGGACACGTTCTGTTCCCGCCGGGGAATCCTCGCCATGGAGATCGGGATCGAGTACGAGACCCCGCCGACCATGATGCACACCGACCCACCGGAGCACACGGCCTACCGCAAGCTCGTGGCGCCCGGCTTTCGTCCGTCGGTCATCAAGCGGGCTGGAGAACAGGTGGTGGCGCGGACCGACGAGGTGCTCGACCGCCTGCCGAACGGCACCTTCGACGCGGTCGACGAACTGGCCGTCCCGTTGCCGCTGCTGCTGATCGCCGACGTCCTCGGCGTGCCGGAGGAGGACCTCGACCGGTTCTTCGCGTGGTCCGAGGCCGCCATCCCGGGCGAGACCGACCTCGATCCCGAAGAGCAGCAGCGCCTGATGGGCGAGTGCATGGCCTATCTCCTCGACCAGTGCGCCCGACGCCGTGAGGAACCCGGCGACGACATGGTCTCGGTCCTCGTCCACACCGAGCTCGAGGGCCGGCGACTCACCGACGCCGAGTTGGGCATGTTCCTCAACCAGTTGCTGATCGCGGGCAACGAGACCACCCGGAATGCCATCTCCGGTGGGCTGGCCGCGTTCGCCGACGCGCCCGACCAGTGGCAGCGGCTGGTTGACGATCCCGACCTCGTCGACAGCGCGGTGGAGGAGATCCTCCGGTGGACGACACCGGTGATCTCGTTCCTGCGGACCACGACCCGCGACGTCGAGCTCCACGGCCAGGCCATCCCCGCCGGCGATCCGGTGCTCCTCGTCTACCAGTCGGCGAACCGGGACGAGCGCGAGTTCGGCCCGGATGCCAACCGCTTCGATGTCGGGCGCAGCCCCAACCACCACTTGGCCTTCGGTTTCGGTGCCCACTTCTGCATCGGCGCGGCCCTGGCCCGGACCGAGATCGCCACGCTGCTGCGGGCCCTGCTCGACCGGGGCTGGACGCCGGAGCGCCGCGGCGTGCCGGTGCGGACCTCCTCGCCGGTGATCGCCGGCCTCAAGTCGCTGCCCCTGGCGCTCCGCGCCAGCTGAGCCATGCGTCGTGGTGGGTTCAACCCTCGAGGAGGGGCGCGAGGTTGGCCTCGATGCGGTCGGTGACCTCGTCGATCGTGCCGGTCCCGTCGACCCGCAGCAGGATGCCCCGGGCCTCGTAGAAGCCGACGAGGGGCGCGGTGTCGGCCTCGTAGACCTCGAGCCGGTGGCGGATCACCTCCTCGGTGTCGTCGCTGCGCCCGGACTCCCGGCCCCGCTCGAGGAGCCGTCGGACGAGCTCGTCGTCGGGCACCTCGAGCATGATCACGGCGTCGAAGAGCCGATGGTGCCGGCGTCCCCACTCGTAGGCGGCCTCGGCCTGGTGGAGGGTGCGGGGGAAGCCGTCGAGCAGGAAGCCCGGGAGCGGGTCGCGCCCGCCGAGTCGGTCGAGCACCATCTTGATCACGAGCTCGTCGGGTACCAGGCCGCCTTCGTCCATGTGGCGTTGGGCGGCTCGGCCGAGATCGGTGCCCCGGTCGACGTGGTCGCGCAGCATGTCGCCCGTGGCCAGGTGGGGCACGCCGTGACGCTCGGCCAGGCGATCGCCCTGGGTGCCCTTGCCCGCCCCGGGTGGGGCGAGGAGCAGTGCTCGCAACAACAGATCTCCCTGGGCGTGCGCTTCAGGTTCCGGCAGTCGGTGGACGGTAGCGCGGTGGCTGCCAGGATGGTCGCCATGACCGACGGCAACGGCACCAACGACACCATCGACACGCGCATCGGCACGCGGGGCGTGTGGTTCTTCACCGAGGCGCGGGACATACGCAGTGCCGTGGCGTTCGCGCAGCGGATCGAGGAACTCGGATACGGCGCGCTGTGGATCCCCGAGACCCTCGGTCGTGACCCGTTCGCCCACGGCGCGGTCCTGCTCGAGCACACCGACTCGCTGGTGCTCGCCACCGGCATCGCCAACATCTTCCATCGCCATCCGGGCGCGATGAAACAGGCGCAGATGACCCTGGCCGAGCAGTCGGGAAACCGGTTCCTGCTGGGCATGGGCGTGTCCCATGCGCCGATCGTGGCCGGTGTGCGTGGCCTCGACTACTCCAAGCCGTTGACGTCGATGCGGGAATATCTGCAAGGCATGGCCGACTCGGCCTACATGGCACCAGCTCCGTCGGAGACGCCGAAGACCCTGATCGCAGCGCTCGGGCCCAAGATGCTCGAGCTCGCGGCCGCGGCCGCGGACGGCGTCCACCCGTACCTCACGACGCCCGAGCACACCGAGAAGGCGCGTGCTGCGCTCGGGCCCGACAAGCTCCTGTGCGTCGAACAGAAGGTGGTCCTCGCCGAGGACCCGACCGAGGCTCGCGCCACGGCCCGGCAGGCGCTGGCGATGTACATCGGGTTGCCGAACTACTACAGGAACTGGTTCCGGCTGGGCTACACCGAGGACGATCTCGCCGATGGCGGCAGCGACCGCCTGGTCGACGGCCTCGTGGCGTGGGGTTCGATGGAGCAGATCGAGGCCCGTCTGCAGGCCCACAGCGACGCCGGCGCCGACCACGTGTGCATCCAACCGCTCACGCCGTCGGACGCCACCACCGCCCACGACGAGGCGCTCCAGGCCTTCGCCCCCTGAGCAGCCTCATGCGGGACGGGGGAGGAGCGGGACGACCTCGGAGCCGAAGCGGGCCACCTGGTCGGCGTATTCATCGGCGCTGCGGGCCGCGAAGCGGACCTGCAGCTGGGTGGCACCGAGCTCGGCGAGGCGTCCGAGCCCGCGCGCGAGCCGGTCGGGCGCGCCCGTGAACGAGCCCGCCGGGACCTCGAAGTCGGGCTCGCCGACGTGGAGGAACGCGGTGATGACACCGACGTCGATCGGCCAACGCTCGCCGTGGAGGCGCTCCTGGTGGCGGTGGATGGTCTCGACGGCGTCGGGCATCTCCGGGTACGGCGTGCCCTGGGGCAGCCAGCCGTCGCCGAACTGGCCGGCGCGGCGCAGCGCCGCCTTCGACGATCCGCCGATCCAGATCGGTGGTCCCTCGGGTCGGGGTGAGCGGGGCGCCACGGTGGCCGGGCCGTACCGGCCGGTGGCCAGCGTCGAACGCAGCGCTGCGAGGGCCTCGTCGGTACGGTGGCCCCGGGCCGAGTGGTCGAGGCCGAGGAGCTCGAACTCGCCGGCGACGTGACCGGCGCCCACGCCGAGCACCACCCGCCCACCCGAGAGTGCATCGAGGGTGGACCATGACTTGGCGACGGCGGCCGGATGCCGGTACGCGGGCACGTAGACGTGGCTGAGCAGGTGCACCTGCCGGGTGAATCCGGCGATCCAGGCGAGCGTGGCCACCGTGTCGTACCAGGTGGTGCCCATCGCCTCGGCCTTGTCGTCGGGGATGGCGATGTGGTCGCAGACCGCTACGTAGTCGAACCCGTTGTCGTCGGCGGCGCGGACGATCGTCTCGAGCTCGGCCGGCCCGGCATCGGCTTCCCAGTGCTGGGCGTAGATGGTGCTCTGGGACTGGATCGGCAGCTGCATGCCGACGGAGAGGCGGCCGGGGGTGAGGAGTGCGCGGGTCATGCGAGCAGGGTAGGAGGGTCAGCGCTCCGGCGCCGCGGAGGTGTCACACTCGTCGCCCATGGCTGCGCGCCGTCAGAAGAAGTCCGAGCCGTCGACCGGGGACGGCGCGCCCCTCCTGCTCATCGACGCAGGCCTGGCGGCGGGGTGGCGGCGCGCCGAGGCCGACCTCGCCCAGCTGGACGAGGTGCTGGAGGCGGCCAAGGCCGTGGTGCCCGATCAGGTGGTCATGGCCGACGCCAGTCTCAAGTGGTCGTTGCCCGAGGACCAGCGCGAGCAGTTCGAGCGCTACCGGGCCACGTCGCTGGTGCTGTGCGCGCCGGGCGGGACCGCGGGCGGGCACTACGCGTTCCTGAAGGCGGCGGCACACGCCGCGGCTGATCAGGGGCGCGATGTCTACGTGATGTCGGCGCTCGACCTGGGTGACGGGCCATGGCGGCTGGCCATGCTGCGCCGCCCCGAGGGCCGGTGGCACGTCGAGCTGTCCGAGTAGTTGGCTACCGGTTCTTGGGGAGCTCCTTGAAGGGCAGGACCTTGTCCTGGTTGGGCTCCTTGGGCAGGCCGAGGACCCGCTCGCCGATGATGTTCTTCTGGATCTGGTCGGTGCCGCCGTAGATGGGCGGGCCCTGGGCGAAGAGGGCGGACTCGGTGAACATCGGCAGGTACGGGTTGCCGGTGGCCTCGGTGAGCGCCTTCTGACCGTCGGCGTCGTAGCTGTGGAGCGTGCCAGCCGGACCGAGCAGCCCGAGGCTGAGGTCGCGGGTGAGGCGAAGGATCTCCGACATCGACAGCTTGGCGATGTTGGGCAGCCCCGCGATCTGCTTACCCTGCCGGGCGTAGCCCTTGGCCCGCAGGTTGTTCATGCGGGCGATCTCGTGCCGCGTGTGGAGGTGCATCAGGTCCTGGCGGACTCGGGGATCGGAGATCTGGCCGGTGCTCTCGGCCAGCTTGATCAAGCCGTTGATGCCGCCGCGACCGGCGATGGCCGCGCCCCCGCCCCGGTTGCGCTGGGATGTCACGAACTCGCCGGCCGGGCGGTCGAGGTGTCCGGCGATGGTGCCGGGATTGGCGAGGCCGCCGGCCGCCGAGCCGCCGCCGGCACCGAGGCCGGCGCGCTCGTGCATGAGGGTGGAGTTGGCCACCCGCCAGCCGTTGTTGAGCCCACCGATCACGTTGGCGTCGGGGACCCGGGCCTCGCTGATGAACACCTCGCTGAACAGGGAACGGCCGGTCATCTCGACCAGCGGGCGGACCTCGATGCCCTCCTGGTGCATGTCGATGCCGAAGTAGGTGATGCCCTGGTGCTTGGGCACGTCGGAGTCGGTGCGGGCGATGAGCATGCCCATGTCGGCGATCTGGCTGCCGGAGGTCCAGACCTTCTGGCCGGTGACGATCCACTCGTCGCCGTCCTTGATCGCCTTGCACTGCAAGCCGGCGAGGTCGGAGCCGGCGCCGGGCTCGGAGAACAGCTGGCACCATGCCTTCTGGCCGGTGATGATGTCGCGGACCATCGTGTCCTTCTGCTCGTCGGTGCCGTGATCGAGGATCGTCGGCCCGGCGAGGAGCAGGCCGAGCCCACCGGGGGCGGGAAGCGCACCCCACTCGGCGACACGGTTCTGGATCGCGACGGAGGTCGCCCGGTCGACGCCCTTGCCGAACCAGTCCTCGGACCACATCGGCGCGGCCCATCCCGACAGGCCGAAGCGTTGCCACCACTCGGCGACCGTGATCTCCGGGTCCCAGTTCTCCTCGAGCCACGCGTCGAGTTGCTCGATGCTCTCGGCCTCGGTGAGATCGGCGGTTCGGGGCTCGGTGTCGGTCATGGGGCACTCCGTATGGGTCGGCGTCGGCGGCTCGGTGGGGCGGATCGGACCCGCTCGCGAGCCTATTCGAGCCCGGACTTGACCCGTCGGTCAAGTCAGCGTCGTCGGCGCAGGTGTTCACCGTGCGCGACGCAGTGGTAGGACGTTGCGGATGCGACGATTTCTCTCGGTGGCTGCGGTCGCGCTGATCCTGGCTGGCGCCTGTTCGTCCGACGACGACGCCAGCCCGACGACCGAGGCCTCGGGCGACGTGGGGCTCGCCGCCGAGGTCGAGCTCGACGACGGTCATGCCCTCGTCGGTCGGCTGACCGTCGACGCCGACGAGGCCGTGGCACCGGAGATCGAAGTCATCGGCAGCGAGCGCAGCTTCGAGATCCCGGTCGAGGAGGCGGCGACGAGTCATGAGCTCCCCGTCGCCGGCCTGCGGGCCGAGCAGGACTACCGGGTGGTGGTGCGTGCCGGTGACGAGGAAGTCGACCTCGACCTGCAGACCGGGAAGCTGCCGTTCGAACTGCCCCTGTCCGTCGAGACAGCCGATGCCGAGCGGATGAGCGACGGGTTCACGATGTTCAACCTGCTCCGGGGCGGTGACCTGCTCGATCCCGGCGATCCCGAGCTCGCCGAAGGCGAGGAACCGCCACCGGCCGGGCTGCTCGTGGCCGTCGATGCCGACGGCGAGGTGGTCTGGTACCACCAGACGCCCCATCCAATCGGCGACGTCCGGCCGCTGTCCGACGGGCGCATCCTCCACGAGTACAACGACACCGGTGCCCGGATCATCGACCTGCTCGGCGAGACCCAGCAGGAGTGGGCGGGGGAGATCGTCCTCGGGCCGCTCGAGATCGACGAGCACGGTCGCCGGGTCGCCGGCGACGACGCGGTGGAGGTCGCCGTCGACTCGATGCACCACGAGGTCGCGCGGCTGCCCGACGGCAACATGCTCACGATCTCCACCGAGGTCCGGACCTACGATGGCTTCGACGAGCCGCTGTGCGACGAGGCGGCGGGGGAGTTCGACGGCTCCTACGAGCTCATCGTCGACGTGATCGTGGAGTACACGCCCGACGGCGAGATCGTGGCCGAGTATCCCCTGGCCGACTACTTCGACCCGGTGAACGAGGCGCGCGACCAGAACGTGTGCGGCCTGCCGTTCGCCGACGTGTTCCCGAACTGGCTGTACGCGTTCCAGGGCAACGATGACGCTCGGGACTGGACCCACGCCAACGGCGTGGTGCCCTCGCCCGACGGCGAGGCGCTGACCGTCTCGGTCCGCCATCTGAGCGCGGTGCTCCAGATCGATCGTGAGACCGGCGAGCTGCTCTGGCGGTTCGGTCCCGACGGCGACTTCGAGATCGACGACCCGGCGGACTTCTCCTACTACCAGCACGCGCCCGAGTGGCAGGACGACGGGACGCTGCTGCTGTACGACAACGGCAACAACCGCCCACCGGCCGACGAACCCGACTACAGCCGGGCGGCCCGGTACCGGCTCGACCCCGAGGCCGGCACGGTCGAACAGGTCTGGTCCTACACGTCACAGGTCGACGGTGAGCCCGCGTTCGCCCCGTTCGTCGGCGATGCCGACATGCTCGAGAACGGCAACGTCCTGATCACCAACGGCGGCTACCAGGGGCGCGACGACGGCATCACCGCCCAGCTCGTCGAGGTCGTCCCCGACGGTGCCGAGGGAGGCGACGTGGTGTTCGAGGCCCGCCTCGACGACCCCGAGGTCGGCTACATCGTCTACCGGGCCGAGCGCGTGCCGACCTTCTACCCCTGATCGACCACACACAGCATCTTCAGTAGTGGTAGGGGTACGCGGACCAGTCGGGTGGGCGTTTCTCCAGGAAGCTGTCTCGGCCCTCCTCGGCCTCGTCGGTGCCGTAGATGAGGCGGGTGGCCTCGCCGGCGAAGACCTGCTGGCCGACGAGACCGTCGTCGATGAGGTTCATCGAGAACTTGAACATGCGCGTGGCGGTGGGGGACTTGCCACAGATGGTCCGCGCCCAGTCGAGCGCCGTGGCCTCGAGGTCGGCGTGGGGGACGACGCGGTTGACCATGCCCATGCGGTGGGCGTCGTCGGCCGAATGCTCCTCGGCGAGCAGGAAGATCTCGCGGGCGAACTTCTGGCCGACCTGGCGGGCGAGGTACGCCGAGCCGAACCCGCCGTCGACCGAGGCCACGTCGAGGTCGGTCTGCTTGAAGCGGCCGTGCTCGGCCGAGGCGATGGTCAGGTCGCAGACGACGTGGAGCGAGTGTCCACCGCCGGCGGCCCAGCCGGGCACCACGGCGATCACGATCTTGGGCATGAACCGGATCAGGCGCTGGACCTCGAGGATGTGGAGACGACCGGCCCGGGCCGGGTCGACGCCCTCGGCGGTGTCGGACTCGGAGTACTGGTAGCCGGTCTTTCCCCGGATGCGCTGGTCGCCGCCCGAGCAGAACGCCCACCGGCCGTCGCGGGACGACGGGCCGTTGCCGGTGAGCAGCACGCAACCCACGTCCGAGGTCTGGCGGGCATGGTCGAGCGCGGTGTACAACTCGTCGACGGTGTGGGGCCGGAACGCGTTGCGCACGTCGGGGCGGTCGAAGGCGATCCGCACCACGCCGGCATCGACGGCCCGGTGGTAGGTGATGTCGGTGAAGTCGACCCCGGGGACCGCGGTCCACGCGTCGGGGTCGAACAACTCGGAGACCTGGGCGGGCGGCATCACGCGGGCTTTGCGGTCTGGACGATGACGTCGGTGACCTGGTCGGGCGCCTCCCAGGGCAGCATGTGGCCCAGCCCGTGGAGCACCTCGAGTCGCGCGCCGGGGATGCGCTCGGCGATGTCCTCGTTGAGCGCGAGCGGGGTGAGCTGGTCGTGGGTGCCGGCCACCACGGTGGTGGGGAGGTCGACCCCGGGCAGGTCGGGGCGGAGATCGAAACGCGTCATCATCTCGGCCGCCTCGCGCCGGGTGACCGGGTCGGCATCGAGGAAGCCGTCGCGTGCTGCCTCGAGCTGGCTGCGGGCCGGGCGGGTCCCGAACACACCGAGCAGCCCGAAGAGCCCGAGGTCGCCTCGCCGGTAGACGAAGTCGGCGAGCGGGAGGAGCCGCGAGATGTCGAGGTCGGGTCGGCGCGGGTCGGAGGGCGGCGACGCGAGCGTGGCCACGAGTACGAGGCCGCGCACGCGGTCTCGTGCGACGTCGGGATGGCCGGTGGCCAGGGCCATCGACGCCAATCCACCCATGGAGTGCCCCGAGAGCACCACGTCGTGCAGGTCGAGGGTCTCGAGCCAGGTCCGCACGTCGTCGCCCAGGGTCTCGGGCGAGTACGGGGCATCACCACGGTCGGACGCACCGTGGCCCCGCTGGGTGACGGCGACCACGCGGAAGCCGGCGTCGACGAGCCGGCAGGCCACCGGCCCCCAGAAGCCGGGGTTGCCGGTCCAGCAGTGGACGAGGAGCACGGTGGGGCCCTCGCCGCAGTCGATGCCGTGCAGGGTGGCACCGTCGGCGGCTCGAACCGTGACGGCTTCACCGTCGGGAAGTCTCAGCGGATCGCCGGCGCAGGTGTCGTGATTGGTCGACCACGACGCGACGCGAGCGTCGATGGATCGCTTGGCGGCGACTGCGCCACCGGCGGCGAGGCCGGCGACGATGAAGGTACGGAGGCGGGGGCGGCGCATGCCTCCGATTGTTGCCCATGTGGCGCTCAGTGCGCGCACCGAGGGTCGACCGTCGTCGCCCGCTCGGTGGCTACCGTCGGTGCCGTGAGCGTGCTCGACGAGTTGGACCCGGCGATCGAGGTGGAGTGCCCGCGGTGTCGTCAGACCGTGGAGCAGCAGTTCTACGGGCCGTGCGAGTGCTGTCTCGACGAACTGCGGGCGGCGTACCAGGCCGAGGCGACCGAGGTCGAGGAGATCGACTACGAGCCGAAGATGAACGTGACCCCCAACGCGGTCGCGCTCAAAGACGATTGACGTGGTGCCTCGGCCAGGATCCTCGCCGAGCCTGATCCTGATCAGGTGCGAAGCAGTTGGTCGAGGTCCTCACGTGATCGACCCACGCCAGGTCTGCTCGCGAGGTAGCTGACGATCTCGGGGGTGGCGAGCCCGTGCTCGTCGGCGAGGCCCTCGGCGATGACTCGGAGGTACGCGGCGGGCGCGGGCTCGCTCGATGGTTCCACGACAGGGTGGGTGAAGGTCAGCGCTGGGACGCCGTCGATCGGCTCGAGGGTCACGACGCTGCGGTACCACCCAGGTCGCTCGCCCGGTGGGGTCACGTCCACGGCTCCCGATCCTGGTGCGGGCAACGCATCATCCGGACGTGGTGGAACGGACCAGCTGTTCTCCTGACAGATCACATCCAGGTACTGCTCCGTGGATACGAGATACGCCAGCCCGAGCGCGGCGGCATCGGAACGCATCGGGTCGATGAACGCAACTCCCCCCGGTCCCCAGCGCGCTCCGCCAGAGCGGCCGAAGTACAGGGTGTGGGGCAGCGTCGTCGGCCGGACCTCGCGTGGCGGCGAGCGGTCTCGGCTGCCACGTTCCTCCTGACCGCTGAGCTCCATGGCTCCGCCGGTCAGATAGGTCGTGAAGCGTCGTCGCAGCACGTTCGAGCCATAGCCCACGTACCAGACGAGGTCGAGGTCCGCGCTCATCGCCTACTCGATCCGGGAACCCGATGAGCCGAAGTCGGTCAGGATCTCGTCGGCGCCGGGCTGTTGGAGCCCGAGCACCGCGGCGCCGGCACCGGTCCGGAAGTCGAAGGTGGGCAACGAGCTCGGCTCGGGTTCGAGCCCCCGCATCCGACGCAGCAGGTTCAGGGCCTCGAGGAAGCCGAGGTCGGAGTCGATCCGCATGCCGGTGGCGAGCTCGTCGGCCACGCGGCGGAGGGCGAACGGGTTGCGCTCGCTGCCGACGGCGCTGATCACCGCGGACAGGAACTGCTGCTGTCGCTCGGTCCGGCCGATGTCGCCGGTGGGGTCGGGCACCTCCCGGCCGTCGATGACCTCGGTGTAGGCCCGCGACCGCACGTAGGCGAGCGCCTCGGTCCCGTCGAGGGTCTGGGGACCGGCCTCGTCGATGTTCAGCCCCGAGTTCCGGTCGAACGCGGGATGCTCGAAGTCGATGGTGATGCCCCCGAGGGCGTCGACCATGCCGGCGAAGCTGACGAAGTCGACCTCGAGGTAGTGGTGGATGGGCAGGTCGAGCTGGTCGGTGAGTGTCGCGACGAGCTGGCTCGGTCCGTCGTTGAACGCGGCGTTGATGCGGCTGCGCTGGCCGGTGCCGCTGATGGTGACGAACAGGTCACGTGGCACCGACAGCATCCGGGCACCCGCGCTGTCGACGCGCAGGATCAGGATCGTGTCCGAGCGCTCCGGACCGCCGACGGTGTCGTCGCCGAGGATGACCGCCGCGTTCGGGTTGTCGGGCTCGACGCCATCGCGGGTGTCGGAGCCGACGATGAGGTAGTTGGTGCCGTCTCCGCTGGCCAGCACGGGTGACAGGTCCACGGTCTCGACGCTGTTGAACTTGGCGTAGGCCCACAGGAGCGTGCCGCCCAGCAGAAGCAGGAGTACGGCAGCCGTGCCGAGCACGACACGTCTGGACGGCAGGTAGCGGCGCCAACCTGCGGGTCGCTGGTGGTCGGGAGGAGGTGGGGTGGTCGGGCCTCTGCGGTCGGCGCCGGCGGCGGCCGGCGTCGGTGAGGGAGCGCGGGCGGGCTGGTCGGCATCGGGAGCGGGGACGACGACGCGGCGCCGCTCGCCTGCACCCGGTGGGGGGACCGGCGGCGCGGCCGCCGTCGGCTCCGGTCCTGCGTCGGTCGGTGCGGACCCGAGCTGGTCGGGTGGGGCGGGCTGAGCGGCGGTGGCCGCATCGTCGGCTGGAGCGGGCGGGTCGACCACGGGAGGGGACCGCCGTGGCGGTGGCGCGGCCCGCTCACCGTCGGCCGGGGCGTCCACCCTGATGCTGCGTTGGTCGCGCACGGCGGACGAGTCTTGCAGCCCACGCGGCCGAACCCGTGGTACCCGCCGAAGCAGGGTTCGGGCGCACACTTCAGGCCGCGGAGACACCGATGTGCGACCGGGGCATCCTCGACGGGTCGGACGGGAGTATGGTGGTCGTGTTCCCGTTTCCCGCCCGGGAGGCAGCCCGATGGCGCAGAAGACACGTCGCCGCTCCACCACACCGTCGTTCCGGTCACTGGGTTTCGAGGCCGCCGTGGGTCTCGACACCCGCCGCGAGCCGCGCGACAGGCGCGCTCGATCGGGCCGGCAGTGCCCGCACTGCGCGACGCGGGGCACCGTCTACATGGTCGACACCGCCCGGGTGCGGGCCTATCTCGTGTGCCCGACGTGCTCGCACGAGTGGGACACCGACCGCTTCGACGCGATCGCCTGAGCTCCTAGTCGGCGTCGGCGGGACTGAGGTCGAGCGACGCCGAGTTCATGCAGTAGCGCTCGCCGCTGGGCGCCGGTCCGTCCGGGAACACGTGGCCGAGATGGGCGCCGCAACGGCCGCACAGCACCTCGGTGCGGGTCATGCCCATCGTCTGGTCGGTCTCGGTGCGCACCCGGTCGTCGGCGATGGGCCGCCAGAACGACGGCCAGCCCGTACCACTGTCGTACTTGGTGTCGGACTCGAACAGGTCGAGGTCGCACACGACGCAGCGGTAGGTCCCGGGAGTCTTCGTGTCCCAGTAGGCGCCGGAGAAGGCACGTTCGGTGCCGGCCTGCTGGGTCACCTCGTACTGCAGCGGCGTGAGACGCTGGCGCAGCTCGTCGTCGCTCGGACGGTCGAAGGTCGGGAGGTCGGTGTCGTCGTCGGCCATGCCCGCGAGTCTGCCGTCACGTTCGCCACACTGCACCCCGGGGAGGGTGTTCACCGCAGGGCGCGGACGACCTCGCCGAGCGCGTCGGCTGACGGCGGCTGCACGAACGTGAGCGCCAGACGGTCGACGAGGCCCCCGTAGCGGCGCTGCAGCGTCTCCGCCACCCGGTCCGGCGGACCGGTCACGGTGAGGTCGGAGAGGAGGCCGTCGGGTACGACGTCGGCCAGCCGGTCCCAGGCGCCTTCACGTGTGAGCGTCTGGAGCCGGGGCTGGATGTCGGCGGCGTCGACGGTCTCGAGCACAGGCCGGTACGCCGGGGTCGACGCGTAGAAGGCCACGAGCATGCGCAGGCCGTCGCGCACGGCGGCCTCGTCGTTGCCTTCCGAGTCGTGGATGCCGACGAGCGCACCGCCCACGACCTCGAACCCCGAGCGCGGTCGTCCGGCCGCCTCGAGGCCGCCCGCGATGGACGAGTCGACCATCGTTCGCAGGAACGACGCGGTGGTCATGGGGTGCAGGACGATCCCGTCGGCCACGGCCGTCGTCATCTCGACCATCCGTCGCCCGAGTGCGCCGACCAGGATCGGCGGCGGCCCGGTGTCGAGCGGGGGCGGGCTCAGCATCGGTGGCATCACGGTGTGCCGGGTGAACTCGCCGACGAAGTCGAGCCGGGTTCCGTGCTGCCACCGGTCGAACACGGCGCGGATCGCGCTCACCCACTCGGCCATGCGCTCGACGGGCCGGTCGAAGGCGGCGCCGTAACGCCGCTCGACGTGCGCCCGCACCTGGGTGCCGAGCCCGAGGCGAAACCGTCCGCCGGAGAGCGCCTGGAGGTCCCAGGCGGTGTGGGCAAGGTGGACGGGCGAGCGGGGGAAGGCGATGGCCACGTAGCTGGCGATGTCGAGTCCCTCGACCGCGGCGGCCTGGACCAGCGGCACGAACACGTCGTGGGGCCCCTCGACGGTCGCCACCCCGTCGACACCCGCCGCGTGCAGTTCTCGGGCGCGCTGGCCCACGTCGGGTGGTCCGGTGGTGAGCACGACGTCGATCTCCACGACCGGCACCGTACCCACCGCCCCAAAACGGTTCCGGGCCCCCGGTTCTCGCGCGCTCACGCGAGGTCGGGGGCCCGGAACAGGGTTGGGCGGCGTCAGTCTGGCACCGGGCGGTGGTCAGGCCGACATCATCGATGTCATGCCCGGAGCATCACACGAAGGCGCTGGCGAACACGAGCGAGACGATGGTCATGACCTTGAGGAGGATGTTCATGGACGGCCCGGCGGTGTCCTTGAACGGGTCGCCCACGGTGTCGCCCACGACCGCGGCCTTGTGCGGGTCGGAGCCCTTGCCGCCGTGGTTGCCCTGCTCGATGTACTTCTTGGCGTTGTCCCACGCGCCGCCGGCGTTGGCCATGAAGATGGCCAGGCAGAAGCCGGTGACGAGGGCGCCGGCGAGGAAGCCGCCGAGGGTGTCGACGTCGATGAAGCCGATGACCAGCGGGACGACGACCGCGAGGGCGCCGGGGATGATCATCTCCTTGAGCGAGGCCTTGGTGGAGATGGCCACGCAGGTGGCCGAGTCGGGACGCACGCCCTCCTTGCCCTCGCGCAGGCCCGGGATCTCGCGGAACTGGCGGCGGACCTCCTCGATCATCTGGTTCGCGGCCCGACCGACGGCGTCGATCGTCAGGGCGGCGAAGACGAACGGCAGCATCGCACCGAGGAACAGGCCGATGAACACGTCGACCGAGCCGACGTTGAGGTTCAGGCCGGCGAAGTCGGGGCTCGCCTGCACCAGGGCGACCTCGAAGGTCTTGAACAGCGCCAGGGCGGTGAGCGCCGCCGAGCCGACGGCGAAGCCCTTGGCGATGGCGGCGGTCGTGTTGCCGAGGCTGTCGAGCGCGTCGGTGACGTCGCGCACGCCCGGGTCGAGCTCGGCCATCTCGGCGATGCCGCCGGCGTTGTCGGCGATCGGGCCGTAGGCGTCGACGGAGACGACGGCGCCGGTGGTGGCCAGCATGCCGATGGCGGCCACGGCGATGCCGTAGATGCCGAGACCCTCGCCGGCCCATTCGCCGCCCCAGTAGGCGACGAACACGCCACCGGTGATGAGGGCCACGGACGCGCCGACCGAAACCATGCCGGCGGAGACGCCGCCGAGGATGGTGGTCGCCGCGCCGGTCTCGGACTGGGCGGCGATCTTCTTCACCGGGCCGAACTGGTCGGACGTCCAGATCTCGGCGACCTTGCCGATGGCGTAGCCCACCACCAGACCACCGATGACGGAGAGGGGCAGGCCCCAGGCGTTGTCCCACTCGTCGCCGCTGAACAGCGCGAAGCCGAGGGCGACCACACCGATCACGGTGATGCCCATGGCCACGTTGGTGCCTCGGTGGAGGGAGCGCGAGAGGGCATGGATGTCGGTCGAGTCGCCCGACTTCACGAAGAAGGAGCCGAGGATCGAGCCGACCATGCCGATGAGTGCCACCCCGAACGGGAACAGCAGCAGCTTGAGCGTCGAGTCCTGGGCGAGCAGGTCCGCGGTGGTGGCGTTGCCGGCGGCGAAGATCGTGAATGCGATCAGCGCGATCGGGGCGACGATCGAGCCGCCGTAGGACTCGAACAGGTCGGCGCCCATGCCGGCGACGTCGCCGACGTTGTCGCCCACGTTGTCGGCGATGGTGGCCGGGTTGCGGGGGTCGTCCTCGGGAATGCCGGCCTCGACCTTGCCGACCAGGTCGGCGCCGACGTCGGCGGCCTTGGTGTAGATGCCGCCGCCGACACGGGAGAAGAGGGCGATCGAGCTCGCACCGAGCCCGAACGCGGTGAGGATCTCGAAGGCGTCGTCGATCTCACCGAGCTGGATGAAGACGATGTAGACGATCGCCAGACCGAACAGGGCCAGACCGGCCACCGAGAAGCCCATGACGGCACCGCCGCGATAGGCGAGCGGCAGCGCCTTCGCCGGCCCCCCGGTGCGGGCGGCCTCGGTGGTGCGGGCGTTGGCCATGGTGGCCACGGTCATGCCGACGTAGCCGGCGAGCGCGGAGAGCACCGCGCCGAAGATGTAGGTGACGGCACCGAGCGGGGTGACGAGCACCGCGACCAGCACGGCCATCACCACGACGAACGCGGCGACGTAGGTGTACTCCTGCTTGATGAACGCACGGGCACCGGCCTGGATCTCGAGCATGAGCTCGGTCATCCGGTCGTTGCCGGAGCTCTCCTTCTTGACCGCGCTGAAGTAGAACGCGGCGAGTCCGAGACCAGCAAGCGCGCTCACCAGCGCGAGGTACGGGATGGCTTCCACTGTTGGGTTCTCCTGTCGTGGCTTACGGGATTGCGAATCAGGCGTTTGTGCCGGCGTCGGCGCCGGCACGCTGGACGTAGATCTGGTTGGCGACGGTGGCCCCGAGCGTCCGGTCGGTGGGCCCGTCGGGACCGTCGACGGTGAGCACCAGGGGGCCGTCGAAGGGGTGCTTCTCCTTGACCTCGACCCGGCCACCGGGGCGGAGACCGAGCTGGTCGAGGAAGGCGGCGACGTCGGGATCGGTCGAGCCGGGGACCGCCACGATGGCGACGTCGCCGGGCTCGAGGGTGTAGAGGGGCGGGAGCTGGGGGATCTCACCGACCTCGGGTTCGGGAATCGGGAAGCCGTGGGGACAGCTCGCCGGCCGATCGAGGGCGATGAAGAGCCGGTCCTCCACCTCCTGGGGCAGCTCGTGCTCGAAGCTGGCGGCGAGGCGGTCGGCCTCGTTCCAGGCGTAGCCCAGCATGTCGGCCAGGAATCGCTCGACGATCCGGTGCCGGCGGATGGTGGCCACGGCGAGCCGGCTCCCCGGCTCGGTCAGGTCGACGCCCTTGTAGGGCTTGTGGACGACCAGACCGCGGTCGGCCATGCGCTTGACGGCCGTGGTCACCGTCGAGGGCGACACCCCGAGACGCTCGGCGATGTCTCCCGTGTGGGCCTCGGCCGGTACGTCATCGCCCTGGGACAGGCGGTAGATGGCCTTGAGCAGTTCGCGGTCCGACTTGGAGATCGTGGTCACGTCGTCGCGTCCATCAGAGCGGGCGGGCGGAGGGGAAATCGGGGCCGGAGCCCGTTCGGTCGGTGTTCGGAGCGGGGGTAACATAGGTTTCGCTCCCTCGAAAAGTCAACTTTGGAGCGCCGCTGTCATCCCGCCCGGCGGGAGCCGCCCGGCGACCGGTCACACGAATCGTGACCAACAACTCCGTGTCGGTCTGCGCGCCAGCGGGTTGCGTGCGGCAACATGAGGCGGTGTACGTGATCGTCGTCGGCGCAGGCGAGGTCGGGACCTACGTCGCCGACCGGCTCAGTCGGGAGGGCCACGACGTCGCGGTCGTGGAGCGGGACCGGACGGCGCTGCGAGCGGTGTCCGAGCAGCTCGACGTCCTGACCTTGCTGGGTTCGGGCACCAATCCGGAGGTGCTCAAGGAGGCCGGCATCGGCCGGGCGGAGATGATCGTGGCCGTCACCAGCCAGGACGAGGTGAATCTCGTCTGCTGCCTCGTGGGCAAGCAGGCCGGCATCGCCCGGACGGTGTGTCGGTTGGAGGACGCCGACCTGCGGTCGCGCAAGTCCACCGCGTTGCACGACGCGATGGGCGTCGACCTCATCATCGACCCCGACTTCGAGACCGCGCAGGAGATCCTCGAGCTGCTCGAGTATCCCGGCGCGTCCGAGGTCGCCGAGATGGCGGGTGGCGAGGTGGTCGTGATCGGCGCCCGGCTGCCGAAGGACGCACCGATCGTCGGGCGTTCCCTGGTCGACATCGCCGCCGAGTACGAACCGGAGTGGGAGTTCCTCTTCGGCGTCATCACGCGCGGCGAGGAGACGATCATCCCCCGGGGCGATGTGACGCTCGAGGCCGACGATCTCGTCCGCGTGCTGTGCAAGCGCCGGGCCCGTCGGCAGCTGATGGACCTGCTCGGTCTCGCTCGCCGGGCCCCCCGTCGGATCATGCTGCTCGGTGGGGGGCGGACGGCCGAGCTGGTGGGCAAGACCCTCGACGACCGGGGGAGCGACGTCGTGATCGTCGAGCGTGACCACGACCGCGCCAGCGAACTGGCCGGCGCACTCGGTGGTGCGCTGGTGATCAACGGCGAGATCACCGACGCCGACCTGCTCGAGGAGAACGAGGTCGGCGACTTCGACGCGGTGCTGGCGCTGACCGGCGAGGACGACGCCAACATCCTCGCCTGCCTCTACGCCAAGCTGGAGGGCGCGCGCGAGACCATCGCCGTGGTCCACCGCCTGAGCCTGCTCACGCTGTTGACCGAGGCCGGCATCGACGTCGCCCTCTCACCTCGAACTGCCAGTGCGAACGGCGTGCTCCGGTTCGTGCGCGGCGACGTGTCGGCGGTGGCGACCTTCCTGCAGGGCGAAGCCGAGGTCATCGAGCTGGAGGTCAAGGAGGGCAGCCCCGCCGACGGGGGCATCGTCGCGGAGCTGCGGCTGCCCAAGGAAGTCCTGGTGGGGGCGTTCGTGCGCGACGGCAAGGCCCAGATCGCCCGTGGTCGCTCGGAGCTGCGCGACCGCGACCACGTCGTCCTGTTCTCGATGCCGGGCTTCGTCGAGGACGTCCGACGCGTGTTCGGCTGAGCCGGGACCTGGTCGGTCGGATGGACCCTCGCGACCCGCCGCGCCAGCCCGGTGAGTACGCCCGGCTCCGCGCCGACGAGCTCGCGTCGGCCCGACGGGTCCGGAGCGGCCGGTGGGAGTCGGCCGTCGGGTTCGTGGTCGGTCTGTGCATCCTGGCGTGCGGCGCCCTCGCGACCGGAGCGACGGCCGTATCGGTGGTCACCGACGGACGGGACACGGTCGTGCTGGCGCTGCTGGCCGTCGGGTGGGTGGTGCTCGGTGGCGGGATCGCCAGCCAGTGCCGCCTCCCCCGTCGTCTGCGATCGAGCACGGCCTTCCTCGGAGTCTTCGTGGCCTGGCTGGCGGTGATCGTCGTCTCGACGGTCACCTACGCAGCGCTCGACACCTTCCCGCACTGGGACGACGCCCTGTTCGAGTCGGTCGCGGGGTTCACGACGACGGCGTCGTCGGTCGTGGCCAACCCGGAGTCCCTCTCGCGCGGCACCCTCTTCTGGCGGGCGGGGACCCAGTGGCTGGGCGGGCTGGCGGCGCTGCTGTTCGTGGTGGCGGTCCTGCCGTCGATCGGCGTCGGTGGGCTCGACGTCACCGAAGCCGGCCAGCGCCACGCCGGGACCTCGCTGCGCAGCCGGCGCACTCTCCTGGCGCTGCGTCGGCTCAGCGTGCTGTATTCGGCCCTGACGGCAGCGGGGGTGGCGCTGTACCTCCTCGGCGGAATGGGGCCCTTCGACGCCGTCACCTACGCCGCCACCACGATCTCCACCGGTGGCTTCGCCAACCACACCGGCTCGTTCGGTCACTTCGAGTCGGTGAGGATCGAGTGGGCCGGGATCGGCGGCATGGTGCTCGGCGGGGCCAACCTCGCCCTCGTCTTCCAGGCGATGCGGGGCCGTGGGCCGACGGCGACGACGACGCTGTGGCGCTCCTTCGAACTCCGCGCCTACCTGCTCGTGGTGCTGGTCGGCGGGCTGGTGGTGGCCGGGCTGACCGAGTCGGCCGACGGGCTCGGTCACGAGTCGGTGCGCCAGTCGCTGTTCCACGTGGCGTCGGCCGCCTCCACGACCGGCCACTTCGTCGGCGGGTGGGGCGGCTGGGAGATCGGCGCCCAGGTCCTGCTGCTGGCGATCATGGGCGTCGGGTCGATGTCCGGGTCGGCCGGCGGCGGGTTCCGCCTCGTCCGGGCCCTGACGCTGGTCGGCTACCTCCGTCGCGAGCTGATCCTGCAGATCCATCCCCGGGCCGTGACCCCGGTCCGGGTCGGTCGGCGCATCGTCCCCGACGCCCTCGCCTCTCGGATGATCGGCTACCAGGCGCAGTACCTGCTGGTGGCCGCCACCGGAGCGATCGTGGTGGCCGCGCTCGGCGCCGATCTGGTCACCGCGATCAGCGGGGCCATCTCGGCGGTGGCCAACGTCGGCCCCGCGCTCGGTGATCTGGTGCCGGGCGAGGGCGGCGTGCTCGACCTGCCGCGACCCGCCAGGGCCGCGTTGATGCCCCTGATGCTGCTCGGTCGCCTCGAGATCGCACCGGTGCTCGTGGGTGCAGCACTGGCCAGCAGCGCCGTGGCGCGCCGCGCCGATGGCTTCCGTCGGCGGCTCGCCGAGCTGGTGTCGACGAGGGGCGAGTGAATTCCGGGGGCTTCGGCTCGAACCGGGACGTTCGTACGCCGCCGGTCGGGTCGCATCAGCGGCGTGGTTCGTCGTGGCCGGGCGGGATCAGGGGCAGGAGCTGTTGGAGCACGCCGCTGACGTCGAGGTGCTCGGCCCGGCTGAGGGCCTCGAGGGTGCAGAACGCCTCGCAGGTGGCGTCGTGGGCGCGCCACTGCAGCGTGACGAGGAACGAGGCGTAGGAGTCGTCGGTGAGCGAGAGGATCGCCTCGAACATGGCCGAGCTACGGTCGATGTAGGAGATGTCGCCGAGGAGGTGGGTGGCCTCGACGAGCCGTCGGAACGATTCGGCGGGGGTGCTCGACAGCACGATGGTGTCGGGACCGCGCACACCCACGTCGGAAGCGACGGTTCGGTCGTCGGGACGCCGCGGTGGGGGATGCCGAGGAGGCGGTGGAGGTCGTGGTGCGGGTCGCGGTGCCGGTGTGGCGGGCTCGGTCGTGTGGAGCCGGCCCTCCCGCCGGGCCAGCGCCAGGGTCCGGACGCGGTCGTTGACCTCGATCGTGCGCTGGGTGCCGGCCTCGCCCGCCACGTCGGGGTGGGTGGCGCGCACGAGTGACCGGTAGGCGTCGCGCACCGTGGACCACTCGTCGGCTGAAGACACCCCGAGGATGCGGCGGGCAGCGGCGAGATCCATGAGCGCTCTCGATGCTACGTAGCATCGGCTCGATGACGAGCGCTCCGGACGCCGCGACCGCCATCGCCAACGCCCACCGGTGGTTCGAGGTCAACAGCGGGTGGGCCCCGCCCGACGTGGACACCCTCGCCGAGTGGGTGGCCGACGGTGTGTGCCGGTGCCCGGACGAGTGCCTGGTCGCGCCCGAAGCGTGGTGCCGGCACGGCCTGGCTTCGTGGTGGCTCATCCTCCGGGCGCTCGACGCGAGCTGACCCGCCACTGCGGTCAGGGGGCGAGGAAGGTGGCCATGGAGGCTTCGAACCAGCTGGGGTCGTCGGCGCCGCACAGCTCGCGAGCCGAGTGCATGGCGAGCTGGGCGATGCCCACGTCCACGGTGCTGATGCCGAGGCGCGCGGCGGTGACCGGGCCGATGGTCGAGCCGCACGGCAGGTCGGTGCGGGAGACGAACTGCTGGGTCGGGATGCCGGCGTCGGCGCAACCCTGCAGGTAGACCGCGATCGACTCGGCGTCGCTGGCGTAGCGCTGGTTGGCGTTGACCTTGACGACCGGACCCTCGTTGAGCGTGACGTGGTGTTCGGGCTCGTGCCGGTCGGCGTAGTTCGGATGGGTGGCGTGGGCCATGTCAGCCGACAGGCACGTCGACCCCGCCATCGCCACGAGCAGGTCGTCGCGCGCGCCATCGGCCACGGTCACGATCCGCTCGAGGACACCGGCCAGCAGCATCGAGTCGGCACCGGTGGAGGAGGTCGATCCGACCTCCTCGTGGTCGTACAGGCAGACCACCGGGACCAGCCGAGCATCGTCTCCGGCGCGGACCAGGGCGCGGATGGCGGCGAAGCAGGAACACAGGTTGTCGAGCCGGGGTGCGCTCAGGAACACGCCGTCGCGTCCCGTGCGCCGGGATCCCGTGAGGTCGTGGACCATGGCGTCCCACGACAGGATGTCCTCGGTGCCGACACCGGCCGCCTCGCCGAGGAAGGCTTCGAACGGGGTGTCGGAGCCACGCTCGGTGTCGAGGTCCCAGATCGGCTCGAGATGGGTCTGGGCGTTGAGGTCGAGGCCCTTGTCGCGGATGTCGCCGTCGAGGTGGATGGCGAGCTGGGGCACCCGGAGCACGGGGTCGTCGACCCGGAACAGGTGGACCTCGGGACCGTCGTCGCCGCGCGTCGTCACCCGCCCCGACAGGCCGAGATCGCGGTCGAGCCACGAGTTGAGCAATGCGCCGCCGTAGACCTCGACGCCCAGCTGGCGGAAGTGGGCGCTCACGTGGTCGGGCCGGGGCTTGACCCGGAGATTGGGGCTGTCGGTGTGGGCGCCGATCACGCGGAAGCCCGGCGGGGCCCCCTTCGGTTGGCGCCAGGCGACGAGGGAGCCCCCGCGGGACACGTATCGCAGCCCGGCCCCGGACGACCACGGCTCGTCGAGCTCGGCGCGGGTCGCGCCCGCGGCCTCGAGGAGCTGGGAAGCGGTCTCGACCGCGTGGTACGGCGACGGCGACCGATCGATGAGCGAGCACAGGTCGTCGGCGACACGCCGGTCAGGTTCCATGCCGGACGATCTACCACGGAGTTGTGCCCTGTGTGGATCCGTCCAACAGGATGTGCGGGTGCCGGAGCCGAGCGCGGGCGAGAACCCGACGACCGTCGTCGTGGTCCACCGCGACCGTCCCGACCGACTCCGGGCGACGCTCGACGCATTGGCCGCCCAGACCGCCGAGCTGCGGATCGTCCTGGTCGACTCGGGCTCCAGCGACGAGGCCCACGCTCGGGCGGTCGAGCTGCTCCCGCCCGGGAGCGACGTGGTCAGCATGGGACGCAACGGTGGGTTCGGTCCCTCGGCCAACGCCGGATGGCGGCACTTCCTGGCCCACCACGACGGTGACTGGGTCGGGCTGTGCCCGCACGACGCGCTGCCCGCCCCCGACGCGGTCGAACGGATCCTGGCGGCATGTGCGGCCCGGGCGCGTCCGGGTCTGGCGTGTGGCGATTTCGGCGACGGCGTGACGCCGGTCGTCGACCCGTACTTCGGGGGCATCGCTCGGCCGGCCGCCGTCGCTGAGGGCTGGGAGCCGGCGGGGTTCCCGCACGGCACGCTGCTCTTCGCCCACCGGGGCCTGCTCGAGGACGTCGGCCTCTTCGACGAGCGGTACTTCGCCTACTGCGAGGAGGCGGATCTCGGTCTGCGAGCACGGGCAGCCGGCTGGGAGGTCGGTTTGGTACGGGGCGCGCTCGTCCACAACCCCGACATGAGCAACACCCTGCCGGTGATCGACTACCTCAAGGTCCGCAACACGCTCCGGCTCGTCCGCGAGCACTCGGGCCGCTACAAGGCCTTCATCCGGTTCGTGATGGCCTGCTCGCAACTCGTGACCGAGCGCAGGACCAGCCCGTACCACGACACCCGGGCACGGCTGCTGGCGATGGTCGACTTCCTCCGCGGACACGACGGACCACCCCCGGTCGCGCTGGCCGGCGCGGACGCGGCGGAGCGGGCCACAGGGACGCTTGACCCGCCGGTCAAGTGAGTATACGGTCCGCCGGAGGTACGACGGGGAACGGTTCGAAGGGGGAAATCGGTTCCCATGCGATCATCAGGGGACTGGTTCGCCCCGTGACCACAGCCGCCACGCGCATCATCAGATCCATCGGCCCACTCGTGGCCCTGACGGTCCTGTCGCTCGTGGTCTGGCGACCGACCCTCGGGATCGTCGTCCAGGGGGCGCTCATCGGCTCCCTCAGCGCGCTGCTCGCCATCGGACTCGCGCTCGTCTATCGCGCGAACAAGATCGTCAACTTCGCCCAGGGCGATCTCGGGGTCGTGCCCGCGGTCCTGGCGATTCTGCTCATCGCCGACGACGTCGACGGCGGCCCGCCCGACTGGATCACCGGCCAGCCCTACGTCGTGGGGCTCGTCGTCGGTGTGGTCGCCGCCATGGCGTTGGGCGCGCTGGTCGAGCGGCTCTTCATCCTCCGCTTCAGTCGGGCGCCGCGGCTCGTGCTCACGGTGGCGACCATCGGGATCGCGCAGATCCTCGCGGCGCTCGCTCTGTTCATGCCCGGTTGGTTCGGATTCAACCAGGCCGGGGCGCCCGCCCTCGACCCACCATTGGACGTGAACGCCCAGATCGGCGGCGTCGTGTTCGACGACAACGATCTCATGGTGTTCCTCGCCGTGCCGATCCTGCTCGGCGCCCTGGCGTGGTTCCTGCGGGCCACCGACGTCGGCATCGCCATCCGCGGGGTCGCCGAGCGCGCGGACCGGGCCGCGATGCTGGGCATCCCGATCGGCCGCATCCAGACGACCGTGTGGGTCATCACGACCGTGCTCGCGTTCGCCACGGTCTTCCTCCGCGCCGGGGTCCTCAGCTTCCCCATCGGATCCGCACTGGGCGTGTCCGTGCTCGTCCGAGCGCTCGCCGCGGCGGTGATCGGGCGGATGACGATGTTCCCGCGGATCGCGGGCGCGGCGATCGGGCTGGGCATCGTCGAGCAGTCGATCATCTACGAGACCGGTCGCGACGTCTACGTCTTCCCGGTGCTGTTCGCCATCATCGTGGTCGCCTTGATCCTCAACCGCCGGACACGGGGGGATCGGGTCGAGGACGACATGGTGTCGACGTGGCAAGCGGTACGGGAGCTCCGCCGGATCCCGAGTGAGCTCGCACGGGTGCCCGAGGTCCGGGCCGTGCGCTACGGCGGCGCCGCGCTGCTCGTCGTGGGAGCACTGACCCTGCCGCTCTGGCTGGCCGAGAGCCGTCTGTTCATCGCGACCGAGTCGGTGATCATCGGGGTGGTCGCGGTGTCCCTCGTGCTCCTCACCGGGTGGTCCGGCCACGTGAGCCTCGGTCAGATGGCCTTCGCCGCCATCGGCGGCGCGGTGGGCGGCTGGGTCACCCAGTCGGCGGGCCTCGACCTGGCCATCGCATTCGTGGTCGGTGGCATCGCCGGGGCGCTCGTGGCCCTCGTCGTCGGCGTGCCCGCGGTCAGAGCCGGCGGCCTGACGCTCGCTATCGTCACCTTGGCCATGGCTTCGGCCACCCTCTACTGGCTGCTCAACCCCGAGTTCTTCCCCTGGGTGCCCCGCGGGCGCTTCGCCGAGGACCCGGTGCTCTTCGGACGCCTCCAGATCGACAGCGAGACCTCGTTCTACTACCTGAGCATCGCGGTCCTCGTCCTGATCGTGGCCATGACCAAGGGCATCCGGAACAGCCGGTCCGGTCGGGTGCTGATCGCGTTGCGAGAGAACCACCGGGCAGCCGAGTCCTACGGCGTGAGCGCCCTGCGAGCGACGCTGAGCGCCTTCTCGATGTCGGGGTTCATGGCCGCGGTCGCCGGCGTCCTGCTCGTGCACCACCAGCACGCCCTGGCGAGCAACGTCGTCGGCAACCCGTTCTCGCCCGAGGCCAGCCTCCGCGTCTTCACGATCGTGGTGATCGGCGGGCTCGGTTCGATCGGCGGCTCGATCCTCGGCGTCGTCTACGTCTTCACCATGCAGTACTACATGCTGCCGGAGTACCGCTTCCTCGCCACGGGCATCGGCCTGCTCGCCCTCCTGCTGGTGCTCCCGGGCGGCATCGGCGCGGGACTCGCCGAGGCTCGCGACGCCGTCCTGCGCTGGCTGGCCAAACGTCGGGACATCCTCGTGCCCAGCCTCGTCGCCGACCGCAGCGCCGACGGCTTCGAGGTACCCGCCGAGGCCGGGTCCGAGGCCGAAACCGACTCCGAGTCCGAGCCCGGGTCGGGCGCGACCGATGAGCCCGACCGTCTCCCCGAGGTGCGGGGCTGATGGACGTGGACACCGACGAGGAGCCGATGGACTCCGAGGCCGATCGCCCGATCCTGCTGCGGTTCGGACGCGTGGCGCTGCGCCGTCCCCGTCCACCTCGCCGCTACCTGCGCGACATCACCGGCGGCGAGGCCGCCTTCCCGATCCTGGTGCTCTTCGGGCTCAACGCCGTCGACGAGCTCGACCGCACGATCTTCGGCGTGCTCGGTCCCGAGATCCGGGACGCGTTCGGCCTGTCGAACCAGGGGTTCCTCTCGCTGATCGCGGTCACCCTGCTGGCCAGCCTCCTCGTGGAAGTCCCGCTCGCCTACTGGGCCGACCGGCTGCCACGGGCCCGCATCGCCGTCCTGGGCGCGGGAGTGTGGGCCGTGTTCGGGTTGCTCACCGGCCTCGCGGCGAGCCTGCTGGTCCTCGTCGTCGCTCGCACGGGGGCCGGCCTCGGCCGCGCCGTGGTGACCCCCACCCACAATTCGCTCATCTCCGACTACTACCCGACGGAGAAGCGGACCGAGATCTTCGGCTTCCACCGGATGGCCAACGCGCTGGGCGCCTTCCTCGGCCCGCTGCTCGGTGGCGTGCTCGCCCAGCTGTTCGGCTGGCGCGTCCCGTTCATCGTCTTCGTGGTCCCGACCATCGTCATCGTCATCGTGGCGCTGCGCTTGAAGGAACCCGGGCGAGGGCACTGGGAGCGCGCGGCCACCGGCGCCGAGCAAGACGTCGTGGACACCGACGAGCTCCCACCGAGCTGGGCCGAGTCGGTCCGGATCCTGTGGCAGGTGCGCACCCTGCGTCGGATCTGGTTCTCGCTGCCGTTCCTCGCGGCGGCCGTGATCGGCGTGGTGAGCCTGACGGCGATCTTCTACGAGGAGGTGTTCGGGCTCAGCGAGGCCGAGCGGGGGCTCGTGGCCGCCCTGACCGAGCCCGCCCAGCTGCTCGGCATCATCCTGGGCATACCGCTGGCAGCCCGCCTCATGGCCAAGGACCCCGGCATGGGACTCCGTTGGCTGTCGGTCATCGGGCTGATCATCGGCATCGCCTGGGTCGTCTTCGCCCTCGCTCCGGTGCTGTGGATGTCGGTCGCCGCCAACCTCGTCATCAGCGGGCTCGCCGCCTTGCTGACGCCCGGGATCTTCGCCTCGCTCTCCCTCGCCATCCCCCCGAAGGTCCGCTCGCTCGGCTTCTCGATGGCGTCGTTGTTCGTGTTGCCCGGCCTCATCGCGCTGTACGTCGTCGGTGGCATCGCCGACCGCTACGGGGTCCGGAGCGGGATGCTGGTCATGGTCCCGATCTTCCTCGTGGGCGCCGCGATCCTGTCGTCGGCGTCGACGTTCGTGCGGGCCGACATCTCGAAGGTGTGGACCTCGACGGCCGCCCAGGCCCAGGTGCGTCGCCGTCGGCAGCTCGGTGAGGTCAAGGTGCTGTTCGTGCGGGATCTGGACGTGTCCTACGACAACGTCCAGGTCCTCTTCGGCGTCGACTTCGAGGTCGACGAGGGTGAGATCGTCGCGCTGCTCGGCACCAACGGCGCCGGGAAGTCGACGCTGCTCAAGGCGATCGCCGGACTCGTGCCCGCCGATGCCGGCGCCGTCGTGTTCGACGGACGCGACGCCACCTACGCGCCCCCGCACGAGATCACCGAGCGCGGCATCGTCCTGGCTCCCGGCGGTCAGGGTGTCTTCCCGTCGTTGACCGTCCGTGAGAACCTTCGCCTCGCCTCGTGGCTCGAGGACGACCACCACCGTCGGCAGCTGGCCGTCGAATCGGTGCTCGAGCGCTTCCCGGTCTTGCGGGACCGCCTCGACGATCCTGCCGCCCACCTGAGCGGCGGCCAGCAGCAGATGCTGACCATTGGCATGGCGCTGCTGACGCGCCCCCGGCTCCTGATGATCGACGAGCTGTCGCTCGGGCTCGCGCCCACGATCGTCGCGGAGCTCCTCGAGGCCGTGCGCACGCTCAAGGACGGGGGGACGACGGTCATCCTCGTCGAGCAGTCGGTGAACGTGGCCCTCACCGTGGCCGAGCGGGCGTACTTCATGGAGAAGGGTGAGATCCGCTTCCACGGACCGACCGAGGAGCTGCTCGAGCGGCGTGACGTGCTCCGTTCGATCTTCTTCGAAGGTGCGACGAGCGCGGAGGCACCGAGTCCCGAGGAGCCGACGGCCCGGGTCAACGGCCAACCTGCGCCGGCGCCGGCCGCTCGTCGAGACCCGGAGGCGCCCGCCGACGCCGCACCTCGCCTCGAGGTCCAGGACGTGACCAAGCGCTTCGGGGGCATCAACGCCCTCACCCAGGTGTCCTTCGAGGTCGGCGCGGGCGAGATGCTGGGCTTCCTCGGGCCGAACGGTGCCGGCAAGACCACGCTGTTCGACATCATCTCCGGCTTCCAGCCCGCGAGCGACGGCACGATCATCCTCGAGGGTCACGACATCACGGATCTGCCACCGGATGCACGAGCGCGGCGGGGCCTCGGTCGATCGTTCCAGGACGGACGGCTCTTCAGCGCGCTGACGGTCGTCGAGACCATCGCGGTCGCGTGCGAGTGTCACATCGAGGTCCGCGACCCCGTGGCTGCCGCGCTGCACCTGCCGTCGGTCGTCGACTCCGAGGACGAGGTGCGGGAGCGCGTCGACGAGCTGATCGAGATGCTCGGCCTCGGTGCCTACGCCGACAAGTACGTCCGCGAGCTGTCGACGGGCAGCCGCCGCGTGGTCGACATGGCCTGCGTCCTCGCGCACCGACCCCGGGTCCTGCTCCTCGACGAGCCGTCGTCCGGGATCGCCCAGCGCGAGGCCGAGGCGCTCGGTCCGCTGCTCGAGCGGATCCGCGACCTCACCGGTGCCAGCATCCTCGTCATCGAGCACGACATGCCGCTGCTGACGGCGGTGTCCGACCGGATGATCGCGCTCGATCTCGGCCAGGTACTCGTCTCGGGCGAGCCGACCGAGGTCCTCGACCATCCCACCGTCGTGGCCTCCTACCTCGGCGAGTCGGACGTCGCCGTCGCCCGCAGCGGGCCGCGAACACCCACCACCTGAACATCGGAGGACCCATGACCCAAGCCAACGGATCCGGTAGCCCCACCTCGAAGGCGTTGCGTCGCTACGGCCCGCTCGCGGTCGTGGTGGTGCTCGTCGTCGGCGCCATCGTCCTGCTGGGGGGCGGTGACGACGAGGACGAGGACGACACGGCCACCGAGGACACGTCCAGCGATCAGGAGACCGATCCCGACTACGCGTATCCGACGTTCCAGGAGGCCGAGGAAGCCGGCCTCGACATCGACTTCGGCGACGGCTGCGACACCGACCGCGGACGCGTGGCGCTCCCGCTGCGGAACGCGGCACCGTGCGTCGCGCCCTTCGAGGACGGTGCCGACAACGGTGGCGCCACGGCACCGGGAGTGAGCGAGGATTCGATCAAGATCGTCGTCTACCAAGGCGAACCCGACCCGCTGCAGCAGGCGATCGTGTCCGGTGCCGGCGCCGACACCGACCCGGCGGCCACGAGCCAGACCGCGGTCGACTACCTCGAGATGCTGAACGACGTGTACGAGACCTACGGCCGCGACCTCGACATCGAGGTCTTCGAGGCGACCGGCGGTCCCGCCGACGGCACGGCGGCGCTCGCCGACGCGCGAGCCATCATCGACATGGATCCCTTCGCCGTCGTCGGTGGACCGACCCAGGCGGACGGGTACTGGGAGGAGATCGCCGCCGCCGAGATCCTCTGCGTCGGGACGTGCTCGCTCGCCGAGGGCTGGGACGACATCGCGGCGGCCAGCCCCTACGCGTGGCCGACCGGGCTCGCGCCGGAGCAGGGCGACGTGCACCTCGCCGAGCTGCTCGGCACCCAGCTCGTGGGCGAGCCGGCCGAGTTCGCCGGGGATGAGTCGATGCACGACCAGGACAGGGTCTTCGGCTGGGTCCAGGCCGAGACCGAGACCGGTGAGTACGCCGAGCGCAACGACGCGTTCGACGACGTCTTCGAGGAGGAGCACGGCGCCGAGATCGCGGTCCGCTCGACCTATCTCTACGATCCCGCCGCTGCCCAGGAGACGGCCACGACGGTGGTCGCACGCCTCCGGGACGCGGGCGTGACCACGGTGATCATGAGCACCGACCCGATCATCCCTGCCAACATCACCGCCGAGGCCACGAAGCAGGGCTACTTCCCGGAGTGGGTCCTGGGCCCGTCCGTCCTCGCCGACACCAACATCTTCGGGCGTACCTTCGACCAGGAGCAGTGGGAGAACGCGATCGGTCTGTCGCTCACCCCGGCACCGTCGCTCGACCGGATCAGCGACTCCTACGTCGTCTACGAGTGGTACTACGGCACCGAGCCGCCGACCAACACCCACGGCGTGGTCCTCCCCGGGCCGTCTCGGCTCATGACGGGGATCCACCTCGCCGGACCGGAGCTCACGCCCGAGACGTTCGAGCGCGGCATGTTCGAGCGGTATTCGCCGCTCGAGCCCGGGAAGACCTACACCCGGGTGAGCTGGGGCGAGGAGCTGTGGGGTCGACCCGACTACAACAGCACCGACGACGCTGGCGTGTTCTGGTGGGACCCGACGGCCGAGGGCGAGGACGAGACCGGCAACATGGGGACCGGGCTGAAGCGCTACATCGCCGGCGGTCAGCGCTACCTCCCCGGCGGATGGCCCGAGGAGCCGCTGCCGTTCTTCGAACCGGAGGACACCATGACCGTCTACGAGTCGTTCCCCGAAGAGGAGCAGCTGCCCGACTACCCACCCTGGCCGGGCTCACCGCAGGCATGAACGCCCGTCGGCGTCGTCGTCGGCGTGGGTACGGTGCGCCGACATGGCCAGGCTGACTCGAGGAAATCGAAGCGTGGGCGGGCGCGTGACGGTGATCACCGGTGCCGCCAACGGCATGGGACGGGCGACCGCCCACCTGTTCGCTGACGAGGGTGCGGTGGTGGCGGTGCTCGACCTCGATCGGGACCGGGTCGATGCCGTCGTCGAGGAGATCACCGGTGCCGGGGGCCGCGCCGCCGGCTGGGTCCTCGACGTCACCGACCGAGAGGCGGTGGGTACGACGATCGCCGAGGTCGTCGACGCTCTCGGGCCGCCCGACGTGCTCGTGAACAACGCCGGGGTGTCCCTGCCGACGCCCGTCGACGACGACCAGTTCGCCGAGCACTGGGACCGGACGTTGGCGGTCAACCTCACCGCCCACACCTCCATGATCCGTGCCTGTCTCGAGCACCTCGGTCGCAACGGGGACGGGCGCATCGTGAACATCGCCTCGACCGAGGCCGTGGGCGGCTCGGCGTACCTGAGCCCCTACACCGCGTCGAAGCACGGTGTCATCGGGCTGTCGCGCTCGCTGGCCGTGGAGCTGGGGCCGACGGGCATCACGGTCAACGTCGTCTGTCCCGGCCCGATCCACACGGGGATGACCGAAGCGATCCCCGACGAGGCCAAGGACACCTTTGCCCGGCGCAAGGTGCCCATGCGGCGCTACGGCGACCCCGAGGAGGTGGCCCACGCCACCCTGTCGCTGGCGCTGCCGGCGATGTCGTACTGCACCGGTGCCGTCCTGGTCGTGGACGGGGGATTCACCACCCGCAACAACTGACCGAGGAGCCGAGCGGACCCGTGGAAGCGCCGGCTGCATCCCGATGTTGGCGACAGGGGGAAGGGATCGACCGAATCGACGGCGACACCGATGACGAGAAGGTCGCCACCGGTTCCATGTCCACTTCCCGGCCGGTGCCGTGCCCGAGGACGGCCCGGTCTGGAACGCGAGCGGAGCCCGGGGCGCAGGCCCCGGGCTCCGACGTTCGATCAGCTGGCGGGAGGTGTCAGACGACCCGCACGTTCTGAGCTTCGTCGCCCTTGCGGCCGGGTCCGATGTCGAACTCGACGTTCTGACCCTCCTCGAGGGTCTTGAAACCCGTGCCATCGATGTTCGAGAAGTGGACGAACACATCGTCGCCGTCGGGGCGGGAGATGAATCCGTAGCCCTTCTCGTTGTTGAAGAACTTGACCGTGCCGGTCGCCATTGCCTTGCTCCTAATGCTCGGGGTCGCCGATGGCCACCCCGTGAATGAATGTGAGACCCCACACGCTAGGCGTTCGGGAGCGTCGTCGGAAGGGGTTCCGCGCGGATACTGCTCAGGTGAGTCCGACGAACCCTCCTGACCTCCTCACCGGCGCCGGACCACCCCGCTGACCTGGTTGGAGCGTTCGCCGACCCCCTGCGGGTTGGATGCTCGTTCCTCGCTGCGCACTCCACTGACTCAGCGCAGGAAGTCGAGGACGGCGTCGATGAACGCGAACGACTTCGGCGTGCGGGCGTGGTCGGTGCGTGGGAGCTCGACGAAGGTGGCCTCCGGCAGCGACTCGACCAGCGGGTCGGCCGGACCGGCGAAGTCCCGGTCGCCCAGCACCACGAGGACGGGCACCGTGACACCGGCCAGCGCATCGGGGTCCAAGGGACCACGATCGTTGGACATGCACGCCGCCAGCGCGTCGCGGTCGTTGCCGGGGAGGTCGGCGAGCCCGGCGAAGTAGCGCAGGGCGGGGCTGCCACCGTCGTCGCCGGTCCGAACCGCGTCGACCATCGCGCGGTGATCGTCCTGGCGGAACAGGTTCGCGCCCACGCCGCCCACGACCAGCCGCCGGAACCGTCCCGGCTGCTCGCTCGCCAGCGCCAGCAGCGTCCGGGCACCCAGGGAGAAGCCGACGGCGTCCACGGGCTCGTCGGGGAGCACCTCGAGGACCCGTCGGCCGAGGTCGTCGTAGGCGCCCGGATCGGTCGGCTTGGGTGCCTTCCCGTGGCCGAGCAGATCGACGCCGAGGACGTCACGGCCTTCGTCGGCGAGCAGGTCGACCCAGCCGTTGTGGACCCAGGTCAGCTCGAAGGAGGTGCCGAAGCCGTGGACGAGGAGAACGGGTGGTGCCATGGTCGTCGACTCCCTAGCGGAATTCGCTGCGCCGCGCCCAGGTGTGGTCGATGGCCACGTCGACGACGAGCAGGACCACGGCAGCCAGGCCGACGGTGTGGAGGCGCCCGGTGTCCATGGGCCAGTGCAGCCCCGGTCCGAGCGCGTTGCGGTACTGGAACGCGATGACGTAGAGCGCGCAGATGGCCAGCAACCCTGCGGGGAGGACGGTGAACAGGGGCCGCCAGCCCTCCCGGCGGGTCGCGAACCCGGCGAGGAGTCCGACGGTCACCCCGATCAGCGGGTTGGTCACCGCGAAGGCCCCGACGCCGGCCCCGATCCCGACCACGACGGCGTTGCGACGGGTGGGCAGGGCGCCTTCCCACGTGCTGGCCCGGATGCGTCGGAGCGGCTCCTGCAGCGGGATCGGGACCGGCCTGATGGAGCGGGAGCGGGCCACGGCCAGTCCGAGCGCGAACAGCCCACCCAGCAGGGACAGGAAGAGGCCGATCTCGACGCGGTTCTGGGGTGTGAACCGCATCTCGACCTCGAAGCTCCCGGCATCGGGCATGACGAGGAAGCCGTTGGCGTAGCCGTCGACGAGCTGGGTGGGTTCGTGCTCGATCGCCTCGTCGGTGATCTGCCAGCCGTCGTTGTAGCTCTGGCCGAGCACCAGCCAGAACGCCTCGCCCGGCTCGGCCCCGCTGACCTCGACCCGGACGGTGGTGTCGTCCTGTTGGGCGACGGTCACGTCGGGCCCGTCGTCGCCCGAAGGGTCGGTCGGGAGCAGGGGCCCCGGTGCGGAACAGGGCGCACCACCGCCGGCCGAGCACCACACGAGCTGGTCGATGTCGAGGCCGGTCGCCCGGCCCTCAGCGGTGTCGAAGTGGTGGTCGCCCCCGGGGATGGTGAGCGGGGCATCGTCGCAGGACCGCAGGTCGAGCCCGTCGCCCGCCAACGCGTCGTCGACCGTGCCGGTGATGCGGACCGGGATCCCGACGCCATCGACTTCGACCAGGTCGTTGCGACAGCCCGTGTCGAACAGACCGGCCGCAGCGCCGATCTCCACGCCCGGCACGTCGACTTCGGCGACAGCCACGGGGAGGGATTCGGGCGCGTCGGAGCTCCAGTCGGTCGTGGTCCGTTCGTCCACGGTCGGGAACGACACGGTCAGCTCGTCGGACCGCGCCGGTGCGTCGAACGCCAGCGTCACCGTGCGGGTGCCGTCGACGGCCGCTCCGTCGGTGTCGACCTCCGCGGTGACCGTGCCGTCGCCGGTCTCGACGGCGACCGAGGTGGGCAGCGAGTGTTCGGCGTCGTCGACCACCGTGACGGTGAGCGAGGAGATCTCGGGGGAGGAGGGAAGTGCGAGCTGGAGCTGCTGGCCGGTCGCCGCGCCGAAGGCCGAGGTCCACCTGGTGGCGGTGTCGCCGTCGAGGACGTTGGCCGGGAGGTGCGAGAGCCCGCCCGGGAGCGTGGACGTGGCAGTCGCGCTCGGACCCTGGCCCGGCGCGGGGCGGCCGAGGAGCTGGTCGAGCACGGTCGTGGGAGCGCGGGACGAGAGCCGGGCGGTGCCCGTCAGCCGGTAGTCGCGCGCGGTCGGAAGACCGACGACACGCGCCATGGACAGCTCCTCGTCGAAACGCGTGGTGTCGGTGGGCGACGACCGCTCCCGGCTCTGGACGAGGGCGAGCGGGTAGCGCAGCGAGCGGTAGCCGCCGGCATCGAGGAGATCCTGGGGCATCCGGATGTACTCGGCCCCGGTCTGGCCCTGGACGGCGATCTCGGCGAAGCCCACGGCGGTCAGCTCGCCGTACCCGGGCCGCTCGCCAGCGGTGTCGGCCACGATCTCGACCGACAGGGTCTCGAAGGTGCGTGGTTCGAAGTCGACCACCTGGCCCGGCGTCGACCGGGACCGCTCGTCGAGGGCCACCCGGATGGGATCGCCACCGTCGAAGCGGAGCTCGACCTCGGTGATCCACCGGTTCATCTCCCGGGTCGTCGGCTGCAGCAGGGTGACCTGGTCGGTGGTGACCCCATCGTCGGGGCTGACCTCGATGCGCTGGCCCCGGGCATCGCCGAACGCGGCGGTGCGCCAGGCCGTGGTCGGGTCGCCGTCGACCGCGTTCATCGGCCGGTCCTCGGGCGTGTAGGTGATCGGGTTGCCGTAGCTCGTGGCCCGGGCCGACACCCCGACGTGTTCGGCGACCGTCTGGATCCCCGGCCGCTCGTCGAAGACGGGGAGCCGGTTGTCGCTGACGTCCTCGGCCAGCAGGCCGCCGTCGACCTGCTCGGTGTAGCCACGGGTGTGTCGAATGGTGGTCCAGCGCTCGCCGCGCGCCCGGTTCGTGTCGGTGACGACGAGGGCGCGCTCGCCCCGGAGGTGGTCGCGGACGAACCCGGGATCGGCAGTGACGTTCGCGCTGTAGCGGACCAGCTCGTCGCCGCGGAGGAGGCCGGCACCGGCCGCATCGACGATGCCGTTGCCGTCGCCGCTGAGGAGGACGGCTCGGTCGGCGTCGTGGGTCCGCACGATCGTCTGGGGATCGATCACCGGGAAGGCCCCGACGGCCGGGGGGTCGGGTAGCTTCGCGTCGTGGACGAGGTGCTCCTCGTCGAGGAGCGGTGCCTCGTCGGTCGGGATGTTGGGGGTGGACGGGCCGAAGGTGTCGGGGACGCCCAACCCGGGGGCGCGGCGAACCAGGTCCCAAACCGTGCGTGGCCGTGGCGTGTTGTAGCGCTCGTACTGGAGGTCGTTGCGGGTGACGACGTCGCCGACGCCCATGAGGCGGGCGACCGGAGCGAGCGCGACCGGATCGAAGGTCCGTTCCTGGAGCCGACGGTCGAGCGCATTGAGCAGGTCGGCCGACGCCGCCGAGCCGTAGGGGATGAGCTCCCGCGCGACGTACGGGCGGTCCATGAGCCCGGGCGTGATCGGGTCGACGGTGTTGCCCCAGCGGTAGGAGGCGAAATCGATGCCGGGGATCTCGAGGACCCGGGTCGTGTCGGGATCGGCGTCGAGCGCGGTGGTGGCGTCCTGCCAGTAGTCGGGAATGTCCTCGGGCCGCGTCAGGTTCTCGGGGACGAACTGACCTCGCCACAGGGGCGGGAGCGCGGCCACGGCCACGACCGCGACCACCACCGAGGCGATCAGACCGCGTCGGGTGGCCTGCTGGGCGGACGCCGCCACGAGCGAGCCGACGCCGAGTGCGATGGCCAGCACGACGAGCGGGACGGCCCGAGGGAGGGAGCGCATGGCCAGACCGATGTCGGCGCTGAGGAACAGCTTGATGGCCGAACCGACGGGTGAGGGGTCGTCCCACGGGTAGGCGCCGACGGCGATCACCGTCCCGGCCGCCAACACCAGGATGACGAACGCTCGGTGACGCCAGCGCGAGATGCCGAGGCCGAGGAGGCCGGCGATCGGGATGGCGTAGCTCAGAGCGATGAGCCAAAGGCTCTGGGTGTAGTCGACGCTCGGTTCGATCCACGCGCCGAGTCGGTCCCCGCCGTAGAAGAACCAGTAGCCCAGGCCGCGGAGCACCTCGGGCGCGGTGGACGAGTTGGCCACGACCTCGGCCGTCTCGGTGTACCGCAGGACGTTGATCCCGTTGGTGGCCTGCACCGACAGCCCGCTGATCCACCACAGGTTGACCCCGAGGGTGAGCAGCCCCATCTTCGTGAGGGTGGTCACGGCATGGGTGCGGGTGACCTCGTCGGAGGTCCAGAACGAGTAGATGATCCACCCGACCGGCACGATCCCCACCAGCAGGAGCGCGGTCGCGTTGACGCCACCGACCGTGGCCACGACGAGGGCGAAGGCAGCCGGGTGCCGCCAGCCCCGGGTTCGTAGCGCTCGGATCGTGAGCGCGAGGAGCCACGGCAGGCCGGCGAAGGGCAGGAGGATCACCGACAGCCGCGCCCCCAGGGTCAGGACGTAGGGGGTGAGTGCGTAGATGAACGCCGCGGCGGCCGCCGCCTCCGGACGCCACCGCCACGTGCGCCCGAGGAACAGCACCCCGGCGCCGGCCGCGACCATGATCGTGCCCAGCCAGAGCCGCTGGGCCACCCAGTCGGGTGCTCCGACCGCTTCCATGAGCCAGTAGTAGGGGCCGGTCGGCCAGAGGTAGCCGATCTGCTGGTGGGGGACGGTGCCGAGGCCGATGTGGGGGTCCCACATGCTGATGGCCCGGCTGAGCAATCGGCTCGGGTCGAGGTACAGGTAGGACTTGGTGTCGGCCACGACCGAACCGGGTTCGGTGAGCAGCAGCGGCGGGTAGACCACGGCCGCGAGCGCGACGAGGGGCGCAAGGAACGACCGGCGGCCGGGCGAGGCGGACGTCACCGGGTTCGGCGGTGGGATTCGGCGGCCAGCAGGCGCATGAGGGACGTGGCCGTCTCTGGCCAGGTGAGCTCGGCGGCGCGCTCGCGCGCGGCGGCGCCGAATCGCTCCCGGCGCTCGTGGTCGGTGAGCAGCTCGACGAGCGCGGGGGCGAGGTCGGCCGGCGTGTCGCACAGCAGACCGGTGACGCCGTTGACGACGGCGTCACGATGTCCGGCGATGTCGGTGACGACCGCCGGTGTGGCACAGGCCGCGGCCTCGGTGACCGACATCCCCCAGCCCTCGTGCGACGACGCCGAGGCGAGGATCCACGCCCGTCGGTACCGTCGGACCAGCTCGTCGTCCGAGCAGCGACCGACGAGCTCGACCCAGTCGTCGGCACCGAGATCGGCGATCAACGCTTCGAGCGTCACGTGCTCGAACCCCTCGCCGACGATCTCGAGGCGCAGATCGGGAACCGAGCGCCGTGCCTCGGCGGCGGCGCGGATCAGCTCGTCGACACGCTTCGGTGGGACCAGCCGGCCCACGGCGACCAGCGTCGGAGCCGACGCCCGGGCACCGCCCGGTGTGAATCGGGCATCGACGCCGGGCGGCACGACCGCCACACGATCGTCGTCGAAACCCAGCTCCTCGACGAGCTCGCGCTTCGAGGAGTTGGACAGCGTGACGATCTGGGATCGGCGGTAGATGCGCGGCGCGATCGACCGTTCCATGGTCTCGCCCATGGCGGCGAGGCGCCGGGGGAGCACCATCCGCCACATCGCACCGTGGACGTGGTGGACGAAGGTGAGTCGTGGCACCCGTGACCAGAGTGGGGACAAGAACGGCATGCCGTTCCAGATCTCGACGAGCGCATCCGGTCGGCCCTGACGGCCAGCGATGGCGCTGACCGCAGCCCGGGGGAACACGAGATAGCGCCCGGCCCGCCGCTCGACCTCGTACCCGTCGCGGACGACGTCGGGAGGATGACCGGCGGCGTAGGAGGTCCGGCACGTGATGTGCAGACCGGCCTCGGCCCATTCCCGACAGACGTTGGCCGCGTGGAGCTCGGAGCCGCCCGCCTCGACGTCGTCGAGGTCGCGCCACGCGACGACGTGGACGTGGCGGATGCCGGCGACGGCGGCGAGGTCGCCGATCTTGGTGGCGGCGGGCGAGCGGTCGGTCACGAGGGTCGGGTCCGGGCCGGGGGCGGCGGGAGCCCGCGTACCCTACCGATCGGCCGCGTCGGGCCGAGACCGGGATGTCCGGCGGAGCCCACGTCTCGTCGTAGCCTGCCCCGCTGTGCGCCCGCTGGTCGTGATCCCCACCTACGACGAGGTTGACAACATCGTGGAGGCCATCGAACGCGTGCGCGCCGCGGTCCCGGACGCCTCCGTGCTGGTCGTCGACGACAACAGCCCGGACGGCACGGCCGACCTCGTCGACGACCTCGCCGACGACCTCGCCGACGAGCAGCCCGCGGCCACGTCGGCCATCGATGTCCTGCGACGCCCGGACAAGGACGGCCTGGGGTCGGCGTACCGGGCCGGGTTCGCCTGGGGGCTCGCCCGGGGCCACGACGTCCTGGTGCAGATGGATGCCGACCTGTCCCACGATCCGGCCGCCCTGCCCTCCCTGCTGCGGGCCGTCGACGACGGCGCCGACCTCGCCATCGGGTCGCGCTACGTGCCCGGCGGGTCCATCCCGGACTGGGCCTGGCACCGCAAGGCGCTCTCCCGCTGGGGCAACCGTTACGCCAGCGCGATGCTGCGCCTGTCGGTGGCCGATGCCACCGCCGGCTACCGTGCGTACCGGGCCAGCCTGCTCGAGCTGCTCGACCTGCCGTCGGTCCGCGCCGACGGCTACGGCTTCCAGATCGAGATGACCTACCGGAGCGCGAACCGCGGCGCCCGGATCGTCGAGGTACCGATCGCCTTCACCGACCGTACGAAGGGCTCGTCGAAGATGTCGTCGACGATCATCGTCGAAGCCCTCGCGCTCGTCACCTGGTGGGGCGTCGGCGAGCGGATGCCGTTCCGGCGATGACGGGCCCCACGTCATCGGGGCCGCGGATCGGGATCCTGGTCGTCGCCTACAACGCCTCCGCGACGCTCGCGTCGGTCCTCGACCGGATTCCGCGTGCGTTCTGGTCGCGGGTCGACCACGTGATGGTCAGCGACGACGCCTCGGCCGACGAGACCTACGAGGTCGGGGTCGGCTACCGCGCCATGGCCCGCGACCTGGCTCTCACGGTCGTCCGCCAGGAGCGGAACCTGGGCTACGGCGGCAACCAGAAGTGGGGCTACCGCTGGGCGGTGGACCACGGCCTCGACGTCGTCGTCCTGCTCCACGGCGACGGCCAGTACGCGCCCGAGCTGCTGCCGGAGATGGTGGCACCCGTGGTCGAGGACCGCGCCGACGCCGTGATGGGCTCACGCATGCTGATGCGCGGCGGGGCGCGCACCGGTGGCATGCCCCTGTACAAGTTCGTCGGCAACAAGGTCCTGACGTCGATCCAGAACCGGCTGACGGGCATGCGCTTCTCCGAGTGGCACTCGGGGTACCGGGCCTACCGGGTGGATGCGCTCGCCACCCTCGACTACGCAGCGATGTCCGACGACTTCGACTTCGACACCCAGATCCTGCTGCAGCTCATCGACCGCGACCGACGCATCGTCGAGATCCCGATTCCGACCTACTACGGCGACGAGATCTCCTACGTGAACGGTCTGCGGTACGCGAAGGACATCGTCGCCCACACGATCCGCCATCGACTGCGCCGGATGGGCTTCGGCGCCGGCAGCGCTGGTCGGGGCTACGAGCTGAAGACGGGCGAGGACAGCTCGCACCAGGTGCTCGTGGGTCTCGTCGACGACGACCGGCCCAAGCGGATCCTCGATCTCGGATGCGCCGACGGTGCGGTCGCAGGTGCGCTCACCGACCGTGGCCACGAGGTGGTGGGCGTCGACGTCTCCGCCGAGCCCGGGGTGACCGAGCGCGTCTCCCGGTTCGTCGAAGCCGACCTGGACAACGGCCTTCCCGCCGAAGTGGACGGAAGGTTCGACGTCGTGCTGCTCGCTGACGTGCTCGAACACGTCCGGGACCCCGGTGCGGTGCTCGAGGCGCTCCGAACCAGGCTCGTCCCGGACGGCCGCATCATCGGCAGCATCCCCAACTTCGGGCACTGGTACCCGCGCCTTCGCGTGGTCTCGGGCCGGTTCGACTACGACGCCCGCGGAATCCTCGATCGGGGCCACCTGCGGTTCTTCACCCGGCGCACCTACCGTGCGCTGCTCGACGAGCGGGGATTCGACCTGGTCGAGGAGCTCCCGCTCGGGTTGCCCGTCGAGGTGTTCGCACGTGGCGGCACCGCTGCCGATGCTGAACTGCTGTCGGTCGCGGGGACGGTCGACCGGGCAGCGGTTCGGGCGTGGCCCACGCTGTTCGCCTATCAGTTCGTCTTCGTGGCCACCCCACACCGGTCCTGACGCCAGCGTGGCCTCAGGAATCGAGAAGCGACCGACACAAGGAGTCGCTGGCACCCCCACCGCGGTCGCTGACGTCGCCGATGGGCGTGGTCCCCTCGAATCCGGCGACCCCGCCGCTCGACCCGACCCGGAGGTCGGTCACGTCGGCGCCGCGGGGAAGCGGCGCCGAGACGAGGATCTGGTCGGCGAGTCGGACCACGGCCTCCCCGACGTACGGGTCGAGCACGATGTCGAGATCGTCGCGCCCCAGCGGCGCCACGGGTCGGCCCATGCGCTCGCCTTCGAGGCCTGACAGACCGGCCACCACCCGACCGTCTTCGGCGACCTCGATCCAGGCGATCACGGGTCCTGCGTTCGGTGCGTACACCACCGGATAGCGGACACCTGGGCGCAGGTCGCCGGGGTCGAGGCGGGCTGTCACGTGCCCGGCGGCCCGTGCCCGCTCGACCGGCACCCATGCATCTCGCCGGAACTCGCCCGCCGGGGTGCCGTCCCACACGTACAACGCCTCGCAGTCACCCACGATCGCGACCGTGCCCTTGCCCCCACGCTCGGGCAGTCCGCCCTCGACCCGGATCGTCGTGGGTGGTGATCCGACGGTGGTGCGGGCGTCGATCAGACCGGCCACGAGGTCGGGATCGGCCGTGGGGACGTAGAGGCGCTGGTACACGGTCGCGAGACCCGAGTTGATCCACACCGCTGCGGCCGTGAGCACGACGAGTCCGGTCCACGCAACGACCCGCACCGGCCTCCGGCGGGGGTCGTCGGCGAGATCGCGGCGGTCGAGGTCGGCGAGGAGCGCATGGATGCCGTACGCGGTCAGCAGCACGAGCAAGGGCATCACGTCGGCCAGGTAGCGATGGGCCACGTAGCCGAACGGCACGATGGTGAGCGACCCGGCAAGGCCTCCGGCCGCGATGCAGAGCCACGTGCCGACGTCGTTCCCCCGGCGCCGCAGCAGCGTCCAGGCCCCGACGAGCGCGCCCACGACGAGAACCGTGAGCGACGCGGGGATGCTGGCCGTGCGATCGACGAGGTCGAACACCACGTCGCCCACGATCGGCCCGCCCGGGGCTTCGAAGTCGACGAACGGGAACACGGTCGTGACGTCCAACCCGTCAGGCCGCAGGTAGTGGAGGAGCGTCGTCGGCGAGAACTGGGGACCGAAGAGGCTGCCATCGTTCGCGTCGAGCATGGCCTGGCGACCGGGGCTGATCTTGGAGAAGGCCTGTTCGGCCCACGGGGGATTGCCGGGGGAGCCGAATTTGAGGACGTTGAGGCCCATGTGCGCCACCGCCGGGATCGCGGCCACACCGAGCAGTGTGGCGGTGCCCATCGGACCGCTGAGGCGCGCTCGCCACGGTTCGTCCCGTCGCTCGAACAGGACGAGCAACGCCAAGAGGCCGATGGCCGCGCAGGCGCCGGCGCCCACCGAGGTGCGTGATCCGACGGCGCCCAGTGAGGCGCCGCCGACGAGTGCTGTGGCCCCCCACGACGGCGATCGCCGGAGCCGGAGGAGCGCCGCGAAGGCGGCCAGTGTCCACGCCATGCCCCAGAGCGCAGCTTCGTGGTACACCCAGGCGCGGCTGGCCAGGAACACCGGTACCGATCCCCCCGCCACGACGAGTCCGCACGCGAACCCGAGACCGAGCTCGAGTCTGGTCGTGGCCGAGGTCGGACGGAGCGCACGCCGGGCCTCGATGAGGATCCGTCTCGTTGCCGACAGCGCGACCAGCGCCGCCGCGAGCATCGACAACTGCCCGAGACGTCCAGCGAACGCGTCGCTCACCGCCGTGATCGGGAGCCTGAGGATCGCCGGGAAGGGCGGCTGGTACATGTAGGCGCGGCCGTCGTGGGTGAACGCCTCGATTCCGAGCCGGTCGGCATCGATGTCGAGGCGACCGTCGAGCAACGACTCGGCCTGGGCGTCGTAGAAGTCACCGGACGGCGCCCAGCCGAGGAGCGTGGTCCGGGCGCCCGTCAGCACGACGAGGAACACGACCAGGCCAACCGCCGCGCCGATGCGGAAGGCCCGGATCAGACGCTGCTCGTCCTCCTCGGGGATCGCGACGGCGTCGAGCGACTCGTCGTCCCAGGCGGCGTCGGCGACGGTCATGAGACCGTCCGTCGATGTTGCCGCTGCGCGAGGGCGCGCACGATGGCATCGATGCCGACGGCGCCCAGCGCAACCATGGCGACGTCGACCGGCGTGCGGTACCGCGTGAGCCCGAACGTCGACGCGGCGGTGATGGTGACGGTGGCTGCGAGGGCGAGGTACGGCAGGACGAGCTCACCACGGCGGCGGAGCGCGATCAGGCCCACGATGCTGAACGGGAAGAGGGCGTAGTAGACGCCGAGGCCGACGCGGGACGGCAGGTCGCCGCGGTCCTCGACGCCGATGGCCTGGTCGAGGTTCTCGGCGGGCCCGTAGAGGTCCCACATGCGTCCGGCGCGGACCGCGGCCACCACCGGCAGTCGGGAGCTGTTGTCGCCGATGTAGTCGAGCGCGGCGTCGCGGACGAGGGCATCCTGCTCCGACTCGTCGGCCCCGTCGGGCACGTCGACGTCGACGGGGCAGTAGATGAACAGCGCGAGCGGCTCGCCGTAGAAGTGCTGGTCGCACGCCGACGCCGACAGCACCGACCCCGATGCCGCGGTCATGAAGACCTGCTCGTCGAAGCGGGCGTTGATCCACAGGTTCCAGGGCAGGAAGAACGCGCCGGCCACGCCGAGGGCGATGGCGCCGAGAGCGAATCGCCGCCGGAGCGGGATGGACCGCGTGGCGAGCACGAGCGCGGCCACGAGCAGGGGCAGGAGGAGGCCAGCCTCGCCCCGGGTGAAGGTGGCCAGGGTGATCAGCAGGGTGAGGACGGCGACCGGACCGGCACCGGGCCGGTCGTGGTACCACACGGCGGCGAGGAGCACACCGGCGATGAGGGGTGCGTAGAGCGCTTCGGAGAGCAGCATCCCGTCGTTGATCCACAGCAACGGATGCACGGCCGCCAGCGCGGCGGCGGCCAGACCGGCGCCCTCGCTGGCGAGACGACGGGCGAGCAGGGCGAGCAGCGGGATCGTGGCCAGACCCACCACGGCCGAGGCATGGCGGTGGCCCTGTCCGCTCTCGATGCCGCCGGCGGTCAGGGCGGCCAGGAAGACCTGGTACAGCGGAGGATCGCCCACGCTGGTCCGGAAGCTCCCGGTGGCGTCGGCGTCGATGGCCCGCTGCTCGGCCGATTCGCCGTTTTCGCCGGACAGCGCCACGTACGGGTTCACGAACCAGTGGCCCTGGGCGATGAGCCGGCCCTGGAGATGCCCGTAGAGCGGGTCGCTCGGGCCCGCGTAGAGCTCGTAGCAGTCGGAGTCGGGATCCGCGCCTGGCGGATGGCACACCGGGCGGGCCACGGCGATGTTGGTCCAGCGGATGCCGAAGCCGACGAGCACGCAGCCCAGCACGCCGAGGAGGAACCAGTGGGAGACGCGCCACGATCGGTCGCGCCCGGGCGCCGGCTGGTTGGACTGGTCGGGCTCGTCGCCCACGGGACGATCCTCCACGTCGGTCATGTCGAGGCGCGGGTACCGAGGGAGGTGGTTGCGGCGTCCTCGTCTCCGTCGGTGTCGGTTCGGTCGGGGTCTCGGGCAGCGTCGCCCCGGTCGAGCCGGCCGCGCAGCCGTCGGAGGCTCCAGTCGATGCCGATCCCGGCGAGGACGGCGATCGCCACGTCGCCAGCGATGCGGTACCGGGTGATGCCGAACGCGAGCGCGGCCGAGAAGGTGGCCGAGAACAGCATCGCGCCGGTCACGACGAGAGCCGACGGACACCGGCGGACTGCCCACAGCCCAGCGGCGACGAGGGGCACCAACGCGTAGAAGCCCCACAACCCGGCTCGGGAGGGGAACAGGCCCCGACGTTCGAACAGCACGTCGAAGTCCACGCCCTGGAAGGGTCGGTACACGTGCCAGAGCCGGCCGACCCGCGCCGCCACGACGGTGGGCACCCGCTCGAGGTTGTCACCGATGTAGTCGATGGCCTGTTCGCGGGCCCGGCGCTCGCCGACCGACATGTCCGGCTCCATCGAGCCGGCGTAGTTGCAGCTGTAGTGCCAGTAGCCGAGGAACTTGCCCTGGTAGGTGAGATCGCAGTTGCCGACCTTCATCACGTACCCGGCGCCGTAGGCGAGGGGTGTGGGTTCCTCGAACGCGGCCAGGTTGCGGATTGTCCACGGAGCGACCATCGTCAGGCAGGCGGCCACGGTCACGGCGAACAGCCGGATGCGGTCACGCCACGCCGCTGACCGGAGCAGCAGCACCAGGGGGAGGGCGACGAACGCCAGCAGCGCCAGACCCTCCGAACGCGTCAGCGCGGCCGCGGCGATGACGAGACCGAGCACCACGGCCCGGCCGTTGGTGGGCCGTTCGGCGAAGCGGAGACCGGCCAGCATCACACCGGCGATCACCGGCGCGTACAGCGACTCGGCCACGATCGTGCCGTCGACGATCCACAGCGGGGGGAACAGCGCGGCCACGGCGCCGGCGGCGATGCCCGCCCGGTCGCCGGCCAACCGGCGGGCGACGAGGGCCACGGCGACGACGGTCACGATGCCCAGCATGCAGGAGGCGACCCGGTGCCAGGTCGGGGTGTCCATGCCGAGGAACGACCAGATCGACAGGTACAGCGAGTACAGCGGCGGATGCGACGCCGACGGTTCGACGATGCCGGTCTCGTCGTAGAGGAACGGGTCGAGGAAGCCCTTGCCGTCGGCGAGGGCGTTGGCCTGGACCGAGTAGAAGAAGTTGTCGGAGAACGCGAGCGGGAGGCGGCGGTAGAACTCCTCGACGGCCCACAGTCGGACCCCCAGTCCCAACGCAGCCACGATCCCGACGCGGACGCGGAACGACGTGGACACGCGTGGCGAGCGTACCGGTGGGGTGGCCGAACTCAGGTGACCGGCGGGCACTCGTCGGCGGGGAAGCGGCTGGTCCAGTCGCCCTGCTCCCATCCGGCATGCGGCGGTGAGGCCAGCATCTCGCTCAGGAACTCCATCAGCCCGGCCGCGATCCGGCGGACTCCCTCCTCGCAGAGGTGGATCCCGTCGAGGCGACGCAGACGAACGGTCTGACCGTCGTTGGTCGGGGTGATCTCGATGAACCCGGCGTGGTCGCCGAGCCAGGTGTCGGCATCGATGAAGTCGACGTTCGACACCTCGGCTGCATACTCGCGCCAGCTGGCCTCGAGCTGGTTGATCTGGGCCTCGGCCGTGGAATCGCGTAGATGCGGGGGCCCGAGGAGCAGGACGTCGCCGCCCACCTGGGCAGCGGCGTCGCGAAGTGGGTCGAGGGCCTCGGCCCGGTACTCCTCCCGGAAGCCGGGCTCGCCGAGCTCATGGCCCCCGGCGGTCTCGTGGACGCGCTCCCACACCCCGACCATCAGAATCGTCAGGTCGGCACGTTCGTCGACGATCCGCTGGCGCAGCACGGAGGTGCTCGCGTCGGCCATCGCCGGTGCGACGAGCGGGACGACACGGGCGACATCGGGGTCGAGGGCGTCGACCAGCACCGGGGACACGTCGTAGATGATCGAGTCGCCCGCAGAGATGATCACGGGTGGCTCCGCACTGGTCGTCGTCGTGGCTTCGGTCGTTGGCGCCCCGGTGGAGCTCGTCGACTCCCGGTCGACAGCGAGCGTCGCTTCCTCGCTCGACCCGCCCGCGTCGCTGCACCCGGCCAGCGCGAGGACCACCGCCGCCAGGAGGCCCGTGGCTCTGGTGACGAGAGTCACGACGTCACGCGTCCACCGGTGGCTTCGGCCACCTGGTCAGCCAGCTCGGCTCCGGTCACGTCGATCGACCAATTCGATCCCGTGACGACCGGGTCGCCGGAGCCCTCGGCCGACGCACGGAGCTCGTCGAGCGCGTCGACATCGCTCCAGACGGCCAGTTCGGCCACCTCGTCGCCGAGGGTGCAGATGCTCACCTCGCGCTGGTCGTCGGTGAGGCCCTCGTACTCGAGCTCGCATCCATTGCCGATGCCGTCGAGCATGGCAGCGAGGGCAGCGACGTCGTCGACACGGCCACCGTCGTCACTGCTGGCACTTGTTGCGTCGTCATCGCCACAGGCTGCGATGACGAGGAGCAGGGCCGCGGCGGCCACGAGGGCGGCACGGCGTGGTCGGATTCGGCGGAGCACGGCCGCGAATGCTCACCACTCCTGCGGCCCATGTCAAGGAGCCCCGCAGGCGCGATCCGATACGCCCGCGTCGGCGAGGAGTCCCGGCAGCTCGGCGCTGAGCGCGTCGGCACCCGTGCCGGCGAGGTGGTGGGTGTCTGCGAAGGCCGTGCGCGGGAGGTCGGGGGAGTCGACGAGGACCGCCTCGGTCCCCTCGAGCGTGTCCTCGAGCAGCGCGTCGTAAGCACGCACATCGTCCAGCCCATCGGGGTGGGCACGGAGGTAGGCGTCGGTCACCGGCAGCGACAGCACGACAGCTTGCGCGCCGGACACGGCGACCTCGTCGACGAGCCCTCGTAGCGCAGCGGCCTGGTCGCCACCGAGCTCGAAGGGGTCGAGGAACTGCTGGCGCAGGCGTGTGATCGTGCTCTGGGCGCCGGTGAAGGTGAGGTCACGACGAGACAGGCCGTGCCCGTCGGCAGCGATGACGCCGGGGATGCCACCGGGACTCGGGCGGGGCGCGTCACGGCCGGCCACACGATCGGCGATTCCCTCGATGACGGTCTCCGGATCGCGGAGCGAGTCGCGATTGCGGACGAGGGCCAGGGCTCGGGTGAACGCGGCCTCGATCGAGCCGGCGAGTCCGCTGGCGGTGTACGGCGCACCGTCGTAGGCGCGCAGCGCCGCCTCGGGGGCGCTCGCGGCGTCGTTGAGGTCGAATGACGCGATCCCGATCACGACGGTCGCCGGCTGGGTACGGGGGAGGACCTCGTCGCGAACCCAACGCTGGAGCAGTTCGGGCGAGGCGGCGTCGAGCGCGGCGTTGTAGGCGTCGCGGCCCGCCGGATCCGCCTGATGGAACACCGACGGGACCAGATCGTCTCGGGTCATCGAGTTGCCGACGAAGACGACGTCGGTGCAGCCCCGGTCCTCCCGGGCCTCGAGCTGGCTGACCTTGGTCGCGGTGGCCTCGTCGGGCCAGCCGGCCGGCCGGGGCAGCGAGGGCTCGAGCCAGCGGACCATGCCTTCGGCGAGCAGGGCGAGGGCCAGCGCCAGGACGACGACGATCAGGAGGCGGCGACGCGGGCTCGAGACGTGCGGATGAGGAGGAGGCGCGGTCACGGTCAGAATTGGAAGTACACGAAGGGGACAGGTGTCCCGCCGGAGAAGACGACGAGGCCGACGACGAGCGCGGCCAGCATGGAACCCTGGAGCACGGCACCGGACCGGACCAGTCCAGCTTCGTCGCCGTCGCGTCGCACGACGCGGTCGAGCGCGAAGGTCAGGCTCGCTGCACCCAGGACGAGGAGCAGGTCGCCCGAGTCGAGCCCACCGAGCGGGTCGGACGCGATGGCGCTGATGACTCGGCCCGCACCCGTCAGGGTCTCTGCGCGGAAGAAGATGAAGGCGAAGCAGCTTGCGTGGAACATGGCGAACACGCCGAACGCAGCCGGTAGCTGCCGGGCGCCGGAGCGCGTGGAGCGCCACCGGTGAAGGATCAGGTACAGACCATGCAGGACACCCCAGACCACGAAAGTCCACGCCGCGCCATGCCACAACCCGCCGAGGAGCATCACGACGGCCAGGTTCAGGTACGTGCGGCGCTGAGACCGACGATTGCCGCCCAACGGGATGTAGAGGTAGTCGCGCAACCACGTGGACAACGAGATGTGCCACCGGCGCCAGTAGTCGCTCGGGTCGCGAGCGCCGTACGGCGCGTCGAAGTTGACCATGAGGTCGATGCCGAGCAGGCGGGCCGATCCACGGGCGATGGCCGTGTAGCCCGCGAAGTCCCCGTAGATCTGCAGGGCGAAGCCGTACGTCGCGAGCAGCGCCGCTCCGCCCGACGCCCCTCGGGCGTGGCCCTCCGCCACGAGCGGCGCCAAGGTGTCGGCGATGACGACCTTTCGGAACAGCCCGGCGCCGATGAGGGTCAGGCCGGTGACGAGGTCGTCGACACCCGGGAAGCGCCGTTCGGCTTCGATCTGGGGGAGGAGATGCGATGCTCGCTCGATCGGGCCGGCCACGAGCTGGGGGAAGAACGAGACGAACGTCGCATAGTCCAGCAGGCTCCGGCACGGCTCGAGCCGTCGGCGGTGGATGTCGATCGCGTACGACATCGACTGGAACGTGTAGAAGGAGATGCCGACGGGGAGGACGATCTCGAGGGACGGCGCGGCCCAGTCGAGACCGAACGCCTCGAGGACGTCGGCGGCACTGTCGGTGAAGAAGTCCCAGTACTTGAAGAACCCGAGGATTCCGAGGTTGGCGACGATCGAGAGCGCGAGCCACCGGTCGCGCCGGCGACGTTCGTCAGCGGCATGAATCCGGGCGCCGGCGACGAAGTCGATCACCGACGAGACCACGAGCAACGACAGGAAGCGCCAGTCCCACGCCCCGTAGAACGCGTAGGACGCGAGCAGGAGGAATCCGGTGCGCGCTCGGCCACGGAGGGCCCAGTGGACCCCGAACACGACGACGAAGAAGGCTGCGTACTGCAGCGAGTTGAAGGTCACGGGTCCCCGGGATCGTGCACGGCACGACGGTAGGTTCTCGGCGATGGACCGGGAGGGACTTCGCCTCGACACCGAGCTGCTCGACGCCGAGCTGCCCGACCCGCGCTTCGCCGACGAGTCGTACCTCGAGTGGCTCTATCTTCGGAACCCGCACGGCACCGCGTACGCCGACAGCATCGACGACGACGGCTTGCGGGTGGCCCACTACGCGTTCGTGCCCCAGCAGTACCGCAACGAGGCCGGGCCGGCGAGGTTCGCGTTCTCGCTCAATGCCGTCACCCGCTCCGGCATCCAGCGCAAGGGCTACTTCACCAAGCTGTCCCGGGGCCTGTTCGAACGGGCGGCCGCCGACGGGGTCCGCGTGATCGTGGGCGTGAGCAACGAGAACTCCACGCCGCCCGTGGTCGAGAAGCTCGACTGGCGTCTGTACTGCGGCTTGCCCGTGGTCGTCGCGGCCCGACCGCTGCGCGGTGTGTCGGGGTGGCGCTCGGTCGACGTCGACGACGCCTATCTCGACTCCGCCCGCTTCGTCGACGACGCCGACGGCCTCGACCACGCCGAGGCGCACGGGTGGACCAACCGCTACACGGTCGACCACCTGCGATGGCGGCTCGCCTCGCCGAACGGACCCGGTTTCTCGGTGCACGTGGGTCCCGATCTCGTGGCGGTCTCGACTCGGAGCTCGTTCGGACCCGTGCCCATGGCCGTGCTGCTCAAGATCCTGCCCCGCGGGCGGCCGAGCGCGGTGTTCGATGGACGGGACGCGCTCGCCGCGGTGTGTCGCCACCACCGGACGCCTGCCTGCGTGTACGCCGGCTGGAACCGGTGGGTGCGGCTCCGGGGGATCACACCGCCGCGGCGCCTGCTCCCGGCACCGCTGAACCTCATCGTCAAGAGCCTCGACCCGGAGATCGACCAGGACGCCCTGGTGCTCGACACCTTCGAGTTCCTCGACATGGACGCGTACTGAGCGTGCCCACGGATCGGCGCCTCACCTTCACCCTCGACGTCGAGGACCATCGGCCCGGTCCCGACGTGGCGGCGCGATATCCGGACCAAGTCGACGACATCCTCGACCGGTTGGCCGAGCTGGGCGTGCGTGGCACCTTCTTCGTGGTCGGCAACCTCGCCGAGACCGATCCCGACCTGATCCGACGGATCGCAGACGCCGGCCACGAGGTGGGGCTGCACGACTGGGACCACACCCAGCTCGACGGCCACGACGCCGACTCGCTGCGGAAGAGCGCGACCCGAGGTCGCGAGCTGCTGGGGGAGCTCACGGGAGGCGACATCGCGGGCTACCGGGCCGCCACGTTCTCGCTGACCGCTGACACGGTCTGGGCGACCGACGTGCTGGCTGAGGTCGGATTCACGTACTCGTCCAGCGTGCTCCCCGCCGCGAACCCCCTGTACGGCTACCCGGGAGCGCCGTCCCACGCGTTCTGTTGGCCGAGCGGGCTGTTGGAGCTCCCCGCGCCCCTGGCCGATCTCCGGGCCACGCGGGTGCCGCTCGGCGGCACCTACCTCCGCCTCGTGCCTGCCGGGCTGCTCGAGCGGCGGCTCCTCTCCACCGATGTGGGGTTCGTGTACTGCCACCCGTACGACTTCGACACCGAGGAACCGTTCTGGTGGGAACCGGTCGCCGGGGCGATGGCCCCCCTGCTGTGGGTCGGCCGCGCCGGCCTGTGGCGCAAGCTCACCCGCCTGCTCGCCGACGCGGCACCGCCCCTGGCCGAACGGGTTGCGTCGCTGGGCCCCGAGGTGCCGGTGTTCGAGCCGGCCGCGGCCGGCACGCAGCTCGACATGGTCCACGAGCTGCCCCGCGCCCGCTGCGTCGACCGGGCCGCGTACCTCGTCGAGCTGGCGAGGGACCGACGGGTCATCCACATCGGCTTCGTGGACGAGGGCTACCGGTCGATGCAGGATCGTTCGGGCGCGTGGCTGCACGAGCACCTCGCGGCCGGGGCCCGAGCGCTCGTGGGGCTCGACCTCGATGTCGAGGGTGTGGCCGCGGCCCGCGTCGCGGGGTACGACGCGCATGTGGTCGACTGCCGCGACGAAGCAGCGGTGGCCGCGGCTGGCGTCGAGCCCGCCGACCTGGTGATCGCCGGCGAGGTGATCGAGCACCTCGATGCACCGGGACCGTTCCTGGACGGTCTGCACCACCTGCTCGCTCCGGGAGGCCGGCTGGTGATCACCACCCCCAACGCTGCCGGCCTGTTCAACACGGTGGCCGCGTTGATGAACCGCGAGGTCAACCACCCGGATCACGTCGTCGGCTTCACCTGGCGGACGCTGACCCGCCTGCTGGCCGATCATGATTTCGAGGTGGAGGAGAGCGCCACGTTCGTCCCGGCGGTGAAGGAGGGCGGTGCGCTCGCGACCGGCGCTCGCGGCGTGACCGCGATCGAGCGGCTGGCGGCGCGCGCTGGTCGTCCCTTCCTGGCCGACGGGATGATCGTGGTGTGCCGCTCAGTCCGACTGAGCTGAGCCCGGCTCCGGGGTGCGTGCCGGCGGGCTCGTCGTCTCGTCGTCGGTACCGTCGGAGCCTTCGACCTGCTCGAGGCGGTGCCGCAGCATGGCCAGCTCCTCGGCCACGGTGCGCGACCGGTCCTCGAGCCGGGACAACTCCCAGGAGAAGTGCACGACCAGGAGGAAGAGGAAGGCGACGGCACCGAAGAGCAGCGCGGCCGGCTGGTAGTCGACGCCGGCCAGCGTTGCCGCCCGGTTGGCGAGCACGGGGAAGGTCGCGAGCACAGCCAGGACCGACCCGACCGACACCCACAACATGGCGTACTTGGCCCGGAGCTGGCGCCGGCGCACCAGGCGCAGGATGAAGACGAGGGCGCCGACGGTGACCAGGAAGACGAAGATGTGGGCGCGGGGACTCAAGGCGTGGCCTCCCGCAGGGGCGCGCGCCGCTTGGTGACCAGGACGACCAGCAACAGGCGGACGTAGTGGTAGGCGAGTCGGAACGACCGGGTGGACGGCTGGCCGCCGGCGCGGGTTCGCATCCGCACGGGGACTTCGGCGACGCGCAGGCCCGACGCGCACGCCATCACCAGCGCCTCGACCGATTCCATGTATTCCGCGGGGTAGCTGCGGGCGAACAGATCGAGGGCATCGGGCCCGAAGGCCCGGAACCCCGACGAGGTGTCGGTGAACACCTGGCCGGAGAGGACGCGGACGGTGATGCCCAGCACCCGCATGGCCCGACGGCGTACCCGCCCGACCTCGTAGTCGCTCTCGGCGTCGGCGAAGCGGCTCCCGATCACGAGATCGGCGCCGTCGGCGAGCGGTCGTACCAGCGCGGCGACCTCGCCGGGGTCGTGCTGGCCGTCGGCGTCGAACTGCACTGCCCGGCGGTACCCGTGGTCGACCCCGTACCGGAAGCCGGTCCGCAATGCCCCGCCGATGCCGAGGTTGTACGGCAACCGCAGCGCCGCAGCACCACCGGCGCGCGCGACGTCGGCCGTGCGGTCGAGGGAACCGTCGTCGATCACGACGACGTCGATCGCGGGGAGCGTGGCGTAGAGCTCATCGAGCACGGCCGGGAGCGACGCTTCCTCGTTGAACGCCGGGATGATCACGAGGAGGCGATCGCTGCGGGTCTCGTCAGCGGCGGACATCGTGTTCCGAGCCTACGACCAGTCGCCCGTGGTCGTGCCGATGGCGACTCCGCCGACCTCTTCATCGCCGGAAACCTCGTCGTTGGAGGAGTGGCGGTGGCGTACCCGGATCCGTCCGAGCACAGCGAGGGCACCGATGGCCGCGACCTCGGCCGGCAGCCGGAAACGGGGGATGCCGTAGGTGAGCACCGCGACGATGGTCACGGTGACGAACGGGGCCACCAGCACGAGCAGCGGGCCCCGCCGCCGGTGGATGGACCACAGCGACGCGGCCGCAGCCGGCGCGAGGAGCCACCACCCGTACAGCGCCATGACCGACGCCGGTTGCGGGCGTCCCTCGCCCCGGTTGAGGTAGGTCATGGCGTCGGTCTCCCACACGCTCCAGACCCGGGCCGCCCGCGCGGCGGCGACCGTGGGGACCCGGTCGAGGTGGTCGCCCACGTACTCGAGCGCCTGCTCGCGGTAGGCGGCGGACACCTCGGACTGATCGCCCGCGGGCTCGGGGAGGCCGCACTGCAGGTACCAGAACCCGACGGCGTCGAAGTAGGACGGGTCGCAGTTGGCGCCGACGAGCGTGAGGCCGTCGTTGGTCGAGACCGCGACGGGCTCCTCGAATCGGATGAGGTTCCGTACGGTCCACGGGGCGACGACCAGGACGGCCACGAGGGCCACCAGCGCGATGCGACGGACCCGGTCGAGCCAGGCCCCGGACAACCCCCAGGGCAGCACGAGCGCGGCCATGAGGAGTCCGAGCTCGGCGCGGGTCAGCACGAGGAGCCCGCCGAGGATCCCGAGCAGCCAACCCGGTGCCTGGTCGCGGCGCCACCGGATGGCCACGAGGAGGACGAGAGCGGTCAGTAGCGCCGTCGGGGTCTCGGACATGGCCAGCCCGTCGTTGATCCACAATCCCGGGTACACGGCGGCGATCCCACCAGCGATCAGCCCACCCCGTCGCCCACCGATCTCGCGTCCGAGCAGCGCGATGGCTCCCACCGCGAGCGTGCCGATCGCGGCCATCAGCAGGCGCTGCTCGAAGAGCGGATCACCCGCCCCGACGCTCACCGGCGCGAGCAGCAGGGCGGTCATGGGTGGGTGATCAGCGGCGGGCTCGTCCTCGAAGGGATGGGAGAAGCCGCCGCCGGCGGCGATGGTGTCGGCCTGGGCCGAGTAGTAGATGGCGTCGCCGGCGGCGAGGTCGTCGCCGACGACGAAGACCACGTACGAGAGCCGGACGGCGGCGGCGATCAGCAGGATCACGACCATGCCGGGGCGCCAATGTCGATCGGTCATCGGGTGCGGACTCGGTGGGACGGTGGAAGCGGGCGGCGGGAAGCGGGACGGTTAGCGTACGCCCGTGCCATCCGTCGAACCGAGGATGTCGGACCCGACGCGTCCGGGACGCCGCGTCGAGCTGGGGCTGGGCGCCCTGGTCGTGCTCGCCGGCGTGGTCCTACGCTTCGTCACCGACTCGCCGCTGTGGCTCGACGAGGCGCTGTCGGTGACCATCGCCCAGCTCCCGGCAGGCGATATCCCGGAGGCGCTGCGCCACGACGGCCATCCTCCCCTGTACTACCTGCTGCTACACGGTTGGATGGAGCTGTTCGGCTCCGGCGACGTCGCCGTGCGGTCCCTCTCCGGCATCCTCGGGGTCGCGCTCCTCCCGCTGATGTGGGTGGCCGGACGGCGTCGTGGTGGCGTCGTGGCCGGCGGAGCCGCGCTCGTGCTGGCGGCGGCGACCCCGTACCTGGTGCGCTATTCGACCGAGGCACGTATGTATGCGCTGCTGGCGCTGCTCGTCCTCGGTGCCTGGCTGGTGGCCGACGACCTGCGAGGTGGTCCGGACCGAGGGCGGTGGGCGCTGCTCGCGGTGCTCACCGGCGGGGCGCTGCTCACCCACTACTGGGCGATCTACCTCGGCGTGGCGGCCGTCGGCTTGCTCGCCTGGCGATGGTGGCGCGCCGATGCGCGTCGGGAGGCCCTCCGCATCGGGTCGGCGCTGGCGGCCGGCACGGTGTTCTTCCTGCCGTGGCTCCCGTCGTTCCTCTACCAGGCGTCCCACACGGGTACGCCATGGGGGACCGCGACCCGTCCGACCCGTGCGGTGACCGAGCTCGCCAACGGGCTGGGGGGCCAGCTCGGGCTGCCGGAGGCGATGCTGTTCGGCTTCTTCGTGCTCGGTCTCGCCGCGCTCGGGCTGGTGCTCGCCTCGGCGAGTGGGACCGAGCTGACGCTCGACCTGCGAACGGTCCCCGTGGTCCGGCCCGAAATCGGCTTGGTGCTGCTGACCATCCTGGTCGGTCTCGGGGTCGGAGCGATCACCAACGCCACGTTCGTGGCGCGCTACGCCGCCGGATTCGTCCCGATGCTGCTGGTCGCTGCCGGTGTGGCCGTCGCCGGGCTCCCCGGCGTGGCCGCGCCGCGCGTCGCGATGTTGGTGGCGCTGGTGCTCGCCGGGCCGGGTCTGGTGTACAACGTCATCGACGAGCGAACCCAGGGCGCGCGGATCGCCTCGGCGATCACGGCGCAGGGCGACCCGGACGACCTCGTCGTGTTCTGCCCCGATCAGCTCGGACCCTCGACGCTGCGGGCCCTCCCGGCGTCGTTCGAGGCGGTCGGCGTGCCCGCGCTCACACGCCCCGAGCGCATCGACTGGGTGGACTACGCCGCCCGCAACCAGGCGGCGCAACCCGAAGCGATGGCGACCGAGGTGCTCGAGCGTGCCGGCGACCACACGATCTGGCTGGTCTACGCCGCCACCTACCGCACTTATGAGGGGCTGTGCGAGGGTGTCCTCAGCTCGCTGAGCACCGCGCGGCCCGACAACGAGATCGTGGTGCCGATGGACAGCGACGTCTTCGAGTCGGCCACGCTCGTCCGGCTCGAGCCCTGAGGCCGGCGGCGCCGGCACCCGGCGAACGAGATCAGCTGACGGCGCGGAGCTGGTCGTCGGCGCTGGTCGCGCGTCGGATCAGCAGGATGTCGGCCGTACGGATGCTGGCGACCCGCTGGGCCCAGCAGTCGACCACGTCCCGACCCTCGCCGAGCTCGAAGAACGTGGTCATCGGCCCCTCCTGGGCGTAGGCGTCGGCGCCCACGATCTCGACCTGCTGATCCCGCATCGTGACGTCGTAGGTGGTCATGGCCGGACGGTACGGCGGTGGTCTTGTGGGATGGAAGAGGGACAACCCTGTGCATCGACGGTGCACGGCCGTCCACAGGCTGTGGACAACGGGTCAGCGGCCCCCGCCGGCGTGTCGTGGCGGGCCCAGTCCCGCGCCCTTGAGCAGGCGGACCACCCGGCCTCGATGGCCGCGGAACGGCTCGAGCAGCTCGAGCATCTGCGCGTCGGTACCGTGCCGCTCGCCGAGGAACACGAAGCTGACCAGGTGCTTGAGGGTCGGGTCCCCGACGGGCACCGCGTCGGGATCGCCCAGCGCGGTCTCGCGGACGTGGGCCGCGGTCCAGACGCCCACGCCCGTGATCGACCGGAGCTGCTGCTCGGCCTCGTCCGGCGCGACGTCCACGATCGCCTCGACGGTGGCCGCACGGGCGGCCGCCCGTCTGATGATGTCCGCTCGTCGTCGCTCGAGACCCAGGGGATGGAGGAGCTGGTAGCCGGTGGAAGCCAGGGTGCGGGGGTCGGGCGGGACCACGAGCTCGACGCCGGGTTCGCCCGGCGCGGGTTCGCCGAGCGACTCCACGATCTGGCGGTAGGCGCGCTTGGCCTCGAAGGCCGACACCTTCTGGCCACAGACCGCCGGCAGGATGGCCTCGACGACCCGGTGGGTGGCGCCGATGCGCAGACCGGGCATGCGCCGGGCGAGATCGGCCAACAGCGGATGATCGGTCTCGAACGGGCCGCGGTCGTTCTCGCCCACGAGATCGGGGAGTTGGTCGAGCGCCCAGTCGCTGCCCGGCCCCCAGGCCGTGGCGCCGAGCTCGTCGCCGTCGACGTGGAGGTGCAGGGTGACCGGTCCGTCCGGCGTCCGGGAGGCCCGCACCGCCTCGTCGGACTTGAGCCGCGTGCACGGGTCGCCGCGGCCGATCCGCGTCGGACCGAGCGTGAGGCGCAGGTCGAGTGGTCGGTGCAGCGGGAGCTGTCGCTGTCGAACCTCGTCGCTCATGGCCGGCCTCCCCGCCTGGCTGGGTCGGCACGCCAGTTCTCGGTGAGGACGGCCCAGCGTTCGTGGTCTCGCCAGTCCCCACCGATGTGGAGGTACCGGGGCGAGAACCCCTCGAGGTGGAAGCCCGTCCGGGTGGCCAGCACCCGGGACCGGGTGTTCTGGGGCTGGATGTTGGCCTCGACGCGGTGGAGCCGGATCTGGGTGAAGGCCAGCTCCAGAACCATGGAGACCCCGGCGGTCAGGTGCCCTGCACCGAGGTGGGGCCGGAACCCGGCCCAACCGATGGCTGCGGACTGCAGCGCACCGCCGGTGATGTTGTTGAGGGTGACGAACCCCGCGATGTCGTCGGCGCCCCGCACGCACACGAGGAACTGCTCGACCTCGCCGCGCCGGCCCCGGGCCAGCCACGAGCGGTACGCGGACACCGAATCGGGCGCGAACACGAACGGTTCCAGGTGGTTCCGGCTGGCGAGGACGCGGTCGATGAACTCCCGGCCGTCCTGCTCGGCGGGCTTGCGGAGGTAGGACCCGGGTCGGGTCGCGACGGCGCGCCGCACGTCACCTCGCACCGGCGACGTCGCGGGCCCAGGCGTAGTCGGGCTTGCCGCTCGCGCTCCGGCGGATCACATCGACGACGAGGTAGTCCTTGGGGAGCTTGTAGCGGGCGAGGTGCTCGGCGGCCGATCGATGCAGCCGGTCGGCGTCGAGGTCGGTTGTCCCGGCCACGACGGCCACGACCCGCGGGGAGCCACCGACGCCCCGGTCGAGGAGACCGTTGGCCAGCTGGCGTGTCCGCCGGGTGACGACGTCCCACGTGAGACGCCGATCGCGCCAGACGATGCACTCCCGGTCGGGAACCGCCTCGGTGATGGCCTCGTGCACGGCCGCGATGTTCAGCCCGCGAGCCGAGGAGCGATTTCCCAAGGCCTACTTCTCGGTGATGGTGACCGTGTTCATGCGGTCGCCGACGGCGATCGACTGCGCGTTCTCGACCCCCGAGGTCACGTAGCCGAACAGGTTGTAGGCCTTGTCGAGCTTCCGGGTGCAGTCGTCGATGCAGATGAAGAACTGGCTGCCGTTGGTGTTGGGGCCGGCGTTGGCCATCGCCAGCGCGCCGAGCGTGTACTCGCCCTGGACCGGTTCGTCGTCGAACTTGTAGCCCGGACCGCCCCGGCCGGTGCCGTCGGGATCGCCGCCCTGGACCACGAACCCGGGAACGACCCGATGGAAGGTCAGCCCGTCGTAGAAGCCGTCGCGGGCCTTGCAGACGAACTCGTTCACCGTGCTCGGCGCCAGTTTCGGGTCCATCTCGGCGACGATCTCGCCCTTGTCGGTGGCGAAGGTCACCTCGTAGGTCGTGTCGTGGTCGATCTGCATGTCATAGGGCTTGGGCATGGCGGCATCGTAGGTGTGATCCGCTCGACTCCGTCGATCGCATCACGTCCTGCGCCCTATTCCGACTCCGTCGTCATGTCGGCGTAGGTCTGCCCGGCCCGACTCCGTCGATCCCGGGCGCGTCAGTCCTCGCTCAGGGAGGAGACGCCGGCCCAGATCACCTGGCTGAGGAGATCAGCGAGCTCGTCGGGATCGGTGTCGCCGTTCTCCAGGACCTGGGCCGCCGCAGCCTCGAGCATCCCGATCACCCCGCTCACCAGCAGCCGGACCTCGGTGGTGTTGCCGACCTGCTCGGCGATGCGTTCGGTTCGAGCGGCGATGGCTTCGCGCACGGCGGGGTGGCGGGACGAGCCCGCCGCGGCCATGAGGTTCCAGCTCGCACGGTGGCGGGACGCGAACGCCAGGTAGGTGCGGACCGCGTCGTCCACCCGGCTGCGATCGAGACGGATGTCACCGAGCGCGCCATCGATCGCGCGGTCGAGGCGGGCGAGCTCGACGGTGTAGGCAGCGGCCAGCAGGTTGCCGCGGTCGCCGAAGTAGGCGTACACGAGGCTGCGTGACACCCCGGCCTCGTCGGCGACGTCCTCGAAGGTGACCTCGGCCGGGTCGCGCTCGGCGTACGCGCGAGCGGCGGCTTCGGCGATCTGCTGGCGACGGACGGCGGGGTCGAGTCGGGTCCGCGATCTGGATTCAGGAGTCATCGCGGCCTCCCTCGGGCCGGCTTGCGGTCAGTCGGAGCCGACTGACACGGCGGTGGTCGGCGGCGGCGCGGTATCGCCGACCAGCGGGAAGTGACAGGCCACGTAGTGGTTGTCGGCCACCTCACGGACCACCGGCTCTTCCTCCGCGCAGCGGTCCTGAGCTTGCGGGCACCGCGTGCGGAACCGACAGCCCGACGGTGGGTCCATGGGAGACGGAAGCTCGCCAGCGACGTCGCTGGTGTCGGGCACGACGTCGGGGTCGGGGAGCGGGATCGCCGACAGCAGAGCCGAGCTGTAGGGATGCGCGGGGTGGTGGTACAGGTCGTCGGGCGAGGCGACCTCGCAGATCTTGCCCAGGTACATGACCGCGACCCGGTCGCTGACGTTCTTGACCACGGCGAGGTCGTGGGCGATGAAGATCAGGGTCAGCCCGTACGCCTGCTTCATGTCCTCGAGGAGGTTGAGGATCTGGGCCTGGACCGACACGTCGAGCGCCGATACGGGTTCGTCGCAGATGACCAGTTCCGGGTCGAGGACGAGCGAGCGGGCGATGCAGATCCGCTGGCACTGCCCGCCCGAGAACTCGTGGCGGTCGGCGGTCGCCGGCCAGCGTCGGGATCGAGCCCGACGTCGCGTCGAGCACCTCGTCGACCGAGCTCGTCGGCGTCCGTCGGTGCCGCGTTCCAGATCCTCGAGCGGTTCGCCGACGATGTCGCGGACGCGTCGGCGGGGGTTGATGGACGACACCGGGTCCTGGAAGATCATCTGGAGGTTCTGGCGCAGCTCGCGGAGCGCCCCACCCCGCAGCTTGGTGATGTCGGTGTCGCCGAAGGTGACCTCTCCGCTGGTGATCGGCACGAGCCGCACGATGGCCTTGCCGGTGGTCGACTTGCCACAGCCCGACTCGCCCACGAGCCCGAGCGTCTCACCCCGGACGACATCGAAGCTGACGCCGGACACGGCATGCACGGTGCGCCCCCGGCCGGCCGGGAACTCCACGACGAGGTCCTCGACCCGCAGGACCACGTCGTCGCGGTCGCGGAGGTGAGCGGTGCCGGATCCGGCCATCAGCGGCGCTCCTCGTGCTGCTGACGTCGACCGTCGACGCCGTCGCCGGCGTGGTGCGGCCCTCGGCGATGTTGCGCTCGAGGGCCTCGTTGCCGGCTTCGGTACCGACCGGGAAGAAGCAGCGGTAGTGGTGGCCGGGCGTCTCGCCCTCGGTCAGGGGCGGCTCCTCCTCGAGGCAGCGCTCCTGGGCGTAGCGGCACCGTGGCGCGAAGTCACAGCCCGTGGGTGGACTGATCAGGTTGGGGGGGCGGCCGGGGATGGATGCCAGCCGGGTGTGGCTGTGGTACTCGAGCTTGGGGATCGACGTCGAGCAGCGCCTCGGTGTAGGGCATCCGCATCGAGCTGAAGAGCGTCTGCGCCGACGCCGTCTCCACGACCTTGCCGGCGTACATCACCGCGATGTCGTCGGTGCGGCCGGCGACGACGCCGAGGTCGTGGGTGACCAGGATCATCGCCATGTGGCGCTCGCGCTGCTGGCGCGGCGAGCAGATCGAGGATCTGGGCCTGCACCGTCACGTCGAGGGCGGTGGTGGGCTCGTCGGCGAACAGCAGCTTGGGTCCGCACGCCAGGGCGATGGCGATGGTGACCCGCTGGCGCATGCCGCCGGAGAGCTGGTGCGGGTACTCGGTGATCCGCTGCTTCGGCTCGGGGATGCCGACCGAGCGTCAGCAGCGAGACGGCGAGCTCGTTGGCCTCGTTCTTGTCCATGTCGAGGTGGTAGCGCAGCGACTCGGTGATCTGGCGGCCGATCTTCATGACCGGGTTGAGCGAGGTCATCGGGTCCTGGAAGACCATCGCCATCTCCGGGCCCCAGACCGCCTGCATCTCGCGCTGGGTGTAGCCGGAGATCTCGGTGCCCTCGTACCGGATCGATCCGGTGCGCTCGACGTTGCTACGGGGCAGCAGGCCCATGATCGAGCGTGACAGGACGGTCTTGCCCGAGCCGGATTTCGCCGACGATGTCGAGTTACAGGCGCTGCTCGAGGACGAACGAGGACGTGGTCGCCGCCCGGACGGGTCCAGTCTCGGTCTTGAAGGTGGTGCAGAGGTCCTCGACCTCGAGCAGGGGTGCGTCGGTGAGGGTTGAACCCTCGGTGATGACTCGACGGGCCACGGGTCTCCTCCCGATCTAGAGCGCGCTCTCGCGCACGTCGAA